>CAWJPV010000019.1:0-118066 GCA_963844785.1 uncultured Acidobacteriaceae bacterium | reverse complement strand
ATTCCTGAGCTCGTTGAGGTCATTCCTGCCGGCTCAAAGACGTGCTCGCGCACGTAATCGCTATAGCTCTCGCCGCTTACCTTTTCGATAACGGCCCCAATCAGAATGAAACCGTAGTTGCTGTACTCCCAACGGCTTCCTGGCTCAAATCTCAGCGGCCGACTGCCATAGAGATGTATGTAGTCCTGCACGGTATGTAATTCCAGGCGATGTTTATCAAATTCCGGTCCCCAGATATCGCCAGTGCCACCCGTGTTGGTCAGCAACTCGCCGATCGTCACTTTGGCTGCGAGATCTTTGTTCGGGTAGTCAGTCAAATATTTCCCCAAGGGATCGTCGAGCCCCACTTTCCCGGCCTGCACCTGCTGCATCAGTGCCACAGCCGTGAACATCTTATTCATGGATGCGAGGGAAAAGCGGGTCTGGAGGGTGTTGGCCGAGTTGTGTTCCCGGTCAGCCATCCCATAGGCCTGGGCAAAGACAGGCTTGCTTTCCTCAGCGACTAATACGACGCCGGAGAACCTGCCCGAAGCCGCTTCAGCTTGGAGTCGTTTACGCAACGCCGCGACCAGGTGCTGATCGCTCATGTGAGGTAGGGCAAACTCAGCCGGCCGCTCGATGAGATTCGCGTTTAGTTTTAAGATGCGATGTGGTTCTCCGGGTTCGACTTCCAGAACCAGTCGCGCGAAACCGTCAGCGGCCCGCTCTTGTATGAGTGCCGTCACTTCGGTGGGAGTTTCACGTTCTATTTTTTCCAGATCGTACCCGCCAGTGCTATCGCGTAAAGCTGGGTCCAGGTACCCGCGCCCGGGTGGAGTCACGAAATTCGTTTTCAGAAACGTGAGGTAGGCATCCCAATCCGCCCCGTCATATGCTGCCAACCATCTGGCAAGTTGCCGGCTAGCCGGGGCTTGATTGCTCGGGCCCTGGGCAACGGAGAAAACAGACATGGAGACTACGAGGCAGACCACCTGGAAAGGACGTGTAAAGTTCATACGAACGAGACTCCTTTACTGTTTGATTTTCGTTTCCGTCCCCCTAGCCTACTGTCAACAATAATGTACTAGTGTACTAGTACATTGCAAGTCGAATTTTTCGTGGATTTGAATTACCCAGAATTCCCACCTGCAGCTTTATTGGATTGAAGACCAATGGTGGAAAGATAGGTCCCGCAACGTAAGTTCGGGTTGGTGGCCAATGCGCTCATCGAGCCGGATAGACGTCGGGCGTTTATGAGGACTCAACTCATCTTGTCGCTTGCCTAGCAGGGAGCGCTCTATTCCGGTCGTCGCTCTTTCACGACCTGTGCCGTCTCTTCTTCGTCAGGTGAGGGTCGGCGAGGGAGTCCCTTTGCCGAGGGCTGGGATCCAGCTGGTTCACGGAACGGTTCCACAGAGATGCGCTCGTAACGCACTTCCAGCACCGTCAGGTATTCTGTGCCGCCCGGCGCTTCGAGAACTACGCTGTCACCCGCTGCCGACTTCATCAACGCGCGCCCCAGAGGTGACACCCAACTGATGTGGTTGCGGTTGAGATCGACCTCGTCCGTGCCTACGATGCTCACCACTCGCTCTGCTCCCGCCGCGTTGGCATAGCGCACGGTCGCTCCGAAGAACGCCCTCGTCTCCCGCTGCCCCGTTCTCGGAGCTTCCGGGTCCACCACTTCCGCGGCTTCGATTCGCTTGGTGAGAAAGCGAATCCGCCCATCGATCTGCCGCAGCCGCCGCTTGTTGTACTGATAGTCGGCGTTTTCACTGCGATCGCCGTTGCTGGCAGCCCACGCCACCATCTCCGCCACGGCCGGGCGGTCTCTGGTGAGCAGAAACCGGTGCTCATCTTTGAGGCGCTGCAGCCCGCTCCGCGTGATGTAGTTCTTGGCTAGCGTCGCAGGCTCGTCCCGTTGTGGTTCTCTGGTAAACCCTTTCCGCATCTCGTAGTCCTCCCAGCGCGCATCCAGTGGGTACCCCCATTGGATGTGGATGAACGCCAATGGAAAACGCTGTAGGTCATCCACGTTCATGGCAGTTCATCTGCAGCCCTAACTAATTTTTTCACGTCTTCCGGTCTCTTGGCGATCCTGATCGGTGCAAGTCGCTACTGTGGTAAACGTTTTTTGTTTCTAACCCGTCCAAAAGCCCCAAACAACATGGGACTCAAGCCAGGTTTGCCCTTGTGAGCGCGCAGCGCGCTTGCCGACCTTCTTAAGCGCCACTTCCAGACCACGAAGCTCATCCGGGCTCAGTTCAGATCTATTTTTGACAACCGACGATGCTGCATTCATCACCGGGCAGGCGATTGTCGTAGATTGATAGTTCAGGCCTGCGGAAGGTCGTTGCTATTGGCCGATGTCCGATACCGGCTTTAGGCAGAACATCAGGGACGGTATTTGGCTAGGCACATCGTTTGCCCATGCCTCAAGAGCCAATGCTCATCTTTGACAAAATGAGGATCCAGAGCCTAACTGTTAACAAGGCGGTGCTGCTCGGCACCGAACAGAGCTTAAATCCTAGGGTTATATTGACTGCACCTTGCTCTCCATGCAACTGTTGGAGAGTCAACCTGAGACATCCTCGATGCAGATCGCTGGCCTTATCCTACCTGTGTTTGCAGTGATCGTAACTGGCTGGATCGTTGGCTATACGGGCTATTTGTCGCGGGCGTTGTCCGACGGACTGATTCACTTCGCCTATAACATCGCAATGCCGGCATTGCTGATCGTCACAATTGCGCAAGAACCAAGTCATTCGTTGATCAATTCGCGCTTTCTTGTTGCCTTCGGCGGCGGCTCCGTCCTCTGCTTCCTGCTCGTGTTCGGCATCATGAGCATTCGTGTTTCCGGAAGTCTCGCAAGCCGAACGATGCATGGCATGGCGGCATCGATGACCAACACCGGCTTCGTCGCCTTACCCGTCCTGCAGGCGATCTATGGTCCGCGCGCCGTGTTGCCGGCGGCGATCGCCACGGTATTCGTGGCCGTTGTGATGTTTCCAGCAGCCGTTATCTTACTAGAAATTGGTCAGCGGGATGCGCATGGCTTACGCACGGCCCCGATGGTCACAGTCAAGCATGTCGTGTTTAACCCGATGGTCTTATCCACCCTGATCGGCATGCTTTGCTCGGTCCTCGGTCTCCGCATGCCTGGGCCTGTCACCGCCTATTTGGGCATCCTGGCCGATGCGCTCACGCCTTGTGCTCTGTTCGCCATCGGACTGGGGTTGTCGATCGATGGATTGCGCGCCAATATCGGGCGAGCTTCGCTGCTCTCGGCCGTCAAACTCGTCATCATGCCTCTGATCGTGTACGGATTGAGCGTGTGCCTGGGGCTCGACCCCCTCTACACCATTGCGGCCGTAATCTGCGGCGCAGTACCAACAGCCAAGACAGCCTACATTCTTGCGGGAGAATATCACTGCGAGGAAATGATGGTAGCGTCCACTGTTTCGATGACAACTCTAGCTTCCATCATCTCGCTCGTGGTCTGGCTTTATTGGCTATCCGGGCTAGCAACACGCATCGCTGCCCGATAAGGGCAAGACGCGGTCAGACGTCCCGGCGTGTTTCGCGACGACGAGGAGGCCGCGCTTCCAGCAATTGGTCCTGAGCTTCTGTTGGGTCTCGGCAAGCGCGTAATCTCCGATGCACTCAGCGAGCGCCCAGTGCATCCCAGCACCTCCATTCCTCTGGGTTTCGGATGGATAACGGGCAACCCTGAAGTTATCGAGGCGAAAGCCCAACTTCCGGGTCGGCGACCATCCGAACGGAACGCTGCAGGGCTCACTGCACAGGGCTCAAGCCGGGTCCTGCCGCGCTCAACAGGAGAGTCCCGTTCGAGTGCACAGAGAATCCCGCAGCAAGTTGTTTAACAACTCGGAATTGGCTCACGCCCTCTGGAGAAATCAGTACCCAAGCGGCGTTGCATGAAGCTGCGCATGAATGCCCGGGGGGCTTTCCCGGGGGCTAACGCTCGTAACGCCATTCGCTGATGAAGTGAAAGCCGCGCTCGAGGAGCGGGTAGTGGTCGGGCGTCGGGGTTCGGGTGAGGGTGAGGACGGCGGGGGTGAAGGGCGCGGCGGGTTTGGCGGGCTTGTGTTTGGGGTCGGGTTTGGGGGGGCCGGGTGGGACCGAGGTGAGAATGAGGTGGTTGGGGTCGGAGAGCTGCCAGGCGTAGTTGGTGGGGGCGCTAATGAAGTAGCAGCCGATGCCGACGGTGTGTTGCTTGGGGTTGAGATTGACGATGGAGAGCCAGAGCTCGCCGTCTGTGGAGCGCGTGTAGGCGCGGCTGGAGGGGGCGACGTAGAGGTCGGTGATGGGAAGTCCTTCGGGGTCGATGAAGGCGCTGGAGGCTGGGTGGGTGGCGTCGAGATGCCAGGCGCCGACCAGAGGGGATGGCGTGCGGAGCGCGACTTGTTGGTGGTGCCAGCCAATGGTCAAGAAGATCGGTCGGACGAGGAGGAAGGCGGCGGCGAAGACAATCTCAGTGATGAGGATGGCGATGCGCCCGGCGCGGCGGCTAGTAGGGGGAACCCACATGGCGGTGGGCGCAGCGGGTTTGTGGCTCCAGAAGAAGCGGCAGAGGGAGAGGGCGTCGGGCAGGGCGAGGAAGATGCAGCCGAGGAGCAGGTTGACGGCGAAGAGCTTGACGGGGACGTCGTAGCAGAAGTTGTAAAGGACCACGTTGCTGACCACGAAGGTGGAGAAGAGGGCGCCGGCGAGCGATGTGCGGCGATAGAAAAGGAGGATGCCGCCGAGGACCTCGGCTGAGCCGCAGATGATCTCGTAGACGGGGTTGAGGCCGATGAGGTTCCAAAGGAAGGTCATCGGAGCCATGTTGCCGGCGGCCTCGTTGAGGATGGCGATGGAGGGCGGGGGCATCTGAAGCGGAAAGACCTTGACCGAGCCATAGATGACCATGAACATGGCGCAGGTAAGGCGAAGGAAGAAACGAAGCCATGCGTGGAGGGTGCGGTACTCGGTGCGACGGTTGTTCCGGAGATGGGCGATGACGGTCCAAAGGATGCCGCCGGCCAGGGCGAAAATGAACAAGAGGCCGTTCTGGATCCAGTTCATCGTGGTGTCGCCGGAGTCGCTGGGGTGCCAGTGGGCGGCGATGCCGGTGAGATGGAAGAGATGCTGGCCGATGAACTCGGAGAGATGGTTGAAGGGCCAGTTGAGCTTGTCTTGGATCCAGCCGCCGACGACTGGGAAGGCTTGAAAGAGGGTTCCGTTGCTATCGAAAAAGATGAAGCAGAAGAAGTAGAGGAAGGCGATGCGGAAGCCGAGGCGGGTGGCGGGGCTCCAGGGAGCGGGCGGAGTGGTGGCGGAGACGGGGGACTCGGCGGGGGCGGTGATGCCTGAAGGCTCCAAACGGGACCTCGCGTGGAAACAATATTGGATGTTGGACGATTTTGGTGTGGGGCGAGTTGGAGCGAAGGAAAGAAAATTTTCTATGGAGTTGAGAGGACCGGCCGCGCTCGAGGTTCGTGCTTCTCAAACTCGCCAAAAAGGCCGAGCGACCGATGTTTGAGCGCCTTAGCCGATGAGGTATTTGCTCCCCGGCAACAGCGAGAGCAGCCCCGAGATAAGTAATGAGAAAAGTGGTGAATGCGTCGCCGGAATGCGCACAAACGCATTCCCGATTATGGGTGCCACGCGGGCATGAATGGCGTTGAGCGCGATGATGTGCGCCAGGTACATGCCATAGCTCATGCGCGAAAGATCGCCTATCCATCGCCATAGGAGGCTGTGCCGCGATTCGCATGAATGTTTCGGAAGAGCAGGAACTATGATCTTCTCGAGCCCTAAGAACCCTCGCATATGAGCCTGGGTCGGGGAAATCTGGCAGCCAGGAAAGGCGCAATGAGATCGGAATATTTTCTCTCTACCGAGCGGCTTGGGTTTCGCGCCTGGCGTAAGGAGGATTTGCCGCTGGCGATGGAGTTGTGGACGGATGTGCGAGTGACGGGGCTGTTCGGGGGGCCGTACACCCCAGATAGGGTTGGCGGTCGGCTGGAACGTGAGATGGCGACGCAGCTCGAGTTTGGGATGCAGTACTGGCCGATTTTCCTACTTGCGGACGGGCGGCATGTGGGAGTTTGCGGGCTGCGGCCGTGGCGGATTGAGGAGAGGATTCCGGAGCTGGGATACCACCTGAGGCCGGAATTCTGGCGGCAGGGATTGGCGGTCGAAGCCGGCAGGGCGGCGATCGAGTATGGGTTCGGGCGGCTAGGGGCGAAGGCGATCTTTGCGGGTCATCACCCCGGGCATGTGGCCTCGCGCAAGGTGCTGCTGAAGCTGGGATTCCGTTATACAGGAGATGAAGTGTTTCCGGAGACGGGGATTCTGGAGCCGACCTACCGGCTGGAAGCTTGTTCTGTGGGAGCCTGACGAGGGATCGGGGCGAGCCAATCCTATGTCGAATGAGTTTGAGTTCTCCGCTCGTGGCGATTACCGCCGGCGCCGTCCGTCGTACAATTTCTCGTGCCCTCGATGCCTATGCAGCGCGTCACCGTACTTACTTTGGCGACCGTCAGCATCATTGGGGGAACCACTTCCGGGTCGCGGGGAGATGATTGGGGAGTGGTCTTCGCCCAGACCGGCGCGCCGGTTCCCCAGTCTGTTGCGCCTCCGGTAGATCATCCCACTGCTACACCCACCTTCGATGTAGCGTCCGTCCATCTGTCGGCGCCTTCCACAGACGGACATCATCACATCTGGAACGATATTCACGAGAGCCATTTCCGCACCGGCAATCTCTCCATTCGCGACCTGATCCAGTATGCCTACAATCTGCCGAAGTCCCAGATCGTGGGCGGTCCTGGGTGGCTCGATTCGGCGATGTACGACATCGATGCGAAATCGAGCCCCGAGGTGGATGCGCGGCTGAAGGCTATGCCGGATGGAAATGCAGCGCAGCAGAAGCAGGTGATGGTGCGGGAGTTGCTCAAGGAGCGGTTCTTCCTCGCCACACACGAAGAGACGCGCGTGCTTCCGGTCTACAATCTGGTTCTTGCCAAGGGTGGCGCAAGATTCCAACCCTCCGACCACAGCGGCACTACCATCGATACCGGTCGCTCTCGCATTCACGTCCAGGGCAGCGACGACACCATCGGCCTGCTCGCCCGCGAACTTGCGCAGTCGCAGGGCCGGGTAATCGTGAACAAGACAGGCCTGACAGGCCGCTATGATCTGACTCTCCGCTGGACGCCTGACGATGCAGCAACTCCACTGCTGAACGGCGAACCCGATCCCAACGCCCCGCCAGGCCTGTTCACGGCTATTCAGGACCAACTCGGCCTCAAGCTTGAATCCGGCAAGGGCCCGGTGCCAGTGCTGGTGATCGATCACATCGAGCCTCCCTCAGCGAATTGAGAACGATTGTTGTCAACAATTGAGACTTCATTGCTTTCGGTTGCGCCTTCGGAAACTTAGCTTGGCTCGCAGGCTGATACAGCTGAACCGGATTGCCGTTTAACCGTCATCCGAGCAATCCGTACGCGGAATCAGACGATTTGTTGTTAGGACTGTCGCTAGTGACAGGTGATTTATTTCGCCCTTGATCCATAACATAATCGTGCGCGCGATATGTCCCGATTCGCCAAGCCGCGCAGATTCTGTCCGCGCGAAACAGAGGATCGGGCTCGAAGAGAGGAGACGATCTTGAAGATGGTTGAGTAAAACCTACTGTTTCTGCTCCCGATGGGAGCCATGATGGTTGCGATAACAATGCAGTTTGGAAGCGGTTAGCGTTGGCAACATATTGATTAAGCCCACACCCGACCTGCTTATCACCTCGGAACCTACGGTACCGCGATGACAAAATTGCATTCCATCCCGTTGAAGCACTGACAAAAACGATCTACAGATCACCCATCGGGTGACGATGGGCAGCGATCCGATGTAGGGAGGTTCGGATGAAGATACGCTCTCAGATGGAAGTATCGAGACGTCAACTGCTGCAGATGGGACTGGTGACAACGGCAGCGACGTTGGTTCCGATAGGTGTCGAGAGTTTATTCCCACCCGAATCACTTGCACAGGGTCAGGATCCGCTGCCCTCGTGGAACGAGGGCGCGGCCAAGCAGGCCATTCTGAACTTCGTTCGCGTCACGACCAGTTCTTCGAGCGGGCGATTCGTCCCCCCAGCGGAAAGGGTTGCCTGCTTCGATCAGGACGGTACGACATGGGTAGAGCAGCCCATCTATACCCAGGTGGTCTACTGCCTGAATCGGGTGCCCAACTTGGTCAAGGCAAAGCCGGAATTGGCCAACGAGGAGCCCTTCAAGACAGTGATGTCTGGCGACCGGGCGGCGATAGCTAAGCTGCCAATTCCGGACCTCTATAAAATCCTCGAGGCGACGCTCACGGGCATGACCGTTGAAACCTTTCACGACCAGGTGCAGCAGTGGATCACAGCCGCGCGAGATCCGCGCTGGAAGAGGCTATACACGGAATTGACCTACCAGCCAATGCTCGAAGTGATGGCGTATCTGCGCGCCAACGCATTCAGGACCTACTTCGTCACCGGTGGTGGTCAGGATTTTGTACGTGCGTATTGCGATAAGGTCTACGGTGTGCCACTGGAACAGGTAGTGGGAAGTATGGGCGGCATTAGCTTCGGCTACGACGCGATGGGGAATCCAATTCTGACCAAGGATCCCAAGCTGCTTCTGAACAACGACAATGCGGGCAAGCCGGAAGGGATCCACTTGATGATCGGGAGGATTCCCCAGGCCGCGTTTGGCAATTCGATAGGGGACCGGGAGATGCTTGAGTACACGAAGTCCGGAGACGGGGAACGGCTGGCGATGTTGGTGCTGCATGACGACCAGGATCGCGAGTATGCTTACGGTCCTGCCCTGGAGTTACCAGATAGCAAGGTAGGAACATTTACGCAGGCACTGTACGACGAAGCGAAAGCGAAGGGATGGCCGGTGATCAGCATGAAGAGAGACTGGAAGCGGATTTTCGCGTTTGAGACGTAAGCTTTCTCAGTTGCCGATAAATCGCCGAGTCGCTCATTGACCAATCCAGGCAGAGAAACCTCGAACTGTCCGAGTTCCGGGGGAGTGACCGCCTACTCGGCAGTTATATTTGACCCATGGCGCTCAAACGGCTGGATAACATAGGAATCGCCCGCCCGGAATGCGGATAAGTTGTCACATTCCTGTCATTTCACGCGTCTGCGAGAAACAAGCCTGGTTACTTTGCGCGAGACCAAAAGAGAGCAACATCTTCTGCGATGGCGTGGCCCTGACTGCGTCCCGCTCTGGCTGCGGGTGTGCGCGTCTCTGGCGCCAGCGGATTGAGACCTATAGCATACTTCGAGGCCTGGTCTGGTTCGACTAAGTAGGTCTTTCCCCCGGCGCTCTTTAATGTCTCCACTTGTTGTTCAAGGCTCTCTCCCGTAATTTCAGGGCGCGCCGTACCCATGGGGGACACGATGACGGTGCGGGCATAGCCGAGGGCCAGATCGGCATTATCTGACGAACGCGCGCCGCCATCCATGTAGCGCCGTCCATCGATAGTGACAGGAGGCCATATGCCGGGTACGGCGCAACTGGCAGCCACCGCGTCGACCAGACTTGTTTCCGAGAGGCGATCGAATATTTTGGTCTCTCCCGATTCCGTATCTACAGCCACGATCAGAAGCATGCTGCTTGGCCACGCGTGACTCGGCAGACGCTCGGCAATGACGGCACGCCGTTCTGCTTCTGTAACCGTTGGTGCTTCCAATGCCCATCGTCCGATGTGCCGTGTATGTTCCGATCGATCACGGGAATTATTGGCCTTCAAGAGAGCGCGTTCAAGCAATTTAAACAGGCGGGCGCGGGGCGCGAGCTCTCGGGTCTGCTGCGCAGGTTCAACCTGGCGATCGAACAGATCTTTCAGTGACAAGCCGCTGCTGAGTTGGGCAGCGACGGCCGAACCAGCGGAAGTGCCCACGATCATTTCGGCCGTGCGCAGGTCAACGCCGTGTTCGCTGAGGCCGAAGAGCAAACCAGTTGTCCAGGCGATTCCTGCTACCCCGCCTCCACCAAGCACCAGAGCCCGATCTTTCATAGTCGTTGCTTACTCCTCATGGGTGGCGGGGCACGGCACGATGCATATTGTGACCGAGGGCTGCCCGGAGGGAAGTCCAGGGCCTTGGCGGCGTGAGCGTGGTGCGCACGCATTGGGCGCCAGGCTGATTGCTGTTGGCGGCGACGCTGCGGATGGGCACCAGAACATTGGTCTCCAGGTAGTATGCCACAGCGCTGCGGCGAGCAAAGTTGTAGCCTGTAATTCGGCACAGTTCCTTACTGTGGGAAGGATACCGCTCATGTCCACGTGCAAACGGTTCCTGTTCACGATGGTTGTCTTGGCGGCGGCCGGAAGGGGCAGCTTCTACAAGGCGGAAGTTGATGTGCTCAGGCCGAGTACGTGGTCGCGCGCTCCGGTACCTGTCGCTGCTGCATCGCCTGGGTACGATAGTCAGCTGGCAAACATGCCAAGTCGAGGGCTCAAGGCATTCCGCAAGAAAGGTGAATTGCTGCCGGCGTTATTTCTTCCGGTTCAACTCAAGAACCCCAAGGATTTGGGTGTGGGAAAGTTGCTGGTGGCAAGCCGCAGCCTCGGCGACCCGGATTTCGCAAGAACCGTGGTCCTGCTGGTTCGCTACGATGAAAAAGGAGCACTCGGACTGATTCTCAACCGGCGCACCGACGTCCCGCTTTCTCGGGTTCTTGATCTCGAGGCCGCGAAGGACCGCTCCGACCCAGTCTATCTCGGGGGCCCTGTGGGACCTTCGGCCGTGTTTGCATTGCTTAAGTCCTCGACCAAGATGGAGAAGGCTGAGAACATATTCGGTGGGGTGTATCTGATTTCCGACAAAGCGCTCTTCGAGCAAACAATTTCGGCGCGGCCTGACCCTGGAGCTTTTCACGTTTACCTGGGATATGCCGGTTGGACGCAAGATCAATTGCGGGCCGAAGCGCAACTGGGCGCGTGGTTCGTTTTTCCGGCAGACGCCGCCACAGTATTCAACTCCGATCCGGATTCTTTGTGGTTGCAGATGATTCAGAAAACAGAATTGCAATTGGCGAAGACTGAGCCCTTCGCAGGGCCCCCCACCCAGTAACATTGTTTTGTCCTGGTGATGAGGACGATTAGCTTCGCACCCACTTACCACTTGCTCTTGCTGCCACCCTTGGCCTCTTCGCATTGGCGGGAGCCGCCACGGATTACCGAAGCTTTAACGAAGTTTTGAGAACAAAGCAGCGAAGGAGCAACCAGATGGTGATAAAGAGACGGACGACTGCTTTGACTGCGACATTGGTAGTAACCATGGTGGCAGCCGGAGCACAAGACTCAAAGTACACGCCGGTTCAGCAACAGATCCCCGCTCCGGCTTGTCTCACCCTGCGGGGCGCGTGGGAAGGCGGATATACTCCATGCACAGCGGCCACGCATCAGGAATGGCTGAACGACGTGACTCACTGGCGCATGGAGCGCCGCATTCGCACTGGCCTTGACGATGCTCGCTATCTGGTACCACAGTTGCTGTGGACCCAATCCAGCTTCATTCAGCCGCAGATGATGGTGCAGGATCGGTACTTCTACGATCCGCAGGCGGGCAAGTACACGGTGGATCGCTACCTTGACGATCTGGATAAGCGGTACGGTGGAATCGACGCCGTTCTCATCTGGCCCACTTATCCCAACATGGGTATCGATGACCGCAATCAACACGATATGATCCGCTCCATGCCGGGGGGGCTCGAGGGCGTCCGCAAAATGGTCGACGACTTCCACCGCCGGGGGGTGCGTGTGTTATTCCCCATGATGATGTGGGATCAAGGAACCCGTGATCCCGGCAAGCCGTGGCCGCAGGCGATTGCCGAGACCATGAAAGCGATCGATGCCGACGGCATAAATGGCGACACTCAGGATGGTGTGCCGCTCGCATTTTCCCTGGCTGCCGATCATGTCGACCACCCGCTGGCCTTCGAACCGGAAGGTTCACCTTCGGATGAGGCTCTGGCGTGGAATGTGATGACGTGGGGGCAATACAAGTTCCAGTTCATCCCCGAGGTCGATAAGTTCAAGTGGCTTGAGACCCGTCACATGGTCAATATCTCGGATCGCTGGGCACGGAACAAAACAGATGACCTGCAGTTCGCATTCTTTAATGGCGTCGGATGGGAAAGCTGGGAAAACGTCTGGGGCATCTGGAACGGCATCACTCCAAGGAATGCTGAAGAGACACGGCAGATGGCCACACTGGAGCGAGGGTTGGCGGCTTTTCTCACCAGCCCCGGGTGGGAGCCGTATTATCCAACCCATCTCTATGGCGTCTTTGCCAGCCGCTGGCCATTGAACGGGCGGACCGCGTGGACGATCGTGAACCGCAACGAATATGACGTGACCGGACGGCAGATATCTGTTCCAGCAGAGGACGGGGTTCGATATTTTGACGTCTACCATGGCGTTGAACTGAAGCCGGAGCACGAGGGGAGCGAGGCAGTATTATCCTTCGCCATCGAAGCGCATGGCCTCGGGGCGATTCTCGCTACCCACGGAGAACCGGATGCAAAGATTCAGGATGTGATGGCGCATATGAGGAAGATTACGGAGAAACCGTTGTCTTCTTACTCAGAGGAGTGGAAAACCCTTCCACAGCAGTTGATTGCCATTGCACCCTCCAGGAAGACAACGGCTGCGCCGGAGGGCATGGTTGCGATTCCTGGCGGCGACTATGTCTTCAAGGTGGAGGGTATTGAGATCGAAGGTTTCAATGACGTTGGAGTGGATGTGCAATATCCGTGGGAGGATGTGCCGCGACGCTTTCATGAGCATCGGATGACCATTGCGCCCTTCTACATGGATAAGTTTCCCGTCACCAATGCCCAGTTCAAGAAATTCGTTGACGCAACGCATTACCAACCAGCCGACAGTTTGAACTTTCTACGCGACTGGAGAGACGGCGCTTTTCCTCAGGGCTGGGCTAACAAGCCTGTAACCTGGGTGTCGCTCGAAGATGCGCGTGCCTATGCCAAGTGGACCGGCAAGCGGCTCCCGCATGAGTGGGAGTGGGAGTATGCGGCGCAGGGTGGCAATCCTGCGCGGATCTATCCATGGGGAGATACCTGGAAAGCCGACGCTCTACCTGTACCGGTGAAAGGGCGTTCGATAACGCAGCCGGACGACGTCGATGCCCATCCCGCTGGTGCGAGTGCTTATGGCGTGATGGATTTGGTGGGTAACGTGTGGCAGTGGACGGATGAGTATGTCGACGAGCATACGCGGGGCGGGATCTTACGCGGCGGTAGCTACTATCAACCGCAGGGCTCAATCTGGTATTTCCCTCAAGCTTATCGGAACGATCAGCACGGCAAGCTCTTGCTGATGGCCCCCAGCTACGATCGTTCCGGCACGCTAGGGTTCCGGTGCGTAAGTGATGAATAACAAATCTGTATTTGCCGGCCGGCAGGCGGTTGCCTTGCCAACCGCCCCGTGCTACCGTGAAACATCTTCACTCCCTAGGTTCGATTTGAACCCGGCACCAAAGTAAGAATCCGCGCACCGGATCATCCACACCCCCGGGAGGATCCATGAAGATCCACATCGCACTGCTCTCCGTCATCGCCTTCGCCGCATCCGCGCCTGCGCAGTCCACCATGGCCCCGCTGCTCACCCGCGCTTGGGATAACCACCGCTCCGGATGGAACCAGCAGGAAACCGTCCTCACCCAAGCCAACGTCAAAGCCAAGGGCATCACCCTACATCACCACCATCCCTGTCTATCGGCGACGCGCGCGGCGTGGAGTCACAGCCCCTCATCCTGCCCGGCGTCACCCTGGCCGACGGCACCACGCACGACGTCATGATCCTGCCCTCGATGGCAAACGTCGTCCGCGGCGTCGACGCCACCACCGGCGCCGCGCTCTGGCAAACCCCGCCCCTCGGCACACCCATCACCGGCAGCGACTCCCTCGGCCCCAACGGCCCCGGCGCCATGTGCCCCGGGGCCAATCAAACCATCGACTGTTACCAGATCAACCAGTATTGGGGCGTCCTCTCCACCGGCGTCGTCGACCCTGACACCGGGCTCGTCTATCTGGTTGCCTGGGTCTCGCCCGACGGCACGCCGCAAAACGGCAAGCACTATATGTACGTCCTCAACGTGAAAGACGGAACCCAGGCCGTCGCGCCCGTCCTCCTCGATGGCACCAACGGCACGCAAACCTGGTCAGCCTTCATGCGCAAACAGCGCAGCTCGCTGGCTCATGACGAACATCAACGGCCGCAAGACCATCTTCTTTGCCTCCGGCACCATTCAGGAACTGGGCACCGGCGCCGCAGGCTGGGTCCTCGCCTACGACGTTGCCACCAACCAGATCACCGCGGCGATGCCCACCACGCAGGGATTCGGCGGCGGCATCTGGATGGGCGGCCAGGGTCTCGCCGCCGATTCGCAGGGCTTTCTCTACGGCGTCACCGGCAACGGCTCCTTCGACGGCGTCAACGATTTCGCCGAATCGATCCTCAAGATCCAGTACACGCCGCCCTCCGGCCAGACGGCCGCTTCTCTCAAAATCGTCAGCTGGTTCACGCCCTACAACGATACAGCGCGCTCGCCCGGCGGCTACCCGGGCCCGACGGCACCGGCGGCCACCAAACCTGCGGGCATCAGCGCGCCCTCTGAAGCCGTCCGCCCCGTCAACGCCGCCATGACCCCCTCGATGAAACACGCGCGCGTTGTGAAGACAAAGAACGCCCAGGGCAAAGCTGTCCGGCTCTTCTATCCCCAGCATCGCCACGCCCGGCGCGTGGTGGGATGAAGACCTCGGCTCCGCGCAGGGAGCGCTGCTCGAGAGCTACGGCTTCTACATCGTCAGCGGCAAAGACGGCATCGCCTACGTCACCAAAATCGCAGGCCTCGGCAACACCATGCCCGCCGACTTCGCCAACGCCAAAACCAACTGCGCCAAACTCGCCACTCCACCCGTCTGGCTCACCGAAGACCCCGGCCCGGCGTCAACCCCTGTCCCCAGGATCCCACCACCCTGAACTTCTTTCCCTGGGGCAAAACGCGCCACATGCACATGACTCCGGTGCAGTACATGAGCCCCGACCCGCGGCCAGGTGCTCTTCGCCTGGGGCGAGAACAGCCAGCTCCACGCCTGGTCGGTCGCTACCTCGCGGCACGCTCACCTATCTTGCCCAAGGCAACGAATTTGCATCGCCGAATGTTACAAATCCCCCAGGCGGGATGCCCGGCGGCTTCTGCTCCATGTCCAGCAACGGATCCACGGCCGGCACCGCGCTGCTGTTCTGCACCGTCCCTTACGGCGACGCCAACACCACCGTCACCAACGGCCGCCTCCTCGTCTACGACCCTGATAACTGGGTCACCAATGCCGACGGCAGCCAGACCATCCCCGTCCTCTGGGACTCGCAGCAATGGAATATTCAGTTCCTCTTCAACAAATTCAACCCGCCCATCGTCGATGGCGGCCAAATCTACGTCCCCAACTACAACGGCGGCGTCGACGTGTATGGACTGGCCCCGCAACCGGCGCCTTAGCCGATATGGGGTAAATCTCTCAGGCACCCTCAAGGTCAAAAGGCAACACTGGCACTGCAACTGGCAAGCACTTCTTCCTGCCCGGCTTCTTTTTCGAATCGCGCTATACCCCCTCTCGTCATGCAGCTAAGGAGGAATGTATTAGGGTGTGGGCGGAGAAGGCAAAACGCCGAGCTGGGCCATCATGCCAAAAGTATCCATAATGATGCGAGTGTCCTTAATTCGGCCATCCTCCAGGCGATCAATGACAACTCCCCAGACGCGTACAGGCCGTCCCGTTGCGGGAATGCCGAGAAATTCACCGTTGTGGGTGCCGGTCCATTCAAAGCGACTGGCTACTTTATCGTGTTCCGCGACTTGCTCTTGAATGGAAAAGACAATATCCGGAAAACCGGAACGCATGGCGCGAAGGATATCTTTCAGACCGTCAAGTCCGGGACCCTGGCCAGGCAGCGGAACCTGCTCAACCACGTCTTCCCATACATAGTGCGCTGCCGCTTCGATGTTTCCATTTGTGATAACTTCATCCACAAAGCCGCGGATGATCGAAGCATTATCCTGTGCCATTCTCTTGCCCTTCCGATCCTGAATTCATGATTATAGCCATGCTCCATATAGAGAACATTGGCTGCGGCCTTTGCCCTGGGGGTGGAATCGCACGGTATCGAGAAGTCTTAGTGTTTACAAATCCAGTCCACTGGGAACGTAAAACGACTACACGTCCAAGTGACGAGAAGAGTGTCAGACTAGTCCGCGTGCCAACCGGATGGGAATCCGATTCTGTTGGCACGCGGGCAAGTTGACAGGACGAGCCTCGACGCCGGTGCGCTACGCCGCAGCAGGCGGTCCGAACCAGGTGGTTAGCGCGTCAGTGAGGTCCGGTTGGGTTCGGTCTCCCACCCACGCCACATATCCATCGGGCCGGATCAACACTGCGGTTGGAGGGGATACCAAGCCTAGCGCAGGCAGCTCCCATGGACCGTCACATTTGGCGTAAACCAACTTAATGCGGTCTAACCACGGCGTGATGTCGAAGCTGCTGGGCGCGCCGAGATTCAAGAGCATTGGCCGCGCATTTTGGAGGAGCGTGAAGACACGCATAGGACCATCAGGCGTGACCAGGTCGAGGTCAGGCATGCGGCGGCCGACCAGCGGATGCCCCTCGCCGAGGTCGTAATGGATACCAAGTCCGGACATCTCGGCAGCGATCCGTTTGCGAGGCTCCTCCATGCCAAGGAGCTCTAATACGATTTCACGCAAGGCTTCAGTGCGATCATCAGTGCGATGCAATGCGACCTGTGCCATTGTCGTGCGCAAGACGCGGGCCGCAACCCGATGCCGCTCGACGTGATAGGTATCGAGCAGGCCTTCAGGCGATGTTCCTTTGACCACTTGGGCCAACTTCCAACCCAGATTCACTGCATCCTGCACACCAGTATTGAGGCCTTGTCCGCCCACCGGAGAATGCACATGTGCTGCATCGCCAGCCAAGAGAACCCGGCCCTTGCGGTAAGCTGACGCCTGCCGCGACATGTCGGTGAACCTGGAAATCCAAGTTAGACTATGGATTCCGTAATCTGTTCCACATACCGAGACGAGTGCTTCGCTCAGATCGAGCAGCGTGGGCTCGGTGGTGGCGCCGACGTTCTTTTCCGTCACCATGACGTTTATGGGACCTTCGTTGGCAAAGACTATCTTGCCGTCGCGAATCTCGTACACCTCTCTCCCAAAGGCATGGATACCAAGTGCTGTGCGATGGATGCCTAATGGCGGCTCCTCCGCCATCTCGGCCTCGGCGAGAATGCTGCTGGTCGTCGCATCCCATCCTCGAAACTCGATGCCAGCAGCTTTGCGGACCAGACTGCGGCCTCCATCGCACCCGACGAGATAGCTTGCCCACAGTGACGCTCCATCGGACAGTTCAATGGTGACGCCAGTGTCATCCTGCGCGAAACATGTTAGCTCACGGCTGCGATAGATCTTCACCGCCAGCTCGCTGACCCACCCAGCGAGAATGCGCTCAATATGCTTCTGCCTCAGCGCCAGCCCGTAGTTGTGCCGGGTGGGAAAATCGCTGATGTCTAAACGCATGACCGCGAATCCCGTGACTTGGGCTATTTGTCCTTCCGCGAGGAACCGGTCCACGATTCCGCGCTGATCGAATACCTCGAGGGTGCGTGAGCTCAGACCGCCAGCACGCGAACCGGCAAGCTCTTGGTTAGGGCGGCGTTCGACAATGGCTACGTCGACGCCTGCCAACGCCAGTTCGCCTGCTAGCATTAGGCCCGTTGGACCGCCTCCGGCAATCACTACCGCATGCTCTTTCATCGTGCCTCCCTTTGTAGGTTCTGGTGCTTCAGCCGACGATGATGCAGCACGGCCCGGGTCTTGCCGCAAGCCCCCCGGTGCGTAATAATCTAGAAGTGGGGAGAGAGGAATACTCTTCTTAGGTTTTTCCGCGGCGGGCGGACAATCCCTTTACGACGCAGCAGTGCGGGTCCTCCTTTTCGAGCGGAGGCGTTCTGCGGCAGCCGCCTCCTAGTTTGCGCGCACCCAGGCCATCAGCAACCAACCCGCGCAGTCGATTGCAGAGGCAGCGAGAGAGTTCGGCCAGGAGGATGACATCCCTGTCCTCTCGGCACTCCGTGACGCCGGGTAAATACGGTTTAGTGTTTGGCACCTTTTTGCTGCATTCCCGGATACCAGGAGCGAACGGCAAGAATACGTGATTTGACGTTGGGCGCACTGTAGTAGCCGACGGTGCAGTTGAGGCGGAAGAAATACGCATCCCCGGCCTTGGCAGGATGTTTTCCTTCTAGTCCATCCATGCCTCCGCCCGCCACCATGTCTCCATGACCACTCAACACCAGGTAGATCTCCTCTTCACGCTCGTGATGGTGGGGAAAGTTGGTACCGCCGGGTGCAATCTCCATAAGAAACAGGCTGGTCAGCACATGGCCCGCTGCCAGGCGGTCCCGCTTGCTCTCGACATCCCCCATCAAGAGCCGGTATAGGGTCGAAGAGGGGTGGCCACTTACGAGCCCGGTCGGCACGTCCTCTATGTTGGCTTTTAACGGGTGCGGCGGGGGTGGGCTTTTTTCAAATCCCTTAGTGTTGAAACCCATCACCACCACGCTGAGGGGCGAGCCGGAACCGTTACTGAACGTATGCGGAACCGTCGATGGTAGATAGAGATAGTCTTCTTTCTTCAAGGATACGGTTTCATTTTCGTATTTGACGGCGGCCTCTCCGTCGAGCACAACGTAGACCTGGTCTTCATCTGGATATTGAACCGGGGCACAGGCGCCGTTAGGGTCGATCACCGCCTCACCATAACGAGCGATGCCGGCCAATGCGGAGGCATCCGCGTCTCCCTGGCCGAACAGAGGCTTGTAGTGGCACGCCGCCGTTGTTAGATCGGAGGGTTTCGCCTTGACCGCAGCAGTATCTCGATAGAGGAAGGTAGGGTCGATCTTGCGCTCGTCCGAATGGAGCCAAGGCGCACCCAGGCTAGCTACCTGCAGAACAACCAAGCATGGCGCCGTGTCGCTTGCTGTTCATGCGGTTTTACTTTCTTTGCGGGCGGTGGCAAGAATCTGGCGTAGGCGATTGCCAACCGTTAGATCTTCTCCGTCTCGCAAGGTCATTGAGATGATCTGCAACCGATTCGGGCGGGCTTCCTCTTCTCTTTTGGATCATCGCCTTCGCGGACAACGGGAACCAGGCTGGGATTTGTATGCGTCAGCACCTCAATCCGGGGCTCCCCTGCGCGCAGGTGTTGGTCGCATTGCGCTACGGTCAAGCCAAAGCGGCTTCTCGTCCCACAGTCACGGTCAAAGTCGGATAACTATTACCCTCTTCAGGAATTTCGATGTTGGTCGTCACGCCCGGCACGGTTTGCACTAACTTGGCGATGCGTTCGACCCGGCTGCTCCACTCCTTGTTCAGTGCACCCGAGGTCGGCATGAGACCAATATTCGACCGCTGCGAGTATGCCGACAATTTCTTCCTTGCCGACTTTCATGGCCCGGCACACTGAGCCTTCCCAGGGATTGTTATTCGCCAGAGCGGCATCGATCAGATTCTTTCGGCCCAGCAGTATTCCGGAACATTGCGGGCCGCGCAGACCCTTTCCGCCGCTGAAACAATAAAGATCGACTCCCGATCTTGGCGTAGCGCGTGAGGTTCTCAAAGGGCGGAATGCCCGCCGCGTCGTCCAGCAGCATCGGGAACGCCGGCCTTGCGGGTGATTTCCAGCGCTTTCACAATACGGTCGTCTCGCCAAGTGGTGTAGACCATTGCGGTTTGATATTGATGGCCGCCTGTAGCTCGTCTACTTCGTGGGCCATCACCAATTTGCCTCCGGCCAAGCGTATCGCGTTATCGAACGCGCTCGGCCGCCCAGCATCACCACTTCATGCTTCAAGCCGGTGGTGTCGGGCAATTGCCAAACATTTTTTGGATCGGAGCCGGCGATGCAGGCCGCAGTCGCCACCGCCATCGCGCCCGCGGAACCAGATGTCACCATGCCAGATTCGGCTCCGGAAAATTCGGCCAGCCGCTTACCTGCTGCGCGCTGCAGTTCAAACATATCGACAAAATGCTGCGATGCATCCTCCACCGCGCGCCGCACCTCCGGGAGCTCGAGCGAGCCACTCAGGTATGTCCACGTTCCACGCGCATTAATGAATGGCCGGACCCCAAGGCGGGTATAAACATCCGAGGAAATAGATTTTCCCACGGTGGCAGCTACCGTGCTCGCAACACTGCGCGAGGCAATAGTGGCAAATAGAGGAGCAGCGGCCAGGAATTTCATGAAAGACCGGCGGTCGCTTTTGGGGGTCCAGGCTCAGGCAAGATGTGCTCCTTTTCGAATGAAAAAACTATTATTTGGAACTCGTGGCCGTGGGGGAATTAACGACGGCACGCAGCGATACTCCCAGCGTTCCTGCAAGGTCGGCGTTGAGGTCGTAGACGCCGCCTCGCAACGCAACGGCCGTATCGGGGGCATCGATCTCGAGATAGAGGTTGACCCCAGTGCCCTGGGCAGCGGCGTAATGCGCAGCGTCCGGATTCAGATTGATCTGCCTCAGGATCCAGTTGACCGCTTTGCCCTCGCGGTTGTAGACCACCAGCGCGGATTCGAGGTTAACACGACGGTGGTCTTGGGGAGCCGGTTCCCACCGCAAGCTGTGCGCTGGGATCATGAGGTCCACCATGTAGCGGGTGACCGGTCCTTTGAGATTGGGATTGTCTCCGCCCTGCTCTGGAACCGCCGGTTGAGTGGTGGGCGGGGAGAGCCCGCTGCGACCCGGGAACCTCCGCGCATCACCCGCAAGGTCAGAGGAATTTGGGTCGAATCCGGCACCCCTGGGCGCAGAAATCGAGAGAGCGGTTCGACAGCCGTTTTGGGTGGCGCTTGGGCGGCCACCTGGACGGTCTTTGCGTCGTCCGCATAGTAGCCGCGGCGATATGCCAGTTGGTAGCCGGGTTGGGCCAGCGCTACTTGAATCTTTCTGAATCTTCCGTCGGTGGCCGGGTTGGTGGAGGTGTAGGTCAGGGTATAGATATGGGACCCATGATTGTTTACGCTGTCGAGCGCATCGGTCAAGCTATTGGTGCCGTAGAAGGCTGCGCCGCCCGTGTCTTTCGCGATCAGATCCATGGTCGCACGGTTGGCGTTGCGCAGTTGGGTATCCTGGTTGCGAGGGTTGGAGATTTGCTGTGGCGTCGCCTGGGGGTTGCGGTTGCGTTATCCGGGGGTCGGTGGCGGCACTGGAGGATGAATCCAGCCCGACGCCTTCAGCGGCAATGGGATAGATGGCCACCTGGGCCGAAGCGAGCAGGGCATCTGTCTTATGAACTTCCGCCTGATTATCGCGTTGTACGCCGAACTCCTGAGGGAGAGTGGGGTCGGGAACAATTGCGACGGGAAACGCGCCGGAAAACCAGGCGATGTTTTTGCGTCCTGGGATCGCGGCGAGATAATGGGCAAGCTCCTGCAGGGCTTCCAGAGTTAGTTTTAGGCGCACCTCGCCGCGTTCCGAGTCCTGTTCGGCGGCAAACTGCCTTATGCTCTCGGCTGCCTCAGGGGCATATAGCATCAGGGCCTGGCTCGTCTCCTGGGTGGCGGCCGTTTCCGCATTTGACTGCAGCAGCGTTGAGGTCTCGGGCCCCGCTCCATTCTTTCGGTTGTTGATGGCCGCCGTCAGCAGGGTTGGATCGTCCGTGAAGCTCTGTAACAGACGCAGTTGCGTTCCTAGAGCGAAGATAGCCATTCTGTGGCCGGGGTTAGCCTTCTTGAGGTATTTGAGCATTTGCTCACGGACAAAACTCTGATCGTCTAGCGGGGTATTGAGGGAGTCGAGCAGCAGTACCGTTACCGAGTCGCTGGGCTTGACTCGGGGGAAGTTGGTGAAGATGTTTGGCGTTGGATCAGGCGGGGTCACCTGTAGCTGCTGCGCTCCGGTGTGCTCCTCAAAATAAGTGATCGTTTGTGGATGCCCATCTTCCGAGAGCACGAAGTCTTGCTTCTGCAGGCCCGTGAGCGGGCGGCGGTTCTTACCGGTTACCACCACGTCGAGAACGACAATCCGTGCATTCGCCTGGAAGACGCGGTTCCCGTTGGCTTCTGGGGGCGAGGTCTGGCTTCGCAGAGACGCGGAAAGGAGGCTTACGCCCAGCAAAAGTACAAGCCGTAAGGCCGAGCGGGAGCACAGAAGCACTGGATTCCCCCTTAGTTTTCACCCTCCGAAGGCTACCGAACTCTGGTTAGCCTGACAAGTTTCGGGGGGACGGGAGCTTATGGCCGGGGTTTAGTTCATCTTCATGCCCGGCATGACAGAGTGGTCCATATTATCGTGGCCCTGATCGTCATCGTCTGTGGACCAGACTTTTTTCGGGTCACTTTCATAGGGGTACACGTGCACCATCCATCCGAATATATGAGGATGAAATTCTCCGCCTGCTGCCTCACAAGACTCTTTGGTGGTAATCGAACCGAGTAGACCGAACTTTGCATCAGGGCCGAAGTATGCGGCCTTTTGGCCTGGCGGTGCTTTGCAGAAATTAACATGCTGATGCCAACGCGCAATGCTAAGCGGGATGCGATTGTTCAGGTCCTCTTCGCTGGCATCGACACGATCGGTGTACATGGCTCCCACCAGCTTGTATTCACCGTCGGCGGTTTTCTTATAGAGAAGCGAGGTCGGCTTGAGCGGATCGAAGCGCAGCCACGCATCGCGCCCATTCTCATACTTCGTAAAGTGATACTGGGCCTGGGGAACGTTAGGAAGGAAGATTTGATACCCGTCGGCCAGGGCCTTGTGGTAGTCCTCGTAGGGCGCCATGGCTGTTTTTGCCGCCGCCACGACCAAGTCCGCCTTCTGTTGATCGCCGGGCTGGAGTGGCCTGAGCGTGGTCATATACATGTGTCCAGCCATGTTGCTGTTAGCCATATCGGCGGCCGGTGCGGTCTCCTCGGCCGATGCAGGGGTTACTCCTGCGAGGGCGGCGATGGCCCAGCAAAAGAGCGCGGCTAAGCAAGCGTTGGCGTTGAAGCGGAAGGAAATGGAACGTTGCAGCATGGGCAGCACCCTTTGGGGGATATTGTTACGCATGATGAGCTATTCTTCCAGGGGTGTGGCGTATGGACTACCCGCTGCTATTTTTAAGATGAGCAATCCTGGAGGCGGCATGCTGACTGGTGGCAAACTCGTTGGATTCCTTACCACAACGGACTATGAGAAGGCGCGCGCCTTCTATGAAGGCAAGCTCGGCTTCGAGTTTGTCAGCCTTGATCAATTCGCCCTGGCGATGCGGGCGGGCAAGAACATGATCCGCATCACAAAGGCGGAGACTTTTAATCCGGCCCAAGGCACGGTGCTTGGATGGGAAGTGGACGACGTCAAGGCTGTTGTATTGTGGCTGAGCGGTCGCGGTGTGGTGACCGAGAAGTATGGATTCGTCCCGGATCAAGAGCTAGGGATTTGGACCGCACCTTCCGGAGATCAGGTGGCATGGTTCAAGGATCCCGATGGGAATGTTCTTTCTCTTAGCCACCACGTCTAAAGGGGTTATTCGTCCGTCCAGGGATTGAACAAGGGCACACCCGTTGCAGCGACATCCTTGGTGTTGCGAGTTACCAAGGTGAGTTTATGTTGGACGGCGGTCGCCGCCAACAATCCATCGATTACCGCCACGTTCGCACCTCGCGCGCTTGTCAAACCGGAAAGATGTCCCCAACGATCGGCAACCTCCTGGTCGATGTTCAAGATCCGGCCGGAAAAACGCAACGGCAGATCGTTGCTGAGCCACGCTTCCAGGGTAGTACGGCGAGCACTGCGGGGCAGGAGCACGACGCCTTTACGGATCTCTCCCAACGTGAGGACACTCAAGAACAAAAGCTCCTCATCGGTTCCATCAATCCACGTCGTGACTTTCGGGTTCGCCTTCGGTTTGATGAGTTCCGAAATGACATTCGTATCCAGCAAGAATGCGCTCACAGTTCGACCGCCCGGCCATAATCAGGTTTTCGTTCGAGATCGATGGAGACCTTGGCGAGAGGTGACTGGGCGAAGAATTTGGATAGGCTCTTCGGCTGCGCGGCTCGTTTGGTTAACCGTTCGAACTCCTCAAGGGCAAGAATGACGACCGCTTCCTTGCCTTGTTTTGTTACCACCTGAGGAGCGCGCTCCCGAGCTCTCCGGAATACTTCGCTGAACTGCGCCTTCGCTGCCTGTAACTGCCAACGCTGTGAGGATGACGGCTCTTGCTTGCGTTTGGGTTCGCGCTTCTTCGAGATCCGGTATGCCATATATTAACCTGACTAGTCAGACTAGATTGAGTATAGTCTTGCGGTTCTCATTACGTCAATCGCATCAGCTGGTTCGATGGATGATGTTTCCCATCACCTGGCTGGAACGCTGCGCCTGACTGTGTCTCGCAGCAAAGCGCAACTACCTGCCGCGACCGCAAAACCACCCAGGACCCATAGCACGTCAACGGTCGCCGCCAGGATGATGTGTGTGGGCACGTCGGTGGTTCTATGGCCGTTCCCCGTATACACATACAGACGCCAGGAAAAAGTCACCGAAGCGGTTGCAATACCAATCGTGCAACCCAGGGCTCGCATTAGATTCAGCAGGCCACCTGCCTCGCCGGTTCGCTCCTCCGGGGCGGTGGCGACGGTCGCGCTGTTGTTGGGCGCGATAAACATGCCCAGCCCAGCCCCGAAGAGCGCGAGCGCACCCATGACCCCGAGATAGTTCGCCGTCTCACCCGCCAGGCTTCGCGACAACAGCACCAGCGCGCCCAGGCACAACAGCATGGCAGACGTGGTCATGGTCCTCGCCCCCACACGCGCGTAGAAGCTCCCACTGATGGGCGCTACTAAGCCAAGGGCGATGGGGATAAGAGCAAGCCGCAAGCCGGCGGAAATCGGTGAATCCCTCAATCCATGGATGAACAGGAACGACATGAGAAAGAACATCGAATACAGAAGACCGTAGGACAGGTTGACAGCCACCAGGCCGCCCGAGAACGCGGGAGAGCGAAAGAGGTGAAGATCGATCAAGGGATCGGGCTGTTGCCACTCCCGCCACAGGAAGAGGGGCAAGAAGATCGCGGCCACAAGCACCGCGGAAAGCATTGCGGGCGACTTCAGCCCCCATGCCTGCACCTCATTCAGCATCAGAACGACGGAGGTCAGCGCAGGGGTCAGCAAGAGCGCACCCTGCCAATCGAAACCCTTGCTGGAAGTGGATTGAGGCGTTTGCGGCAATGCCAGCCATCCCACAACGAGACCCACCAGTCCGCATGGAACCGACACCAGGAATATCCATCGCCAACCTAATCTTTCCAGGAGCAGACCGCCGATCAGGGGGCCGGTGCTGATGCCTACTGCCTGGGCCGCCGCGAATAGCCCCATGGCGCGGCCCCGTCTGCCGGGTCCCGCGGCTTTCACCAGGATGGTGATGCTGTTTGCTCCCAACAGAGCGCCACCGATACCTTGCAAGACCCGGAACGCGATCAGCAACCGCAGATCGGACACCGTCCCGCATAAGGCGGAAGCCAGAGTGAATATTGCATAGCCGGCGAGATAAAGCAGCTTGCGGCCTTTTATTTCTGACCAACGAGCGAAGACTGGAAGGGCTGACGCAAAGGCCAGCAAATAGGCGATGGCCACCCAGCTCACTGCGTCCAGATTGGCGTCAAATTGTTGTTCAAAGGTTGGCAACGCCAGCTGAACTATGCTGGCGTCGAGCTGCCCAATGAAGCCGCCAATGCAGGTGACACCCACCACGAGCCACGGATACCAGGATCGCCGGGTGACGAATTGGAGCGGCGCGGGTTCATAGCGGCTCAATGGGCAGTCCTCAGAAAGACTCTCCATATTCGCATAAGCATGCTCAACAGAAAATCAGGAAGCGACAACAGACCCAAAATAGGGGGTTCTTCGTGGCTCTCCAGAGGCTTGTCCGCATCGGCTCCATGTATTCCCATTCGGAACAGCTTGCATGCGAGCGATGAAGAGTTCACGTAAACCAAAGGAGATTTCATGTTTAAGTTGAGCGAGAAAGTGGCACTTATCACCGGAGGTTCGCGCGGCATAGGAGCCGCGATCGCGAAGCGTCTGGCCGCCGATGGAGCAAGCGTGGCCATCACTTACGCGAAGGACGCCAAGGGGGCGTCCACCGTGGTCAAAGAGATCGAAGGCAATGGCGGAAAGGCGATCGCGATCCAAGCGGAAGCTTCTGACATTGAGGCAGTGAAGGGCGCGGTCGAAAAGACGGTCGCGACCTTCGGAGGGCTTGACGTGCTGGTCAACAATGCCGGAACGGCGATTCCGAAAAAGTTTGAAGAGACGACGCTGGAGGAGATGGATCGCATGATCGACATCAACCTCCGCGGCATATTGGTGACGACCCAGGCGGCGCTTAAGCACATGAAGAGTGGCGGCCGTATCATCATGATCGGATCGTGTGTGGGCGAGCGTGTCATGACACCCGGTCTGGTGGCCTACGGGGCCACTAAGGGAGCGGTGAAGATGTTTACCCAGGGGCTGTCCAGGGAGGTGGGGGGCCGGGGAATTACGGTCAACAACGTCCAGCCGGGTCCAATCGACACGGAATTGAATCCTGCTGCAGGCGATTGGGCGGTGCCTCAGAAGGCTGCCACAGCGCTCGCCCGGTATGGGACTGTTGAGGAGGTTGCCGCCCTGGTGGCGTTTGTCGCCAGTCCGGAATCCTCTTACATCACCGGGGCGAATCTCACCGTCGACGGCGGGACGAATGCCTGAACCAACGCGCTGTGGGTAAGTCCCGCCTACCCACGGCGCGTCGGTCCATACACAGGTGAACCGCGGCGATCAAGCAGCGCTGACAGCTGCCTGACCGCCGGGTTCGATGCCGAGCACTCGGTATTCGGGGTTTTCTTCCGCGGCGGCGGCGACTGCACGGTCTGCTGAGGTGGCGCTGAGATAGAAGCGGATCGTGCGGCGATTCTGGGGGAGGTTAACCACGGGCCCACGACAAACAACACAGTAAGCGCTCATAAACCCTCCTAGCGGCTTAGACGCTCAAAGTAACCTTAGGGATGCTAATTAGTACATCGTTTTCCAATCACCCGGTTACTTAGGGGTACTAGCGGACAGCGGAGTCGATTCTGAATCCGCCTGCTCATTGACTTGCCTATGAGCAGATTTGATCAGTAAACAAGGCTGGCGCGGAAGATACTTAACTTCAGACCCGCTGATGAGTTCGCGGTCACCAAAGTCACTCGAAACGCCGGGCGTGAGTCCCATCGCCTTCCAGCGCTTTTGCCATTCACGAAAAAGGTACTCGAAAGAGGACATATGTGTCTTCCGACCAAGGTCCACGCGTCTTCGTTGTTGACGATGAGCAGGTCGTCGCATCCACTCTCGCCGCAATATTACAAATGCACGGGTTCTCCGCGAAGTTCTTCACGTCTCCGTTAGAGGCGTTGACGGCTGCCCGGTCGAAGGCCCCTGATCTGCTCGTATCGGATGTCGAGATGCCGGGTCTTTCCGGCCTTGATCTGGCGATTCAAATGAAAGCGCAGTACCCCAGTTGCAAGATCCTGCTCTTGTCAGGCCAGGCGGCCACTTTGGATCTGTTACAACAAGCTCGGGCGGAGGGTCATCACTTCGACTTGCTCTTAAAGCCGATTCCGCCGACTGAATTTCTCCTGGAGATAGGGAAAAGAATCAATAACGCCGCTACAGTTCACCCCGCGTAGACCGAGCCCGTGGTCCTACGGAGTGGGTGGAGCGTAGCTAGTGAAGCCTGCCAGGGCCATGCCGCGTTGTGCCTCCTGATTCTTCATGAAGGTCTCCCATACGAAGGCGGTGCGGGCATTTTCCGCCATCAGCATGGTAATGCCGGTGTCGATTCCGATGACATCGTGGTCATACCAGTTCTTCAAGGGATTGAAGGCATCGACGAAGCCGTAGCGGCACCAGGCCTGCGGGTAGCGAGTTCTGATGTTTCTGAGCACCCGCATGCAGGTCTCGGGGAGAAACGGGAGCGACCCTCCAGAGGCTGCGGGGACCACCGTGCCATCGATCGGGCCCATAGCTGGCGGGCCTCCCCAGATCACGTAGCCTTTGTCGGAGTCCGAGGCAGTGATGCCCCAGAGGTCGTCGCTGTAATCGGGAAAGGTCGCAGCCAGCTCAATACAGAAGCGGCGGTGCACATCAGTGGCGATGGCTGAGTTGTGGAAGTAATCCGCGTACTTGTCGCGCTTGTGCCGGAAATCGAACCAAGCCTGCGAGTATTGATGCACAAAGAGCGGCGCAAACGAGCCGATGTAGCGCAGCCCGTCATACTCGAAGGTGGTCCGCTTCCATGCTGTCCAGGCATCCGGATGCAGGGGGTGGGTGGAAGAACCCATGCCCAGCAGGTAAATCATCATCAGTTCGCTGTAGTAATCCCACTTGTACGGCAAGAAGCCGAACTCAGGCGTCCACCCCTGGGTCAGCAGGGCAGTGTCTTCTGAGAGCCAGGACCAGTCGACGCGATCGAAAATCGCATGGGCCAGTTGGGCAATGTCGCGATCTTCAAAGTGCTGGCGGCAGGTGAGGATGCCGCAAAGCAGGATCGCCGTATCGACGGAAGAGACCTCGGAGTCCCACAGCCTTTCGCCGGTATCGATGTTGGCAAAGTGATAGAAGAATCCGCGATGCGTGGGCAAAGTGCGCCAAAGAAAGGTGAGGGTCGCCAGCACGCGCAGGCGAGCGTCCTGGCGGGAGACAAAGCCGCGTTTTTCTGCAATGCAGATGGCGGTCAGGCCAAAACCGGTGGAGGCGATGCTGCCCACCACACCGGTGTCGTTGATGCGCGCGTTGCAGCGGTCCTTGATCAAGCCGGTCTGAGGGTTGGCTTGTTCCCAGAAGTAGAGAAAACTGGTATGTTCCAGATCGTCCAGGAACTTCTCATCCTCCGGCGCGAAGGTGGCCGGCGGAGGTAGAGGAGCAGGTCCTTTATGCCGCTCCGCCGCTGTCTGGGCCAGCAGCGCGTTCCATGGGGTGAGCGGCACGCCGAGCGAGACGCCGGCCATCTGGCGCAGCAGTTGGCGCCGGGAACTGCGATGGGCGCCGTTTCTTTTGATAATTTGCTCTGCACGTTCGTCCAGACTCATTCAGCCCATCTTACCCTCAGAGGCTGTGGCCTCTATCATTCGTAGCTTTTTCGGACCGGCTAAAGCATCCGGATGAGAACCTGCCGCTCCAAGCCCAGGACTGGCGTCCGGGGAAGCTGCCTTTCTTGGTGACTCGAAAGCGGTCCCCTTTCGCGTTGGCATCGAATAATTCAATAATAGATGCAATGACCGGAAAGAGAATTGCCTGGGCGATCATTGTGGCGGCGGCAGGCGTGGTCATTCTCGTGTTGTTGTTGATGCGCGCCCACCGGTTGCGGACCATCGCCGAGGCGGAAACGATACCGATTGAAGGCGCAGTGATTCGGCGCGATGCCGATCCCAATAAGGAGCTACCGATCTCCGAGGTGGCGATCACGGCATCGGATGGCGTAAGAACTGCCACGGCGGAGTCCGATGCTGCGGGATATTTCCACCTGGTCCTGCAAAAGGGAGTATTGTCCGATCGGCCGGTCACGGTCGCGTTCCGGCATTCGAATTACGAACCGCTTGACCTGACTGTGCAAACCGGAAGACTGGCGATCCCCAAACAGCTTTATGTCGCGGCCATGGTGCCCATCCCCGCGAAGAGCATGACTCAATCCAGCGCGCCGCAAATCGTGGTCTCGAATATCCGGGTGAGATACACCCTCAACACTCGTACGGAGACGAATGTGGGGAGCGAGGCCAGGACCTTCCAGGTGGTCAATAAGGGAAACGTTCCCTGTAATCATCAGTCTCCGTGTTCCCCAGATGGAAAGTGGAAGGCCTCCTCCGCGTCCACCTCGCTCGACGCGGGAACCGATAATTCGTTCGACAATGTACGAGCCTCCTGCATTGCAGGGCCGTGCCCTTTTACGAGGATCGATTCCAATGGCTTCATTCATGGCGGGCGCTACATCAAGGTTTCGGCTCTGAACTGGTCGGATACGGCTACCTTTCTGGTGGAGGCTGAGGTGTATCACACCGCCATCAGTTCCGAGGTCCGCGAACTGTACCCTGTCAAATTTGGCCAGGCTCTCAACTTTACCGTGCCCCCGACCCAGGAAGGAGTGAGCCTCGAGGCCGACCTCGATGGCGCCCCCATGGTGTTTCCCCTGGGCCCCGACCCCGAGCTGAGCTGGGCCACCTGCACCGCCCGGACAGGTATGGAAGAAGAGAAGACCACGGTCTACCGCTGCGAGCTTAGACCGGGATACCGCTTCTGACCTGCAATACCCATGACTGCTTGACGGGGAAGAACAAGTAAATTACAAGGGGACGTCTTATATTCATCGAGGCGGAAGGAGCCATATGCCAGCGCGAGTACGTTGTCGCGGTGAAAGCGCTGCGTTCTTAACTCTCCTCCTCTGGGCAACCGGCGCGCTTTCCCAGCAAATAACACCAGCACAGAGCGGATTGACCGCAGTGGCGGACGGGGTGACGTTGCAGGTAAATGCGCTGCGCGACGATGTGCTGCGCGTGCGTATGTGGAAGGGCGACGCCGTGCCGGAGGATGCGTCCTGGGCGGTGCTGCCAGAGGCGCGCACCAGCAGTGTCCCGGTAGCCGCCGAGACGCGCGGGTTTTCGACCAAGGCGCTGCGGGTAAGCGTGGATGATCATCTACTGCTCACGGTGACTGACCTCCAGGGCAACATTCTGCAAAAGGACGCGGCGCCCGTGCTTTGGGATGGAACCCGCTTCGAAGTCAGCAAGCAGCGCAGCTTCAGCGATCACTTCTTTGGGTTGGGAGATAAGCCGGGACCACTGGATCGTGGCGGCCAGGCCTTCACCATGTGGAACACCGATGCCTTCGGCTGGCAGGAGTCCACCGATCCTATTTACAAAACCGTCCCGTTTTTTCTGGACATCAAGCAGGGGCGCACCCTGGGTGTCTTCCTGGACAATACGTGGCGGACCAACTTTGATTTCGGCCGCGCCGATGAGACTCGCTACACCTTCGGGTCGCTGAACGGGCCCATCGACTATTACCTGCTGTACGGCCCCGAGCCCAAGCAGGTAGTGACAGGCTGGGCGTGGTTGACCGGGCCGACTCCTTTGCCACCGCTGTGGGCGCTGGGCTTCCAGCAATCGCGCTACACGTATTTTCCGGAGACGCAGCTGCGCGAGATAGCCGCCCGGCTGCGCAGAGACCGCATCCCGTCCGACGTGCTCTGGCTGGACATCGACTTCCAACATGAGAACTGGCCGTTCACGGTGAATGAGAAGGCCTTCCCCAACTTCAAAGGCATGGTGAAGGATCTCGCCAACGAACATTTCAAGCTGGTGGTGATCACAGATCTGCATGTGGCCAAGCAGCCGAATGTGGGGTACGCTCCGTACGACTCAGGGATCGCGGGGGACCACTTCGTGAAGAACCCAGACGGCTCCATCTTCGTGGGCAAGGTATGGCCAGGGCCCGCGGTTTTTCCCGACTTTACCCAGGCGCAGACACGGCAATGGTGGGGCGGATTGTTCAAGGACTTCGTTGAAGATGGCGTCGCCGGCTTCTGGAATGACATGAATGAGCCGGCGGTTTTCGATGGCCCGGGCAAGACCATGCCCGACGACATACAGCATCGGATCGACGAACCCGGCTTCCGCAAGCGCACCGCGACCCACCTTGAGATCCACGACGTCTTCGGTATGCAGAACGCTCGCGCCACCGAGGAGGGTGAGCTTGCGCTGCGGCCCAACGAACGGCCGTTTGTGATGACGCGAGCCACCTACGCCGGAGGCCAACGCTACGCCACCACCTGGACAGGCGATAACAGCTCCACCTGGAACCACCTACGTATGACGATCCCCCAACTGGTGAACCTGGGCCTGAGCGGCTTTTCGCTGGCCGGCGCGGACGTGGGCGGCTTTGCCGGTTCTCCACCGCCGGATCTGCTGACCAAGTGGATTGAGCTTTCGGCGTTTCAGCCCATCGACCGCGACCACTCGGCGAAGGGAACCCGCATGCATGAGGTGTGGGTGGATGGACCGCAGCAGGAGAGCATCCGGCGCCGCTTTATTGAAGAGCGCTACCGGTTAATGCCTTATTTGTATACGGTTGCGGAAGAGACCTCACACGATGGTTTACCTATCGACAGGCCGCTCTTTCTGGAATTTCCGTATGCCACCGACGACGGCACTCCGTATGACCTGACCACGGGCGGAAGCGAATTTCTTTTCGGCAGCCGCATCCTGGTCGCGCCCAATCCCTCTCCGGAGGAGGTCGCCCCATACGCTATCCATCTGCCCCCGGGCACCTGGTACGACTACTGGACCGGAGGCCAGGTCGCGGGCGGCGCGCCTGCCGGGACGCTGGATCTGGAGCAGCGCGATAAGGTGATTGCGCAGAAACCGCTGATGGTGACGCCCACACTCGACCAGTTACCGGTCTATGTGCGCGGAGGTAGTATCCTGCCCATCGCGCCGCTGACACAAAGCACCAGCGAAGTACCCAACGGACCGTTGACCCTGCGCGTTTTTCTTCCCACCAAAGGGGAGGTCTGTGCGGGCGAGGTCTACACCGATGACGGTCATAGCTTTGATTTCCGGAACGGCCAGTTCGCGCGGGTTCACTTTACCTGTTCGGTTGCGGCCGATGGATCCGTGCAGGTGGAGATCGCGAAGCAGGAAGGGAATTGGCGTCCATGGTGGCACGACTATCGGGTCGAAGTGGTGAGCCAAAAGCCAAAGACAACCCGCGCCTTGGTGAACGGGAAGCGCGTAGGAATCACACAGATAGGTGGACGCTGGGGACTTACCGTTCCAGCGAACGCTGACGGCGTGCAAATCACGCTTGAGTAGGAACGGATCCGCTTTCGAAATCGCGAATCAAACCACCATGTCCGCTTGGCCGCGATATCCCACACTGTACGAGATCAATACCTGGGTATGGCTCTCTGAGCTCAAGGTGAAAACCGGAAAACCGGTTGACCTGGGTTCGGTCCCTGAAGCCGAGTGGGATGCCATCGCCAGGTATGGCTTCGATGCTGTTTGGTTCATGGGGGTTTGGGAGCGCAGTCCCGCGGGCATTGCGATCGCGAACCAAAACATGAACCTGGTGGCCGATTTCTGGCGAGCGCTACCTGATTTCAAGCCGGAGGACAATGTCGGATCTGCGTACTGTATACGACGCTATATGGTGGACACACACCTGGGAGGTAAGGAGGGTCTGGCCATCGCCAGGAGAGAGCTCGCCCAACGGGGTATGAAGCTGCTGCTGGATTTCGTGCCCAACCATGTGGCGCCGGATCACCCGTGGGTCACCGAACACGCGGACTACTTTCTTCGCGGAACCACCGAGGACGCAAAAAGGTACCCTGGATCCTACATCGAAGTAGAAGGAAACTTCTATGCCTGCGGGCGGGACCCGAACTTCCCGCCATGGCCAGATGTTTTGCAACTGAACGCGTTTGGGTCCGGGCTTCGACAAGCAGTGATGGAAACTCTCCGCGATATTGCGGCCCAGTGCGACGGAGTCCGTTGCGACATGGCCATGCTCATGTTGAACCAGATCTTCCGGCGTACGTGGGGCGACCGTGCCGGGCAACAGCCGGCGACCGAGTACTGGGGTGACGTGATCCCTGCGGTTAAGAGCGCATATCCTGACTTCCACTTCATCGCCGAAGCTTACTGGGACCTGGAGTATGAGCTGCAACGCCAGGGGTTCGACTTCTGCTACGACAAGCGGCTCTATGATCGGCTGGAACATGGCAACGCGGAGAGTATTCAGCTCCATCTCTCTGCTCCCCTGGCATACCAGGACAAGCTTCTGCGCTTTCTTGAGAACCACGATGAGCCGCGCGCGGCAACAAATTTTTCGCGCGACAAGGAGCAGGCCGCGGTTGTCGTAGCGTCTTCTCTTCCCGGAGCAAGACTCTTTCATGAAGGACAATTTGAAGGTCGAAAGGTACGGTTACCGGTTTTTCTGTGCAGACGCCCGGCAGAGCCCATCGACCAGGAATTACAGACCTTCTACGGCAAGCTGCTGGCCGCGATCAATGCCCCGATATTTCGCGACGGCGCATGGCAGCTATGTGAGTGCAGCGGCTGGCCAGACAATCCAAGCTCTCAAAATCTAATCTCCTGGAACTGGGTAACGAAGGACGATCGACGCCTGGTTGTGGTTAACCTCAGTGACGGCGCTGTTCAGGCCCGTGTGCGGTTGCCGGGTAAAGAACTGGCAGGGGCCATGTGGCATCTGACCGACGCATTTTCGAATTGGAGTTGCGACCGCGATGGGGATGAGATGGCGGGGCTGGGGCTTTATATCGAATTGAACGCCTGGAGTTACTACTTTTTTCACTGTGTCCGCGCAGCACCGCCCGGCCCAGCGTGACCGGAGTGTGCGTTCATACCAGGCGTGCCATCTGAATGGTCTGCGTGAGAACTCCTGCCAGGTGGAGTCCTCACGACACCCCCCAGCCCTACCAGAAATAGCTGGCTTCCACCTTTGGAGTTCCGGGCTGGCCGTCGATAATCTGCGTGCTCAGGACAACTTCCATGTTCTTCTTGTTGCCCTCCCGCGCAGCGGCGCGCTCAAGCTGTGCAAGATTAGCTGGTTCGGTAAGGAATTCGCCCGCAACTCTGGTTCCACCCCGGCCCACGCCGGCGACCACAATGGCCAGTTTGCCGGTCGTGCTGTCGGTAAAGCGGGCAACTATCGCGAAATCGCGATAGTCGTTGGTGCTCATCTGCTGCAACCGATTGATGACCCAACCCGGACGCCCAGGGTCGGCGCTATCGACAATGCGGAATTCCGTCATCTCGGGATTGTTGGCAAAGTGATACCGCAAGGGTTTGGTTAGCCGAAGCGTCCAGGCATTGTCAAAGGCGCCGACGAAAATAGTGGGCCCGTTTCGCAGATCCGTGAGGTCGGTTGTACCCTCGCCCTTCAAGCTGTACTTCTTGCCACTGGATTGTAGGAGCCCGGCTAAGCGGATGATTGGGTTCAGGTCGTCAATGACAATCGCGGTCAAATTGTCTTTCAGTAGAGTTTGGCGGGTGGGGTCCTCGGCATCGCGAAGGGCGATGGCGGAGTACTGGCTTTGGTCAGCAACGCAGAAGAGCACGGGCTCGTTCGAGTTTAGAACGGGGCCCCAAAAAAAGTTGAACGGAGAGCGCTGAGCCGATTGCCAAAGAAATACTGCGCCCACACATAACAGCGCAAAGACGAGACCGGCAGCCGGCCAGATCCAACGCCGTATGCCAGGCCGCCCCGGTTCCTCCTTCAGCGCGTGATCGAGAACCAAAGCATGGGCCAGAGGAATGATGGCCGCTTGCGTGGCATCGTTTTGCTTGGCAGTCTCTGGCCAATGGAATTGAGGGATGTAGGAACCGGGCGGGAGCGAGACGCGAAGTTCGGACTCGTGGCCGGGATCCTGGTAGTACTGAGCGATCCGCTTGCGGATCTCTGCCGCGGTTACGCGAACAATAGGATCGGAGGCGGTGTCATAGTCGGCACGGCGTCCGAAAATCTCTACGCCCAGAGTCCGTTCCTTGAGCTCATCGTCCTGGCCGGCAAGAGTCTTTTCGACCACGTAACGCAGAAATGAAGGGAAGCGGCGGCTTTGGCTGAAATGTGAATCCGACAGCAGCCTTCCCAACTGCTCCTGGATGGCAGTCTTTTCCTCGTCACTCAGCCTTGCAGGCCTGCCCGCTGCTGTATCAACTAACATCCGTGCGCTCTCGCTGACCGGTGCGGGGTTCAGTATACAGCTTGGAAACAGCTGCTGTCCGGGGAATAGAAAGTTCCGCAAATCTTTTAAATTCAGTAGCTAGCTCGGGGTGCTTTACCTGTAAAGAGCCCCCCTGCCATGCCGCAAAGACCTTTCCAGCCGAAAAGCGTGGTCCCTATAAGGGGTCGTCTCATGCGAGCTTCGATTTCGCGGCGTGAGGCGGTTTCAAACTTTGGCTTAGGGATACACTTTGGAGGCTCAAATTGACCAAGAACAAGTTCCTATATAGGATCGCTTTCCTGTTCACGTTACTTGTAACCGGTTCCTCGTGGGTAAACGCACAATTGGCGGTTACGACCGCGACGCTAAACGGCACCGTCGCCGACCCGTCAGGCGCGATCGTGCCCCACGCGACGGTTAAACTCAGCAGCGCGCAGAATGGGATCGCCCGAAGTGTCGACAGCGATGCCGGCGGACGCTACACCTTCACCCAGTTGCCACCAGCCACCTACACCCTGACAATCCAGGCAGGTGGCTTCGAGAGCTACACCCAAACAGGCATTGTGCTCGATTCAGGACAATCAGCAACCCAGAATGTGGCCCTTACGGTGGGGGCTACGACGCAACAGATAGTGGTCAATGCGCAAGCCTCGCAGCTAAACACCGACAATGCCAACATTTCAGCAGATATTGATGCCAAGCACGTGGTGGAATTGCCGCTGAACCTGCGCAACGTCTTTGGCCTGGCTACCCTCAACTCATCCGTCAACAATAACTCCGAGGGGCAAATGTTGCTGGGCGGCGGCAGCAACGGCACCGATGACGCGGACCAGGACATCTCCTTCCTGAATTTCGCCGGAGGCTTCTTTGGGACCTCAGCCTATCTGCTCGATGGCGCCTGGGATACGGATCCGGAGTGGGGCGCGGTCGACTATGTGCCCTCCGTCGACGCCGTTCAGGAATTCAAGGTGCAAAACAATTCCTTTACCGCGCAGTATGGCTGGAGCACGGGCAATGTCGTTAATGTCGTAACCAAGTCGGGAACGAATGCGTTCCATGGGGATGGCTATGAGTTCTACCGCAACGATGCTCTGGACGCCAACTCCTGGTTCAATAATCACAACGGCGTTACCAAGCAGAATTTTGACCGGAATCAGTTTGGCGGATCAGCCGGCGGCCCGCTTTATATCCCGCATCTGTATAAACAACGGGAAAAGACCTTCATCTTCGGCCTGTACGAACACCTCAGCCTTTCCAGCCCGTTGAACGACACTTTTACTGTGCCCGATGCAAACTTCCGCGCCGGCAACTTCTCTGAGCTCCTGGGAGCACAAAATGGCGTGGATGCACTTGGACGGCCGATTTATGTAGGCCAGATCTACAATCCCCGCAGTACGCGGGCCATCACTCAGGGCCAGGTTGATCCCTCGACTGGCCTGGTCGCGACCCAGACAGGCTACATTCGCGACCCCATCAAAAATAACGACATCACGACTGTGGGCGCTATCGACCCGACGGCCGCCAAGCTGATCAGCTACTATCCCAACGCTAGCAAATCGGGACTTACCAACAACTTCTTCGTGGCCTCGACTGCTCCCGCGCACTCCAATGAGTACCTGATCCGCGTTGACCACAACATCAACAGTGCGTCGAGAGCTTACTTCCGCTACTCCTATAAGGAGGAGTTCAAGACAGGGAATCCCGACTTCTGGGGTTCCGACGACCCAGCGGGCCCTGGCAACGGCAGGCCGAACAATCGCTGGAATATGGCAGCCGGATATAGCCAGATCTTTAGTCCGACATTCACCATGAACGTACTGGCGGGCGTGGAGCTTTGGCACGAGACGTCGACCAACCAGTCGGCTGGCTTCCACCCCAGCAGCATCGGCCTCCCTTCTTATCTGGATGCGAATAGTCCACAATTTCCCGTGGTCAATATCGGAGGGCAATCGCCTCTAGGGCCGCTTCAGCAGGCATCGGTCACCAACCATGGGCCCATCGGCAGCGTCGCAACCGACTTCATCAAAAACCTCGGACGGCACACCCTGAACTTTGGATTTATGGGCGCCGAGCTTGAAGACGATCAGCATCTATTGTTCCAAACCACGATCGACTCCGCGGGCAATTTCACCAACGGCCCAGATCCCAACAATCCCACTGGCTTCACTACGGGTAACGGACTTGCACAACTGATGCTGGGGGTGATTGACAACACCTCCCCTGGGAATACAAGCAGCACGGCTGCTGGGAGTCCCTATAACCCGGCCGTGGCGATCCATTACCTGGGTTGGTATCTGCAGGATGACTGGAGGCCCATTCCAAAGTTGACCCTCAACCTGGGAATCCGCTATGAAATTCAAACCGCGCCAACCTACCGGCATAACGTCGCGTCGGTCTTCAATCCCAATGCCTTGAACCCGATTGGGACAGCCATCGGCAAAGAGTTGCCCGGCGAGCTGCAATTTCTTTCCGACAACCAGCGGGGTATTTACGACACAAACTACACCAACGTAGCTCCCCGCATAGGATTCGCCTATCAAGTTGTTCCTACGGTTGTTTTTCGCGGAGGCTATGGAATTTTCTACCCTCCGTCCATTACCTGCTGCTTTGACGCGGAGAGCGCCGGTTTTGCCTCAACCACCATTTCTCCGGTGACGTTGAACACGATCAGCCCGAATCCTGCGGTTACGGTCGCGAATCCGTGGCCGAATGGCTTTATCCCGATCACGGGTAACTCGCTCGGTGGGCTGCAACAAGTAGGAAATTCAGTGACCAGCAATTTCAGACAGCGGGACGCCAGCTATGTTCAGCAGTATCTGGCGGGCGTTCAATGGAGCATCACTCCGAACGACTTATTGGATGTGAACTACGTGGGCAATCATGGCACGCACATGATTACGTCTGACTACAATCAGAGCCAGGTGAATCCACAGTATCTCCCTATGGGTACTGGGGCGCTGAATGCCCTGGTCCCAAATCCTTTTTACGGCGCCATTGCCGCAGGAACAAGCAGTTGCGGCCTGGATCAACCCACAGTGGTGCAATCACAGTTGCTGCAGCCTTTCCCGCAGTATTGCAATGTGACTAACGCCGACGCTCCCCTGGGCTTTTCTCTTTACAACGCATTGCAGGCGAACTACAACCACCGCTTCAGCAAAGGGTTGACGGCGCTTGTCTCCTATACTTATTCCAAGTTCCTGGACAACGTGGAAGGCAATAACAGCTGGTCGTATGCCGCGAGTGCGTCCCCGGCGAACAACTACAACCTGGCCGCCGAGAAGAGTGTCGACGGCTCAGATACCCCGCAGAGCCTGGTCGCGAACTACGTCTACCAGCTTCCCATAGGGCGCGGCAGGGCGGTAGGCAACCACATGAATCGTCTGACGGATGCGTTTGCCGGCGGATGGGAGGTTTCGCAGATTGCCACCTTCAAGTCCGGACTACCGCTGAGCATCAACGGATCGGACATCGCGAGCTATGGCGGTAATCCGCGGCCTGATGTGGTCGGGCCGGTTCACGTCGCCAATCAATCCATCCATGAGTGGTTCAATACCGGGGCGTTCGCCTTCGCTCCCTATGGGACTTTTGGAACGGCGCCCCGCTACTTCTCGTACCTGCGTGGCCCCGGTTTTCAGAATTGGGACACGGCGATCATGAAGAACTGGCAGATCAAAGAATCGATGCGGTTACAGTTCCGGGCGGAATTGTTCAACACTTTCAACCACGCGCAGTTCTACACTCCCAACACAGGGTACACAGGTTGTGACCCCAATGCCGACCAGAGTTGCAGTTCGAGCATGGGTCAGATCACAAACGCCTTCCCGTCGCGAACCGTACAGATTGCGGGGAAGTTCTATTGGTGACCTCTTCTTGAAACATGGCCTCACGTTGTTTCTCTTGCTCCTGCTGGTCAAACCTATGTTTGGCCAGCAGGAGCAGCCCCCCGAGCTGGCGTCGTTGTTGGCTGCTGCCCAACAAGCGCAGGCTGCGAGCAACTTTGCCGCGGCTGCGGAAAGCTACAAGCAAGCAGTGAAGTTTCGACCGGATATGCCTGAATTGTGGGCCAACCTTGGGCTGATGCAACACCAGACCGGAGATTACACGGCAGCAATCGGAAGCTTCGAAAAAGCGAATCGGCTCAAGGCGTCCTTGTATGTCCCCAACCTTTTTCTTGGGATTGATTACATGCGTACGGGAAAAACGAAACAGGCTATTCCATTTCTCCTGGCGGCGAAAAAGATGAATGAGACCGACCCGCTACCGTCCCTTACGCTGGGCCGTGCCTATTCTTCGCTTGAAGAGTGGCGGCCGGCAATCCACGAGCTGCGGCGCGCCATCCAAATCGATCCCAGGCAGAGCTCGGCGTGGTTCGCACTCGGGATTGTCTATCTCGATCAATTGGAAAGCGATTCGCGCACCATGACGGAGCGCTATGCGACCTCGTCGTACGCCGGCACTTTATATGCCGAATCGCTGGTGAAGCAGTCAAGATATAAACAGGCAGCAAGCCTGTATAAGACGATTCTCGCTGCGAATGATCAACCACCGTGCATACAATCCGAAGAAGGTTTCCTGAATCTCAGAGTGGGAGATACCCAGGCGGCTGGCCTGGCATTTACCACAGAGCGCCGGAGCCATCCCGAGTGTACCCTCGCCCTACTCGGGCTGGCCAGACTTGGCATCGACTCCGGAGCGAACGAGGATGCGCTTCGCTACCTCAACGACGCGTGGAGCCGTGATCGGGGGTTCTTCGCACTCAACGCGCCGGCTCTCTTCGAAGGCATGCCGGACGAGCGCGCGGCGAGCTTTTTGAGTTTCGTAGTTGAACAGCGTTCTTCGGGAAAGTCGGAGAGTGGCTTGGACGAGGCGCTTGCCCGAGCGCGACAGGGCGTTCCCACCCGCTCTGCAACGCAGGATACCCGCGATGCGCATGCTTCGCCAGTTGCTACCTCTCACCAGGCGGCCAGGAACGATTATTCGACCGGGCGCTACGGCCAATGCACCGACCGCTTGAGAGGCCGCGTGGGCAGCGGCAATGTAGAAACGCTGGAAATGCTTGCCACGTGCTCGTTCTTTACCGGCGCATACGATTTGTCTTCCGATGCCGGCTATGCGCTTCGGGCTCTGCCTTCGCAGCCAACCGTAGCTACTCTCTATTGGTCCATCAAGGCAAATGAGAAACTGGCCTTTGCCTCTCTGGCCCGCTTCGAGGAACTGGAGCCGAATTCTGCACGGAGCCACATTCTTCTTGGGGATATCTACCGCCAGCGAGAGCAAAACGACGATGCGCGGAACGAGTACAACCGGGCGCTGGAACTTTCACCGAACGACCCCGCCGCCCTGCTGGGACTTGGCTCGGCCTACCTGAAAGACGCGAAGATAGACCAGGCCATCGACGCGGCACAGAAGGCGCTCCAACAGAGCCCCTCTGATCCAGAGGTTAACTTGCTTATGGGAGAGGCCTTGGTGTCGCAGCATAAGTTCCCTGAGGCCGAGCCCTTTCTGCTAAAAAGCTTGAGCGCAAAACCGCAGATGCTGCCGCACGTCCACGCGCTGCTGGGCCAGGTCTATGCCGCGAACGGAAAAACACAAGAAGCGATCCGAGAGATGAAATTGGGCCTGTCTAGCGATGAGGACGGCAGTCTCCATTACCAGTTGGCGCGGCTCTATATCAAGGCCGGTGACAAATCGGATGCAGACGCTGCCTTTGCGCAAGTGAAGGTTCTGCAGCAGCAGCGTCGTGAATCGGCCGTCGTTGCTGTTGAGGACTCGCACCCAACCAGCCTCGATGACGGACCGTGAGCGAGTTCTTCCCCTAAGGACCGTTTCAGCTAAAAATCTCCAATCCAGGGACCCTATGCGAACGACGTTTCCATTTCCTGCATTACTCGTGATGTGTCTGGCTCCAGGCTGGACGGTGCTTCATGCCTGGCAAGCGCCACAAAGGGCCGAGGTGCTTACCCTCGACCATGGAACGAACTTTGTCGCGCGGCCGGATGGAGTGGACGTCGAGGACGGTTCCACGCGGGAGGAGATCACGGCTCTGCGCGACGACGTGATCCGCATTCGCATTGGACGCCACAGCAAGATGCCGGAAGATGCCTCGTGGGCGGTATTACCCGAGGCTCGTCGCAGCCGCGTCAACGTAACTCCTGAATCATCGGCTGCATCCTTCGGGTTTCGCACCAAGTCGATCCAAGTGCAGATTGCAAAGAGCAACCTGCAGCTGACCGTTCGCGACCTCAAAGGAGAGATTGTGCAACAGGATGCTCTGCCGGTTCGCTTTGACGGAGATAGCTTCCGTATTTCTAAAGCCATGCCGCTCGACGAACACTATTTCGGCCTGGGTGATAAGACTGGACCGCTCGACCGGCGCGACGAGGCTTTTTCGAATTGGAATACGGACGCTTACCGGTTTCAGGAATCGACCGACCCGATTTACAAAAGCATTCCATTCTTCATCACCTATAGAGCTGGGCTGGCGAGCGGCGTTCTGCTGGATAATACCTGGCGCACAAACTTCGACTTCGGCAAGCAGCTTCCCGGCGTCTATTCCTTCGGCGCAGTCGATGGTCCGCTTGATTACTACGTCATTTACGGTCCTTCGGCCAAGCAGGTGGTAAAGACCTACGCCTGGCTGACCGGAACCGCGCCTCTGCCGGCTTTGTGGACCTTCGGCTTTCAGCAATCCCGTTACACATACGTTCCTCAGTCGAGAGTGATCGAAGTGGCGAATCGGCTAAGGGCCGATCATATCCCTGCTGACGCAATCTATCTCGATATCGGCTTCCAGGAAAAGAACCGGCCCTTCACTGTGGATCGCAGCTTGTTTCCCGACTTCGCTGGAATGGTCGCCCAGCTCAAAGCGAATCATTTTCACGTGGTTGTCATTACCGATCTGCACATTGCGAAGCTCCCCGATCATCATTATTTTCCCTATGACAGCGGTATAGCGGGCGATCACTTCGTGAAGAACCCCGATGGCACTGTTTACTCCGGAGTGGTGTGGCCGGGGCCGAGTGTGTTCCCCGACTTTACGCGGCAACAGACGCGCGTCTGGTGGGGGACGCTCTATCAGCCTCTGGTCAAGGCCGACGTGGCTGGTTTCTGGAATGACATGAATGAACCCTCGGTCTTCGACTCACCAACAAAAACCATGCCGTTGAATGTTGTTCACTGCATCGACGAGCCCGGCTTCACCAAACGTGAGGCAACCCACGCCGAGATTCATGATGTCTACGGGATGGAGAATTCGCGCGCCACCTATGAGGGCTTAAAGACGCTGGATCCTGGCGTTCGTCCATTTGTGCTCACCCGCGCCACGTATGCCGGCGGTCAGCGCTATGCGGCCACGTGGACGGGAGACAACAGCAGCAGCTGGAATCATCTGCGCATGACAACGCCGATGATCGAGAACCTGGGCTTGAGCGGCTTCGCCTTTACCGGCGCAGACGTGGGCGGATTTGCCGGCACCCCGCCCACGGACCTGCTAACCAAATGGCTGGAGATCGGTGCTTTTCAGCCCATTGATCGCGATCATACCGAGTTGAAAACCGGCGATCAGGAGCCGTGGGTGGGTGGTCCCGAACAGGAAGCAATTCGCCGCCGCTTTATTGAAGCCCGGTATCGCCTGATGCCGTATCTCTATACCCTGGCCGAAGAGGCTTCACGCACCGGGCTGCCGATGGTACGGCCATTGTTTCTGGAATTTCCGGATGCCGCGCCCGACAAACATCCAATCGATATCGACGTAAGCGCCGCCGGAGAGTTTCTTCTCGGACGCGACCTGCTGATTGCAGCCCCGGCTTTTCCCGGTGAACTCGATCGCTACCAGGTCGAGTTTCCTTCCGAGGATTGGTATAACTACTGGACCGGCGAGAAGGTCCCAGCAAAGACAGGTGAGAACACTGGACCCACCGAGACCGCGGCCAATCAAGTACGGTTGAAAACTACAATTCAACCATCACTGGACACGCTGCCGGTGTTCGCGCGCGGCGGATCGATTCTTCCCATCGCCCCACTGGTCGAGAGCACCGGCGAAACTCCCCAGGGCCCGCTGACCCTGCGTGTCTACGTGGGCGAGGATTGCGCGGGAACCCTCTATCAGGACGATGGACAAAGCTACAGTTACCAGCAAGGCCAATTCCTTCGCATGAGATTCGATTGCCAGGTTGCGGCGGATGGTTTCCATCTGCGGATCAGTCCGCATGAAGGATCCTATGCCGCCTGGTGGAAGAGCCTGCGGGTTGAGGTTTACGGATGGACGCCCCGACAGGCAATGCCAACCGGCGCAAGTGCCATCCCCCACGGCTTGGCGATCACCGTTGCAGACGATGGCCGCGGGGCCGAGTTGCATATGCAGTAGAGATCATTTCTTGGGCAGCGGAACCGCGTAAAGCTTGAACGGGTCGGGGTTCTTATCCTTGAGTTTCGGATCCTCGCGGTAATTCAGTTTGCCCTCGGCGATCCAGGCCATACCCCGAGTCGCAGTCACCGCAGGAGTGGATTCCAGCCCCGATTTGATGACCTTGATATCTGCGTTTTGGAAGTTCAAACCGCTGAACGTGATGATGTCCATATTGCCTGAGTTCTCCGCCATCAGCAGCCGATTCTTGCCGATGGTGCGCATGCCGTCGGGAGCAGTGAGCGGTTGGGAAAGCTTAAGTTCGATGACGTCCTTCGCTTTGCCGTCCGCTCCGATGTCCACGCGTATCAGCTTATTTTCAGTCACGCTGTTGACGTAGAGAACTTTCTTTTCGCCGAAGGCTAAGCCATCAATACCTTTTAGCAGGGGGTCTTTGGACGCGACTTCAAGCTCTTTGGCGCCGGGTTTAAGCATCACCAGGCTGCCCTGGTCCGTGTCAGAAATATAAGCTGTGCCATTGTCCGCGACGGCAATGTCGTTACAGAACGTATGATCCCCGGGGAGTGTATAGCTGCCTTTCGCCGCACCCGTGGTGAGGTCGAACGTCTTCACCGCCGGCGGGTCGCCTTTTCCCTCATCGAAACGGTCGGAACATACCCATAAGGTCTGGTGCTTTTCGTCGGCATAGATGCCGAAGACAGCACCGAGACCATTGGTGCCCGGCTTGATAAACTCGGTGACCGTTGTTGTTCCATAGGGAATGCGGACTACATTGCCCTTGCCGACGCTGCCTGCAAATAAGGTGCCGTTTTTAGTCGAGGTAATGCTTTCCGTGAACAGCCGTGACCCGGGGAGAGTGATCTCAGTGATCGGTTGAGCGGCATAGACGCTGGTCGCCGCGACCAACGAAAGAGCGCATAACAATCCATATTTCTTGCGTAACTGGGCCATGGTTTCTCCATTGTGCAGCATAAGTATAAGTGCAATCGCACGCACTGGAAACTACATGCAATCAAAATGAAGGGCCGGACATGGCGCGGCTGGAGTCGACGTTTTCACTCACGGATTTGTCTTTCGCTATCGCAGACCCTACGAGGGAACGCAAGGCTTGATTCTTCGCCAGCAGCTCGCCAACCAGGGCTTCCAGAGAGGAGACACGGTCGCGCCAGTACATTATCTGGGTCTCAGAGTCCAGTTCGCTCGGATGTAACGGCATTCACGTCCTCTTCTCAGGATCGTACCGTTTGCTTGTCCAGTGAGAAAGTACCACTTTGTTCAATTTGCACGAGGCCACTTGAGACAAGACGACACATGGGACTGGCCTTGGCCATAAAGTCTATTGCCTCTGGTATTCGCAGCGGAATGCGCGACCTGACGGGTTTAGTTAGCTCTCGGGGTCAATTTTGTAACCTTCGGGCGGATAAAACAGCTTTTCGTCGGGTTCTCCGCGACGGATCTGCGTGAGTTTGAAATCCGGCAGTGGGCCCTCGCCGGGCTGCGTTTCCGGTTCCAGTGTCTGACGCAACTCCAGCAGCTCTTGTAACTCCTGGGAATACCAAATTTCCGTTGTGAGTACGACGGTGCCGCTCGGGGCCGCGCTCCCGGTTCTCGTGCGCCGCACGCCCGTGGCTTCGAGACCCTCGATGCGACGGGTCCCCAGCGGCTCGGAACGATCGCTGGAATCCTGCGCCGAAATAACCTGCTCTGCTTGGCTTGCGATTGCGTCCGCGTAGATGTTTTGCTCCGTGTAATGGAGGGTTCGTGGCATGCAGCTCACCATCGCTCTGGGCGGACCAGGCGCGACCCAGGGCTCCATCCATCGGAAGTTGCAGTGTGACACCGGGTCGTTCACCGACACCTCATGGGCCGTGATCCCTCCGCCTTGTTCATCCGGTCCAGACATCGCCATCTCCTCGCGCTTTCGCCCGGCGCCATCCCGTGCCTGGAGGCCGCTCTTCACCAGGGTCTTGGTCATTCCGTCAGGTTCACGGAGCCGCCAGGTCACCACCAGGGTCGCTGTGTAGGGCGCGCCCCGTTGCGCCGCAGAGGTGTAGGTCACGTCGTTGTCCACGGGGTACCAGCTGGCGGGGAAGCGGCTCGATGACGGCGCAACATCCGTCGATACCGAGGCTGGGACCTGTGCTCGACTAGAAGCGGCAACCAGGCAAAACACAAAAAGCCACGACTTGCACATGCTCGTTGGACCTCGGGAGCATTCTTTCCTCTTTGCGAGCAAGCAATCGTCATTAGATTGTCACTTTTCAGGGCCGGCTGTGGAACCGTGGCCGTTCCGCCCCCAGGACGCAATCTTGGTATGCATCTAAATTCCGAAATGGACTATTTGCCATTCGGGACAACCAGCCCCAGGACCGCGTCCAATAAGCGCCTACTTGCTTAGGATGTTGATCGTCAAACTCCGACAGAATCGTCATCCCGCCTGCCCGGAGTGCCGTGGGACCGAAGCGAAGGGACCTGCTGTTTCTTTTCTGTCCATCCAATCTGACGGCACCTAGTAAAAGCCACCACCCTCCTCTTGTCATCCCGAGCGCAGCCGAATTTCCTGCCACGCTGCTTCGGGACACATCCACGTGTGCGGTTTTCCGTAGGAGAAAACCGCATGAAGCTCGCCAACGCCACCAACACCAACAGGAAATTCGGCAAGCCGAGGGATCTGCTGTGCGCCCCGGCTCCAGCACAAAGGTCTCCGTTCCGTTAGTTCTCCCACAGAATCGTCATCCTAAGCAAGTTTGCGCTCGTTGGACTGCGTCTTGGATCACTCTCAGCCGTCCCTACGGGAGTCTGAGTCATAGCAAGGTGAGAGGGATAGGACGGGTGCCCCAGGTTCGCCACAGCGTACCTGGGCCGAAAACGATGGGGCGTAGCCCCACGATCGCATTTGTTCAACCCCGCAAATCGGGTTTTGGCTAGCAAAAGCATTCAACTGGATCGATCCGCTGCTGCGGGACTCTCTTCAGTTGCACCGAAGGGCGACGATGGGATCGATGCGGGAGGCGCGCCGGGCGGGAAGATATCCCGCGATAAATGCCACCGCAACCAGCAGCAGGATCATGCAGGCAAATGTTACCGGATCGGTTGGAGCAGTACCAAACAGCAGCGACGCAATCAAGGCAGCAATCGCGAACGATGCCAACATACCGACAGCAATGCCAATGAGCGCGAGTTTCAGTGTGCGCGCGATTACGCCCAATTGCACTCGCCCCTGGCTGGAACCGAGCGCCATACGAATGCCAATCTCCTGCGTTTGCTGGGTCACCGAATAAGAGATGACACCGTAGATGCCGAGCGAGGCCAGCAACAATCCCAGCGCGGCGAATATGCCCACCAGCAGCATGAAGAAGCGGCGCGGCGAGACAGCATGATCCACAAGTTGCTGGATAGGCCGCAACTCGACTGCGGGCTGTCCAGGGTTCAACGATCGCAGAGTACTCATCACGCTGCCGGCAATCGCCCCGGGCGCAAGCTTCGAGCGCACCACCAGCTCTCCACCCTCCGGATTCCCCTGGGTGATGGGCACAAAGACTTCGGGGTTGGGAGCCTCTTCCACGCTGCTCTCATGCACGTCTGAAACCACGCCTATAACCTGCGTGACCTTTTCGCCAATTCCCTCAGCCTCGCGTCCGATGGGATTTAGGCCGGGCCAATCGCGGCGCGCTGCCGCCTCATTGATGAGAATGACCGGCTGGCTGGCGGACGTATCACTCCAGTGGATATCGCGCCCCTGGCGCAGATGCATACCAATAGCGTCGAGGTACCCCGGGGTCACAATGTAGACAAAGGCGTCGTGATTCGTCTCCTTGGGATACGCTCTTCCTTTGGCCGATAGCTCCCAACTTCGATTGCGGTCCAGGGGAAGCTTGTCGGAGATACCCGCGGCTTCAATTCCGGGAAGCGCACGCACGCGGCGTAGCATTTCCTCGAGGATGGCGCCCCGCCGGACCGCTTTGCCACCATCGTCGAAGTCAATTTTCATCGCGTAGGCATGGCTGGGCTCGAATCCCAAATCGACGTCGAGCACGCGCAGGAAGCTGCGCAGCAGCAGACCGGCGCCGACCAACAGCACGCAGGCCAGGGCTACCTCAGAGACCACCAACGCCGCGCGCATCCGATCATGCTTTCTGCCGGAGCTGGCGCCGTGGCCGCTGTCTTTCAGCGATTCCTGCAAGTGCATACCAGACATCCTGACGCTGGGAACCACACCAAAGAAGACCGTGGCGGCGCAAGCGATCAGCAGCGTCCAGGCGAGCGCATTGGCGTCGATGCGCGCGCTGCTCAGTAAGGGAAGCGCGATCGACCCCTGGTGGGAGAGATAAAGGATGACGGTATAGGCAATCGTCAGGCCAAGGGCCGCTCCCATGGACGCGAGCACCAAAATCTCCGTGAGCAGTTGACGGATAAGCCTGGAGCGCCCTGCTCCCAAAGCACTGCGCATGGCGAACTCTTTACTGCGCGCGGCGGCGCGAGCCAGCAACAAGTTGGAGAGATTGGCGCAGGCGATCAGCAAAATGAGACCAACGGCACACCAGAGCACGATGAGGGAACGGCGCAGCCGGCCGCTGACGTGATCTTTCAGACCAACGATCTTCATGGTCAGGTCCGTCGTCCAATCGGGATGCGCGGCCCTGATTTGCGGATACAAGACGTCGGCTTCGGCTTGCGCCTGGGCTACAGTAACGCCGGGCTTGAGCAGGCCAATGATCGACAGCATATGGCCCCAGCTGCGAATGTCATCCAGGACGACGGGAGTAAAAATGTCGGCCTTGACCCCGGGATGAAAGACACCACCGAAGTCGAAGCTGGCGGGCAACACGCCGACCACAGTTACGGCACGATCGTTGAGCGTAATCGCCTGCCCGACAATCGCGGGATTGCCGGCGAACTGCCGTTGCCAGAAAGGGTAGCTCAAGAGAACCGCGGGGCGGCCTCCTTTGACGGTTTCCTCGGGAGTGAAGAGGCGCCCTAGCTGAGGTTGAATGCCGAGCATGGAAAAGAAATTGCCCGTGACCCACACGCCGGCAAGCGCGCGCGGCTCGCCGCTGCCCGTCATCTTCGCGTCAGAGGTAGCGAAGAACGGCACATAGGCTGTCATCTCCTGGAAGGACTGGTTGTGCCGTTGAATCTCTTCGTAGGCGTCCACCCGGAAAGTGGTGTCGGAGAGGGCGCCGGTTCCGTTGTTGCCGGCGAGCCAGGCCAGGCGGCGCGCATCGTGAAAGGGCAGCGGGCGCAGCAGGATGGTATCGACCACGCTGAAGACTGCAATATTGGCGCCGATGCCGAGGGCGAGGATCAAAACCGCCACCATGGTGAAGGCGCGATCGCGGCGCAAGGTGCGCAGAGTAAAGCGCAGGTCCTGAGCGACGGAGGCGACCCACAGCGTGCCCCGGCTTTCCCGGCAATCTTCTTTGACCTGGTTCAGGCCCCCGAAGGCGAGTCGCGTGGCGCGTCGGGCCTGCTCTTCCGTCATGCCGGTGCGCATATTTTCAGCCACCTGTTGCTCGAAGTGAAAACGCAATTCTTTGTCCAGGTCCTGTTCCAACTGCTCGCCGTGGAAAAGGCGCTGCCACCAGTTCATGACGGTTCTCCTTGCGGATCTTCGAGGAACAGCGCGACTACGCCGGTGAGGCGGCCCCAACTTTCCGTCTCGCTCTTCAGTTGTGCCCGGCCGCGGGCCGTGAGCTCGTAAAACTTCGCGTCGCGCCCGGTCTCCGACTCCGCCCACTTGGCGGTGAGCAGCTTCCTGTATTGCAGGCGATGCAACGCGGGGTAGAGCGAACCCTGTTGCACCTGCAGAGCATTGCGCGATATCTGCTGGATGCGCTGCGCGATGGCATAGCCGTGGATGGGCCCAAGCGCGACCACTCTCAGGATCAGCAGGTCGAGGGTTCCCTGGGGGAGATCGAACTTGGAAGATGGTTCCATGCCTATCGCTTCTACATATACTCCCTGATATGTAGAAGCGCAAGGTGTTGCGGGGTGAGAGAATTTCGATATTCCGCAAAACAGGAGAAGGAAGAATGAAGAGGGAGTATTTGGCACTGGCGAAGCGCGGCCTGGTATTGGCCGGGGTGATGGCTGTCTTTACATCGGTCAGCGCGTTTGCCCAAAACCAGGCGATCGGCTTCAAGCAGGGTATGCCGTTCAGTGAGGGCTATGTCGCCGGCAATACGCTCTACGTCGCCGGCCAACAGGGGCCGGATGCAAATGGCAAAGTCACGGGCACGGACATTGCCTTGCAAACAACCAATGCCATCGCCGCGGTAAAAAAGGTTGTGGAAGGAGCTGGCTTCAAGATGACGGACATCGTTTCGGTGACGCTCTATATCACCAACCTGGATGATGTGCCCAAAATGAATGAGGTTTATAAGAGCCTGATGCCGGATCCCAAACCAGCACGAGCCACGGTGCAGGTGGCCGGGCTGATCGGCGGGGCCAAGATCGAAATGTCGGCTATTGCGGTAAAACACTAAGGCTCAACACTTTCCCTCGCGCATTATCGGACGCGTCCGCAAACGCGTCCGAAGCGCAGGTATTACTAAAGTGGGACACCCGTACAGGCAACAAACATAGGGCAAAACCCCGACTGACCGCAGGGCGAAATGTTTCTATAATCAGAAGATGCGAGTGAGTTGGTTACGTTGGTGCTTCCTGCTTTTCGTCACGGTTCCATTAGCCCACGCGGATGGCGGCCCGGCATTCGATCTTGATGGACCGCGGATCCAGGCGAAGGTCACCCGTAATGGCAAGACGCTGCCCATCGGTGCAGTCGCATCGCTGGCTGCGGGCGACCGTGTGTGGGTGCACCCCGACCTCCCCGAAAAAGAGGGCGCGCGGTATGTGTTGGTGGTGGCGTTCCTGCGTGGTTCGGTCAACCCGCCTCCAGAGAATTGGTTTATCAAGGCGGAGACCTGGAATAAGAAGGTCCGCGAAGAGGGAATTTACGTAACCGTTCCTGAGGGCGCGCAGCAGGTGCTGCTGTTTCTTGCTCCGGAGACGGGCGGGGACTTCAGCACCTTGCGCAACGCGGTGCGCGGCCGGCCCGGAGCCTTCGTCCGTGCTTCGCAGGACTTGCATCAAGCGAGTCTCGATCGCGCCCGGCTCGATACTTACCTGGCGGCCGTGAAATCTGAAGATCCGAGTGATGCGAAAGCTGTGGAGGATCAGTCGAAGCTTCTGGCGCGCAGCCTTAATATCAAGGTCGATCAACAGTGCTTCGACAAGCCTACTGAACAGCAGGCTCCCTGTCTGGTGCAGAATCCTGACAGCCTGGTGCTCGACAACGGGCGCAGTGCAAGCGTTGTGGAGGCGGCTACGTCGGGCCCGGCTGCTGACATGCTGGCGCAAATGTCTTACACCCAACAGGCGGGCAGTGGCTATTACAGCGTCTACGTCGGCACGGTGATGGACATGGCGAAGATCCTCGACAGCTTCCACACCGCGGAGTATCAGTACCTGCCCGCACTCGCCATGCCCAAGGGCGATACGCTGATGCTCAAGCTGAATAATCCGCCATCGTTCCATAAGCCACAGTCGGTGCTGGTGGTTGGGCTGCCCGCAGTGCGAACTGCAGAGGCGTCCCCGGATCTGCCCCTGATGCATGCGGTCGATCCCAAGAATATTTTGTGCGCGCAACACAAGCCCCTGGTGCTGCAGATGGTGGGAGCCCCCTACGTCTTTGCCACCAGCTACGCTCATGATTTTGTGTTCCGAGTGCAAAACAAGTCGGGACAGGTGGTCGACATTCCCCTCACCCTGGATCCGATGAAGGGTGGATTTTTGGTCGATGAAAAAGCATTGGCGGCGCAAAGCCTGCTGGGCAGCGCTACAGGAACCGTGCATGGTTATTGGGGTTTTGATCCAGTGGAAGGGCCGAAGTATCAGATGGTGAGCGCTCATCCGGAACAATGGACGCTGGCTCCCACCGACCAGCATGCACTGATTGTGGGCCGCAAGGATACGGTGCATCTGGAAGCTCCGGAAGTGGCGTGTGTAGAGAGCGTGACAGTGAAGGATGCCGGTGGCAAGACGCTCGACGCAACCTGGAAGGCGGTGAAGCCGAACCAGATCCAGATTGATATGCCGCTCGATAGCGAGCAGGCGGGCGCAGTCAGCCTGCAGGTAAAGCAAGTGGGACTGGAAAAGGTGGATTCGGTTCCACTGCACACCTATTCCGAGGCGGGCCGCCTGGATAGCTTCAAAATCTATGCCGGCGATCACCAGGGCGTGTTGAAGGGCACACGGCTGGATGAGGTCGCAACCATGACGGTCAACAACGTGGTCTTCTCACCATCGGCTGCGCTCACGCACACGGGGAGTGAGGATTCGCTGGTGTTGACTGCTCCGGACTCCGCCGGATCGAGCTTTCACGCGGATGACAAGGTTGTGGCCAAAGTGGCGCTGAAGGATGGGCGGGCGCTGGATTTGGAATCGACGGTACAAGCACCGAGGCCCAACGTGAAGCTCATGAATAAGAGTGTTCATTCCGATGGCCTTACGTCGGTGGTGCAGTTGAGCAGCCAGGATGAACTTCCTGAGCACGCGAAGCTGACTTTCTTTGTGCAGGCGGTGACGCCGGCGTCCTTTCCTCGAGACCAGAGAATCGAGGTGGCCAGTAATGACAGTTCCTTCTCCACCGTGTTGAGTGTGGGGGAAGGCGGCATCGTGTTGCAGGATAGCAAGAGCGCGCTGGTGACGCTTGATCCCAGCAAGGCCTTCGGGGGGTCGGCATTTGGACCTCTGCGTTTCCGTCCCATTACCAGGGATGGCGTACAGGGAGACTGGCAGCCTCTGGCGACGTTGGTCCGTGTACCGCAATTGAAGGAGTTGAAGTGCGCAGAGGGCGCACCGGTGTGCACGCTGGTGGGAACCGATCTATTCCTGTTGGACCAGGTTGGTATCGATGCCCAGTTGGCCAATGCGGTGACTGTGCCGGAAGGTTTTGGCGAATCGACACTAAGTGTGCCGCGTCCCAATGGAACCCTTTATCTCAAACTGCGCGATGATCCGGCGGTGGTGAATACGGCGGTGTTGCCTGTAACAGCGGAGCCGTCGCAATCCGCGGCGGTCGCGCCTTTGGCGGTTCCAGCGCCGCCGCCAACGCCGCATCCGGGCGAGCAGAAATCGGCTGAGCAAGCTGCACCTGCTCCACCACCCGCCACGCCACCAGTCGCCACGCCCCCAGCTGCCGCACCACCTAACTAGGTATACCCAGAACTTGCGCGTCCCCGGGGGAACCAGGACGAAGGGCACGGCTTCAGCCGTGCCCTTCGTTCATTCTGAGATTTACACCTGCGCAAAGCCTCCATCTACAAATAGCTCAATGCCAGTTACGTAACTGCTGTCGTCGGAGGCAAGAAAGAGCACAGCCTTGGCAATCTCATCCGGGAGCCCCAGCCGCCCCAAGGGCACCGTTATGCTTATGTTCTTCTGGCGCTCCTGCCCGGCTGGATTGGAGGCGAGTAACTCACGCAGACCCTCAGTATCGATGGGTCCCGGACTGATCGCATTCACTCGTATGTGACGCGCCTTGAGATCCGTGGTCCAAGTGCGAGCGAAGGAACGTACGGCAGCCTTGGTTGCGGCATAGACGCTGTTGGAGGACATTCCTTTGCTGCCGACTATGGACGCATTGAGAATGATCGACGCGCCGTCCGGCAGCAATGGCAAGGCCTTCTGCACAGTGAAGAGCATGCCCTTTACATTGCCATCGAAGATGCTGTCGTAGTGCTCCTCGTCGATGGTGCCGAGTTGGGCATATTTGGCGATGCCTGCGTTGGCAAAGAGAATATCGAGCTTGCCCTTCTCCTTCTTGATCTGTGCGAATAGCCGATCCAGGTCGGCGAGCTTGGCCACATCCCCCTGGACTCCCGTTACATTGGAGCCAACCTGTTTCACCGCCTCGTCAAGCTTCGCCTGGGTGCGCCCAGTGATAAAGACATAGGCGCCTTCCTGCACGAAGCGCTTCGCCGTAGCCAACCCGATACCGCTGTTACCCCCGGTGATGAGCGCAATTTTTCCGTCAAGCTTTCCCATGGAACCTTCCTGATAAATTCAAGCCATAGTTCATAGATGCAATGAGGTTCGATAGGACTCTGTTCCACCTACTCAGGAAAAGTTCCATAGAGCAATCGAGGCTCGCCCATCCAGAAGAGATTGCTTCTCCGCGTGAGCGCGCTGGGAGAGTGACCGCGCAGCCGGGCCTTCGCCTCATGAAAAGGGCCCACAAAACGCAGAACTTCCGGGAGCTTCGGATAGAGTCGCGGCAACCAGCGGGCAGCGCGCTCCACGGATTGTTGCTCTCGTGCGCTGCATGGCAGAGCAAAGGCGGCGCGCAGCCGCGGTGGCATCCAGAATGCTGTGAGCGAGAGATACCAGTGTGGAGGATGAAGCCACGTGCCCGCTCCAGACAAGACGCTGCGGCCAAGCGCGAGGGCGTTGGCATCCACCCCGAGTTGCGGCGAATCGAACATCTCCGCGGTGTAGTGCGTGAATGCAGCCCAATCGTGCGGCAGGTCTTCTGGCTGGATGCCGAAGAGCGTAGCCATTCGTTTGCTCTCCAGGTAGTACTGCTCCCGTTCGCCGGGCGAGAGCGGCGGCAAAACAAACTCGTACGCCAGGATTGCGCTTTCCACCAGCGTGGCATAGACCCAGCGCAGGGCGGCGACCTCGTTAGCTTCATAGTGCTCACCCTGCACACGGTTTCCAATCGCGTGGGGCAGTTCGCCCAGGATGCTGGTATGTCGTTGATAAAGTCGCTTAGAAGCCTCGACCGCTTGAGCGCGGGTGCCGAAGAGCATGGTGTAGATGACGCGAAAGGTGGAATGGAAACGGCCGACCGCATCATTCAGCAAGGTGGAGTGATGGGCCAGCGCGACCGCGACCCAAGGGTGAGCCAATTGCAGCAATGCTGCGCGCCCCGCACCCAGAAAGACGGCGGACTCGCGGTTCACTCGCCAGGTGATGGACCCGGGGCCAAAAAAACCACTGCGTGCCTCGCCAGGCATGCCTTCCAGTGAAGAAAGCAGTCCTCGGCTATCTTCGCTGGAGACATACCTGGGGGGTGCTGGTTCCATCATAGGTTGGGCACACGAAACCGCTTCATACTACCGTTTCAGTTTAGATGTAGAGTCATTGGTGGCGTTGATGAACAAGGAGGAATGAACAGTGAAGCATTTTCTGGTATTGGCAGGTTTGCTGATGGCCCTGGGTTCTGCCTCGGCGCAAGTAAGCCCTCCCGAGACGGCGAACGGCAAGATCGGCAACGCAACGCTGGTGATCAAGTATTGCGCTCCGTCGGTTCTAGGACGCCAGATCTTTGGCGAGGGCGGGCGGGTGATGCAGGACCCAACGGCTCCGATCTGGCGCGCCGGGGCAAACGACGCCACGGCTTTCCACACCAGCGCGGATTTGATGATCGGCAGCCTGTCAGTGCCGAAGGGCGACTACACACTCTATGTCAATGTCAAAAATCCGGACGCGTGGGAACTGGTCATCAACAAGCAGACCGGGCAGTGGGGCACGTCTTACGATGCTTCCCAGGACCTGGGCCGGGTGAAGATGCAGATGAGCAAGCCTCCGGCTCTCATTGAACAGCTGAAGTACACGATCAGCAGCAGCGGCGGCAACAAGGGCACGATCCAACTGGCGTGGGAGAAGCACATCGCGTCGGTGCCGGTCACGGCCAAGTAGTCCAGTCGCTTGAGAGCACAACCTCAACTATCGCTTGAAGGGTCACCTGTGGGGAGGATGCCTTTGTTCTCCACCATGAGCATGACGGTGCGATGGGGCGCGCGCGTGCGATGGACCACTTGCTTGGGAACGACGAAGGCTTGCCCAGGATTGAGGGCCACTGTACGATCTTCGAGATCGATGAGCAATTGGCCCTCCACCACGTAAAAGAACTCGTCGTCTGCGTCATGCTTGTGCCAGTGGTACGCACCTTCGACGACGCCCAGGCGCACGACGGATTCGTTCACCTGGCAGAGTGTCTGGTTATACCACTCGAAATTGCAGGCGTCCGCGAGCGCCTTGGTGTCGATCATTTCCAGTGGTTGGTACAAGACGTTCAGGCGAGTCTCGTAGGAATACTTCGTAGCATCGCTCATGAGAGAGCACCTCGAGGCTATGCTAATCGTTATCGTTATTGCCTGCGAAATTTCCAATTGGGCCCAGGCGTCACCACGGGTCGGGACCATTCCGGTTGAAGAGACACGCCGGTAGGCCCATTCTCATCCAACAGCGCGAGCCGTATGAGCCTCCATTGCCCCCTCTTCCACGGTCTGGTATCCGCGATGCCCGTTCAAATCGGTTGCGGTAAAGCCGGGATTGGCCGAGTTCACCTTGATTTTTGTATCGGCCTTAGCTCATAGGCCAACTCGCACCGTGAGCATATTGAGTGCCGCTTTGGAAGCGTTGTAGCCGATGCGCTTGACCTGGGCAAAGTTCCCAGCTGGGGTCGCCATTCATAGGTGAGGGAGCCCAGTCCGCTGGAGACGTTCACGATGCGGCCCGCCGGAGCGCGGCGAACCAGCGGCAACATCGCCTGCGTGACCGCGATCGTGCCGAATAGATTGGTGTCAAAAACGCGCCGCACAGCCTCAAGGCTGGCCGTGCTTGGTGGTCCGTCTGCCGGATCGGCAATTCCTGCATTGTTGACTAATACGTCCAGCCGTCCGTACTCCGTTTCAATTTGCTTCGCTGCCTGGTTGATGGTCTCCAGTTGATTGAGATCGATGTGCACGGCATGGGCATCCAACCCTTCGCTCTTTAATTTGTGCGCGGCATCTTGACACAGTTTCAAATGCCGGGCGCCTAGCAGGACGATCATTCCGTTGCGCCCCAGTTGGCGCGCCAGCTCAAACCCAATGCCTTTGTTCGCCCCAGTCACCAGAGCCAGCTTTTTCTGTTGCGACATATCTCCACAGATGGGCGAGCTGGCCCGATTTCCACCGGTTTCGGAGCGCTCCCGCATAACGCGATCCATATTAGCAAAGGTAGGTTGTACACTGCTGTTTTCGAAATACAGGAGCTGCTTGTGATGCCGACTCAGACCCTGAATCCGAAAGTGGACGCATACCTGAATAAGGTGCAACCGTTTGCGCGGCCGATCATGGAGCACTTGCGGGAGCTCGTGCACCAGGCCTGCCCCGACGCCGAAGAAACGATCAAGTGGAGCCGGCCGTTTTTTGAGTATCGCGGTGCGATTCTCTGCAACATGTCGGCGTTCAAAGAGCACTGCAGCTTCGGTTTCTGGGGCGAGGAGATCGCGGCTGTGCTGCGCGAGGCCAAGGTGCTGGATGCGGACGGCATGGGTTCGCTCGGCCGCATTACGAGTCTGAAGGATCTGCCCTCCGACAAGCGGATGCTGGGGTGTATCCGCCAGGCCGCTGCCTTTGTGGACAGCGGCCAATATACGAGCCCAATTGCTGCCAGGCGCAAAGTGGTGAAACCGCAAAAACAGTCTGTGGAGGCGCCGCCTGAGTTCACGGCGGCCTTGAAAAAGAATAAGCGAGCCGCCTCGGTCTTTGCGGAGTTTAGCCCGAGCTGCAAACGCGAGTACGTGGAGTGGATCGCCGAGGCAAAACGCCCGGAGACACGGGACAAACGGATCGTGACCGCGATCGAGTGGATCGCCGAGGGCAAGCAGCGCAACTGGAAATATCAGAACTGCTGATCGCATTTCAAAGAGTAAGCGCGGCGAGAACCGCCGGTTCATATTCCCGACGGAGTTTGTTTCCTAACAGAACCCAATAGGACTGGACGGGTGCCCTAGGTTCGCCAAAGCGTACCTGGGCCGAAAAAGACGGGCGAAGCCCACGATCGCTTTAAACTGTCCGTCAAGTTGAATCCATTCGGTGCTGCTGAGCCATCCAACTGAAAGCAATCGAAAAATATCATTTTCGGCCCAGGTACGCTTTTGCGAACCTGGGGCACCCGTCCAGTTTCTAACGGGTTGCAGTGAGCTCCCGAAGCCCTGCTAGTTCCCACCCCCTAGGTTGGAATGGACTTTTCCAAAGGTACATCCTGCTGACCAGAGCTTTGCGTGGCCAGCACATCCCGTGGCTGGAGATTCAAGAGGAGCAAGCCGGCAACGGTGATGGCGACACCGAAGCAGGTAAGCAAGCCGACAGCCTCATGCGCGAATAGGCCCCAGAAGAGTCCCCAGATAGGAAGGAGATAGGTAACTGCCGCGACATGGGTAGCCGAGACCTGGGACAGCAGGCGGTAGTAGAGCAGATAAGCGAAGCCGCTGCCGGCAAGGCCCAGGACGGCAATGGCGCCAACCGCAGCCAGGCCCACCGCGGAGGGGCGGGCTCCGATAAGAGCGACCGGAAGGATCATGAGCCCGGCAAGACTAAGCTGGGTGGTAGCCAGCCCGATGGGGTCGAGCCCCTGTAATTTAGCCTTGGCCAGCACCGTGGCGATGGCGTAGCCAAGGGACGCGAGTGCAATCAAGAGAGTACCGCGAAGCAGGCCGCCGGAGACGTGGTCTGCGGCCGGATCGTTGGCACGGCTCACCACTACGACCAGTACGCCGCCGAAGCCGAGAAGAACGCCGCCGATGGTCAGTAGAGCGGCCCGGGTGCGATGGACCGTCATGGAAAGCAGCAGCGTCCAGATGGGCGTGGTGGCGTTGATCACGGCGGCGATGTTGCTGGGCACGGTGCGCTCCCCCCAGGCAAAGAAGGTGAAGGGGATGGCGTTATTGAAGAAGGCAACGGTTAACAGCCAGGGCAGCAGGCGGCGAGGCGGCAGTTGATTGCCGCCCAGACCAAGGACAGCCCACAGCAGAACGGCTCCCAACGAACAGCGCAGGAGCGCGACCCAGAGCGGCGGAAAGCTCTCGCCTGCGATGCGGATCATGAGGAACGAGATTCCCCATACCGCCGAGAGCAGAAGTATCTGAAGAACGGATTTCGTCTTCATTGCTTAAACATGACAGCAGTGAGGGAGCGCGTCCAATGAATTGATGGGATGCGAGCCATCGAAATTCCCGATGCATCTGCTATAGTCTCGCGAAGCTCTCATCCAAGCACTGCAAAGGAACGGCTATGAAAAGATTACCGGGCAAGACGCGGATCGTCCGCGGCGTAACCTATCTCGGTTTCTCTTGCGTCTTGTTCATTCTCGGGTGCAAGTCTGGGCCGCCGCCGTCCTCGCCGGCGGCCGACGAGGCGGCAGTTCGACAAACCGATGAAAACTGGAGCAAGGCGGCCCAGTCGAAAAAGGTGGATGACTGGGTTGCGTTCTATGCCAAGGATGCGGTGCTGCTGCCGCCAAACGATAAGAAGGTAGATACCCAGGACGGCATCCGCAAATACATTGGGGAGTTGTTAGGGGCGCCCGGTCTCGCTATCAATTGGCAACCGGCGACGGTCAAAGTAGCCCGATCGGGGGAGCTTGCCTATACCCAGGGCACTTATACGCTCACTGTCAACAACGCCCAGGGTAAGCCAACCACTGACCAGGGGAAGACGCTGGAGATATGGAAAATGCAAGAGGACGGCAGCTGGAAATGCATCGTAGACATGTGGAACTCGGACCTTCCCCCTACGGTTCAATAATCTTGCCGGTCGACTTATCCAGGAGGTAGGGGTGTGCATCCGGATGGGCAAAGTCAAACATGGCGTTGATGGTGCCGGCGAGGGCGTCGAAGGAACCGCCGCCCACCCGCTCGCCGTGGAGCCAATTGTCTTCGATAAAGCGCAGGATGGACGTCTGATCGGTCAAACTGTGGTCAACATAATTGCGCCGGGCGAAAGGAGAGATCACCAGCAGCGGCAGCCGAGGACCATATCCGCAGCGGCCTTGAGCGTGGTCGACAGCCGGGCCGGGAAGCCCAGTGGCTCCATCGCCGCATTGGCTTGGCCCGGTTAAGCCATCCGCCTTGGTGGTCGACTGGTTCACGATCGGTCCCATTTGGTGGTCATACCAGCCATCGGAGTCGTCGTAGGCCACAATCACCGCGGTGTCTTTCCACTCCGGCCGGTGCTCGAGGAAGTTGATCACCGTAACCACCCACGTCTGCTCATCCAGCGGATCAGAATAGCCGGCATGCGCATCCTGGAAGGCCGGGGCCTTGACAAAACTAACCGCGGGGAAATTGCCCGCCCGCACGGCGGCGAAGAAATCGTCCGTGTCGTATTGATGATTTGCTCCGTCTCCTTCTTTGCCGATCATCTGCACCGAGGAAGGCCGGGTGTGGAGCAGATTTGCTGTGGGGGTGTAGTACTGAAAGGGTTCGTGATGCGGAATGTAATCCGCAGACAAAACCTGGGTCACCTTTGACAGTGTGCTGCGCCGGCAGCCCGTAGTTCCGTTGGGATTTGTTTTGGTCAAATCGAAGCCGGCTTCGAACCAGCCCCAGGTAACGCGCCGCTTGCTCAGCATCTGGCCGATGTTGTTTCCGGTGTAGCGCAATTGCCCCCATGTAGTGCTGGAGCACTTATCCCCGATGGGATCCCCATCATCGACCTCGGTATAGGTGCCGTTTCCGCCATCGACCAAAAAACTTGCCGCGTTGATCTGGTCAGTCACGCCGTTGGTTTGACCGGAGATCAGCTCGATCGCTCCCTGGGTCGATTGTCCAAAGGTCGAGGCGAACGAGTTGTCGTTCAACGCGTATCGTTGGGCGTAGTTCCATAACGCGGTCACGGTATTTCCGTCGAAGTAGGCCATCACCAATCCCTTGGTCTGATGGACATATTCCGGTGGAGCGCCCACCAGGCTTTCCGGGTGCAGCTTCTGAGTGGCGAGCGCGGGGAGGCCGGTATATTGCGGGAACGAATCCATCAGGCCGCTGTGGAAGGCAAGCTGCTCTTCGGTGTATCCGTGATTCTGGTCGGCGGTTGCCGCCTGTGCCGGGCCCAGGCGAAAGGGATTCACAGCGTAGCTCTGATTTACCTTCACGTTCAAGAAGTTTGGATTACGCTCCAGCAGTAGTTGCGTTAAGCCATTCACCCGAGGGGTTGTTGCGAGCGCCTTGAACGGGGTTTCGTGGGCTGGGTTGAGCGCATTGGGATAGGTTGCGAAGTAGTGATCGAAGGAAACATTTTCGTCAAAGATCACTACCAGGTGCTTGATTGGGGTCGCAGTCGGGCTGCTCACGCTGCCGGCAGTCTTCTGCTGTGCGAGGCCCGGCATCAAACCAGCAATCAATATCGCAGCCAAGCGAGCTGCAGCAGGCTTTTTCATGCGCTCTCCGTAACCAGGGGGCAGTCCGCCATTCTTCGTTCGATTCTCACAGTACCACGCAGGTTTGCCGGGAGACGTACTGCACGCGGCACATTAAAGGCCCACGAATCGCCGATATCTGAAGAAAGAGCACTTTATCGCCGGCCATAGGCCTACCCTAGGCGTAGCGGAGAAAAGACGACGTGATCACTGCTGCAGAACTGGCGCCCATCCCTCTCTTCGCCGTCCTGGACGAACCCGAGCGCCAAAGACTTGCACTCAAGGCTGCAGATATCCACGTTGAGGTGGGTGATTGGGTCATACACGAAGGCGAGGATCCGCGGTTTTTTGTCGTTCTGGAGGGTCTACTCCAGGTAGTGAAGGATATTGTGGGACAACGCCGGGAGCTTGAGCGACTCAAGACGGGCGAGTTTTTTGGCGAAATTCCAATTCTCCTGGGCACGGCAAATATCGTCTCCGTGCTGGCGGTATCTCGCTCTCGCCTGGCGCGTTTCGACCGGCAGCAACTACAGGAGTTGATTCGAGATTCCTCCTTGAGCGGCGCCGCCATTTTTCAGACGATGACGAATCGACTCTCCATGGCGCCGCAGTACGTAAAGGAGACCCCTTCCTCACGAGTGCTTTTGGTGGGGTCCCCCTATGACCCGCAATGCCGGGCTATTCGCAGCTTTCTATCCGCGAACCAGGTGCAGTATGACTGGGCGAATAGCGAACTTGAGCCGGAGCGCGCTTCCGCCTGCGTTCCGCGAGCGAACGATGGAGTCGCAGTCGTCGTCGATGGTGCGCCTCTACTGGTAGCTCCGACGGTCCGCAATGTCGCACAAGTGTTGGGTTTCCAGACCGCGCCGAAGGACAAGCTTTATGACGTTGTCGTCGCCGGCGCGGGGCCGGCAGGCATGGCGGCTGGAGTCTATGGAGCCTCGGAAGGTTTGAAGGTGCTGATTGTGGAACGCTCGGCCGCCGGGGGACAGGCAGGGACCTCCTCCAGGATTGAAAACTACCTGGGTTTTCCTTCCGGCATCTCCGGCGTTGAACTTACCGAGCGCGCACTCAAGCAGGCACGACACTTCGGCTCGGAGATCGCCGTAACACGCAGCATCGAAGCGGTACATAAGACAGATACGGGTTATCGCCTTGACCTGGATGGTGGCGAGCACATTTTTGCCCTCGCTGTGTTGCTGTCGACCGGGGTCGAGTGGCATCGGATCGAAGTTCCGGGACTGGACCGCCTGCTGGGCCGGGGGATACTCTACGGCGCCTCTCGTCAGGAGGCCCATAGTGTTGTGGGGAAGAGGGTATTCGTGGTGGGGGGAGGTAACTCTGCCGGCCAGGCGGCGGTGTTCTTCTCTCATTATGCTGCTGAAGTCATCATGCTGGTGCGTGGTGCTGGTCTCGCCCTGAGCATGTCGCAATACCTGATTGCGCAGATCGCGGGGAAGGGCAACATTCGTATCGAGCCATGGACAGAAGTCACAGAAGTGCTTGGAGGAGAGCGGCTGGAGCGGATCGTAACCACCACTCGTGAAGGAGTTTCCACTACGCGCAATGCCGATGCGTTGTTGCTGATGATCGGCGCGACCGCGAACACATCCTGGCTTCCAGCGGCCGTGGAGCGTGATGCCAAAGGCTATATCTATACCGGAAGAGACCTGACCACGTGGCCTCTTGAGCGCGAGGCGTTTCCTCTGGAGACGAGCCTTCCGGGGGTATTTTGCGCCGGCGACGTTCGTCACGGTTCGATCAAACGTGTGGCCAGCGGTGTGGGCGAAGGCAGCATGTCGATTGCGTTCATCCATCAATATCTGGCGCTCGCCGGGGCGCCTGATCTTACCCGCCTTTGAAATGAGAGAATCCATCCGAGGGTGAGCTTATGGCCAGGACGAAGAAGGTCGTCATTACGGAGTTCGGCGACGAAAGCAAGCTTGCGATTGTCGAAAGCGATCTAAACGATCCTGCAGCCGGTGAAGTGCAACTGTCGGTCGAGTACAGCATCGTTTCAGGTTCCGATGTCAGCATGCGTCGCGGCACCTATCCTTTCCAGAAGAAGCCGCCGCTGACTCCCGGCTATAGTGTCATTGGCAAGGTGCGGCTGAATGGCCCGGGCTCGGCAAAGTTCGCTATGGGTGACTGCGTTGCGTGTCTTTCAAAGTATGAGGGACAATCGGAACTGATCAACCTTCCGGAAAGATTTTTGGTACGCGTGCCCGATGCAGTGGACAAAAAGGCTGCTGTCGTCCTCATCCTGGATTGGGTCACCGCCTATCAAATGCTGCACCGCGCAGCGCATGTCACCGCTGGCCAGAAGATTTTCGTTCATGCGTTGAGCGGCGCCGTGGGTGGCGCGCTCCTGCGGCTCGCAAAACTGGGGGGAGCCCAGGTCTTCGGTACAGCTTCATTGAAAAGGCACGACGAACTGCGACAACTCGGGGCTACCCCTTTCGATTACTCGAATAAGAACTGGATCCCCTCCATGCAGCAACTCGGTGGGATGGACGCCGTGTTCGATCCCCTCGGATTTGAGAGCTTCGACGAATCCTACTCGATCTTGAAAAGAGGAGGGGTGCTGGTGGGGTATGGCATGAACTTGCCGGCATGGACTAACACACCGGAACGTTCGGTGATTGCTTCGGCTCTCAAACTGTTCTCAAAGAACTTGTTCTTTTGGTCGGGGAAGCGCACCACCTTCTACGGTATAAGTCGCGGGTCAAAGCACTTCGCTTCGGATCTGGAACAACTGTTTGCATGGCTCAAAGATGGCAGGATCTCCGTGCCAATCAAAAATACCTTCCGTCTTGATGAGATCCAAAAAGCACATCGGGAGTATGCCAGCAGCGAACGTATGGGCTCTATTGTGATTGAGGTTAGTTGATCGTGACCTGCAGCGCATTTGACGCTGGGGCCGAGGGATTTGTCGCCACTACGGACGCCGTTCCCGCGTTGGTCAGATCGCTCGCGGAGATGGCCACGGTGACATGCGCTGCATCTACTACGGTGGTTGTGCGGTAGCTTCCGTTCCACGTGACCGCAACTCCAGGTTGTGGCTGTCGCCGGCGCAGTCAACGAGAGGGAAAGACCGGTGGGCGAAGGCGAGAGGTCCTTCACCTGCGGCGACTGGAAGATATAGATCTGATTGGTATCGCTGAAGGCGCTGGGCACACACATCTCCTATGGCTTTGTGGCGCCCACCTGCTCAACCTTAGAGAATCCCCGGAAGATTCGTCGACTTTGCGAGGCCTTTGACTGTCACTTCTTGGGTTTCGAAATACTTAGCGGAAACTGCGCGATCTGGTACTTTGCTTCATCGCTATCGACAGGTGCAAGAAGCAAACCACCGATGGACAAATATCGCCAACGAAAGTAATAGACCTTTCCAGCTTCCGCTGAGAAGTGCGCAAACTCTTCTTGAATTGCGAACAGCCCTGTACGCGCATCCACGCAAATGTGGCGTTCTCCTGGATCGAGAAAAACGGAAGAATAGGAGAGTGTGTCGGAGAGAAGGTTGGAAATTCGGGTAAGAAATAGAGAGATCCACGTTGGGGGAGTGCCTGGGTGGGGACCGAAGGACACCTAGCCGATTAATCGGCGCGCAGACATGCATTTCGTCTTGCGACGTTTTGGGCGGAAAATAGGGCTAAGGCGACGCAGAAGCGGCATGAATGATGCTGAGATGGTTTAGGCGTAGGCAAGAGCAGTACGATGGCGAAATAGTTTTAGGAGATTGTGTGTCGCGCAGATAAGTTTCCACTCCGATGTCACCTTCAACAGGCCTCGAAAGCGGAATCTACGGATGCCACGGGCCTCCTTGATCTGTCCGAAAACTGGTTCCACCGTGGATTTTCGAAGAGCGTAGCGCGCTTTTCCTTCTTGGCTGGCCAAGACCTCTCTCATGCGGATTGCTTCTTCGTTACGAGGTGCACTGGGGGGCAGCGGCGCTCCGGGCGGTTGTGGATTGGAGTCAGGTGAAACCAGAACTTCAATGCCCTTCAACGACGGATCAAGCAGGCTGGCCGTATCCCAATAGCCCGCATCTGCGGTGATTGTCTTTGGCGTGGCTTGGACTGTGCTGCACACACTCTTTACAAGCGGCAACAGCTGCTGCCGATCGATGGTTTGTTGGGTTAACTCGGCAGCCACGATGACTTGAGCGTGCGCATCCACTGCGATCTGGACATTGTAAGCCTGCACAAAGCATTTCTGCCCGTTGTCACGCATCACCCGTGAGTCGGGATCGACGAAATTATACTGACGGGCTGGCGCAGCAGCATTCTTTCTAGCTCGTTGGCGCTGCTTTTTCTCCTTCTCGCGCTGCTTGCGATCCTTTGGGGGCTGACTGGCTTGCTCCTCTTTGCTGGGACGACCACGTTTGCGCAGGGGAAGGGCGGCGACGGCTTGCAACTGCTCTTCTGCCTCTCGCTCTAGCTCCATCTTGGCCTGCTGCAGTCGCTGCAAGCGCTTTTGCGCATTCGCTAAGTCATTGGGCAACGGATCGGCTGGTTGGCCGACGCCAAAGCGTTGGTCTTCTTCTTGATCTGTTTGCTGCGCTTGATTCAGTAATCGTTCCACCTCGGAACGCCAGTGTTGCTCACGCTCGCCGATCTTTTGGTAGTCCACCGATCGGTGGGTGCTGGCGTTAGCCTTCAGCTTGGTGCCATCGATGGCCACGTTGCCCAACTTCACCAAACCAGCTTTTTGACACAGCCTCAAGGCCTGTAAGAACAAGCCGGACAGTGCCTCCAGATGCTCCTGTCGAAATGCAGCCAGCGTATCGTGGTCGGGATGCTGGTCGGCGGACAGATAGCGAAATGCTAAGTCATCGTAGGTCGCCTTCTCGATCTTCCTGGAGCTAGTTATTCCAATGCAATACCCATAGAGCAATAACCGGGTCATCAGCAACGGGTGATAAGCCGACAGCCCTCGCCCGTCCTTGCGTTCGTACTCAGCGTAGATGGCAGACACATCGAGCTCATTCGCTACATCCGCTATGAAGCGCGCCAAGTGGTCTTCCGGCAGCCAGTCTTGTAGCGAAGGAGGCAACAAAAACACTTGATCAAGGCTACAAGCTCGAAACCGTTTGCTCATTAGGGAATCATACGAAATCCCTGCGCGCGCCCATATAGATTCTTCGTCGACTGCCTATCTATCTCCGACACACTCAGGAATTGTCCCTGATTGCACCAACCCAGGACCCGTCCACTCCAATCCTAGTGGTCACATGGACTCCAATTCCGAACTTTTGTCCGCCGAAGTCCTGGATTAAGACGACCATCGCCTTTCCCGGCTCTGGTTCTGGGAGTGAGGAATGAGACTTATCAAGCGTCACGTTGAAACTGACATTCTCAGGTCCGCAGGCGGAAGAGGAGTTTTGAGCTAATCCGGATGCTGCAAAAAGGAAGGCGATAAAAACGATTCTCACGAAAGTAGTTTTCCTCGGATGCCACTGTACAGCCATGTAAATTCCGCTGCGATGATATACCACCTCAGTTTCGAGTGTGTGCCAATCTGTCGTTCGCCAGAGGATAGTCCATCTGGGTGCCTCCGGCGGGGGAGATAAGCTTCCATCGCGCCGGTGTGGTACCACACAAAGAACCGTGTAGTGACCTCTATACCGAGCAATGACCAGCGCAATTAAGCTCAGGTTGTATTCTTGCTCAACATCACTTGAGAAGGAAATTCTAATCCATGCTTTCAGAGAGCTTGCAAGCTGCGATTTGCGATGAAAAGCGTTGAGAAACCAGAACAGCTGCGCGTGGTTCGTTGCCAAGCTCGACCAGGAGGAGTCTCGTCATGAAAGCAGGGTTGGCAGTCTCGAAGCGCGCCCCAGTGAGAAATCTCTCGACGACGTGGTTGAAACAGTTGGCACGGTTAACAAAAGTGGCCTGGGTGTTTCTGGTGATTGCTTGCGGTACGGCTTCTTTCGCACAGACGAGGTTCTACTCCGCGACTGACATCAACCTTAGCTCTTATGCGAACGGGGCCTTGATACGATCGGAGCCTTTCGACGGCGCACCGGATGGAGCAGCTGCTTATCGCGTTCTCTACAAATCGCAAGGACTGCAGGGCGAGCCGATCGCCGTGTCGGGGGTGGTGATCATTCCCGGTGGTCTGCCGCCGGCAAACGGCCGTCCAATCGTCGCGTGGGCCCACCCAACCACAGGCATCGTCCCGAAATGCGCGCCCTCTCTGGCGCGCGTGTTCTTCCAGTCAATCCAGGGCCTGAATGAGATGCTGCAGAGAGGCTACGTGGTGGCGGCGACGGATTATCCCGGTCTCGGCACCGCGGGACCACATCCGTACCTGGTGGGGATCAGCGAGGGGCGGGCGGTGCTCGACTCAGTGCGAGTGGCTCGGTCGATGCCTGGCGCGGGCGGCGGGCTCGCATTCGCCGTCTGGGGCCATTCGCAGGGCGGACAGGCCGCGCTGTACACCGGCATTCTCGCGCAGGGCTATGCTCCGGAGCTGAAGCTTGTTGGCGTGGCCGCGGCGGCACCTGCTACTGAACTCGGGACGCTGCTCGCCGACGACATGGACTCAGCGGGGGGCAAGAACATCACGGCGATGACCTTGTGGTCGTGGTCGCGTGTCTACGGCGCGCCGATCTCGAATGTCGTGACTCCGCAGGCCATGACCGCAGTCGATCGGCTAGCCAATGAGTGCATTGAGAGATTCTTCGATGCGATCGAGCGCCGCGGTCCTTCCCGTGAGCTCAATCAGAGCTACCTGAAGGTGAACAATTTCACCGACCTCGAACCGTGGAGCGGTCTGCTTGCGAGCAACACACCGGGAACGCTTCCGCCTTCCATTCCTGTCTTTCTCGCCCAGGGCATGAAGGACACTTTGGTACGTCCCGCAGTGACGGAGAACTACATGCAAGGTCTTTGCAAAGCCGGAAGCGCAGTGCAGTGGCATCCCGTACCGGGATCCGGTCATCTTTTCGTGGCGCGCGATAGTGCCGCCGCAGCGATTGAGTGGATTGCAGCGCGCTTCGAGGGAGCGCCCGCGCCAAGCACCTGCGGTGTCCACTAAACCAGGCCGGCTTAGCTGTTAATTCTTGCAGCAAATCCATCCCATGACCTTCGCCTCCGCGCCACAAGCCTTGTGTCACGCGATAAATCGGTGAGGCGCTCCGCTCAGAGCCTGTGACTTTTTTAACTTCTTCGCGTTTCGACGTGCTTGGTCTGAATTTCTGGCAGGGCTGTGAGAAATTCAGGCTAAGTTTTTGTTTTCAACATCGTTTTTTGCGCCAAACCAATAAAGTCACAGCCTCTCAGGATGACGATTCTGTGGGAGAACTAACGGAACGGAGACCTTTGTGCGGGAGCCGGGGCGCACCGCAGATCCCTCCACTGCGCTTCGCTCCGGTTCCACGGCAGGCCGGGACAGGCGGGATGACCATTTGGGTTTAACGCGAGGACTTCGCGCGAATCAATAAAGTCACAGCCTCAATCACGACGGCAAGTTGGGGATTATCCTGTCGAATTCTGTTCCCTTATCTACCCTGGCGACCGCAAAGTGCCCGGTCTTCTTTATTATCCTCGAACGAGTCACCCGAACCGCTCCGCGGCACACGCAACATCTGCCCCAGGGCAAACCCGCTGTGGCAGCTATCAAGAATCACTAAAATGTGCTTCGCGGGTAGACCGCTGACCTGCCGCAACAGATCCATTACATCGATATAATCGCTCGAACGTTCCTCGCGTCCCGGAGCCTGTGCATCGTAAGGAACGATGAAACTTGTCTGTTGCCCCGATGCATCGGTGTGAATCGTCCCATGTCCGGCGAAGAACAAGATCAGGTCGTCTTCCCTCGTCACTTTTCCCGCAAGGTCGCGAGCGATCAGTGACTCGATGTTGCTCCGTGTCGCCTGCTTCTCGGTCAGCAGCGGCGCGGCGATCTCGTATCCGAATCGCTGCTGAAGCAAGGTTGCAAAGCCGGTCGCGTCGTTGACCGCCGTGGACAGAATAGGCCAATTGGCATAATGGTCCACGCCAATCACCGCCACGTAACGACGGCCCGCGGTCCCCGCATCGGCCGAGTTAACGACCGTCGACCCACGTTGTGCCGTCTTGCTCTGGCTAGCCTGCCCCGCGGCCAACAAGCAGGAAAGAAACAGGAGGAGAACCGTCATGCCAGGAAAGGCACTGCTCAGGCGTCTAGAGACGATCGCCGGAGTTTATCCCGTGGAGTCTCAGTCCCACAACCCAAACTACTAAACTTGGTGGGAGCCCCCGCATTTATGCGGGGGGAGGAGCGCTTTAGCGCTGGCAAGGCTTTAATCCTCGGCAGTGGCAGTGCCGGACGGAGGCAGTGAGACAACGAAGTCCAGAAATGCGCGGGTCTTTGCCGGCAAATGCTTCCGCGAAGGGTAGACGGCGTAGAAAGGAAAGCGCTCATCCGGCCAATCCGGGAACAGGTCCACCAGCCTCCCCTGTTTCAACAACCGCGACACCGCATTTTCCATCACCTGGACGATTCCATAGCCTGCCAGGCAGAGATTGTGCATGGTGATGATATCGCTGACGATGATGTGACCATTGGTCGGCACCTTTACGACTCTTCGGCCACGATGGAATTCCCATTCGAACGGACGTCCAGTCTCCGGGTCGCGATAATCAATCAGGATATGTCTGTCCGCAAGCAAATCTTGGGGCGTAACCGGATTCTTGTGTCGTTTGAAGTAAGAGGGCGCGGCGACGGTCACGATGCGTGTGGCCCAGAGCTTTCTCACAACCAGGCTGGAAACCGGTGGGTTTCCGACATGAATGGCAACGTCGAAGCCCTCGCTTACCAGGTCGCCGAGTTGATCACGAGTGATCAGTTCGAGTTCGAGTTCCGGGTTACTTTCAAGAAACTCCCTGAGCCGTACTCCTTCCAGGAAATGTGCAAAGGTGCGATGCATTTGCACGCGCAGCCGACCCCGCACTAGTGTTCGTCCTTCCGTCACTGAGGCCACAGCCTCTTCGATGCCAGTCAGCAGGGGGCCGATTTGCTGGTGTAACCGTCGTCCTTCATCCGTAATGGAGAGGGAGCGCGTAGTTCGCTCTAACAATCGCATTCCCAGGCGAGCCTCAAGCCGCGCGACGGACCGGCTTACCCCTGATTGCGACATATTCAGCGCTTTGCCGGCACCGGCAAAACTACCGCACTGGACAATCGCGACAAAGGCGTTCATCCCGTTCAGTATTCGCTCATCGACCTTCTGATTCATGCGTTTCGTCATTTCTAATATGCCATTCATGCTCGACGCGCTGCAATCGAATACGACATCAGATCTGCAGGTCAACAAAGTTCGGGAAGGGAGTCGATCATGTTTGCAATTACTGGAGTGACAGGGAAAGTAGGGGGAGCGGTGGCCCAAAGTCTGCTGGCACAGGGATACAAAGTGCGAGCGGTGGTGCGGGATGCCGAAAAGGGACGCTCCTGGGCCGCCCAAGGCTGTGAGATCGCAGTCGCCAGCGTGGACGATGCAACCGGGCTCACAAAAGCTTTTCAAGGCGTCGAAGGCGTCTTCTTGATGACCCCTCCAAACTACGATCCTGAACCCGGATTTCCTGATACGCACAAGGCAGCTGCGGCCATCCGGCAGGCCATCGAAACCAGCCGGCCGGGGAAGGTCGTGTTTCTCTCTACGGTGGGTGCCCAGGTTGCGGAACATAACCTTTTGAATAACTCCTCAATCACGGAAGAGATGCTGCGCACTACCTCGATTCCGATTGCTTTATTGCGTGCCGCCTGGTTCATGGAGAACGCGGCGTGGGATGTGGAAGCGGCGCGCAAGGGGGTAATCCCCAGCTTTCTACAACCGCTTGATCACCGGATTCCGATGGTTGCCGCGGGCGACATCGCGCGAACGGCGGCAGAACTCCTTGGTGAGGCGTGGACGGGAGTTCGTATTGTTGAACTCGAAGGTCCCAGGCGCTACTCCGCGAATGACATTGCTGCTGGTTTCGGCGCCGCGCTTGGGCGGCCGGTGCGGACGGAAATAGTCCCCCACGATCAATGGGAGACACTGTTTCGCTCGCAAGGTGTGAAGCATCCCACGCCCAGGATTCGGATGGTCGACGGCTTCAACGAAGGCTGGATCGACTTTGAATTTGGCGAGGCGAACTCCCGCAAAGAACGTACGACTCTGGAGTCAGTTCTGCGTTCGCTGGTGGTGTTGAATTCGAACAGCTGATTTATCTGGAGGGGTGGTCGGCCGGACCCCTTTTTCGGGGACGGCGGCTGAAGTGTCTGCGTGAGAACCGGAAGGGACCTGCGGTTTTCCTTCCGGTTCTCACGCAGACATTTCAGCCGTGCCCTTCCTACAGAGAGTTTTTCGGCAGCCTATTCGGTTTATTTGTAAAATTCGATATTTTTGGGTCCTTTTTAGGATTAGCAGCTCAGCGGGGGTGGACAAAGGGGTTAACGGGGTTCTTCTTTATAGAGAAGGGAACTCTCAAGTCTGGAACAGAAGCGAACAGGGGGACGTAAGGTATTGGGGCTTCCGATGGGGTAAAGCGGTTGGCGAAGGTGGACTGGCTGGGGCGAGGGTCTGTAGGCGGATGTCCCGCCGAGTCAGGAGCGTGCTTGGGCCCCCGGACGCCATGCGAATCTTCTTCCTGGGCTTCTTCCTGGCCGGGGTCAGGGCTTGGCTTTGGGTGGTTGGTTGTCGCCTGTTGCTGGCGACGCCATGCGGAGGCGTAGATTTGCGCGGTGGGTGCCGGGGGAGATTTTTTTTCAAGGGAGGAGGTGGCGCGACGATCGGGGATGAAGTTTTCCATGGCCACGATCATGGAGAGCGCCTTGACCTGGCCGGTAATGCTGCCTCGGGTCATATCAGGGCTGAGGTTGGCGATTTCCCAAAGGCGCTTCAGTACTTGTTCGCGGTCCAGGTTCAGCCGATGCAGTCCGTCAGCCTCTTGCTGGGCGAGCTGTTGCTGTACGGCGGCGCGGTGCTCGAGCATGTAGGCGCGGACACGGGGCTTGGATTTGGTGTAAGCGGCGGAGTCGGGGTTGAGGCCGACGGCTTCGGCGGCTTGACGGTCGGTCATGCCGCCAGAGAGGACCAGGCGGGCAAAAGCTATTTCCTGATCGGTGATTGGATCGCTGACTTTGTTTTTGGGCATAGGTGACTCCTGAAAGTTGAGAGAAGCTATAGGCAGAGGTAGTGCGCGGGGAAGCGGGGGTGGTCCAAAAGGTTTAGTGCCGCACCTACGGCGCTCCGGATCCTCATCAAGGCCCCAGCCCTCCCGGACTGGGCTGATGTTTGGCTACCGGCCCTACGGGCCTGGGTCCGATTTGGGGTCTATTTTCGAGTTCTACACAGACTCTGCCAGGCTGGGCTGACGTTTGGCCGTCGGCCCTTCGGGCCTTGAGGAACCAAGGGGTAGCGCATTCCTTGGATCCGAGCTAAGACTGCGTCCGCACACGCCGTCTCACCGCTGGAGCCAAGCAGGGAAAGAGCTAATTGAGACAGATGTGATGAAGCATTCTCGCGGTGGCGGGATTTTTGAATTGCCTTATTTGTGACAGGGATCGAGTGGGACACCGGACAGCGGTAAAACTGTCCTTCGCTCGCGCCTAGGCCGAAACTACCGGCAACTGCCGGTCAGCTAGCGGTCACGCGAGAGTCCGCCGGCTGCCGAAATCGTCTACTTATAGGATACACGCGAGCGGAAGCGGATTTGGCCACCGAGACTGTTTTCTTGAGTCGCCGGTTATCGTTTCGGAGGTTACTTTTGACACCCGCGCTGCGACCGGCAGTCGCGGAACAAATAGCCCGCCGCAAAGCCCAGGGCGACCGCTGTCCCCTTTCACTGTTGGCGTCGTGGTAGGATCGTGGGCGCTGAGGAGTCGTAGAGGCGGGGACCTATGAAATTACACTGCATTGCTATCCTTGTTTGCCTTGGATTCGGTAGCTTCTTCCAGCTCGCTCGAGCCGAAGACTTATCAGTTATGGTCGACTTCGACGGACAGCGTTTCGGATGTTTCCCCGTCGTAAACGTCCCTTACATCGCAGAGGAGACAACATCGGAACTGCGCACGGGCAATTGGTGGGAAGTAAAGGCGCGTGTGTTCGTAGCTCGCGACTCAAAAGGAAGAACGTTACGTCGCCAACCAATAGAAGACATGTTCGTGAACGGCGCCACTCACCCAAACTACGCGACGGTGACCATCAACGATCCTGCAGCGCACACGTTCACCAAGTGGGTTGAGGGGGTTGAGGATGAGAGATCGATCACGGTGGGCGACTCCCCGAGTTGTGCTCCCCGGCGGCCAGAGGAAGCTCACGAAACCCTCATTGGCACAGGGGCCGGCGCCATGGTCGCCTACGATAAAGAATGGCTGCTGTCGCATACCACCCAGTTTCCGATGTACACGGACATCCATTCTGAGCTTCTCGGGGAGCGAATAGTGGAGGGACAATCGGTGGAAGGTCTGCGTACAACGATGGTCATTCCCGGTGACTCCGGTATGCCGGACGAAATCTGGAGGGGCGCCCGCTGGTACTCACCGGAGCTTCAGCTGGTGGTCATCGACACACGCACACCACGGCCGGGGGAGACGACGAAGGTCGAGTTAAGGAAAATTCGGCTTGTCGAGCCGGATCCTGATCTCTTCAAATCTCCAGAATAGGTATCGTCTCGGGGCGACGTGGCGGCAAGCGGAGTATTCTGTTGCCGGCTGCGAAAACTCATGAAGATTGTTCCTGTGATCAAGTCTGGTGATTTGGAAAGATCCTTGCGTTTCTACACGCAAGTTCTCGACTTCGAGCGCAAGTGGCCCGGACACGAAGAGCGCGAGAGGGCCAACGGGGTCATTGACCTGGTTCGAGACGGAGCCGAACTACAGCTTTCCCGTCATTCAGGAGATGGCGTCTTCGGTTCCGTTAACCGCGTGTTTGTAGAAGACGTTGATGAGCGCTTTGTGACCTTTTGCACTCGGGGGTTGGACACGACATTGCGCCCGGAATCCCCGATCCACACCGCGCCGGTAAATCAGACCTGGGGGCTTCGAGAATTTGCGGTGACCGATCCGGATGGAAATGGTCTGTGCTTCTGCATGCCGGTGAAGTCAGCGTAGCGAAGGTCAGCTTGGCCGGATAGTCGGCTCTCCAAACAGATGGCCGTTTGCTGAATTGATTCGGAGCAGCTGGTTTGCTAAGGTCGTCGTCATGTCCGAGCCTTCCACCGAGCAGATAGGCGAATTGCTCGACTCCCTTTATCGCGTGGATTCGGGACGAATCCTGGCAACCCTGATCCGCTTGCTGGGTGATTTTGATCTTGCCGAGGAGGCGATGCACGAAGCCTTTGCGGCTGCGCTGACCCTGTGGCCGAAGAGTGGAGTACCCGGCAACCCGCGACCATGGTTGATTTCGACGGCCCGGTTCAAAGCCATTGATACTCTGCGTCGACGGGCAAGAGTGGATGCGTCCCAAGACGAGCTCGTGCGCTATCTCGAAGCGCAATGGAGTTCGGCGGAAAGCTCCCATAAAAATGAAGAGGACAGCCTGGAGGATGATCGGCTGCGCCTGATTTTTACCTGCTGTCATCCATCTCTAGCGCCGGAAGCGCGCGTTGCGCTCACCTTGCGTGAGGTGTGTGGGCTGACCACCGAGGAGATAGCAAAGGCCTTCCTCACCACTCCGCCTACACTGGCGCAGCGCATTGTGCGCGCAAAGGCAAAGATTCGAGAGACACCGATTCCATACGAGGTGCCGACGCCGCAAGAATTGCCGGAGCGACTTGATGCAGTGCTTCAGGTTATCTATCTCGTCTTTAACGAGGGTTACTCGGCTGCGGCGGGAGTGGAGGTAACGCGGGCCGAGCTAACCGGCGAGGCGATACGATTGGGGCGGTTGCTGACCGGCCTCCAGCCAGAGCCTGAGGTAATAGGGCTGCTTGCCCTGATGTTGCTACAGGAATCCCGTCGCGCCGCGAGAACCTCTCCGGCCGGAGAGCTGATTTTGCTGGAGAACCAGGATCGCTCGCTCTGGAACCGAGAGCAGATCGCGGAGGGAGTGGCACTGGTGGAGCAAGCCCTGAAGTCCCGCCGCTTCGGCTCTTACACACTGCAGGCTGCGCTTGCGGCCGTTCATGCGGAGGCGGAATCGGTCGCTGCCACCGACTGGCGGCAGATTGTTGCGCTTTACAACCAATTGGTACGAATTCAGCCTTCGCCAGTGGTACATCTAAATCGTGCTGTGGCACTCGCCATGCGCGATGGTCCAGAGGCCGGTCTGGCGCATATCGACGCGGTGTTGGAACATGGCGAATTGGCAAATTACCACCTGGCGCATTCGGCCCGTGCAGATATGTACCGCAGGCTCGGCAGAACAGCGGAGGCTCGGTCCTCTTATGAGAAAGCTCTGGCGCTGACCCAACAGGAACCAGAGCGGCAATTCCTGCAGGAGCGGATTCGCCAGTTGAAATAAAAAAATAGAGTAGCTGTCGATTTTCGGTCTCCCGAGCGACTATCTGTTGAAAGAACGATGAGAACGAAATAAAGAGGAGAAGTCATGCCACAATATCTGGTTGCTATCTACCATCCCGACGACTACGACCCTTCCGTCGAAACCGAGGCGATGATCGACGAGATCCACGCACTCAACCGCGAAATGATGGCTGCCGGTGCCAGGGTTTTCGTCGCTGGCCTTGCCCCGGTCGGTAGCGCGAGGTCGCTGCGGGCGCAGCCCAATGGTAAGGTGCTTGCCACTGACGGGCCTTACACGGAGACCAAGGAACACATCGGCGGTTTTTGGGTGCTGGAAGCCGCTGATCTGAACGAGGCACTCGCGTGGGGGCGCAAGGCTGCCGTCGCCTGCCGTGCGCCGGTTGAGGTGCGCCCGATTCTTTTACGGAAGCCGACGGGAGCAAGTGAATAGGCGAGGCGGCTCGAGGAATTGAAATTAAAATAGCTTGCCTTTGCTGTCGATTTTTTCTGTGCATGACGACTATAGGATGAACGGTCCGGCACGCAAACGCTGTGCTGCTGGTTCCCACCGAGAGGAGAAGAACATGAAATACATCTGTTTGGGATACTACGATAAAGGCAAATTTGATGGCATGACGGAAGGCGAGCGAAACGCCATGTTCGACACATGCTTTGAATACGACGACCATCTTCGCGCCAACGGGCACTGGGCTGGTGGAGAAGCGCTTCAGCCTGAGGAAAACGCCCTGACCCTGTACTGGAAGAACGGCAAAGTGGCAACTACGGACGGTCCCTATGCGGAAACCAAGGAACAACTCGGCGGCCTTCTCGTCCTTGAGGCGCGGGACATGAATCAGGCTGTACAGCTCATGGCGCAGCATCCAGCGCTGACGTACGGCAACATTTTCGAGATTCGACCAGTGGGGGACATGAACGAAATTATGAAGGCAAGTGAGATGCGCCGGCGAAAGGAGACTGCACGCTGAAGACGGAGTGCTGGCAGGCGCAGGGGAAATGCCGTCATTGGCTGGTTCTTGGGTGCCATGGTACGACATCCTTCTGTTCTTCCTTCGAGAAGGGCTCACCAAAATATGGGAACTCGGTACGGATCCGATTGCGATCGGGGACAGCGCCGTCCTGGATGGGCATGTTTGACACCAATGTGAGCATTACATCCTGAACATCGTCACCCAGTGGCCTCCCATTGAATTTCGCGAGATCAAATGCAGCCGCCGTTCCTAATTCATAAGGCAAGGTGTTGGGGCATAGTCGAGAAACTATTTGCTTTCCGTATTCTTCCGGGCTTATGACAGATCCTGCATAGGCAACCATCTTCCGGGTAACGTCTGCGATGTGTCCCGAGAATAAAGCGATGTCCTCGGATGGCGCCGATTTGTTGAAGGTCTCTTTCACCTCTTGATTGCCGGGATCGTTGAGAAAAAGGTGCGTGGTCATCGGAAGGCCCCAACGTGACACCTGCATCTCGGGAGCATGGCCGTACAGTGACACCGTGGCCCAGGCATGAACCGTTCCCTTGCCGATCAGATGGTTTGGTACTTCGAGGACAATCGCAGTGATATTGCGATGGTGGAAGAAGTTCTCGCGAGTGCGCAGGAACGAATCGCCGTCAAACCTGTGTTCGTTGTAGAAGGCCTTCTGTAGATTACGCATGGCGACAGCGTCGGCGGCGAACAGATCGGGTGCGATTCCGACGAAGGCGCGAATACCAGACTTGCTATGGACTTTGCCCGTGTCTCCTTCTATTAAAAGCTCGCCTTTGTCCCCGGCGATCGCCTCGCCGGTGGCTCTACGGACCTGAAACTTCTGAACATGGACATGCTCGTCCCCGTTCACATGTCTCGGTTCGTTGAACCTGAACTTGAAGACGACGTCTTCGCGAGCGTCACCAGTCAGATCCAGGCGGAAGGCATACACACCCTCAACGTGAAGGGTATCTGGTGCAGAGAGGACGACATCAGGATTGACGGTCATCGCCATCGCCGTTGTGCCGGGAGCGCCCTGAAACAGATAGAAATCACACACGTTCAGGCTTGGATCCTCTCTGGAAAGCTTGGTATCGAAATGATGGGACATAGATTCCTCTCTGCCAATGGTATGTATTCCTGAACCCTGTGCGGTCAGGCGCGAAGAAGAGGAGCTCCCCACGGGGCGCCAGTGGCTCCGCCATCGACCATCAACTCGACCGCATTGACGTACGACGAGTCGTCGGAGGCAAGGAAAAGCACCGCTTTGGCAAGTTCTTCGGGCTCCCCCCAGCGGCCCAATGGAATAGCAGACGAGACGAAATCAGCGAGCTTAGCGGATTGTTCTTCGGTGACGCTGGCGCGGCCCGCGCTTCCAGATGGGAGTCTTCGTTGCGCCGGGTGCGACGACATTCACGCGAATGTTGCGCGAGGCGAGGTCGGCGGCGATGGCACGCGCCATGGAGACAAGACCGCCTTTCGTCGCTGCATATGCGGCAAGGCCGGGCTGGCCGAGATAGTTGTGCACCGATCCGTTAAAGATGATGCTGCCGTTGTCATTCAGCAGAGGAGCGGCTGAATTGACGGTAAAGAAAGCGCCATTGAGGTTGGTGTGGATGATGTTCTCAAAGATGGCTTCGTCGGCCGCGCCCGTAGGCGTCCTGCCGGAGATGCCGGCATTTGCGAAGACGATGTCGAGCCTGCCGAAATCTTTGGCAAGTGCTGAGAAGAGCTGCTTGCGGTCTTCGGCTATGGTGACATCTGCGCGGTAGCCGCGTGCGCTCGGTCCGAGTTCGGCGACGGCTTCGTCAAGCGTCTTCTGGTCACGGCCGGTAATGGCGACCTGGGCGCCTTCAGCAATGAAAAGACGGGCGGTGGCAAAACCGATGCCGCTGTTGCCTCCGGTGATGAGAGCTTTCTTTCCTGCGAGTTTCATAATCTCCCCCCTGGCTTTGATTCAGGAGTATCCAATAGGTTCTCCGTTATACGTGTTTTATGATGGGCCTCCTAGATGGAGGATGTGGGAAAGGCGCCGCCAAACGTGAACGGATTGTGAAGGCTCTTCCGTGAACGGGGATTTGAATCATTGCGGAGGGACAGACGGAACGTTACCCTTCCTTCAACAATCCTATTGAGTTAGTAAACGTCCTGTCTGTCCCTCCGGAAGATCAACGGGGTTGACCTAAATGAGAGCGAAGTGCTGGTCCTGCATACTTCTTGTACTAATGACCTTACCTTTGCGCCCGCAACAGTCTGGTCTGCCTGACGGGACATCTGGTCAATCCACAGAGTCCTCCGCCCCTCCATCTAAGGTCTTGATGCGCCGCACTCCGGAGGAACGGTTGAGAGCAAGCCGTCTGGCACGCCGCATCATACTCAATGTTGTTGTGACCGATGCGTCCGGCAAAGCCGTCTCCGGCCTGCAGGAAAAGGACTTTACTCTGCTGGATAACCATCAGGCACAGCAGATCGTATCCTTCAAAGGAGTGGAAGGGCGGACTGCGAGTCCGCCGGTCCACGTCATTTTCCTGCTGGATATTCTGAACAACTCGTTTCAAGACGCTGCCTATCAGCTGAGAGCTGTGGAGAAATATCTGGATCAAGATAAGGGGCAACTGAGCTTTCCCGTTTCTATCGCCGTTCTCACTGAGGCTGGGATAGACCTGGGCCAACCTTCTCGGGATGGCAACACCCTTATCCGCGAGCTCAGGAAAGTTCATATGCCATTAGCGACTATCGGTTCCCCAGAAGGGTATAACGCTCGACGGTTCCATCGATCCGTCCAGTCACTCACCAACTTGGTCGTCGAGCAGGAAGACGTGCCGGGTAGAGTCATCCTTATCTGGATGGGTCCTGGTTGGCCCCTGCTCTCCGACGGACCTTACCCTGGCACGCCAAAGGACAAGAGAAACTTCTTCGGTGAGATTTTGAATCTCTCCACTGGCTTTCTGGATGCTCAGATGAGCGTGGACACCATCTCTTCACTGAACATGATGCGCGATAGCGTACGACCGCGAGCTTATTACAAGCCTTTTCTTCAGGGCGTGCAAAGAGCGGATCAGGCAGATCCAGGAAATCTTGCTTTACCGGTTCTCGCGTACCAGAGTGGCGGTCAGGTCTTCGAAGACGACAAAGACCTGGTTGGCGGTATCGCCAGATGCATAGCGGACCTGGACTCGTACTACGTGCTTTCTTTCGACTCGCTTCGTGCCTCCCAGGACAACGAGTACCGCGCACTGCAGGTTACGGTAGACAAGCCGGGGCTCAGTCCCCGCACAAACGCTTCTTATTATGCTCATCCTTAACTGGCTCTTGCCGCAGCGCTGATGGAGTCGGAGACGACCCAACTGGCGCCGGCCAACGCGATGCAGATCGCGTTGCCCGCCCAATTGAAGTGGTTGCGTGGCCCGGCCGAGAGATTCGGAATCCAGACCAACAACTCGAAGATCACGATTTCCGCAGTGAGGAGGCGCGCGGCAAGCGGCGCCATGATGCCCGTGAGGATGGCGACGGCGGCCCCGAAAAAGCCCATGGTGGTGGCGTAGGCCCAGAACATCTTGGCCGGCGGCAACCAACCCGGGATCCAGCCCAACAGGCCGGGCATGTCAATAATGTGGGCGATGCCAAAGGAAATGGGGCAAATACCGAAGAGGAGCACGAAGAAGGGCCGGCGGCGCGCAATGGGTGAACCAGCAGGGGAGAAGATGGCGCAGAGCACCAGGCCGGCGGCGACCAGGCAGAATTCCTCAAAGACATTGCCGATGGGGTCGTAATTGCCGAGATTCACAAAGGCCTTGGGCACCCAGATAAGCGTGAAAACAGCGTAGACAATCGTCAGAATCAGAGCGCCGGCGTGCGCGGTGCGGGGCAAGAGGAGAGCGATACCTCCGGCGAGCTCAACGGCCGCAGTGAAATAGGCAAGCGGTACGCGCAGAGGGACGTGGGGGCCGATGTTCTGCCAGGTGGTGGCGAAGTCCCCGGAGGCCAGGCCCAGAAGGCCGAGAAAGATGGCGGCTCCGCCGTAAACGTATAGCCCGAGATTGGATGTTATGCTGCGTAGTTTTGCCATCGAGCGCGGGGGGATATTCAGTATCTCGCCGCGAGGTGCGGTGGGCAATAGCCACTTTGCTCGATTTGAACCGGACCAGTGCGGGTAAGGGGAGAGCTTGGCTGAGGTGGAGAGGTGGTTGGGGCTTAATTTGAATCATGAGGTGTAGTGAAGTGGGTGGGAGAAGTTCGGCGTTATACTGTGATCGTTAAGTACGGATTAGCGAGATTTAGAGCAAATGCCAGCCAAGAAAACACAGCCTGCCACGAAGCAACGTAAGAAGGCCGGCAACACGATGGAGCACAGAGTCGCGACCCCCCGTGGAGACTTGTTCGTTCTCCGGGTCGGCAAGTCAAAAGCGCTTGTTGGCTCGCGACAGCCCGAGAAGAGCGATATGCTCATTGACAGCATGATGAAGGCAGCTCTTAAACCGGGCTTTCGTCGCGATACTGTTTTTCGCCCTAAAAAGCGTGTCTATGCCTACTCCGTCTTTCCGGGGGATGTAACCAAGATTGTGCGCGAGGACGCCAGCGGTAAGAAGACGCTTGGCCGGCTTGTTCAAGGAAGATTCAGGCCCTCCCGCTCAAAATCGATGTGAAGGCAGCGTCTCCATCCCGGCCACCTGACCCCACTGAGCTGCTCCAATCGATTGCCGGCAACAAACCTCTCGCGATCGTCCTCGCCGGTCACAACGGATCCGGGAAATCTACGTTGTGGTACGACAACTTGGTAAATGCGCTCAGAATACCGCTTATCAATGCGGACCGCCTGACACTCTCTCTTCTGCCGGCGCCCAGCGGGGATCCACGTACGCTGGATGCTTGGGCTGCGGACTTGAGAGATCACGACGAACGATGGCAAAGGCTTTCGCAAGAGGGTGTGCAGCTGTTCATGGGACTGATTATATGGAACAGCGCATGTCCTTTGCGTTTGAGACAGTATTCTCACATTTTCAGTGGCATCCCGACGGGAGCTACACGTCCAAAGAAGAACTGATCGTGACTCTACAAAAGGCTGGCTATGCCGTAGCCCTTCTCTTTGTCGGTTTGGCAAGTTCGGAGCTTTCCATTCTCCGTGTTGCCACACGCAGGGCCCTGGGTGGTCACGATGTTCCCGAGGAGAAGCTGCGTCAGCGCTTCCCTCGCACGCAGGAGGCAATCCGATTAGCCGCTCCTGTTGCCGATATGACCCTCATGTTCGACAACAGTCGCGATATCGAAGACGCGTTCACCTTGGTTCGCGTCCAGACGAAGAATCGGGTCGTCTACGATTGCCGTCAACGCGCCTTCGGGGAAACAGTGGAATTGGTCAAGATAGCATCCGTCTGGCTCTCTCTGGTGGCGCCCGAAGAACCCGAATCCAGGGTTGTTGGGCAGGAAGCCGGCAGAGCTGAGGCAACGCTGCCGCCAAACAAGCGGGTCAGGAAAGGGCGGCTCAGACGGAAAAGGCGGGCCAGGAAAGGGGGAAATACGCCGACGTGATGTGCTCACCCATTTTTACTGCAATGGAGATGCCCTCAAACCTCTACCTGTTGACATTCTACGTATACAAAAGCTAGATTATGTAGAAAGATCTACAGGTGGGCGATGGGTGACGAGAAGTCGGAGGTTCTGCAGGGCACGCTGGATCTCATGGTGCTCAAGACTCTGGAGTTGATGGGATCTTTGCACGGATACGCGATCGCCCGGCGGATCGAACAGGTCAGCGATCACACCGTAATCATGAATCAGGGGACGATTTATCCGGCGCTGCTACGCCTGCAGCAGCGCAAATGGATCAAGGCTGAGTGGGGCATCTCTGAGACTGGCCGTCGCGCGAAGTTCTATTCGCTGAGCAAACTTGGATGGCAAAACATCGAAACCGAAACTGAAAACTGGGAGCGGGTCGCCACGACTATGGCACGCTTTCTGGCCCCATCTAGTTGAGGAGTGCACGATGGAATGGATACGGATTCTTCTGAGCCGTTGCGCGGCGCTGATCCACTACTCAAAGCTCGACGCGGACCTTGACGAAGAACTCCTGGCCCATATTGAACTCGCGACCGAAGAGAACAGAAAGCGTGGCATGCCGGAAGAAGAAGCACGCAGGGCGGCGCTGCGTTCCTTCGGTGGTGTGACGCAGACGCGGGAGCATTATCGGACGGCGCGGGGACTGTCCTTTCTGGAATCGCTGGTTGGCGACGTTCGCTACGCAGCACGGCAACTGCGTAAGCATCCCGGATTCACTGTCACCGCTTTGCTGACGCTCGGTTTGGGAATCGGCGCCAACGCTGCGATCTTTACTCTCATTCATGCCACGCTGCTGCAGGACCTGCCGGTACCGCATCCGGAACAGTTGATACGCGTGGGCGACGGTCATCGTGGCGGAATCTCATGGTTCTCGACCCAGATGTATGACCAGCTAAGAAAAAATGCGCCTGAATTTCAAGAGTTGGCGGCGATGCAGTCCTATTCCCCCGACAACTCGTGGCTTACGCTGCACCGGCAGGGAGCGGCCGAGTTACCGCATGGCGAGGTGAGCGAATGGGTGTCGGGAAACTACTTCGCCATGATGGGGATTACGCCGGCGGCGGGACGGCTACTGCAGCCTGCGGACGACATCGCAGGGGCGCCCATGGTCGCAGTCATGAGCGACTCGATGTGGCAGCGCGAATATGCCGGGGACCCTTCGATCATAGGCAGCGTATTCACCATAAACACCCATCCGGTGACCATTGTAGGCATTGCGCCGAAGCCGTTTTACGGGGATCGCATCACCGCGTATCCCCCAGACTTGTTTGTGCCACTGTCGACGGAGCCCCTGCTGGGAGAGAGTGATTTTACCCATAACCCCGCGGAGCAATGGCTCTACATTCTGGGCCGCATAAAGCCGGGTGTGGCGCTGGCGCCGCTGCAGGCGAAAATGCACGCCGAGTTAGTTCCTCTGCTTTCTCAGCTACCGTATTATTCCAATGCATCTGGACGAGAGGAGCGCCTCAAGCGCATCCATCTTTCGTTGACGCCGGGACATAGCGGCATAGCCGTGATGGCGCGAGACATGGTGGCCGGCCTGCATCTATTGATGTGGATTTCCGGATTGGTGCTGTTGATTGCGTGCGCAAATATCGCCAACCTGGTGCTGGCGCGCGGGCTTGCACGAAACGGTGAGATATCCGTGCGCGTTGCCTTAGGCGCTGCGCGGACCCGCATCGTCAGGCAAATGCTCACGGAAAGCGTTCTGCTCTCGTGCATGGGCGGCGTCGTGGGGGTGGCAATCGCTTACCTGGTTTCGGCAATGATGCTCAGGCTGGCATTCCCGCATGCCAAGTTTTCCCCCATCCATGCCACCCCATCGCCGCAGGTGCTGGGGTTTGCATTTGGAGTGTCGTTGCTCACTGGACTCCTCTTCGGCATGGCGCCCGCCTGGGCAACCTCTCATGCACAGCCGGCCCATGCGCTGCGTCGATCGAATCGGACGAGCAGCGGCCATGCTTCGCTGCTGCAGCGTTCCTTAGTCGTGTTGCAGGCGGGGCTGTCAGTGATTCTGCTGATAGGCGCGGGCCTGTTGGCCAGGAGCCTGATCAATCTGCAGCATCAGAATTTTGGCATCGAGGTGGAACATCGCGTAGTGGTCCGCCTGAACGCTCAAAATGCCGGATATACGACTAGAACAACTGCAGCCACTCTACGATCGAATGCGCGCCAGGATGTTGTCTCTGCCAGGCGTGACGAAGGCGGGGATGGCCCTGTATGCGCCACTCGATGGCGATGACTGGGAGTCTGAAGTGGTCGTGGAAGGACAGCCGCAACCGGGACCTAATGATGACGTTCACTCGTCATGGGACAGGGTTAGCCCGGAACTCTTCGATGCGATTGGCCAGCACCTGGTGCGCGGACGCAATATTCTCGTAACCGACACGGCTCATGCACCCGGGGTAGCTGTGGTGAACCGCGCGTTCGTGAAACGCTTCTTTCCGCGCGGAGAAGATCCCGTCGGACAACGCTTTGGCATGGGAGACAGGAAGAGCGCTGCTGACTGGCAGATCGTTGGCGTGGTGGAGAATGCCAAATATCAGAATCCGCATGAAGAGCAGCGACCGATGTTCTTTTTGCCTCTGTTGCAGCGCGCGAAGAGCGACACCAAATCCACTGACGTGTCGTCGTTGTACATCGGTTCGATCATCCTGGTAACCACGGGACCGATCCCGGGGCTGGAGCACCAGGTGCGTCAAGCCTTGGAGGAAATCAACCCAAACCTGAACGTGAACAACTACGAAACGCTGGAAGGGCAGATTGGCGACCGGCTAAGCCAGGAGAAGTTGGTGGCGCGGTTGACGCTGCTGTTCGGACTGCTGGCGCTCGCGTTAGCGGCAGTGGGACTATACGGCGTAACGGCCTATACGGTTGCGCAACGCGGATCGGAAATTGGGATACGGATGGCGCTGGGAGCCGAACGTGGCGACATCGTGTGGATGGTGTTGCAAGGAGCGATTCTGCAGGCTGGGGCTTGGGCTGCTCATCGGTGTTCCGGTGGCTCTGCTCTGTGCACGCTATGTGCAGTCGCAGCTATTTGAGGTAACCGGAAGAGACCCGGGCGTCTTAACGGCGGCAATCGCGGCCCTTGTGCTGGCTGCTTGCGCGGCCGCTATCCTTCCGGCAAAGCGAGCGGCGACGATTGACCCTGCTAAGGCCCTGAGGAGTGAATAAGGGGTTACATGTCATCTCCGCACCGAATTTGTCCACATCTGGACATTGAAGCATGCGAATGGACGCCGGCTTCGTGGGATTTGAATCATTTCGCTTGAAACGACAATGCTTAGTGTTCTCTGGTTTGGAGTGTCAATTGCTCCCGAAGGACACATGTTTGCGCTTCTCCATGATTTCCGACTCGCAGTTCGCCGCCTGCGCCAGACGCCAGCCTTCAGCCTGACGGTCATTCTCACGCTTGCTCTTGGCCTTGGGGCTACGACTGCGATCTTTTCGCTGGTAGAGGGCATTCTGCTGCGACCCTTGCCGTTCAAGGATGCAGACCGGCTTGTGCTGCTGGGAGATCACCTGGGAAATAGCTCCGGCATCGGCGTCACCGCGGTTGAGATTGCAACCTACGCCAAAGCGACGAGCGCCTTTTCCTCCATGGGGGCCACCGCGCCGGCCCACTTTGAACTTTCCGGCGACAATACGTTTGGTGGAGAGCCGGCGGAAATCCCTGCCGGACGGTTGGCCGCAAGCGTGTTTCCGACGCTCGGCGTTGAACCGATTTTGGGGAGAGTGTTTAACCAGCAGGAAGAGGATGCGGATAAACCACTTGCGGTCATCAGCTATGCGTTGTGGCTTAACCGCTACCATCGCGATCCACAGGTGTTGGGCCGCACCATCGTACTTGATCGCAAACTCTATTCAGTCATTGGTGTGATGCCGCGCAGCTTCGAGTATCCGCTGCAGACCGGTTACCTTGACCAGTCGCAGCTCTGGGTGCCGTTGAGCCTCACAGCCCACGAACTCGACCCCGAATCAGGCTTGTGGGGTTACAGCATCGTGGCCCGCCTTAAGCCTGGCGTGAGCCTACCCCAAGCGGCGCAGGACGCCGACCGGGTAGCACGGCAGATCATGCGCAATTTTCCTGCCAGTAAGTCCGCGCTCCGAATACGCGGTGACGTCAAGCTGGTGCGCGAGGAAGCTGTTTCTGAAGTCCGCCCATTGCTGCGGACATTGTTTGTGGCAGTGATCGTGGTACTGCTGATTGCCTGCGTCAATGTCGCGAGCTTGCTGTTGGTGCGGGCCATTCGCATGCGGCGCAATTTTGCGGTTCGCCTGGCGTTGGGTGCTCGTTCCAGTGCAATCCTGCGCGAGTCCGTCCTGGAAGGCGTGCTGCTGAGTTTTGTCAGCGGCGTGCTCGGTCTGGCGTTTGCTGCGATCGCCATCCGGACTGCTCTCCATCTTCTGCCTGACTCTATGCCGCGGCTGAACTCAATCGCCATGGACGGAGGCGTGATTGCGTTTGGTTTCCTGCTTTCACTGTTTACGGGCACGCTGTGCAGCCTGGCCCCTGCATTTGCGGCCTTGCAGACTAACCTGACAGACAGCTTGAAGGAAGGAGCCCGGACGGAGATTGGAGCGGCCAGCCACGTTAGGCTGCGGTCCGCCCTGGTCGTTTCGGAGATTGCCATCGCCCTGGTTCTGCTTACGGTTTCAGGAGCTTTTCTGCGCAGCTTCCAGAAGATGCGCGCGGTCGATCCCGGCTTCCGTCCGGCTCACGTGCTGGTCGCCGGGTTCGAGCTGCCGAAGAAGCAGTACGCGACGAACGATGCGGTCGATGCCTTTAACAGAACGGTGGTTGAGCGTCTCTCCGCCAAGCCGGGAATTGTGGCTGCCAGCATAACAACTACGCTGCCGACGGAATTCTACGGAGCATCCTCGTACACGATTGAAGGTGAGCCTGCTTCCACGTGGAAGCTTAAGTTTGCCTTGTTTACTTCCACTTATGGCGATTACTTTCGAACGATGGACATCCCCTTGCTGGAGGGTCGGACCTTCACGATGGACGATCGTGACGACACACTCCCGGTGGTGATGGTGAATGAGTCGATGGCGAAACAGAACTGGCCTGGCCAGAGTGCGATCGGCAAACGCATGCATGCAGGCAATCCTCACAAACCCATGCCGTGGGCGACGGTCGTGGGTGTGGTTGCAGACACCAAGGTCGGGGGCCGTGATGAGCCCGATAAAGAACAGTGGTACATCCCGGCGCTGCAGTCGGCAACGCTCAGCGGTAACGATACGGGTGGACAGCTGACCAGGGCGACACGGGGCTATGTCACTCTGCGTTCGACGCTCCCGCCTGAACAGATGGCGCAAGTGTTGCGGTCGACTGTGGCCGGGATTGATAGGCTGCTCGCGTTGAAACAGGTGCAGCCACTGAGCGACGTGCTCGCAGATACAGAGGCGCCGCGGCGTTTCAACACCGACCTCATCACCAGCTTTGCCCTGGGTGCGCTGCTGTTAGCATTCACAGGCATCTACGCAGTGGTTGCGTTCTCTGTTTCTCTGCGCACTCAGGAGATTGCGATTCGCATCGCGCTCGGGGCGCAACGCACGAACATTGCGCGCCTCGTCCTAATTTCTGGAGCGAAACTGGCTGTCATTGGGTGCGCACTCGGCGTGCTCGGTTCCTTCGCGATCTCACGGCTGGTGAATGCATTCCTGTTTGATGTAAGCGCGACTGATCCGCTTGTTTACTCGGTAGCCGCCCTGACCATGTTGCTGTTGGCTCTCCTGGCCTCCGCGCTGCCGGCGGCGCGCGCCGCCGCTGCTGATCCTGTCGACGCACTTCGCGCTCATTAGCCCATTCGAGAGATTTGCGGTAACCGTCAATCGCACCCAGCATTTGCTGCCGGCGGGAGAAGAAATCGCCGCTGTTCAGCCGCGAGAACTGGTTTTTTCGGGCCGATACTACACGAAATGATTACCGCGCAGGAGTCCTAAAGCAGTTCCCACTTTGATCGCGATGTTCGTAGCATGGTAGTTGGAGTGGAGTATGCAACGGCTTCTGGGCACGTTTCCCAATCGGAGCGCGGGCCTGGCGCTGCTGATTCTTCGACTGGCGGTGGCCGCGGCCCTGGTATCAAGCGCGCGGCTTTGCCCCGGGCCGGAGACAGACGTGCTTTTGGCGCTCTCGCGGATCGCCGCAGTCCTGATCATCGTAGGTTGGTACACGCCCCTGGCAGCCGTATCGGGGGTGGCGATTTCTTTGTGCACTTTCTAGGTTTGCCGCGCACCTGGGGTAGAGGCATTTGGGATCAATGCACTCATGATCGCTATACTGGTCGCTATTGGTCTGTTAGGGGCCGGCGCCTATTCTGTGGATGCAAGGCTTTATGGCAGGCGCAGGTTGGTGGTCGGCCCCCGCGTGCGGTAAGTTGGAAGGGAAGCAGACGCCATGAGTACAACACTCGGTGAGCCCCAATCGAATTCGAATCCTGACCGTCGACGACCATCCCTTGATCCTCGAAGGGATTGCCAACGTGCTGCAGCGGCAGCCCGATATGGAGTTGGTGGGCGAAGCTTCCGATGGTTACGAGGCCATCGAGGCGTTTGCGAAGCTCAGACCCGATGTGGCTTTGATCGACCTGCAGATGCCGGGGATGAATGGGATCGAGACCATTAGCGCGATCCTTCAAAAGTGGCCCGGCGCACGCTGCGTGGTGCTCACTACCTATGCCGGTGATGTGCAGGCAACGCGCGCGTTGAAGGCCGGCGCCAAGGGGTATCTGCTTAAGAGCATGCTGCGCAAAGAACTGGTAGACACCATACGCACCGTTCACTCCGGCAAGAGCCGCATACCCGCCGAGATCGCTTCGGAGCTGGCCAGTCACCTGAGTTCAGACGCTCTGTCGGCGCGCGAAATTGAAGTGCTGCGCATGGTCAGAGAAGGCTGCTCCAACAAGATAGTCGCCGACCGCCTGGTAATTTCTGAGGATACGGTCAAAGGGCACATGCGCAGCATCCTTTCCAAGCTGAACGCAAATGACCGCACCCATGCGGTGATGATCGCCGTAAGACGAGGCTTCATCGAGGGCTGACTTAGGCCCCGATATCTAGGCCACGATCGCTAAGCAATGACCGCTTCTGTTTCCATCTCCAGGGTCTTCTGCGCCTCAATATAACGATGGACGTAGGACACCACGACAGATCCTTCTCCCACTGCATTGGCGACGCGTTTCACTGAACCGGACCGCACGTCACCCACGGCGTAAATGCCGGGAAGACTGGTCTGAAAGACACAGCCTTCGCGATCGCCGGGAGCCGTCATCACAAAGCCGTTCGCATCCAGGTCGAGCCTGCCGTGAAGCCATTCGGTGTTGGGGAGGGCTCCGATCATGACAAACATGTTGCCGGTCTGGCAGCTCCGCGATTTATGGGAGAGGCGGTTGCACCAGGTTACGCTGCGCAGATGAGTGTCTCCATCGAGCGAAACGACTTCGCTGTGGGGATGAAGTGTGATGCGATTGGAAGAAGCAATCCGCTGGATGAGGTAGGCAGACATGGTGGCCTTGAGGCCTTCGCCGCGGATGAGTAGATGAACATGACTGGCCGATAGGGCAAGATACAGAGCAGCCTGGCCGGCGGAGTTACCGCCCCCTACCACGACGACTTCTTTACCAACGCATCTGGCCGCTTCCATGGCGGTGGCGGCATAGTGGACACCCTGGTATTCGAACTTCCTGTAGTTAGGGACATCGAGGCGCTTGTATCGAGCGCCGGTGGCGACAACGATGGCGCGGGCAAAGATCGTCTTACCCCCTTCGAGCGAAAGAGAGTACCCGCCAGCGGCCGGTTGAATATCCGTAACATCGCGTGAGATGGCGAAGCGTGCACCGAACTTCTGCGCCTGCACGGTGGCGTTTTGGGCCAGGTCGTGACCAGATACACCGGTCGGGAACCCAAGATAGTTCTCGATTTTTGAACTGGTACCCGCCTGCCCCCCCGGGGCTGTTCCCTCGATCACCAGAGTCGTGAGCCCCTCCGAAGCACCATACACGGCTGCGGCAAGTCCAGCCGGGCCGCCGCCTACGACCGCAAGGTCATAATCCGTATGCTCACCCAAATCCTGATCGAATCCCAGCTTGTTGGCCAGCACGGTATTTGCGGGTTTCCGGAGGGTCGTGCCGTCAGAGAAAAATACCACCGGTAATTGGTCTGGCTCCACGTCCAAAGCCCGCAGCAGAACTTCTGCTTCCAGATTTAGATTGGAGTCGATCAACTGATGCGGGTGGCCGTTGCCAATTAAAAACCGCTCGATACGCATGGTCTCAGCCGCAAGGCTATCGCCAACAACAATGATCCCTCCTTGCCGATGATTCACCAGGCGAGCGCGCCGAATGATCCACTCGGTAAGAATCAGCTCAGCGATGTCCAGTTCGGTGCGCATCAATGTTCGAACGGATTCTCGAGAGATGCGCAGAACGCGGCTACTTCTGACGGCGCGACAGTTGAGCAGGGAAGGGCGGTCGTTCAGCAAATCGAGTTCGCCGGTGAAGTGCAGCTTGGCCAGGGTGGAGTCCACCTCGCACGAGGCTCGTCCTTTTCGTTCGTAGAGTTCCAGTTCGCCCTGCTCCACAACAAAAAAATCTACCAGCCTCTCTCCCTGCTGGAAGAGGTGGCCCCCCGGCTCGACAGACTCAGGGGAACCGTAGCTTCGCAGACGCCTCATCATGGCTGGGGTCACACATTGAGATTTGCGTGCAGACTTTGATTTCCATGCCTGGGAATGAAGGAGTGCCATCGGGGAAAGCCTCCGGATGGTCTGATATTGAGGCATGGCGACGAAGTCCGCTACCCCATCTGGAGTTAACTTTGGCTAGTCCTTTCGGGGTGGCTCAACACAGACCGGCCTCTCTCTGGGTGCCCCGTCCAGTTCCTACGGGATTCTGTTGAGGCACAGACTCCGCCGAGGCAATTCAGGCTAAAGCCTGCCCAGAGTGAAATGCCACAGACGCCGCCAGGGTGACTCAAGCAGAATTCCACGGTAGGCATTCGCTGCCGGGACTCTCAATTCAATTTCCGTGCCCGCGCCCGGCCCGCTGATGATATCCAGTTGGCCGCCGACTCTCTCCGCGCGCTCGCGCATGGAGGCCAGGCCAATGTGTCCGGGCCGGCCTGCTTCGAGAATCTTGGGGTCAATGCCGCGGCCGTCGTCGCGAACCCGCAGGCGCAATTCCCAGGATGCATAGTCCACTTCCACTTCAATGCTCTGTCCCTGCGCATGGCGAAATGCATTGACCATGGCTTCCCGCCCAATACAGTAGATTTCGTCCAAAGCCATTGGATCCAACGTTTGCACCTGGCCTTCGGTGGTCACAGAGATCTTGACTTCGCTGCCGTTCGCAATCTCAACGGCGGCACGGGCCAAAGATTGCGCCAGGTCACCGAATTTGTCGAAGGATGGATGCAAGCTGACCACCCGGTCCCGCCCTTCCGCCATGACCTCATCGGCGCGGTCGAGCGCGGTTTCCATCATTTGCCGCGCGGGCTCACGCTCCGGGATCTCCATCATCGCGTTATGAAAGCGAAGAATGAGCCCCTGGAAGCCCTGCAACAGCGTGTCGTGCAGATCGCGGGCGATGCGTTCCCGTTCCGCCAACCGTTCTTCCAGCCGCGCACTCAGCCGCGCCGCAGCCTGGCGTAGACGAAGCTGGTACAAAACAACCAGCAGCAAAACTCCCGCCACGAAGGCGGCCAGCCGAAATGTGAGCGTTTGGTAGAAGAACGGTTTCTGGGTGACGTTGTAGACGATGCCCTCGTGATCCCAGACGCCGTCGCCATTACTGGCACGGATATGAAAGGAATGAACACCGACGGGAATGTCGGTGTAGGTTGCGGTGCGGGTGGAGTCGGCATCAAACCATGCCGCATCCACACCGTCGAGCCGGTACTGCATGTGGACGTTTTCCGGTGACGCGAGATCGACGGCGGTAAAGTGCAGCTCCACGTGGGCCTTGCCAGGTTCCAGCACCAGTTCGCTACCGGGGTTTTTCTTTGTTTTTCCAACGTCCACCTCGTCCATAAGGATCGCGGGTTTGCGATCCCTCTTGAGCTCCCGGCGCAGGTCCAGCATCGCCAGCCCTTTCAGCGTTCCGACCCAGAGCTTATCGTCTGGGGTGATCGCGATGTTGGGCTGCCCCGTGGTGCACTCCCTGGTCTCAAGGCCGTCCGCACGGCCGAAGGAGGTGTAATCGACCGGTGAATCCGGATCCAGTTCGGCGCGCCTGAGGTCACCGGCGGCAACCCGATAGATGCCGTCTCTTCCGCTAAACCACAAGTCATGATCGGGGGACTCGACCATGCCCGCGGGTTGCAGCGCTCGATTCACGCTAATTAGCCGATTGTCCTGGATGCGGCTGATGCCGTTCACCGACGAAAATGCGTAGAGATTGCCGAAGGTGTCTTCTTTGAGTGGGCCGTAGGGAACCTCTCCCTCCGTCGGCGCTCCCCGCACCGGCATAAAGTGGTCACCCACCAGGTGATCGACGCCCGCATCGGTCGCCGCCCAAATGCCACCGTCGCGGTCCTGGACCACGGTGATGATGCGATCGCTGGAGAGCCCGTCCGCCATGGTGTAGTTGTGGAAATGCTCATTCTGCAAGTGGCTCAAGCCTGCAGTGGTCGCAATCCAGAGCGATCCGTCCTGCGCCGGCGCCAGGCTCAGCACCACAACGCTGGGCAGCCCCTGCGGAGTCGAATACTGGGTGAAGCGGCCGTTGCGAAAACGGAAGAGCCCGCCACCCCAGGTGCCAATCCAAAGATCGTGATTCGCGTCTTCCGCCAGGCTCCATACACAGGAATTCAGCAACCCATCCTTCTCGCTATAGGTCTTGAAGCGCTTGCCGTCAAAACGCGAAAGGCCCCCGCAGTTGCTGCCCACCCAAAGCGTTCCGTCGTGCGCCGCCAACACGGCCATGGGGATATTGGAGTCGGGTAGTCCGTCGGCCGCGGTGTACATCTTGAAGGTGCGGTCTTTGAAGCGAAGAAGTCCCTCGCTGCCGGTAGCCACCCACAGATCGCCATTCAGATCCGAGTACATGTACCTGGCGTGCACGCCCAACGCCAGATCTTCCACGCCCTTGTCGCTCGCTCGAAAGAGTCCTGTCCCTTTGTTGGCCCACAAATTCCCTTGCGGGTCCTCGTAAATCCGAAAGGCCGCCTGCTCCCGGGAGATGGCCAAACGGTGCGAGCTTCTGGAACGAACCGTTCACCAGGCGTGCAATACCCGAGCTGGTGCAGAACCACCGAACCCCGTTGCGATCTTCGTGCACTTGAAAGATTCCATCGCTCTGCACGCCAAGCTGCTTGGGAAATTCGGGATACCGTAGGATGCGCGCACCGTCCCATTCCATGAATCCGTGTCCGGCGATGATGAGCAGGTGGCCATCCGCGGTTTGGTCCATGGTGCTGATCGGCTCGTCTGGGATTACGGTCACGAATTGGCCGCGATCAAACCGATAAAGCCCGTGGCCGGTTCCCACCCACAGAATGCCTTTGCGCATGAGCAGGCACGAGATCCGGTCGCTGGGGCCGGCGCCCGGGTGATACATGGTCACGAGCGAGCGATCAAAGTGGTCCACGGCTGTGGCCGGTATGTAGACAAGCCCGGAATCGGTCCCCACCCAAAGCGCCCCATCCGCCGCGGTCAATAAGAAACTTACCGGGATTTCTTTGGAGATTCCGGGGCGCAGACGAATCTGGGTGAAGTGCTCTCCATCGAACCTGGCCAGTCCACCATCCGTTCCCACCCAAAGGAATCCATTCGGGGTTTGCGCGATGGCGTTCACCTCGTCGTCGGGCAAGCCCTGTTCGACGGTGAAATCGGTGCGCAGATAGCTGCTGGCCATGCGGATCAAGCGCCAGAGCCTGGCACACGAACCACATCTGCAGGATGAGTACACCCATCACCGTTCTTCGAAACCTGGGCTTTTCGCGCACAGCTTACCCGCTCCGATGGGGTAGGGGGACTATAACGCGAGCGGATAGCGTGTGGATTGTCACATATTGCGGTGATCTCAAAGTCAGAGGGTCATCTTTATGATTGAAAAATCATCGTCCAGCTCTTCCGAGCCGTGGGCGTTTCGAGCGAACTGGAGGAGTTCTTGCAGTTCCGATGAGCCTTCCGGAACTGGGCGGGTGAGGACTTCTTCGAGATCTTCGAATTCCAGCATGGTCCCGTCCGGCCGCGTGATTTCGTAAGCGCCGTCGCTGAAAAGGAACAGACGCGCAGGGCCGGCGAGAGTACACTCCTTGCTCTCGTAAGGGTAGTCCGGCAGGATACCCACAGGACAACCAACGGCTGGCAGCGACTCCGCTTTGCCGCGCTGTTCTCTTCCACCGCTCACCACAATGGGTGGTGGGTGTCCGGCGCTTGCATAGCGCAGTGTTCCTGTAGGGCGATGGTAGACGCCGTACCAGATGGTGAAATAGAGACCATTTTGATTTTCCATCTGGAAGGCCTGATTCAACGAGCCAAGTACCGCTTCAGGCCTGCGGAAATCGGTATTCTGCAAAGCTCCGGACCGGAGCGTATTCGCCACCGTGATTGACAACAAAGCCGAACCGACGCCGTGTCCGCAAACGTCGAGCAGATAAAGGGCATAGTGGTCACCATCGATCCATTGATAACCAAAGGAATCTCCTCCCAGTTCCGTGGAAGGAACGAAGAGCCACTCCACTGCGATAGGTCCTGCGACCGGCGCCGGCAAGATGGCAAGAACATAGTGTTGGGCAGCGTGCAATTCCTGCCGCAGCCGGTTGTGGACCCGGAGAAGCTCGTCACGGGATTGGGCCAGGTCGCGGTGGGCCAGCGTCAGCTCCTGGTGCGCGGCCTCGAGCTTGGCGATGAGGCGTGCCTCGCGCTGGCTCAACAGCGTCATGTCGTACGCCTTCTGCTGCATCTTCCTGGCACGGTCATGTTCCGCGGTCACGTCGAGGAGCACGACCCACGTCATCTCTTCGTTGCCAAAAAGGTGAACGTCCGCCACGATTCCGCCCGGCATGCCCACGGACTCTAAAAGGAAGGGTGTTTCCGCCAAGGGCAGCAGACCTTCCAGGAACGGCAATTGATCGGCGGCGGAATGGTGGGGCTTTAGATCACCCAGTCCGTAGTATTCCAACTCGCCGCCTGCTTTGATCAGGAGCAGTTCGTTGTTGATAAGAAGATGAGCTATAGAACGCTGGGACTTGACGAGGTGCAGCAGCCATTCTGAAATGTGGTCCGATATATCCGGCATCTGTCACAACACCATGCGCTGGGCGAGCGTCTGAAATGCCTCTTCGACGCCTTCACCGGTCTTGGCGCTGGTCCGGAGAACTACGTGTCCCGCGTCTTTCAAGTCTTCGACGGATCGTTCCGGGATGTCCCACTGCTCCTTCAGATCCGACTTGTTGAAAAGGAACAGAAAGGGAACCGAACCTATCTCCGAAGTGACTCGAGTCTGTATCGACTTGCTGACTTCGAGGGTTTCACCCCGTGTGACATCGACCACCAGGAAATATCCCGCAGCGCCGCGAAGATAGCTTGTGCGTATTCCAGAGATGTCGTCTTCGCCCGCAATATCCCAGAGGATAAGAGACACCTCTGCGGCGCCAACGTTCACCAACTTCTTCTCGATCTTGACCCCGACGGTGGTCAAGTATGTGTCGGAAAAGATGCTTTGCACATAGCGCTTAACCAGGCTGGTCTTGCCGACGCCAAATCCCCCCAACAGACAAACTTTCTTTTGCAGCATAAAAGTCTCTACTCGCTGGCAATCACGGTGAATGTCACTCTCCGATTCATCGCGGCGGTTACTTTGCCGTTGGGAGCCAACAAGGGTTCAAGTGGACCGGCGCTGCGCACGGTCAGCAGTTCCGGAGCGATGCCACGCGCCTTAAGCATGGAGCGGACAACCTCGGCTCGAGCCGCGCTGAGGGATAGGTTCGCGGTTTCATTGCCGACGGCATCCGCGTGGCCGGAAATCATCATGCGGGCAGAGAAACCAAGGCGTCTGGTCACGTGCATCAGCTGGCGGAACTCGTCGGCCACAGCATCCACGGTGGCGTCCTGGCCCCGCGCGGGCCGGTCTGCATTGGAATCAAACGAAATAATATGCTCCTGGATAGCATCGCGCAGGCGAATAAATTCCGGGTCCTGAACGTCGCGGAGGGCGCTGAGGTCGACCTTGGGAGAACCCGCGGGCAGGGCTGCGACCAGCATTCTCGCCCGCTCAACCCAGTACTGTGGAACGCTTCCCGTGACTTCTACGGTGTCGCCCTTTAAGGACATAGAGACGGAGGGCGGAGGATTGAGACTGGCGGCAAGACGCCGCATGACGATCGCCGGGTTCAGGGCCTGGTACGACTCCCAATGACCGACGACACGTTTGGAATTCAGACCCGACTGGGATAGGAACGAGGCGGGATCGACGGCCAGGGGATCACGCAAGCCGGAGATTTCCCATTTTCCGTTGCGCAATTCGGCGTTGGCGACCACGATGCCTGGTTCCTCTCGCAGCAGCTGGACATACGAGTCGACGCGAAGCCGGATAATTGTCCGCTGAATCACCCATCCGCCGACCAGAAGCAACAACACCAGGGGCAAGATCCAGAGCCAGGGGGACAACTTCTTTTCGCGCGGCCGTTCCTGTTGCTGCAGGTCACGTTGCAGTGGCGTGACCAAGTCCCCCAGAGTTGCGGAGTCACCTTCGAATTCTTCCAACTGACTCCGGTATTGGTCGTGAATGCCGGTCAGTGTTTCGCGCAGTGCCGCATGCAGCGACTCGGGCGGATTGCCCCGAATGACGGCGGCGAGGAACGCGAATGGTCCCTCTTCGCACCATAACAGCACGTCGCCAAGCCGCAGGGTGTCGATGCCGCCTCCCCCGCTCTTATCGGTTCCCTCGAACGAATCGCGCACGAAGTCCTGGATGGCCGACAGCATGCCGGACACCAGCTGGGGGTCCTGCGAGGTCACCTCCGGCGCCGCTACGTGCTCGATGAGAAGGCCGGTTTTGCGGTGAATTAAGAAGACGTGCTCGACGCGGAACTGCACCGTGTGCTTGAGCACCACGTCGGCGAAGCTGCTTCCGCTGCGCAACGCCTCCAGGCGCCACCTTAATCCCTGCACCGAGAAGCTGTGCTTGAACGCCTGGTTCAGGCGCTGCAGCGTACCGTCAAGGGACTCGGCGATGGATTTACGGACCACCGATCCCATCAGGGGGTAGAGGATGCCAACCAGGGTGCCTGGATTTTTGCGGATCGATGCCTGAACCGCCAGCTCCAGGATCGGCGCCAGCGCCTTTGCCAGTTGTTCGTCTCTCGCCCCGGCAAGGGTGAAGGCGTCGGCCAGCACGGAGCTGACGGCTTCAGCGAACTGCTGCGGATCGTCAAACTTCTGCTGCAGCTTGGCGATCGCGGCTCGATCCTCCTCGAGAATCAAGCTACGCAGCGCCGCCAGTTTCGGATCCCCTTCGTGCCTGGGGAGCACCGTCGCCAAGTCGTGATCCAGGCTGCGCGCTACCTCGAATAGCAGCACGGCGAGCCGTTTGGCACGGGCATCATCGGGTTGTAAGAACGGGGGATCCAAACTGTCCCTGTCGAGCAGGGAAACACTAGAACTCACGGTGTCTCCGATCGCGATATTCCGTTCAAAACCAGCGTGGGGCGTCCCACGCGGTTCAGGATCGCTGTCCGCCCCCTCCGTTCGTCTTAGCCGTGGTGTCCTGATTCAGGCATCGGGCAATTTCAACGAATAGCCCGGCCAGCAGACTGCGGTCGGTTTTGACATGCATCAGCTCAGCAAGCATCCGCTCGATGGCGGCGCGTGTGTCATCGGTCCGCCGCCGGCCCTCTTCGCGCAAGGTTTGCGATTCGTGGCTCAATCTCTCGGTAAAGTCCCGGTCCTGGCTGGCCAGTTGGTCGGCGACCTTGCTGAGGTGCTTCTCCAATGCCTGGATCTGTTCCCGAAGGCCGCGGCCCAACTCCTTGTCCGCCTCCCCGCGATGATCCTGTTCCTGGCGAATCTGGCTGGCTAACGATTCCAGCTGTTTCTTCACCGAGGACTCCATGCTCTGAATGGCGCGAGTGGACTCTGCTTCCATATCGCGCATCTTTTGTAGAAAGCGCTCTTCCATGACGGAGAAACGGCGGTCGTAGTCCTGCATTTGGTTACCGAAAAGCAACTCGCGGATTTTATCGACTCCCGGTGCGTCGCTCATGGACGGGGCGTTGTTGAGTGCTTCCTGTGCAGCTTTGATCGTCTGCGCAGTGATGGTCGGTGCTAATTCAGCTTTTGCAGCCATTTTCTTCTTCCCCTTAAATGACGTATTTATCGTCGAATGCAAAGATTGCTTAGTCAACTTATTCTGCAGCTTGCGGGTGTGTACTTTCTTCATAGGTAGTGGCAAGAGCTTGGTCAATTCAAACTCCAGGGTTGGGGGGGCCCTGACGGTCGTGCAATTCATCCGGAAACTGGCGAAAGTCTGTATGCCCAGCCGCCAGTCTTAGCGTCTCCAAGGACTGGCAGCCGCCGTCAATCCGAACCTTAGTTTCGCGAAGAGCGAGCTTAAAGCGCTTTGTTGTCAATGTCAAGGGTTAATTCCAGCGGGAATTTCCCAGGGGCGGAACTCATAAAATTCACCTCAAAAATCACCAGGGCGGCGACCAAGATGCCCGGGCCGTCGGTGTCCCCGAGCGAACGTAGGGGGAACCCTTCCGGTAGGGTGGGGTCAGCGCGCACAAGCACTCGAAGTGACAGGGCAAGACGCGACTGTGTAAATTTGCAGGAACTTCGATCGGCCCTGGGACAATGGATGAAACGTAATTACCGGCTCGGCGTTTTCGGGTTCTGCTCCCTGTTTATTCTGAGTAAAGCGCATGCTCAAACGGACTGGCCAATCTTTGGCCACGATCCGGGCGCCATGCGCTATTCTCCCTTGAAGCAAATTAACACCAGCAATGTTGACCAGCTTCGACCAGCGTGGCAATTCGACACCACAGAAGAGAATGTGGAGCCGGCAACAGCTCCGATTACCCCTCACGCGAATCTTGCTCAGGAGGCTTCTCCGGAAGCGAAACCATCCCCGGAACCATCCCCAGGATCTGAGCGGCCAGCGGCTCCGGCCCGACGTCCACAACCACGTTTATCCGAATCCATTCCTCTCGTGGCCGGCGATGTTCTCTACATGTCTACCGGTTACAACCGGGTTGTGGCTCTTGATGCGGAGACTGGCCGTAAACTCTGGGAATACGAGAGTAAGCACCCGACGCCCTTGCGCGGGGTCTCGTATTGGCCGGGAACCAGGGGATATCCGCCCGCGATTGTCTTTGGAACTCTCGATGGCTGGCCGATTTCGCTGAACGCAAAGACAGGCAAGCCCAATCCGAACTTCGGAGCCGAGGGTTTGGTCAATCTCAAAATTGGCGTCACCGAAAAGTTCCCGAAGGCACGATATGCCATCACTTCTCCGCCGAATTTTTACCAGAACCTGGTGATCACCGGTTCAAGCCCGGGAGAAGAACCGGCCTTTGGAGCAACCGGCGATATTCGGGCGTGGGATATGCGTACCGGCAAACTCGTTTGGACATTTCACACCTTACCGCGGCCCGGCGAACCCAATCACGAGGTGTGGCAGGACGGGCAGTGGGAGAGCCGCGCCGGGGTCAATTCGTGGAGCTTTAATACTGTCGACCCAAAACGAGGCATGGCCTTCGTTCCTATTGCGACGCCCAATACGGATTTTTATGGTGGGGACCGCAAAGGCTCCAACCTGTACGGATCGACTCTTGTGGCGCTGGATGCTGCTACAGGAAAGTTGAAATGGTATTTTCAAACCACGCACCACGACAATTGGGATTACGATCTCGCCTCAGCGCCGATCCTGATCACGACCAAACAGAACGGCAAAGAGATCCCAGCCGTAGCGCAGGTCACCAAGCAAGGATTGCTTTTTATTTTCGATCGCGTGACCGGCAAGCCGATCTTCGATGTGAATGAAGTTCCGGTCGCAAATGACAATGCGGCCCCAGGCGATGAGAACTGGCCAACCCAGCCCATGCCAGTAAAACCGCCGCCCCTGGCACGTAACTCCTTTAGCCCGGATGAAATCGCCACCGTAACCCCCGAGCACGAGAAATATGGCCGCGATCTTGTCGCCATGGAAGGCGGCGCGCTGACGGGCGGACCGTTCGCGCAATATGGTCCCAAGCTTCGCGTTACTTTTCCCAGTTGGACCGGGGGAACGAACTGGGGTGGCGGATCCTTCGACCCCAAGCTGGGATATGTGTTCGTCGACACCAAGAGCTTGGCGAATTTTAATAAATTGGTTTTGCGCGCCGATGGCAAAGGCTATCGACGGGTGGGCCCAGACAACGCACCACCGAAAATGGGTGACTACTTCTGGGACGGCGCGAAACACTGGCCATGTCAAAAACCGCTATGGGGGAACTCGTCGCAGTGAATGTGAATTCAGGAGAAATCGCCTGGCGGGTTCCGCTGGGGTCATTCGAGGAACTGGATAAGCTCGGTGTACCCAAAACAGGAACTCCCACGACCAACGGCGGATCGATCGCCACCGCCGGCGGCCTGGTCTTCATTGGCGCTACGCTCGACGGCAAGTTTCGGGCGTTCGACTCCCGCACGGGAAGGGAACTGTGGGTTACCGATCTTGGGGTAGATGTGACCTCGATTCACGTCACTTGGAAGAGCAAGAACGGCAAGCAGTACGTCGCCGTATTCGCCGCGGGGGGCACTCACGGTGATGCTCAGCCTGGGCGGTTGCTCGTCTATTCGCTGCCGTAAAGTGGTTGCGGACCGCAGTCTCTCCACTACGCTTTTCAGAACAGTAGGTCGCAATGATGGCAAGGAAACGTAAGTTGTTGGCTGTGGCGTTGGTCTTGATCGGGGCAACGCCGATGTTCGCTTCAGGTCCTTCCTTTCGTCCTGATACCACGATGGACGGGGCAAGTCTAAAAGGTTGGCACACCCTTGGACCGGCGGATTGGCGCACCCAGAACGGCGAAATTGTGGGAACGCCCACAAAGGGAACCGGTGGGTGGCTGGTCCTGGATCATTCTTACCAGGACACTGCGTTGTACGCGGAATACCGCTGCACCAGCGGATGCGTCACTGGGGTGCTTTTCCGGGCGCAGAAAACCTCCGCTGGTGGTTTGAAGGGAACCTATGTAGAGCTCAGTGACCCTGATCTTCCCGCATATGACGTAACCATCGATGCCCAGGGGCAAATTCTTGAGCGGAACAAGCTCCGTCGCGGCGGTGGACTGGTGCGCGTTGCTCTTCCGCCTGCCCCCAATGCGCAAGCACAGGGCGGTGGGGCATCGCGCAACGGCCGGGGTACGGTAACGCTGCCCTTTCAGCCGGACGACACCCAGTTGCGCCCCAACGAATGGAATCAAGTTGAGGTCTTCTTCGACGCCAATATCATCCGCACATTTCTCAACAACGGCCACGAGATCGGAGCGGTGAGTGAAGAAGGTTATGGACCGATTGCACTCTACGCCGGAGGAGGCGGTGAGGTACGTTTCAAGTCTGTGGCCCTGGCTGACATCGGCCTGAAGATTCGCCAACCGGAAGAAACCTCGCAGGCCTTTCGCAAGCAGCGACTAAGCGACTTCTATTATTCCTGGGGCTCCGCCGCGGCTGACTTTAACCATGATGGCCTTCTGGACGTGGTCTCTGGCCCATATATTTATTATGGCCCCGACTATCTCAAATCAAGAGAGATCTACCTTGCCAAGAGTTCCAGTCCAACCACTGAGTTTGCCACCGATTCCACCATGGAGTTTGCCGCCGACTTTACTGGAGACGGCTGGCCCGACGTAATCACCGCCACGTTCGGAGGTGGGCCGGGTGTTCAACTCTATGTCAATCCGAAAGGCGAGGGAAGGCGCTGGGACAAATACACGGTGGTCAAGTCCGTTCAAAGCGAGATCGCCGTCTTGCGAGATATCGATGGGGATGGCAAACCCGAGCTCGTGTATTCCGGGGAAGGATACGTTCGCTATGCTAAGCCCGACCCTGCGAATCCCACTGGACTCTGGATCATTCACAATGTGTCTGAAAAAGGCTACGGAGCCGGGCACGGGATCGGGGTTGGCGATATCAACGGCGATGGGCGAATGGACATCGTCGATGCATACGGATGGTGGGAGCAACCCCCGCCGGGCAGCAACCAGGAGACTTGGACCTATCATCCCGAGGTCTTTGCCCGCTATGGCCGCGGCATGATGGGGGGTAGCGTAATGGCCGTGTATGACGTGAATGGTGACGGCCTCAATGATGTTGTCACCTCGCTCAACGCTCATGGCTGGGGATTGGCGTGGTTCGAGCAGAAGCGAGATGCGCAGGGAAAGATTTCCTTTGTCGAGCACATGGTGATGGATGATTTCTCCACCAACAACGCCGGCGGAGTCACCTTCTCTGAGTTGCACGGGTCTACCTTCGCCGACGTCGATGGAGATGGCATTCCGGACTTCATCGTCGGCAAGAGGTATTTTTCCCACCTGGACACCAATCTTGATCCCGATCCCCGCGATGCGCCAGTGCTCTATTGGTACAAAACGGTACGCGATCCAAAAGCACCCGGTGGCGCGCGGCTGGTGCCGCACCTCATCGACAACCATAGCGGCTCGGGTTCCGATGTATTGGCAGTGGATCTAAACCAGGACGGCGCCATGGACATCGTCACCGCGACCCGATTCGGCACCTTTATCTACTGGGGCAAGCCACACACGAAGGAGGTAAGCCATGCAATCACGCGCAAAAACATCAAATGACCGCTTAACTGCGTTTTCCAGAGAACGGCGCGCCCTCCTCGGTAGTATGGCAGCCGTGGGGGCAGGGGTGGCTGGTTCGGTCATCGTACCCACAGACATGATGGCGTTGTCCTCAAGTGGGGCGCGTCCTAGTCCAGAATCGGCAGAAGCGCCTTGCGGGCTAACTACGGTCACCGCGTCCGACGCCGCGACTGTTGCAGAAACAACGGCGGGAAAGATCCGTGGATTTAAACGCAACGGCGTGTACGTTTTTAAAGGCGTACCCTACGGGGCCTCGACCGCCGGCGAGAGACGCTTCATGCCGCCTGCGAAGCCGGAGCCCTGGCAGGGGACTCGCAATGCACTGCAATATGGCCGCGTTTGTCCAACGCATGACTCTGCCCACTTCGACACCGACGGAAAGAACCTGGCGAACGCCGATGAAGATGCATTTGTGCTTCATCGCGGCTCTGCAGCTACGGTGCCTGGCGAGGACTGTTTGCGTCTCAATCTCTGGACACCGCAGATCAATGCGACCCAAAAACGCCCGGTCATGGTGTACATGCATGGGGGAGGATATTCCGGTGGCAGCGGGCATGATCTTCTCTCCTACGATGGCGAAAGTCTCTCCCGCAATCACGATGTGGTCGTGGTCACTCACAATCACCGTCTGAATGTTTACGGCTATCTCAACCTTGCCGGCATCGGGGGAGAGGAATTTGCCTCGTCCGCCAATGTTGGCATGCTTGACATTGTCGCGGTCTTGGAATGGGTGCGCGACAACATCACCACCTTCGGAGGCGATCCTGGCAGTGTGACGATTTTTGGCCAGTCAGGCGGCGGGGGAAAAGTGGTCGCACTCATGGCCATGCCGTCGGCCAAAGGTTTATTTCATCGTGCCATCGTGCAAAGCGGGCCATTTTTAAAAGCGCTTTCTCCTGATTACTCGGGCCACGTGGCCGAACTTACGATGGACGAGCTTGGGTTATCCAAATCGCAGGTGAAGGAGCTACAGAGGATTCCAGTCGATCGTCTCTCCGGAGCCGCAGTCGAAGCGATGAAGAAAATGCCCCGGCCTCAACCCTCCCTACGGGAAACGTTTGGAGAGCGCGACTGGGGACCGACTGTTGATGGCCTGGTTCTTCCCCACCATCCATTCGATCCAGGGGCGCCCACTCTATCTGCCGGCGTTCCGCTCCTTACCGGCACCAACCTCCATGAATTTGTGAATGGGCTCGATCATCCCGGAGCCAATGCGATGGGAGTTGAGGAACTGAGCCGGTTGGTTCACGAGGCATTTGGTGACGATGGTGATGCGATCATCGCTGCTTACCGGCTCGAGTATCCGAAAGCGACGCCATTTAGCCTCTACGCGGCCATCGCAGCCTCTCGACTGCGCGTTCCTGCATTCGCTCAGGCCGCGAGGAAGGCTGACCTGGGAGCCGCGCCCGCATACGCTTACGTGTATGCCTGGCGGACACCGGTATTGGATGATCGCCCCGGTCCATTCCATGCTTGCGAAATTGCGTTCACCTTCGATAATGCCGGAATCTGCGATCACTACAGCGCTGGTTCTCCGCAAGCCTTTGCTCTGTCGAAGCAGATCAGTACGGCCTGGGTAAACTTCGCGCGGAGCGGAAATCCGAATCACAGTGGCCTGCCGCATTGGCCTGCATACTCCACGAACACTCGCGCCACCATGTATTTCGACACCTCTTGCGAAGTGCGCAACGATCCGGAAGGAAAAGGCTTGAGGTTGATTACCCAATCTCGAATGGGATAACTCGGGAGAGCTGGGCGCAAAGTCGCATGGTACGAAAGATGATCCCTCCATCCTGTTGCACATAGTCACGGTAATACAGATTCTCCGGTGTCTTCGGACGGCCATAGTAGAACCAGCTCCATCGTAGCGCGGTGGCATTCCCAATGCGGAAGGTTGTTTTGGTGATCTGTACATCCGAGGGATTCCACACGGCTAGAACCTCTCCCTCATTGAATCGGAGGCGCAGACAGTCGTCACTGGCTTGGCATGCAACGAGCAAATGTCCGTTATCGAACGGACGACCGAATCAATCTCCCCAAAAACGGAAAGCACCGCGTTTAACGTCGGGGAGGATCACTGCCAGCTCGTTCGCAAGGTCCTGAAGTGACGTCATCGTCCTCAGAGGATACTGCGCCGTCAACGCCGCTATGCTGCTCGCACTTCTCGTAAAGTCGGGTTTTCGGTAAATTCCCCTAGCCGGAGGGCCAGGGACTGCCAAGTTACCTATAACCCCGTTTCTCCGGAACTCCGTTTCAACTGGCGGAAAGTCACGTGCCGTGTAGTCGTCCGTTGTATCCGGCTTAAACCATGCTCAATGCCTGCTTTGGCCTGGTTTCATCGATCGAGGTAGTCCGGACGGAAGGGGCTGACCCTAATAGGCCGGCGCTACTCCTGTCCTCTGAACGATCGAGCGAAAGCGGCGATCGGAGTGGAGAAAGTCGTAGGCGGGGTCCCCTTGGATCCAAAGAGTGTCTGTGGAATGCTGTTGGTAACCCTCCTCGAGCAGAGCGAGCGTCCGCTCTTTGTCACCAAGTTGCGCGTAATAACTCGCCAGCTCGACAGGAGAGACGTAGCCGCTCTTCGACTGAAGGAGACGCCGGCCAAGCTGCCAGCGAACGAAGCCGCGGGCACCGCCCCGATCCCAGGCGCGCCGCAGGTTCACGGCTGACTGAGGATCTCCCGTCAGAATATGCCACCTGGCCCAGACGTCCACGGCCTCCTTGTAGTTGCCCATACGTCGAAACGTATCCATTTCCAGACCGAGGAGATCGAGATTGTTGGGATTTGCCTCCAGACGCAGCCGAATCTCCCTGAGCGCCGCATCGAATTGGCGCGGATACAGGTAAAGCGAGGCGAGAGCGTAAGGCCGTGAGAATGGATCAATTTCCATCGCCTTCTTCCCCAAATCGATGGCTTCCGCATGACGGTTGACTGCCTGCAACAGACAGGCCCGCAGGTAATACAGCTCGCCGTTCTGCGGATCGAGGCTGATGGCGCGGAGAATCTCCCGGTCGGCGTCTGCCCAATCCCATCGATCGATGAGGAACATGGCACCCATGGCCTGGTGCGCCTGCGGCAGGTTCCGATCCAGTGCTAACGCGCGTTCGGCTGCCTGCTCCTGCGGAACGATGCTGGTACGAGGGTCAAGAACATTGACGACGATACCCTCCCCGTAATAGTCGGCAAGTCCCGCCCAGGCCAGCGCATAATCGGGCTGGAGATTTATCGCCTTTTGGAACCAGGCTCCCGACTCCTCCATGTGGTCGCCGAACCAAAGATAGTTGCCGTGCAGGTAGGCATCATGAGCGGCTGGATTTACATAGCGGTTGGCCTTCACGGCCGGAACTGCGCGATGCAGTTGGTTCGCAATGGCTTTGGCCGCCTCGTCCGGCAATGCAAGATCGTTCGCGTCGCGTTCGTAGCTGTCGGCCCAGAGGTGTGAATCAGTATCCGCACGGATCAGCTGCAGATTCATATGGACCTGATGGGCCGAACGGGACACCGAGCCTTCCAGGATTGCGTCCGCGTGGAGCGCTTGTGCGATTTCTGGAAGCGGCCGGCGAGCCCCCCGGTACTGCATGACCGAAGTTCTGGAGACGATGCGGAGATTAGATTCTTTCGCGAGCATCGTGATCAGCTCGTCGGTCATGCCGTCGGCGAAGTAGTCCTGAGAGGAATCTCCGGACAGGTTTTCGAGGGGAAGCACAGCCAGGGAGCTGATGACGGGTTGCGGGTTGCGATGGAGCAGGCGTTCACCCAGGGGGTGCGCGCCCAGGGTCACGATGGGGATGGTAACTACTAAGGAGGCCAGGGCGGTAAGGCCAACCCAGGCCGGATAGCGGGGATTCGGCGTGGGCAGAGTTGGCGCGCCGGTAAGGGCCTCTGCCGAAACTGCTTCGTTTGGTTGGACCGGATCCATCGAAGCAGCTTCAACCAAAGCGGCTCCTGATCGAAAAGCTTCGGACGAGGGTTCCTGAACACTGGTGAGGGGGGCGATGAAGCGGTAGCCCCTGCCGATGACGGTCTGGATGAATTGAGGATTGTCAGGGTCGTCGCGGAGCAGGTAGCGGAGCTTGCGGATAGCCGTGTTGATGCCGTGTTCGGTATCGACGAAGACTTCGCTCTCCCAGAGCCGAGCGGCGATCTCGCTGCGCGTGACCAGTTGGCCTTCCCGCGAGGCGAGCAGGATGAGCAGTTCCAGCGGCTTACGCTCGACGCGCAGGGATTGGCCGTCACGGAGCAGCTGGAACGCTCCGCAGTCAAGCGAGAAGTCACCGAAATGATAGACAAGGCCGCTCAGGGGATCCTCCTGCGCGGGGGAAGTATGACTCAGTGTCGCAGGAAAAAGCCAGATTTAAAAGGGCTTGGCGGTTCACCAAAACTTCACCTCCGGCTTCACCCTCTCTTCCTTGCGCCGGCGCGAATCGCGGTCCAGTTTCGTGGGCAGCCGGCGATTCCGGCCAAGGAGAAGAAGGACATGAGAACAAGTAACCGGAGGTTGGTACCGGCCCTAAGCGCGCTGGTATTTGCGTTGGCTATGATTCCCAGCGCCCTGGCGCAGTGCGGATTGCCCACGAAACTCGCGAAACCGGCGGAGTGGCATCCACAAATGGGCGGAGCACACGTCCTGCGAACTGCTGGCTATGAAGAGGAACACGGTCCAGCGATCGTGGGAATGTGGCACGTAACGTTCACCGCCAAAACCAGCAACGGGAAAGATATCCCCGACACAGTCGTCGATAATGCCCTGGCAGTGTGGCATTCCGACAAAACGGAAATCATGAATTCCGTACGGCCACCGCAGGACGGGAATTTTTGCCTGGGTGTCTGGGAACAGACGGGCAGAAACACGTACTACCTGAATCACTTTCCCTGGTTCTCCAACGCGTTCCCCAATGACACGAACAATGGGATCGGGGAGCCCGTAGGTCCGACTCGCATCACCGAAACCATCACATTGGCCTCGGATTGTAATCACTTTTCCGGCACCTTTACGCTGGATGCCTACGATACAGCGGGAAAGATCTTCCAGTCGTTTACCGGCGTCGTCACGGCGACCCGGGTCACGACGAGTACGACGGTTCCCGATTTGCTCTGAGTGGAGGTTGATTTAGAGGGAAAGGGCGGCTATGGCTTGCCGCCCTACCTTCTTGCGAAGTTAAACGGAGAGGGACATTCTCGCGAGAGTGGGGTCCGGTAGGCTTGAGGTTGATTACCCAATCCCGAATGGGATAACTCGGGAGGGCTGGGCCCAAAGTTGAGACGACAAAAGGGCCGGTGGACGCGCTGGTCGTCGATACTCCGGAGCGGCCTGCCGTGAAGGCGCTATCCTGCGTACTTCGTGGGGCTTGAACTCGCCCTTGTCGCCGCCTTCCGTAAAGGAAACGCCGTGCTGTGCGCTTCGACCGGACCACTAGGCAATGCGCTTGGTGCCACAAATTTGAAATTCCATCTCACAGTGAAAGACTCTCAAGGGAGAACCCTGCTCGACCAAAACCCAGCTGGTACCAAGAGGAGCCGTTCCGGGGACAGTGGACGTCGCGGTGAATTGCCAATTCCCGAGTGCTGTCGGGGCCTGGCGCGCACTAGAAGGTGCAGACGCTGAACTTCCTGGGGTGCGTCCTGGTGCTCCTCCACACCCGCAGAAGAGAACTGCGACCAATAGCGCAAGAAGGATCTCCAAGACTGTCATGGATCCCCCTCTCTCACCCGATGGAGTGTAAAAACGTTGCCAAGCTGAGTCGAGAAGAGAATTGAATCGATTGTTTTTCATGATCCCTGTCTCCTTTCTTGAAGGTGTCTGCCCTTCGACTGCTTCTACTGACTAAAGCGGAAAACAGTCTCATAAAGTGACAATCAGGATTAGCGACCGCGAGGTGGAGCAGGTTTCCGACTTGGCGGACCTTCGACTACGCGCAACATCGGCCCGTAGCTGGGTCGCGGTCCGGACGATCCCCACTTCTATTCAGAGATATCGGCACCCAGAATATCTACGCCAGGGTTTGGGAGAGCCCGGAAGAGGACTAACCTATGCGCGTTAAAGGGTGATAAGCGGGAGAAGGGCAAGCGACCTGCGGGGGGGCATTTCGACGTGCAGCACGCCACCCGCAGCCGAACGACGCACCGGCCAGCTATGACGGCTTCGTTTCACAACCCCGCACGGCAGAACCATCTGCGACATTGTTATTTGCCTCGGAATTGGGGCCGGTAGACCGGTAGTGATAGTGAGCTGCCTGAAATGTTTTGCGAGGCACTTCGCAGGATCACTTCAGGATTGCCCGTGATTCGCCCGCAATCCGCCGCTGGTGGGTTTTGCCTATCGAGAGCTCTAAGTGAGTGGTTATGGCGATTTGGCGTAAACCGAACCGAAAGACCAGCCACCTATCTGCCCGGTTGGCCGACCAACCTCAGTTTTGCTTGTAATGACGCGGATCGCGCGCATAAGCCCGGTCGATGGCGATTGCAATTCTGCTCATTCCCGGCGCAAGAGTAAGATCGAACGTTCGCTGCACGTCGCCCTTGTATGACGAGGCGTTTTCGCCTTCCAAAGTAATGTGCTGCGTCAATCGAGTTTGACTGTTAGGAAGTTCCTTGAACACCCACTTGCATGAAATGACTGCTCCTTCCAGAGCGATCTCTATCGTATACGAGTCATGCGGCTTGACTTCTCGCAGCCGCCACTGCCGCGGCGCTTGCCCTGGTATCTTGGTGGTACCGAGTGATCCACTCGTGAACGATCCATTCAGTCTAAATTCCGCAGGAGGGTCGTCCCAGTTTTTCACATCAGTCATATACGTCCATGTAAATGCAGGAGTTGCCGTTGTCTCAACAGAATGCTCCGTCGCCCATGCGATGTCACTCATGTTCATGCCTTACTTCGTCGCAGGCCAGTTAGTGTATATGAATCAGCCCGGTTCACGGGGGAAACACTGACGCTAAGGTTTCTGTTGGCGCGAACGAATCAGGGCGAGTCACGCATTGGTTGACTAGATAGCCTTGGGGCGTTTCGGGTGGATTGTCGCCAATCCGGACGTAACCCCGACGTTCAAGTTCTGTCCGTGTTGGCGGTCACTCGTTCGGAACAGTCAATGAGTGAATCGGCGATTTAGCGCCTATTGAGTCGGCGAACCAGGCTGAGGGCCCTCGCGAGTCTCAACAGGGCTATCCCGGGGTCTTAACTGATCATGAACTTTGCTCTGCGACACCGCCCATCCAACACAGGGAATGACTAGGGCTGCAGACCCTCGGTGATACCGTTACCTTAGAAGTGCAATACTATTTGACAAATAGGTATGCGATGTATACTTTCGTTCCATGGCAGCAGACCCTGATCGCCGCGACCTTTTCTCTGGCGCCCTGGACCTGATGATCCTGCACTCGCTACGAGTGAAGCCGATGCATGGCTATGCACTGGCGAAGCACATCAAACAGGCCTCAGGCGACCTGCTTCAGATTGAGGATGGCTCTCTTTACCCCGCTCTGCAAAGACTGTTGAGAGAAGGGCTGCTTGAATCCGAAGCGGGAGTATCGGCTAAAGGCCGTCCTACTCGCATTTACCGCCTGACGAAGACGGGTCTGCGTCAGCTGGAGCATGAAGCTTCAAGCTTTCACAAAATGTTCACCGGCATTACCCGCGTACTGGCAGTCGGGAAGGCGTAGGAGGCTACCATGCAATGGCTCGCACAGTTGCTTTCGCGGCGTCGCCGCTACGATGATCTCGCGATCTCGATTCAGGAACATCTTGCCGAACGCACCGACGAACTAATGGAGGGTGGCATGCCGCGGGTCGAGGCGGAGCAAGCCGCTCGGCGGGAGTTCGGCAATGTCGCCCTGATTGAACAGCACAGCCGCGAGGCGTGGCAATGGCAGACCCTGGAAAGCATTCTGGCTGACGTGCGATTTGCGTTGCGTCAACTGGTCAAGTCGCCCGGCTTCACGGCAACTGCGGTGGTCACGCTGGCGCTGGGCATCGCCGTCAATGCCACCATGTTCAGCTTGGTCAGTGCGTTCCTGCTGCCGCATCTTCCGGGGCGCGATCCGCAAAGCTTGGTAGTGGTGTCATCTTTCAACTCGGATCAGCCCTTTCAGTCCGATACGCAACCGATTTCTCCGCCGAACTACTTTGCCTGGAGCGCGAACAAGAGCCTGTTCTCTGAGATGAGCGCTGCGGATGAGAATCGCACCGGCAGCATGTCGGAGCGAGGAAAACAGGCGGAAGCAGTGAGCTATGCGGCCGTATCGGCCAACTACTTCTCCGTGTTCGGTGCGTCTCCGGAACTGGGCCGGGCGTTTGTAACAGGCGAGGACCTGCAGGGACATGACCATGTCGTGATTCTCGGCCACACGCTCTGGGCGCGGCGGTACAACTCCGATGCCTCCATCGTGGGACGCACAGTGCGGCTGAACCACGAGGACCGCGTCGTGGTCGGCGTCATGCCCGCGGATTTTCGTCTCCTTGGACTTACGCCGCAGCTCTGGATACCGTTGAGGTTGGCCGCGATGGACCGCGCTCCGGATGCGCGGAAGAATCGCTTCCTCTATTTGTTTGCGAGACTCGCGCCGGGTGTCACGCTCAAACAAGCGCAGGCGCGGATGGAGATTCTTGCTCAGCGGGCGCAGGGGGATTTTCCGAGCACAGAGAAACACTGGGGGGCATCGGTGCGAACGCTGCCCGATTTCCTGGTTCGCAATTTCGGCAGTGGCCCAGCACTGGCGTTGATCATGACCGTGGTGGGATTTGTGCTCCTCATCGCCTGCGCGAACGTTGCGGGACTCCTGCTGACGCGCGCTGTCAGCCGGCAGAAGGAACTGGCGATTCGGATGTCGCTGGGAGCGAGCCGCGCGCGCGTGGTGCGCCAACTGCTGACAGAAGGAGTGGTGATTGCGCTAGTGGGCGGCGGCTTTGGCCTGTTCCTGACGTACATTGGAATCCGACTGGTTCGCACAGGTTTGAGCTTTGATCCCGCCATCAGCGCCGTACCCGTCAGTCTCGACAGAAACGTGCTGCTGTTTGCGGCGGGCATCTCGCTCGTGTCCGCAATCCTGTCGAGCGTGGCCCCCGCGCTCAGGGCCTCTCGAACAACCATCAACACCGACCTGAAGAGCGAAACGCGTGGCGGGACCTTAGGCCGCGCAAACAACCGTCTGCGCGTGTTCCTGGTCGGTGGCGAGATCGCGCTCGCCTTGTTTCTGTTGATCGGGAGCTGCCTGCTGATCCGCGCGGTTTATCTTAAGGATCATCAACAGCTCGGATTCAAACATGACCACCTCCTCACCGCGCGCGTTGTGCTCGACAAGGCGCGGTATGTCGATTCGTCGAGGCAGAGCCAGTTCGTTCGCACCCTCGTGGCGCAACTGCAGCAAATACCGGGCGTAGAAGAGGCGACAGCCGCCTCGGACCTGCCGTCTTCCGGACCGGGCAGCGTTCCGATTCGCATCAGGGGCCAACAGGAAACACGATCGAATGAGCAGTCCACCGCTGCGGACGCAGTGGTGACAACAAATTATTTCCGGGCAACGGGCGTGCCCATCCTGAGCGGCCGCACATTCACCGATCACGATGACGCCAGTGCTCCTCGCGTGGTGTTGGTGAACCAGGAGTTCGTCCGTAAGTACTTCCAGGACCGCGACCCTGTGGGCAAGCAAATCCAGTTCGATATTACCGGCACTCCGCTGGTCTGGAACGAGATCGTGGGCGTGGTCGGCAACGTGCGAAATTTCTCTGAAGATCCGAACATGGCGCCGCAAATCTATGAACCCTATCTGCAGCGGCCGGTCGCATCCTTTTCTCTCATGTTGCGTTCGAACATGGAACCGGACGGCCTCGCTCCGGCTCTGCGCCATACTGTGGAGCAACTCGATGCCGAACTCCCGCTTCTGCGCGTGATGAGCATGGACGGGGTGATCGACGATCAAAGAAACGGGAATCCGCTGCTTGAGAAACTGTTTGCGACCTTTGCCATGCTTGCGCTCGTCCTCGCCGCCATCGGGATCTATGGCCTCATCTCGTATTCCGTAAGCCAGCGAAGCCAGGAGATTGGGATCCGACTAGCTCTGGGCGCCAACGCGGGGGACATCCTGCGCATGATCCTGGTCCAAGGCTTGAAGGTTGCCGCTGTCGGCTTGGCGATTGGCTTGGCAATGGCTCTGCCATTGCCAAAGCTCTTTGAGTCGATCTTCCAGGGCCAGGTGCTCTTTGGCGCACCCGCAGTGTATCTGGTCGTCCTGGCGGTAATGCTCATCGTTAATTTTTCCGCAACGTTGGGTCCGGCTCGGCGTGCCACACGCGTCGATCCCACTGCCGCGCTCCGAAGCGAGTAACAACCCAGCCGATGTGCAATGAGTACAGGTTTTCGATTGGCGTAGCCAGTCGGGATCTCGTTACAAATACATCGACCCGGTCAGCCGAGATTCCGTTACAAGAACGTGCACCAAGCGGCCGCTTGTAGCCCGCAGATTCTCAAGTATTGACTTCAGGGCAATGCGCTCACCGAGCCAGATCAGGGGCGATTTCCAAGTTTCGGTCGGATTGTCGCCAACCGGGACATTACAACGGCTTGGGTAACTTCCGGATTGGCGGTAATCCGCCCAAAACCCAGAAATCTACCCCACTCCCTGGCTTCCGATCATCGCCGAAGGCAAGCACAGCTACGATCTCGAATACCAGCTGCCCACGAAAGCGCCCTGATCCCCAACATCATTCTCAAGCGTCGCTTCCCGCCTACTTCTTAGCCGGGCGCGGCATCGGCGTCACCCCGACCTGCTCCTCCGCCGTATACGGCGCTCCATAATACGGGAAATCCTTGCGAATGCGCCCGCGGTCGGGAGCAAGTCCATCGACAATTGGCGTGTTGGCCGCCAGCGTCAACATCACATCCAGCACATCGTCGCCGAGCGCGCGTCCATTGAAGCTGGCCACCTCAAATGCGGCGGACGTTCCAAGCTCGTAAGGCAACGTGTTGGGACAAAGCCGTGCAGCGATCTGCTTCCCGTATTCACCCGGGTCCGCCGCCGAACCGGCATAGGTCGTCATCTTCTGCGCACAATCCGCGATCGACTTTGCGAAGCGCTCTAGATCTTCAGACGGAACCGACGCATTGAATTGTTCTTTCATCTCTTGATGGCTCGGGTCGTTCAGGAAGAGATGCGTAACCATAGGCAGGCCCCAACGCGAAACTTGTACCTCCGGCGCATGGCCAAAGAGGGAGATCGTCGCCCATGCGTTGATTTTTCCCTTCCCAATCAGTTCGCTCGGCACCTCCAGCACAATCGCCGTAACATTCCGCCTCGCAAAGGGATTCTGCTGATGCAGAAAGGCGTCCCCATCGTAGCGCTGGTCCTTATAGAAAGCAGTCATAAATGTGCCGAATCCAACATTTGCCGCAAATAGCTCTGGAGCAATCCCAACATACGCACGAAGACCCGAATTCGTCGCGACCGAACCGGTTTCACCCTCAACCAGACTCTCTCCGGCGTCACCACGAAGAGCATCGTCACCCGTCGCCTTCCGCACCACAAACGGTTGAATGTGAGTATGCTCACTGCCATCTCCGTGTCGTGGTTCACCAAACCTGAACTTGAACGTAACCTCTTCCCTCGCATCTCCGTTCAGGTCGAACCGGAACGCGTAGAGCCCTTCTGGATGAAGCGTATCCGGAGCCGATAATCCCACATCCGGATTCACGGTCATCGCCATTACCGTCTTGCCCGAAGGGCCGTCAAATAAATAAAAGTCGCAGAGGTTGAGACTCGGTTCTTCCTTCGCCAGTTTGGTATCGAAATGATGGGACATACAGAATCTCCTCGAAAAGCATAATTTGGCACTCGCAGGCGGTGGACTTTAAATTCCGTCGTAGCGTGAATACCCACGCTTTGTCCAATAGTCCGGCGGTTCGTCCTTCGTAACTATTCTCTGCGGTCAGCCGCGAAGAATGGAGGCTCCGAAGGGAGCGCCCGTCAGTCCGCCATCCACCATCAGTTCGACCGCGTTGATGTACGACGAATCGTCCGAGGCAAGAAAAAGCACAGCCTTGGCCAGATCTTCCGGCTCGCCCCAGCGGGCAAGTGGAACCGTGGAAGAGAAGAAGTCGGAAACTTTTGCGGATTCCTCTGCCGTGGCATTGGCGCGCGCCCCGCGCTTCCAGATGGGAGTCTTCGTCGCTCCAGGGGCCACCACGTTCACGCGAATCTTGCGCGGTGCAAGGTCTGCGGCGATGGATCGAGCCATCGAGACGAGTCCGCCTTTCGTGGCAGCGTAGGCAGCCAGACCTGGTTGACCGAGATAGCTCTGCACCGATCCGTTGAAGATGATGCTGCCGTTGTCGTTCATGAGAGGAGCGGCTGAATTGACGGTAAAGAAAGCACCGTAGAGGTTGGTGTGGACTACCTTCTCGAAGATGGCTTCGTCGGTCGTGCCAGTTGGCGTGCTGCCAGAAATGCCTGCATTGGCGAAGACGATGTCAAGTTTGCCAAAGTCTTTGGCGAGTTCAGTGAAAAGCTTCTTGCGGTCCTCCGCAACCGTAACGTCGGCGCGATAGCCGTGCGCTTTCGATCCCAGCTCGGCGACCGCTTCATCCAGTGTCTTCTGGTCCCGGCCGGTAATCGCGACCTCAGCGCCTTCTGCAACGAAAAGGCGGGCTGTGGCCAGGCCGATGCCACTGTTTCCGCCGGTGATGAGAGCCTTCTTGCCTTTGAGTTTCATGATTCCTCCAGGAACCCGCGATCAAGAGCCTCGGCTGTTTCCAGGCCGCAAAGTGCCGCCCTCTTCAGCTAACCCGCGACGAGCTGCTGCCCACCGTCAATGTCGTAGGTCGCTCCGGTGAGTGCCGTGTTGGTCATGATGTGTACGGCGAGCGCGGCAACGTCTGCCGGTGAAACGACGCGCCGGATGGGGAGCGTGGCGCGAAGCTGATTGCGGCGGTTGTCGAGCTCGTCGCCGAGGAGCGATGCCGACAACGGTGTGTCGACGAAGCCGGCGGCGATGAGGTTGACTCGAACGGGCGCGAGTTCGAGCGCGAGGCCGGCGGTGAGGGCGGGCAGCGCAGCGGTGAGAGCCGAGACGAGAGCGAATCCCTTAGCCGTGCGGCGGCCACCAGTCCCCCCCATGAAGAGGAGAGTTCCTCCCGGGCGAACCTTGTTTGCGGCGTGACGAGCGACGTGCAGCGGCAGAAACAGATGGGCCTCAACATCCCGGTGCGCCTTTTCAAAATCGAACTCGGCCAGGGGCGCGTAATAGGGGCCTGGGCCAGTAACCAGCACGTGGTCGATCGGAGTGGCCAGTTCGTCGAAGAACCGCGCGAGGCGGTCAAAGTCGGTAGCATCAAAGGCCACCGTGCTCTGCGTGTTGAGTTCGCGCGCTACCTGCTGAAGGCGCTCAGGATTCCGGGCAGCGAGGATCAGCCTGGCCCCCTCAGCGCGTGCTCGTCGGGCCGTTTCGAGCCCAATGCCAGCGCTGCCGCCGATTACAACGACAGTTTGCCCGAGGAGTTCCGGTTCGCGCCGGATGGCAACGGTGGTTGTTGCGGTGCTCATGATTCCTCCAGGACCCCGCGGTCAAGAGCCTCGCCCGCCCGCCGGGAGTGATGCGGTCCGGGCGTTGTCGTTTATTGCGGTAAGTCTTTGCCGGACTGCTCCGCCACCATGTAGGCGGCGTACCAGTCTGGCCAGTTCGCGTCGCGCTGACCGGTTCGCTTCTCGTGCTCGCCGTGGGCGGCCTCCGCACGCCGAAATGCGCTGGCCAGATCGTTCGCCGATGCGAAGGTCGTCGCCGTCGCTTCGATGCGACCGGGAAGCCGCGTCGTGATCTCCTGGAACAACCAGCCGTTCCCGTCTGGATCGCGGAATGAGGCGAACGAGCGGTAGCTGCGATGCTCGGGGTCAGGACCGTTGACCCGGATCCGCCCAAACAGGTAGGGCTCGTCCGGACCGGAGTAGGCGTCGGCGGCGCCATGAAACACTTCGCTGACCTCAACGTCGCGACGGAGCAGATTCTTCCGGGCGGCCTCGATGTCATCGACGATCAGATACAGGCCCTGGGCCGAGCCGGGAGCCGCCCCGGTGACGTTCTTGCCGAAGATGACCGAGCACGCGGAGCCAGGCGGCGTGAGCTGAATTATGCGAAAATCCTTACCGTTGTCGTAGTCGGCGTCGAGTCGCCACCCGAGCCTCGCGTAGAACTCCTTCGCGCGATCGACATCCGAGACGGGGATAACGACGATTTCGAACTTCATGTCGACTTTCGCAACGCTAGCCTCGCTGGCGGCGTCGTTAGCTTGGGTTTCATAAGTCGCATTTGCCATGTCTTTCCTCCTTTGCGTTCAACTGAATCGCTGAATGCGAGCGTCAGCCAGCAGAATCACATGTTCCCTAAGGCGTGACGTTCGATACCTTTTGCAAAGTGAGCCTCTCCTGCGGGTGATGCCCCTCAACGGGATTCACGGGCGGATTGGAGGAGCTCCCACGGAATGATCAGGAAATCAATTCGTTTCTCCCCTAGCGGAGCCGCGAATCATAATCCTGAATTCACACGTTCTGTCCTTCATGTTCTCGACGCTTAGGCCCGTATCATGCCTATCTTTGAGAGCGCGCGTCAAACGTCTCGCTTGGAAGCGATTCTTAGGGAATCGAGGTCGCCGATTCTTTCTGCTTGGGGGCCCTGCAGTTCGTGAGTGACGGAAAGCCGAACGCGACCCAGTATATACCTGTAATACAGTGAAATCTGCGAAGTCACTATTAATTAGACTATCGGCCACGCTCCGAATGCGCGAAAACCAATAATTGCCGGTTCTTGGTAACAGTGCAAGGCATTCGTTGAGCCGTGAAGTAGGGAGCTTTTTCGAGGGTTCAGGTAGGATGGTCGCCAAT
>CAWJPV010000018.1:0-367313 GCA_963844785.1 uncultured Acidobacteriaceae bacterium | reverse complement strand
CGCATGAATGCGGGGGCTCCCACCGCCCCCGAGGTTGAGCGCTTTTTGACGGGTACACTCGCCCTCGCGCGCAACAACTCCTTTATGATGCGTTAATAGATAGGAGAATTGGGATCGAATGCGCGTCTTCTCCAACCGCTACTATAAGGCCATTGTCGAAAAGAAGTTGACGATCGTCATACCCAGCCGGCTTAGGCGTCGGCTTTGGATGCTTCTTGAGGCCGAGAACTTTGGCTTCGTCGTTCGCTCGGATAGTGGCTGGGAACAAAGTACCGACGCCCTTAGTGAAACCATGAGCACTCTCAGGCTCGCGTATGGCGAATATAAGCCGGAAGCACGCCTGTCTAGCGGCAATCGCGGCCCTGTAAACACGCTCAAAGAGTTCTTTGAGGGCTGCTATGCGTCCCAGGTTCTCGACGTCGTCGAAGCGTTCTGGCGCCAACTTTCCGATAGCTCTCAGGCCTCGTTCACGCAATCGGTGAATGAAATGTTCGAGGATGCTTCCTGTCCCTGGCGTCTCGACGACGGAGAATTTTTCGCCGTGGACCAGACATTTATGGGGACGAGGCTTGCCGAGCTAGCCGAACAGAGCCTTAAGCAGAAAGCATTCCACGGGGCTTATGAAGAATTTCGGGAAGCGCGCGAGGATCTTCTCGCAGGCGATACCAAGGGATGTATTTCTAATGCTCAAAAGGCATTCGAAAGCGCTCTCAAAACGCTACTCGGGACCGAAAAGGGAAACGCCAGTGTGCTCATCCGCCAGTTCATCGAACAGGATCACGTGAAGGACCTGCCGACCGAGTTTAGAAAGTCTTTCGGCGACCAGGTACTTATGAGCATCCCAACGATGGGCAACCGGCTTGGACGTCACGGGCAGGGAGAAAACGTCGTGGACGTTCCTCCTATTTATGCTCAGCTCACGCTGGAAATGGCTGCAGCATATCTGAATTTTCTTGTAAAACTTCGTCCCCCCGATCCCGAACCGGCAATTCAGACCACGGAGATCAGCGACGACGACATCCCCTTCTGACAGGGTTCTCACAAAACTGCCGCGCGGACCAACGATGGAGCAACCCGGGGCCGGTCTACCCGTTTACCAATGCACAACGACAGTTAATTCCAGATGGGGAAACCCGCGGACAGATAGAACGTTTCTGAAGCGATTGCCAAGCGAGAGTTTCGTGGACATCCATGATAGGTAATGGTCAAGGGGAAACGGAGATTCCCGTTGACCCGGCGAAGCAGGTTCCCCGAGCGAGCAAAGGGTTCTAGTTTTTGGCTGTCCTCGACCGCTTATCAGGACCAACGCTTTGCCAGCGTGGCCAGACATCCATTTGCGGGAACAACGCCGAGCAGACGCCGTCCACGAAGATTGAGTTAGAGTAAACCGGCCGGCCTCGAAACAGACGGTGAGATGTATTGGGAGCCGAAGCCCCCGTGCACAGCCACGAAATACGCGAGGACCGGCCGGTGGATCGCTGACAGATGGAACATAAGAACTTTGGTAGCCTGAGTGGGTCGAGGAAACGGAAGCAGGCTCTGCTGGAGAGCACCCTGCCAGGGATACTCGACCCGACTCATCGGACCGATGTGTCAGCAGGGGGATTCTCTTTGGAGGATTCCCCTTTATGTTGACTAGCTTGGAGTGACCATCGGGCGATAGATCGGCATGCCTGAGAAAACTCCAGCAGGCCCGAACCGTCCGTATCTTTTCCCTTAAGCGGCTGACGCCAGAGCTGCTGGCTGTTTTCTCTTTCTCGGCTTTGCTTTTGGCGGCGGAGGCGGAGTGCGCACCTGAAAGGGCTGGCCGTTCTTGTCCACTGCCAGCAGGTAAGCCACCAGCTTGCGCGCCACTTGTAAGGTCGCACGATTGGCGTGACCGCGCTCTCGTTGCTGAGCATGCAGTGCTGCCAGTTGTGGATTCCAGCGCGGCGCCAGTTTGGCGGCTTCGATCAGTGCCGTCTGCAGCCAGGCATTGCGCTGCTTGGAAATTGGACCCCGTTGCTGTTTGCCCGCAGAGGATCGAAACGCCGCCGTTAAGCCACAGTAGCTGACTGCATCTGCTACAGAGGAGAAGCGGTGTGGATCGGCGACTTCCAATGCCCATGTTAGTGCCGTGATGGGACCGACTCCGTCGATGCTCATCAATCGCTCGAGCCGCTGCTCCAGGACGGGATCGCAAAGCAGTCTCTTGATCAACTGTTTCTGCGTGGACTCGAACATCTCCATAGAACCGCGACTCATACGTAGGAGATCTTTGACCGATTCCGGTACTTCCCGCAGGCTCTTCATCAGGTCGGCGAAGTACTTCTTCCGATGCAGCCGCTCTCTGTCGAACGGAGCGCCGCTTTCCATCAGCAGACCGGCCATCCTGTTCTGCATACGCACCGATTGCCGCACCACCAGGTTTCGATAACGCAGCAGACGTCTGAGATCGCGCAAATGCGGGGGCAGCACGTAGCAGGCAGGCAACAGATTGCACCGCAGCAGGTCGGCAATGGTACGTGCATCCAGACAATCGCTCTTCTTCTTGCCCGCCGTGATGGCCTTCATCTTGGCCGGATGGCCCATCGACAATTGCTGGGCGTACGGCTTCAAGGTGTCGTAGATCCAGGCACTGAAGAGGGTGGCTTCCATCGCTCCTTGCCAGACTACTTGGCGCCGCTTCGCCCAGCGGCGCAACTCCATACGCTGCGCCTGCAGTGTGCCTTCTTCCACAATCTGGCCGTCTGCGGTCTTTACGCAATAAGCAATGGTTTTCTTGTGAACGTCGAATCCGATATAGTGAATAGCATTCATGGGGTTCTCCTAATTGAGATTTCTGAATCGGCTGCTGCGAACAGTCGATTTCAGCAGTGTAATCTCGGGGAGAACCCTTTCTCATGTCGCCTCTCTGATTGCCTATACATTCAAACAGACGAGATTACCCCGCGTCATCAAACGCTGGCGGAAGATTCAAGCGACCAGAGTTTCGGGGGGGTATTTCGTCTCTAATCTCCCGCGGATTTTCCAAGCAAAGACACATGGGGAAGGGCAGTCTTGGAGTGGAATGACACATGTTCAATTGGTGGCGGATGAAGAGGCTTGAGGCACGACGTGCGAAGGCACTATCGAGCATCACTGGGGACAGAATCCACGTCGAGTTGATGGCACAACGTTGGAGGGCTGCCGATGATCCAATCGATCAGCAACTCCTCGCAACAGTGCTGGGGCAATTTGCTCAAATTGAACTAAAGTCAAGAACGGTTGCTTCGATCATCGAACTAGAGGACTCCGTCTCCGACGCTGAGCTGCAAGCAATCGCATCTGCATACTTTTGTCCGGCCAACGAGATTCAAGATGAAGGAAGCCGCGCAATCGACAACTTAGAACTGTGGGGCATTCCGAAATTATCTATCACGAAGCTACGTAAAACGTACGCAGAGCGGCTGGCAGAAGCTGAGAGTGTTCCATGTGCCGCACGCGCGGCGCTGCACGCCATCTTTATCGAAGTTGATGAATGGAGCGATTACATCGAGGAATACGAGGGAACAATGCGCCGCTACACACTCTGGATGTTTGGAGCTGCAATTGCATTATTGTTCTTTGCTGGGGTGTCTTTCTATTCAGCCCACCTCTTTCCTCTCTTAATGTGGTTCGGCTTGATTGCTGCCGGCGCAGCGGGCAGTTCTGCCAGCGTTTTGGGAAAGATGCCTTCGTTCGATCTCAGCCTCTCAGGGGAATTGGATGCATATGGGCGAAGAGTTTGGAGCCGCATCGTGGTGGGAACAATTGGAAGCTTAATCGGTACCGCATTTCTTGGTTGGGGGATTGTGCCCCTCACGATCAAAGATCAGACGTTTGCTGATGCGCTGGGCGCATGTGGCAATCCAGGAGCCGCGCCGTGCCCTATCACGAAGATTCTGATCGTTATAGGCGTTGCTATGCTTTTGGGCATCAGCGAGCGCACGCTGACATCATTTGAGCAGCGCGTATTCGGGAATCGTCCGGTCCACTAGTCGGGGCCTTCTATCCCGTTAAATTGCCGGGCACTCCGAAACCACTCCTATTTAGTAAACGATTTCGCCTAGCTATAACGAGGTTTCGCGGCCCCAGGGCGGGGGCCTCTGCCTCCTATCCCGTCAAATGAATACAGGAATGAGTTTCGTGGACAGAGTTTCGTGGATAGACTGACCTGACACTTTCAGAAACTCTTGTCGACGCAACTTCCGTGAGAGTGGCAGCTCCGCCACGAAACTTCGAGGCGCATCGGGTTTAGCAGAGGCTCATGAATTACCGTTTGACTCTTTTTCAATCTCGGCAAAGTATCGCCTTGCGTCCTCTGCCAGGCGACCGCCACTGCGCCTGCCCCCGTCTGCTAAAACCAACATATCTCCTTCGACTCTAATAACCTCTTCCTCAGTGGCTTCCGGGCCTCGATTCATGAAAGTCCAGCCGTCGTTTTCTGTATTCAGTATCACCTTGTTTCCATGACGACTTACGAATCTATCCTTGCTCAACCTTCACCCTCCATCGCGATATTGAAAATTCCGTCGATAGCATAACCATTTTGATTCGGTACTCGCGATCAAACGCCATGATCGGCCAGTTGGCGAGTTTCGAGTTTCTGCAATCCTGTGAAAGCATACCTATTCAACCCCATGTGCGAGCGATCAAATCTGCTGCAATAGGTAAGCCGTCACCAAATTACCCCCGTGGGCGTTGCATCAGGAATCAATATCCTCATACTTTGGGATACAAGCCGGCAGACCGCAACAAAACGGTCGCCACGAGCGGATGCATCGCACGCTGAAGGAGGACACGACGAAGCCGCCTGCGGCATCCCTTCGTGCACAGCAGAGCCGCTTTGATAACTTTCGCTATGTGTTCAACAATGAGCGTCCGCACGAAGGTTTGAATAACCAGGTTCCAGCGAGTCTCTACCAGCCCAGCTCCGTCCGACTTCCACGTAAGTTGCCGGAGTTCATTTACCCGAAAGGCATTCTATTGCGACGCGTGAACAATAGTGGAGATATCAGTTGGCATAAGACGGGTAGATAAGGGGACAGCATACCTAACCCCCGAATGCATTTGACGGACCTCGGTCGGCCCAGGGCGATCTCTGGAAGCCAGACAATTCTAGATTGGCGCAAACGCTCTTTCTTAGTGCCAACCCCGTCTCTCCTGCTTCTCTTCGCAGACAAGACTCGCTCACGATAACCGTGTAATACCGGGGAAGGAGTCGAATCCTGAATCAAAACTTAGAATTCGTTCGATGCCGTGCCTTTCCATGATCGAAAGATGGATCGCGTCTCGAGCAGACAGACGTCGATACTCCAGAACGATCTGTTTTGCACGCTCGACTGTTTTGCTATCTACTGCCAGAACCTCATCGACGACGCCCAGCAGCGCATCGAAGGCTGGTTGGATTGCATCCCGGCGATCGATCGCGACGTAGCGGTGAAGTATTTCCTGCAACACTTCCGCATCCGTCGTCAATCGTTCGCGGTCTCTGATGAGTTTTTCCAACATTCGCTGGGCCGCTATTTTATGCGGATGAGATGCGCCGACAAGGTACATTGGGATGTTAGAGTCAACGAAAATCACGAGCGCGTGCCCGCTCCATAGCCTGCTTCGATTTCAGCAAGCATGTCTGCAACGTCTCCGGCAGGATATTCGTGCTGCACCGCGATCCGAATTGAGTCAAGCTTCTTGCCTGCACTGCCCAGCGGCTCCTGCCTGCGTGCGGACTCCAACGCTTGGCGAACCCACTCCGCCAAAGACATGTGCCGTGATCGCGCAACCCGCTGTATTTCCCTGTATTCGGGATCCTGGAGGATGACTTGCAGCCGTTTAGCCATATGGTGAGTGTATTTGACTCATGGCGATGAGTCAATCCTGCTTTCAGTTCGAGACTTGAGGGGACGAGGTTGACACTTCTCGCATTGCAAAGGGCATCGCGGACCAACACGCGGACAAAACCACGGTACAGAGTGAAAGCGCAAGGAGAACATCCCTCATTCATTCCGCAGCGCCACCATAGGTTCTACCCCCGCTGCCCGCCAGGCGGGCAGAGCCGAGGCGAGCAACGCAGCCAGTCCTAGCGCCAACGTGGCCGATGCCGGCATGACCAGATCCCAGGGTCTTACGCTGAACAATTGCTGGGTCATCAGATTGCCGGCGCCGATCGCTACGGGAATGCCGATCGCCAATCCAATGACGATGCGGGACGGACGGGGCGATGCGGGACGAAATAACCGTAATCCGCAGACGGCTGTCAAACGAACCGGCGGAGGAAGTGACCTTCCAGGGCCGGCGATGTGCGGAAGGTCGTCTCTTCGATTAACCGCCGATACGCCTGCGGCGGGTCGATTAAGCCTGCTTCACCGGCATCGAGAAGGACGCCCAAGGTTCCCGTGGTGGAGAGACCACGCCGCGCTGCTTCCGACTGACCTTTACGTTCGTCGATCAGCAGCAACGACGCACGTTGTTCTTCTGCCAATCGAATCGCCTCGCGCTCGCCACGTCCCAGATGGTTCAATTCAGGATTTGGAGTAGAGGCGAGAGGACGAATCTCAAGCCAGGAGGGAAGACTTTCCAACCAAGCCTTCACCGCGAACGGAGCTTTATCGCTTCTTTAACTCTTCGATGACTCCCAAGGGAACGACCACGACGCGGTGGGGTAATGCGTCGACACGATACTTATTTCCCTCGATTTTGGTTCGTGGTAAGTTTGCGCACATGACGCGTTTGGCCCGCACGGTGGTATCCGGTCTGCCGCACCACGTGACGCAGCGTGGCTCTGTCAGATGGTGTTGCATCCACCAGTTGAGCTCGCATGACTTTGCAGGCAGTCCAGCAACGCCATCTAAGATTACTTTCGATAAGCCGACTTTCCCGTTACCGATCCGCCGCTCGAAGCGCGGTCAATAACGAGAAGTTCGCCAACCGATGTTGCAAATGGAACAACGACAGCAGCCTTTCATGATTGCAAGAAGTCCATAACGAGTTTCGTGGTTGCTGCTGGGTTCTCCTCCATAATCCAATGTCCTGAGTCTGGAACGATTGCCTCCTGCACGTTGGTGGCAGCAACGCGCATCACAGTCGCCATCATCGGACCGAACGCAGCTTCGCCTCCAATAGCGAGCACGGGCATAGTGAGCTTGCCCTTGGCAACATACGTCTTGCTGTCGAGTGCGTCCTGCCCGAAGGCAGCGAATTGTGCGAAGCCCGCGCGAATCGCGCCGGGCATCGCGTAGAGCGCCGCGTAATGCTGGCGTTTCGCTTCATCGAATCGCTCGGGGTGGAGGGAGAATTCATTCCAGAAGCGGTCGAGATAGATGCGTTCACGGCCAGCGACAAGGCGCTCCATGTCCGGGCCGCCGAAGCCAAACTGCCACATGCGTGGGTCTTGAACGATCTGCTCCCAAGGCCCGACTCCGGGAAGAGGTGCGTCGATGGGCACGAAGCGGGTCACCCGATCAGGGAATCCTACGGCGAAAGCATAACCAACCATATTTCCGATGTCATGGGTTACAAAATCGGCGGAAGACACGCCAAGTGCATCCATCACGCCTGCCACATCGTGGCTTTGCGTCTTCTTGTCGTATCCTCCCGACGGCTTGGAAGATAATCCAAGTCCGCGCAAGTCGGGCACGATGACAGTATGGTCTGCTGCAAGTACCGAGGCCAGCGGAACCCACATATCTCCGGTTGTACCAAAGCCGTGCAGTAGTATCACTGCCGGTCCTTGACCGCCCGACACGCGTGTGGATTGTCGCACCGTTTATTTCGATTTTGCGGGTCTCGAAGGTTGAAGGAAAAGATATCGAACCGGCACTAGGGTCGCTGAGGCTCATGATGTACTCCTGATTTGAGATGAGGAACAGGCCAGCTCTTCCATTTACAGATCAACTGGTCTATAAATACATAAATGGCGAAACGCGAAAATGCAAATATAAAGATCGATCGATCTACAAATAGTGCAGGCAACCCCAGACGTGATCGTGGCAGACCACGTGAGTTCGATCGAGATCAGGCGTTAGGGAAAGCGATGCGCCTCTTCTGGTCGCGCGGTTACGATGCGATCTCGATGGCGGATCTGCGTGCCGAGTTGGGGATTACGCAAGCGAGCCTCTATGCGGCGTTTGGAAGCAAAGAGCAGTTGTTCCGCGATGCCGTCGATCTCTATCGTCAGACCGCAGGCTTCAGCACGACGGATGCTCTTGCAAAAGGAGTAAATGCTCGCGAAGCCATACATGCCATGTTGCAGGCTGCCGTGGATGCATTTTCAGCGCCCGATGCACCTGGAGGCTGCTTACTGATTCTGGGAGCCACCAATTGCGCCGTCGAGAACAAAGCGGTACAGGATCACCTGTTATTCATACGTCGCCAGATATCACAAGCCATCCTTACTCGCCTAAAACAAGGACAACAAGATGGGGACGTCTCGAAAACAGCACCTGTCGCTGTTTTGGCCGCGTACTACACCACCGTTCTTCACGGACTCGCCCTCCAGTCCAGGGATGGTGCTTCTCGCAAGACGCTCACGCAGATCGTAGAGCTTGCCATGGCAAGAGATTAACTCGTCTGTTAGGAGAGTCAGTTCCAAAGGATCGGTAGTGATAAACGCCCTTCCCGCCACCTGAGCAAAACCCCAATCCGCGAACCCCCTGCCTCGCGTGCGACGGCAAATGCTTGCAAAACGGGGTTCACGGTAACTCCCGAGTGTTGCACTCCGGGCTGGGATCTACTCAGCACTCCAGAAGGTGAAGTTACCGAAAACCAGTGCCAGACTTTTCAGGAACAAATAGGCTGGAGAGATGCGCAACAGACGAAATAACCCTAAATGAATTTGTACAGCACCGTGAACCGCTCTTGGCCTTAATGCGGCGACCAGGGGAAATCGGGGCAGCCTGATCCGCGAGATTCTACTCCACTCCTAACGCCAACAAGGCAAGGCTCTCCACACTTCCGTCCTTCAGTCCGCAGCAATCTCTGTGGGTTGTTGTGTGGGGAGCGGTCTGCCCCACCCCCACCGCGAGAGCAGATAGCAGACGGGCCCGCCGGCAGCGACAAGCAATCCGAACAGCAGGCATATGCGCTACCTGTTCGGACCGGGATGCATAAGCGGCGTACACGAGCATCGCCACCGGACAGACGCTAACCACCCACACGGCGACCATGCCGCCGGGAATACGAAAGGGCCGCACCATCTCTCGCCGCACCCAGACATAGAAGCCGCCCTCGGCGGGCATGGCGCTGGCCAGCTCGCCGATCATGAGGGTCGTGGGCAGACTCCACATGAATGGAACGATGGCGAGGATCAGCAGCGCGCCGAGGTACCCGCCCCGCCGAGCGTGCCCTCGATGCCATAGGGGCCACCGGAGACCATAAAGAAGGTCGCGGCAATCAGAGAGAAAAGGCGCAGCCGTCCGCCTTTGTGCCGCGGGTCCGGTGGATGTGAGTCGGCCATCCCAGCAATATACTGAGAAGTCGAAATCCTGTGCATGACGACTGGACTGCTGAGAACCCTTCGCTTTGCTACGGAAACCTCGTCTCTCACGGAAACTTGTCCGTCGCCCTTTGATTCGGTCGGGGCTCTCTTTTTCCCTCTGCTTTTGCTACTTTGAAGACATTTTTTTGATCTGAGAGAAACACTGTGAATCGAACATTAAAAAGCGGCATCTAAACTTACATGGCTTGCTTGGAATACTTCAGACTTCACCAGCATTACGTAGTAGCAGTGCGACGTTGCGAACAGGCCGAGTTGTCTTCTCGTCGGAGTGGTTTGCTTGACGCAGCAGCTCGCCTGACCGCGGAAATTAAACAGAAGGCACGAAACGAGAGAACCGCTGCCCAGGAGCGGATGGTTCTTCATGAGCAGGATTGTCCGGTCTGCAAACCAGCCCAGAAATTCGCCAAAGTCAGCTAGCAATCACTGCTTGGGGGGGTGCCAATAACTCCGAGTTCCGCAACGAGCGATGAGATGTCGCTTTATTGAGGACTCGCCTCGGCAATCTCCCCCAAACAAACCTGCGACTGCATCCAGACTCGCCTCCAAACGCCCAGCCTGCTTCTTCCCAGAGCTCCTGCCACCTTCCGGTTTAATTCCTCTCGAACCTCGGCGCAGGCAGTCTTCACCTCCTCACCGCGTTTGGTCATTCATTCCGCAAAGCCACCATAGATTCCACGCCCGCAGTCCGCCAGGCTGGCAGCGCCGATGCGAGCAACGCTGCCACTCCCAACGCCAACGTGGCCGATGCCGGCATGACCGGATCCCAGGGCCTTACGCTGAACAATTGCTGCGTCATCAGCTTGCCGGCGCCGATCGCTGCAGGAATGCCGATCGCCAACCCGATGGCCACCTGGGAAAAGGCTCCCCTCAGCACCATGCGCAACACATTTCCACGATCGGCGCCCAGCGCCATGCGCACGCCGATCTCCCCCGTGCGCTGCTCAACCATGTACGCCATCACCCCGTACAGGCCAACCGCCGAAAGCAACAGTCCCAGCGCACCGAAAAGAGTCGTCAGGGTCGCAATCATGTCCTCCTGCTGAAAGTCTCCACGGACAACCCTGTCGTAGGAGTCCACCCCATACAGAACCAGATCGGGATCGACACTCGCCAACGCTTTGCGCACCTTTTCTTCTGTCCCCGGAGAATTGCCGGGCGCCCAAATCACGATGTTGTACAGGGAGTGCGACCAGATCTCCCCAGCCTTATAGACAGGATCGTCCCATTGGGTCGTCTGCGTCTCCGATATCCAGTACATGGGCCCGATCGGGCTAAAAGAGGGGGTAAAAGAGGGACAGGGGTAAAAGAGGGACAGCCTCTGAACTGCGTGATTTACGCGATGAGAGCAGAGGAAAATCGCGCAGATCAGGCTGGTCCCCGTTTCCCCAAGTTTAGTTACCTCGCTCGAAGCTGCTACACTCTTGCCGGCAGTCCAGTGAAAACTTCTGAATACATTCTTCGCGGTGGAGTTGAGGGGCGGGAGCGCCTGCGCATCCTATCCCGGGTCATGCGGCCCACATCGCTGGCTTTGTTGCAGCGCGCTGGAATCCATCCAGGCATGGCTTGTCTCGAGATTGGCTGCGGGGGCGGCGACCTGGCTTTCGACATGGCTCGCATGACCGGTGCGTCCGGCACGGTGGTTGGAATGGATTTCGACCAGAAGGAACTGGATCTGGCAAAGAACGAAGCCGCGAGCCTGAAACTGGACAACCTTGAATTCCGGTTGGCGGACTTCACGGAGGCTGAACCCGGTCCTGATTTTGATTTGGTCCATGCCCGATTTTTGCTGACTCACCTTCCGGATCCCGCTGCGGCGGTTGCAAGAATGCGTCGAGCCTTGCGGCCGGGCGGCATAATCGCGGTGGAGGACATTGATTTCCGTGGGCATTTTTCCTATCCAGAGAGTTCGGCATTGGTGCGGTATATGGAGCTCTACATGGAGTTAGCAAGACGTAACGGCAGGGATCCGATCATTGGGCCTCGGCTGCCAGGGCTGCTGATGGACGCTGGTTTTGAAAATGTGCAAATGAATGTTGTTCAGCCTGCGGGAATCTCTGGCGAGGTAAAGCTTATGACTCCCATCACGATGGAGAGCATCGGCGACAAGATCGTCGCCGAAGGTTTGGCCTCGGCCGCCGAAGTTACGAGTCTCGTGGCAGCCCTTTACGACTATTCCCATACGCCCGGCACAATCGGTTGCTTCCCACGCGTAGTTGAAGCATGGGGCTACCAAAGTTAAGCACCGGGACCAGGAGGGCTAGCCATCGGCAAGGGCCGCGTACGCGGGCGCGAAGACATCAGCGGCAAAGGCTTCCAACGTCGTCGGGGTGGAATTCTCCACTGACCGCGGTTCCTGCGGAACGATAAGACCTGCGTTCGCTCCGGTCCACATCTCAATAAGCAAGGCCACAGTAGCTTCCGGCATCCCCATTTGCGCGAGCGCACCCTCCAGGGCTGGAAAAGGAAGCTGTTGATAGGCAAGATCCGGCTTGCCTATCGCCGCGCCTGCGATCGTCGCTGCTTCCTGTATCGAGAGATCGCGCTGCCCATGAAGCTCCTGGATCGAACTCCCGGAGAAGTCACATGCGACCGCCCGTTTGGCCGCATAAGCGCCAATGTCCCTCGTAGCGATCCACGGCATGCTGAAGTCTGCACGCAGGCCGCCGGGCAGCATGCCCATTGCGTGCAAAGGACCTAAGCTCAGGAGAAGATTTTCCATGAAGTATCCGCAGCGTAGGCACAATAAGTTCAGACCAGAGATCCGCGCCAGCTTTTGCTCCAGATTATGCAGCCCGACAATGGGGCCGGTCTTTGCTCCGTGCTGCGCACCGATGCTGCTAAGCGCTACTACATAGGGTACGTGTGCTCTGGAAACTGCAGCGGCGAAACAATCCGATATGCGTTCCTGATGGGCGCGCAGATCGACCAAAGAGGTATCCTCAGGCAGTACCAGATAAACAACGGTTGCGCCCTCAAAAGCACTGGCGAGAAATTCTTTGTCCTCGACGCTGCCAACGCATGCTTTTGCACCGCGCTGCACGAGCGGGTCAAGTTTTCACTGCTGCGCCCAACGACACGCGGCTTTTCGCCCTTATCGAGCAATGCTCTTGCCATTGCGCCGCCCGTTCTGCCCGACGCGCCCGTGACTACGATCATTTTCCCTCGCTTAAGACAAAACCACTGGAGTGCGCGATTCTACCATTGTTTCTGCGAGAAGAGAGAGCTGAGTCGTCTATTGGGAACGGTAGATTTCGTGAGATTCACCGCATCAACCCCAGGACAGCCTGTACCAAGTTGCAACGACGGCCGGGCAGATCCACGCCGTGGCGCTTCTCTTAACAACGCGTAGATAACCCGATAAACGTGAGGCGTTTTACCTTAAGCCAATACCCGCGGGGAGTAACTTCCAGTTAACTCCCCCTTCCTCCTCATGTTTATTTTCAAAGCTCCTTGTGCGCCACAAATAACCCGTGGGATCGTTGATCCAGCAACCAACTGAGGAGTTCGTAACCACCACGGAATCGAAAACAATAAGCAACCAAAGGAGTGACCTTTCATGGCAACCAATTCCAACCAAACCTTGGAAGACCTCACCACCCCGTCCCCCCACACTTCCATCGACGCCGAATTAGAACACCTCCTGACCCAACTGCAAAGCTATCCCCCACAGCCAAACCCAAACCCGCCACCCATCCCCGAGCAGCCAGAGCCTCCACGCGCAGCCTCACCTCAACCACCCACCCATCAGCAGCTCGAAGAAGCCGCCCTCCACGGACCCGCCGGACGCATCGTCAACACCCTCGCGCCCCACACCGAAGCGCATCCCGCCGCTCTCCTCCTCCAATTCCTCGCGGCCTTCGGCAATCTCATCGGCCCCGGCCCCCACTGCATGGTCGAATCCACCCGCCACGCCCTCAATCTCTTCGTCATCCTCGTCGGCGATTCCAGCAAAGCCCGCAAAGGCACCAGCTGGAACCTCATCGCCAACCTCTTCGCCGGCGTCGACCCCTCCTGGCTCTCCACACGCGTCAACAGCGCGCGCCTGACCGCCAACGGCCTCGTACGGGTCCTCCGCGATCAGCAGCCGCCCACCGACCGCCGTCTCCTCGCCCTCTCAGAGGAGTTCGCCACCGTCGTCCACTCCCTCAAGCGCGGCAACGGTCACCTCTCGCCCCTGCTCCGTTGCGCCTGGGATAATGGCAACCTCCCCACCCTCGACATGCACCACCAACTGCGCGCCACCGGCACCCACCTCAGCCTGATCGCGCATATCACCCAGCGGGAGCTCACTCAAACATTCCAGCGTGACCAGGCCCATAACGGCTTCGCCAACCGCTGCCTTTGGACATGGGTCGAGCGCAGCAACTGCCTCCCCGGCGGTGCCGGCGCGCCCGCGTATGAACTATCCGCCATCGCCGAGACACTGCGGTGCGCCGTCGCCTGGGCCACCGCGCGCCCCGAAATCCTCTTTCGCCGCGACCAAGAGGCTCAGGAGCTTTGGGCAGATTGTTATGAGTCGCTCAGCCATCGTGATCCCGGCCTGCGGGGCGCAGCCACAAGCCGTGGCGAGGCCCAGGTCCTGCGCCTCAGCGCCCTCTATGCCGCGCTCGACTGTAGCGAGATGGTCTGCCTCCCCCACCTCGAAGCAGCCTACGCAGTATGGACCTACTGCTACCGAAGCGCCGTCCGCCTCTTCGGCCTGGCCACCGGAGACCCCATCACCGACCGCATTCGCGAGGCCGTCGAAGCCTCTCCCAACGGTCTCTCAAGGAATCAGATCAGCCGTCTCTTCTATGGCCACGTCAATAGCGAACGCATCGATGCTGCGCTCGAGCAACTTGCCGCCTTCGGCGCACTCGCCGCTTACACAGAGCAAACAAGCGGTCGAAGCTCCACACTCTGGCTGGCCGTCCAACACTAGCAAACCGTGGACGCACTTAGGCCTTTCCTCGTTTATCTCGCTTTTCGCTCAATCTTTTTCCCAGGAAAGCGCCGGCCGGCGAGCTTATCTCTCTTTTCTCTCACAAAGTGCATTCTTTTTTCGAAAAGCTTTGCGGAGTCGGGAACGCAACGAGGTGATTCAAGAATCTCCGAAAACGACCTACAGTGGCCCGACGCCCGCCCGGTGCCGGAAGATCAAAAGGGTGTTTGGGGTCGGCCGGGTGGAAGCCGTCGCCTGGGCTCCGGAAGAGAGCCTTCTGCCCGCTACTTTCGTTGATTCGGTGTGAGCTTGCGTTTGCTTAGATAGGACGCGAGCGCTGACGCCGCGCCTCCACTATCGGCCAGGGCGACATAGCCGTCAGGCCGGAGCAGATAGACAGCGTTCCTCCGCAGGCCGGTCCGGCCCACCTCCGGACCCCAGGGAAAGACGTGCAACGGCAATCCGCGTTCCTCACACAGTCTTCGGATCTCGGAGTTAGCCTCCCCGTAGATGTGCACCTGCCATGCCAGCGAACTGAGGACCGCGAAATTATCGCTGCCGTTCAGCGCCGATTTCACCCAGGGAAGACGGTCGCCGCCGTGCACCGCACCGGCGCGCCCCTCACTCAGGCTGCTTTCACGGTAGTTCACCGCTGTTTGCGAGACGGTGCGGAACATCAGACGGCGCGCTGCCGTCGAGCGGTAAATGGGCGCGAGCAAGAGGGGCACAATGTGCAATCGGATGAGCCGCGCCAACGCGCCGGAGCTGGTTACAGCAGTGAAAGCGCGATCGGTCGTCGCCACCAGGCGCCGGGCAAAAGCGATTCGTTCCGGCTCATAAGTGTCGAGAAGCGATGCTTCGGCATGCCCGTGCAGGACAGCAGCCAGTTTCCATGCCAGGTTCACCGCGTCGCCAATGCCGGTGTTCATCCCTTGTCCACCTACGGGACTATGGATGTGGGCAGCATCTCCGAGCAGGAATGCGCGACCCACGCAGAAATGCCCAGCCACGCGATGGTGCACGCGGTAAGTCGAGAACCAGTTCACGCGCTCAACGTCCATAGGCATCCACTCCAGGACGCGTGTGCTCACATCGTTCCACGACAGCTCGTCGCGCTGGTGTTCGGCCTCCTCACGCACGGTGCCGATGAGCCGCGCTCGTCCTTCGCTCTTCAACGGGAACACGACGAGAAAGTCAGTCTTGTCCAGAGCGATATTCAGTTCACCGTTTACGCTCGCTCCGCTGGCCTCTACGTCAGCGACGTAGAAGAGATGTTCGTACACCCCGCCGGGAAAGCCGATCTGCAATGCCTCGCGGACCGTGGAGTGGGCTCCATCGCAGCCGGCGATATAGGCCGCCTCGCACGTCTCCTGCTCTCCATCTGGCCGTTCCAGATGGGCGAGGACGCGACCCGCGGCATCCTCGAACTTTACGAGCTCGGTACAACGTTCGACCTGCACACCGGCCTCACTCAGGCGCTCCACCAACAGGCGCTCGTGCTCGTCTTGAGGAAAGATGAGCGCGTAGGGAAATGGGCTGAGTCCGGAGCCCATTTCACCCAGTACGGCATGGGCCGCTCGCTTGCCGGCAACCCAGAGATTCGCGGCCATCGTTTTGCGCCCGCGCTCAACTACCGCATCTGCGAGCCCGACCTGGCTGTAGAACTCGAGCGTTCGCGCTTGAACGGCCAGGGCGCGAGAGGTCGTTCCTGGTTCGGCTGTCTTGTCAACGATTCTCACCCGTACGCCCAGCCGCGTCAGCCACAGGGCCAACACCAGGCCTGTCGGTCCTGCGCCTACGATTAGGACCTCGGTGTGGGGAGACTTATTCATAGTGGTTGAACAGGCAAGCCTTAAGAAGACTCGAGAATCCCGGTCGGATATCCATCGATACTGAACACATTTTTTGACCGCCTGTACTCTTCTATTCCGGCTTCACCCTTCGCTTCTGCCCACCGCGTCAGAGTTTTGCGTTCGTCGACGTATTGAAAGAGCGGAACTCCATATCCACAGGAAGTCTGGACCAGATCAATGGCGAGCACCACGATCTGGCGCGACCCGGGCCGTTCTTCGTTGTCAAACGCGGAAGCGAGCAAATCTGAGTAGGCCAAGCTGCCCCGAGAGAGAATCTTGCCTTGACCATAGAGGCGGAGAATCAGGGGCGCCCCGGCAAAGGCACAAAACATGATGGTCAAGCGGCCGTTGGCACGCAGATGAGCCGCCGTTTCATTACCACTGCCGGTTTGGTCGAGGTAAGCAACGCTGTTTGGGTTGAGGATACGCAAGGCCGCCCCATCCTTGGGAGAAACGTTCACTCGCCCCTGGGCAGCAGCGGAAGCAGTGAAGAATATGCGCTGTTGCAAAATAAACTCGCGGTGGTGCGGTTCGATACCAATGAATTGCTTGGCCATGGAAGCAGTACCTCGCTCGGAAACTCTATTCTAGCCATGCAGCACGGCGATTCCATTTGTAGGCATCTCGGGCGCATCTGAGTGAGGTGGATCAGACGGGATGCGGGCCGTGGCGGCGGGCAGCTACACTATCTTCCGGGGCGGGGGACAATCGGACCAGTCGGCTGGGGTGGAAGAGCAGTTCGCCATCAGCGGGCGGCAGGTCGTCATGCCCTGAAGTAGGAAGAGATTACGGGTGGCGGGTATCGTAGGCTTGAAAAGGTTGTTAGCACTCGTGGTTCTCTTGTTCACGTCAGGGTGTGGAGCGACCTTTCGCACTCACCCCACGGTGGTCTTCATAGGCGATTCGATCACCGCCAACTGGGACGCGAACTATGCGGGGCAGCAGGCTACCTTCACGCAAAACAACTGGCTCGACATGGGCATCGTTGGATTGACGTCCAGCCAGATAGCCGCGCTTTTTGACGCATATGCGATTGATCTGCAACCCCGGGCGGTGCACATCGTGGCCGGCACCAACGACGTCTATCCCGGATGGCAGCTTTCCGACACTGCGAACAACATTGAGAGCATGGTCGAGAAGGCGAAGAAGCATAACATTGCCGTGGTGATTGGAACCATTCCTCCCTGGGGACCGGGATACACCGCGGAACACGCGGATCCCAGCCCGCAAAGATTCCAGCGCATCAACCAGCTCAACCAATGGATAGCGCAATATGCCGCGGCGCAAGGCATTCAGATGGTTGACTACCACACCCTGCTCGAAGCCCCGAATGGTGAGAACTATATTCCGGCCTATACCGTGGATGGCGTTCATCCCAGCGCGGCCGGTTATGCGGTGATGACCCCGCACACCGAGCAGGCACTCCAGGCGGCCATGGCCCCTTAGATCCTTTGCGCTAGAATCTTTCGGCCAGGGAGGCGTCCTGGTGAACCACTTCATCGTCCATCATAGGCCGTTATGACCAAGACCCTGTCTCTGCTATCGATTGTGCTGGCCATTGTTGGCGTCGCTGCCCAAGGGCAAACAGATACACCTCTGCTTGCCGGCATCGCGCATGTTGCTATCCGCGTCTCTGATCTAAACCGATCCCGTGACTTCTACCAGAAGCTGGGTTTTGAACAGGCGTTTACCTTTACCAAGGATGGAGTGGTAACCGAATCGTTCCTCAAGGTGAATGACCAGCAGTTTATTGAGATGTATCCACAGCAGCAGCCTTCGCAATCCATCGGCTTTATGCATGTCTGCTTCGAGGGTGCGGATCTGGAGGCGCTCCATCGCGAATACGTGGCGCGCGGCCTTGCTCCTACTCCGGTCAGGCGTGCCGGCGCCGGCAATCTGCTGTTCACCATGGAAGGCCCAGAGAAGCAAAATATCGAATACACGCAGTACATGCCGGGCTCTTTGCATTCCAACGACCAGGGGAAGCACCTCGGGGCAAGCCGCATTTCGAAGCAGGTCGTTGCTGTGAGTATTACTTTGAACGATCCGAACGCGGCAGATGCTTTCTACACCCAGAAGCTAGGCTTCCACGCCTTGCAGCGTTTCGGCGCGATGGGGCGCATTGCACTGCAGCTGCCCGGCCCATCGCTCCAGGTGGTGCAGTTCGCCACGGAGGGCGCCGCATTCGCCATCTACTTCCCGGTCTCCAACCTGCGGGACACTGCGGCCCGCCTCCACACCCTTGGTCTACCGGTCGAGCGGCTGGGGTCCATGCTGACCGTCCAGGATCCGGATGACAACAGGATCGTCTTTGTGAAGGAGTAGGCTGTCCGATTCTTCATCCATCCGCTGGAGACCGTATAATTGGCGCTCAATCCAGAAAAAAGAGCGTTCATGGATAACCAGGTCATCATCAGCTGCGCCATCACGGGGGCGATCCATACCCCGACCATGTCTCCTTACCTTCCGTTCGCGCCCGAAGACATTGCGCGCCAGGCGATTGAGGCCGCGGAGGCCGGTGCTGCCATTCTGCATCTGCATGCACGTGATCCGAAGACGGGAAAGCCAAGCGGCGACCCGGCCGTCTATATGCAGTTTCTGCCTGCGATCAAAGCGGCCACCAACGCGGTCATCAACATTACCACCGGCGGCGGCATGGCCATGAGCCTGGATCAGCGGCTGGCGCCGGCGCTGCGCATCAAGCCGGAGCTGGCGTCGTTCAACATGGGCTCCATCAACTTCGCCATTCACCGCCTGACACGGCGATATAGCCAGTGGAAACACGAGTGGGAGGAGCCGTACCTGGCCGCGACAGAGGACCATATCTTCCGCAATACGTTCGTGGATATGAAGCGGGTGTTGAAAGAACTGGGAGAAGGATGCGGCACCCGGTTTGAATACGAGTGCTACGATTTGGGCCATCTCTACAACCTGGCCTATCTTCTGGACGAGAAGTTGGTCGAGCCGCCGCTCTTTCTGCAAACCGTCTTCGGCATTCTTGGAGGAATGGGGACCGATGTCGAGTTGCTCAGCTACGTCAAGGCAACTGCGGACCGGCTCTTCGGACGGGAAAACTACCATTGGTCTTCGCTCGGCGCCGGACGTCACCAGATACGGATCGCGACCTTGTCGGCGCTTCTGGGGGGCAACGTCCGGGTTGGCCTCGAAGACAGTCTCTATCTGCGCAAGGGCGTGCTGGCGACGTCCAGTGCGGAACAGGTGAAGAAGATCCGCGGCATTTTGGAAGAGCTTTCTTTCCAGATCGCAACCCCGGATGAAGTAAGAAAGAGGCTTCGCTTGAAAGGGGCCGATCAGGTGGCGATCTAACTCTTGCTCTGACTTTTTGCTAAAGGCTCGTAGACATGAATGCAAATAGAACCCAACGCAGCTTGAGTGTCCTCTGTTTGTGGGTGGCGCTGGCGCCATCCATCGTAGCCTGCCGCCAACAGAGCATCCCTGAAGCTCCCTACGACGTGCTCATTCGCCATGGCCACATTCTCGATGGCACGGGGAACCCATGGTATGCGGGGGACATCGCCATCCGCGGCGATCGCATTGCCGCCATAGGAACCCTGGAGGACGCCAAAGCCAAGCGCGTCATCGATGCGTCGGGGCTCGTGGTCAGCCCTGGATTCATCGATATGCTGGGGCAATCGGAAGAGTCCTTGCTGATCGACAAGCGCTCTCTTAGCAAATTGTCACAAGGCATCACCAGCGAAATCACCGGCGAGGGCGGCTCCATCGCGCCGCAAAACGAGCTCACGATCGCGCCGCAAAAGATCCTGCTGGAGCATTACCACCTCACGATTGATTGGCACGATCTCGCTGGCTACTTCCACCGCCTGGAGACTTCGGGCACGCCGATCAACCTGGGGACTTATGTAGGAGCGGCGCAGGTTCGTGAAGCGGTATTGGGTGACGTGGATCGCGCGCCCACACCGGCGGAGTTGCAGCAAATGGAATCGCTGGTGGGCGCGGCCATGCAGCAAGGCGCCCTGGGTGTGTCTACGGCGCTCATCTATCCTCCCGGGCATTACGCAACTACAGAGGAGCTGATTGCCCTGGCCAAGGTCGCGTCTCAATACGGCGGCCTCTATGCCTCCCACATGCGCAGCGAAGGGCAAAGCGAAATGGCGGCCATCGATGAGGCCATGCGCATCGGACGCGAAGCGCATCTCCCGGTCGAGATCTTTCACCTCAAGGTGAGTGGTAAGACGCGCTGGGGTGGGATGAAGCAGGTGGTGGCGAAGATTCAGGCAGCGCGGGATTCCGGGTTGGACATCGCCGCCGATATGTATCCCTACGTCGCCGGCGGAACGGCGCTGGCTTCTGCTCTGCCTCCGTGGATGGCCGATGGCGGCATGAACCAGCTATTGCAGCGTCTGCAAGACCCCGCGACGCGCAAACTCATTGTGGAGGTTATGTCAGAAGACCACAGTGATTGGGAGAATCTTTACCTGGATAGCGGGGGCGGTAGTGGGGTCATGATCTCGTCGGTGGTGAATCCGGCGCTGAAGCAGTATGAAGGCAAGACGGTCGCTGAGATGGCGAAGGCCGAGAACAAACCAGAGATGGATGCGTTCTTCGATTTCATCCTTGCCGACAAGGGGCAGACGTCAGCGCTCTACTTCATGGCGAGTGAGGACGATCTGCAGTACGGCCTGAAGCAGCCCTGGACCAGCATCGGCCTCGATGCCGGTGAGACCTCGCTCGATGGGCCGCTCTTTGAACCGCACACGCATCCCCGCGCGTGGGGCGCGATGCCCCGTTTTCTTGGTCACTACAGCCGCGATCTGCAATTGCTTGACCTGGCGCAGGCGATTCGCAAGATTACGTCTCTGCCCGCGCAGCGTGAACATCTCGCAGGCCGCGGATTGCTGAAAAGTGGCTTCTACGCCGATGTGACCATCTTCGATCCTGCGACGATCATCGACACCGCAACCTATGCTGAGCCCAACCAGGTGGCGAAAGGCGTGCAGTATGTTCTGGTGAATGGGCAGCTCGAGTGGGAGCAGGGCAGGTTGACGGGTGCTACGGCTGGACGTGCCCTGCGCGGCCTGGGGACCGCACAGTAGATCGACGAGGCTACGCGCTGAAGAGTTTCACCATCTTGTCCCGCGAGGCATCCACGTGCACCTGCATCGCGTGGCGAGCCTCTGCCGGCTCTCGCCGCTCGATGGCGCGTAGAATTTCGGCGTGACCGATCCAGCCTGGGACAGTCTGGGTACAGAGCGTGTCCAGGCGTGCTACATAGCCCAGCGTCAGGTTGAGTTGACCCACCACCCTCTGATTGCCCGCCAGTTCGCCCAAGCGCAGGTGAAAGATCTGGTTGGCGGCGAGGATCTGTTCCAGGCCGGCTTCGGGGTCTTTTTCGGGCGCGACAATCGCAGCCAGCTCCTTGATTTGCTCGTGACTCGCGGTCTGTGCCAGCTTTTCCGCCGAGTAGCATTCCAGCAGCTTGCGATAGTCGTACAAGTCCACGATGTCCCGCACCGATATGGGCGTGACCATGAAGCCCTTCCTGCGGATCCGGGTCAGCCAATGGTCCTGCATCAGGCGGGTGCAGGCTTCCCGCACCGGTGTTCGGCTGGTTCCGCATCGCTCGGCAAGATCCGCTTCGGAGAGGAATTCGCCGGGAGGCAGCTTGGCGGTGATCAACCAATCGCGCAGAATGCGGTAGACGCGCTCCACCTCTCCCAGCTTGGTGACTTTGGCGCGGTTTGGTTTCGTCAATGGCACGTTTCTCCTGTGTGTATTCAGAGAGAATACTACCGGTATCGTAAGCTTGTGTTGCCATGCCGGCGTCCAGTATTGCGTGTGTCATGATTAAGCAGGTGACCACCCAGGAGTCATTGCGCATGGCGATCCATCACCGATTCGCATCTACCCTTGCGGCCATGTTCGCTACAGCAAGGCGGGTTGGCATGTGCCTGGTGTTGTTCTGCGCGGTGTCAACATCGTTGGCATTGGCCCAAACCAAGCCCACTCCCGTCGCTCCGGATCGCCTGCCCGACTCATACCAGATTTATTCACTGCTGATGCCCGGTCAGGTGTTTACAGATATGGATGCAGGCCAGCCGTGGGCCATCAGCGATACGACGGTGAGCGAGGATGACATGAACCCCAAGCTGGCGCCGGAGGCTACTCTCCAACCGCCGGATGACAATGCTCGCGCCTTTCACGAAGCAGTCATGGACTACAACCAGCGCAAGAAGGAGCGGCTCGCACTGACGCGCCGTTTCACGCTGGACAGGCCCTACGTGTTGATGGGGACAGCGGATACCGAGCAACTCCGGGCCACGCACACTTCCATGACCGCTACCTCTGACATGCAGTCTACGTATGGCGACTACCTGGGCATCACCTACTTCAGCGAGGTTTATTTTAATGTTGCGCAAACGGCTGCACTGGTCTACATCCTCGATTGGTGCGGCAATCTTTGTTCGCAGTCCGAGTGGGTCTATCTTGAAAAACAAAACGGGACTTGGGTACGCCGATCCGGCAAAGCGCCCGCACAGACTTAAGAGTTTCGGAGGGAATATGCGGCGTACTTTCTGGATGTTGGTTTGCCTTGTGTTCATGGTCGGGAGCGGGGACAACGTATTTGCCCAAGATTCACCACAACCGCTCAGGGTTGCGATCGTTGGCCTGGAGCATGGGCATGTCTCTGGCTTTCTAAAGCAGTTTCCCAAGCAGCATGAGGTCGAGCTGGTTGGGATCGTGGACGCGGATACGACGCTCTCCCACCGCTACGCAGAGCAGTTTCATCTCGACCCCAGTCTTTTTTATGCGCAGCTGGATGCGATGATTGCAGCCCGCCATCCGCAGGCCCTTCTGGTCTACACCTCGGTGGGTAAGCACCGCGAGGTAATCGAAGCCGCCGCCCAGCACGGGCTCAGCGTGATGGTGGAAAAGCCATTGACCATGTCGCTCGAGGATGCCCTGGCGATACGCCATGCGGCCAGGGAGCACCACATCCAGGTGCTGGTGAACTACGAGACTACGTGGTACGCCAGCAACCGCGCCGCGTATGACGAAGTGGCCAAGGGATCGCTCGGCGATCTGCGCAGAATCGTGGTGCACGATGGTCATGAAGGCCCCAAGGAGATCGGCGTGCCGCCGGAATTTCTGAAGTGGCTTGAGGATCCGGAGCAGAACGGGGACGGCGCCTTGTACGATTTCGGTTGCTACGGCGCCGACCTGGTTACCTGGCTGATGCACGGCGAGTCCCCGGTGAGCGTGACCGCCGTGACCCAGACGGATAAGCCCCAGATCTATCCCCGGGTGGCGGATGAATCCACCATCATCCTGCGCTACCCCAAAGCCCAGGCGGTGTTGATGGGTTCATGGAACTGGCCGTTTGCCCGGAAAGATATGGAAGTGTATGGGGCGACCGGGTACCTGATCACCGTGGGACCTGACGAGGTGCGCGTGCGGACGAAAGGCCAGGCCCAGGAGAGCGAGAGCACCGCTCCGCCCCTGACCCCTCCCAACGATGGATCGCTGCACTACCTTGCCGCGGTGCTTAACGGAAGCCTGCAGCCAAACGGCGACCTGACCTCACTCGAGACCAATGTGGTCGTGATGCAGATACTGGATGCGGCGAGGCAGTCGGCGCGGGAAGGTAGAACTATCAAACTGCCGCCTTTGCCTAAGTGATCAGCGGCCCCGGCCGACAGCGACTCTCTCAGCGCGGAGAGGAGCGAGGTGGGCTGCCACCGGACCTCGCTTTCGCCGGACCACCAAATGCGGCCTGCCATGGATTACTTCTGAGGGCAGATACCTCCGCTTCTCTCCGCACATCGAGCACACCACGAAGATGGAGCTGGCAGGGAAGGCGTCCGTTCCGCTTAACACGTCGTGGCCGCACTTCTTGCAGCAAACGACGCAGCACTTGGGGAAAGGGAGAGTGCGCATAGGGATCAATATAGGAGAATAAAAAGAGAAGATCAAGGGCGAAGGTGTTTACCCGGAGAACACCAACCAGGTCTGCCTCTCGTTCCACAACCAAGGACGGCAACCATCTTTCTCGCCAAACTTTCATGAATGCCTGCAACTTGCTGATCTAACGTCAATTGCCTGCAGCAGCTCCAGCCCCGTTCTGCGCTTTGATCCAGCTGTCGGTGCGCGCGTCGAGGAGATCGAGGGGTAGCACACCGCCGCTCAGCATCTCGTCGTGGAAGGTGCGGAGGTCAAATTTCGCTCCCAGTTCCTTCTGTGCCCTCTCGCGTAGTTCGAGGAACTTGAGCTGCCCCAGCTTATAGCTCAGGGCCTGCCCCGGCCACGCAATGTAGCGGTCTGTTTCCGACTGGATCATGGGCTCGTCGATGGTGCCCGATCTGCGGAAGTAGTCGACCACCTGCTCGCGCGTCCAGCTCTTGGAGTGAATGCCGGTGTCAACCACTAGGCGCACGGCGCGAAAGCGCTCGCTGGCCAGCCGGCCATAGTCGGAGACAGGATCCTGGTAGAAGCCAACCTCTTTGCCGAGCTGCTCGGCATAGAGCGCCCAACCCTCGATGTAGCCGGAGTTGAAACTATGCTGACGAAATTTGGGTAGACCAGTCATCTCCTGCGCCACGGAGATCTGCATGTGATGACCAGGGATGCCTTCATGATAGGCGGTCGCTTCATCGTTGACGAAGGTGCGATGCGCGAAGTCCGAGGTTTCCACCACCACCCGGCCCGGCCGTTTGCCATCGGGGGTTCCGGGTTGATAGTGCGTCGCCATCGCCGATTGGAAGGATGGAATCGCCTCTACGGTCACGGGCTCGCCAGGAATATAGGTGAAGAGTTGCGGCAGCTTACCCTGCATCTGGGCGAGGTACTTGCGAAAATCATCCAGGATCTGCTCGGCGGAGGTAGGAACGTACTTGGGATTCGTCTTAAGGGAATCGCTGAAAGAAACCAGATCGGAAAATCCTTCCTGGTGCGCGATGGCGAGCATTTCGGCCCCGATGCGATCCACCTCTCGCAAACCAATTTGATGGATCTGGTCGGGACTGAGATTGCTCATGGTGGTGCGGTTGCGAATGTCATGCCTATATCGGGCTTCGCCACCCGGAAGGGAAGCGACGGAGAGAGTGGTGCGGCCATGGGGAGCGTATTCCGTGGCCACGAAGGTGCCGAAAGCCTTGTAGGCCGGCAACACCTCGTTCTTAACCACCTCTGTGATCTGCTGCGTTAGCCGCTGTTGGTCGGCAGCGGAGATGCTGCTGGGATACTTCTTGGTTGGCAGAAGGAACGGGTCCGAGGCGATCACCCCATCGCATTGGCCGGGGATCTTCTCCAGCAGAAAGCGCACCGGCATCAGGTTGTCTCGCATGCCCGCGCGCAGCACCTCTTCGGTCTGGGTAAAAACGCGCGGAATCTGGTGCAGGCGCGCGATGTAGTCGTCATAGAATTTCACGCTGCTGAACGGCGAGGAGAGAGGAAGATCGGCCAGTTGGGTGTGGGGACCGCTCATCTGCGAGATGGGCATCTCGAAGTCCTTGAAGGCGTAGTCCTCATTGCGCTGCTCCAGGGTGCGGACAAGAAGTTCGTGGGAGAGAATATCCTGCTCAGGAAAACCCGCGGTCGAAATAGCCTTCAGCCGCGCCAGGAACTGCTCGTCCGTAGCATGCTCCCGCTCGATCTCGGCTAAGGAAACGTCATCCAGTTGGTCGTTGTAGCGGTAGTCCCCGTAGGAGGTCGCAGCGAGCGGGGAGGTTTTCAGCTCGGCCTGGTACTGCTCTTCGAAAAGAGCGTTCTGCGCCGCGAGACGCGAGGCGACAGAATCGGGAGCGGCGGCGAGAGAGAAGGAAGCAGAAAGCGGCAAAAAAGCGGCCAGGGCGAGGCTGATTGTATGGATCCGGATAGGCAAAAAAGACTCCTGAGAGAGAAGCGCTTACCAGAGCTGGTGAACAAGCGGACGTATCTTTGCGTCGTAGATTTTGCACACGCTGGCCATCACCTCCGGCGTGAGCGGCGGCAGCGTCGAGGCCAGTGCGTTGTCCGCCACCTGGCTGGGGCGTTTGCCTCCGGGGATGGCGCACGTGACGGCATCGAACATCAGGATCCAGCGTAAGGCGAATTGGCTCATGCTCACGGCCGCCGGCACCAGGGCACGCAACTCTTCCACCGCCGCCAGCGCTACCTCGTAGTCGACCCCGGAGAAGGTTTCGCCGACGTCGAAGCGCTGCCCCTGGCGATTGAAGTTGCGGTGATCGTCATCGGCAAACTTGGTATCAGCCTTGAACTTGCCCGTAAGCAGACCGCTGGCCAACGGAACGCGCGCCAGGATGCCGACCTGCTTGAGTTTGGCCTGGGCGAAGAAGACCTCTGCCGGCCGCTGGCGAAAGCAGTTGAAGATGATCTGGACGCTCTGCACGTTGGGGTATTCGATCGCTTTCAGCGCCTCTTCCACGCGCTCGACGCTGACCCCGTAGAAGCGGATCTTGCCCGCGCGCACGAAGTCGTCGAGTATGGCGAAGATCTCAGGGCGGTAATACGCATCGGTGGGTGGACAGTGGAGCTGTACTAAGTCCAGCGTCTCTGTCTCCAGGTCGCGCAGGTTGTCTTCGACCCAGGAGGTGAGGTTGGCGCGGCTGTAGCCCTCGACCGTCTGCTTGGCCAAACGCCGGCCCACCTTGGTGGCCACGATGATCTCTTCTTTGCGAGACTTTTTCAGCCGCGAGATCAGGTGGTGGCTGCGGCCGCTTCCGTAGACATCCGCGGTATCGAGAAAATTAACGCCGGAGTCGATGGCCTGGTTGAGCGCCCCTAGCGACTCGTCGTCACTTACCTGCCCCCAGGCGCCCCCAATAGCCCACGCGCCAAAACTGATCTCTGAGACCTTCCAACCGGTACGACCGAGCGTGCGATAGTTCATAGGCAGATGTTAACAAACGGAATCGTCATGGGAGCGCGTTTGGAGTGCAGCGGGCAAGAACGATGGTCACGTCGTCGGGCTGTTCGGCCGCGCCAATCCAATCCGCGACTGCGCCGGTGACGATTTCGGCAATGCGTGGCAGCGGCTTGCGGCGATGCTCTTTGATTAACGCGATCAGCCGGTCCTCACCAAACTCTCCGAATTCATTTTCCGGTTCAGTGACTCCATCGCTGTAGGCGACAAAGATGTCGCCAGGCTGCATCACGACAGTCGATTCCTCATAAGTAACGCCGTCAAAGAGACCGACCACGGTGCCGTTGATGTCCAAGGGAAAAGCTTCGCCGCTTGCGCGCACGATGATGGGTGGCAAGTGGCCGGCATTGCAGTACCTCAACACGCGCGCATTGGGGTCATAACAGCCCAGGAACATGGTGGCGTACTTCGCCGCCGGCGTGCTGCGGTAGAGCTGATAGTTCAAGGTGGTCATCAGCATGGCGGGAGCTAGCTGCGATTCGGAGCTGCCATCTCCGCGGTAGTACATGCGGGAGTCTCCATGAGACTCGGCTTCGTACTGCAAGGCTGCCGGTACCAGGACCATCTCGGGCTCCAGCGAATAGGCGCGAACAAAGGCATGCACAGTGGCCATCAACAGGGCCGCGGAGATACCTTTTCCGCTGATGTCGCCGACGGCCAGTACCATCCGGTCAGTGCCCAGGGGGATGAAGTCGTAGTAGTCTCCGCTGACCGTGCGCGCCGGGATGCAGACCCCATGGACTTCAAGAGAGGGCAGGTTCGTCACCTCGCCGGGGAAGAGCAGCTCCTGCACCTCGTAGGCGATGCTGAGCTCGTTCTCCAGCCGCTGCTTCTCTTTCTGTTCGTCGATCAGTCTGGCCAGCGAGCCGGTCATGGAGTTGAACGATCCTTCGAGCGCCGCCATCTGGTCATGGCCGCGGATCTGGATGCGGTGGGTTAGATCGCCACGGTTCACATGCTCGGTCGCCCGGTAGAGTTCTGCTACCGAGGAGGTCATGCTGCGCGACAGGCGTACGCCGATATAGAGGGCAGCCAACTCAATTACGCCGAAGAAGATCGCCACACCAAACAGCAAATCGCGGAAGATTAACGCCTTGTCTCCCAGGGTGGCGCACAAGGTTGCATAGAGCATCGAAGGCCGGGTGGCGACATAGATAATTCCGTCCCCTTGTTTATCCCCGGTCTCCCAATCCACGACATCGAAAAAGGTCCCAAAGTGCAGGGTCAGGTCGAACCAATGGGTACGAGGGGATACTTGCCCGGCATTCACACGTTTGCCGTGTACCTCAACGCCGTTTTTGCGTTCGATGGGAAGGGGGAGCAAGGTGACTGAGCCCAGGCGTTCGGCTGTTGGCAGGAGCAGGTTTGGCGTGATGGGGATATCGGAGATCAAGGCCATTCGGCGATCATCGGAGAGCCGGATCGCGCGCAGATGCAGAACCGCGTGATCGACCACGAAACCGGTGAAGTCGCCGCTGATAAAGCCGGGAACCTGCGCCGGCTGCGCTGGCAGCGGCGCTCCCTCGGTAGAGAGGACGAAGCCGTTTCCGCCGCGCGAGACGGTCACGGTACGCCCAGGGAACCTCTCATCTGAAGCCCGGGTGAATTGTTCCGCGACCTGTTCGTTGAGTTTCCCCGAGGTCTCCATGGGGAATAACTGCGCCGCCAGAGCATCATTGGCGGCTTGCAGGTGGAGCAGCTCCGAATGCAAGTCCGAGATGACGACGTAGGTTGCGAATTGGCCGGCAAATAGAATGCCGGCCAGGCCGAACATGATCAACAGCAGCAGGATTGGCACAACGCCGATGAAGAGGTAGGTGACGATCAACCGGTTGCGCAGCCGCCATAACACAGGACGGTAAGCCCAGCGGCAGAGCAGGACCACGGCAAAGAAGAAGAAACCGAGGGTGAGAAGCGTCGCCCATCCCCCTAGCTTCATCCCCGGCGCCAGATCGACCAGCCACAGCAGGAGAGATAATCCACCCAGCCAGACGGTAATGCGGGCCCACTTGCTGGTGGGGCGTAGTATCCGCTTCAACCGGGCCCTGAGAACACTGGATTTCGGTAAGTTGATCGCCATACACCGTTGTAAGAAAAGAAACGCCGGGCTCCCCCGTAGTATAGGCCAATCGCAACAGAAGCTCTTTATTTGCGATGATAGAAACAGGGGCAATCACGGATGCTGCAAGAACGCGTTTTTGAGCTGTACCGGGCCTTGGGGAAGTGCTGGTGAAAGAACAATCCCGGCTTCTTTCTCTCATCGAAAGTGGATTTGCTGCACTTCGTATCCTGGTCATCGGCGACGTGATGCTGGACCGCTCCATCTGGGGGGATGTGGACCGCATTTCGCCCGAGGCGCCGGTCCCTGTGCTTCGCTCGGTGCGCACCACGACGGCGCCCGGGGGTGCGGCCAATGTGGCCATGAACCTGGTGGGCCTTGGGGTCAAGACTGCGCAGGCAGGCTTCTGGGGCGACGATGTGGAAATGCGCGAGTTGAGCGCATTGCTTACCCCGGCCGGCGTGGATTTCACCGGCATGGTAGTTTCCCGCCATTCCACCATTTCGAAGACCCGGATCGTCTCCCGTAACCAGCAGTTGCTGCGGCTCGATGTGGAGAATGCCGAAGCCCGGCCCGCGGACGAGCAGCAGGCGTTGCTGGAGCGGTCGCTTCAGTTGGTGAGCACCGCCGATGCGGTCATTCTCTCGGATTACGCCAAGGGCGCGTTGAGTCCACAGCTCTGCCAGGCGGTGATCGCGGTGGCCCGGGAGCGAAGCATCCCGGTATTGGTCGACCCCAAGGATCGGGACTTCAGCAAATATGCCGGCGCCACGACGATTTGTCCTAATCTTCAGGAGCTGGGCCTGGTCACAGGGATTGACCGCCACAATCTGGCGGAGTTGCTTGCCGCGGCGCAGCAGCTGGTCTCTCACCTGGGCATCGATTACATGACGGTTACGATGAGCGAGAAGGGCATTCGCGTTCTGTATCCCGATTCCGTTTTTCATTCTCCCACCCGGGCGCGAGAAGTCTTCGATGTTACCGGCGCGGGCGATACTGTCATTGCCACCTTGGCGGCCTCGCTGGCCGGGGGGCTTGATGCGGAGACTGCGGTAAACCTGGCCAATATTGCCGCCGGCATTGTGGTCGCCAAGACAGGAACCGCGCCTATCCAACGCAACGAGCTGGTGGCCGAGTTCACCGCTTCTACGCAGATGAAAGGTCCGGACAAGATTCTTGATTTGCAACATCTGCTGGTTCGTTTGGCGGAGTGGCGTGCTAACGGCGATCGCATTGTCTTCACCAACGGTTGTTTTGACATTCTGCACGTAGGCCACATCACGCTGCTCGAGCAATGCCGCGAGTTTGGCGACAAGATCGTGATCGGTGTAAACAGCGACGCTTCTGTAAAGCGGCTGAAAGGTCCCACGCGACCGGTGGTCGGAGAAAAGGAACGAGCCCGGATACTGGCAGCCCTGGGCTCGACCGACGCGGTGATCATTTTCGATGAGCCCACCCCACTGGAGCTCATCCGCTACGTGCGGCCCGATGTGCTGGTCAAAGGCGGAGACTATACCACCTCAACCATCGTGGGGGCAGACGATGTGGTCACCTGGGGCGGCCGGGTAGAAATCGTACCCACCGTGGGCGGAGCAAGCACCACCAATACGATCCAAAAGATGACCGCCAAGCAGTAACTAAACCGCATTTCACCCGGCATTTGTTACCGGTAGAGACAGGCAGGTCTGTGAGAAATTCAGGCCAGCCTGGGTGTTCTTGATGCTATTGGTTCCTCAAGGTCTCCATGGGATCGATGGAGGCTGCCCGGCGCGCCGGAATCATTGCTGCGAACATGGCCAACAACAAGGTCATTAGCGGAACGGTGCAGAAAGTCAGCGGGTCGAGCGCGCTGATTCCGAATAAAAAGCTACGCAAAAACCTGGTCAGCAAAGCTGCCGTGACTAAACCAGCGACCGATCCTGCAGCGACGAGAAACAAGCTCTGCTTCACAATGTCACTCACGATCTCCCAACGCATAGCACCCAGCGCCAGGCGAATGCCGATTTCCCGCGTGCGCCAGCTCACGACATAGGCCATGAGGCTGTAGACGCCCACTCCGCCGATCAATAGCGCCAGCGCGCCGAACGACAGCAGGAGAATCGCGAGCGAGCGCGGCGCCGACACCGATGCTGCTACTACCTCGTTGAGGCTGCGTACGCGCGTCACCGGCACCAGCGGATCGAGCTTCTCCACCGCACTGCGCAACCCGGCCGCCGCCTCAGCAGCGCTGGCTCGCGTACGCAGCACGGCATACATGACCGGTTGCTCGTGAGCCGTGGTCATAGGTAGATAGACTTCATCCTCATAACCTCCAGCCAGGCTGGCTTCGTGGGTGTTCCCCACCACGCCCACCACCGTGGAAGCCTCGTTCGCATTCCACATTCCCGGGGCCTGTTCATCTTTAAGCTCCAGAATGTGCCTTCCCAATGGATCCTGATGGGGCCACAGATGGTCTGCCATGCTCTGGTTGATGACCGCGGCATGGCTTGCCCCGGACCTATCCTGGTCCGTCAGGAGCCGCCCGCGTTTCAACTGCATCCCCAAGGTCGCGAAGTAGTCAGACGACACCGTTCTTCCTGTCGCCTGAAAGGCAGGTTGCCGCGCATCCCTGGGATGGCCCTCGGCGTCGAAGGCGTAATTGTCATCGAGCCCGCTAAGAGGTAATGAGTCGGTGAGCGCTATGCCCTCCGTGCCCACCATGCCGGGAGCTTCGTTCAGCAGGGTGGCAAAGAACTCGCTGCACCTTCCCTTTTCCCGGCATGCTGCCGCGTCCAAGGACACTTCCGCGGTGATCACCCGCTCAGTTTGAAATCCAGGATCGACCTTTAACAGGCTGTAAAGACTATGCAGGGTGAGACCGGCGGCGGTAATCACCACCACGGATAATGCGATCTGCCCCACCACCAGCGCCATCGACAGCCGGAACTGCGACGCTCTCCCGGCCACGCCCCGGCCGCTGGAGCGCAGCATGCCTTGCAGGTTGGGTGACGCCATTTTCACTGCGGGGAAGAGCCCAAACAAAAATCCAGTCAGCAGCGATACCGCCGCGGCAAAAAGAAACACTGGCCAGTGCAGGGAAATCTCGCTCAAGCGGGGTGTATCCGCGGGCAGCAACCGCACCAGGCCACGCAAACTGGCGGCGGCCACAAGCAGGCCGGCAATCCCTGCCATGGCCCCCAAAACCACGCTTTCCGAGAGCAATTGCCTGATCAACCGGTGCGAAGAAGCACCCAGCGCTCCGCGAAGGGCCATCTCACTCTGGCGGCCGGCAGCGCGGGCCAGCATCAGGTTGGCCACATTGGCGCAGGCAATCAGCAGGATCAACCCCACTGCTGCAAACAGCAACATCAGGCGGGGCCTTGTGGCGCCGACCTCCGATTCAAGCAGCGATACTACGGTTGTGTTCGATGCCCACGTATCCGGCATCCGCCAGGGAAAAAGTGGTAATAAGACGGCGTGCAATCTCCGCATTTCTGCCTGTGCCTGCGCCGGGGTTACCCCGTCCTTCAGGCGTCCGAAGGCATGCAAGTCGAAGTCCCGCCAGGGATCGATCGGATCCCCGCCTTTGAATGCCACCGGGATGACAAATTGTGTATCCGCATAAGGGAAGCGCACTCCGGCAGGCATTACCCCGACGATGCGCCGCGATATGCCGTCGATACGGATGGTTTGGCCGATTACCTCCGGGCTCTGCCCAAAACGCTGCTGCCAGTAGCCGTAACTCAGCAGCACCACGAGGTCGCGTCCGGCGATTGATTCATTGGGGGTGAAGAAGCTGCCCAGCGCCGGATGAACGCCGAGCGTATCCAAGGCGTTCGCCATCACGTCGGCGGAAAACACCCGCTCCGAGGTGTCTGCGGTGGCGACATTCGATTCCGCGTCAGCGCCGAAGCCGCTGACGGCGCTGAAGGATTCAGAATGCTCGCCTAATGCGCGGATCCAGCCCTTGGGAAAACTAGACTCGTCGGGACTGGAGATCAGTGCCAGCCGATCCTGTTGGGGAAAGGGCAGCGGGCGCAGCATGATTGATTCCACCATGGAGAAGATCGCCGTGTTGGCTCCGATCCCCAGTGCCAGCGTCAGGACGGCCGTGAGGGTGAATCCGGGCGATTTTCGCAGTTGCCGCAACGCGAACTTCAGGTCATTCAGCATGTCGTCCCTTTACGTGCATGCTGCAGGCCACTCCTAAGTCGCCGAAAACAAATGGTTAGTGCACGAAGAGCGTCCCGGCTGTTGTCCACCAGCGAAATTGTTGTTCGAAACTGAACACTCATCGAAACTTTTGGCTTCGTGCCAGCACCGCAACCACAGCACTGAAGAGAGAGACGGCCGCGACCAGCCGAAGAGCCCGGGTCGCGTGATGGCGCATAGGAGGCTCGAACTCCGCTCCAAGCAGGGGGGTCGCGAGGCGTTCCCCTGCATAGGTATTTTCGCCGCCCAACCGGACCTGCAGGGCGCCCGCCATCGCGCTTTCCGGTTGTCCTGCATTTGGGCTCTTGTGCTTTGCGCCATCACGCCGCCAGATGCGCAGGGCCGAGGTGGCACTTGTCCCGCTCCCGAGCCCTGCTGCCGCTGCTAGAGCCAGGGCTGTCAGGCGCGAGGGAAGGTAGTTGGCCACATCATCCAACCGCGCGGCCACCTTGCCAAAGTAGAAGTAGCGTTGGTCGGCATGGCCGATCATGGAGTCCAATGTGTTCACCGCCTTGTAAGCCATGGCCATCGGGACGCCGCCGATGGCCATAAAAACTACGGGGGCTACGACGCCATCGCACGCGCTCTCGGCCAGTGTCTCGATGACCGCGCGGTGGATCTCGGTCTCACTCAGAAACTGGGTATCGCGGCCGACTATTCGTGACAGCCTCTGTCTGGCGAGAGCGAGGTGCTCCTGTTGCAGTGCGCGGATGACGGCAAGGCTTTCATCGACCAGGTTGCGCGATGCAACGCAGGTCCATCCCAATAGGATCTCTGTTGCCAGGCCGGTTATCGTGCTTATCCGATAGGCTATTTCGATCGCTTTCGCAGTGCCCAGGTAGGAGGCGCCAACCAGGCCGATAGTGAGCGCTGTGCCCGCCATCAGTTCTTCGTTTGCGCTTTGCCCTGGCCGGCGTAGCAGCGATTCTGCAAGCTGCGTGTAGCGTCCCATCCATCGTACGGGGTGTGGGAACCACTCCGGATCACCAGCGATCCAGTCCAGCAGGAAGGCAGCGGCGATGGCCTGAGCGCGAGTCACTCGTACTTCATCCCTACCCAGCTGAAGATGCGCCGCATATCCAGCGACTGGCTCACCTGGCGAGCAAGACGATCGAGAGATTCTTCGCGTTGCGCCTTCCAGGGATTGAGCGCGGAGGAAGGGGCCAGCTTGCGGAAGCTGCGGGCGGCGGTCAGGAAGGCATGACGGAAGATGTCCTCGTCGAAGATTCCGTGCAGGTAGGTGCCGAGTATCTTCCGGTCGGCACTGATGCACCCATCCAACTCTCCCGAGCTAAGGGTAGCGAAGGGAACTGCGTTATCGAGATACAGAGTCTTACCGACATGAATCTCATAGCCGGCAATATGACCATCAGGCAGCGTTTGGCCGAAGAGAGTGCCGCCATCGATAGTGCCGGAGCAGTTGCGCGTCACCTTGTGTGCCTGCATCGTAGTGCTGATGGGAAGCAGGCCGAGCCCTGGCATGGAGCCGTGCTGCTCGATTCCGAGCGGGTCGGTCAGCTCCTGGCCAAGCATTTGCATACCGCCGCAGATACCTATTACCAGGCCGGACCGGGCGTGGTCGCGAACCGCCTGGTCGAGGCCAACCTGGTGCAACCACTCCAGGTCACTCATGGTTTGTTTGCTTCCGGGCAGGATCAGCACATCCGCGTTCGCCGGAGGTTCAGCCGAGCGGCAGAAGAGCAAATCAACTGCAGGCTCGGCACGCAGCGAGTCGAAGTCGGTAAAGTTGGAGAATGAGGGCAGCGCGATAACGGCGATGCGCAGCGGGCGGTCTGGGGTGTTGTTGCTGATGGACCAGCCTGTGCGCGTCACGGGTGGCAGGCCAACGCTATCTTCTTCTTCCAGTGCGAGGGCAGGCAGATAGGGAACCACGCCCAGGCAGGGTTTCCCCAGACGCTCTTCCATCATGCGGAGTCCGGGTTCCAGCAGGCTGAGGTCCCCGCGAAATTTGTTGATGCAGAAGCCGCGAATGCGATCGCGCTCGGCCGGATCGAGTAGCTCGACGGTGCCCAGCAGGGAAGCGAAGACTCCGCCGCGATCGATGTCACCCACCAGGAGGCAAGCGGCATCTGCCATTTCTGCCATGCGCATGTTGGCGATGTCGTGTTGCTTCAAGTTGATCTCAGCCGGCGAGCCGGCTCCTTCCAGGATGATCACCTGGTAAGTGGACGCGAGTGTTCGATAGCTTTCGCGCACCGCGGGCATCAGTTCTTCCACCCGCCGCTGATGATAGTCGGCAGCGGAGATTTGCCCCCAAATCTTACCGCGCACCACCACCTGCGAGGTGCAGTCCCCCGATGGCTTGATGAGGATAGGATTCATATGGACCGACGCCGCGATGCCGGCGGCTTCGGCTTGCAGCGCCTGGGCGCGGCCGATCTCCAGACCCTCGATGGTTGCGGCCGAGTTGAGCGACATGTTCTGCGATTTGAAGGGAGCGACGCTCAAGCCCCGTTGCGCAAAGATGCGGCAGAGGGCAGCAGTCAATAATGATTTGCCAACATGGGAGCTGGTGCCAAGAACCATGATGGCGCGTGCTTGAGTCATGAGGCTCCTAAGGACGGTTGGCACACGGGTTGGCTGTCATTTCGTCCACCGCTTTCCCGGTTTGCCACCAAGCCTTTCCCCCTGGACGGGTGCCCCATGTTCGCGGACTTTCGCGTACATGGGTTGAAGACGAGCTTTTTCCAATGCTTTCACTACCGGGGTCTACACCTACATACAGGAAAAGAAGAAGGAAGGGCTACGCCCAACTTGTTCAACCCATGTACGCGAAAGCGCGAACATGGGGCACCCGTCCAGGGGGAAAGGCTGGTGAGCAAGGGAGAGATGTGTCGCACAACCAAGCCCTTCCCCCTAACAACTCCCCAGGTAACCGGACCTACCAGGCTCTCGACCACTTCGGGCCAGCTTTGCTTCCATCACGAAGGCGGGCATCGATGCCTGCGTTCAGCTCAATCAACCTGCCGAAGAGCCACACCAGGTCAGAGAGGCGATTCAGATAAGCCAACACCTCCGGCTTTACCTCTGGTCCGCTCTCCGCCAGCCGAACCGCAGCCCGTTCCGCCCGCCGGCAAACCGTCCGCGCGACTTCATATGCGGCTGACTCGGTGTATGCGCCGGGCAGTGACCAATCAGCGAGGATCCCTTCCGTAGCCTCGATCCGATAGACCAGTTGGGTTAAAAAGTCGACGTCTTCTGCCGTGACATAGGGCTGCGGCTTGCGGCTCTCCGGCGGCGTCGCCAAGGCGGACCCAAGCCGGAAGAGCGTCTTTTGAATCTGCTCTGTCCAGCCGGCGATCTCCTCGTTTTTACAGATGCTGCGGGCGAAACCCAGCACAGTGTTCAGCTCATCCACGGTGCCGTAAGCCTCTACCCGCAAGTCCGCCTTCGAAATGCGAATGCCACCGGCAAGCCCGGTTTGTCCTGCATCTCCACGTTTGGTTGCAATACTCATTCCTTTTCCCCTTTCGAATCACTCATAGCGCACGATGCAACAGTACGCTTGCGTTTGTTGCCATGCTTCCTCATCAGAGCAACCGCACAGATGCCGCAAGACCACACGCAACACACCCCCATGCGTAACCACCGCGATCGGTCCGCGGTTGCCGTCGAGAAGGTGATTCACTTCACGAAGGACGCGTGCCTCAAATGCATGAAAGGTCTCCCCTGAAGGCGCAGGAAGGTGGGGATAGCGCGCAACCCACTTCCGCGCGTATTCCGCATCCATTTGTTCAATCTGCTCCCAGCTCAAACCTTCCCATTGCCCGAAATCAATCTCCCGCAGCGCGGACCGTATCACCTGCGGTATCTCTCGAACAGCAGCGATCGCGTGCGCCGTGGCGCTGGCCCGGCGCAGGTCGCTGCTATAAACAGTATCGATCGGCTCCGCGGAGAGCTGGTGAGCCAACGAAGTAAGCTGCGTGTGCCCTTGGGCGTTCAACTCGGGGTCGGAATGACCGCAAAAGCGCCCCGCCATCTCCGTCTCAGCATGGCGAATAAACAACACGCGGCTCATGGCTTCCACACCCCGCAGAGATACACAGCGATCTCGGTGATCTGGGTGGTGGCGCCAAAGCAATCGCCGGTTACCCCGCCGAACTTGCGCAGGTAAAGGACGCCACCGAGCAGGGAAACAACAACTGCCGCCAGCACCGGAGCAATCGCAGCTTTGCGCAAAACAACAACCACGGTGACGATAGTAAATACCGACCCTGCAATCAGGGAGAACGTCGACGTCAAGCGAGCGATCCGCGCGCCCTGGCCTTCCGTGTCGCGAGCGGGCGGAAGGTAGTAGCTGAGGGGCAGAGCTGACCAGCGGCAGAGCACATGGGCTGACACCAGGTAGGCGGTGAAGCGGTCCAGCGGCAACTCAGCCAGCAGCACCCCGCGGGTCAGCAACGAAAGAGCCAGGGCCGCTGTGCCGTAACTGCCGATGCGGCTGTCATGGAGAATGGCTAACCGCTGTTCCTGATTCCAGCCGCCCAGACTATCCGCTACATCGGCCAGACCATCTTCATGCAGGCATCCCGTGATAAGGACTAGATAAACCAGCACGACCAGGGCGGCAGCGGGCCTACTAAGATGAGGCGAGAGCACTTTCTGCAACAGCGCCGCCCCTGCCCCAATCACGAGTCCCACTAAAGGAAAGAACTTCACCGCGCGCGCCAGGCCGTCGGGTGCGAACGGCACCTGGGGAACCGGCAGGCGGGTGAGAAATTGAAACGCTACCGCTATATCCGCTGCAAATCGCGGAGCGCGCAAGCTCATGCAGTGGCTCCGCTGATGCCGGCCGAAGCAAAGGTGGCCATCTCTTGATAAATATGCAGAGCTGCTTCGAGAACGGGCATAGCCAGAACCGCGCCCGTGCCTTCGCCCAGGCGCATATGCAGGTCAAGGATGGGCTCGATATCCAGGTGAGCCAGCAGTATTCGGTGGCCAGGCTCCTGCGACTGATGTCCGGCAAACAGGTAGGGCCGCACCGCGGGAGCGAGGCCGCACGCGGTGGCCGCGGCCGCGGTAGAGATAAAGCCGTCCATAACGATGCCCATCTGCCGCCGCGCGGCCCCCAGGATCATGCCCGTCATGGCGGCGATTTCAAGGCCGCCGGCGCAGCGAAGAATTTTGCGCGGACCAGCGGGTTGGGCGAAGTGAAGCTTCAAAACCGCTTCCACCGTGCGGCATTTGCGCGCGTACCCCTCCTCATCGAGCCCCGTCCCTTTGCCGGTGACCAGCGTAGCCCGCATGCCCGTAAGCGCCGCAGTCATGACGCTCGCAGCGGTGGTGTTGCCAATGCCCATTTCGCCCACCGCGATCAGATTGTTTCCCTTGGCGTGGGCGGCCTCCGCCATGGTGAGGCCGACGGTGAGCGCCGCAGCTACCTCTTCAGGACTCATCGCCGGTTCCCGCAGCATATTCCTGCTGCCCCTGCGCACCTTGCCATCCGTCAGCCCTGCATAGCCAAACAGGTCCGCGTCCACACCCACATCCACCACCGTCACTTCCGCGTGGTTGAGTCGAGCCAGCACATTGATCGCCGCTCCTCCGGAAAGGAAGTTGACCACCATCTGCTGCGTCACCTTTGCCGGGTAGGCGCTCACTCCTTCCGCGGTGATGCCATGATCCGCGGCGAAGACGTAGACCGCCTTGCTTACTGGGGCTGCCATGTTTCCCTGGCGGATTGCGAACCATTGCGCCGCCAGATCTTCGAGGCGTCCCAAACTCCCCAGTGGTTTGGTGAGTGAGTCGAGACGAGTCTTCGCCTGGGCCAGATAAGCTTCTGGCGGGGCGGCGATGGCTCCGATCACTTCCTCAATGTTGGGTAGCAGCTCAGTGTTCATAGGGCTTCTCTCCGGTAGAGTTCGGCGCGCTCAATCAATAACGGATGACGGTCCGGCGGGCATTGGAAGGCGTGCTCCAGGATCGAGGGCTTTAGGATCTGCTCCGGGCTCCCGCTGGCTAAGGGCTGTTCCGGGCTCAGCAGCAGCACGGTAGAGAAATTCTTATCCACCAGGTGGAGATCGTGCATGGAGGCCAGGATGGTTATGCCCTCGTCACGCAGAAAGTGCAGCAGGTCGATCAGCTCCACCTGCCTTCCGATATCGAGGTTCTGGGTGGGCTCATCGAGCAGCAGCAGGCGTGGCTCCTGGGCCAGTCCGAGTGCGATCTTCACCCGTTGGCGTTCTCCTCCGCTGAGTTCGTTGAAGATGCGATGGCGCAGGCTGGACACATCGGCCAGATCGAGCGCCCGGTCGACGGCCAGGCGGTCGCTGCGGTCCGGTCCCCGCAACATGCCGATGTACGGGGTACGCCCCTGCTCCACCACTTGCTGTACTGTGAACGCAAAGGGAAGCTCGAGTTGCTGCGGCACCAGGGCGATGGTACGCGCGATCTCTTTCAACGAGATCGTGTCCAGTGGCCGCCCGCGCAAAATAACACTACCCGATGCCGGGCGCAGAACTCCGGCGGCAATACGCAACAGTGTCGTTTTGCCCACGCCGTTGGTGCCGATCAGCGCGCTGCAGCTGCCCTCTTCGAGATCGAAGGTTGCCTGGCGCAGGACGCTGTGGCCCTGGTAGTCAAAATGCACCTCGCTCAAGCGCAACAGGCAGCTCATACCGTGTAGCTCCGTTTCATCTTGCGCAGCAGGTAGAGGAAGAAGGGCCCGCCAATAAAGGCCATGAGGATGCCCACCGGAACCTCCGAGGGGGCGAAGAGGGTCCGTGCAAGGGTATCTGCGAGCATGAGGAAGATGGCCCCGGCCAGGGCAGTTACCGGCAGCAGGCGGACGTGATCGGGCCCTAACAGGAGCCGTCCGACGTGGGGCACGATCAGCCCGGCGAAGCTGATCATGCCGCCCAGCGAAACCGCCACCGCCGTGAGCAGCGAGCCAATCAGAATGATGCACACCCGCGCTGCCTCGACCCGGACCCCGAGCTGCTGCGCATACTCATCCCCCAAAGCCAGGGTGTTCAACGTCCGCATCAAGGGCAGCGCAGCCAATGCCGACAGGCCGAGCAGAGCGGTACTTATGCCAAGCTCGCTCCACGCCGGTATGCCGATGACTCCGTGCAGCCAGGAAATCAGAATGCGGTTGCTGGCGCCAGTCTTGTCCAGGAGCTCGAAGAAATAACTGGTATTGGTGAACATGGTGCTGATAGCAAATCCAGCCAACAGAAGCGTGACCACATTGGTCCTGCCCGCCGATCGCGCCAAGGAGTAGACCAGCGCCATCGTGGCCGCCGACCCGGCGAAGGCCAGCAACGCAGTGGCGCTGAATCCGAAGACCGACCATTGGGAAAAGTAAAAGATGCCGATGCAAGCGCCAAAGATGGCGCCTCCGGAGCATCCGGTAACGTAGGGGTCGGCGATGGGATTGCGAAAGAGACCCTGAAAGAGAAGACCGGCCAGGGCCAGCGCTGAGCCCACTAGCCCCGAAGCCAGCACCCGCGGAAGCCGAATGTGAAACAGGATGAGCCGCTGTGTCTCAGTCAGCGGATGCTCTCTGAGTAGGGCGGCAAAGATGGTGCGCGGCGAGATAGACACGGCGCCGGTCGCGAGCGATAGCAGGGTAACCACTACCAGCGCCACCGTCAGCAGGACGATGAGTGGCCATGGATCAATCCTGCTTCTTTTGCCCCCGGGGCCGCGGCCTGGGCGGTCGCCGGGCGGCGAAGCAGCCTCCGGGGGGCTCGAAACCGTGGCTACTTCCATTGCCAAGATTCGCCTCCAAAGCTGATCTTTACTCCGGCGCGAAAGGCGAAGGGAAGCGCCGGGTAACCAAAAGCCTCGCTGTAATGCTCGCTCAAGAGATTCTGTATATCAGTGTAAGCCGTAAGGGTTCGGGTGAACTGGTATCCGCCGCCAAGTTCAAGACGTTGGTAAGCGCCAAGCAGATTGCGGTTAGGCAGCAGCAAGGTGTTGCCGAAATTTGAGTCGGTAAGAAAGTCACTGTCGTCTCGGTGGCCGACCAGCGTCCCGGTAAAGGAACCGTACCACTTGGAACGGTTATAAGTAAGCCCGAAGTAGCCCGAGTGGGGCGCGCGCCGGAAGGGCCGTGCGCCTACCAGGGGCGAAAAGGCTCCAATCGCGATGGTAGGGAAGTTCGGGTTGTAACTTGGCAGCGATTCGCTGGAGAACGACTGCTGTACCACAGCATCCAGATAAGTGTAGCCCCCGCGGGCAAAGAGATGACTGCCGATCCCGTACTCGGTGGCGATCTCTGCCCCCTGGGCGCGGAAGGCTTGCGAGTTGACGGCGGCTCCGAATTGTACGGCTGGATCACTGGCTGCGGGCAGACCAAGCTCGAGCAAGGCGGATTGCGGCACGAACTCGACGCCATTGGTAAATTCATTGTGAAAGTAGGTCAGGGTGATGCGGGCGCGTCCATTCCAGAGCTGCTGATCGACGCCTCCATCGTAAGTACGTGAGGTCTCCGGCCCGATCGGGGAGACGTGATACTGCTTGATCAGCGCGGCGCCATTAGGCAAAGCGGCGAAAATGTCGTAAAGAGAGATGCTCTGGTAGTAGATGCTCGGCTCTTTGATGCCTTTGCCAAAGCTGAAGTTGAGCTTGGTCCCATTGAGCCAATGAGTGTTGGTGGGACGGAAAAGATAGTAAGCGACGGAAGCGCGCGGCGTGGCCGCAAAGCCGAAGAGGCCGTTGTCTTCCAGGCCGCTGCCCAGTGTGTAATAGAGGCGGTTGCGGATGTCTCCTTGCAGTTGAACGGTGTAGCTGTAATTGCCCCGCGAGATCGCGGTGAGCGTTCCCCCAGAGGTAAAGGTCGAGCCGCGCTCGGCCTCGTATTTGAAGGCGCCCAGGGCGACGATATGCGCATTGACCCGGTAATCGGTCTGGGCATACACGAAGTCTCGCTTGCTGGGTGCGAGGTAGTCATTGGGGTAGGTTTCGTCATAGCTCGCGCCGTATTGAAAAATCGCCTGGCCGCTTACGCTATAGCCATTTGAACCCTTGATGTTGACCGGAGCGCCCAGGTACACGTCCTCGGCCGGGTCATAGATTCCGGTCGCAGCAAAGTCGGTGTAGTTGTAGTTCAAACGCAAGCCGCCGTAGCGGATCTGGTTGTGCCATTTCTCAGTGGTCTGGTTGTTCCAGGCTGCGCTGTAATAGTCGTCATGCTCCTTCACGTTTTCATCATCGGGAATGCCATACAGCAGGATGGCATTCGGCTGATCAGCAGAGACGGTCAGATGCCGCACGGTAAAACGCAGATCGTTGGCGGTGTCCGGCGTCCAGCCAAAGTTCCCGGCGTACGTCGTGTTGTGAAAATCATTATTGGGCAGACTATTTTGCGTCTGCGTAGCGGCGAAGGCAGAGTAATAGTCGAAGTGACGATAAGCGCCGCTCAACGTGCCCACCTGGCGAAAGCTATTGAAGTTGCCGCCATCACCGGAGTAAGTCAGCAAGGGAAGCAGCGTGTTTCCGCGAGCCGTGGTTAAGCTCACCACACCTGCCAGGGCATCGGAGCCGTAGAGTGCGCTATCCGGCTCCCGCAATACCTCGATTTTCGCGATGCCTACACTATCAATGTTGGCGAATTCAACCGCTCCCCCGATATCGTCGGCTGGCACCCCGTCGATGAGCACCTTGTTGGCATTGGTGTTGCCGCCTCGTATCGACAGGCCTGTGGTGCCGCCCGTTTGCCCCGTCTGGGTTACTTGCGCACCTGGAATCAGGCGTATTGGATCCTGCACCTCGGTCGAATAACGGTATTGATCCGCGGTCAGCACGCTGACCGCTGCGCCCACCTGGGCCTCGGGCGTTGGGGTTCCGGTTGCGGTGACCGTAACCTGTTGCGTTTGTGTCTGCGTGGCCAAGGTGATGTCTACCTGGGCTTTGGCGGAGGAGCCCACGAAGACTGCATTGCTGGTAGTGGACTGGAAGGTGGGCGCAACCGCGCGCACCTGGTAACGAGCGGTTTTTTGCAGATGGAAGAGATAAGTGCCGGTGGCGCCGGTGGTTGTCTTCGCGGCGACGGTTGTCCCGTCGAGTAACTCCACAGTGGCTGAAACAATGACCGCGCCCAATGGGTCGGTTACGGTTCCGCCCAAAGTGCCGCTCTCGGCGCCAAAGGCAGCGAACGGCGCCCACACTAAGGTCAAGAAGAAGATGCTTCGCAAAATCGAGCGATCGAACACGTGCGTTCCCCCTCGGGTGAGTGAAGCAAGGCCGTTCTCCTGACTTACGCGTCAACGAACCTGGCTGCCTTCCCAGGACTTATCCCAGTGGCTTTGCTTGTCCTTGCCGGGTTCTCTGCGCTTACAGTTACGGGGTAGTGGCGGATTCGCACCGCCTTCTCGTTACCTTGCCGTGGTTGTGTCGAAGAACGGAACATTCCGTTCTTATGGATGAAATTCCTTTGCTAATTCCTCCAATGCGTCGATGGCGACTGGACTCGGCTCCTGTATGCCGCTGTTGACGTAATAGACCTTGCCCGTCTGGATCGCTGGAAGACTGCTCCAGCCGGGTCGCTTCTGCAATACACTGATGTCGATCTTCCCCCCGCGAATCAGCAACAGGGAGTCCGGAGCCCGGGTGATCACCGTCTCCAAACTTATCTGCGGCCAGTCGGGGATCAGGTCGTCGGTCACGGACTTGGCTCCGGCGGCCTCTAAGATCTCAGTGATGAACGCATGTTTGCCAATGGTGATGATGGGGTCATACCAAATGGGAACCAGGACCCGCGGAGCCGGCTTACCTGCGGTACGAGCCCTCACCGCTTCGATACGCCTTTCCAGGCTGGCGTTGAGAGCAGCCGCCTGCGGCCCGCGATTGAGCGCCTGGCCGATGCTTTCGACCGAGTGGAGGACGCCGGCAAGACCACGGGGGTCGACGAGGTAGACCGGTATTCCAACCGCCTCTAGCTGGGTTGCGGTTTCCGCCGATCCAGGGATCTCGGTCCCTAGCACCAGGTCGGGATGGAGAGAAAGAATGGTCTCGATGGAAGGCTTGACCAGGCTGCCTATGCTTGGCTTCTTCAGCGCTTCGGGAGGAGAGGTCGTATAGTCACTGACCGCAACCACATCATCGCCCGATCCCAGCGCGAAGACAGTGTCGGTGACACTGGGCAGCAGGCAGACCACGCGATGCGGATGGTCGGGCACCGTGACTTTACGTCCGCTCTCATCGGTAAGGACGCGGCTCGCATACGCTGGTAGAACCGAGCCGACCCAAGCAGCCAGCATCATGAGCAGAACCAAGGCGCGCCTCATGCCGTCGCCACCTCGGGTTGGCGCGCGCGGCGAAGAGTGGCGGCGAAGTGTCGCGCGACCGCGGGGTTAGCGCGAAAGTGCAGGTGTATATAGCTGGCGAGCACAGGGCCGCAGGTGAAGCCCTCCTGTTGTTGCTTGCCGGAAAGCGAGAATTCCACCTGGTAGCTGGTCGCGACCTCGGCGGATGAGCAGATGCGGGAATAATGAAAGCTATGGCCGCGAATGGAAGTACCTGCAGGGCCGAGCAGGCAGCTTTGTATAAATGTGACGGTGACATAACCGAAGTCCACCAGCTGGCTGGTCATCTCCATGGCCAGGGGCACGATCCCCAACAGGGGATACACACTGCCATCGCTGGTACTAAGCTGTTTCGACAGATAGAGCAGGCCTCCGCACTCCGCATAGACATGGCCTCCCGATCGCACGAAGACACGAACCCCTTCCAGCATCGCCGTATTTCCGCTGAGCTCCCGGGCATAAAGCTCGGGATATCCGCCGCCAAAGTAGAGTGCGTCGAGACCCGGCGGCAGCACCGGGTCAGCGATGGGGCTAAAGGGGATAATCTCCGCGCCCTGCTCGCGCAGCAGATCCAGGTTGTCTTCGTAATAAAAGGAAAAAGCGCGGTCCCGGGCCACGCCGATGCGCAAGGGTGCTGACTCACCCGCCGGTATCACGGCTGGGATAGCGATATCGATTGGGCAGTCGAGCCGGAGTAGGGCGTCGACCTTGAAGTGCTTTTCTGCCAGACTTGCCAGCGTATCGATCTGTCGTTCAAGGTTTTCTGCGTCGGGCGAGGACTCGGTCTCTGCGGCCGCATGTAATCCAAGGTGCCGCTCGGGGATCGCGATGGCTGGCTCGCGCGGCAGCCACCCCAGAATCGGCGTCTTGCAGCGGGCTTCAATGGCGGATTCGAGCAGCCGGTAATGGTTCTCGCCGGCAACCCGGTTCAGGATGAGCCCGGCCAGCGGCAAATCGGAATCGAACGACTCAAAGCCCAGAGCGACCGCGGCTACGCTACGCGCACTTTTGGCGCAATCCAGGACCAGAATCACGGGAAGCTTGAGCAGCTTGGCAATCTCAGCGCTACTGCCGGTTTCCGTCATTCCGTTCTTGCCGTCGAAGAGCCCCATCATTCCTTCCACCACTAGGGCATCTGCGCCAACGGCCGCCCGGCGAAGCACATCGTAATTAGCCTCCTCGCTGAGCATCCAGGTATCGAGATTGCGTGCTCCTCGCCCGGCTATGCGCGTGTGATGGGTGGTGTCGAGGAAGTCCGGTCCTCCCTTGCAGGGCTGGACCACGTAGCCGCGCCTGCGTAAGCAGGCAATGATCGCCAGGGCGACCGTGGTCTTGCCCACGCCGCTGGCGGTGCCCCCAACCAGAAGCCCGATCACTGTGAAACCTCGGCGCTGGGATTGACTGCGAGGGTGGAAACCACTTCCAGTTGGCCCTTGAGGAGCAACGGAAGGCCGGCAACCAGCAGAAGCACGTTGGACGCTACGCGGGCGACGCTCTGGTTCATTTCGCCCAGCAGATCGCGGAAACGCCGGCCCGAGGGATAGGCAGGCACTACACCACTACCCACCTCATTCGACACCAGCACGATGGAGCAGGGAGGCGACTTGAGGGCCATGCACAGTGCCTCGATCGGACGTTGCTCGTCACCCTGGGCATGGAGCAGATTAGCGGCGAAGATAGTCAGGCAATCGATGATCATCAGGTCGCAGTTCGGACCAAAGTGGGCGATAGTCTCGGCCAACCGCAGAGGTTCTTCGACGGTCTGCCAATGGGGCGGGCGGCTGCTCTGGTGGCGCTTGACTTTACGCTGCATTTCCGGGTCATCGCCGGCGGTGGCTGTGGCCACAAAGACCACTCGCGCTGCGCGCTCGCCCAGTTGCTGCGCATAGTGGCTCTTGCCGCTGCGCACCCCTCCAAGTACGAGTGTCACCGTATTTCGGGGATTTTTCTGCATGCAGTCGCCTCTGGCGCAGAGAAAAACCCTGGCGCGAAGCGGGATAAAATAAAAAAGGCAGCGTCCGTGCTAACTGGCAAACGGTTGCTTTCCAGCTCTCCCATCGAAGCTGAAACGGCCCTGGAGGGCATCTGGCCGGTCTCCTGACTTACGCTTCGTCGAGCTTGAACAGCCTTCCCGGGATTCGCACCCCAGTGGCTCCAGCAAATTGGTTCAAACTCTCGGCGCTTACAGTTACGGGGTAGTGGCGGATTCGCACCGCCTTCCCGAACACCAGATTGCTCAACGATAGCTTGGCCGGTGCCGTGCGTCAACCCAAGACCTGCGCCGGTTGGGTGACAAATCCTTCTCTTCTTCACAAGGCCTAGCCCCCTGGACGGGTGCCCCATGTTCGCGTTTTCGCGTACATGGGTTGAACAAGACCGGCGAAGCCGCTCCTTTTTCTTTCATGTAAGTGGGCGGTGAACGATGGTGAAAGCATTGGAAAAAGGTCGTATTCAACCCATGTACGCGAAAGCGCGAACATGGGGCACCCGTCCAGGGGGATAGGCTTCGTGGGAAGCCGGGAAGGCGGAGGGCGAAATGACAGCGAACCCCCGACGTTGCGCGCTATTCGGCTGGCACAAACAAAATGCTGACCGGCGCCGGAACACTAAGAACCTGCCCCGCCGGTTTCAACTGGCCGTTGTTCTGATCCACATCAAAAACCACCATTTTGTCGGAGTTCTGGTTCGCCGCCACCAGGTATTTGCCCGTGGGATCGATGGCGAAATTCCTCGGAATCTTGCCTTGGGTGGGTTCCACTTGAACCTTGGTCAGCGTCCCCTTGACGGGATCGATGGCAAATACAGTGATGGTGTCGCTCCCGCGGTTCGAGGCATAGAGAAACCGTCCTGACCGATCCACTTCGATCTCTGCCGAGTTGTCTTCCCCTTTGAAGTCGGAGGGCAAGGTAGAAATCGTCTGCAGTGGAGTCAGAGATCCCTTTGCCGGATCGTACGCAAACACCGCAACACTCGATCCCATCTCGCAAAGGGTGTAGGCGAACTTTGCTCCGTGGCCAAAAGTAAAATGCCGCGGCCCCAGGCCCCCCTTCACTGTGGCGAACGGAGGATCGTTGGGAGTAAACGTTCCTTTCGCTGGGTCGATGCGATAGATCTTGATCTGGTCCAGGCCCAGGTCGGGTACAAAGAGGAAGCGATTGTCGGGCGAAAGCACGACTGCGTGAGCATGCGGTCCCGTTTGCCGGGCAGGGTCTATGCTCGAACCGGAGTGTTGATCGAAGCCCGTTCTCTCACCGATGCTTCCATCGGCCTTGATAGCGAACGAGGCGTCGTTTCCGCTGCCGTAGTTGGCGACGAAGAGCACCTTGCCGGTCTTATCCACCACCAGGTGGCATGAGCCGCCTCCGCCCGCATCCACCTTGTTGAGAAAGGTAAGGGCGCCGGACTTGGGGTTGATGGAGTAGGCGCTGATGGAGCCGTTCTTCTTGTAGTCATCTGCGCCTGGCTCCGGACCCATTTCCGTTGCCGCATACAAGAAGCGATGCTGAGGGTCCGTAACCAGCCATGATGGATTCGGCAGCTCGGCTACCAAACCCGTGGAGGTGAACTGGCCTGTCTTCGGGTCGAAACGAAAACCGTAGATGCCCTTGCTGGAGGTCCCGGTATAGGTGCCGACGTAGACGAAATAAGAGCTAGCTGTTGTCATACTTTTCCCCGGTGCAGCCATGGCCTGTGGAACAACGCCCGAGGCTGCGGCGAAAAGTCCCAGGAGTACCCCCTGCCCCCAAACATTTGAAGTTCGCCCAAGCCTGTAGCCCATCGAGCGCTCCTAGCGATAGTTCGTGTCGTCCACCTGGCGAAGATCCGCGTCATTCATCACCCCAATGGTCACGATGGCGAAGGTGAAGACTTCAGTTCCCGGTTCGAGATGGCCCGCGATGACTCTGTCCGGCGTTGCCAGGGTAATGTGAGGATGCAGCCTGCCGTCGATGACGTACCCGTTCATGCTCACCACATCGGCGGGTTGGGTGGGATTCTTTTCGAAGGTGTCTGCAGTGGGAAGGGTTCGGTTGGAAACCTGATGGACCTGGTAGCCGCGCACCGATCTAATGGCCGAGAGAATGACCCCGTTTTGAATATGCTCCTGCTTCACCATCTTTTGCAGGCTTGCGAGCAGGTCGGTTTTGTACTTCATGCGCAGGACAACAATGCGATCGAAGTGGCCGGTGATAGCGTAGGCGTCGGGAACCTGGTCGCTGTTTGCCCTTGAATCCTCTGCAGGACGAGGAATAATGCTCGTCCGCCGGGTTTCCTGGGCGAAGGTCATGCTCGCGGTCAACAACACCAGAAGCAGCAGTCTCACGCCGTTCTCCGGTTCCGGTTCAGGATCAGGAAACCGGAGGAGCGGTATGCGCCTCCGGTAGAAGCCCGCCTAAAATATTGTTTTCACGAAATGGGCCGTTTTGACGCCAGCCTTCTCGGTGTAGTAGACGGTGACCTTGGCGGACTTGTCGGTGCCCTTGCCGATACCCTCGCCAGTATCCTTCGCGGCGTGCTCGGTGAAGTGGAAGGTATCTACCGTGCCATCCGCGGTCTTGACGGATATGGTTTTTGCTCCCTTGTCCACATGCTCAACCGTGCCGTCGGTCGCCTTTAGTCCATCGTGTCCGATGTTGTCGAATTCGTGAGCGGTTTCTTTAGAGCCATCCACGGTGTAGTGCACGGCAACTTTGCTGCCCACGTCCACGCCCTTCACTGTCCCTTTGGCGGCGTCCTTACTGCCGTCGACAGTGACGTCGCCGACATAGTGAAAGGTGTGTTCCGTGCCGTCCGCTGTTTTGACAACGACGGTCTTTGTACCGGAGTCGACCTTTTCTACTGTGCCGTCCACCGCGTGGACAGCTTCGTCTGCTGCGAAACCCAACGACGCTGACAGCGCCAAGGCACTTACCAGGGCGATTGTTCTGATCATGACCTTCCTCTTTTCCAGTGTAGTTATGTATGGGGCCCATTCGATAGATAACAATATCCCTTATACCACCTTCGCCGTCCCGGTTTCGGCTCCTGACCGCTGCTGAACGGCACCGCTACTGGCCGCCCCCATATGGGCTAGGAGTCTTGCGCACCGGGGGCTTGTAATCGACCAGCTCATCCACCGGCCTCTTTCCGGCCCATGCGATGCCGCGCAGTAGCATGGTTTGAATCTGTGGGTTGGCATAGTTGGCGTAGGTATGCCCCTGCATCCAGACGAAAGCCCTTGCCGGCTGGCCGCCGGGGAGCGTGTGTTCGTAAGTCCAGATCTGCGGCACCACCTCTCCCTTATGCTTGCCGGCGCTGGGGGTTCCAGGGATCACCGCGGTGGCGAGCACATGCATCGCCGGATCCTTGGCCCAGGTCATGTTGTAGAACGCCTCATCGAAGATGGTGATGTCCGTCATGCCCGCCATGATGGGGTTTGACTTGTCCACGATGGTGTAAGGGATGTCCGCGCCCAGGGTATAGTTCACCTCGCCATGCTTTTTGGCTCCACCCACCAGGCTTGCGAAGTAGGCAGGATCCGGACCGCACAACGAATCGTGGAGACTGACGATCCCCCCACCGCGTTTGACGAAAGCCTCGAGCGCGTTCTTCGCGCTATCGCTCATGTAACCGTCGTCTCCCTTGTAGATGACCAGCACGTCCACACCCTCAAGTTCAGATGCGCTGGGCTGATGTAAAGAACCATCGACAATGGCCCCGTGCTCGGTGAGGACCTTGCTCCAGTCGGCGAGGAACTGTGGATAGTCATGCTGGCCAACGAAGTGCGTTTTCAGGCCAGCCTGGAGGTAAACGTGCATCCCATTGGGGTTCTGGCCCCATGGCCGGGGTGCGCCTGGTTCAGCGGGGGCGGTTTGTTGCGCTGACAACGGTACGAACGACAACGTGATGCTCAGAGCTAGAAAAAGGAAACGCGATGCCTGTGATTTCATACCCATCCTTGGTCAATCTCGCACTTTAGGTGATCTGCCATCGGCGGGTCTTAGTATAGACCTACTTTGTGAGGTCAACTCCTCATTGCGATCGCATAGTAAGGCTGATTCGAAAGCGTCCCGTTGAACGCGGGATACAGCCATGCTGCATCGGTTCCGCGTTGAAATGCAAAGTAGTACTGCAACGGAAAGAGGGAATTTGTGTAGTCCCCTGGAACCGCGGCAGTGTAACCATTGTGGTCGCGTTGCATCTCCACCGACAACCAGCGCTCGGCCTGATTCACATGACGGTAGTAAAGATGGACCGCGGTGGGCGTTTCGTGAGTAGCCAACGATAACGAGAGCGGCCGCCCGGGATGAAAGCTCGCTGGCGGCGTGTGGACGCAATGGATAGAAGGCCGGTTCGGTCGGGCTGTGGCCGCCTGCATCGCTCGCTCGGCGTTAGCCCCGGACGAAGCAGGCGGAGTTTGTAGCTTGCTCTCCATGGCTGCAATATCCTTATCGATTTCCGGGATCCGGTCGGTCCAGTTTCCCCGCCGCATTGGAACGTTGCCGTAAGTGATGTCTGGGCGGTACACGCTGTTGGCGCGAGAAGCCATCGTCGCCCAAGCGTCGCGTGCTCGCTTGTATTGGGCAAGGGCAAGCTTGCCGGCCTCCGGATTGCCCGTTCGCTGGTAGATCTCGAACAAGACCCCGCTGTGCAGCTTGGCAGCGAAGAAACTGCCCAACCCATTCTGAATGAGAACGTCCTCTTCGATCCGCCGAAACTCGGGCGCGGTGGGCGACGTTGCCTGCAGGCGCGCGCTCGCCAATGCCTTAGCGGATGCAGCCGTGTAATCCTCTAGCCATTGAGCGACTTCGATCGGCGAATACTTTACATTCGCGCGTCCGGCGAGCAGGTCCCCGGCATGGTCGACGATCGTAGAAAAGAGCTGCGGATCGAGCGGGCTTACGGTACCAAAGCACTTCGGCGTGGGCGTGTCGCTGTAGGGCGAACGCTCGCTCCCTAGAACGATGGGCATGTTGGTGTAGATCTCGGCCCAGAAGGCATGATTCGAAGCCGATGGCAGATGAGCCGACGTTATCAACGCCAGAACCCGGCTGGCATTGGCCAAAGCGCTTTCGACCGCGGGCGCTCCGGCTCCAAAACTGCTCTTCAGGTATCGGCGCCAACTCTCGGGATCGGCGTCGGGGTCGTAAAGGCATCGTCCCCAAACACGATAGAAGTATTCGAATTTCTCCCAGTCGCCCGACTTGGGGTTGAGGGATGCGTCCGCGTAAGCGCAACGGCCCCCGGCGAGCCCGGAGCCTTCGCGCCCCTTGAACGTGAGCGGCTCAAATATGTCCAGCCCGGCCGCGCCGCAGAAGTTGGAGGTGCGGCCGAAAGCCGCGGCCATCTCCGGATCGCCGGAGAGCAGATGGCGCTGTGTTCCCGGCCATAGGCGAAAGAGTAATTGATAACGGCTGCCTTGCTGAAGGAAGTCAGCATAGCCATAGCGCGTGAACCGGCGGGCTCCATTGCTTACGCTGAAGACGCCCGTCTCCATGCGGCCAGGTTGCGGTATTTCCAGTTCCCGAATGTCCGCCTGGTTATAGCCAAGGCTCTGGTGTTCCGCGGAGTACTTCGCGCCCAGCTTGACCGGCATGCCGGTAGCGGTCGCAATGTCGATCATGGTCTGATCCACTCCCTTGGCATGCATGTCGATCTCGATTGTGCGGCCACAACCCGAGATGGCTTCAAACAATGTCTTCCAGAAGGGATAGCTGCCTTCCGGGATCCCGCTTTCCCCGTGCACCCGTAGCGTGAGCCCTTGGATCTGCGGGCATTCCTTTAGCAGAATGGCCAACGCGTCACGGGAATAAGCCGCATGCGTTTCGGGTGTAAGCCCTTCGATCCGGTGATGTGCGTGCGGGCTATCTGTCCACTCATACGCATGGGTCCAGAGTCCCAGTTGAAATTGCAGTCCACGCGCGCCCGTCTCGGCGGCGATAAAACGCAACATGGCAAGATTCTTTGCCCGTTCGTCCGCGGTAAACGGCGCAAGGTTTTGTTCTCCCGTCTCGCTGCCCAGCCGAACCACCCGCACATTGTAGCCAGGAACCTCGACCAGGTACGGGTAAGGGAAGTGGAAGTAGTCGCCGGTGACTCCGCGAGGAAAGTCGTAGCCTACTCCGAAGGTGAAGTTGAAACGATTGAAGCGGCTGGCCACCAGAAGGTCCAGGTAGCCTCGCCAAAAATCCCGGTCGTAGTACCAGGCCTTGTCCTCGACCTCACTGCAGAATGCACGAGCGATGCTTCGGATTTCATTCGCAGGCTCTTCCACGACCGGCTGGGGCAGATGCAATGCGGCCGCCGCGTCCGCTTGGAACTGAACTCGCTCCGCCAACTCCAGCAGCCCATAGATGAATCCTCTTGGGCCGCTGGCGGCGACCAGGGTTGCCGGGGTTTCTGCCAGATGCCCCGGAATGAGACGGATACTCTCCGGGTTGCTGGGGGCTGTACCCGCCTGGGGGAAATTCCGCGCCAGGCTTGAACCCGCACTTGCCACTGCGATCAAAAAAGTTGAGCCCTTGGCCTGCTCCGGAAAAGTAACGATTTCGCAGAGGAAGCCTTTGTTCACCAGCGAATTGCGCAGTCTTCCCGCGGCCGATTTGACTGGATCGCTGGAGGCGATCGGATCGTTGCCATCGAGGACGACAGAAATCCGGCGGCTGGGAAGCGCAAGAGCATGCGGCGTAAGACGCAAAGCCGCCATCGCGCCGGTAAGCTTAAGAAAGGCCCGCCGCTGCATTCGGGAGAAACGATCCATGGCCATGGGGTTGGCCTTACACTATAGATGGTGGCGAGCTATGCTCGCAATCGATATAGAGTTCTGGGGTAGGTTCCTTTTGATACATTCCGGCCGGCATTTCCTTCAAATTCCTGGACCAACCAACGTCCCCGATCGAATTCAACGAGCGATGCATCGTGCGGTCATCGATCATCGCGGCGCAGAGTTTGCCAAGCTCGGCTCCGCGGTACTGGAGAACCTGCGCCCCATCTTTCAAACCACAGGTCCAGTGGTGATCTATCCTTCCTCGGGCACCGGGGCGTGGGAAGCGGCGATCGTCAACACCCTATCTCCGGGTGACCGGGTCTTGATGTTTGAGACCGGGCATTTTTCCCAGCTCTGGCGGCAGCTCGCGGAGCGCTTCGCTATCGTAGTGGACTATGTGCCGGGCAACTGGCGGAGTGGCATCGACGCGGCGGAAGTGGCGAGCCGGTTAGCCGCCGACGATCGCCGTACCTACAAGGCAGTGATGGCGGTCCACAATGAGACTTCAACCGGTGTGACCAGCCGGATTGCAGACATACGGCGGGAGATGAATCGCTCCGGCCATCCGGCGTTGTTGATGGTGGATACGATCTCTTCTCTGGGATCCATCGATTATCGCCACGACGAATGGGAAGTAGATGTAACTGTCGGAGGTTCGCAAAAGGGCCTGATGCTGCCGCCTGGCCTGAGTTTCAACGCTATCTCTGAAAAAGCGCTGGCCGCCAACAAGAGCGCAAAATTACCGCGTTCCTATTGGGATTGGCAGGACATGCTGGGCCCCAATCGCAGCGGTTATTTTCCGACCACGCCGGCAACCACTTTGCTGTATGGCTTGAAAGAGGCCTTGGCAATGCTGCAGGAAGAAGGGCTGCCCAACGTATTCCACCGCCATGACCGTCACGCGGAAGCGACGCGCGCCGCGGTGCGAACCTGGGGGCTGGAGATTGTCTGCGAAAATCCCCGTGAGTATTCAAGCGCGGTGACCGCGGTCTATATGCCGCAAGGCCATGATGCGGATCGTTTGCGCGGTATCATCCTGGAGAACTTTGATATGTCTCTTGGAGCCGGTCTCTCCCGGCTGGCGGGCAAAGTCTTTCGCATCGGGCATCTGGGCAGCTTCAATGATCTGATGCTGGCGGGAACACTCAGTGGAGTTGAAATGGGGCTGCGGGTGGCCGGTGTTCCTCACCAGCCAGGAGGGGTTACGGCAGCGCTTCAATCCCTTGCCCCTATCGAAACCCCGGCATCCGCCGGCCGCTAGGCCATGCCCTAACCGAGCCCATAGGAACTGGACGGGTGCCCCTCGCCAACCTGCCCCGGCGTGCCGTGGGAGCGTACCTGGGACGAAAAAGACGGGCGAAGCCCACCAAAGCTTTTTGTTAATCAATCAGCTAAAAGCAATCGAAACATATCGTTTTCGTCCTAGGTACGCTCCCACGGCACGCCGGGGCAGGTTGGCTATGGGCTCGGTTAGGGCATAGACGCTGCCGGGTTGAGTTCTCACGCATGTTCCTTCTTAGAAGCTGAAACGCACGGATGCCTGCAGTTGCCGGGCCGGGCTGACGTAATTCGGAGTCCCAAAGGTCGGGTTGGCAGGACTTCCGATGTTATCGCCAAACTGGTGGGGCACTGGGCCAAGGAAATCCGCCGCGCCATACACCTGATCGATGTTTTGCACGTTAACGTGATTGACCAGGTTGAAGGCTTCCATGCTGGCTGTAGCCTTGAGGCGCTCGCCCAGTGAAAACACGCGCTGTAGACGCACGTCGGTGTCGTAATAGGAAGCGCCACGATAGGAATTGCGGCCGACGGTTCCGGTGCGATCGGAAAAGGGAAAGCCGTCTCCGTTCACATCGAAACCCGCAAGGATCGAGAAGTACCGAGGACTTTGCACCGTGTTAAGCAGTGACAGTTTGAAATTACGCAGATAGACCGGCCACGCTGACGGACTTTCGGCAAGAAGCGCGAGCACGAACCGATGACGAATATCGTTGTCCCCGACCGAGCGATCGGCGTTGGGGTCGAGATAATCCTGCGGCGTGCTGGTAAGCTGCACGTCGGTTGCGATGTCGATTGACTTGGAGTAGGTATAGTTCGCCAATACGCTGTAGTGGTTAGCAAAGTTTCTGCGCACACTCACGGTTCCACCGTTGTAGATGGAAAATCCGGATGGAGTGGCAATCAACGCGAACCCGAAACGCGGATCCGCGGGCGTGAATGCCTGGCGACCATCAGGAAGCGTTCCGTCGGGCGTCCCGTTGACGCTCAAGTAGACGGGCATTTTGATCCCGTGCACGTATTGGTAGCCGGTAGTCAGAATCCAACCCATGCCTAGCGAGCTCTCAAGCTCCAGGCTGGCTTGCTCGGCATAGGGATTGGCAAAGTTGCGCTGAATGTACCCCAGCGGAAACTGCTGCAAGGTCTGAGGTGAGGGATAGACGCCGCCCGAGGTAAAAGCGCGGAAGGCCTGCGAGGCCAGGAACGGGCCGGAAACGCCGACCACCCCGGATACACCGAGACCCACCACACCGCTGCCTCCGTTCGCAAAGTCGGGGACGAGCGGATTGTTCATCTGGGTAAAGGCGGATGCACCTTGCCACCCCACCATCAAGTCGCTGTAGTCCCACGGTCCGGTGAAAAGACCAAAACCAGCGCGGACCACCTCCTTATTGTCGTTGAACGCATAGGCCAGACCCAACCGCGGCTGAACGTTGCCGTAATTCGTAGGGTTCAGCTTGCCCGTCACACGCACGTCGGCCGCCGATGGAAAGATGTCGAAGTCGTAACGAAGACCAGCGGTGATGGAAAGATTGGGCGACACCTTCCACTGATCCTGAGCGTAGAAATTCACCAGGCGATGCCAGAAATGCAAACTGGTCGCGTTAACAAATGCAGGGGCAGCACTTCCAGCGTAGAGAGATCCGGCAAACGGCAGCGGGCGCGTGGGGATCTGCTGTCCGAAGTAAGAGCTGGGCTGGAGAAAGAGGAATTGGACTGGCGTCCCTGGACCGAACGGGGGCCCGGCAAACTCACCGGCTCCGAAAAAGCTTTGCGGCGTGAAGATGGCCGCGCCGGGACTAAAGAACGTAGTGTCCGCTGAGATCCATACAGGTTCGAAGCCGCCGCCGAATTTAATCGAATGCGCCCCGCGAACATAGGTGAGGTTTTCCTGGGATTCGAACTGAGGCTCCTTGTAATAGGAAACACTGCCGGTGAACCCGCCGGTCACCAGGGTGTCGGAAACGTTCAGAGTCGGTTCATATCCCGCCCCCTTTGGAGTGAGGTGAAAGAGCCGATCGCCATAGGCTAGGACGCTCTCTGAAGTCCAGCGGGGACTAAAGAGATGCAGGAAATTTCCATAGATGGTTTGATCGCGCACGGGATTATCGCGGTAGGTGGAGGGAAGGCCCTGGCCTGGCGCCGCCGTGGGAGCATTCACCTTGCGGTCATCGCTAAACAGATAGCCGACGTTGAGGATGTTCCGCTCATTGAACACCTGCGTGATCTTGCCCATGGCCTTGTCGTAGTTGTCGATCTGGAGGAGTGAGCCCAACTGCTCCGGTTGCAGACCGAACTGCTCCTTTACCTGGTTAATACTGGGAGTGCCCGGACCCATGCAGTTAGGGGTGTCGATACAGCCCAGGATGAAGGTGGAATAAGTCGGAGACGCTGCGCGGCGCTGGCCTTCATAGCCGGTGAAATAGAAAGTCTTGGCGTGACGGATGGGACCGCCCACGTTTCCGCCAAATTGATTGACGCGCAAGGTATTGAAACCTGGAGCGGAGAGGGAATTGTCCGCATCCACAGCGTTGTTGCGGAGGTATTCATACGCCGAGCCGTGCATGTCATTGCTACCCGACTTGGTAATTGTGCTCACCACTGAACCCAGGTTGCGTCCATTGTCGCCGGCGTAGGGGCCGTCGACGACGCGAAACTCCTGCACCCAGTCGAGCGAGGGACTGGCCCGCTGCACGCCGGAGAGACTAACGGAGTAGTCGGTGCCGTCGAGCCCGAAGAAGGAGCTATGCGTCTCGCGCAGCCCTCCAAAGCTGAGTTGGAGCACTGTTTCGAGAAAGGGAGATTGGGCTGCGGTGGCCGTGCTGCGGCCGACGTTGGCGGTGGGAGTGAGCAGCACGAAATCGATGAAGTCGCGGCCTGCAATGGGGAGGTCGGCAATCTGGGTGGGCGGGATTACCTGGCTCGATTCCACCTTCTCGGTGTCGACGGCCGTCGCCGCGGACTCAGATACTGACACGCTCTGCTTCACTGCGGCTACGCCGAGTTGGACGTCCACAGATGCGACCTGGCCGACGGTTAACGTGAGCAGCTGTTGATATTCGCTGAAACCCTGTGCCTTGACGGTCAGGCGGTAATCGCCCGGCGTGAGCGCGCTCAAAACAGCCAGGCCTGCGCGATCCCCGGCCTGGGTACGAATAAGGCTGGTCTGCGTACTGGTGAGCGTTACCTGTGCCCCGGGAACGACTCGGTTAGAAGGATCAGTGACAGTCACACTTAACGTCGCCAGCTGTTGCGCTTGAACCCTCGGGGCCTGCGAGAGGAGCACGCAGGTGATCTGGGCGGCCAGTAGAATCACGGAGTATTTGCTGACATGCTTGCTTGTCATAACCGGCTTTCGAAGTACTGTCGTATCGTTTGTTGTAGGGGCTTGTGCCGAAGGGATTTGGACACGCAAACGCATCTTGCTTGAAGATGGTGGGACCCACAAGCAACCAAGGATGGAAGCAGCAACCAACCTTTCGGTGGATGTTCAGCCGAGGAGAAGGCGGTTAGGGTTATCCGTGCAGCTCTCAGTTGCGCGACTTTAACCAGGTGGAGGCACTCACGCATGGCCTATATCGATTTGCCGGTTGCTCCGGAGTTGGGCCGGGAGTTTCCCGGCATCGTCGGCTTGATGACGTTCCGGCCCGAGACAGCCGCCCCGCTGAATGAGTTGGTGAACGTGTTACTGAGAGGGGAAAGCACTCTAACGCGAGGCGAGCGTGAGTTGATTGCCACCCACGTTTCCTGGCGTAACGACTGCTTCTTTTGCCAGAGCATTCATGGAGCCGTCGCCGCGGCCCAACTGGGACACGATGAACAACTAGTGCAGGCAGTAAAAACAGATTGGATCAACGCCGACATTTCCCTCAAGATGAAGGCGCTGCTGAACATCGCCGGTAAAGTGCAACAAGGCGGCAAGCACGTGACCGAGGAGGATGTCGCCGCGGCCCGGGTGCAGGGCGCGACTGATCGAGAGATCCACGACACGGTGCTGATCGCTGCGGTCTTCTGCATGGCCAACCGCTATGTGGATGGTCTTGGGACCTGGGCTCCGCAGCAAGCGGAAATTTATCGCGCCAACGCGGCTGAGATCGTTGCGCACGGATATTCTGCGGTGACCGAGTCGGCTACCGCAGTGGTCACGCGGTGAGAGGATAGTTGTGCCTGTGCAAGATGAACCCAATCCACGACGCCCCAAACGGGAGCAATACCGCCCCAAAGTGGAGACGCTTGCTCTGCTGAAAGTTTCGGGCAACCCGATCAACGGAGTCGGTGAAACGGAGCAGCGCAGGCCATCGCCGTTCTTCTGGCATCCGCCCGATCAGCATCCCTATGGCGAATTGCAGATCGTCGCACGCCAGAGTTCGCGTAAATGCCCAGGTTCGGCGCCGGCGTTTATGGCCGCCTACAACCATCCCGGCCTGATACCGGTAGCCGCGGCGCGCAACCCAGCCTCCGCCGAGCAGTTCGCTGCGGAGACAACTGCCTTCGCTCTCTCCCACGAGGCGGATGCCATAGGGATCGCGCCGATGGATCCGCTCTACGTCTTCGAGGGGTACACGATCGAGGAACCCTGGGTGATCGTGCTTGCGTTGGCTCACGACTATGAGCGGCTCAAGGAAGTTCCTTCCGACGAAACCAACGGGGTCGGTGTCACCGATATCGGTGATCAGTACGCGCGCGGCACGCGAGCTTCGTATTCCTTGGCGAATTGGATTCGCTCCCAGGGCTACAACGCCAGCGCATACCCCGGACCATCCGCAGACGCGCTGCTGCTGATTCCGCCCGCCATTGCGTCGGGATTGGGAGAGTTGGGCAAGCACGGCTCATTGATCAGCCGCCGCTTTAGATCGGGTGTGCGTCTTGCCGGCGTCACCACTGACATGCCGCTGGTGGCAAGCGCGCCCGATCGCTTCGGAGCGGATGAATTTTGCGCCACCTGCCAGGTCTGCACCAATGCGTGTCCCCCGGGTGCGATTACCGAACACAAGCAGATGGTGCGCGGAGTGGAGCGCTGGTACGTGGACTTCGATAAGTGCATCCCATTCTTCGCGGAATCGGCCTCGTGCGGAATCTGCATTGCCGAGTGCCCATGGACACGGCCCAACGTGCGTCCGAAGCTGTTGGCCACCATGGCCCGCCGCCTTAGCAGAACCCCATAGGTACAGCTTCTCGCCACACCGGTGTGGGGAGAGGGGAATCCGGGAGGGGCCCCCTTGACATTCGACAGGAGACGGCTTCATTCTCTTGTTGAGTGTCAAAGGGGACATGGATGCTGAAGGAATGGCTGACGCGCCTACGCTTCCTGCTCGCGCCCAAGCCTCGTCATGAAATAGACGACGAGTTGCAATTTCATCTCGCGCAGCAAGCTGAAGCGAACATCGCCGCCGGAATGACGCCGCAGGAGGCGCGTAGGCAAGCGACCATTGCATTCGGGGGAGTGGAGAGAACCAGGGAAGAATCTCACCAACAACGGCCAAGCTTCTACGTCGAAACCGTTCTTCAGGATATCCGCTACGCCCTTCGCGGCTTCGCCCGCAATCCAGTCTTTACCCTCACCGTACTCGTAACCCTGATGCTTGGCATTGGGGCGACGACTGCGGTGTTCAGCATTGTCGACCGCATCCTCTTTCGCAATCTGCCCTACGCCCATGCGGACCGGCTGGTCTCGCTCGGTATGGTGCATTCGGTCGAAACCCAGGAGTTCCTCATGGGCAACTTCTACTACGACTGGCGCGACCATCAGAAGCCCTTTGAGGCCATGACCTCAGAGCAGACCGGGGCGCATGAGTGCGACCTGACGGAAGGAAAGCCCGCGCAATTGAGCTGTGAAGCGGTGGAGGGCAATTTCCTTTCCGTCCTGGGAGTGTCGCCGATCCTTGGACGCAACTTCCTTCCCCAAGAGGGCCGTCCCGGCGGCCCCGCTGTAGCCCTGATCACCTATGGCCTATGGCTTAGTCATTACAGCCGTGATCCGGGCATCCTGAATAAGACGATGGAGATCGACGGTAGTCCGGTCCGCGTGGTCGGCGTTCTTCCCCGGGATTTCGAGATGCCTCGGCTGCAAGCTGTCGATGTGCTGCTTCCATTAGCTGTAAATGAGGCGGCCGACCGTTCGGCCAACGGAGGCTATGGAAGCCCAAGACGGGCCTTCGCCCGGCTCAAGCCTGGAGTCACCGTGCAGCAGGCGTTAGCCGAGCTTCAACCTCTCTTTCAATACGATCTGAAGTCGGTTCCATTGGCACTGCGTTATGACTTCCATCTCAAGGTTCGCTCCCTCCGTGAACGGCAGATGCAGAATGCGCGTCTGACAGCGTGGGTTCTGCTGGGCGCGGTCTTTGCCGTGCTGCTGATCGCCTGTGCCAATGTAGCGAGCCTGTTGATGGCGCGGGGCGCGACCCGGGGGCGGGAGCTTGCGGTCCGCTCGGCACTGGGGGCAAGCCGAGCCCGGCTGGTGCGCCAGGCGTTGACCGAAGCGCTTCTTCTGTCAGTGGCTGGAGCGGCCGCCGGCTGTGCGCTGGCAGAAGGCCTGTTGCGTTTTTTCATGGCCATTGCCCCCGCAACCATTCCGTATCTCGCGCAGACCAGGCTTGACCTGCGCATCGTTGGCTTCACGGTGTTGCTTGCGATTCTATGTGGTGGATTATTTGGCCTGGCCCCAGCCTTGCAACGACCAAACAGAGAGGCGTTGAACGGGCGCCTCTCCACCCTTGTCTCCCACGCAACGCTACGCCAGTCGCTGGTGGTTGCGCAGATTGCCGCGAGTATGGTCTTGCTAGCGGGGGCGATGCTGCTGGTACGCAGTTTCCGGAATCTTGAAAACCAACACCTCGGGATGCGCGACGACAGCACATTGACGGTCAGCGTCAGCCTGGGAGAACACAACTACCCCACGCCACAAAGCCAGATGACATTTTTTCAGGAATTGCAACGGCGCCTTCAGTTCGGTCCTGGAGTCAGCCTGGCGGCGACCACCGACTCGCTGCCTCCGGCGTCTGAGCACGATGTAACGCGATTTGACCTGATCGAGATTGCCGGAAGGCCGCCTTCCCACCGGGAAACCGGCGCGGTCGTGACCTATCGTCTCGTTTCGCCCAACTACTTCGGTGTCCTGGACATTCCGATTGTGCAGGGCAAGGGCTTCAGCGACCAGGAGCTTACCTCAAGTGAACATTTCATTGTTCTCAGTAAGTTGTTGGCTTCGCTACTCTTTCCCGGCGAGAATGCTGCGGGTCAGCGGATTCGCTTTGGGTCGCATGCGGACGATGCCTGGTACACGGTGGTGGGTGTTGCGGCGAATGTTAAGAACGGCGGCCTTACCGGTGAGGAGAAGCCTGAATACTATGGGCTGCGGCGGAATCGCCCAGAGGATTGGGATCGAGGCGGTACCTGGGGCAGGACTTCAGTGGTGGTGGTGCGAAGCGCTCTTCCGCCAGAAGAGATATCCGGCTGGATTCGCTCCCAGGTAGTTGCGCTTGACCCGACGCTTCCGGTGGATATCGCGACCCTACGCCAACGAGTCGCCAAGCTGGCCGACCAGCCCAGATTTCAAACCACCCTGGTGAGCTTCTTTGCCGCGTCGGGCCTGGTGCTGGCCATGATTGGGCTCTATGGAGTGATCGCTTACCTGGTTGCGCAACGGACGCAGGAGATTGGGGTACGCATGGCGTTGGGGGCAGACAAAGGCGACATCCTACGGCTAGTCATGGGGAGGAGTTTGCGGCTGATTCTGTCGGGAATTGCTGTTGGCCTGGCCGCCGCGCTGGCCGCAACGCGTGTGCTCTCGAGCCTCTTGTATAGCATCGGTCCCCATGATCCGCTTACGTTTGGGTTGGTAACGCTGCTGCTGGTGCTGGTCGCGATTGTGGCCGCCCTCATCCCAGCCAGATCCGCCACCAGCGTGAATCCGATCGTGGCTTTACGGTGCGACTGAGAAAAAGGGAACCGTTCAGGGGGAACCAGCGTACATCCCACCGAAGAGCTTCGTCACTGCTTAGCGGGGATGGGAAATGACAATCAATTGGCCAAGTCTTGCAATCGGATCCGTGTTGGGCGCAATTCTGGGAGTGATCGCTGATTGGCAAATTGGCGTCAGGTTACGGAAGTGGGCTGAACTGCGGGCGCTCACCAAAGAGTATGGCGCTCTGGCTGGCCGCTACGAAAATTACCGCATCCGGGATGACGGATCCCACGAGCCGACCGGCGGAATCGTAGACATTACATGGCAGCCCAAGGAGGGTCTACTCGAAGCCTCTGCCTTTCAGGCAACCGGGAACCCGGAATGGCATAGCTACATCCGAATGAACCGTGAGTACACCGGGACGGGCATCGGCCACTACAACAACTCGAATTCGATTCACGGGGGAATTCAACAGGTCATCTACTCGAAACAGACCCGCACGTTCAACGTGATGGGAACCAGCCATGCGCGAAAAGAGTTTGCCCATTGCTGGAAACCGAAGGTATAGCGGCATAACCGCGCGAAGTCAGTGCCGACGGGGTTTTCTTTCCGCGGCCGCCGGGGTCGACGCCTTGGCTGCGGTGCGTCTGCGCGCACCATTGTGAGGCTGGGCCACGGGCTCGCTTATCTGGGCGCTTTCCGCCAGGCGTAAGTGCTGCTCCATGGCTTTGCGGGATGCCACCGCGTCGCGCGCGCGAATGGCGCGATAAATGGTGCGATGCATATCCGCGGACTGTCTAAGGTCGGAGGATTGTTCCACGGTTCGCCGGCGATCGTCGTACATCGCACTCACTACAGTCTCCATGAGTATCGTAAGGATCGGGTTTCCCGCCGCCTCCGCGATCGCGCGGTGAAAGCGGACATCGTGAATCAAGTATTCCTGTGGGTCGTCAAAGGTGGCATACATTTCGGTCACTTCCTCCGACATCCTGGCGAAGTGTAAGTCGCCCCCCCGTTCCGCAGCCATGGCCGCCAGGCCGCCCTCCAGCACCAATCGCGCCTCAAACATCTGCTTGGGTTTGAATCCGTTGAACGCGCTGAGCAGGTGCATGGAAAGAGAATCGACGGCACGCGCTTCCTCGGCTACGAACGTGCCCACTCCATGTCGTACCTTCAACACGCCCATTGCGGCCAGATATCCGATGCCCGCGCGCAAACTGGCGCGGCTGATCTCCAGCTGGGTGGCAAATTCGCGCTCCGGCGGAATCTTGTTCCCGGCCTTCAAGACCCCGGTTTCGATAAGCTTCTGAATATGGCTGACCACCTTCATGGTCAGCTGTTTGTCGGCGGCGCCATTTGTTTCTGTCGGCATGACGGTCCCCGTCCCTCCCCGTGGTCCGCGTTTCAAGACAGTATAGGTGCGAGATTAGCACTCCCTGTTCGCCTGCTCAAGGTTTTCCACAGGAGCAGGGAACCGGAAACCACCTTGACTGGTCGGACCTCGCCATAAGACCCTCCGCTTTTGCGGCAGCCACATGCTCGCGGCAAGAACCCGGCTCAAACTTCCGTTTGAACCGGTTTTGGTCAGTCCTACCGAAAGATAAAGAGTTTTCCCTTGACAGTTCCATAGTGGCTCTCCGACACTGTTTTGCGCTCTGGAGTGGTCTGACCTCATGGTTTAGAGATCCGTATAAGGTTCAACCATTGTCGTCGCCCGGAGCGGGGAAGCGAGGGTACGTCCGGAGGCAGAACGCGCGCCGGATGACGGTGATGGCCGGCTAGGCGGCAATAGAGCACTCGCGACTGCATAGACCTACTTTGGAGGCTTGACATGCATACTCGTCCTTTGACAAGAAAATGGCTCAGCCGCTCTCGACTGGGCGTGGCGGGGATCTGCTTGTTCGCTGCTCTTCTCTTACCCGAGGCAAACGCGCAGACTGCCGGCACGGGAAGTATTCAGGGCACGGTCGCCGATCAAACGGGCGCCATACTGCAAAATGCCACGGTCACGATCATCAACACCGCGACCGCCGTACAACACAAAACAACCAGTGGGGCCGATGGTCTTTACAGCTTTCCCAACGTTGCCATCGGCGTCTACACCCTGGATGTGTCAGCTTCCGGCTTTGAGCATTACAGCCAGGCGGGCATCGATCTGGAAGTGGGCAGCAGCATTGCTATCAACGTGGCTATGACCGTGGGCACGACCGACCAGAAGGTGGTGGTACACGCAAACGGTATTGCCCTGCAGACGGAAGACCCTTCTTTCAAGCAGACCATCGACCAGAAGACGCTCACGGAATTGCCCCTCAACGGGCGCCAGGTCACCTCACTGATTACCCTCTCCGGCGGGTCTGCAAACGGCAACGAGGGTAGCGACCTGCAGGGGAGCAAGACTTTCTACAGTTCGGTCGTGGTCTCGGTCGGTGGCGGCATGGGCAATGCCACCGATTACCGATTGGATGGCGGCGATCACAATGACTACATGACCAACGTCAACCTTCCGTTTCCGTTCCCTGATGCGGTCAGTCAATTCAGCGTGGAGACCTCAGCCCTGGGTGCGCAAAGCGGTCTGCATCCGGGCGGCCTGGTGAATGTGGTCACGCGGTCAGGTTCGAATGAGTGGCACGGAACGGCGTTTGAGTTCATCCGCAACAACTTCATCGACGCCACCAACTTCTTCTCGACCAAAAAAGATACGCTGCACCAAAATCAATATGGCGGCACGTTCGGTGGCAGGATCATTCGCGACAAGTTGTTTTTCTTCGGCGGATATCAGCGGCTCAAGGCAGATCAAAGCCAGGCGTTGACGCAAGCATTCGTTCCCACGCCTGCCAATCTACTGGGTGATTTTTCCGCTACGGAAAGCGCCGCCTGCCAGGCGAGCGGAAAGGCAATTCAACTTCTGAACCCGTTTACCGGGGCAGTGCTGCCCGGCAACCAGATTAGCCCCACGTTGTTCAACGCGAGTTCTCTCAAGTTGATGCAATACCTGCCGGCGGCCACGAACGATTGCGGGGTAGTGAATTATGCTATCCCCTCGGAGCAGGTCGAAAACCAATTCATCAGCCGTGTCGATTGGACCATCAACCAGAAGCATAGTTTGTACGCCCGGTACTTCCTCGACGGCTATACCAGCCCGGCCTTCTACTCTCCCACCAATGTCCTGATCACCACCCAGCCGGGAAACTATGAGCGCGCGCAGGGTCTTACGATCGGTGAGACCTTTGTCATCAACGCGCATACGGTCAATTCGTTTCACGCTACGGCGACCCGGCGGCGTAACAACCGCGGCGCCGCGGCTGAGGGCATTGGCCCTACTACGCTGGGCATCGACTCGTACGCGCCCAGTACCGACTTCCTGGAGCTGACCGTTACCAACAAGTGGAGCACCTATTGCGGCACCTGTGCGGCGGCTCACTTCAATGTAAACACTTTCTCGTTTGCAGATGATGTGAACATGGTCCTGGGCAAGCACGAGCTTGCATTCGGAGGGGAATACGTTCGATCCCAGTTGAACATCAACAACCTCTATGAATCGAATGGAAATTTTGGCATCACTGGCGTCTACAGTCAAAAGGGACCAGCGGGAAACAGTACAGGCGGCACGGGTGCGGATGCAAATCTAGACTTTCTTACCGGCGCACTGAATACCTATCAGCAAAGCAAGGCGCAACAGAACGCATTACGCGCGCCGATTCCGAGTCTCTACATTCAGGACACGTACCGCGCGACCAAGAAACTTGTGTTGTCCGCAGGTTTGCGGTGGGACCCGGAATATGTTCCCGTGGATAACTTCTACCGCGGATCTATTTTTGACATGGCGTCTTTCCTCAGCAACACCCATAGCACGGTGTTTCCCAACGCTCCGGCGGGAAGCTTCTACCATGGGGATGCGGGGGTGCCCGATGCATTTACCCAGAACTCGCCCTGGCAATTCTCGCCGCGCATTGGAATCACCTTTGATCCAACAGGACAGGGTAAGACTGTATTCCGCGCGGGTTCAGCGCTGGTCTATGACGAACCGAACTTCTTCACCGCTCAGCGAGTGAATCAAAACCCGCCCTTCGCCACAGCTATCTCAAATGTTCCTGTGGGTGTTCCGATGAGTTTCAGCAGCCCATGGTCCAACGGCAGCACGCCGGCTGACCCGTTCCCGCTGCCGTTCAAGCCACCGGCCTCCACCACCTTCGCGCATCAGGCGCAATTTATTGTTCTGCCCAAGCAGTTCCATCCGCCATACACCATGCAGTGGACGGCCAGCGTGCAGCAGGAGCTGAATCATGGTTGGCAATTCCAGATCGACTACATTGGATCGAAGACGAGCTTCGACGGATACGGCTACCCTCTGAATCCGGCAGTCTATATCCCTGGAACCTGCGGGACCACGGCGTGCTCGACCACTGGTAATCAGACTTCGCGTTTCTACCTGACGCGCGAGAATCCGGCGCAAGGCCCGGGATATGCAGGCGGGGGCAGCGGCTCGATTCTGATTGCCTCGGGAGCCAACGCCTTTTACGACGGGATGGTGGCGTCCATCCAGCATCGGCTCTCGGCTAATTTCAGTTTCCTCGCCAACTACACCTGGTCGCACTGCATTGACATCGAAGACAATCCGGGAGATATCGCCGGAACCACAGTGCAGAACCCGGCCAACATCAAGGGTGATCAATCGGATTGCGGGTTTGACTTCCGCAATATCTTTAACAGCACCATGGTGGTGTCGAGCAACTTCGCTCTGACTGGCTGGAAGGCGCAGGCGATCAATAATTGGCTGCTGGCGCCACTGATCCACATTCAAGACGGTGCGCCGTTTACCGTGACCTCAGGAGTGGACAACTCGCTCACCGACACTGGCAATGACCGCCCGAATGTGGTCAATCCGACTGGCATTTATACCCATAAGCAGATTACTCAAGCCAGTAAGGGGGGCAACCGGTCGTGGGTAAACGCCTCGACATTCGCGCAAAACCCCACTGGCACTTTCGGTGACTCGGGACGATTTGCTTATCGCGGACCCGGCTACTTCCAACTGGATAGCGAAGTGAGCCGGACCTTTCCTCTGCACGAAAGATTGGCGTTAGTTCTGCGGCTCGAGGCTTTCAATACTTTGAATCATCCGGCCTTCGCTGCCCCTGGTAGCAGCGGCAACCTGGGATCGAGCTCATCGTTGGTCTCGTCAACGTTTGGTCAAATAACATCGACTCTCACGTCGTATGGGGCGCGCGTATTCCAGGGCGCGGTGAAGCTTACTTTCTGAGCTTCGGCGGAGTCTGTCTTCTAACAGAACCCCATAGGAACTGGACGGGTGCCCCAGGTTCGCCCAAGCGTACCTGGGCCGAAAATGATATGTTTCGAATGCTTTCAGCTAATTGATTAGCAAAAAGCTGTGGTGGGCTTCGCCCGGATTTCCTGTGGAGTTTGTTGGCGTTGGCGCACCTCATACGGCTTTCCTTACTGAAAGCCGCACACGCGGTCGTGTCCGCTGCAGCGTACAGGAAATCCGGGTCGCCCGTCGTATTCGCCCCAGGTACGCTTTGGCGAACCTGGGGCACCCGTCCAGTTCCAAAGGGGTTCTGTTAGAAGACTGAAGAACTACCCTCAGCCATACTTGTGCCAATTAGACAGAACCAACACAACAGCAACTCACCCGGTCCGGCAATTGGTTGCGAATGGTCGGCACCTTGTTGCCCGGTCGACTGATCAGTCGTACAGTGGACCCTTATGCAGGACAACCAAAGACCACTCGAACCAGGGATTGTGACCGATTTCGCAGACCGGATGAGCTATACCGGATATCTCTGCCTTTCAGAATTGCTGGCTCAACAGCGCCCTCTGTCTTCCCCACCTCATCACGACGAGATGCTCTTTATCATCCAGCATCAGGTGGCCGAGCTATGGCTCAAGCAGCTGATCCACGAGCTGACCGCTGCCATCCGCTTCGTGCAGCACGACGAACTCGATCCATGTTTCAAGATTCTTTCCCGCGCCAAGCTCATTCAGATGCAGCTGTTCGAGCAGTGGGGGGTGCTCGAAACGCTCACCCCGTCGGAATATCTGGAATTCCGTGGCGTACTTGGTAACGCTTCCGGCTTTCAGTCTTTTCAGTACCGCAAGCTCGAATTCCTGCTGGGGAATAAGAACCGGGATGCGATTCGCGTCTTCGACCATGACCCCGCTATACACGACACGTTGAATGCGGCCCTCGAAGCACCCAGCCTATATGACGAGTTTCTGCTGCACCTGGCGAGGCGAGGGTTTTCCATTCCCAGGGAATGCACGGAACGCGACTGGAGCGAGCCTTATCGCAAGAACGAAGGGGTGGTCCAGGTCATTCGCGAGATCTACGAGCATCCTCGCAAACATTGGGATACCTATGAAATGTGCGAAAAACTGGTGGACGTCGAAGAGTATTTTCAGCTTTGGCGTTTTCGCCACATGAAGACAGTAGAACGAATCATCGGTTTTCGGCCTGGAACGGGGGGCTCATCCGGCGTGGGCTTTCTAAAACAAGCCCTCGAACTAACCTTCTTCCCTGAACTACTCGCCGCGCGAACAGGGTTATTGCAACGATGAATGCAAACCTTCAGCAGGCTCTGTCGAGACTGGGAGACGGTGCATTACAACAGGATCCGATTCAGCAACACATCGCTCCGCTCTTTTCCCGTGTCTTATCGAGCGACACCATTTATCTGGCCAATCACTCCCTTGGCCGGCCCCTGGACGCGATGGCCGGCGACCTCGCTGAAGCAACCGCAGCCTGGTACAGCAAGCTTGGAGATGCATGGGATGCGTGGCTCGAGGAGCGGCAGGCTTTTCGCGCCCGTATTGCGACCCTCATAGGCGCCGCCCGCACCGACTGCGTGATTCCCAAGACGTCAGCGGGACAAGGTCTGCGCACAGTGCTGAACGCACTGCCAGGAAAGCCGCGCGTGATCAGCACCCGCGGAGAGTTCGACTCCATCGACGTGATACTGAAGCAGTACGCCGCGCTCGAACGCATAGAGCTTCGCTGGATTGAGCCGGATGCGGACGGTGATTTCGCCATAGAACCGGTGCTGGATGCGGTGAACGATGGGGCAGAACTGGTAGTGATATCGCAAGTCATGTTCATGACCGGCCAGATTGTCCGCGGGCTCGACCTGCTGTCGCAAGCTTGTCATCAGCGAGGAACCAGGCTGCTCGTAGACTGCTACCATGCTGTCGGTGTCATCCCCGTGGACGTGGCCCAGCTGGCCGCCGACTTTGTAATCGGCGGAAGTTACAAATATCTGCGGGGCGGCCCGGGAGCGTGCTTTCTATACATTGCGCCTGCATTGTTCGAAGCCGGCTTGCGCCCGCTCGACATGGGCTGGTTTGCCAATGCCGATCCCTTTGGATATCAGCGGCCGGAGCCGCCAGTGCTTAAATATGGTGGCGATGGCTTCCTCGAGTCCACTCCACCTGTGCTCACCTGGTATCAGACCCGCAGCGGCCTGGAATTCACCCTGGGTATGCGGGTTGAGAGGCTTCGAGCATACAGCCTGGAGCAACTCAACGCCCTGCGTGGATATCTCACCGATGCCGGCGTAGACACGGTAAAGGGGGGCGACCAGGACCATGGAGCTTTTCTTGCCATCCACCTGGCAAAGGCGATGGAGTTTTCTGCCAGGATGCAGCGCGAGGGCATTATTTGCGATGCACGGGGGGAGTGGCTCCGTCTCTGTCCCGATTGCTTGACCCGCGACGAAGAGTTGCGTTGCGCAGCCGTGACATTGCGCAAGCTGCTCCGCGCCCAACATTAACCTTTATTAAAAACCTGGGGCCATGGGCCTCGCTTTCAAAATGTCTGTCATAGTTGTTCCAGAGAAGAGGTATCCTGTTCGCGAGGCGTCCTCCCATGCTGCGTCTCATGAGCTTGCTTTCCGCAATGGCGAGTGCTATCTCGGGTTTGGTCTTGCTCTCTGCCATGCCCGCCGGGGCACAAACCAGTGACCCTTCATCGGCTGGCTCGCAGGTCACGGCTCTTTCCGTGCGCTCCAACCTGGTGCTCGTGCCCGCGTTGGTCAAGACCAAGGGCGGCGAGTTGGTCTTCGAGCTGACCGCGGAGGATTTCATCCTCACCGATAACGGCGTTCCGCAATCGCTGCAGCTGGAACCCGATACGGATACGCAGCCCGTGGCGCTGGCCATCATCGTGCAGACCGGCGGCGGGGGTGGGTCCCATCTGGGTGACTACCGCGGCCTCGATGCCGTGCTGGACGCCGTGGTCGGCAATGTGCCCCATCGGGTTGCCGTGGTCAGCTTCGATAGCAAACCCCGCGTGGAAAGGGACTTCACCACCGATACCGATGTGGCGATCCGGACCATTGGCAACCTTCAGGCAGGGGACCCGGGCGCGGCCATTCTGGACGCCCTCAACTTCGGCATCAATCTTTTGCGCCAGCAGCCACAGGATTATCGCCGAGCCGTGCTGCTCTTCAGTGAGACCATCGACGACGGCAGCCAAACCAGTTTTGAGGAGGCTATACGCACGGTCGACGACACCAACACTGCGATTTACAGCTTTGGCTTTTCGAGCACGAAAAAGGCGGTCAAGCACGAGGGTTCGAAGCTGCCCCGGCCGGGAGGCACTCCTTATGAAAGTGAGCCGTACGCGAAGGGTGGGTGCATGAGCCACGAACAGGATGCCGATCCGGACGCGCACGGCAAGCGCAGCGTTCAGGCAATGGACTGCGCCAGTGATCTGATTCCACCCTTGCGGCTGGCGCGGATGGCATATATCGCCGCGAGAGACGGACTCCAGCGCAACGTGCCTGAGTCAGTCGCGCAACAGACTGGCGGCGAGTACTTCTCCTTCAAGGATGCAACGACACTCAGCCGGCACCTGATCACCATTTCGAACGATGCGCCAAACTACTACGTCTTGAGCTTCCATCCGCAATCGCCGCTTCCGGGCCCCCATGCGCTGAACCTGAAGCTCAAGGACCGGCCAGAGCTCCAACTGAGCTCGCGCAACTCGTACTGGGTCGACGCAGTAACTACCGCGAGCAATAAGTAACTCAGCTCTAAAACGGCTGCGGAAAACTCATCTTCCTGAAGGGTGCGGCCTTCAGGCCGCACGTAAATGCTTTGCAATGAATTCGGCTAAAGCCGTTCCTGCGTTTAATGACTTACGTACGAGCTGAAGCCCGTACCCTTCAAAGACCATTTTTTTTCGCAGCCTCTTAAAAGTCCGGGGCTGGCACGGCGCCACATTGTCCTTCAATCCTCGTGGACATCGAGTAAAGGTCCGCGCAGAAATTGAAGAAAGGCGCGCACCTTCGGGGACGAGTTCAATTTCGATGAATATAGGGCGTGGAGTTCGACCGGCTCAGGCTCCCACTCTGGCAAAACGCGCACCAGGCGTCCGTGCTCCACGTCGGCACGCACCACCGATTGCGCCAGCAGCGTCACACCTGCTCCCGCCAAAGCAAGTTGATGATTGATGGTCGGATCAGGGACCAGAACACGCGCACGCACTTTCACCTCTTTTAGCTCAAGGTTACGGCGCAACCTCCAGGTCGTGAAATCTCCTGTCGCTGCGGCGCTGTCGCAACTGGTAACAATGCAGCTGTGCTCAGCAAGATCGGCCGGGGCCCCAGGCACTTTGCGATGCTTGAGGTAATCGGGGCTGGCATATGCGCCGAGCCGAATCCGCATGAGTGGTTTAACCAGCATGCCCGAATCTTCCAGTACCCCGGCACGAATCACCACGTCGAGTTCGCCCTCGCGCGCAGCTTCATCTCCGTTCAACAATTGCAGGTGCAAGCGCAATTCCGGGTACATGGCAAGGAACTTTCCCATCTTCGGTCCCAGGATGGAACGCGCGAATGCAACCGGAGCCCCCACACGCAGCATCCCGCGTGGCTTGGCCTGCAGAGCTCCAACTGCAAGATCGGCCTGCTCTGCCTCTTCCATCACACGCCGGCAGCGATCCAGATAAAGCTCGCCCACTTCCGTGAGGGCCACCCTGCGCGTGGTTCTCTCCACCAGGCGAACGCCCAGGCGATTCTCCAGCCGGAGGATGGCGCGGCTGACACTCGACTTGGGTACGCCAAGCCGCTTGGCGGCCTTGGTGAAACTCTGTGTTTGCGAGACCTGCACGAAGAATTGAAGCTCATTCAAATTCGTCATGATTGTTCCTATGCAGAAACAGTATGTTGCCTGCTCCTTTGATTGTTTCATGGATCGATCAATGGCTGGGCCGAATCTGCTGTGCTGGGAGTTGGAAAGAGGAGGAACACCATGTATCTCATAACCGGAGCATCCGGAAACGTTGGCAGCGAAGTGGTAAGTCAACTTTTAGCTAAGGGGAAAAAGGTGCGCGTCTTTACCCGCGATGCCGCCAAAGTAGCCCGTTGGGGTGATCGAGTCGAGGTAGCGCTCGGCGACTTCACTTCGACCGAGACCTTCGTCCAGGCAGTCTCAGGCGTCGACGGGGTCTTCATCATGAACGGTCCTCTGGATGGGGGCGTGTTTCGCCGGCTCATCGCCGCCACAAAAGCACAGGGCAATCCGCGAATTGTGTTTCTGTCCACGCTCTTCGCCGCCTTTCCCGAGTCTGCCATCGGCCAACTACACAAGGACAAGGAGGACGTGATCCGGGCATCCGGCCTGACGGGAACGTTCGTCCGCGCGGGCGCATTCATGACCAATTCCTACCAGTGGCTCGATGCCATCAAGGGAGAAGGAGTCGTCTACAACGCCATGGGCACGGGCAAGGTCGCTCCCGTCGCAGCGGAGGACATAGCGGCCGTCGTTGTTCACGCGCTGACCGATGCGGCTGTCCCGCCCGAAGTCTTCGAAGTCACGGGCGGCGAACTGCTCACCGTAGCGGAGCAGGTCAATATTCTGGCCCAAGCCCGCAAGCAGCCCATCCAATGCGTGGATGTGCCCACCGAAACCGCCGTCCTGGGTCTCATCCGCATAGGCACTCCGCCCCCGGTGGCCGCGGCAGTGGGGAAGTCGTTCGAGGCCATTCGTGATGGCCAGATGGCAGTGGTCAAAGACACGGTCAAGCAGCTGACGGGAAGGCCGCCCAGAAGCTTTCAGTCGTGGGTGCAGGCACACGCTTCCCGCTTTGCATGAGGTTTTTTTAACAAGGTCGTGATTGGCGAGAGCATTTCTAACTCATGTTGACATCCGACCCAAGCAAGTGCCATGCTTGGGTCGGATGACGTCCCAAAGATTCTGGACGGCAGTGCAGGACCGAGCGGGGAGGAGGCATAGTATGTTCGGACGCCGGCGTACCAAGGACGATTTCGCGAAAGAGATCGAAGCGCATCTTGAACTCGAAGCCGACGAGTGGAAGCGTGAGGGCTCGAGCGAAGAGGAAGCGCGGCGCAAGGCGAGGCTTGAGTTCGGCAATGTGCAAGCCGCGCAAGAGCGCTTTCATTTGAAGAGCCGGGTAGTGTGGCTCGACAACCGGGTCCGCGATATCAAGTTTGCGCTTCGCCAGCTGGTGAAAAATCCAGGTTTCGCCGCCACCGCTGTCTTGGTGCTGGCGCTGGGCATTGGCTCCTGCATCGCGGTGTTCGCGTTTGTGGATGCGGCGCTCATCAAACCTTTACCCTACGAAACTCCGGAACGACTGGTCGCGTTGTTTGAGAGTATGTCGCTAGGACCGCAGTTTCATATCTCATACCTCGATTTCCAGGACTGGCAAAGGCTGAATCGAAGTTTCAGTTCATTGGATATCTACAGCGGCGGTAGCCTCACACTGAATACGCCGTCCGGGGTGCAACCCGCGGATGTAGCTAACGTGAGCAGCGGGTTCTTTCACACCCTTGGCGTGGCTCCTGTATTGGGCCGCGGTTTTCTTGGGGGCGAGGAATCATCGAGTACATCGCACACCGTGATGCTGAGTTATGCGGGATGGCAACAACGTTTTGGCGGCCGCAGGGATGTCCTGGGCAGTCCGGTTACGCTGGATGGTGTGACCTATACAGTCATTGGCGTACTCCCCCGCGATTTCCATTTCGTTCCGGTGGAACCTGCGGAGTTCTGGATTCTTGCTGCTCCCGGCGATTCATGTTCGAAAGAACGAGGCTGCCATAACTACTCTGGGATCGCACGGCTCAAAGATGGAGTCACGATGCAGGCGGCAACGTCGGATTTGGTGTCCATTGCGGATCGTCTCGCCGGCCAGTATCCAGACGCTGACGCCCATCGTGGGGCGACCGTCCTCGTCCTGTCTGATCTGATCACAGGGAGTCTACGGCCGATCCTGGTGGTCCTTCTGGCAGGCGCTGCTCTCCTATTCCTGATTGCCGCAGTGAATGTGGCCAGCCTCTTATTGGTTCGTTCCGAGGTCCGCAAACGCGAGTTCGCCGTACGCGGGGCTATGGGGGCTTCGCCCGCCCGGCTCGTCGGGCAGCTTATCACCGAAGGGCTGGTGCTGGTCTCATGCAGTGTGATGCTGGGGCTCGTATCGGCTGAAGCTGCGATAAAACTAGCCTTGCGCCTGCTGCCCATAAGCATGCGAGCCAGCTTGCCCTATCTGCAGGACCTGGGATTGCACACTCGCGTCATCGGCTTCGCATGCTTGCTATCGCTGATAGCTGCTCTTCTTTTCTGCCTGGTACCAGCACTTCGACTATTCCGCTCAACCAGGACCATCGGGATGCGAGACGCGCTTGCGGCAGGCGGCCGCGGTTTTGCCGGCACACTGTGGCGCAGGTTCGGCTCGCATTTGGTGGTCATTGAGCTTGCCATGGCTATGGTGCTGCTGGTGGCGGCCGGATTGCTGGGCAGGAGCTTTTATCGCTTACTCCATACCGACATCGGCTTGCGCCCGGAACATCTGACCGCACTCCACATTGCAGCTCCCGCGGCTCGGTATGCGTCAGACGCGGCGGCCATTCCGCTGCAGAGGCACCTCGCGCTTCAACTCGCCGCCTTGCCCTCCGTGCAATCTGTCGGGAGTGGAGTGCAGTTGCCCGTCGGCGTCAGCGGAGGAAGCACGGTGTTTCGCGTTGCCGGCCGGCCTTACCATGGCGAACACGTCGAGGCTCTGAACCGCGAAGTCGATCCTGGCTACCTGCCCACCATCGGGGCGCAACTGATGCGCGGCCGTAACTTCACCCAGGACGACGACACCTCAAGACCACAAGTGACCATCATTAACCAGGCCATGGCGCGAACGTATTTTTCAGGCGAGGACCCCATCGGGAAGAGGATCGTGCTGGGCGACAACCCGGTGGCGAAGGAGATCGTCGGCCTCATCGAGGACATAAAGGAAGGCCCTCTCGATGCTGCCACCCAGCCGGCGCTGTATTTCCCGTTCGCGCAAGAGCCGGATCGGCGTTTCTTCATCGTTGTGCGGTCGTCTTTGCCCGAACAGGAGATGCTGCCTCTGCTCAGCTCCGCGATCGAACACATCGACCCAGCGATCACAATTTCGCAGCCGACCGTTATGCAGGAAAGGATTCAGAATTCGCCCGCGGCGTATCTTCACCGCTCCTCGGCATGGTTGGCGGGTGCCTTGGCGCTGATGGCTCTTCTGTTGGGAGTCGTGGGACTATACGGCGTAATTGCGTACTCGGTTGGCCAGCGAACACGGGAGATCGGCGTGCGCATGGCCCTTGGCGCCCAACGAAGGGCGGTCTACAACCTTGTACTGAAAGAGGCAACATGGCTGGCTGCCTCGGGTATCCTCGTCGGCCTGGGCTCCTCAATGATGGCTACGACCTTGATGCGTAAACTGCTCTTCGGCACGGAACCTTGGGACCTCCTGACTTTTTCAGCTGTCACCACACTGCTTGCCGTCTGCGCGCTCCTGGCCAGCTTTATCCCGGCACGCCGAGCGGCATCGGTCGACCCAGTGGACGCCCTAAGAGCAGAGTAGCTGCCGGCGTTCCCGCTTGTCGAGCGTTGGTGCATGCTTCGCACTTTGCGTGAACCCTCCCCGGGGAGGGAATGGGTCTCTTGATACCGCCGGCAAGGAGACCGATTTGCTCTAATCGGAAATTTCGGCAAACATGGTTCTCGACCCAAATGAGGGCAGATTGGGGAATTAAAAAATTGGAAAGGGAATCCATGGCCATCCAAAACAAAGAGGTAACGCGGCTTCAAGTGGGAACGCTAAAACTGGAGATTTACCCCACCCGTAAAGGGGCGGGCGAAGCTGCGGCCCAGGCGGTGGCCCAGGCGTTCCGTCAATTCGGCTCTTCCGGAAAGGACGTCGCGGTCATTTTCGCCGCGGCTGCTTCTCAGATCGAAACCCTGCGTGTACTGACCGAAATGCCGGATCTTCCCTGGAAGCAGGTTCTCGGCTTTCATATGGATAGTTATGTCGATCTACCTGAAGACCATCCCGCCTCATTCCTCTATTTCCTGCGCCAGCATCTGACCCAGCGAGTGGCGATGAAAGAGTTCTTTGGCATCGACGGCAATGCACCCGACCCGGAGCTTGCCTGCCGGGACTATGCGGAGAAGCTGCTTTCCGCAAAACCGCAATTGTGTCTGGCGGGGATTGGGGAAAACGGGCATTTGGCGTTCAACGATCCACCCGTGGCGGACTTTAACGATCCACTCGATGTAAAGATCGCTCAACTGGATAGCGTTACCCGGAACCAGCAATTAGCCGAAGGCTGGTTCAAGAGTTTAGACGATGTGCCGAAGTCGGCCATTACCCTCACCGTACCCGCCCTCCTTCGGGTGCAGAAGATCATTGCGTCGGTGCCCGGTAGCCGCAAAGCCGAGATCATCCGGCGGGTTGTGGAGGAGCCGATATCCACCAACTGCCCGGCGACCATTCTCCGTACTCACCCGGATGCCACGGTCTATCTGGACGCGGACTCGGCTGCGCAATTGGATTCGCGTACCCTGGCAAACGCGGCTGTATAACGGCCGGCGCCGGCGCTCACTTTGTCTTGCTCTGTCCCAGAGAGCTAAAATTAGGTGTGTTTCCTGATGAACGAGGTTATCTATGCCAGGTGCTGTTGTTCCGACTGAGGTTAAGATCGCCAAAACTCCGAATCCACCTTCCTTCGCGACCGTGGCGGAGGAGCGCGTGCACCGCAAGCAGCGGCTGGCCTCCGCTTTTCGGCTGTTCGCAAAGTTTGGTTTTAGTGAAGGCGTGGCGGGGCACATCACGGCTCGCGACCCTGAGCTCCAGGACCATTTCTGGGTCAATCCCTTCGGGATGCATTTTGCGCATATTCGCGTCTCCGACCTGGTCCTGGTGAATGAGCAGGGCGTGGTCGTCGAAGGCAATCGCGAAATCAACGAGTCCGCCTTTGCCATTCACTCACGGCTGCATATGGCGAGGCCTGAAGTGGTGGCGGCAGCGCACGCGCATTCGCTTTACGGTAAGACCTGGTCCTCGTTCGGCCGCTTACTCGACCCTTTGACCCAGGATGCCTGTGCTTTCTACGACGATCACAGCGTTTTCGATGACTACACCGGCGTGGTCTACGACAACTCGGAAGGGGACCGCATCGCAAAGGCGCTGGGACCCCGGAAGGCGGTCATTCTGCAGAATCACGGGATCCTGACCGTGGGGCACACCGTGGACGAAGCAGCGTGGCTGTTCATTACCATGGACCGCAGCTGCCAGGCACAGATGATGGCGGAAGCTGCCGGCAAGCCACGTCCTATCTCCCATGAGAGCGCCCTGGTTGCACAGAAGCAAGTGGGCAATCCGCGCGTGGCCTGGTTCCAATATCAGCCGCTATGGGACTTGATCGTCCGCGAGCAGCCGGATCTGCTGGACTGATCGCGTTTTCAGCCCAGCCATTGCGGGTTGTTGGTCGTTCCATCGTAAATTTGCGATGACTTGTAGGCTTCGAACTGTCCTTTGGTCGCGACCGGCGCCGTCTTGTCGAGCACTGCAAGTTTCTGCTCGCGGGTCATGGGCTGGAAATTGCGCGCCACGCTGAGAGCCTGCTCCAGGTTCGCCATGGATTGGCATCCGGTAATTGTCACCGTCACAGGCACGCTCATGGCGTAGTGTAGCGCCTGCGGCGCGGTGATGGTGCCGGTTTTGAGGATGGCGCCATTGGCCAGGGGCTTCATCCCCAGCACTGCCATACCTCGTTTTTGCGCCTGCGGAATTACATTCTGGCAGAAGCTTTGGTAGTGTTCATCGAGCGCATTGACGGGCATCTGCACGGTATCGAAGGTGAAGCCATGCTTGTCTGCGGTTTCGATCATGTGCAGGTGGATGAAGGGGCTCTTGTGGCCGGTGAAGCCGATATAGCGAATCTTGCCCTCTTTCCTGGCCTGCTGCAGCACCTCGACGATGTTACCCGGTTGAAAAGCCTGCTCCGGGTCTCCCATGCGAATCACTTCATGGATCTGCACCAGGTCGATATGGTCCGTCTTGAGCCGGGTCAGGGACTGCTCCAACTGTTGCTTAGCCGAGGGGCCGGTGCGTCCGTCGAGCTTAGTCATCAGGAAAGCTTTCTTGCGGTAGCCGTCGGCGAGAGCCTTCCCCATGCGCTCTTCGCTGGCGCCGTCGTTGTAGTCCCAGCAGTTATCGAGAAAATTAATGCCCCGATCCAAGGCGGCGCGGACGACGCGCAGGGCTTCCTGTTCGGAAACGTCGGAGAGGCCAATATGGTAGCCGCCGATGCCAATGATGGATACTTCGACATCGGCGCGGCCTAGTTTGCGCCGGCCGATGCCATCGGATGTACTCACGACAGGCAAGGGGTAAGTGCGGCTGCGCCGGTTAGTTCTGTGGTGGTTTGGCCTGCGGCTGCTTTCCATCCGGCCAAGGCGGCTGCCGCCGCCGCTTGCTGCAGAAATTTTCGCCGTTCCATGCTGAGTCCCTCACGCGATAGTTTACTGCTATTCCTGTGATCTTCGCTCACGGGGGCCTCAGTCATTTGTGAGGGAACCAAGGGTAAACACCCATATATCTATTATGATATATTGTCATACAAATATAGCGTATGAGTTCTATTCAAGATCAGATACGAAGAGCGCGGGAGGAGAAGGGGCTCACCCAGGCCGAGCTCGGAATACGCCTGGGACAGCCTCAAAGCTCCGTCTCTCGCGTCGAGCGCGGCGGGGATGTTCGCCTGTCGACGGTGCTGGAGATAGCGCGCACGCTGGAACTCGAGCCCATGCTTATTCCCAAGCGTCTTGTGCCTGCAGTGCGAGCGCTTATGCACCACCGTGGCGAGCAGGAGCGCGGATCGCTCGAAGTTCCTGGCCCATCCCTTGTCGGGGGAATCCCGGAAGATGCCGAAGAAGCGATCGACTAATCCCAGCTTGCCCTCCGTGTTGGAGGTCCGTCTCCTGGACACCCTTGTGGGCACACTCACAAATCTGCCCAACGATCAGAACCTGTTCGTCTTCGATGCCGTTTATCTCGCCGATCCTGCCCGGCCCACCTTGAGCCTTGGTTTTCTCGACGCCTACGGAGAGGTGCGCACAGACGTTCGACCCGTATCCCGCCGCCTGCCGCCCTTCTTCTCGAACCTCCTGCCCGAAGGTCCATTGCGGGAATACATTGCCGAGCATGGTCAGGTAAATGCACAGAGGGAGTTCTTTCTGCTTTGGCTTGTTGGCAGGGATTTACCCGGCGCAGTCAGCGTATACGACGTGGATGGCCGGAATCTTCCGCCCACCAGGAATGCGCCAACCACTACGCGTAGCAGGGCCGGCAAGGACGTTCTGAGGTTCTCTCTTGCCGGCGTGCAACTCAAGCTATCAGCGATCGGCAATCCGAACCGCCAACTCTCCGTCGGGGCCTCTGGCCTCGGAGGACACTGGATCGTCAAGTTACCCTCGCCGGCCTATCCGAACCTGCCGGAGAACGAGTTCTCCATGATGGAGTTCGCGCGCGCGGTGGGTATGGATGTGCCGGAGGTCGGCCTTCTCCCTTTGGCCGAAATCGAAGGCATACCTGAAGCGTGGCAGAACTTGAAAGGCAACGCATACTACATCCGGCGGTTTGATCGGGGAGCCAAGGGTAAACGAATTCATGTCGAGGACTTCAATCAGGCTTACGGGCAGTTTCCCGAAGCCAAGTACAGCAACTATAGCTACGCGAATATGGCCGCCGATCTCTGGCGGATGCTCGATGCGGCACAATTGGCGGAGTTCATCCGCAGGCTGATCTTCAACGCCGCGATTGGCAATAACGACATGCACCTAAAGAATTGGTCTTTGATCTATCCCGATGGCAGAACCCCGCGCCTGGCTCCGGCATACGACTTCGTCTCGACCATCCGCTACATTACAGATAACCGAATGGCTCTCTCCGTTGCCAAGGAGAAATCGACTGACCGGCTGACCGTGGAACTTCTGGAACGGTTCGCCCAAAAGGCCCAGGTTCCGACAGCGCTCGTGCTTCAGACAGCACAAGAAACCGTAGAGAAGGTGCTTATGCTGTGGCCGAGGATGCGGAAGGAGCTTCCATTGGACCGCAAAACACGCGACCGCATCACTGATCACATGAAGTCTATTCCGTTGCTCCACTAGGCCATGCCGCGTGCGGGTTTGGCCAGGGGTGCGGAGGGTGCCAACGCTATTCGTGCCACTGGGTTGTCAATACGAGTAGATGAGGTTCAACTTCAGCTGGATCGCCACTGATCTGGCGCGCTGCATGCAACAGTCCATTGACGACGCACGCCAGAGCGCGCATGAGTTCGGTGCGATCCAAAGACTTAACCAGGGCTTGCTGCGCTTGTAGCTGAATTTCGGCAGGCAGCTGGTCAAAGCCCCTTCCGTAGTGAGGGGAAAGGTTGCGCTGCAGGCAAGCAAGGCTGAGAGTGTAATCGCGAGCAGCGCTTAGCCAATATTCCGCCTGCCAAAAACGGCCCCGTTCGATACAAAACCGGGCACGCGCGGCATGATGCGCGGCGTACCCGAGCAACTGTCCAGCCGGCGGAGCCGGGATAGCCGGGTTTTCCTTGTAGTCGCCAAAGAGCATTTTAAATTTAGGACCGTTAGGACCGAAACTGGATGCCGGCGTAACCGAAAGGTCGACCTGAAGACATCCCTGCAACAGAAAAACTCGAAATATGCTTTCGCGGTGAGGCAAGTCAAAGAGCGGAACAGCGCTGAACTCTCTGACCAGCGGCGTGCTTAGGCGGTCAAGCACGTCGAGGGTTTGGTTCTCTGGACTGACACCGAAGGTCAGATCGAGATCCGACCAGCGATCGCCTTCGCCGGTCGCCAAAGAGCCCACCACAGCTCCGGCAACAATCCGTTCATCGGATTTTGCGATTTCCAGAATGCGGTCGCGGATGCGGTTTCGCTCCTCGATCGTGAATACGCCGGCACTTCGCGAGTTCATTCCCAGACCCTCAGTGTCCTGTCTTGGCTACGGGTTGGAAGGTCGGAATTTTTCTCATGACGGTGAGGAAATACAGCGAAAGCGCGATGAGTATTCCGCCCGAGCCGGCCAGCGCCCAGGAAATGCCAACCATGGGGATCAGCTTTCCCAGCGCCAGGCTCCCCAGTGGAATGCCGGCGCGGAAGGCGAGATTGTAAACGCTCATCACCCGGCCGCGCATCTGATCCGACACGATCACTTGCACCAGCGAAACCATAAGCGAGGCCGACGCCATGATCGATGCTCCGGCGACGAATATCAGGACGCAGGAAAGCGGTAGCAATCGGGAAAAGGCGAAGCCGGCGGTCGCGGCCCCGAGGGCGAGCAGGGCCAGCAGCGCCACATGACCCTGTCCCTTCAAGCGCTCCATGGCGGCCACGATGAACCCGCCGGTGACCGATCCCGCTCCTGAAGATACCAGCAGCACTTGATAGGTTTCCGGGCCCCTGTGGAACACCGTCTGCACGATGACGGGCAGAAACCCGGTGATGGAGAAGCCGAGCAGCGTGGTAAAGAAAGCCAGCACCACCAGCGGTCCCAACCCCTCGCGCTGGCGGATGAACCGGATGCCCTCACCCATACTTTTCAGGATGGACTCCCGCGATGTAGGGGGCACAAATTTCACCTGGATCATGAACAGCGAGAAGATCACCGCAATATAGGAGATTCCGTTCAGGGTGAAGCACCAGGTGGCGCCCAGGGTCGTATACGCGAGCCCTCCTAGCGCCGGACCGAGGACCCGCGCCAGGTTGAACTGGATGGAGTTCATGGCGATCGCATTGGAGAGGTCCTCGCCCTTTACCAGAGCGGGCAATAACGCGGAATAGGCGGGTCCGCCAAAAGACTGCCCGCAGCCGACGATGAAGGAGAGCGAGAGGATCACCGCAATAAAGGCCATCCCCTTCAGGCTGTGGGTTACGAACAAGCCTGCCAGAACGAACGCGCAGGTCATTTGGATGTACTGCGAATACAACAGCATCTTTCTGCGATCCATGCGATCGGCGAAGACGCCGCCAAAGAGCGAGAACAGCATAATAGGCAGCTGCCCGAGAAACAGATCCAGGCCGAGATAAAAGGGGTTCTTGGTCAGATCGTAGACCAGCCAACTCTGTGCGAATTGCTGGACAAAGGTGCCGGTGGTGGAGACGCAGGCCCCGATCCACATTAAGCGGAAGTCACGATGGCGAAACGCACGGAAAATTCGACGGAGAAAGGACGATCCAACCACTAGCCGCAGGTTCCTTTCCACCGACATCGGGGCCCGTCAAGGTACACCGAACGAACGACCGGCACAGGTCTAGTCATGCACTGAGCTTAGCTGAAATGGACGAAATCCCGGACCCCTGCCTCCCAACCTCGTATTCATGCCATTCTAGGGCATGCTTTTACGGCCGGCCGAACCACCGGATGCGATGGCCGTCGCTCGAGTGCACGTCCGGTCATGGCAAGCTGCCTACCGGGCGCTCCTTCCCGACGATTATCTCGATCAACTTCGCCTCCAAGATCGGGCCCACAGCTACGATTTTGCCAGCCTTGACCCCCTCAGGCCGCGGACGATTGTGGCCGTGGAAGACGGGTTGATCCATGGGTTTGGCACCACGGCGCCATCGCGCGACCCGGATTTGGGAGACTATGGAGAGCTGTGTGCGCTCTATGTGGATCCCCAAAAGTGGGGTCGCGGCATGGGCGCCGCCCTGGTATCGGCGGCTCGTGCCCAGCTGGTCGAATTCGGATTTCGCAGGGCGTTTCTATGGGTCCTGGCGGGGAACGTTCGCGCGGACCGGTTCTATCAATCGGATGGGTGGGCGCCCGATGGGGTGAAACGAACCGACTCCGTGTGGGCTGGGACGGTCAACGAAGTCCGCTATCAGCGTGGACTTGGGACGCCATAGTCCGCTACTGCATCAGAGCTGGGTCCCCGGCCAGAGCCGGCGCGAGTCCGGCGCATTGCAAATTCTTCGATCAACATATCGCCGCATTCTTGAAGGACGAGCCACGACTAATTAGGTGGATCGCAGACGAGGTGCGCGATGGTTCATCTCATCGCGTTATTACGATTCATCGCGGGAGACGGAGAAATCCCGTCCCGAATGCGCTGGCCATCGAAGCAGAAACACCGTGGATCCCGGACCGCAAAGCGGGTAACCAACGGCGCGAGTTACCAGCGAACCTTCCCAGTTACTAGGACACCTCATCGAGTTACTGGTACAGATAACTAGTGCGTTCTTACTTCCAATTCGTCCGAGAGAATTATTTCAAATCGGCCAATTTTGACTTGAAAATAGAAAAACCCGGGCCTAAAGTTAGCTTTCAAGATGATCGATTGTACCGGGAAAACCGTTTTTGACTTGCGTCTGATTTGAAGATCGATTGCCCACTGGACGGAAATGCAAGTAGGCACCGCTGAATGGGAGCTCGAAACTCGGCAGGTCACCAATCAAGCGGTTTGGCCCAATCTTTTGACGCACCACCGATCGATCACCGACAAACAAAGGATGCTTTTAGGGATGCCTGCTAAACGGTTAGCGAGGTGCTCCACAGTTTAACGGAAAGAAACACTTGTGCAGGCTCAGTCAACATACTCCATACCATGACCTAGTCACCAGGGAAACCAACGAAATGTACGCAACTGCTCACACCCCCGAAAGCTTCGTTGCGAACCCGCGGGAAGCGATCATAAATATCGCCATTGCCGACGACTACCCATTGCTGCTGGCCGGGATGCGGCAAATCCTGGCCCCATGTGACGACATCGTGGTGGTCGCCGAGTGTACCCGAATGCCTGACCTGCTCGCTCAAGTAGCTTTGAAGCGCCCCGAAATCATCCTCTTTGGGTGTGAGAGCAATCGCGACAACCTGGCCCAGCACCTGCATAGCATCTCCGAATGCCATTCCGGGGTGAAGGTCATCGTGTTCACGGGCAATCCAAGTCTCGACTTTCATGAAGAGGCGCTGCGCAACGGGGTGAAGGGCGTTTTGTTGAAGCACTGTGCGCCCGACCTGGTCGCCAAGACCATAAGAAAAGTCTCCCGGGGAGGCCTCTGCTTTGACCGCGCTTTGACCGACCGCATGCTGAGCACCTTCGTACGACGCAAACAGACCGAACTTCCACCGGAAATTGCCAGAATCTCATCTCTTACCGAACGGGAGAACCAGATCATCGGCCGCATATGCGAAGGCCTGCGCAACAAGGAAATCGCAAGCAAGCTCTACATTAGCGATGCCACGGTTGCCCACCACCTTACCTCCATCTATCGCAAACTCGGTCTCGCGGACCGCATAGAACTTTTGCTCTACGCTCACCATAACGGAATCTCGTCGCTGGGATGACGTCCCCCCCTTTGCCAGATGCTGACGTTCTATAGAGTGCCGAAGGTGGGATATTTGGCTTCAAACGCGGCCAGCGTTAGGTCATGCGTAGTATCTTGCGGTGAAGTAGCGCCCCAGAGAAGCCACGGCGTTAGCGAATTCATAATCATGGTATTGTCGCTCATCGTTATTCCGGCGGCCAGTGAGATATTTGTTATATAGAACGGAGTTCCAACCGCTGTTTTCGTCGGCGTGGTTCCGGCGTAGCTCAAATTCTGTGAGGCATTAAAAGTATTATTGTTTACCGCCCAGCCGGAAGAAGCAGCCGTGTCAGATTCCAAAGTCATGCAGGCTTGTAAGACGGCGTAAATGTTATTACCAACCGCGGTGCCATTTGTCGCGTGATTGACGTCGATTCCATTATAGAGTCCGTCGCTGTAAGCAGTGCCCAGGTTATGGATCACGTTGTAAGCGACATACGGCTCGTTATTGTTTTGATCGCTGGTCTGAAACCCCCCGCCGATTTCTATTCCATTACCATAACTGTTGGAAATGGTATTGCTGACAATGGAAGCTGCGGAGCAGCCTACGATGAAGATGTTGCCTTGGCTGTTGGCAAATACATTATTCTGGATGAGTGGGCTGGAGCATGAGCTTCCGTACCCATCAGTGACCTGTAAGCCGACGCCATGGACAGATGCAATATTGTTTCCGGAAATCGTTGCACTAGACGATGCATACAACTGGATGCCTGCCTGATTGTAATTAAATACACTGTTGCCGAAATCAGATCGGCCTACCCAGTTATTCTTGATTAGCCACCCCGTCACTACGGCTTCGTAGGTGGGAAAGACAAAAATCGCCCCTTCTCCTCCGTTGCCCAACCCGGTCGACAAATCTCCTACGGTGTCGCCATAGTTGAAGAATACGTTGTTCTCCACGGTAATGTTATCGGCGGTCGTGTTGTTGACATCGATTCCGGCCTTTGCGCTTCTAATGATCTCCAGTCCATTTATGGTCACATTGCTTACATTGCCTATGCTTACCCCATAATTCCTGGACCCGCATATCTCTATGGTATGGCTCGAAGGATTGGCTCCATTTGCCAGATGAACGTAGATGTATCCTCGGCTCGAATAGAAACTTCCGGCGGTGCTTTCTACTGCCCTCGTGCTCGTCTCTAAAGTGAGTGGAGTGGTTTGCTGGTAGACTGCATCGACAAAACCTTTGGTTGCTGTATATGCATAGGGCGCTTTGTAAGTAGAGCCGCTGTAAACAGACCAACCTGTAACCACATCTGCTCCATCAATCACAGGCATATCTGTACAGGCCGCTACTAACGCAGTAGACAGGCTGCAGGAACTCGAACCACCATACGAGCCGTAAGTGACACCGGCTTTTGCAGTAAGCTGCTCATGCCAGGTTCCTGTGTACAGAAACAGCACCGAAGAGCCCGATGCTTCAGAAGCAGAGTTGACCTTGGCAATAGTCTTCCATGGACTGGATGTACTGGTTCCGGCATTGGAATCACTTCCGGAATTAGAGACATAGTAAGTCGCGGCTTGGGAATGCGCCATCCAACTGGAGATCAGAAGCAATGCGAGGGAGGGGAGTTTCATTGCGATCTTTCCTTTCTTTCCTTTCTTCACTTTCTTCGCAGCGAACTGCTGGCGAGCCTCGGGCGCAAAGCTAGCCTGCGTGAAGGGCGAGCCGAGAGCCTCGGAACAAGGCTTCAATCACGTATGTGAACCTGAACGAGTCTGAGCTTATGGGTCGGGCGCCGTGGTTGAATATTGGAAGGCTTTACCTTTTTCATGGCAAAGGCTTCGAGCGCAACTCGAAGGTCTTGCCATTGATTGCCGCGGGCCAATCGTGTATTATTCCGTTCCCTTCCGCGATTTGATCAGCTATCGACAAATGAGAAGGGCTGGCTCTCCGCTTTCCGTTCCAAAGACCGGCAAATTGGAAGGCAGCGCTCACCTTGGCGTGGGTAGAGGGGGATGGACAGAACCAACAACGGCAACGAACCCGGTTTCACGGATGCTGGGAGTCAGACCGGCACTATAATCAAATCCTGCGTTCGGGCAACGACCGCACGAGTTTCGCATGAGGCCTCTTGGAAGCGTCAGCAATCCGGGTTTTCATTGTCGATGATTACCAGCCGATCCGGCGATTCGTCCGTGCCACACTCGGGAACAGGCAGGATTTCCAGGTCATTGGCGAGGCCTCGGATGGATTAGAAGCAGTTCAGAAAGCCCAGGAGCTGCAACCGGATTTGATTGTGCTCGACATCGGGCTCCCCACACTCAACGGGATTGAAGTGGCTCGGCGAATCCGCAAGCTCTGCCCTGGATGCAGGATTATCCTCCTCAGTCAGGAAGCATCCCCTGGTTTGGCGCAAGAGGCATTCCGCTTAGGGGCCATGGGCTACGTTGTCAAAGCACACGCCGGAGACGAACTATTAGCCTCGATAGAAGCTGTTAGTCAGGGCAGGCAGTTTGTTAGTAGGGGACTATCGGGTCACCAGCTCTTCCAGCAGCAAGTTCTCCCTTCGCCGGTATCCGAAGAGGTGGAGAGTGCCCACCGTCACCGGGTTCAGTTCTATGTCGATGACGAGGCTTTTCTCTCCGGCGTTACGGGTTTTATCGAAGCTGGCCTGAAGGCGGGAAATCCGGTAATCGCGGTCGCGACCGGGTTACACCGTAAGAGTCTGTTTGAGAGATTGCTGGCGCGTGGCGTGGATGGTGTCGCTGCCATGGAGCAGGGGCTATATCTCTCCTTGGATGTTGACGAGGCGCTCGCGACGTTTATGGTGGGTGACCTGCCTGACCCGGCCCGATTCCTGAAGATCTTTGGGGATGTACTGTCTTCTGCGGCTGAGATGGCAATAGGAGAGCACTCCCAGGTTTTAGCTTGTGGTGAATTTGCGCCTATATTGTGGGCGCGAGGTAAGGCGGAGGCTGCGGTTCAGGTGGAGCACCTGACGGACGAAGTAGCCAAGACCAGCAATGTGGATATTCTGTGCGGGTATGTGTTGAACAGTTTTCAACGCCAACAGGAAAGCCACATCTACCAGAAGATTTGTGCAGAACACTCAGCCGTTTGTTCCCATACTGAGTGGTCTTAGACGAGCTTAAGACCGTACCCTACGTGGTTCCCCCGCTCGGCCGTGCCCAGAACAGGGGGGACGATACCGCAGTGGCGAAGGGTCTAAGATGAGACATGCTCAATAAGGTTTGGGATCCGAAGACCGCCCGAATCCTATGTACGGCGCTCATCTTTGCTCTTGGCTTGGCCTTTTTACACCTCGCGCGTGAAACCCTCGTTCTCTTCCTCTTTGCCGTCCTATTCGCATACTTTGTCGCTCCCCTGGTCTCCGGGTTGGAGAAACCATTGCGCGGCCGCGTACAAGCGATTGCTGTGGTTTACCTGGTCTTGATCGCGCTGCTGGTTGGGCTGGGCTTTCTGCTTGGGCCGAAGATCGCCAGTGAAGGCAAAGCGCTTGCCACCAGCCTTCCGTCACTGCTGAGCGAGGCAGGTTCCGGCCAGCTGGTCTCACAGGTGGGTCAACAGCATGGATGGAGTGGAGCCCGGCAAGTCCAGATCCAGGACTTCTTTAAGTCGCACAAAGACGTCATCCTCGGTTATGGCGCGGCCATCGGCCAGAGGCTGGCGGTGCCCGCGCAACACATCTGGTGGCTGATCCTTATCCCCATTCTCAGTATTTTCTTTCTCAAAGATGGCGAATCTATCGGCGAGAACCTGGTCGCGATGGGACGCGGTCCGGAAGAGAGGCAGACGCTTCGCGGGATCGTAGGGGACGTAAATGTCATGCTGGGCAGCTATATGCGCGCGCAGCTCATTCTTGCTTCGCTCACGGTGGTTTTTTACACCTTGGTGCTTAGCGTTCTGCACCTGCGGTACGCCTTGATTCTCGGCCCGCTGGCGGGCATCTTCGAGTTTGTTCCCGTGGTGGGGCCGGCCGTGGCCGCGATCATCATCTTCGTGATTGCGGTGCTGACGAGTTACCCGCACCTGATTTGGATTGTGCTCTTTCTTGGCGTCTGGCGTTTGCTTCAGGACTACGTAAATGCCCCGCGCATCATGGGCAAGTCTCTTGAGATTTCGCCTCTGGTACAGATCCTGGCGGTACTGGCGGGAGGGGAGATTGCGGGGGTCGTCGGTGCTCTGGTCTCGGTCCCGGCCGTGGCAACGTTGCGCATTCTCTGGAAGCGCCTGACCAGCGAAAAGGGAATCGATGCGCCGGTTGCTCCCGTCCCCAGTGAAATGTCTCCGCGCTAGCGTGGGTTTACCAGCCCTTTGGGGCTATTCGCGAAGCCAATACTGCGTGCGCCCGAGCAAGGAGACGCCGACAAACCCGCGTACCTTCAGCTTGGTCCCACCTTCCTCTACGGAGAGCAGGCACTTGTAGGTCTTCCCGGTCGCTGGGTCGAGTATCGTACCTCCGGACCATCCGTCGCCGTCCTTCTGCAGATCCCAGAGGATCTTCATTCCGACCACCGGCTTTCCTTTCTCTGCCCCCGCGCAGCCGTCGCAGGTGGGATTTGGGTCCTTAGGATCGGGATCCACCAACTTCTGGACCTTTCCGAACAACTTGCCGCCTTCCTCCCAGATAAGTACCACCGACTTCGCTTTACCCGTAATGTCGTCGATGGTCTTCCACCGCCCTACGGGTGATTTTGCGGACGGGCCCTGAGCGCCTGCTTCCGCCCTGACACCCAGGGTGCAGCCGACGGTCACAGATAAGACGAGACACAAGACGAAAGATGGTCTCATTGAGGTCCTCACGCTATTGGATACTCTAAAACAGCTCCGGTGCTGCCTCCCATATATTTGTATTTTCCGCCCTATGAATGGCTGTGCATCGGATCGACCATGAGTACGGAAAACGGACCTAGGAGAGGAGCGCCAAGGCGTGTCCGCCCATACACTTAAAGGAAATACCTGAACCACAACATGGAGATATGCGTTGGCCCGCTGCACAAATCTTCGGGCAGAAAGACGGGCAACGGCGTGATCGCGGTGGCCCGTATTACTCCGCTGGCGCCTGCTCTCTTACGCCCCCTACAGGTATTTGAGCAAATGCAGGCTGAAGAGCGCAGCCTGCCTGGCCGCGATGGGGCTCAGCCGGAGATAGTCATTGTTGGGCTTCTCCTGCGCCACATTGCTGCCCGCGCGTATCACCAGGTAAGGTACCCCAAATGTCTGGCAGACCCTGGCCAGGGGCGCCGACTCCATTTCGACGATATCTGTGTGAAAGTGAGTCCGCAAGGAGTCGATGCGTTGCTGCGTCATGCCGAACAAGTCAGCCGATGCCACCACACCGCGCCTCACCTTTACAGCATAGGTGGCGCCGTTAGCGGTAACCTGCGGGCCACGATAGGTGGCCGTGGCTTGGTCTGCGACCTTGAGCAGCGCGGCGGGCGGTGAAAACTTATTTTCCACTTCGGCGCCGTTGACCGGACTATTAAACGGCCGGTAGACCATGTCATCAAGTGTCAGGCTGCCGTAGTCATGTTCGTACAAGGTTCCGGCCACGATCACGTCCCCGGTTCGCAGTTGCTGGTTAATGCGCGCGCCTGTTCCGCTCATCAGCACCAGCCGCGGTTTCAGTTCGCTGAGGAACAGCGTTGTGGTCATTCCCGTGTAGACCTTACCAATGCCCGTAATGGCCACGATGACTGGTTTCCCTTCGATTTCTCCCTGCCAGTAGGGGATTCCCCATAGTTCTTTCTTCGCTGCGTCCCTCATCGCTGATACGAAGACAGTGATCTCCTGCGGCACTGCGCCGAGAATCAGGATGCTGTCGCTCGGGGTGTAGTAGGCAGGCTTGTCCTGCGCTTGGAGCGCGGAGGCGCACAAGCCCATCAGTCCAAGAAGAATTCCCAACCGCAACTGCTTTCTCATAGTGAAGTCCTGGCACGTGGATAAGGCTGATGGTATCAGCCCATGCGAGAATGACAACCAACTACTACGCCAACGTTTTTGCCCTGACGGGCGATAGAGGCGAGGGAGTCTCCATGACATTTGGTAAGCCGGTTGGTTGTTTGCTCCTCGGTTTTTGCATAATGAGTGCCTCGATTGGGGTCGCGCAGAACAGCGCTGAGCAGCGCACGGTGCGCGCATTTGAGCAAGCCAGGAAGAATCCACTGGAACTGCGCGTGTTTCTCCAGGGTATGCCCAAGGGCGGTGACCTTCACCTGCACTTAAGCGGCGGCACCGTCTATTCCGAGACCCTGATTCGCGATGCCGTGCAGGATGGACTTTGTGTGAAGACAGCGGCCATGACCCTCTTCAAGCCGCAGGATACTTGCGGTGAAGGAGCCGTGCCCGCAGGCAATGCATTCAAGGACCAGCATCTGTACGACGCCCTGGTCAACGCGTTCTCCATGCGCAACTTTGTGCCCTCATCCGGAATCAGCGGCCATGATCAATTCTTTTCCACCTTCGATCGCTTCCAGGCTCTCGGCACCACGCACGTCGGGGAGTGGGTGGACGAGATTGCGACCCGCGCCGCGCAGCAGAACGAGCAATATATCGAAGCCATGTACACGCCCGCGTTCTTGAACGCGGCCAGGCTTGGATATCAGATCGGTTGGAACGGTGACTCTTTAGAGGACATAAAGAAAACGCGCGACCTACTGCTTGCCGCCGGATTGCGCGACGAGATGGTCACCGATCGCAAGGAGATCGACACCATCGACGCCACCCGCGCTCAGCTTGAACAATGCGGACAAACGCAGCCGAAACCCGCCTGTTCGGTGAAGGTGTTGTATCTCTTTCAGGTTTTGCGTGGATTTCCACCACAGCAAGTCTTCGCCCAGACCGTGCTTGGATTCGAACTCGCATCGGTCGATCCGCGCGTGGTCGGTTTGAACTTTGTCATGCCGGAAGACGGCTACCTTTCGATGCGCGACTATCACCTGCAGATGAGGATGCTCGACTACCTGCACACCATCTATCCCAAGGTACGCATCACCCTCCATGCGGGCGAACTCGCGCCCGGACTGGTGCCACCGGATGGATTGACATTCCATATCCGCGAAGCCGTCGACCTGGGCCACGCCGAGCGCATCGGTCACGGGGTCGATGTGATGTATGAAGACCGTCCCCAGGAGCTGTTGCAGGAGCTTGCCGCGAAACACATCATGGTCGAGATCAATCTCACCTCCAACGATGTAATTCTAAACATCAAGGGTAAAGACAACCCACTCTCCCTTTATCGCGCAGCGCATGTGCCGTTGGCGCTTTCGACCGATGACGAGGGGGTTTCCCGCATCGACATCACGCATGAGTATCAAAAGGCGGTCGAGGAACAGGGACTCGGCTATCTCGACCTCAAGAACATGGCCCGTACCTCACTCGAACATTCATTTCTACCGGGTGAAAGTCTGTGGGTCGCGCCGGATAACTTCACCCGGCGCAAATCAGTATGTGGCGGGCCAATTACTGGCCGGGTCAACCCTACCTCCGCCTGCGCGGGGCTACTCAAGTCGAGCGACCGCGCCGCCGCGCAATGGGAACTGGAACGCCGCTTTGTCCTCTTTGAATCTACAAGTCGTTAGGCATGCGTCAGTTGCAATCTGTCTTGAAGGGCGTCCCGTATAGCCGCACAACCGGTCCACAATATACTTGACAGTCGTAGTTGCGGATTTGAAGAATGCGGGACGAACGCTGAAGGAGTGGCGCCATGAAAACGAAAAATGAGCAGGCCAGGCAATTTGCACACGGTGCCGCCCCGATTATGCAGTGTGCAATTTTGGCGATTGGGCTGTTTGTTCTGATTTTGGCGCGCAACGTGAGCGCCCAGCAGATTACTGGATCCATCGCGGGAACGGTCAAGGACGAGCGAGGCGCGGTGCTCCCTGGTGCCTCAGTAAAAGCGACGAACGTCAATACCTCATTCTCCCGCGTGGCCACAACTGCTAGCGACGGGGCCTACCGCATTGAATATCTTCCTGTGGGCGCCTACAACGTTGAGGTAGACATGCCCGGCTTCCAGAAGTTTGTGCAGCAGAATATCGTCCTTGCGGTCGATCAAACGCAAGCGCTGAACATAACCCTTGCAGTTGGCGCAGCCAGCGAGACGGTCACGGTCACGACAGCCCCGGCTCTCGTGGATACCGCATCGGCTACGCTCGGACGAACGGTGCAACCAGACGAGATCATCGGGCTGCCGTTGGTAAACCGCAACGCGTATGCGGAACTCTCCCTCACCCCGGGCGTGCAGTCCAACAGCGCCAGTGGATCCACCAATGCCAGCAACAGCAATCCCAACGGCACTCCCAACTACCAGATTGGCGTGCCCTCCACCCAGGTCGTAGTCAACGGCGGCATCGACGGCGGCGTGCCCATGGTGAGCTTTTACCTCGATGGCGGAAGCAATATGACCGGCATCCGCAACTATGGAAACCCGCTGCCCAACCCGGACGCGCTGGAGGAGTTTCGCGTAGAAACCAGCAACTTCTCGGCCCAATATGGCCGCATGTCCAGCGCCGTGGTCACGGCCATTACCCGCTCCGGAACCAATCAGTTTCACGGCTCCCTGTTCGAATTCGTGCGTAATACTGATTTGAACGCGACCCCGTGGAATGCAACCTTGAACCCGCCCTACCATCGCAACCAGTTTGGCGGCGCCGTCGGCGGCCCGGTGAAGCACGACCAGGCATTCTTCTTCTTCAGCTATGCCGGCTTGCGGCAAACCGTCGGTCAGTTCCTTAGCGGCGGCGTGGTTCCCACGGCCCTCGAACGCGTGGGCGACTTTACGCAATCGAAGGTGATTCCCGATTTGCCCGGCACCAAGACCAGGGTGGATGGGACCAATAGCTCCCCCAACTGCCAGGTTCCCACGGTCGGATGTGTCCCGTCCGGCTTGTTGGACCCGACAGCGGCAAACATCATCAGCAAGTACGTTCCCCTGCCCAACAGCGCGAACAATGCCTGGACGGGGTTCTTCACCGGCCCGACCAACCAGGACGAGTATCTGGGGAAATACGACCAGGTTCTCGGTGACAAGGATCATCTGTCGGCGACCTACTTCTACCTCAACTCCACCCAAAATGCCTATGGGAATGGCAATTTGATCTGGGATATCAATCAGTCCTACTCCAAGCAGCAGAACTTGAACCTTAGCGACGTTCACACGTTCAGCCCCACAACCATCAATCAGGGCTGGTTCAACTTCACCAGGGTCGCAGGAGGGCGCGTCAACCTGCCGCAGGTTTCCCTGGGAGACCTGGGATCGGACTTTACGATCCAGGGGCCAAAGGGCCTGCCCGAGCTAACCGTGTCAGGATATTTCAGCGTTGGTGGGGCGCTCGCCGGTCCGGTAACCACTACGGACTTCTATTCGCTACGCGATCTGGTCAGCATGAACAAAGGCAAACACTCGATCAATTTCGGCGCCGAGCTGGCGCTGGACAAGAACATGATCGTCGGCAATCTGTATAACTTTGGCGTCTTCACCTTCCAAACCTCTGCGCCCACGACCACGGGGAATGCGCTGGGCGATTTTGTCACTGGCCAGGTCAACACCATGGAACAGGACACTCCTTACCATGGGCTTTTGAGCGACTGGCATACCGCATTGTTCGTGCAAGACGATTACCGGGTCTCTCCCCGGCTTACGGCCAACCTGGGATTGCGGTGGGATATTGATGTGCCTCCGGTAGAGTCTTCGAACCTGACCGGAACCTTTGTGCCCAACGTGCAATCCACGGTGGTTTCCAGTGCGCCGCTGGGCCTTCTCTATCCAGGGGACAAGGGAGTACCCCGTGGCATCGTCGATCTCCGCTGGCACCATATCTCGCCCCGTGTCGGCGTGGCGTGGGATCCTTTTGGTGATGGCAAAACGGCCTTCCGCGCCGCCGCGGGTCTTTTCTACGGCAGCGTTAGCGGCAACGAATGGAACCAGCCGGCCAACGCTCAGCCGTTCGCCATTCGCCAGACGTTCAACTCCATCACTTCATTTACCAACGTCTACGGGAATCGAGCCTCATTCCCAAACGGTGACCCCTTTCCTTACACCTATACGCCGTCGCATCCCCGGTTTCTGCCCGCGGCCAGCGTGGAGACAATTTCCGAAAACACGCAATGGCCCCTGGTCTACCAAATCAATGCCGCCGTGCAGCGTCAGCTGCCCAGCCAGATCAGCTTGACCACTGCTTATGTCGGGACGCTGTCGCATGACCTGCCCATCATGATCGACGACAACTACGCTCCGTATGCGCCTGGAGCGACCACATCGCAGGCCAGCATCAATGCGCGGCGCCCCTACGACCCCGGCATTCTGGGCCAAAACATCTTTCTTGTATCGAACCAGACGGCCTCGTATCACTCCCTGCAGGTCTCGGCCCACCGGCCGATGACGCGCAACCTCATGCTGAACGGCTTCTATGTCTGGAGCCATTCGTTCCAAAGCTCAAATGAGTCAGCTGTCGGGCTGGCAACGGCGCAGGATTTTGCCAATTTGTGGGAAGAAAGAGGTCCGACGGACAATGACCGGCGCAGCATGGCCACCATCTCCGGCATATGGAACCTCGAATATTACAAGGGATCTAACTCCTTTGTGAGTCAGGCGGCGAATCACTGGACAATTTCGTCCATCGCTATCTTCTACAGCGGCGCTCCCGTCAACATCGTTACCGGCTCTAACAAGAACGATGACAGCGCCAATAACAACCGCCCCAACCTGGTTCCGGGGCAGAACGCCTTCCTGGGCACACACAGAAGCCGCTCTGTTGCTGCCGCCGAGTGGTTCAACACCGCGGCGTTCGCCAACAACGGACCCGGCCTTGGCATAGGCCCTTACGGTGCCGATGGCGACGCACCGCGTGACTATCTTCGTGGGCCGGGTTATCGAGATATCGACTTAGGGATCTTCCGTAACATCAGCATCGAGCGATTTACCCTGCAGATACGTGGTGAGGCCACCAACGCCTTCAACCTGGTAAGTCTCAATGCGCCCACCGCGAATCTGGCGTCTACTCTTAACGGCAAAATCACATCCGCTGCCAGTCCTCGCCTGATTCAGGTAGGCGGTCGGCTTACCTTCTAGCGAGTATGACCACAATTGTTCATTTCGCACCGAACATAAGTTACCACTCTTCCTACGCTCTATTCCTTCGACCCTGGGAAGTGATTTGATCGGTATACTTCCCACATCCTGTCGCGAGGTATCGATCGATGAGAAGACTGGCCTTCCTTCTGCTCCTAGCCATACCGCTTGCTGCTACAGCCCAGAACAAGAAGCCGCCCACGACCCTGCGCGGCGTACTCCTGGAGCAGCTCCGCACCACACACAACGAAGAAGATTGGTTTGTTCCAGCAAGCGTTGCCGTCGCGGGCCTCACCGCCGAACAGGCCAAATGGAGCCCCGGCAAAGGCAATCACTCCGTCGGTCAGCTGGCCTACCACATCTGGTATTGGGACGACCGCGCGCTGACTCGCTTCAAAGGCGAGAAGCCCGCTCCCTTCGATGGAAATAACAACGAGACCTTCGACAATTTCACCCCCGCCCAATGGGACGACCTGGTGAAGAAGCTCGACCAAGTGATGACGGACTGGGAAAAGGCCGTCGAAACAGCCGACGACAACAAGCTGGCCGAGAATGCCTCACTCATCGCGCATGTCGGAGCACACAACGCGTACCATCTTGGCCAGATTCTTTACGTCCGCAAGTTGCAAGGTGTCTGGGACCCCAGCAAGGGTGTCAAATAGACAGGGCTGTGATGCCTTGTATCAGGGCGCGACTAGACAGGCTGCGGAAAAACGCTCCGTACGAAGGGCACGGCTTTAGCCGTGCCGTTTAGCGGTCGGCCCTCCCCCGGATTTCCTGTGGAACTTGGTGGCTTCGGTGTGCTTCATGCGCCGTTCTTCATGGAAAGGCGCACACGCGTGTCTCTCCAGTGCAGCGTGGCAGGAAATCCGGGTCCGGGCCTTGGCGATTAGAGGGATCCGCTGTGTCTCCCGGTTCTCATGCAGACACTTTAGCCCGGTGAGAACGCCCAATTTCGCCTCCTCAAGCACAGCCGTGACTACCAGAACGTTATGCTATGACACAGACCTTATCGGTACGTGGTAATGGCTACGTCTAAAACATCTCAGCTTGAGGAGCTTCATGCGCCTGATCGTCGCCACATATGTAACCGCCCTGGCTGTCGCAACAGCAGGCGCACAGACTGGTGTTCCTCAAAAAGAATTGCCCGGCTTCCAGGCGATCCAGCAATCCGATCTGCGTCGTGATCTGACGTACATCAGCTCGGACGAACTCGGCGGCCGCTTGAGCCTCCAGCCTGGTGATGAACTGGCCACGAAGTGGATCGCCGACCAGTTCGCCAAAGCCGGCCTCCAACCACCGGTGAAAGATGGAGCGGCCAAGCCCGTCTACCTGCAGCCATTCACCCTCATCGAATATCGCCCCGATCGCAACGCTTCCTCGATAACGCTCACCCGTGCCGGCAAGATGACAGTTTGGCGCGCTCCGGATATGGTGGGCGCTTACAAGCATGCGATAGATCTTACTGCTCCCGTCGTCTTTGCCGGCTACGGTATCACCGCCCCTGAGCTCGGCTACGATGATTACTCCACCATCGATGCTCGTGGCAAGATCGTGCTTATCTTTGACCATGAACCACAGGAGGACGATCCCCACTCGATCTTCAACGGAACTGGAAACACGCGCTACGCTACCACGCGAGTGAAGGTCATGAATGCGCAGGCCCACGGGGCTGTGGCTGTCGTGATCGCGGCTGAGCCCAACCGCAAGCACCTTACCAGCGCGGAGCGCATTGCGCGCATCGGCTCCAGTGCCGTGCGCCCCATCCCCTTGCCACTCCAGGCCATCCAGGATGACGAGGTGCATATCCCATCCGCAACGGTGCTGGATGCAGTGGCAACGCAACTGTTCGCGACCACGGGTAGCACTCTGAGCGCCGCACAAACAGCGACCGATCGCGACCTTAAGCCTCAATCACGGCCGTTGTCAGACACCTCTCTCACCCTCCACTTCCGCAATAGTTCCGAGCGCACCGGGATTACCAACAATGTGGCGGGTCTGTTGCCTGGCAGCGATCCGCGGCTGGCCCCCGAAACTGTCCTGATCACGGCGCACCACGATCACAATGGCACAGCTCCATGCAGCGATCCCACTCATCCGCCGGTCACCACACCACCCGACCCGCATCCGTGCCCGCAGATTTGGCATGGTGCCGATGACAATGGTTCAGGCACGGTAGGCGTAGTTGCGCTGGCGCACGCCTTTGCCGCCAACCCGGCCAGGCCCAGGCGCTCCATTCTCTTTGTCGTCTTCGCGAGCGAGGAGCGTGGCCTTCTGGGCGCCTACTGGATGGCCGCTCATCCGCTGCGTCCGCTCGCCACCACGCGGGCGCAGATCAACTTCGATATGATCGGCCGTGACGAGGCGCCCAGTCCGCAAACCGACGGAGTAATCAAGATACCGAGTGATACCACGAATCGTCTCAACCTGATCGGCGCGCTCTACTCGCCCGATTATGACCGCACCGTCAAGCAGCAGAACAAGTTAGTTGGCCTGACGCTGGATGACCGGTTCGACCACGAGTCCGCACTGAACATCTTCTTCCGCTCCGACCAGTTTCCTTTTGTGCTGCATAATATCCCGGCTTTCTGGTGGTTCACTGGGTTTCATCCCGACTATCACCACACCACCGACACCGTAGACAAGATTGATTTCGCCAAGATGCAGAAGATACTCAAACTCGCTTATCTCACAGCCTGGCAATTTGCCACCGAGCCCACACCGCCGCGTTTTGTTGCCAATCCATCCGCTGCATCAAGTGCTGGTAACTAGGTTCTTATCGGAGCCTTCCTGAGCCAGCAAAGGCCCCGACCTTTGATGCACACTAACTCCCTTGCAAAAGGCTACGCATAGCGGACGGCGGCATCTGCTTCATAAGCCAGCTGCGCAAGCGTGGCCAGGAACTGCTTGCTCTGACCAGTGAACAATCCATCGGCCGTGAGGGCTGCAACCGAAGCCGTTGCGCCCGCAAATCTATCGGTCAGCGGACGAATGATTGCGACCTTGGGCAGGCTTGAGTCGATGAATTCGCAAGCGACTGGAAAGATCAGGCTGGGCTGAACCAGGCTGGCCGGCTGCAGCGGTGGGTTGTTGAAAAAATCGCGAAACGTCAGGCCGGATACGGGGTCAGTAAATGGCGCCACAGGCTGCTGCACTCCGTTGCCCGCGAAATCAACCCACTCCAGAAAGTGAGCGATCTCGTCTCCACCAATGCCAAGGGTAACCATAAGCACCTCTGGATCCGACACTTTCTGGCTCATGGCTGCGTAGAGACTCGTGCCGCCCTGCTCGATCATTCCAAAGTGAAAGGCGGCTATATTGGCAATCGCCTGGATATGGTTGGGCACGGGTGTGGGAAACTGGCTGTTGGCCGCACCGGTGAGATCGTTATCGTTTCTGGGAATCGCGGTAACCCCATTCAACGTGATTGCCTGGGGAAAGGTTGCGCCCAAATCCGGGTTGGTCGTGCTGCGATAGCGAACGTACCAGCTGGTATCGACATTGAGGTGCATGAGATTCGTGAGCCGCGGCTTGCCGGATGATCCTGTAGCAGTGCTTCCCTTCAGCGTCTCAAACTGGTTGAAGTTAACCGGCTCCGCTCCCCGGGACTCGAGATAGGCATTGATAAAGGCAGCGTGGCTTATTTCATCATTCGTGTTGCTCGTGATGTATTGTGGGCCATCAGGATCGAGATTTGACAAGGCCAGCTGGTAGTTATTCAACGGCGGATTCGGATTTGGATTTATTTCAATCGGCTGGTCGTTGCCGATGCCACCTAGCTCCGCATATTGTATCCAAAGGTCAGATTCGATCAGTTCTGCTGCGGCTAGAAACCGGAGGATGGCGGCATCGCCGGATTGAGTCTACCGCGTTCCTGTGCCGAGGATTTGTTTGCTAACAAACCGGCGCCCACTGCTGCTGCGCCTCCTGCCAGAAGACCGCTTTTCATAAAAGAGCGGCGGTTGACTGGACGCTTGATGTTGCTCACTGGATTTTTCATATTTGTTTCTACCTGTCCTGACTTTGAGTGGAAATGGGTTTCTCTTGAAGAGTTGACCCGAGGCTCACCATAGGCGCGCGACATCAGGCTGGTTGTCAGGGAATTGTCAAATGAATGTCACCTTAATTGCGTCAAATTGGTTTATTTAATTTGCAAGAAAGTGACCGACTCTCTGCTATCGCGCAGCCAGCGAGTGCGTCTAAGGCCGGGCTGAGTTGTCATGGGGAGGGAAGTCAGGCGACAACTTGCAGGCGTTCGCTAAGGATTAACGTTTGCCAGGCAATGCAATACAACCGAACACGCAGCCGTGTCTACTTAGCCGCCATGATGGTGGTGTTGCCGCCGATGCGCGTGCTTTCCGTCGGTTGTTTAAGCGCGTTGACGATGGCCGGTGGCAGGCCGCCGGTGCCAAATCGGGCGGTGTAGAAAGCGAACGCCGCGAAGTCGCTGGAACCGAAGTGTGCTGATTGCGCGTCGGTTGTATAGGGCTTGATGAGGCTGGGATCGTCGACGGCACGGCCGAAGAAAACAATCGCGTCTCGAAGGGTATGACCTTGAGCACGGTAGCCGTACAAGTCGGTGCCTTGGCGTGTACCCAATTGCGCAATGAGGACCAACGGTTGAAGCGCGAAGCCCTGGTAGTGGGTCGCATTCTCGTGACGCGCCATCTCTTTTGGTAAAGCCCCGTTGGCGTCGATCTCGGCGATGGCTTCCTGGTAGGTTTTAATGCCGAAGCTGAAGAGCGCGTCGTCTGCGGCGGTAACCCCGATGGCGGTTGCAGCGAGGGCCCGCCAGTAGTGGTGATTGTTGTTGGTATCGCCCGGCTTCTCAAACGAGATATCTTTGTGTGCGACGGAGTCGAGCCACGCGGTGACGCGTTTCTGCTGGATGGGGTCCAGGGTTGAGTCGTTGACCAGGACCGAATCTGTGATACCTGCAGAGCTCAGCGTCCACTCGACCTGATACCATGCCTGCGAAGACTCCTCGCGATCATAGTCAAGCAGTGCGTGTCCCTGGGCCCACCCATCGAGTTGGGCCAGGGCACAGGCAGACTCGGTGTGACTGCCCGTAGCGAGGTACTGGTTCATGCCTGCGGTGATCCGCCCTTCGAACATCGCGTAAATGCGGGTGGCGTCTGCCTCGGCTGGATTGATTGGGCCGCTCGCACCGGAGAGATAGTGGTGCGGGATATTCATGCGGCCGGGCGGCGCAGCGACAAACGGGGTGGCGACGCAAGAGCGTAGACCCTGAATGGCTGCACGGAGAAGGGGATCGGTGGTGGACCTCAACGTGGCTTGGCGGGAAGTGACGTCAACCACCGAGGCACGAGGGTCGACAACGTGTTGGCCCACGGCAGAAAGCGTAGACGCCAGGGTGATGAGGATGATTCCGGGAACCTTCATTGCTACGATTCCACCTCCCACGCGGCAAGTCCGCAAGCACTTCCGGTGCGGACCTCAACTGCCGATTTATCTCATCGCTTGATACTCTAGCAAGTTGCGGAAAACTCCGGTCTTTGAAGGGTACGGGCTTCAGCCCGTACGTAAATGCTTTGCAACGAATTCGGCTTTAGCCGCTGAGGGATGCTTTCGCTCCAAACAACGAATTTTTCCGCAGCCTGCTAGGGTCGCATCGTCCTCTGAAAAGTGCTGCGTATCTTCATTAGCTCGTAGAAGGCGGTGAAGAAGTCGAGCGGCCCCACCTTCGAGCCGGCGACATCTTCCCAGCGCGGTAACGGATTCTCGTAAATAGCCCGGTCCGCAAAGGCCGCGTCTTTATTGTGCAATGCCATAAACCGCGCGATAATTTCGACGTCAAAGATCCAGCGTGACTGGAAGGGCGAAGCGAGAATCGATCGCAACTCCGGGGTAATCCGGAAAAGCTTCGCGCCGCACTGCGTATCATAAATCGGCAGCTCCAAGATAATCGAAACCGCGGTAGCAAAGCAGCGCCCAAGGTAATGGCGGATGAGTTTCCTATGAATGGCATGGCCGAGAAGGCGCACCCGGGAGCCGAAAATCATTTGCCGTTCGGGATCCTCCATCAATTTGGTCAGTAATTGAGGAATGACCTCCAACGGCGTAGCCAGGTCCGCATCCCAGAAGCCCGTGACGGCGACGCCTTCCAGAGCGATGGCAGCCAGCATACCGCTCCGTACCGCCTCAGCCTTACCACCATTGGGCTGCTTATCCAGTACGCGGATACGGTCTGGATGTTTCGCCCGCAATGCCTCGAGCACGCTTAGGGTTGCATCCCTGCTGCCATCGTTCACAAGCAGGAAGTCCACTTGCTGGTCTTCCGCTAGAAACTGGGAGAAGCGGAGCGGCTGCAGGCGTGCCGCCTCGTTAAAACAGGGAATCACAACAACACACCGCACTGCGGGAGCCCTATCGGCCTTACTGCTCCCGATTTGTGTTTGCATCCAAAAACCTCAGAAACGCGGGGAGTCTTGGCGAGCTCGCTCAGTCCTGCCGACAGCCTCGCTCGAATCATTCCCATTATGGCCGAAACAAGCAAGCCGAGTAGCTCAAAATTGAAACTCGCAGACCGACAGGACCTTCACTGCCACCATCGGATACAGTTCAACTTAGAACAGAATCCTCCTCCGGGTCGCCGCGGCAATGAATCGGATAAGCACGTGAGAATGCATAGGCGCATCGCGCAAGCAGGATTTGGGGCCTGATCCGGGCACAGCCTTACTCCCCACTTAGTTCACGGTTATCTCCCATGCCCGGCGCAGGCCCAGTAGGCAGCTGCGAAAAAAGCCAGGAGGACGGCAAAAATTATTAGGGCGCGGAGCGAAGGTAACCAGTTCATAGCCTTACAGCATACCTCTCCCGGCATGTGATTTGGAGCCTCATGGAGCGCTATCTGGGGCCGGATTTCCCGGTTATCCGGCGTTGCGATTAGGATATTGACATATCCCCATGCCAAGACCCGGTCATGGTACCGTTTGCTTTCGCGCTCCTCGCATCAACGGTGTCCGCGTCGACGCCGTCAGGACCGAACTGCCTTAGAATGGATATTCTCTATTCCGCTTGCTGAAAGGGCCTATGGCTGCCTTCGGGAATGAACTTTCGCGGCTCGTCGATGAATTGAATCGTTCGCGATCTGCAACCATAAGTGGTGGAAGTTCTTCCATCGACCGCTTATTGGCGCTCGCGGCTCAACGGGGCGCTTCCGATGTTGTTTTGGTGGCCGGTTCAGCGATCGCGCTACGTGTCAAGGGCTCTCTGACACCAGCCGCCGGCAAGCCCTTGTCGTCGGAGGAAATACGCAGCTTATTGCTTCCCTTGTTAACCGCCCGCCAGGCCGAAGAGCTGGAAGGGAATCGGTCGTTGGACTTCTGCTTCGCGCGGGGGCAGGTGGGAAGATTCCGGGCCAACTTCCACTATCAGCGCGGGACCCTGGCGGCCTCCATTCGTCTGCTACCTGCGCAGACCCCATCGCTCGAATCGTTGCACCTGCCGGCAGGGCTGGCGCAGCTGGCGGAACGGCGGCAAGGATTAGTGCTGCTCACGGGGCCGACTGGTTGTGGCAAGACTTCGACCCTCGCTGCGCTGCTTGACCTGATCAACACCCGTCGCCGCGATCACATCATCACCATCGAGGACCCTGTCGAGTATGAGCACGCCAACCATAACTCCATTGTGGAACAGATCGAAGTGGGCCACGACACGCCCTCGTTCGCGCAAGCGGTGAGGGCTGTATTACGTCAGGATCCCGACGTGATCCTGGTGGGAGAGATGCGTGACGCCGAGACTATGTCTGCGGCGCTCACCGCAGCCGAAACAGGCCACCTGGTGCTTTCTTCCCTGCACACCAACGATACGTCTCAGAGCATCTCGCGCATACTGGATATTTTTCCCGCTGGTCATCAGTCGCAAATTCGCCAGCAGCTATCTCTGGCCCTGGTGGCCATCGTCACCCAGCAGCTTGTACCGGCTGCGGATAGCGGTGGCCGCTATCCCGCCGTGGAGATATTGATGGCCACGACAGCGATACGCAATCTGATTCGGACAGGTCAAGACCACCAGATCCGCTCGCACATTTCTACCGGGCGTGCAGAGGGCATGATGACCATGGAGCAGTCGCTGGCCGAGCTGGTTGGGAGCGGCCGCATTTTGCGTGATTCGGCTTTCTCCCACTGCTACAACGTCGCCGAGCTGCGACAATACCTTAAAGAGTCGCCAGGCCAACCCTGAGGTTTCAGTGAAATCGCCTGCTCATACGGTTTTGCTCGGGGTCAGGCAGCCCGGTGAGAGCGAATCGTGGCTTCGATCTCGCGACGAAGCTCCTCATGGATGCGGGCGGAGTTGATCCAAAACGGTGTGCTGCATTGCACCTCCAGGGTTTCCAACTGCGGGTTATAGTTCCACTGGATTCTGATTCCGTCGTTCTTCGCGCTGCCCTTGGGCTTAGCGACCGGAAAACCGAATTTGGAGGCCTTCTTGCGCAAACGTGCAAACACCGCGCGTGTTATTCCCCGAAATGTCTGCTTGGGATCTGTGAACATCAAATCGACTCCTGCTGCGTGCTCCTAGAGAACTGGACGCGACAGGCAGGGAAATAGTTCATCGGGAAGAGAAGCGACAGAATAAAGAAGCAAGCAAAGGGAGGATCGCATGATCGAAACAATAGAAAGAATGCTACGAGAGTTGGAGTGCGGCAGATTAACGCGCCGTGAATTTGCTGTTTCCCTCGCCACTCTGGCCGTCGGTGCGTGTGCAGCGCCGGGTGCGCTCGCATCTCCGCCGGCGCCGGCTGGCTTCCGGGCTGTCAGTCTGAACCACGTCACGGTGCGGGTCCCTGACCTTCACCGCACCTCGAAATTCTACCAGGAGTTCTTCGGGATGCCGCTGCGTCAGCAATCCGCGACCGTGCACATCCTGGGCGTTGGAAATTCCTTCTTCGGCATTGAGCAAGGCGAACATCCGGCCGCTACCGTCGATCATTACGATTTCGGGATTGCGAACTTCAACGCGGATGCAGTGCGCGCACGCTTGTCGGAGCTGAACCTGAAGTTCGCTGACAAGACCTCAAAAGAATCCTTCAAGTTCTATGATCCCGACGGATTTCAGGTCCAGGTGAATGCACCCGATTACGTGGGTCATGTGAGCTAACGCCGGCGGGCTCGTGGTCATGCGATGTCCTTTTCCAGCAGGACAAAGTGCAAATCATCCCGGAGCGGTGTGCCGAAGCGTTGGTCATCGTAGGGAAAAGGTTGGATCTCGCCCGTCAGGAGGTAACCCCGGCGTTCATACCAGCCGATCAGTGTGTTTCGGACGTTCACCACTGACATGCGGATCCGGCAAGCACCGCGCTGCTTCGCGAAGTCTTCTGCAGCCGCTAAAAGAGCCCGGCCCATTTGCCTGTTTTGCAGATCGGGACGGACAGTGAGCAGGCCGAGATACCAAATGCCAGTCTTCTTCGGTTCCAGCCAAACCGTCCCTAATAATTCGCCCTTCGGGTCCTCCCGATAGGCCAGCAATAATGCATCCGGCTTGGCCGCCACGTCTTCTCTGAGGAGAGACTCGGTCAGGCGCTGCCCCTCGATGAAATCTCCTTCGGAGTTCCAACTGGCTACGGGACCAACACCGCGAAACGACAAATTAATGAGCTCGACAATCGAAGCGTAGTCAGCTTCTACAGCGCGATCCAGGTACATCGCATCATTTTACTTCCGTCTCTTGGCATCGTTCGCGAGCAACAACTTTATAAGGTCAGGGCCACATGAAAGTTGGTTGCTTGTAAAGTGACGAGTGCCTGCGGCAGGTCCAGCAAATTGCGACGAGCTGCTTCCGCAAGAATGCCAAGAGTCCCAATCACAGGGAGACCGCGATTTGCAGCTTCGCGTCTGCCCTCCAGATCATCGATGATCAGCCGCTCTGCCTTTACCGATTCTGCCAGCAGAATTGCATCCTGCTCCCCCTGGTCGAGGCGATCCAGGAGCGGGTCTAACCGGAAGATGAGAGTGCTGATTTGTAGCCAGACCGGGGGTGCCGAAACCCACGCGCGAACCTCTGCAGGTGCGTCGCTATCCTGAAGCTCATCAAGGACGCTTCGCGGTACGAGTATATTTTCGCCAGGATATCGATATGTCCGAGGAGCACCAGATAGTTAAGGGGCGAAGTGTCTGCGACGACGATCATGCAGCTTAGCCCTTGCCCTATTCTGTCAAGGTCTCTTCAAACTGCTTGAGCGAGGCTAGATCATTCTCAAGTTCGTGGATGGAGTAATTGAGATAGACGTTGTGAGCCTTGAGGAAGGTGTGAACCTGCATCCTGGTTCTGAAACCCAGCATACGGCGCACCTGTCCTTCCGACAGGCGCTCGCTTCGGTACCCTTCGAGCGCCAAGGCTTCAAGAGCGGCGCGCGAGAGGTCTGGCTGCTGGTTCTGGATCACGCGTGCGACATCATCCGGAATGTTGAGTTGCACGTCCATACTCCACAATTATCTCATCTTCCGCGACCCTGGCCCCCATCAGCCAACCTCACCTGAAAAACCACCATGTTCCAGCTTGCCTAATCAGCTCGGCTGCGTTCCGCCCCATTCTCTCGGATCCACGTCCGCAATGGATTGCGAGAAACACCAATGGTGCCCGGCGAAGTCCTCAACGTTATATTGTCGTTCGCCGTACGGAAAGTCTGTGGGTTCTCGAAGAATGCTTACACCGCTTCGCCTGGCATGCTCATGGTGTGCGTTGACATCCTCGACTCTCACCATGACTGCAGTCCGCAACGAGACACCCGCGCTCGGTTCGATCAAGACAACCGCGCCCCCATCGCCGACATTCAGTTGAGCGCGGTGGTCCCCCATGCGAATGCGGAGGGTAAACCCGAACGCCTGGCACAACCAATCAATTGCATGACCGATGTCTGGGTACGCCAGTTCCGGAATCACAACGCTGCGAGGCATGGATCGATTGCTAAGCATGCGTGCAATTCTAGCAATAACGGGCGCGGGTACTAATGGCTTACCGGTGTGAGCGGATCGAACCCCGCGCCCGGCGAGAGCCCAGACTCGACCACTGCATTATTGCCATTGATCCACTGCTGCCCGCCCTTGCCCAGGGGCACGATGTACCGCTGTCCCGACGTGGCGTCGACCGTCTCTTGAACGCCGTTGATGACATCGTTGAAGCTATCATTCTGCAGCGCGCTCATCATCGCCTGCTGGTGCGCAACCGCAGCATTTGTTGCCGCAATCGTCGCCTGAGTCGAAGCGTTGATCTGTCGTATCGCCTGGTTGTTCAACTGGTTCTGCATATTGATCCACGCCGGGTTCATCACCAGCGATTCTCCCGAGTGTTGCAGCATTGCGCCTGCTGCGGTCGCCTGCTGTGCCGGAGCAATTAAACTCCCAAGCGCCACCACCAACCAGGTAGAGCCCGGCCCTCCAGGCCCCATAAGCATGGTCTCCGCATACACGTATGCCGACATGGGCGCGCCATTCTTCGTGCAGCTGAAGAAGGCCTCGCCGCCCGTAGTCCGACTGATTCCGCCTGCCGCGGGATGATACTTTGGCGCCAGCGCATCGCTTTTCGACAACTGCAGTCCCTGGCACATGGGCGCGAATCGCGCCTGACCATACTTGGCCGCGAATACATTGCCTGGGGTATACCCAGCCACGCCCGGGCCCGGCCGCAGGAAGGGGCCCGGCGCCCTGTAGGGAGGAACCGTCGAATCCCCCACCCGAAGATTCGTCAGCCCATCGGGCGAAGTCATGTCTACAATCAGCCGCGCGTCGATAGGGCTGAAGCGGAACAGTCCGCCATAGGTCTTCCAGCCCTGCGGAACTTGGATTGAAAAGGCCTTCTCCCGCGTATCGCGCATCGTCACCCAACTCATGCCGCTTGCTCCCACCGCGCTGGCGCTGCTCGCAGCAGGATCATGCGCCCGATTGTAGGCAATACCGAAAGCCACCAACACCAGAAAGAACCCAGCCAACGCAACTTTTTTCACCTGTCGCCTCCGCTGATTCCATGAATTATCGACTCCTACTGGCCACTCATAACGGCCGGGGTATGCTTCCTCCAACCAGTAACTAGGCCCGCATCGAGGTATATCCAACGCTCCGGCTCATGCGTTGATTTACGACATACCAGGGTCCATGGACGACCACGATACGCGCTGATACCTATTTCGCCAAGGCTCTGGCGGTTTGAATACCATTGGCGGGGCGGCCAGCGACCGGTATGCTATTGCACTGGAAGCCAAGGGTAGGTTTGCCGCCGTGTGGTGGCGAAGACACACTTTGGCCGGGAGCCAAAACACATGCCAATGCCAATATTTACGCTGGCGCACGGGATTCCGATCTGGTTTCTTGTCTTAAGCTTGTTTCTGCCCAGGCTTGCGTTATTTATCGGGTGGCTCCATATGTGGTGGTTTTTTGTCCCTCGAGCCGTGGCTACCGTGTTGTGGGTTTTTCTTCCCAGGGTGCTGGTCCTGATCTTTATCCATGCGCATCATGGGTTCGACTTGTGGTTTTGGATACACCTGCTGACTGCAATACTGGTATGGAGTGGATCTGGTGTTTCTCATAACAACAGAAGAATCCGGAGAAGGCGCATCTAGCGCATTCTGTTTCGCAACGAAGTATTCGTAGCAAGGAGGAAGCATGAGAGTTTCTAATTGGCCGGTGATCGGGTTGCTCACCATAGCGGTAGCGAGTGGATCAGCACAGGTGAGAGATTTCCAGGATACCTACAAAGCTTCGGAGGCGGGCCAGTCCATGGCGCCGGCCAAGGCATTAGATGTAATGCTGAGCCAGCTAGAGACCCAAGTGCTGGGTCTGGCGCAAGCAATGCCCGCGGAAAAGTACGGCTTCGCGCCCACGGCAGAAACGTTCGCTCCCGGCTCGCCGGCCAAGTTTGGAACCGTTCGCACCTTTGCCGGGCAACTGACGCACATTGCCGGTGCGAATTACTCCTTCTTCAGCAAGCTGAACGGATCAACACCACCGGCAGCGGCCAAGCAGGTGCGCGATCTGAAAACGAAAGATGAAATTCTGGCAGCTCTTAAGCAGAGCTTTGCCTATGGTCACGCCCAAATCATGACGATCACGCCGCAGAATGCGTTTAACGCCATTGAGGGAGCCGACGGATTCCACACACCGGCCACAGTCGCCGCGTTTGCCGTGGCACACGGGTACGACCACTACGGGCAATTGGTGGAGTATCTGCGAATGAATGGTGTGGTTCCACCGGGCAGCAATTAGACCAGCAGTCGATGTTCAACGCCGATAGATGCTGCTATTTGGATGGTAGTGCTGCCAATCGAACCAGAAGTCCTTCAGAGCGTCAATCCGCGTCAGGCACTCTCCTTTCAGATCTCCAGAAACCGCACACCCTGCGAAGGTCCAGTCGCTGAGTGTATTGGAATCCAGCAGTACCCAAGGATCGCCGGTATTTCCCCCGCCACGGCCATAAAAGTCGAGCGTGTTCGTGCCCACCTGGCGTGAGAAAGCACGGACCGACTTTCCATCTGGACCAAGTACAAGCATGATCGGTTTGTCCCCGACGTCATCGATCAGCACTGGGGACTGTATCGTGAGCTTACTCACTGGAAACGCGCGCGCGGCTCCGTTCATCGACACGCCCAGGATGGTCTCCCGGTCGGGAAGTGTCCCTTTGGTCCCGTGAATCACAGTTGGTAGTTTTGCAATCTCACTTTCCCAAGTGGCTTTTTCATAGTGCGCTGCATAGCGCGCCAGAGGCGCCAGCACAGTGCCATTCGGTTGTTCTTTCGTCCATAGGCCAAACGTAAGTTCATCCTGGGGCACCAGGCTGAGCTTTGCGCCTTTCAGAGGGCCTGCGATGGCAGTCCCTGTGATCTGCTGCCAGAAGCTGCCTGTCTCCTGGTCACGCATCAGGAAATTCTGGTTGTTGATGCCAGCCAGATGAAAGTGCAACTCATGCCCTTGTATGGTGCGGGTCCAGACCAGACCCGTGTGGCAGAGCGTTCAATAAGTGACGACGATGGGCAGTTGATGCAGCCGATCATTCACCACGTGGTGATAGCCCATCTCGCGAATGGGATAGGCACGGCTCTCCCCGCCCTGGGTGACGGCGATGACCATGTCCTTGGGGTCGATAGCAGCTTGCTGAATGGTGACGTACCGCGCTTCTCCGAAAGGGTGAAACATTAGCTGTTCGAAGGGATTGAACCATGGCGCACCGGCCGCGATCAGAGCCATCCCCATGGCCGGCGCCAGCAGCAGCAGCCTCGCCACCCAGCCCGCGCGTCGCCAGACAAAGAGTGCGCACAGCGTGATGAGGAGAAAAAGTCCAAACAAGATCACCTTGTCGTGCAGCTGTACCCAAAGGGCGCGCGCGAGGGCGGTGGGCTCTTGCTCCCGAAAGGGCCGAATTACGTACATGGGATAAAGTCCAAGCGCTAAAGCGGCGAGGCCGGCCAGGAGCAGGCACGAGCCCGGAACCAAATTGTGCAAGCGTCTCTTCGTGCGTACCGCGCGTCCCCTGGCAAACCATCGCATACCTGGAACCCTATCGCGCCTGGGCGGAGGTGCGCATCCACCGAAAGATGGAGGTTCTACGAGCGCTGCTCTGGTCACTGCTTCCCGCTCACTTGGTCATCTGGTTCATTTCGAGATAGCCTTGCGGCGCAATACCGAACGCGTCCGCCACGCGATTGAAAAATGCAAACAGAGCGGTGATATATACCGCTTCGGCAATCTGGGGCTCGGTCCAACCGTGATGGCGCAGGATCTGCACGTCTTCCGGGGTGGTGCGATATGCCGCCTCGGTCACCTTGGTGACATATTCAAGCAGCGCGCGGTGCGCCTCGTCGAGCGCCGCGTCTTCCAGGTTGCCCGCTGCCAACGCCTGGACTGTTTTCTCTTCTGCTCCCTGAACCCGCAGGAAGTAAGCATGCGAATCCAGTCAATAGGGACAACGATTGAGCCAGGAGACCCAGCTGGCGATGGCTTCCTTGGTCCTGCGCGTGAGGTGCCCTTCAGAAAAGTGGACGGTATTGCTGAAGCTCATGACCTCGCGCAGGAAATCAGGGCGATGGCTAAAGCACTTGAGAATGCCGGGCATTTGCTGGCGCCCCGAATGGGCGCGCCATTGGTCATATACCGTCGCAACCTCGCCAGTCGCCTCAGCGTCCTCGATCAGCTTTATTTTTGTCTCGGGGTTCGTCATAGTTTCGGTGGCCAAAGAGTAGCACAGACTTAGATCACCAGGCGCTGGTCGCCCACTTTGCGGGTAATCATTTGCCGGTCAAGATACTCCAGCAAGGGGATGGCGTACTTTCTCGACAAGCCGGTTATCTGTTTGAAGCGGGCCACGTCCACCGTCTGTCCGCGAAGTTCGCTGATCTCAGCACGCAGCTGGTCTAGCGCTTCGTGGTGCATGAAAAGGTTCTCGCTTCCCATGGGCACGAGGATTTTTTCCCGAAGCAGCAAGGTGATGCGCGCGCGCATTTCGCTCTCTTTGAGGTTCAGCATGGCCCCGACTTCAGAGATCAAGGGAGCAGACAGCCCAGCCTTGCGGTAGATGGCCGCGATCGCGGAGAGGTTTGCCTCTTCAGGAACGGAGGCAGGACTGCCCGCGTCCGCCGCATAGACCAGCTCGCCTTTCAGCCGCAGCCTCTTTTGGCTGGCAAGACGCTGGAGCGAAAAATCGAGGATCTCCGGACTGAGCGAGGTCCGGCTCTTGAGCTCCGATCGTTTAAGACCGCCCGCATGCTGTAGCAGCACGCTGCCGATGCTTTCACAGGCTGCATCGAGCGCCGGCGCGGCAAGGAGGAGCTCGCCCGGAATCTGCAGCAGACGATGGCTTAGGATAAGGGGCTGCAACCGGCGCACGGCGGCTTCGAGGGCAAGGCCGGTTTCTGCCAGCAGATGCTGGAGTGAAAGCCCTTTCGTACCGCGGCGTGCTACCCGCAAGAAAAGCCGTTCTTCGTCCGCTGCGCTGCGCAAAGACTCCAGCCATGCCATGGCTTGTGACTTACGCAGTCTTGCAACTGGATGTGCATCCAGCACCCGGCCGCCCCCAACGGTAGCCGGCGGTGAAACCTGCCGCAGCACGAATGGGTCGCCGGCGGTGAGCAAGACGGGCCTCTGAAGTTTGATCCGCAGCAGCCTGCTCGCGCTTGGTTCAAACCTGCTACGACCGTAGAGTAATACGCTGGCCAGCGTGTTGGAGGTAAAGGCGTGAAAGTGGACAACCGATCCATGCTTCAACGCCGAAGACCCGGGCAGCAACCAGGCTTCGACATCGATTGAAGTAACCGCGGTAAGTGTCTCCGGAGCGACCAGAGTCTGTCCCCGGCTCACCTCCGATACCTCAACCCCGGCGAGGTTCAAGGCTACTCGCGAGCCTGCGAGGGCAAGGTCTTCGGCGCGCCCATGGGTCTGCATTCCGCGCACGCGTACGGAACGTCCCCCAGGCTCGAGGGTTAGCGATTGTCCTGCACGGAAGCGGCCTGAGAGCAACGTGCCGGTAACCACCGTGCCGAATCCCTTCATCACGAACGCGCGGTCTATGGGGAGCCGGGGCAGATGATCGAGATCGCTGTCGCGCGCATCCTCGGCAAGCCTGATAAGCCTTTGCCGCAGCGGGTCTATATTTTGTCCTGTGATTGCGCTCACCGCGAGAATCTCTGCGCGGCCATCGCCGAGAAAGCTTCCCCGAAGAAATTCCTTCACCTCCAGCTCCACCTGTGCCGCGCGGCTGGGGCTGACGGTATCGATCTTGGTGATCACAGTAAGGCCGGTGCGAACGCCAAGCAGGCCGCAGATGGCGAGGTGCTCCACGGTTTGCGGTTTTACACCTTCCTGGGCGGAGATCACCAGCATCACAGCCCCGATGCATCCGGCCCCGGCGAGCATGTTGTGAATAAACAGGCTGTGGCCGGGCACATCGACGAAGCTGATTCTGAGTGGACGTCCAGACGAAGAGCCTGCCTCGAGGAAGGCGAAGCCGAGATCAATGGTGATGCCGCGCCGCTTTTCTTCCGGCAAGCGATCCGCATCAATACCAGTGAGGGCCCGAACCAGCGCAGTCTTGCCGTGATCGATATGACCCGCGGTGCCGATAACCACGGACTTGATCGGTTGCGTCATGCTAAAGGCTGCATCACCGGGGGGCGGCCTCGGACCCCGACGCGATCTGCTGCAGCAGCGCGACGAGCGTTGGGTCGAATTCCGGTTCAACGGTGCGCAGATCGAGTAAGACGTGGTCTTCGTGGATGCGGCCGACCACCGGCGGTTCAAGCCGGCGAAGAGCCAGCAGCAGCGCCTGTGGCTGCAGCAGCGCGTGACGAAGAGAGACGGCTGCGCTCTGCAGCCGGGCGGTGGGCGCCGTGCCGCCGCCGATCAGGCTCTCCACTGGTACAGCCTGTGCGACCAGTTCGGCGGAGTCGACCTGGCGGCTGATCCCCTCACAGCGTGCAAATATTTCCTCCGCAGCAGTATTCAACATCCTCTGCACCGGGATGCTCGAATCTTTTTGCGCCGCATAGTCCATCAGAGTTGCTTCGAGGGCAGCATAGGTAAGCTTGTCGACACGATAGGTGCGGTAGAAAGGATTCTTGCGGATGCGTTGCACCAGCTCCGCCCTCCCGATGAGCAGACCGCACTGTGGACCGCCGAGTAATTTGTCTCCGCTGGCAGCAATCAAATCGGAACCCACCTGGAAGCTATCGGGTAAATTCGGTTCAGAGCCGATGCCGAGGGGTTCCAGCGAGGCGATCAAGCCGGTCCCCTGATCGTGGAATACGGCAACGTTGGCGCGCTTACCCAGAGCTACCAGATCGCGCAGAGCGGGTCTTTCGACGAAGCCTTGCATGGAGAAGTTAGATTGGTGGACGCGCAAAATGAGCCGCGTTGCGGGTGAGATTGCATTTTCGTAGTCGGCCAGCCGCGTGCGGTTGGTGGTGCCCACTTCACGCAGGATAGCGCCAGACTTAGCTAGAATCTCAGGGATGCGGAAGCCTCCGCCGATCTCCACCAACTCGCCGCGGGAAACAATCACCTCGCCACCCTCCGCGAGCGTGTTGAGGGCCAGAAATGTGGCAGCTGCACAGTTGTTGACAACCAAGGCACCTGCCCCCTGGGCCGCCAAAACACGCAGCAGAACTTCCTCCGCATGAACATCGCGGCGGCTGCGCTCGCCCGATTCGAGATCGAGTTCCAGGTTTGAGTACCCACCCGCAGTGTCGGCAATGTGTGCCAGTGCAGAGGCGCTCAAGGGAGCTCTCCCCAGGTTTGTATGCAGAACCACCCCGGTGGCATTGATGACGCGCCGCAAACTGTAGCGGGCGCTCTGGGCGATTTGGCCGGCCACCGCGACGTGCAGCAATGCCAGGTCGCTTTCCAGGCTTGGCTGGGTGTGATGGCCTTCTGTTATTTCCTGCTTGAGGCGTGCCAGCACGGTGTGTGCCGCAGAGATGACCGAGTCGCGAGAGTGGATCTCGAGCAATGCAGCGAAGCCAGGCATCAGCAACAGTTCATGCAAAGAGGGAATCAGCCGGTATAGATTGCTCTCGCTGTGATCAGTCACCGCTTGGTTAGGTTTCATGCGCTTGGCCCTGGTTTCTAGTTAACGCAGCAGAATCGCGGGCTCGCCTGTGATATAGGGACCGAGCACACTGCCAATCCTGGTTGCGGCTACGCCTGCGGCGCGCAGAGACTTCAGCAGTGCGCTGGAGCCGGCGGCTGCAACGGATACAAGCAGAGGCCCTGCGGTTTGCGGATCATACAGCAGGGCACGCACATCGTCCGCGATCAAAGCGCCGGGCGCATCCGCGCTAACGCACTCGGCAAACTCGCGATTGGCAAGCAGGCCGGCGGGGATGGCGCCACGATCAATGGCATCGAGTGCGCCTTGTATCCGCGGCACCTGGTCGACGATAAGCTCAAAACGCATGCCGCTGCCGAGGGCGAGCTCACGAGCATGCCCCATCAGGCCAAAGCCGGTCACGTCCGTCATGGCATGGACACCGTCCGCGCCGGCCACCACCTCCGATGCCAAACGATTGAGCGTGGTCATAGAGCGGATCGCCTCCGACACCCATGCAGGCTCGGCCTTTCCCTGTTTCAAGGCGGTAGTAATCACTCCTGTGCCGATAGCCTTGGTGAGGATGAGATCATCGCTCTGCTGCGCGCCGGCATTGGTCAGCACGCGATCAGGATCGATGAGGCCGGTCACGGCGTAGCCAAACTTGATTTCCTGGTCGCGCACGCTATGTCCACCCAGGACCACGCAGGCCGCTTCGGCGACCTTCGCCATACCCCCGAACATGATCGCTTCCAGAACCTTCAGGTCCCCATCCTGGGGGAAGCACACGATGGAGAGCGCGGTGACCGGCCGTCCCCCCATGGCATATACGTCACTGAGTGCATTCGTGGCCGCGATCTGGCCGAAGGTGAAGGGATCGTCGACCAGCGGGGTAAAGAAGTCCACGGTCTGCACCAAGGCCAGATTCGGTGCGATGCGGTACACGCCGGCATCATCGGAGGTGTCGAACCCAACCAAAAGATTGGCATCGGTCTGCCGCGGCAGTTTGGAAAGCACCGCCGCCAGCAATCCTGGCGGCAGTTTGCTCGCGCATCCGCCCGCTTTGACTTGCTGGGTAAGTCTTATTGCTGTGGAAGTGGCCAATCCATGCCTCCTCGTCGGTTAGCATAATAAGGCTATCAGCAAAAATCTTCGATTGCTGGTAGGCGGGGAAGTGCTTAGGTTCCGGTGATCCTCCCGGTCTTCAAAACCGGTGGTCGTTCTTAACGGGCGACGGTGTGTTCGACTCGCACGCACTTCCGCCAAATTGTCGGCGATTGGGAAGAATCGTTATGACGTTTACTAAACGGCTTCGCGACGGAGTTCGTAGCGGAGAGATTACGTGTAGCGTCCGATTCTGGCTGCGTCCTCGCGTAACGGTCGGTACCCGATACCCCATGGAGGAGGGCGAGATCGAGGTGGACTCGATCGAAACCATCGGCTTTCCTGATATCACTCCAGACCTGGCGCGCGCATCAGGATTTTTGGGCGTTTTGGACCTGCTTAAGATAGCGAAGCACGGCACAGGCGAAATTATCTACTTAGTGCGTTTTCACTATGTGCCACCGCGTAAAGTCAAGCGAGCAGGGGCCAAAAGTAAATCAGTCACTTAATCTTCACGCATTATGGCCGCGGAGACGATGGCTGCGGAAAGGCATCGGATGCCGCCTGTTGGAAAGCCTGGCGAAGCTTGCTGGCGTCGCCGTTGATGCCCGGGCGCTGCACCATGAGGATGTAAGCGAGCCCGCGCACCGGATCTATCCATGCCTGGGTGCCCCAGGCTCCTCCATGACCGAAGGTGCCCGGCGAAAGCATCTCCGCCACACCAGGGTGCGGGGTCTTGAGGATCTCCACACCGATTCCCCAGCCATAGTTCATGCCCCGGTTTCCATATTGGTCGGTTTGCAGAAAGCCCGTCTTAAGTTCGCCTGTGTGTATGGTAGTTAGCTGTTCAAAGGCGGCGGGGGTAAGGTAGTGCTTGCCTTTAAAGGTACCGCCGTTCAACAGCATCTGGCAGAAGCGTGCATAGTCCGGACCGGTGGAGAAAAGCCCCCCGTTCCCGAAGGGTGGCTGTCCCTTGTTTCCGAAGTTGGCGTAAGGTGCGGCCGTCAGGGTGCCGGTCTGCGGGTCTTTGATATAAGGCGTTGCCAGGTGCGATCGTTGCTTCTGGTTGGGATAAAAGGTGGTGTTCTTCATGCCCAGTGGCTTGAGAATATGCTTGCTTACAAACGCGTCGTATGACAGTCCGCTGGCCACTTCGACGATGCGCGCTGCAGTGTTAATGCCAGACTGCGTATATCGCCAGTGGTCGCCTGGTTCATACAGCATGGGCGATGCAAGATAGATGGGGACCAAATCGCTGAGAGTATGGGCACTCTTGATAGCGGCGGTATCGCCTTCGCCCAGACCCGAAGTATGGGTGAGGATCTGCTCGATGGTGATGTGCGCAGGCTGACCCGAGGGCGTTTTGAGGGCGGCAAATTCGGGAATAAACTTTTCGACTGGATCGCTTACCTTCAGCTTTCCCTGATCCTGCAGCATGAGGATGGAAACCGCCGTGAACGGTTTGGTCATGGAGGCGATCCAGAAGAGGGTGTTGGGCTCCATGGGCTTTTTCTTAGCAACGTCTGCTAAGCCGATGGTATCGAGCGCCAGCAACTTGTCCTTCGCAACCACCACCGTTACTGCCCCGGAAATATCCTGTGCGTCGATTGATTTCTCTACCGCCGCGCGAATGGCCGGGTTCCGGGGTTCGGCGGCAAGAGCGAATGTAGGCAAAAGCAGAAGAATAGCGTAAGCAATAGTTCGTTTGAACACTCAATCTACCCTATTCCATTCTTGCATGCCGCGGTCAGCGCTCAATCCGGCAGCTGTCAGTCTGCTGACAGAACCCCATAGGAACTGGACGGGTGCCCCAGGTTCGCCCAAGCGTACCTGGGCCGAAAATGATATGTTTCGATTGCTTTTAGCTAATTGATTAGCAAAAAGCTCTGGTGGGGCTTCCCCCGGATTTCCTGTGAAGTTTGGTGGCGTTGGCGAACTTCATGCGGCTTTCCTTACTGAAAGCCGCACACGCGGTCGTGTTCGGTGCAGCGTACAGGAAATCCGGGTCGCCCGTCTTATTCGGCCCGGAGTACGCTTGGGCGAACCTGGGGCACCCGTCCAGTTCCTATGGGGTTCAGCTAGGGACCAGACGCTCAAGCGCCTTAACCCTGGCTATGCCGCAACCATCTGCTCGTACTCCTGGCCGGAGGCGGATGGCAAGAGCACCCACAGCGTATAGATACCTAATATCGTTCCACTGAAGGGGTGAATAAGGGCGAGAAATGCAGTGACGATGGCCAGTATCCGCGCCCAGGATGCGCGTCGCAGCAGGCTGATTCCGGTCGCCAGGCAAAGAATAGCTCGACCGACCAGAACCGCAGTGATGAGCGGCACCAGCCAGGTCACGTGGGAAAATGGAAATCCGTAAAGCCCATCGAAACCATGGCCAAAGTGGCCCCAATGGGTGAAGACCCCGCTAAGAACTCCGACCGCAATGGCCCAGTGCATCAGAATCCAGAGGCTGTACACAATCCACAGAACCCCCACGGTTTGCATGTGCCGGTGGACACGGTTGCGCTGATACGGCACAGGAGTATACGAAGCCATCGGAGCACTCTGCCGCCCACAATTCCGGCAGATGGTTTGAGAAGCGTCCATAGGCTGACCACAAGCGACGCAATACATGGTTGGCACCTCCCTACGAAACTATACGTAAAGTCCCACTTGAAGGTTCCGGCGGGCTGGAATTACCGGGATTATCTCCCGCCTGGGCTCTTTTTCGAGCCAAAGGAGGCATCGATCTGTTTAGCGTATTCCGCCGCCTTGGCCAGGATCGCCGGCTCATCAAGCGTGAGCATTCGTCGATCTTCCATCACCACTTTACCCCCAATGACAGTCGTCCTCACATCGGAGGACTTCAGTGCATAGACAATGGCCGAATAGACGTCATACATCGGAGTGGCGTGCGCAGCGCTGGTATCCACCACGATGAGATCCGCCTTCTTGCCCGCCTCCAGGGAACCGATTTGCCGCTCGAGATGCAGTGCGCGCGCGCCGGTGATAGTAGCCATCTCGACCACCTGTGCCGCCGACAGCGCCTTGGGATCCATGCGCGCGAACTTTTGCAGCTTGGCCGCCAGGTTCATCTCCTCGAACATGTCCTGGTTGTTATTGCTGGCAGCGCCGTCGGTTCCGATTCCGACGGCAACTCCCGCCGAGAGCAACTCCACCGCCGGCATCAGACCCGCAGCAGTCTTCATATTGCTGGAAGGGTTGTAAGAGCAGCCGACTCCGAAGTGAGCCAGCGTCTGCACGTCCGCCTGGTCTAACCAGATGCAATGCGCGCCCAGCACATTGGGTCCCAGCAGGCCAATGCGCGAGAGATATTGGACGGTGGTTAGCCCATGTTCCTGGCGGCTTTTCTTGATCTCAAACGGAGCCTCCGCTACATGGATCAGAAGCGGCGCCTGGTTGCGCTGGGCGAGCGCCGCAGCATCCTTGAGCAGTGTCTCCGAACAGGTATAGATGGAATGCGGCGCCACCGCAGGGGTAATCAGTGGGTCGTCCTTCCAATGCTTCAGAAATGACTCGGTGTAGGTGAGCGCGGCGGCAGGGGTGGCGCTGTCGGGAGAAGGAAAGCCGATCAGGGTCTCTCCCAGCACGCCGCGCATTCCGGCGTCTTTTGTAGCTTCTGCGACTTCCTCTTCGAAGTAATACATGTCAGCGACGGTGGTTGTGCCACCGCGCAATATCTCCAGCAGGCTAAGCCGCGTCGACCAGGTAACGAAATCCCTGGTGACATAGCGATGCTCAGCAGGAAAAATATATTTATTCAGCCAATCATCCAGAGAGAGATCATCTGCCAGGCCGCGGAACAAGCTCATGCTCATGTGTGTATGGGCGTTGATCAGTCCCGGGAGAATGAGCCCCCCGCGTGCATCGATCACCTTTCCCGATTCATACATGGCCTCGATATGCGCGGTTGCGTCGACGGCGGCGATGGCATCTCCCTGAACCGCGATCGCGCCATCTTCCAGGACGCGCCGCTGTCCGTCCATGGTGACCACGGTACCGTGCGCCACGATCAGATCCACTCGCTGCTTGGCGAAGGCCGGCATCGCATCGATGGCGGCCGGCAAGCAGCAAAGCAAGAGCCAACAAAGGCGATGCCTGGGCATAAAGGGGATAGAAGGGAATTGAGACAAGTTCACCCGCAAAGACTAACAGGAGCTCCGCTCAGGGTGGCGATTTTGTGGGAATTTGACGAAATTTGGACAAGTGCGGGGAACCAGTATCACCTGGCAGCCGAAGGTAATGCATCCTTAGAGTGATTCACTGCGCGGGGAAAACGGAACGAGAGAACCTGGCAGATCCAATTGATTCATTTGCTGCGAACCACAAGTACGCCTATCTATTCTGTTACAGCGACTCTCCCTATTCCTTCGTCGTGCCTCTCCCCCGAAAGGCTCACTGAAGGTTGGGAGAATCGCCGCTTGAAAAGAGCATACCGTTTCTATTGGAATCCGCCATGCGCCTTGGGTAGCAACGACCAACAATGTAGTTGTAGCCAGGCCACTTAACTGGTGTATGACCTACGTGCCCCGCTTTCTTATTGAGCAGCCGTGCCGTCCGACCAGTGCCCAACGGGAATCATAAGCACGGTCAGTTGGCTCTGAGCGTCGTCCTGTCCGATGACCGGTGAGCCAGGCAGGTTTGCGCCCCAAGTGCTCGGATCTGCAGGTGGAAGAAAGAACATCAGGTGAGGGTGCCAGTGCCCGACACTGTCGTTCAGGTATCCCTGCTTCGACATCATGTAGCACATCGCGCCCACTTCCGGTTTGGGCAACTCCTTCTTGTCCAGAGCGGCCTTCAGGTTCTCAAACATCTGCGCCTTCGACCGCCCCGCCAGCACCCACTCGGTCCGCTTGATCGTTTGCGGCAAAAAGCTTCGCACGGCCGCCGCATTGAAGCAGATCGGCGCCCGCAGTTTGGGATTCCAAAAATCAGGGTTGTCGATCTCCGCCGTCCACGACCGCTCGACGATGCACACAAAGCCGTTCTTGCCCGTCGCCGCGTTCTCGTAGCCATGGCGGCCCATCACCATCACAGTGGCATTCTGTGAGATGGAATCCGGGGCCGCAGTGCGCGCCAGCGCAACCTCAGCACTCGGCTCCATCAGGTACTGCTCCACCGGAGCCATACTCGGATATTTCGTATCCTCCGCCGCCATTGACCACACTGTACCCAACACGACCAACAGCGCGAAACTGGTCGACGCAATCTTCCTCGTAGCCCTTTGCATCACTTGTGCCTCCTGGGAACTGCCATTCGTGTACGACAGAAACCCGTGGCCCAACCTGCCCCTTTACTGCGAACGCAGCGTTTCCGACGCGTTCACGCTGGCGGCGCGCGCCGCAGGCACAGCCGAGGCGATCACCGCCGCGGCGAGCAGTACGACAGCGGATGCGGCGAATGCGAGTGCGCCCGGCAGTTGAACCCCCGCAACGTACTTGTTGATGGCGCCTGCGAGGGCGAAGGCAACCACCAGTCCTGCCGCCACTCCGATACTGGCGATCACCAGGCCCTCCACCAGAACATTGGTGAGGATAGCGCGCCGCTGAGCGCCCAGAGCCATCCGGATGCCGAACTCGCGTGTGCGCCCACTCACTGAAAATGCAAGCACTCCGGCCACGCCCACCACGGAGATCAACAGCGCCACTCCGGCAAATCCGCCGAAGACAATAGCGTTCAGACGGTCGGGCGTGAGAACTTCCGCGCGAATGTCTTTGAGCGTGCTGGCTCGCTCCACCGGCTGGTCTGGGGCCATCTCGTGAATCGTGCGCGTGATCAGAGGAACAAGGGTATATGGATCATGATCCGTACGCACAAACAAACGGCCTAGCCATCCTTCCTGGTCGGACGGCTGATAGATCATCGGAGTGGGCGACGGAATGATATTTTCGTCATCCACGTCGGGCACCACGCCGATGATGCGCCGTGGCTCTTCGCTCATGCCGATAAACTTCAGCACCGGATCGGTCCAGCGCAAGTTGCGGTTCAGCGCGGATTGCCCGGGAAAGAGCATCTTGGCAACGCTCTGATTGATGATGACCACGCGTTCCGAGCCCTCCCGATCGGTGTCTCGGAAATCGCGGCCTTGCAGAAGCGGGAGACCCAACGTCTCGAAAAATCCAGGGGTGATCGACCGGAAGCGCGCGCGCATGTCGTCCCGCCCGTTCTGCCGCGCCGCGCCATCCATAGCGAAGGTGAGGCTGATGTTCAGCGCCTGCGCATCACGCCAGGGAACGCTGAAGCTTGAAGACACTCGTTGCACCCCCGGCAGGGCGCCAACCCGGCGCTCCACCTCACGATAAAAATCACGCACCTGCTCCGGCGTTCGCCCATACGACATCACCGGCAAATTCAGAGCCAGGACGCTCGCGGTATCAAAGGGCGGCGGCGTGTTCTCCAGTACAAACAAAGTCTTCATTAGCGCACCGGCTCCGGCGAGCAGTAGGAATGAGGCCGTGATTTGGGTCACGGCGAAGATGCGCAGCCGCCGGTTACTGCTGCCTCCCGCGACCCGCAGTCCGCTGCTGGTCAGGCTGAAGCTGTGCGACCGATCCTCAGAGGGCAGCCGCGGAACATACGCCAGAAAGACGGCGGCGACCAAGGCGAGTGCAATCCCAATCCACACCAGGCTGAAATCAAGCGTCAGGCCGTCGGCGCGCACGCTGAAGCGGGCAGCATAGCGGCCCAGCACGGCCACCATGGGAGCGGCGATGATCAGGGCCCCCAATACTCCACTGATGCACAGCACCAGGCTTTCCGCCAGCAGCGCACGGCGAAGCGCCTTTCTCGTGGCTCCCAACGCCGAGCGTACAGCCAACTCCGATTCACGGCGTACGGAGCGCGCCAGAACCAGGTTGGCAACATTCGAGCAGGCAATCACGAACAGCAGGCCGGAGGCGGCGAACAGCACCCACAAGATAGTGTTGGCACGAGAGTTGATCTGGTCGTGCATGCGGGTGACCGTGATGGTGTAGTGGTCTTCGGGTTTGTAAGTCTCCGGGTGTGCGGCCCGTATGGCCGCATAGGTGGTCTCAAGCTCGGCTCGCGCCGCGGCCAGATCCGCGCCGGGAGCGAGCCGCGCGAAGACTTCCGTCATGCGATGCTCACGGCCGGTCACCATGGTGGCGGATAGATGGTGGGGGCTGGTGACCACGTTGGCCATGAACTCGGTTGCCACGGGATAGGGAACCGACGGTTCCAGTACACCAACGATCACCGCGGTACGCGAGCCCAGTAAGCCATCGAGCCGCACCGACTTTCCGATTACGTTGGGATCATGGTGCAGGGATGTGCTCCAGAATTTATAGGTCAGCACAATCGCGCCGGCTGCATTTGGGCCATCGTCGGCCGGAGTCAGCAAGCGTCCAAGGACTGGACGCAGTCCCATCACCTTGAAGTAATTGCCATCAACCACCCCGGCGGCTAGCTCGCGCGGTGTGCCGAGTCCCACCATGGTGAAGTCCACCGCTGAAACCGTGCCCAACGCCTGGATAGTCTTTAACCCGTGCCCGAGGTCCTGAATTTCCGGAACGGAAAACGTGGTATTGGAGACGCCTATGCCTGGGGCGCTCTGCCGCAGGTAAAGCAGCCGGTCTTCCTCGCGATTCGCCAGCGGCCGCAGGAGCACGGCGCGAACCACGCTGAATATGGCGGCGTTTGCGCCGATACCCAGGGCCAGGGTCAAGGCCACGGTAATCCACAGCGCCGGAGCCCGCGACAAGGAACGCAGCGCAATTTTCAAATCATGAAGGAATGGCATTGGGTCCTCTCTCGTGCAGATGGTTAATCCCGGTTCAACCTGGGGGCCCGATGGTTGTCCTCGATTATCCCCCGGATGACTTGACAATTAAACGTTGATATCAACATATTAGTATCGTGTCAAGAGTGGACATAGTTCCTTTTGCAACCACACTGCGGGTTCGCGACTGTTGCCTCTGCCTGCACGTGCAGAGGGCGGCGCGGGCGCTGGCCAGGTATTTCGACGCGGCATTGCGGCCGGTCGGCCTGACCAATGGTCAATTCTCTTTGCTCATGTCGTTGAATCGTCCTGAGCCTCCCGGCATGGGGTCGGTGGCATCGCTGCTGGCCATGGATCGCACCACCTTGACCGCCGCAGTCAAACCGCTGGAGCGCCGCGGCCTGGTCAAGGTAACCCCAGATCCGGCAGACCGGCGTGGTCGAAGGATGAGTCTGACGCGAAAGGGCAGGACCCTGCTCGCCAATGCTGCGCCGATCTGGGAGGATGCCCACTTGAAGATGGAAGCGCTCCTGCCGGAAGGCGACCCCGATCGTTTGAGGAACAACTTGCGTGCTCTCTCCTGATTCAGCACACGGTCTATGGCTCACAGAATGTCCTCCTGATCGGCTCGCACACCATATAGTCGTTAGCGAAGTCAGAAATAGACATCAGTTTCGATTTTTTTTTATTCGCTGGTGATCCACTCAACCTTTCGGTTGAGGCCCCGTCACCCACCTTCAGATACGATTTCGATGTGATTCCAACCGAACCCATTGGCAGCATCCCCCGTCCTCCGCGGCTCATTCAAGCCATTGCCGCCTATCAAGCGCATAGAATCACCAGTGACGTGCTGGATCACGAATACTCCGAGGCGCTTCAGGACACCATAGATCGCCTGCAGAAAACCGGGTCGCCGGTCCTGACCGATGGCGAACAAACCAAGCCCAGTTTCGCCACTTACCCGCTGACGGGGCTCCAGAACCTTGCCCCCGACGGGGTGGTGATCCCCTTCGCGGACGGTCACCAGCGCCAATTGCCTCGACTGACCGGCGGGCCATTCCGCTACGGCGTGCACGCGGATACTTACATCAAGGTTGCGCGCGCCCACACCCAACGCCCGGTCAAGCAGGCGGTCATCTCGGCCTCCGCGCTGAGTCTGCTGTATCCGGCAAAGGAAATACCCGGTTACTCACGAGAAGCTTTTCTGGCTGATTTAATCGACGAGGCGGCGGCGGATATCCGTGGAGTTCTCCAAGCCGGCGCAGCCAGTGTGCAGATCGATTTCACAGAGGGCCGGCTATCTCTCAAGCTCGACCCCTCAGGAAATCTTCTGCGCAGCTTCGTGGAACTGAACAATCAGGTTCTGGAGCGTTTCACCGCGAACGAGCAGCGCAAAATCGGTGTCCATGTTTGTCCTGGCGGCGATCATGATTCGACCCACAGCGCGGACGTCGACTACTCTGGCCTATTGCCCGAGCTATTCCGGCTGCATGCCGGCCGGTTTTATCTGCAGATGGCCAGCGAGGCCGACAAGCAGCGGTTGTATCCCATGATCAAGCAGCTGGCAAACGATAAGCAGCTTTTTTTCATAGGCGTCATCGATCCTATTGATCCAATGGTTGAGAGTGCGGCCCAGGTGCGCGATCGAATTCTGGAAGCGGCATCGTTCCTACCGGTCGAACAATTGGGAACCACGGACGACTGTGGTTTCGCTCCATTTGCGGACGATACTTCCACGGCTCGGGATACAGCATTCCAAAAGATTCAGGCAAGAGTGGAAGGAACAGAACTTGCCAGCCGCGAGCTGGGTTTCTGAGACGGTCTGCTGATAGGCCTTAGTGTCCACGTGAGAACCCACTTACCCTGCGGAGACTTTTTCTAAACCGCCGGCTCACTCGCACTCAATAGGAATAGGACGGGTGCCCCAGGTTCGCCACAGCGTACCTGGGACGAAAACGATGGGGCGCAGCCCCCACGATCGCATTTGCTGAATCTCGTAAATCGGGCTTTGGATTGCTCGATATTGCAAAAGCAGCTGTGGGCTTCCCCGGATTTCCTGTGGAGTTTGGTGGCGTTGACGAACCTCATGCGGCTTTCCTTACTGAAAGCCGCACACGCGGTCGTTTCCAGCGCAGCGTACAGGAAATCCGGGTGGCCCGTCTTTTTCGGCCCACGTACGCTAAGGCGAACGTGGGGCACCCATCCTCTTCCCATTGAGTGCTGCTAGGGACTCTTTAGCCCGGTCAGAACGGCCAAGCATTTTCTATGCGGACCGCAGCGCCACCATCGGGTCGACATGGGTGGCCCTCCAGCCCGGTGCCAATGCTGCAGCCAGCGCCGTCAGCAAAAGGAGCAACGACGCCACACCGAGGCTGACCGGGTCAGTTGGCCGCACTCCGGCCAGCATGCTGGTTACCAGCCGCGCCAGCAGGAGGCTCAGCACCAATCCCACCGCAATGCCGTAGCCGGCCAGCTTTGCAGCATGCGCCAGCACTGTGCCCAGGATTGCGCCTCTCTCCGCGCCGAACGCCATGCGTACGCCGATCTCGAATGTGCGTTGCGCCACCGTGTACGCCATCGTCCCGTAGACGCCAAGCATCGCCAGCAGCAATCCGACTCCAGCGAAAGAGGAAATCAGCGCCGCCCGAAAACGTTCCGTCGCAATCGACGTGTTCACCATGGCGTCCATGGTGGTGAAGCGCATCGCGATGAACGGATTCACCCGTGCAACTGCTTCCTGCACCGCGCTCATCAGCGTCAGCGGCTTTACCTCCGTCCGCAGAACAATGTGGATTTGATTGGCATAAAAAGGATGTTGGGTCATCGGCATGTAGAGCGTCGGCCCCGGATTCTCCGCAGGCGACTCCTGCCGCACATCGCCCACCACCCCCACCACCGTCATCCATTTGTCCGAGTCAAGCCCGCACTGGACCTGCTTGCCCAGCGGATCGGCATTGCCGAAGCTCTGCTTGGCCAGCGACTCGCTGATCACCGCCACGAAACCGCTCTCATCCGTATCCTGCGCGCTGAAGTCGCGCCCGCGTTTGATCGGAATCCCCATGGCCTGAAAGTAGCCCGGGCTGGCCACGCTGAAGTCGGCGTATGGAGAATGGTTGACATCGACAGGCCCGGCGCCAGTCACTGTGTAATACCCGTTGGAACCATACGCACCCGTCGGCAGCCCCATGATCCCGGCCACATGGGTTACGCCTGGCATTGCCGCGAGTTGCGCAAACAGCTCACTAAACTGCTGGACCGCGCGCTGCGCATCCTGGCTGGAGTGGGTCGGTGCATCCGCATCCACCACCAGCAACTGCCGCGTCTGATACCCCAGGTCCCGATTGATGAGAGCCATCATGGTGTGCAGCAGGAGTGCCGCGCCCACCGCAAGCACAAACGTCGCTGCCACCTCCGCAACCACCAGTCCATCGCGAAGCATCGCTGTGCCCTGCCGGCTCATACCGCGCGAGGCGTCTTGTTTCAACGTCTCCGCGGGATCGACCTTTGCCGCCTTCAGCGCGGGCAGCACTGATGACGCGAACGCAGTCAACACGGAGAGCGCCAATGTAAATCCCAGCACCCAACCGTTGAGATGGATTTCATTGGTGCGCGGTAGATCCTTGGGGGCCATTGCCACCAGAACGCGTACCGCGGGGAAGGCCAGCAGCACTCCCGCCGCGCCGCCGATCAACGAGACCAGCAAGCTCTCGAGCATCACCGGCTGCATGACCTGCCAGCTGGAAGAGCCCAGGGCCCTGCGAATGGCGAGTTCGCGCTGCCGCTCCATCGAGCGCACCAGTTGAAGATGGGTCACGTTGACACACGCGATCAGCAGAATGAGGCCGACTGCGGCCCACAGAAACAAAAGCGTCGGGCGTGTATTTCCTATGAGCGCCTCCCGCAACGGCTGGGGCAATATCTGCTTATTTCGGTTCGCTTCGGGATAAGCAGTCTCAAGCCGGCGCGAAATCCCAATCAGGTCTGTCTGCGCAGCTTGGAAGGTTGTTCCTGAGCGAAGGCGCGCTACCGCCTTATAGTTGAATGCCGTCCGTTCCTCCGACGCTGGCAGTAGGGGGAATGCCTCCCATATGCGTGTCCGGGCAGGGAAGTCAAAGCTCCCAGGCAATACGCCCACAATCTCCACCGGCTCGCTCTCCACGTGTACCGTCTGGCCCAGGACAGCCTGTGTACTGCCGAAGTGATCGCGGGCAAACTGCTCGCTGACCAGTGCCGCATGATGCGCATCGGCATCGCTGAACAAACGCCCCGCAATCGGCTGCAGGCTGAAGACGCGCGCAAAGTTCGCATCCACGAAAGTCACCATCGTGTAGACCGAATGATCGCGCAATTGCACGCCCAGGTTGCCGCCGCTATAGAGGCTCATAGCTTCGATACTTCTAGCCTGGTCGCGTACGTCCACCCCATCTGGTCCAGTTATCCCCGCCGTGGTGTGCCCGCTGTTCGTCCAGTGCGTGTTCAGAACGGCTAGTTTGTCGGCATTCCTGTAGGAGAGCGGGGCGAGCAGAACAGATTGAATCACGGTAAAGATGGCGGCATTTGCCCCGATGCCCAAAGCCAGAGTCAGCGTCGCCGTCGCCGTGAATACCTTGTGCTTCAGCAACTGGCGCGCAGCGAAGCGCAGATCGCCGAAGAAGCTTCTGGCGATGTTCTCCCAGCCGTACGCGTTCACCCGCTCTTTGGCAGAGGCCATATTGCCGCCCTCCAGTCGGGCGGCCCTCCTGGCGTCCTCGACAGAAAGTCCACGCGACCTCCACGCCGCCTCTGCCTCCTCGAAGTATTGCTCTACTTCCTCCGTTGTCTCGCGATCGTGTTTCGCCCGGTTGGTCAGGCTACGCAGGCCGTAGGTCAACTGCCGCCAGAGTGACATGGGTTAACCCTCCGCTTTCAGCAATCGCGCGATCGCAGACGCCCTCCGCGTCCAGTCCGCGGTTTCTTCCTCCAGTTGTTTTCTGCCAGTTCTTGTCAGCGTGTAGAACTTGGCCCGCCGCGAGTTTTCGGTGCGGCGCCATTCGGCATCCAGCCAGCCGGCGCGCTCCAGGCGCTGCAGCGCGGTTAGCAGAGAGCCCGGGTTTACCTTGAAGACTCCACGTGAGACTTGCTCCACACGGCGCGCGATGCCAAAGCCGTGCATAGGCTCCAGGCTCAGGGTCTTAAGGATGAGCATGTCGAGCGTGCCTTGAATTACGTCGGTATTTGGATCGGTCATGGAACCAGACGATAGCACCAGCTCATTATGACCGTCAAGATGTGATAGTCAGGGGAAGAGGCGCGTTTTCTATTCTCCACTACAGAATCGTCATCCTGAGGAGACGACTTGCCTGCGGCAAGTTAACTCCGGTAACCTGCTGGTCGACGGTGAGGTCGTACATGTCTATACATTTGAAGACGGATTGATCAAAGCGATGGACATTCAGCCCGACCATCCTTAAAGCCGGTCTCCCGCACTCAGCTCACGAATGCGTAACCTCATGCTCGTGCGCCTGTGGTTGCAGTTCGCCCGGCTGGCTTTTCTCGGCGTCGTTCCAGTCGATTTTCAACTCTTCTCTGCGGTCGAGAACCGCGTCCCCTCGGGCCCCTCCAAAATAGTCCCAGGCCCATTCCATAAAGGCTTCGATTCTTGCGCGGGTGGAGGAGAGCAGGGCGGCGTGTACTCCCAGCCACGCGGCGAAGGCGATGGCGCCATGGATCTGAAGTCGATGCTCTCCCACCTCGGCTACGCCCGAGTTCTTTCCGATGATGGCCATGATGCCTTTGTCCAAATAGTGGAACGGCACTCGTGGCTTTCCCTCAATTTCCAGCAGAATATTTTTGCCGCAGCATTTGCCGGATTGTTCCGCGACAGAGGCCAGCTGCGGCAATGGTGAGCCGTCTTTGCCGGGGATATTGGCAAAGTCTCCCAGGCCATAGACGCCTGTCAGTCCGGGCACCGTGAGGTCTGCAGCAACATCGATGCGGCCGCCGTGCCCCGTGGTCATTCCCAGATTGTTTGACAAGGAAGCAGCCTTGAGGCCCCCGGCCCAAATCACAGTGTGCGTCGGTATCGTGGTGCCGTCTGAAAGCAGCACATGCCCGCTCCCAATCTCCTTGACTCTTGTCCCCAGCAGAAGTTGCACCCCACGTTCCTCGAGCATTTTGGCCGCGTATTCCTGTGACGCAGGGGAAAAGGCGCCGAGCACGGCATGGCCCCCATCCACCAGGAAAATCTGCGCCTGCTCCGGAGGGAGATCTTTGAAGGGCCTGTCGGAGGCTTTTTGCTTCAGCGCCAAGCGCAACATATCCCCCAACGCGCCCGCCATTTCTGCGCCCGTGGGACCCCCGCCTACGATGACAGTATTCAGCGCTCCCTTGGCAATCAGCGAAGGGTCGCTTTCCGCGGTTTCGAGCAGGGATAGAATGCGAGAACGCAACCGTTCGGCATCCTGCAGCGAGTAGAGTGGATAGCTGTGCTCTTGTGCTCCCGGGGTGTTGAAAAAGTTCGGTTGAGAGCCCGCAGCCAGCACCAGAAAGTCACCCTGATACCGCTGCCCCTGGGCGGTTTCGACCACCCGCGAGTTGGGATCGATGGAGACGACCTCCGTCATCTTTACGTTCACGTTGGGGTGATGAAGCAGGGTGAAGCGCAAATTGAAGGCTATATTGTCCGGGGCGAGGATCCCGGTAGCCGCCTGGTAGAGCAACGGCTGAAACTGGTGATAGTTGTTCTTATCCAGCAGAGTAACGCGAACATTTGGATTGGCGGCGACCTTGCGGGCACAGTTCAGCCCGGCGAACCCGCCGCCTACGATCACAACATGCTTTTCGCCTTGCGGATTTTGTTCGGTCGAAAACGTCATGGCGTTCCTTCCTAATCGTCGGATATATGGAAGACCGCGTGGTTGACATCTGGCCAGAATTCCTTGGCTGCGAAGGTGCCGAAATCCAACAGAACGTTGGTCAGCCAGCGCTGTCCAACCTTGGTCCAGGTGCGGTACTGGGTGGGATAGTAGAGCGAGGAGATTCCAGCGGCTGTCCCGGCTCCCACAATCTCGGATGCGTTAAATGTTTCATGCCCGGAATCTGTGCGGGTGATGACCGTTCGCGTTACCGCGTAGAAGCCCCGCTTGATAAAAGCCGCCCTTTCCCAGGGTGTAGTAGCGGCTGTCTTGACGCAGGACGCTGGGCAGAATGCCTTCTACCCAGAGGTTCTCATCCGTCTGGTCAGCGAAGGTGTGCCAATAATATCTGCCGTATCCGGCAGCCCCCTGGCGAAATGCCGGATAGGAATTTGTTCCCTGAGCGATACCTGCCTGGATGCCGACGAAAATGAACGAGGAATAGTCGAAGCTATCCAGGGCGCCGGTCTTGAACTTATCCTTCACCGTCTGCGGAGGGAGCTTTGCTCCTGCGCTGACCGCGCGAAAGTTGGGCACGATATACAGGATCCGCTTGGTCTGCTTTCCCTCGTCCGAGTTCGCGGGGGTTGTGGCTGTTGAGGAACTGGTCGAGGCTGAAGGGCTTTGCTGGGGCACAGGCGCATCCGGCATTGCCGTGGCCACCTCCGCGGTTTGCTGGGAGGCAGGAGAGGGAGGCGAGGGATGTTGGTCTTGCGCCAGGCCGCTCGTAAAAGCGAGCAGACAGAACGCGCTGGTGATAAAAAGTCGCATAAAGGTGGCAGCTCTCTTCAAGTCAATATCCGTCAGTACTCGCGGTCGATATACATTCGTGCGTGGCTGTTTGACTACCAATCCCTCAGAAAGTCCGCACAATGGCCGCGTGGCTCGGTCGCTTCAAGCGTGCTCGGTGACGCTGGATGGCGGGGCGAAATTTCGTGCGCTCTAGTGACCAAAACTCATCTCGCATCCCTCGGCCGGGTCAACTGGAGGTTTGATGTAGCTCACGCTCTTTGGTTCTAAAATTTCTTCGATAGTGAAGAAATAAAATGGCTTGCGAAGGCCCTATGCCCGGCGCATGCGGTCAGGATTTACCTAAGGAGCAGTCTTTCCAAGCCCGGGACCAGTAGTTACTGGAGAGGTAACGGCACGACCCTGGTTTGCTAAATCCCAAATGAGATTTTTCAGACGCGTTTCCTCGTAGGAATATCTCCGGGCATTCCTAAAGTCGTGCTTTGCAATCGAGGCGACCATATTCTTGATTGCCTCGTCGCGCCGTTTCGTCGCTTCCGCTACGGTGAGGGGCTCGATACTCGAAGTTGTTGCCTCCTGGGACAAGCTTTTGCGATTGACCCCTATGATCTTGGCGAACCACATGATGTAGGCTCCTTTCATAATGCCCGAGAACTCGGTTAAGAGGAAGGCGAAGGACGCTGATCTTGATTCGGCAAGGTGCTCATTTGCCCTTTGCTCGAAGACGAAAAGCATCTCTCCTGAAAAATGCCGGTGAAAGTCCGCCGGGTAGAGAAATAGCAAGATCCGGTAAGTGTTACTGAATCTCATTCAAGCGCCCTTCAGGCCGAGCCGTGTGGCTGCAGATTGAAGGAGATGACGTAAGCGGCCGATCTCATAGTGAAGTTGCGCTCGGCCCTTTGCGGTCAGCCGGTAGGCCTGTTTGTCGCGCGATGTGTCCTCCTGTTCGAAGCGCTCAATCCACCCATCCTCGAGAAGTCGCCGGATAGCTCCGTACAACGTGCCCGTGCTGAGTCGGACACGCCCTTCACTCAACGCCTCCACGTCCTTGAGAAGCGCGTATCCGTGCTTTGCATCCGAAGCGAGGCTGGTCAATATGAGCACCACCGGTTCGCTGAGCGGTTTACTGTCTGTGGTGATATGTCGCATGATGACATGTTGCCATGTTGAGTGTGGCCAGTCAAGAAGACGGACGCTGATCCAGCCCCGGACGTTTACCGATGTGGATATCCTTCGCCGGTTCTGCAAGAGACCAATCCGAGCTGCCCGCATCTGAGGGGACGATAGAGTAGCGTAGAGGAGTCGCGTATGACCTACTTTCGATCCACGCTGTTCGCAGCTCTCTCCCTCATACTTTCCCCGGCTCTCGCGCAGGTGTCACATGTAGCCCCTTCCAACGCGCAATTGGCCAACCCGCAGATGGAGAAGAAAGTGGATGCACTGCTCAAGCAAATGACGCTTGAGGAGAAAATAGGGCAACTGGTCCAGTACAGCGCTACCGAAGCGCACCCCGCGCCCACCCCGGGCAACACCACCACCGCTCTCAATGTGAACCCGCCCGCTCCTGGGGGAGTTGACAGCTATGAGCTGGCGCAAAAGGGGGAACTGGGCTCCATGCTCAACACGGTGGGGCAGGGTCTTACCAACCATTTCCAGCATGCTGCTGTGGACAACACCCGCCTGCATATCCCGCTGATTTTCGGCGCTGACGTCATCCACGGCTTTCGCACAATTTTTCCCGTTCCACTGGCCACTGCATCCAGCTGGGACCCAGACCTGATAACGGATCTCGCGCACATGGCTGCTATCGAGGCGCGCACTGCGGGCATTGATTGGGTCTATTCACCCATGGTCGACATCGCGCGCGATGCCCGCTGGGGCCGCTGTACCGAGAGCGCGGGGGAAGACCCCTACCTGGGCTCAGCGATCGCTCGTGCTTATATCCGCGGCTACCAGGGCGACAGGCTCTCCGCGCCAGACTCGGTTGCCGCTTCGGTCAAGCATTTTGCCGCCTACGGTGCGGCCGAGGCCGGCCGTGAGTACAACACTACGGACATGAGCGAACTGCTGCTGCGCCAGGTCTACCTGCCGCCCTATCACGCGGCGGTGGAGGCCGGCGCGGCCACCGTGATGTCCTCCTTCAATGCTCTTAATGGGGTGCCCGCGACGGCCAACCCATTTTTGCTGCAAACCATCCTGCGCGACGAGTGGGGCTTCGACGGCCCCGTGGTCTCTGACTACACCGCTGTCATGGAGCTCACGCATCACGGCATCGCTCTGGATGCTGCCATGGCGAGCCAAAAGGCTCTAATCGCCGGCGTCGACATCGACATGATGTCGCACTACTACGACGCCGAGTTGCCGGCGCTGGTCAAGTCAGGCCGGGTGCCGATGCCTGTGGTGGACGAAGCCGTGCGCCGCGTTCTGCTGCTCAAATTCGCGCTCGGCATCTTCGATCATCCCTTTACCCAAGGTCCCGAGGTAACGGGAGCAGTTGCCGAGCATCGCCCACTCGCCCGCCGGGCCGCACAGGAGTCCCTGGTCCTGCTGCAGAACAATCCTGCGTCCCAGGACCCACTCCTGCCCCTGGACAAGGCTACCAGGAGGATCGCGCTCATCGGCCCGCTCGCCGACGATGCCAGCGACATGGTCGGCGCCTGGTCTGGCGCCAACAACTTCGGCGATGTGCGTACCTTGCGCGCCACCATGGTGGAACGAGCCCTGCAAACCGGAGCGACCCTTACCTATGAGAAGGGAACCGAGATCTCAGGCACTTCAGACTCCGGCTTCGCCGCTGCGATTGCCGCCGCCCAGAATTCCGATGTCGCCATCCTCGCCCTGGGCGAGTCGAGCGACATGAGCGGCGAAGCCGCCTCGCGTGCTCACCTCGACTTGCCCGGAAACCAGCAGCAGTTGCTGGAGGCGGTTGTCGCCACGGGCAAGCCTGTTGTCCTGCTCGTCTTCTCCGGCCGGCCGCTCGTATTAGATTGGGCTGCTCAGCATGTGCCCGCCATCATGGAGGTTTGGTTCCCTGGGGTCGAAACTGGTCCCGCGATTGTCGACACCCTCTTTGGAGATGTCGCTCCCAGCGGCAAGCTGACCATGAGTTTCCCCCGCGCTGTGGGGCAGGAGCCGCTCTACTACAACCAGCTTCCTACTGGCCGTCCGATCCAGCACCCCGACCCGGCGCACCCCGGTGCCTACGTCGAGATGAAGTTCGTCTCGCGCTACCTGGACGTGCCGAATGACGCGCTCTTCCCCTTCGGGCATGGACTTACCTACTCGACGTTCGGCTATTCCGGGGTTTCGCTTTCTACGCAATCCATAAGCTCGGCCTCGCTCACGCGCAATCGGAAGAGCCAGCCCGTTGTCGCAACCGCCACGGTAACCAATACAGGCAAGCGCCGCGCCACCGAGATTGTTCAGTGTTATGTCAATATCCGAGGCGCCAGCACCGAGCAGCCGGTACGCAATCTTAAGGGCTTCACGCGCGTCACGCTCGACCCCGGCCAATCCCAGGCGGTTCACTTTCCCCTTGGCTTCGGGGAACTTTCCTTCTACAACGCCAAGGTTCAGCAGGTGGTAGAGCCGGCCGACTACACCGTCTATATAGGCGGCAGTTCGACCGCCACCAACGCCGCTAGCTTTACCACCACACCGTAGCTGCCGCTGTTTTTACCGATTAATCGCCGCATCATCGCCGGATTACCAGCGGGAAAGCTTCTGAAGCAGATCTCAAGGTTCGGCACCCCGGGGTATAGACTGTTGTCGATCTTTGGAGGCACGACCATGTCCAACCGGACTCTCACCCTTTTATCGCTGATGGTAGCGTTGAGAATCGCCGCTCTTGCTGCGGATCTTCCCGGTTCGAAGGACCCGCCGGGAATGAAGCGCTACGAGGGGAGCGAAATTATCGGGTACAGAGAGCCAAAGTTCGACGAATTCCTGCTGCCGATGGGTTCGCCTACATCGCAAGATCCTCCGAAATATGCAAAGAGCTTGAAGACCGAGGGCTTGGTCAGCAGGTACACCTATGTCGCTCCTGCGGGCAGAACTCCAACCGAGCTTCTTCGTAACTACAAGCTCGAATTTCAGCGATTGGACCTGGTGACACTCTACGAAAAAGGTGCCGGTGAGGGGGGCTGGTTTGGACCGACCCTGAGCCCCATAGCGGTGGAAGACAAGATTGGCGACATTCTGGCCTATAACCAAGACCAGGAACGCGTCCTGGTGGGCAGATCGAAGGATGCTTCGCCTACGTACTACTACGTCTTTGTCACCTCCTATCGAGCCGGAAATATGCCGGATCGGCTTCAGTCACGGGTGACGAAGGATATTGCGCTTGCGGAGTTAGTGGTGGTAACTCCCCAGCAGATGGAACAGAAGATGGCGTTCGTGAATGCCGGAGAGATGTCGCGTTCGCTGGCGGATTCCGGCAAGATCGCACTGTACGGACTCTATTTCGATACCGACAAAGATTCCGTGCGGCCTGATTCGCAAGCGACCTTGCAGGAGATTGCGAAGCTGCTCACCGCCAATCCAGGCCTTAAAGTCTCGGTGGTAGGGCATACGGACAATCAAGGAAAGCCGGACTACAACCTCGACCTGAGCCGCCGCAGAGCTGCGGCGGTGGTTCGCGAGCTGACTTTGAAGTACGGTATTGCAGCTGATCGGTTGAGTTCGTTTGGCTGCGGTTTCTACGCCCCCGTCGCATCGAACGATACTGAGGATGGCAAAGCGAAGAACCGGCGCGTGGAGCTGGTCAAGTGGTAGCGTCCCGGACTTTCCTCGCCTCTAAGAGCGGAAGATGCGGGTTTACTCTCACTCACCGTTGGTGCACGGAGTTTAGGCAGCATAGGTGCGAGGCCGTTTGAGCGCTGGGAGCAACTTTCGCTGTGAATAAAGGTCCCATACCAATACCCCTCTAATTTTCTCCGCTAGATCCAGAGTACGAACGAACACGTCCTTTGCTCGAGTAGTCACATAGAGCGGATAGCGTCTTTGCGTCTAACGCAAAAGTAAGGGTAGCGTGGGTGTCGAAGCGTCGACTTTCCGACACTCCACAGAGTCAGATTTTCGTCATTCCGCAGCGGTGCAGGCAGCCGGGCACGCTGGACTCTTGATTTGTCAATGACTTGTCGCGGGGAAACCAGAGCGATGACTTTGGCTCACATCGTGCTCTCTTATGGGCACAGCGCGTAGACGATGATGACAACTTTCATCCCTTCACTCATAACATTTTCCGAGTTGCATATGCCGCCGGATCGAACGAAGCCATCAACCCAGAGAAGAGAGGTTTAGGAGAAACTGCAATGCATAAAACGTCGATCGTTCAGCCGCCGTCACTAACGCTCGCGTCTGGTGTGGCCATCCCCGACAGCAAAATGGCTCGCGAAGTCACCGAATTGGTTCGCGATACAGAGAACTCCCTACTGTTCAACCATTCAAGCCGCGTATACTACTTCGCCGCAGCAGCCGGCAATCGGAAAAGCCTCACCTTCGATCCTGAGCTGTTGTATGTGTGTGCAATGTTCCATGATATGGGCCTCACTCCGAAACACAGCAGCGCTGCAGACCGTTTTGAGGTAGACAGCGCCAACACTGCTCGCGAATTTCTCCGTCAACACAAGATTCCCCAACAAGACATCGACACGGTGTGGACGGCGATTGCCCTTCACACCACACCCGGTATCCCTCAATACATGCATCCGGTGGTTGCGCTATTGACCAACGGCGTAGAGATGGATGTTCTCGGTATCGCCTACTCAGAATTCTCTGATGCTGATCGCGAATCGATCGTCGCCGCTTATCCGCGCACCCAACACTTTAAAGAAGACATCATCCAGGCCTTTTACGAGGGCAACAAGCACAGGCCTGAAACGACATTCGGCAATGTGAACGCCGATGTGCTGGTGGATAAGGATCCAAAGTTCCAGCGCATGAACTTCTGTAATATCATTCGCGGTTCGCAGTGGAAGGGCTAAGAGAGCCTCGACCGGCGCTCAGCGGAACGTCCGCTGGCTATCGATTTTGTAATTCACAACTCAGAAAAGTGAGAAGGAACCATGTCAAATCCCGAACGCTTTACCAATGCAACCGGTTCTCCCGTACCGGACAACACAAATATTGTGACAGCCGGTCAGCGTGGTCCGACTTTGCTACAGGACATCTGGCTGATCGAAAAGCTCGCACACTTTGATCGCGAAGTCATTCCTGAGCGCAGGATGCACGCCAAAGGCTGGGGGGCGTATGGAACTTTCACCACGACTCACGACATCACAAAGTACACCAAGGCAGCGATTTTTTCGAAGGTCGGGAAGCAGACGGCCATGTTTGCCCGCTTTTCCACCGTTGCCGGGGAACGCGGCGCAGCCGATGCGGAGCGCGATATCCGCGGAACTGCTCTCAAGTTTTACACCGAAGACGGAAATTGGGACCTCGTCGGAAACAATACTCCAGTTTTTTTCTTCCGCGATCCTCTACGGTTCCCTGACCTCAACCACGCGATCAAGCGCGACCCCCGCACCGGCCTTCGCAGCGCTCAGAATAACTGGGACTTCTGGACTCTTCTTCCGGAGGCACTCCATCAGGTCACGGTCGTCATGTCCGACCGCGGAATTCCCAAGTCCTTCCGGCATATGCATCTCTTTGGAAGCCACACCTTCTCGTTGATTAATGCCGAAAACAAGCGCATTTGGGTGAAATTCCATTTCCGCACACAGCAAGGTATTGAAAATCTCACCGACGAAGCTGCCGCAGCGGTGGTGGCAAATGACCGGGAGAGCAATGGCCGAGATCTATTGCAGGCCATCGACCGTGGAGATTTTCCACGTTGGACTCTCTTCATCCAGCTAATGACAGAGGAACAGGCAAAGACACACAAACACAGCCCTTTTGATTTAACCAAGGTCTGGCCCACGGCAGACTATCCATTGATCGAAGTTGGCGTAATGGAGCTCAATCGTTATCCGAAAAACTACTTCGCAGAGGTAGAGCAGGCCGCCTTCTCTCCGGCGAATGTGGTTCCCGGAATCAGCTGGTCGCCTGACAAGGTGCTCCAGGGCCGCCTGTTTTCTTACGGAGATACCCAGCGATACCGCCTGGGTATCAACTTCAATCACATCCCTGTGAATGCGCCAAAGTGCCCATTCCACTCCTATCACCGCGATGGCCAGATGCGCACAGATGGCAACCTGGATGAAACGACCAGTTATAACCCGAATAGCCAGGGACTATGGGACAATCAACTGGAGTACGCTGAGCCACCGCTCGCGCTCCAAGGCGATGCGGACCACTATGACCACCGCATCGTGGATGATCACTGGGAGCAGCCCGGAAATCTCTTCCGGAAGATGACTCCAGAGCAAAAGCAATTGCTCTTCGATAACACGGCTCGCGCGATCAATGGCGCCTCTCAGGAGGTCCTGGATCGGCATGTTGCGAACTGCACGAAGGCTGACCCGGCATACGGAGCGGGTGTAGCCAAAGCCATTGCGGCGCTCCAGCAACAAAGCCACAGCTCACCATCAGCAAACGGCTCAAGCGCGGGTCAAAAAGAGGTAGTTCATGAACAAGTACCTCGCTGAATTCATCGGGACCTTTTTTCTGGTTCTGACAGTTGGGTGCACGGTCATCGGCCACGGTGCCGGACCGTTCGCCCCACTGGCAATCGGCTCCGCACTTATGGTGATGATTTTTGCCGGCGGTCATATTTCCGGAGGGCACTTCAATCCGGCCGTTACGCTGGGGGTGTGGTTGCGGGGGAAGTGCGAGGCCAGGGATGTAGCGCCGTACATGACTTTTCAGATCATGGGGGGTGTGCTGGCAGCCTTGGTCGTCAGGTTCCTAAAGGGAGGGGGCGCTGTTGCAGCGCTCCACCCGGCGACTGTACCCGCACTTTTGGCAGAATTTCTTTTCACCTTTGCGCTCGTTTACGTCGTTCTGAACGTCGCGACAGCCAAGGGCACCTCGGGCAATTCTTTCTACGGGCTGGCGATCGGGTTCACGGTGCTGGTGGGGGCGTTTTCCGTCGGCAACATTTCCGGCGGAGCCTTCAACCCAGCGGTCGCGGTCGGCATCTCTGTTATGGGGCTGTCCTCCTGGCCGAATATCTGGATTTACCTGCTGGCTGATTTTGCCGGTGGTGCGGCCGCGGCGGGCGCTTTCAAGGCGCTCAGCCCAGCCGATCGTGAAGATGTTCAACGACCAGATGCAGGCAATCGACCGCAAGGAAGGGAGGCTGCCTGACTTGCGGTCTTCTAGATGGCCTTTAGGCCATCTGGGTCCACCAGGGTAAACCGCCGTCGCGTCAGCTATTCGTAGAGAGCAATATTGGGGAGATCCCTCTGACGCGACGCCTGGTGTTCACGTTATTCCTGCTCCTCGCCCCTCTCACCCACGCTCCACTCTGGGCCAGCACCTCCTTCGACGACTCCACGTCATCTCCACCCGCACCTCCGTCTGCAAGCTGACTGCGGTGTAGGTTGGGCCGTCGAAGGGTAATGGGGCTGGCGCCCCTGTCGCAAGTGACAGTTCCAGGCCGTCACCATGAACTATAAAATGCGGATTTAGCGCCTTAAGACTAGCCCTCGACGTCATCTGTTGAGCCCACGCAAGGCCTGATCCGGTAGGCAACTAGAGACTGGAGAATAGTGGTGGCCTACTCAGTAGAATTTCGATACCCAAGTGACTACGTGCGTAAGGACGGGTCCCTGTTCTGCTTGCTGAAACTGCGATGTGGCCACGAACACCTTACAATAAAGAGCGCTGCAGCCTGCAAGGATAGACTGGCAAAGAGTTCCAGGGCTATCGGCTACGCCATAGGCCGATTTGGCAAGGTGGCCGAGATCAAGACGCATAGGGTGGTCACTGACGACGAGATACGCGGGGCCAGAGCTACTGAGTTGGATGAGGCAGAGGCCTTCAGGATCGTCCTGAATCTGGCTCAGCGGGGCATCAAAGCTACTAAGGCGATGACCAGGGAACATGCAAGGGATGTGGCAGCGTGCAACATAGTCGAACAGTTTGTTGTCAGGCTGCGATGAGTCGATAGCAAGTTAACGTAGCGTCTTTTCCAGATAGCGTACGGTCTTAGTCCCATTGTGAATGGTGGCCTCCGCGACCGGTTTGAAGCCCATCGTCTCGTGGAAGGCTTCTGACACGAGGTTTGGCGGATCGATATTCACCTCGCAAACCACCCGGTCATGCCCAGTTTTCCTCGCCACCGCAAAGAGGTCGTCATAGAGAAGCCTGGCAATCCCCCGGCCTCGCGCCGAACTCAAAACAATAATGCGATCAATGTAGACAAAGGGCTCACGGGCCGCCTTGAACCAAATGAAGTTCGGGCTTTCGTAGGAGGCGTTTTGATCCAGCGCGATCAGGAATGCAGTCGCCCCTCGGTCTATGCCTCGGGCATAAAAAGCCATGTCGAGCAGTGCGGTAAAACCGGCCTCATCAAGTGCTGACGTTTCTTTGGCATGGGTGTTGTTCAGGGGCAGCATGATCGCTATGTCCAGCGAACTGAGATTGTGGATGGCATTGACTTGATTGTTCTGTGCCACTACGTGTTTCCGCCTTGGCCTTTTGCTGTCACGAAGTCCGTCGATGTGCAGTCGCCGAAACTCCCCGGGCCGAGCGAACGGCCGCGGCCAGTTCTGCGAGCAGGCCGTGCGTTTCGCTCCAATCGATGCAGGCATCGGTAATGCTTTGCCCATATACCAGTGGCTTACCAGGCACCAACGTCTGCGCCCCCGCCACTAGGTTGCTCTCCAGCATAACGCCCAGGATGCGGCGGTCTCCCGCGGCAATCTGTGCAGCGACATTACGGCACACGAGGCCTTGCCGGGTGTGATCCTTGTTGCTGTTGGCGTGGCTGCAATCGATCATGATACGCGGCGCGACGCCGGCTTTTTCCATCTGCTCCGCAGTCTGGGCCACCGCGGTAGCGTCGTAATTCGTTGTCTGCCTGCCGCCGCGCAGGATGATGTGGCAGTCCGGATTACCAGCCGTAAACAGAATTGCCGACTGCCCGGTCTTCGAGTGCCCGAGGAAGGTATGAGGGTGCGCCGCGGAGACAATCGCTTCAATCGCAATTTGCACGTTACCCGAAGTTCCGTTCTTGAAGCCGACCGGGCACGACAGCCCTGATGAGAGCTGCCGATGCACCTGGCTTTCCGTCGTGCGCGCGCCAATCGCTCCCCAACTCACCAGCGACGCGACATATTGCGGTGAAATCATGTCGAGAAACTCGGTCCCGGCGGGGACGCCCATCTCGGCGAGATCCAGCAGCAGGTGTCGCGCCTCTCGCAACCCCTCGTTGATGCGGAACGTTCCGTCGAGATGCGGATCGTTAATCAAGCCCTTCCACCCGAGCGTGGTGCGCGGCTTCTCAAAATAGACTCGCATGACAAGGCGAAGCTCCTTTGAGAACTCGGCAAAGGCGCTCCTGAGCAGTTCCGCATATTCTCGCGCCGCTTTGGTGTCGTGAATGGAGCAGGGGCCGACCACAACCAGAAGGCGGGAATCGCTGCCTTTCAGAATGTTGACAATCTCATTCCTGGCTTGAAAAACGGTCGAGGTAGCCCGCTCAGTCAGCGGCAGCTCTTCTTCTAGAAAGACGGGCGGGAGGACTACTTTGGTGGATTGAATACGAAGGTCATCTGTCGAAAAAAGCATGGTCTTACTATTACTTTAGCAGCGTTCGCTGTATCGCTCCCGTCCACCATCCGCAACCGGGGAGAGGGCGTTGGTGTCGACGGTCACTCTCAATCCTCGGGCCCAATCTTCTCGAACTCACTCTTGATGATCCGATTGATACGCACCGTCTCTTTGTGGAGGTGTTTGAGACCTCCAGCAAGCCTCACCCAGGGCTTTTCTTCTGTTTTCAAGCCAGCCTCGAGCTTCTCCGTGACGGCTTCGGTTACAAAGGCACACAGCGGGATGCCACGCTGGGTGGCCACCGACTTGGCACGGCGGAAGATGGGGTCGGGAATCTCGAAGGTGGTCTTCACCCTTTCAGGGTCCCATATTTATGGGAGGTAGTCCATCCGCGCTCTTTTGACGATGCTGCGGCACCACGGTAAAAGTCGAGCTTCCAACTCGCCAAGACGGACCACAAAATGCGTCCATTGTGGTCCGTCTCGCTTGTTCAGATTACCGCCCGAGCACTTGGCCGGTATCTGGATCGAGAATCAACGTTCCTTCATAGCCGTGACCGAAACCGGGCGAACTAAAATCGAACAGATTCTGGATCGATCCGGCAATCGCGTCGAAAGACTGATCGCCGAGCTGGCCGAGCTGCCAGTTATCTTCGATGAAACGCAGGATCGAAGACTGATCCGCCACCGTGTGCGCCACAAAATTCTGCTTGGCAAAGGGCGAAATCACCAGGAAAGGAAGCCGCGGACCATAGCCACAACGGTCGAGGTACGCTCCGGACTTCGCCGTGCCGCAGAGCCCTGTCGTGCCCAGGAGCGCATCGTTATTGGGATCGTTCGATGTGCTGACGATCGGGGCCAGCACGTGATCGTACCAACCATCGGAGTCGTCCCACGCAATGAGGATGGCCATGTCTTTCCAGTCCGGGCTCTGCTGCAGGCGATTGATGGTATTCACCAGAAACGTCTGCTCCAACAACGGGCTTGAGGTTGAGGGATGGCCAGTTTCGTTGGCGGGCGCCTTGAGGAAGCTGACCGCGGGCAGGTTGTTGACAGAAACAGCATTCCAAAAATCAGTCAGGGCGTACTGGTGGTTCGCCCGATCCGTATATCCGATCGCGCGGACCGAAGACGGCGGCAGGTGGTGCGGGTTCGCGGTCGATACATAGTACTGGAAGGGGTCATAGTGGTCATCGTACTGGCTGGTGCATTGCGCCACACCGCCGGTAGTAGCAGTGGGCGTGAAGTCACCATAAAACCAACCCCAGGTGATGCTCTTTGCATTCAGCAAGTCGCCGACGTTCTTGCCCGACATTTGAATCGTGGTGCCGGTCGAGCAGTCATCATTGGCGCCGTCAATATTGGCGATCACGCTGCCATTGGCCACCTTGCCGGAGACAGTGGCAGGTGTAGCTCCATGGGTCTGTCCCGAAATCAGGTTCAGATGGCCCATGACTGTGGTGCCAAAGTTGGTTCCGAAAAAATTGTCGCTCATGGCAAAATGCTGGGCGTAGTTCCACAGCGCGGTCACGGTATTACCGTCGTAGTAGCCCATGGCCAGATTCGGAGTGCAACCCGCGCCAGTGCCGCTGAGCAATTCGGAAACCTGGTCGATCAACCCACCGTCGTAGGCCTTCTGTTCGTCGGTATAGTGATTGTCGTTGTCGCAGGTAACGGCTTCGGAATGATCGAGGCGGAACGGAGCGGCTGAGTCCGGGTTGGCATTGAGCAGTGTCCTGGTCAGGTTATTCACGGCCGGAGTGTTGGGCGATGCAGTGAAAGTGGGCTCCCCAGGCGGGTTGGCCGCATTGGGATAGGTGCCGAAGTAGTGATCGAAGGAGATGTTCTCATCGAAGATTACCACCAGGTGCTTGATGGGAGTGGTGGTGGCGGCAGGAGCCAATGACTGGGCTTCCGACAGGCAGGGATTCAGGGTCAGGCTGATGGAAGCAAGCGCGAGGAGCGCAGAACACTTTTGCATTGAGAAGATCCTTTTCGGTGTGTCCATGGAAACGCGTACCGCGAAAGAAACGTAGAACACTTTTGTTGCACCAAGGTGAAATCGCGATCGTTTGCGTATAGCATCCTGGTTCCTCGCTTGCCGCCGGAGATAAGCAACGGCGTTCATCTCTCGTTCACAGAGCACCCATAGTTTTAAATATTGTTGGCGACAGCACGCCGCCGCCAACCTCAGGAGCAGTTTTTGTTACATATGCAGGTGTTTGCCGCGGTAGGCCTGGGCCTGTTCTCGGCCCTGGCGTCCGCGCAGAAGCAAGCTTGCCCGCGCCCGGCGCCGGGGAGCGTGGTGACCCAACCGGAGGAGCTGCGCAGTCACGATGGATCGTTAAAGGTCGATCTTACCTACAGCAACTTCACTGCCGCCAACGGCCAAGAGGAGTATTGCTATCAAGCACAAGATGGCAGCCAGGCCCCTACCTTGCGTCTGCAGCCGGGCGGCCTGCTGATTCTGCGGCTACACAATAAACTCGCACCCACGGCTTCACCTGCCTCGCATCATGACCCAGGCATGCAGCTCTCTGAACCTTGCGCGGCCGCAGAGATGACCGCTCTCTCCACCAACCTTCACTTTCACGGCTTGACCGTGCCGCCTTTGTGTCATCAAGACGACGTTCTCCATACGGCTGTTCAGCCCGGCACGGCCTTCTTCGAGTACCGCTTTCGCATTCCGCCGGACCAGCCTCCGGGGTTGTATTGGTACCATCCGCACGTCCATGGCTTCACCAATCCGCAGGTGCTGGGAGGCGCCTCCGGGGCCATCATCGTGGAGGGAATCGAACGCGCCAACCGCAAGCTCGCGGGCCTGCACGAACAACTATTCGTGATTCGCGATCAGGAACTGCTTCATCCCGACGCGCCGCCGGTGAAGGGTGGTCTTACCCCGCCGGTGTTTCGCGACGCCGAGGGAGATAGTCTCAACACCGGATCCGGGGTAGGGAAGCCGGCCAAGGATCTCTCCATCAACTTTGTTCCCGTGCCTTATCCGGATTATTCGCCGGCGACGATTCTGGTAAAGCCGGAGGAACGCCGGCTATGGCGAATCCTGAATGCTTCGGCGCTCACCTATGTGGATCTTCAACTGGTGGCCGGCAACACGCCTCAGTCCTTCGGGGTTGTCTCTCTCGATGGGGTTCCCATCAACGAGAACGGGATGACGGCGGACCGGGTGCTTTGGATAGACCATGTGTTTCTACCGCCGGCGGCGCGGGTCGAGTTTATTTTCAAGGGGCTTGCGAAAGGGGAGCAGGTGAACTTGATCACGCGCAGCGTGGACACCGGCCCGGCGGGTGAAAACGATCCGGTGCGTCCGTTGGCCAAAATCGTCGCATCCGATAGCGCGCCGGAGCCGCAAGCCCAGCTGGCCGCTTTACCGGATCCATTGCCGGTCAACAACGCGGTCTGGCTCGGCAATGTGAAGCCGGTGCGGACGCGCAAGCTCTATTTCTCAGAGCGCCCGCAGGACCCTGCCTCTCCGGGCAGTCCCACCGTATTTATGCTCACGGAGGATGGTAAGGCTCCGGCGCCCTTTGACCCGCACGCGACGGAGCCGGATATCACGGTTCACCAGGGAGAGGTTGAGGACTGGGTAATCGAAAACCGCTCGACGGAGATGCACACCTTTCATATCCACCAGGTTCATTTCATCCTGGAGCAGTGGAACGGGGCCGGCGTCGATGAGCCCTTCTTACGCGACACAATCAATGTTCCTTATTGGAAGGGCAAGGGCACTCCCTATCCGAACATAACCTTGCGCATGGATTTTCGCGATCCGAACGCGGTGGGAACTTTCCTCTACCACTGCCATCTGCTAGAGCATGAGGATGGAGGAATGATGGGCACCATTCGCGTTCTGCCGGCTGCAGGCGCACAGAGGACGATCGCCCGAGAGCCGTAGTCGTGCCCCACCGCCGCGACGTCCGCTCCCGACAGAACCAAAATGCCCTTTTAGGCATTATGCTTTATGTGGCATACTGTTCGTATGCCTTGGGTCGCGTACTTTCATCCCAAGTTTAAGGTCGAGTTCGATGAGTTGCCCGTGGTGGTCGAGGATGAACTCCTTGCGGTGCTCGTTCCATTGCGGGAATACGGGCCGTCGCTCGGAAGACCCGAGGTAGACACGCTCAACGACTCGAAGTACGCAAATATGAAGGAGCTCCGGTTCAGGGCTTACGGTGGCGTTTGGCGCGTCGCCTTTGCTTTCGATCCGCAGAGAAGCGCAATTCTGTTGGTCGCGGGAGACAAATCTGGAGTAAGCGAGAAAAAGTTTTACCAGCGACTGATAGGAAAAGCCGACAAAAGATACAAGGAACACCTCGACAATCTCTGATATGGAGTGACTACGATGCGCGGAATGGTTGCAGTAGACGATGTGATAGCTTCCTTGCCAAAGGAGCGGCAGAAGAAGATTGCGGCGCGAGGAAACGAGTTGCTGGAAAAGGTGCAGCGGCGCATGACCCTGAGCGAGATACGGAAAGGGCGGAAGATCAGCCAGGCGAAGATGGCCGAGGCGCTTGGAATCGGCCAGATGCAAATCTCGCGCCTGGAGAAGCGCAAAGACCCGCGGCTCTCTACCATACAGCGGACGGTCGCTGCGATGGGAGGCCACCTGACGATGATTGCGACGTTTCCAGATCAGGATCCGGTTGTCCTAGTCACTTCTCAGTTCATAGAGAAGCCGGCTGCCTCTCCAAAGAAGAAACGGCGCGCGTGACCCATCGTATGGGCTAAGAACGTTCGCAATTCGGAAAATCCAGCATTGCACATCGAGGGGCACCCGTCCCGTTCTATTCGATGTTTGTGGCATCGCCAAGGGATCATTGGCTCGCAACTTCCAGCCAGGCGGACTCATCTACGATACCGATAGGGGACGTGTCTGCCTGAGGCGAGGAACTATGTTGTCGGTCGCTTCGTCCAAGGTTAAGTGTTTCTCGCGGAGAACCGGACATGCAGCCAACTCGTTTCTGGCGCCGGAGGTGGAGTGCATTCTCCCTACCGGCATTCTTTGCCCTGGCGCTTCACGCACAAAACCCGGCAATCCATGGAGGAAATGGAGTCACGTTACCTCCGCCTCCACCGACCCCGGCGCACCCGGTCAGCGATGAATATCAAGGCACGCAGATCGAGGATCCCTACCGCTGGCTCGAGGACGCGAAGAGTCCGCAGACCCGCGCTTGGATCGGCGAGCAGAACAAGTACACCCAGCAATATTTGTCCCAGCTGAAAAATCGCTCGGAAATCACGCATCAGCTGACCGAGCTGGAGCGGGTCGACGAGTACTCCACGCCCGCACTGCGCGGCGGGAAATACTTTTTCGAGAAGCGACTGGCGAATGAGAACCAGGCGTCGATCTACGTGCGCGAGGGCTGGAAGGGTACAGACGATCGCCTCATTGACGCGACCAAGCTGAGCGCTGACCAGAACACTTCCGTGACCATTGACGATATTGCCAAGAATGGGAACCTGCTGGTCTACGGTGTGCGCCAGGGTGGCGCCGACGAGGAATCCGTGCATGTGATGCAGGTGCGGGAGCGCAAAGAACTGGCGGATGTGTTGCCCTCCGCCCGCTATGAGAGCGTGAGCCTGAGCCCAGGGGACAAAGGGATCTACTACTCCGTCTTCACGCACCAGGGCACGAACGTTTATTTTCACCGCTTCGGCACGGCCGTCCAAAGCGACAGCAAGATCTTTGGCGGCGAATATCATGGCGAGAAACTGGGCGAGATCGATCTGGTCGATAGCTCCTTGAGCGAGAACGGTCACTACCTGCTGCTCAACATCAGTCACGGCGTTCCGGCCACACGAAACGACATCCTGGTAAAGGATCTGCGCCAACCCGGGAGCGATTTTGTTCCGCTGGTGTACGGCATTGAGGCGCAGACGGAGGCCTTGAATATCGGCGACCGCTTCTTTTTGGAAACGGATTACCAGGCGGCCAATAAACGCATTGTGGAGGCGGCGCCCGGCGGCAAGCCCGAGGACTGGAAAACGGTTATTCCCGAGGGCAAGGATGTCATCGATGGATCCAGCATCGTAGGCGGCAAGCTCTTCGTCACCCACCTGCACGACGTCAAGACCGAGACGTCCATCTATACCCTGGAGGGCAGATCCACCGGGAGCATCGATTATCCGGGAATCGGATCGGGCTCGGGAGTGTATGGGCTCCCCAGCCAGGACCAGGGGTTCTACAGCTTCGAGTCCTTCATTCAGCCGCCAACCATTTTTCGCTACGACACCCAAAGCAAAAAATCGGAAGTCTTCGCCACGCCCAAAGTGCCCTTCGATACCTCGCAATATGAACTCACTCAGGTCTTCTACACTTCCAAGGACGGCACGCGGATTCCGATGTTCATTGCGGGCAGGAAGGGCCTGGAGCGCAATGGCCAGGCAAGGCTTCTGATGACAGGCTATGGTGGCTTCGATGTCCCCATGCTGCCCGATTGGAACCCGGAATACGCGTGGTGGTTGGAGCAAGGCGGCTATTTCGCGCTCCCCAACCTGCGCGGCGGAGATGAGTATGGCGAATCGTGGCACAAGGCGGCGATGTTCGCGCACAAGCAAAACGTCTTTGACGACTTCTTCGCGGCCGCCCAATACCTCATCGCCAACCACTACACGGTAGCGCAGCGATTCGCCCTCCGCGGGCGCTCCAACGGCGGCCTGCTCATGGGCGCCGCCATCACCCAGCGGCCCGATCTCTTTGCGGCCATCTGGTGCGGGTACCCACTGCTCGACATGCTGCGCTATCAAAAATTTGAAATGGGCCGGCTTTGGACCACCGAGTATGGAAGCGCGGAGAAGGCAACGGATCTCTCCTACCTGCTTAAATATTCTCCCTACCAGAATGTGAAGCCCGGCCAGAAGTATCCCGCCATCATGTTCTTCACCGGAGACAGCGATACCCGCGTCGATCCTCTGCACGCGCGCAAGATGACCGCCCTCATGCAGGCAGAAGCCGGAGGAGACCGTCCCATCCTATTGCACTACTCGCTCGAAGGCGGGCACAGCGCCGGGGTGTCGCTCACCCAACTGGTGGCCGACCAGGCAGATGAGCTGGCCTTCCTGTGGAACGAGACCAGCGACCGGTAGAAGCTACTCCGTGCGCAACGCTTGCATGGGTTCGATGTACGCAGCCCGGCGAGCTGGAATAAGAGCGGCGATCAATCCGATAACCGAGAGCGTCACAGCTACGGCGACATAAGTCAAAATGTCCAACGGCTGCACCTGGTACAGGAAGCTCTTGATCAGACGAGCCGAGACAAAAGACAGTAGCAGACCGATGCCAAGCCCGGCGCCAATCAGGATCGAACCCTGCCGCAGAACGAGTTGCGCCACACTTTTCCTGGTGGCGCCCAGCGCCATGCGGACACCTATTTCGCGGCGGCGATAACTCACCAATTGGGACAACACGCCGTACAATCCGGCGATCACCATGACCACCGCTAGTCCGGCGAATGAACCCACAAGATTCAAGCCCAGCCGCTGATTGAAGGTGTTTTTCTCCACCGCTTCCTGCATGGTTTGAAAGTTATCGAGGGCGAAGCCGGGGGCTGCCTGGTGAAAGACCGAGCGCATCTCCGCTGCGACGGGAATGTCGCCGCGCGTCTTCACTACAAAGCTGACCACGGTTTCCAATAGCGCCTGATAGAAGAGAGAGGTGGTGGGAACCTGCTGCGCAGGCACCAGAATAAACGGCTGGACGGCGCCCCCGACGTTGCTGTCCACCTGGTCGGCAAGAACGCCAACGATGGTGTACGTCTTGATCATGCCCGTATCTTTGCCGCCCAGGTCAATCTGTTTTTGTAGCGGGTCCTGGCCCGCTAAGTACTTCTTGGCCAGGGATTCGTTGATGACTACGACGAAAGGAGTGGTGGCGACGTCCTCGTCGTCAATCATGCGCCCGCGCAAGACCGGTGTGTCCAGGGAGCGGGCGTAGTCTCCGCTGACAGCGGAAATGCGCGCCTCCGGCTTATTGGTCGGATCGGTTGCGCGGCCGAGGATTCTAAAGCTTGTTCCTATGTCCATACCCGATAGAGGCAGAGTGGTACTGAACGCCGCACTCTGCACGCCGGGAACCTGCCGGATGCGATCGAGAACAGGCTGATAGGCGACCGTGGCGACGGAAGGCGGCGCATGCTCGGCGTCTTGGGAAACCGCCATCCCTGAGAAGCCCGCCGCATCCGCAGGCATGGCTTGGAAGGTGGTTAGATGAGCCGTATCAAAGCCCAGCCGGGATTGTTGAAGATTCCAAAGCGTGTGAAAGAGCAGACCAGTCCCGACCAGCAGCAGGGTAGAGAGAGCAACTTCGCCGGCGACCAGCCATCCGCTCAGCCTTCTGCTCACCGCGCGCGAGCCGACACCACGGGAAGCCGCCTGTAACGCCGCCTGTGGATTGGCCCGTGCCACCAGCAACGCGGGCAGCAGCGAAGACAGCACGGTGGTAAGCATGGCGATGGCAGCAAGGGTCAGCAGGACGCTCCAGTGGATGGCTATGGAATCGGCTCGAGGGATGGTCCCTGGCGGCAGCTTGCTCAAGCTCAGCATGGCTAGCTGGGCGAGGATAAGCCCGACACCGCAACCGGCGAGGCTCAACATCATCCCTTCTGCGAGCAGCTGCCGGACCAGACGCAGTCGGCTGGCGCCCAGCGCCGCTCTGACTGCGAACTCCTTCTGACGGCCCAGGCAGCGGGCGATCAGGAGATTGGAGACATTCGCGCAAGCGATCAACAACACCAGCGTCAGCGCAGCCAGGAGCGACAAAAGTGTCGGGCGCACAGGCCCCGTCAGCGCTTCCTGGTAGGGTGTCGCGCGAAAGGTGATGCTGTGCCCGCTCTGCGCTTTGGAAATGTGGGCAGCGATGGCATCAAGCTCATGCTGTCCTTGCACCATGCCGGCTCCCGGCTGAAGTTCACCCACAACGTTGATAAAGTTGTAGCCTCGATCTTTCAGCATCTCCGCCGAGGGCCGCATCGGCAGCCACACAGCTTTATGCATCCCCGGACCCATGCTTTCAGGGAAGGAGAACGAACTGGGCATGACTCCAACCACGGTGTGCGGCTTGCCGCCGATCCTGACCGCCTTCCCGACGATACCTGGATCGGCCTGGAAGCTCTCTCGCCAGAGTCCCTCGGAGAGCAGGACGACGTCCGGACCGCCCGTTTCGCCTTCCTCCGCAGTGAAACCGCGGCCCAGCAAAGGCTGCGCACCCAGCATCGACACGAGGTTGGCCGTGGTGCGCGGGGCGACCACACTTTGCGAGCCATCCCGGTTCTCGATTACGGCTACGTCCTCGGAATAAGCCGCAAGCGTCTTCAATTGTTTCGACTGGTCGCGAATGTCACGATAGTTCAGCCATGACGTAGCTCCGAAACCCGGCTTGTCGCCCGGACTGATATAGACCAAGCGGTCCGCGTGCGCATAGGGCAGCGGCCGCAACAGGACGCTTTCAATGACCGTGAAGATAGCCGTATTTGCGCCGATGCCGAGCGCCAGGGTCAAAATCGCGAGCAGTGCCGGTCCCGGCGACTGACGAAGTTGGCGCAAGGCGCCGGTAAAATCGTTCAGAAAAGCTTGCATGCAAACCTCACGACGCACCAACGCGTGCCCAAAGTGGAGCACTTTTGTAGCCAAAGCGAATGGCCACAAGCGCCGCGTTCTCAAGCTCCCCCGTGGTTGACCGGCGCAGCGTGTCCGGAATTGAACAAACTTGTTCGCAAACGAACAGTGCAGGGCACGCGCTTCTCCACGCAGCGGTGGACCGCTGTCACTTTTGCCAGTAGCGGAGCTCGCGAAGCGTAGGTACTCTGAAGGCCTCAAATACATTCCACAGGTGAAGGATGCAACCTCCTCCAAGGTCTTTTGTGAGCCGGAGCGGTACGGTTGGCGGCTATGAGGTGCGAGGCTGGCGGTACGTAGGGGAGACCGCCTGGCATGTGAAGGTGAAGCCGAAAAGCGGCGGTCGCGAGAAGGCCTATCTGGTGAGGGATGGGGAATTTAATCCCCAGACGGCAACCCCGATGGAGGCAATAGTCGTCCTGGACCTCATCGAGCAATGGGAAAACGAATCGCCAGACGCTGTGCCCTTGCTGGCCACAGTGTGACGCGCGCGCCCCCTCCGAGGGATCGTTTGGCGCTCTCTGCGGCCGCTGTGTGATCCATTCCACAACCCGGCGGCAGTCCGTTTCCTAACAGAACCCAGTAGAAACTGGACGGGTGCCGCAGGTTCGCCAAAGCGTACCTGGGCCGAAAATGCATTTTTCGATTGCTTTAGTTGGATGGCTCAGCAGGACCGAATGGATACAGCTTGACAGACAGTTTAAAGCGATCGTAGGGCTTCCCCCGGATTTACTGTCGAGCTTGTTGGCGTTGAGGAAGTTCATGCGGCTTTCCTTACTGAAAGCCGCACACGCGTACCTTCTTGGCGCCGCGTACAGGGAAATCCGGGTCGCCCCGTCTTATTCGGCCCACGTACGCTGAGGCGAACATGGGGCACCCGCCCAGTTCCTATTGGTTCCGTTAGGGCGCGCGCGGTGCCAATCGCGAATCCGCCAGGTCCCGGATCACATCTAAGAGCAGTACCACCCATCTCCAACCAAAAGGTGCCTATGAAATACAACACTCTTGGCCACACCGGCCTTCTCGTCTCCGAGCTATGCCTCGGCACCATGACCTTTGCCGCGGGCGAGGGCATGTGGAAGTCGATAGCAGGCGTCGAACAAAAGCTTGCGGATGAACTTCTCCGGCTCTCCCTTGACGCGGGCATCAATTTCGTGGATACGGCCGACGTTTACACCAACGGTGAATCGGAGAAGGTGCTGGCCCAGGCGATTGCCAACCTGGGCACTCCTCGCACAGATATCGTCATTGCCACCAAGGCCTACGGGCGCACCGGGCCTGGCCGTAACGACGTCGGCGCTTCCCGGGGACACATCATGGATGCGGTTGAGGCCTCGCTCAAGCGACTCCGAACCGATTACATCGACCTCTACCAGATCCACGCGGCTGATTCGGTCACGCCTATCGAGGAATCCATCCGCGCTTTGGACACTCTGGTTACGCAGGGAAAGGTCCGCTACATCGGCTGTTCCAATTGGTATGCGTGGCAGATCATGAAAGCCAACGGCATCTCCCAAGCAAAGAATCTCGCCAAGCTGGATACGCTGCAGGCCTATTACTCCATAGCAGGCCGTGATCTGGAGCGGGAGATTGTTCCACTGCTTGAGGACCAGCGTACCGGGCTACTGGTCTGGAGCCCCTTGGCCGGCGGACTGCTTTCGGGCAAATACTCCCGCGAGCATCAAAAGCCGGAGGACTCAAGACGTTCGGCCTTTGATTTTCCCATCGTAGATAAGGACCGCACCTGGCGCATCCTTGATGTCCTTCAGCCCATTGCCAAGGCTCATGAGGCGAGCGTAGCCACAGTTGCGCTGGCCTGGATTCTCGCCAAACCGTTTGTCACCTCCGTCATCATTGGGGCTAAGCGGGTCGATCAACTGCAACAGAACCTGTCCGCGGTCGATCTTCAGCTTACTGAAGAAGAGATAAAGAAACTCGATGAGGTAAGCGCCCTTCCGCCGGAATACCCCGGTTGGATGGTTCCTTTCCAAAACAGAAATCGTCTTGCCGATGTACCTCGCATCTAATCTGAAACCGGCCTCCGGATTGCGGGGGCCGGTTCACCTTGCTCTGTCTCGGTTTCAGTCGACATAGCCACCACCAAAGCGGCGCCTACGCACTCCAGCAGGATGCGAAATCCCAGGCGTGGCTGGGATACGCCAAAGATCCAAACCGCTCCGCCGATGGCAAATCCGGCCAGGGCGCCAACCAAGATGCGCTTCGAGGGCGGCCGGGGAACTCCACACACAGCAAAGATCCCGAGGGATAAGAATCCACTCAGCAGACTCTCGGAGGCGCCCAGTTCGATCTCACGAATCGGCACCTCCCGGGGGAGCAGGGGAAAGATTAGCCTGGGTAAGCGAGGCCGTCTCGCCCCCAGATCTGCATGCGCGACAGGTTCGCCATCCACGTACAACCTGGAAATACGTCCATCGTAGACCGCGGCCACAAACGCCGGGTGGTCGAGCGAGAGAACAGGTCCGGAATATAGCGCAGGGTTGGTTCCGTTGTTTCCGGAGGCGGGCGTGCGCAAACGGAATGTGAGCGTGTCGTGGATCTGGCCCAGGGTAAAGTTGCGGTTGCCAGGATCTTGAGAATAGGTGAGGATGCGCGCCGGACCACTCTGTTCGAGGCTGCTGGTCTGCATCAGAACCAGCAGGGTAAGCTGATTTTGCCGGACGAGCGTGTTGTAGAACCCGAGCTCCTCATCGCTCGAAAGAAGCGATCGGCCGTCACCGACGCCAGAATTCGCGGGTGGTATCAGTCCGCCCTTCGGCAATGCAGTGTTATCGGTATGGGCCAGTTGCCGTGCCAGCTCGTCGATCTGCGATGGAGCCATGGCAAAAGGATAGATTTGAAAGGCTGAGATGGTTCCCGCCCACTGCCGTTCCCCCGTTGGTTCCTTCCCCATGGCCAGGTGATAGGTTGGACTCCAGTTGGAAAAGTCTGATCTTGTCGGGTGATCGACGAGCGCGATGACGCCGAGTATCGCGGCTGGAATTCCCACTGCCGCGACTGCCCGCGGAATCCGCAGCGACTTCGGATCGGAACCCATAACCCGGAGCCAAAGCAAGCCTACCAGGTAGCCGACCAGGGCTCCGCACGTATTACTTGTAATATCCGCGAATGACGGGATGCGGTCAACGTATCCCAGTTGCAGCGTTTCCGCAGCAGTTGATAAACACAAGCCGAAGAGGAATGTGCGCAGCAGCGATGAGCCGCTCAGGGCGATTCCCAAAGGCATGTACAAGAGGATATTGTTCAAAAAATCGGGGCCCTGAAAACTGTTTTCGATATACCTTAGCGAAGGATGTCGCAGGCCTACCGGGATCATCGTGGTTACCACAATCAGGGCGATTGAGGGAACGAGGAGGCGAAGGCGCAGGCGCGGTGGCGAGAATAGCTTCAAAGGGAGATGGGCCCAAGGGCAGTATAAGTTCGGGGAGAGTCCTCAAACCACATTTACTGGGCGGGACTTTTCGCGTTTGCGAACTGTTCTTGTACCCCGAACAACTGAAGCAAGGCATCGGAGGCCTCAAGGGCGTCGCGGGACTTGAAATCCGCAGCCAATTGCAGCGCGGTAGCTTTGGGGGCCAATGCTTTTAGCGCTCCCAGGACGGTCTCGGAGCAGAACTGCGCGCTATCGGGGCCCACGAGGATGTAGTCCACGTGGTCCACTTGCAACAAAATTCTGGCGTCCTGGAAATAGCTTGCTGATTTCACCTCGAAGCCATGTTGCATCAGCACCGTTTTCACGAACGAGCACAGATCTGCCGACTGATCCAGAACCAGCACCCGAGGGCCGGGTTTCCCCGGCGCCTTCTGGTCCAGGGGGCGATCCAGAAAAGACAGGATGGCCGCGTCTTCGGTGGCATAAACATGCAATACGCTGGAGAGCATGGTCAACTTCAGCAGGGTCACGACAAACTGCTGTGGGGCGGCCAACCGGATATCGCCGCCGCGTTTCCGTACCCGGGTAGCGAAGCGCACTAATAGCCCGATTCCGATACTGTCGACGCGCTCTACCTCGCTCATATTCAGTACGATTCGGGGAACTTCATGCGACGCCATTTCGAGAGCCGCGTCCAGGGATTTCACTTCGTCCCCCGCGACAATCCGGCCATGACACTGAATGATGTGGACGTTCCCACAAAAGCGCGATTTCAGGCTCAGCGGCATGGCTTCCTCGTGGTAATGATGCGCTATGTTACAGCACAATAGCAAAAACATGGCAGGCAAAGTACAGGCCGGAATCAGGCCTTCCCATTGCGGAAAAATGGCCCAGGGGATGGTTATCATAGAAGCACGGATTGTATGCGCACGCCAATATTCCAACTCGATGCTTTTACCACCCGGCGATTCGCCGGGAACCCCGCCGCAGTGATGCCGTTGAACAGTTTCTTGGGCGATGCGACGCTGCAAGCCATTGCGGCCGAGAACAACCTGGCGGAAACAGCGTTTTTTGTACCCCAGGACGGCGATTACCGGTTGCGCTGGTTTACGCCGGCCACCGAAGTGCCGCTTTGCGGCCACGCCACCCTGGCCAGCGCAACCGTGGTGATGGAGAGGCTGGAGCCGGCGCGGAGCAGGGTGGTTTTTCATTCGGCCAGCGGACCGCTCACCGTAAGCCGGGCCGAGACCGGTTACGTGATGCAGTTCCCGATCAGGACGGCCGAACCGGTCCCGGCGCCGGCCGGGCTTGCCGAGGCGCTGGGCGTGGTTCCCGTCGAAGTGCTCGCGAACGCTTTCAGCTACACCGCTTTGTTGCCGAGCGCGCAGGCGGTGCGGGAGCTTTCCCCCGACATCGCGGCGATCGGCCGCCTGGACCGTGACGGACTGATTGTGACCGCGCCCGGGGACGGTAGCTATGATTTCGTCAGCCGTTACTTCGCCCCGCTCAAGGGTATCCCGGAAGATCCTGTGACGGGTGCGGCGCACTGCATGCTCACGCCCTATTGGGCCAAGCGACTCAACAAGAAAGAGTTTCGCGCTTTTCAGGCTTCGCGGCGCGGCGGGGAAATTATTTGCCGGCTTACCGACAGTGGCGTGGAACTGGAAGGCTCCTGCGTTTTTTATCTGGAGGGCGAGGTGGAGATCTGACTCAATCCGCGGACTTGTTGTGAGTTAACCGTTCTTTCACCTTGGATCGGTTCTTCATCGGCGGTGGATTGGTATTGCCCCACGTGGCATGGTTCCAGGTGACGGCCTGAAGACCATCGTGGCCGGGCTGGAAAACCATAGGAGGTTCGACCGGCTTACCTTCCACAGCGTCGAACGTAACCTTGACCTGGCTGCCCGAATCGACCCAATGGCCAAAGAGGGTAGTGGTGCCATTACCCGGATCTTCCGTAACCGTTGCCGTACCGTCTGCGCCCAGGCTTAAATTCATGGACGGGCCAGGCTGCGCGTCATCGCGTGGAGGGGACAGATACGTTCCAACAAATTTTGAATGGGTAGTGGTGCTGGCTGAGAGCGTGGCCGCACAAGCCAGCAAGCATATTGTGCAGGCCGCGACCTGAAGAGGGAAGCAGTTGATAAATCTCATCACTCCCTCCATCATGGAACGCAAAACCCGTCCGTGCAAGAGGAACTGCCTCTCTCTCTCCCGGTAACCAATGACGGGTGCCCCATACCCCCGGATTACCTGTGAAGTTTGTTGGCGTTGATGGACTTCATGCGGCTTTCCTCAATGAAAGCCGCACACGTGGCCGTTGCTTGGTGCCGCGTACAGGAAATCCGGGTATCTTGCTCGTTTTTCGCGAGATGTGGGATACCACGGATCTTTCCCTCTGGCTCTCGATGCACCCGATGCACTTGGCGGTCAATAGCGGTGGTATCCCGTTATAGTTGACAAAGTCAACTATAGTAAGTGACAATTTACCATATGGCGTCCCACCCCATATCGCCCACGGACCTCACCGGCGAAGCTGCGCAATTCCGCCGCTTCAATCGGATGTACACGCGATTCATCGGGACTTTGAACGAGGGGCTCCTCAACAGCGATTACACTTTGGGGGAAGCCAGGGTCCTCTACGAGCTGGCGAACCGCGTCGCACCGAAGGCAAGCGACATCGCGGAAGGGCTCGGAGTGGATCCCGCGTATCTAAGCCGTATGCTGGGAAAGTTCGAACGCGATGGTTTGTTGCGCAAAAAAGCCTCAGAACAGGATGGCCGCTACGCCGAACTGATGCTCACGGCGAAGGGTAAGTCGGCATTCAAAAAACTCAATGCTCTTTCCGAGGAACAAGCTCACACCATTCTTCAGGACCTGGCCCCCACCGCTCGAACGGAACTTGTCCAGTGCATGCAGACCATTGAAAGCATCCTCATGAAAGTCGATCGCAATCGGCCACCGTTCATCCTGAGGCCGCACCGTGTGGGCGATATGGGATGGGTAGTCCACCGCGAAAGCATCGGCTATGCGGAGCAATACGGATGGGATAACACGTTCGAAGCTCTGGCTGCACGCATTGTGAATGAATTTGTGACCAACTTCGATGCCGGCCGGGAGCGCTGCTGGATCGCGGAGATCGATGGTCAGAATGTGGGCCACGTCTTTCTGGTCAAGCATCCGAGCGAACCGCGGACGGCAAAGCTTCGTCTCCTCTTTGTCGAGCCCTGTGCCCGGGGCCTTGGGCTTGGGGATGCTTTGGTGAACGAATGTATCCGCTTCGCGCGCACAGCAGGCTATCAGAAGGTCGTTCTCTGGACGCAAAGCACTCTTACTTCCGCACATCGCATTTACAAAAAGGCGGGCTTTCGACTTATCAAGGAAGAGCCTCACCACAGCTTCGGCCATGATCTCATTGGTCAGGAATGGGAGTTAGACCTGACGATAGATAATCCCAACGGCCGTTCTTGAGAGTGAGGCCGCCGATGCATTCCCCACTCAGCGCTTCTTGAACTCTTTATCTGCGAATTCGATAAAGTAGGGCCAATTGGGTGCGGGCGTGTGCCCGTACTCATGCTGGCGGAAGGCGACGTCGCCCGAATCAATAAGAGCGCCCATGGGCGGAAACGTGGTTGTCCCCAGGCCCTTGGCGCCCAACAGATCCCAGACTGGGCTGGCAGCGACGGCAGCCATGAACATGCCCTGCGCGTCCTGCCAGGCATCACCGGGGGCATAGACCGGATCGGTGAGCAGCGCGCCGCCGCCGATGAAGATAGCGCGCGGCGCCACTAGTGCGATGAATTCATGGCTATCCACCGGCATGTCGTTGGCGGAGTGGCCGGCCGCGCCATAGCGCAGGAAGTTGCCCGCGAACCAATGAAACTCGCTAGTCCCGGTGATGTTGCCCATGGTCTCGCCATAGTTGCGGCGATAGAGATCGGCGCCGCCCGCACCCGAAGAGGAGATGAAGCTGATGGCGAAACGTGGGTCGTCCACCTGGGCCACCAGCGCCGCCTTGCCACCGCGGGAATGGCCCATCACGCCGACTTTCTTGCTGTCGACATCGGGATCGGTCTCGAGATAGTCGAGCAGCTTGCTGTCCCCCCAGGCCCAGGCCCGCAGCACGCCCCAATCGTCGAGCGACCGTGGCTGGCCCTTGTTCACCAGGCCGATGATGCCTTTATTGAGACCGGCGCCATTATCAGCCTGCACATCGCCGGAATTGCGGTCGACAAAGCCCCAGCCATGGGCCAGCAGCAGCTTGGCGGAATCAGGCGCATCGGGAGGGGAAGCGAGCTTGTGCACTACCTGGCCCGGCGCGGGGGGCGGGAAAACCGGCCGCGGGCGAATCGAGCCGCCGCCGATGATCACCGGCACCCTGGCGCCCTTGGTGCCGGCCGGCGTCACAACATCGGCATGGATATCGACAGTAATCGCCGGATAACCTGAGTTATCGACGTGGCCGGTGATGTGTTTCACCACGGCGGGAATGCCCTGGACAGTCATTTGCTCAACGCTATCCACTTTCCACGTGACGGGGGGAATATGAGCGGGGTACTTGCCATAGACATCTTCGTCGAACATGGCTTTGATTTCGGCCCGGCGCTTCTTCCATTGCGCAGACGTCGTCACCCTCGTCCCGTCGTTCATGGTCAGGACGTCGGGAAGCTTGGGATAGGGATTGGCCTTGGACTCATCGTAATTGGCATTGCCCGCCTTGCCGATGTCATAGGCGGTCGCCGGAGGCTGCATCGCGGTGATGCCCAGCAGCTTGATCTCGCGATCGCGCTCCGCCGCGGAGGCGGCGGTAATCGCGGCACGATCAGGGGCGGCAGGCGGCGCCGCAGGTGCTTGAGTTTGCGCAACCACTGTCGCAACCAGGGCAACGGAAGCACCCGAAGCAAGCAGTACCTTGGCTAAGCTGAATAGGGTCCCGCAGCTCATATTTCCTCACGCGTGCTTGTCACTGAACCTGAAGGACGGAGGGCAAATCCTCCGTTGAAGGCCAATGGAAGCATTCTGGACTACACGCGAGTATATATATGCGGTGGTGAGGGCAAACAGGATAGAAAGGATCTTTGTCGTTAGCGCCACAAGCATGAACGGGGCGTTACAGCGGGCCTGGGTTCGGAGCAATGCCTGGGTAGTAGAAAGCGCGATTCCCGTCGTCCCCCTTCATAAAGTCCCTCCCCCGAAAGAATCGATGAAAGAGGTCGAAGAGAACCGCGCTTGAGAACAGAGCATACGTTGAACTTGACGATAAAGCTTGTCCCCTGGAGTAACCTGCGCCCTTCTATGTGGTAATCAACAGGTAACCGTTTAGCCCCAATACCAAGCCGGAATATCCAGGTGTCAAGCAACGCTTACGTCACGATGTTCGCTATCGTGCCTCGATGGCGATGTACTTGGACTCCCGGCCGCCCACCCTCACGAAAAGATGCTTGCCATCGTCTCGCAGCAGGACGGGTGTTCCGGGCTGTTGGTGATAGAGGGTATCGTTCCTGTTTGTAGCTTTGCTCCAGGCCAGCGCCACCCGCTCGGCGAGGGTACCCGACTCTGTGCCGGCCGGGGTGAGGGCATAGAAAATCCCCTCCGACTTAACCATGTATTGACCTTCGTAATCGTCGCTGCAGATCTGTTCTGCACTGCGAGGGCAGTCGCTTCCGGGGGTCTGCAAAGGGAATGAGACAAGGGTTCCAGGGTGATAGCTTACCGGTGCAAGATCAGCGGCGAATGCAGCCCCGGTAAACGCTAAAAAACCCGCGATGAGGAGTTTCATGGAGTATTGCTCCAGTCGTCATTCCCGTAACCACTTTGAGAATGCTCTGCCTTACTTTGTCAGAGGTGCTGATTTTTTCATCTCCCCCGAACGGAGCAGTTGCCATCCGTTGGGCGTTACTTTCGGATGGGAGTCGCTTTCGAGCAAGGTGCGCAGAGACACTGGTAACCGGTCATGTGTTCTCTGGCGAAACACAGCGGTGAACTCGTTTGCCCAACTACCTGATTATTTTGTTTGCCTTACTTCAAGGAGCGCAAAACACGCTCATCGGCGGACAAGTATTGCCTGCTCACCTCGTATCCCCAGACGGGCCGCGTGACGCCGTTGGACTGGAGGCCAAAATTCTGGAAGCTATGCGCGGCGACAGCAGAAAATGCCGTATTCTCATCGCGCACATCGCCCACTTCCGGATCAATCGAAATCCCGCGGCTAAAGCCGGAGGAGATAGTTCCATGCGAGCCGCTCGGCTTCAAAGCCTAGCTCCCCCGCATGAATGCGGAGGCTCCCACCACTGCGTTTTTTCTTGGGCGGTGGGAGCCCCTGCTTCAGCAGGGGGGAGCGACGCTTCAGCGTCGCGGAAAGAGTCGCACTTCGATCAATTGGGCTTTAGCCCTGGCTTCCCTTGGGCGGTGTGATAACGTCGGCTCCGGAATGTTGCCTGCAGCGCAAGAAATTCGCACTTTCGAACAACCTGAGCCCTTTAGGAAGCCGGGCTGGAGAGCGCTGACGATCCTTGATAGCCGCACCAGGAGCAGAATCGTTGCCCCGCCGTAGTCGCCTGCCCGCAGTGCGGACAAGGCAACGCAATCGGCCGGCGCAAAGCAAAGTAGAGAAGGAATCCTAGTAAGTTAGGGATAAACGCTACGATGAGTGTCCAAAGGATGGGCGGCATCCCGCGCCTACGGGCATCTGCATTCACATAACCCAGGAAGAGAATCCAGATTGCGATGACAACGCCCCCCAGCAAGCCTAGGCCGGCGCCCGACAAAAGAACCGGCAAACCAGGTGCGGCGCTTTGACCGTATCCCTGGATTAATCTGACGCCCAGGGCGATCACCACCCCGCATCCCGCTGTCAACGCAGCTACTACTTTAACGAACTCCGGAACCACATCCAGAAATTTACGAACGCTCATTGGGTTAGTCCTTTCTCATTTGTCCCACCCAAAGACAACCGGTGCAGGACGGGAAACAGCAGACAGAAACACAAGGACGGCACGATCCATAAGGCGAGCAATCCAATGTGCAACGGCTCGGGCTCTATGTGAAAGACAGCACCCGCGAGACCGCTAAATCGTGCGGCAGTGAACGAGCCGGCCAACGTGAGCACGAGCGCGGCCAGGTAACTCCACAACATCGGCCTTTGCTGCACCCTCTTGGTTTCCAGTTGTTGTGCGCGTAGCGTAAGGGCGGCGAGCACTCTCCCATGAAGATCTGGATTCACCTCGAAGGAGAACCCTCCCAGACCGGCAATCGCTTGATGGGAAGCCTTCAGATACTCCTGGCACGCGACACAGGTAACAAGATGCTCGCGGAGAGTTTGCTCCTCCTGAGAGGACGCCGCTCCCACGAGCGATCGGTCGATGATATGGCGGATCTCCTGGTGACGATCAACGTGCATTTGTTCCTCCTTCCATCTGCGCCCGCAGAGCCGCGAGGCCGCGATAAATCCTTGACGATACGGTCGAGACGGATGCTCCGATCACATCCGCCATTTCCTGCAACGATAGATCTTCCTGAAAGCGCAGGACGAGTGCTTCGCGATAGATAGGCTCCAGCATCTGCAGCGAGTGCGCGAGACGCTGGGCATCCTCAGTGCGCGCTGCCTGCTCAAAGGGCGAGGGCGCTTGGGAAGCGGGCGCGAGCGATTCGAGGTGGGGTTCTAAGGAATCCTTCGAGTCGAGGCTGAAGGCTGGCCGTTTGCGTAGGTAGTCCAGGGCAAGATTGCGGGCCACGGTAAAGAGCCACGGCTCGAAGCGAGATTCCCCGTTGTAGGAGTGACCGCGCTCAAGGACGCGCAACCAGGTTTCCTGTACCAGGTCGTCGACGGGATCGCGCCTACCCAGCAGGTACGTGAAGTAGCGGACAAGACGATACTGGTATTGCCCGACCAAGGCATGCAGTAGAGCGACATCTCTTTGGCGAAGACCACGCGCAATGTGGTGCGTTTCGGTGCTCACGATCCCCGCCAATGTCCCTTCGTATTCGAACATACGAGGGGTATACGGATGGGGCGCCCAAAATTACGCAGGGATCACGGAGAGAGCCGGATTTTTTGGGCTAATGTCATCGAATCGCATAACCGCCATCGACGCGAATGGTAACCCCGGTAACGAAGTCCGACGCCTGCGAGGCCAGGTAGACTGCGGTTCCGGCAATCTCCTCCGGTTGACCCCATCGACCGGCCGGGGTGCGCGCAAGAACCTCATCGTTCAAGGGCATGGTAAGTACAGGCGCCGTCATATCGGTTTCAATCCATCCGGGCGCGATCGCGTTCACTTGAATGTTGTGTGGGGCGAGTTCAATGGCCATGGACTTGGTCAACTGCACGATCGCTCCTTTCGCGGCGCTATACGAGGGGACCAGCCCAGATCCAAAGTACGAGTACATGCTGCCAATGTTGATAATCTTTCCCCTCTTCTGACTAAGCATCGACCGGGCAGCGAGCTTCGAAAGCAGGAAGGTTGCATTGAGATGAGTTTCGATGACGTTGTCCCAATCCTCAGGTTTTTCGTTCATCACGCCGCCGCTTACAGACACGTTGCCGGCGTTATTGACCAGGACGTCAATGGGGCCAAGTTCGTTCTCGACCTTGTTCAGCGCCGGCTCCAATGCGGCACGCTGGGTCAGATCTACTTTCACGGCAAGCGAAGGAAGGCCGATGGCTTTTAATTCCGCAAGCACCCGCTGGTTCTTTTCCTCGTTTCGTCCACACACCGCGACGGCGGCCCCGGCTTCGGCTAATCCGAGCGCAATGCCGCGGCCAATTCCGCCATTACCACCCGTCACCACGGCCACGCGGCCGCTTAGGTCAAATAACGCTGGCATTTTCATACGTTGTTAGCGAGGATACCGCTTCTTCCAGATCGTTGTACCCGCAACCGGCGGCAAAGCTTAACCTGGTTGGAAAAATCCTTTGCGGGCCTGCACAGTCAACTTCTTGTCTTTCGCCTTCAACTCCAGTTTGTGGTAGCTGTTCGGTTGGGTGTCTGGGGGAGGCGTGTAGCCCAGTTCGTACTGCAATCGCAGATCATCGGCGATCTGCGCGAAGATGTCTCGCAGGCTCATCGTCTGGGAGACAGTAAATACATGCCCACCCGTACTATCTGAGAGTTTCTCCAAGGCCTTCAAACCAGTATCGATCTCGGGTGGACGACCGGTGTTAGCACCGCTAAGACTCTTCTGCATGCTGTAAAGGATGGAGTAAACCTGGACATCGGCGCGCTGCGCCTGCTCAATAGCCTCAGCGATCGACCGTCGGCTTCCGATGTCGCCGCCGTCGCTGAGAATCACCATTGCCTTGCGTCCTGTCTCTCTCGCCAGGGCGTCTTTCGCTACTGCGTACACCGCGTCATACAGAAGGGTTCCACCCTTAGCCGATGCACGCTGACTCATGCGCGACAGCGCGAAATGGAGCGCACTCGCGGAGTTCGTCATGCTTTTAAGCTGTAGGACCGTGGTGTCGAACTGCACCAGCATTGCGCGGTCCTCTTTACGGCCCAGCATGGTCTCGAAAAAGACGTCACTTGCCAGCCCCTCGTCCCCGATGAAAGTTTCCTGGCTCCCGCTGGTATCCACCATGAGCGCGAAGCTCAGGGGCACTTCCGAACCCTGCGAGAAATAGTGGATTGGCACTTCCTTGCCATCCTGCTTGAGCACGAAGTCGTCTTTGGTCAACCCTGTCTTGACCTCGCCATCTTTGGTCTTGACTACGGCCGAGATCGCCACCAGACGGGTAACCACCTTGAGCGTGGTCACCGCTGGCTGGGTTTGATCCGCGTCTTGCGCGGGGGAGGGCGAGGCGGTCTGTCCCCACCCTGGAGCGGAAAGCATCAGCAGGCACAATGCCCGAGTAGTCTTTTTCACCTGGACTGCTCCATTTTGTGAACCATTCTACTCATCGAGGGGACCAACCGCCGCTTTGTTACACTCCTCGCGAGAGAGGTTTAGGGATGGCCCCCCTGGTGGAGCTCGATCATGTGTCGAAAACGTACGAGCATAAGGTGGCGGTCCACGATCTGAGTCTGCGCATAGAGCCGGGAACCATGTTTGGCCTGCTGGGGCCAAACGGGGCGGGGAAGACATCGACCATTCGCATGATGGTGGGGATTACCGTCCCCGATTCCGGCACAGTCAGCCTGTTCGGCCGCCCATTTACGCGCGAGAGCCTAAAGAAAGTTGGTTACCTTCCGGAAGAGCGGGGGCTCTACCGCAAGATGAAGGTGATGGACCAGCTCGTCTTCATGGGGCAGCTCCATGGGCTAACCGCGGAGCTCGCCGCGAAGCGCGCCCAAGCATGGTGTGAACGGCTGCAAATAATCGATGCCGCCCAGAACAAGACAGAAGAGCTTTCCAAAGGAATGCAACAGAAGATCCAGTTTATTGTGACCCTGTTGCATGAGCCTGAACTGATCATCATGGACGAGCCCTTCTCTGGACTGGATCCGGTCAACGCGACGCTGCTGCAGGATACCCTGCTGGATCTGAAGAAGGCCGGGCGGGCCATTCTGTTCTCGACCCATCGCATGGACCAGGTGGAGAAGCTGTGCGACGAGATTTGCCTGGTTCATCGTGGAGAGGCGGTGCTTTCGGGCAGGATGCGCGAGGTGAAATCCCGCTACGAACGCAACCGGGTGATCATCGATTTCGAAGGGGACGACGGGTTTCTAAGCCACGAGGCGATTGCCGAATGCACTGAGTATCCAGGCCACGTGGAGATCAGGCTGACGGAGCATGGCGACGCCCAGGCATTACTACACGCCGCCGCGCAACACGCGCAGATTTATCGCTTTGAGCTGGTAGAGCCGTCGCTGGAAGAAATCTTCATACGAACGGTAGGGGAGAAAGTGGATGCGTGAAGCATTGCTGATTGCGCGGCGCGAGTATCTGGAGCGGATCCGTAGCAAAGCCTTCCGCATCAGCACGGTGCTCATTCCGGCGTTTTTTGCGCTGATTTTCGGCGCCGGCGCTTTTTCCGGCAAACTTAGCGGCGGCGGCGAGAGGCATATTGTGGTGGCCTCCAACGATCCGCTGTTGGCTGAGAGCGTGCGGGCGGAGCTGCTAGCGGCTGGAAATGCCGCGCAGGCGATCAGAAGAAGCCGCTCCTCGCGACTGACGGTAGATGTGCAGGCTCCGCTCACGGAGGGCGAACTGGCGGCCCTGAACGCTGCGGTCGAAAGCAAGCAGGTGGATGGCTACTTGTGGCTCAGCCTGAAGCCGGGAACGACGCGCCTTGAGGCCACGTACACTTCTCGCGGGTCGGCAGATTTTGTGGGAAGGGACAGGATGCAGGATGCGATTGGCCATGCCTTGGTCCGGGAAGAGCTGGTGAAGCGCGGCGCGACCAACGATGAGATACAGGCATTGCTCCAGGATGTAGACCTTAAGACGCAGCAGGTGAAGAACGGCACAGCCGTGGCGGCGGACGCGAGCAATGGCTTCTGGGGCGCGTACATCATGGCGTTTATGCTGTATTTTGCTGTGGTGTTCTACGGCGTAAACGTAGCCCACTCGGTAGTAGCGGAAAAGACTACGCGCGTCTTTGAAGTGATGCTGGCTTCGGCCAAAGCGGAGTCACTCATGTTGGGGAAGCTGTTAGGGGTAGGCGCAGTGGGGCTGACCCAAATAGCGATATGGATTGTTTTCGTTTTCTTGTTGAGCGCCTCCTCCCTGTGGGTGACGTTGGGGCTCGGCGGTTTAGCAGCCTATGGAGTGACCCCGCTGCGACTTATTTTCTTTGTGCTCTATTTCATTCTTGGATTTTTCTTTTACAGCGCCCTGAGCGCAGGTTTGGGCGCCACCGTCAGCCAGGAGTCGGAGGTACAACAGTTCAGCATGATTATCGCGTTGCCGCAGGTGATTGGGCTGGCACTCATTGTCTACATCCTGAGCAACCCAAGCGCGTGGCCGGTGGTGTTGCTGTCGCTGTTTCCCCCGTGCACGCCGATTGTGATGTGTTTGCGCATGGCCGCAATGGCGGTACCGGCGTGGCAGCTCGCTCTTTCTCTGGCGCTGATGGTGTTGTCCATTTACGGGATGGCGTGGCTGGCTTCGCGCATCTACCGCGTCGGCATCCTGATGTATGGCAAGCGGCCGACACTGCCAGAGATGCTACGTTGGCTAAAGTACAGTTGATATTCCAGGTCTAAATAGAAGAGGAGAAATCGATCAGGTGGGTCCAAGAAATACGACAAATAAGACGGGCGGCAATATTTCTCGCCGCGAACTACTACAAGGGTCTGCAGCCTTCGCCATTCTTTCCGCGCTCCGACCGGTCAGCGGGTACGCAATGGAGGGACCGAAAGCATTCGTTTATGTGGGGACCTACAGCACTGCAGTCGACGGCGGGGGAAGCAACGGGAAGGGAATTTACCTCTTCGAGATGAACCGCTCCACAGGAGAGCTGAGCCTGATCAAGTTGGCCGCCGAGGGCCGCAACGCTTCCTGGCTCTCCCTCGATCCCTCCGGACGATACCTGTATGCCGCCAATGAAGTCGCGGACTTCGCCGGTAAAAGCGGAGCGGTAAGTGCTTATGCTGTGAATCGCTCCAATGGAAATCTTCAACTATTGAATGTAGTTTCCTCCGAAGGAGCGGGCCCGGCTCACCTGAGTGTCGACGGGTCGGGCAAATATGTATTTGTTGCCAATTACGCCGGCGGCACTGTAGCCGTGCTGCCTATCCTTCCCACCGGCGCGTTGGGCCCAGCCACGTACGTTCATCAGGACACGGGCTCTGTTGGGCCCAAGATCCCATCCAGCGCTCCTCCGGGAAGTTTTGCCTTCAGTGGTCATGACAAAACGCATGCCCACATGATCCATGCTGACCCTTCCAACCGCTTCGTTCTGCAAACCGACCTGGGCCAGGATCGGATCTATGTCTCCGCCTTCGATCCGGTTGCCGGCAAACTGTCTCCGGCTGCGTCTCCCTTTGTTTCACTGCCTCCGGGTGATGGGCCACGTCACTTCACCTTTCACAGCAATGGACGCTGGCTGTATTCACTGCAGGAAGAGGCGTCTACGGTGGTGTTTTTTCATTTCGATCCGGCGACTGGAGCGCTTCTCCCCCAGCAGACCATCTCCACCCTACCGCCGGGGTTTAAGGGAACAACCTTCACTTCAGAGATCCTTCTCTCGCCCGATGGGCATTTTCTATACGCAGCCAACCGGCTCCACGATACGATCGCGATCTTCTCTCTTAATAGCGAAGGCCGCTTGCATTACCTGGGCGAAACCTCAACCATGGGCGATTACCCGAGGCACATACAGATGGATCCTGGCGGATCTTTTCTGTATGCGTGCAATCAACGCAGCGATAGTATCGCCTCCTTTCGCGTCGACCGGAAGATGGGGCTGTTGACGTTCACCGGAAGGTATACGTCCATGGGCAGTCCAGCGTGCACCCTCTTCCTGACATGAACTGTCCTCCAGCAGAACGCACAGGAAATGGACGGGCACCGGTTCCTCAGCCGTCCTCTTCCTATCGGCTCGCCGCCACCAGTGAGAGCTAGTATTGCGATGGTCCAGGTTCGATAATGGTTACTAATTCGGCTGCCAGGCAGGCACATGCAAACTCTCACGCCCCTTCCGCTAAGTTCCCACGCCAAACCTGTCGACACCTTCCCGCAAGCGATTGAGCTCGAAAAAGAGTTAAAGCAAAACATTAAGGGGGAAGTCCGTTTCGATCGAGGAAGCCGCGCCATGTACTCGACCGACGGATCGAACTACCGCCAGATTCCCATCGGGTTGGTGGTCCCACGCGATGCCGACGATGTAGTGGCCGCCATGGCAGCTTGCCGCAAGTACGGAGCGCCCGTATTGGCCCGCGGAGCAGGCACCAGCCTAGCCGGCCAGTGCTGCAATGTAGCCGTGGTGCTCGACTTCACCAAGTACATGAATCGGATCCTCGAGCTTGATCCGCAGCAACGCTTCGCCCGCGTGCAGCCCGGGGTGGTGCTCGACACGCTCCGCAACCAGGCAGAAGCGCACAAGCTGACCTTTGCTCCCGACCCCTCCACCCACAGCCGTTGCACCATTGGCGGCATGATCGGAAACAACTCCTGCGGCACCCATTCGCTATTAGGCGGCAAAACGGTAGACAACATCGAAGAGCTGCGCATTCTGCTCTACGACGGAACGCAGATGACCGTCGGCCCGGCCACGACGGACGAATTGAATTCCATCCTTCAGCAAGGCGGCCGGCGCGCCGAGATCTACAAAACCCTGCGTGGGATAGGCGATCAATACGCTGATCTGATCCGGGAACGCTTCCCGCAAATTCCCCGGCGTGTTTCGGGCTACAACCTAGACGAGCTTCTACCGGAACGATTCAACCTGGCTCGTGCACTGGTGGGGACGGAGGGCACTTGCGTGACCGTGCTCGAAGCCAGGGTGAAGCTGATCCCCAGCCCGCAGCATCGGGCGCTGGTCGGAATCGGTTATCGCGACGCTTTTATCGCGGCAGATCATGTTCCCGAGATCCTGACCTTTCAGCCGATCGGCTTCGAGGGTTTCGAGGGCAGCATCGTGGACGGGCTGCGGGCCAAGGGAGCTCCTAAACTCGAACTGCTGCCTGAGGGGCGCGGCATCGTGCTGGTTGAATTTGGTTCTGACGATCCGCGGCATGCGCGCAGCCTGGCTGAGCAATTGATGGATCGTCTGAAGCATATGCCTGATCCGCCCAATACCCGTCTCTACACGCCGTCTGAGGCGCGTGCCGTCTGGCATCTGCGCGAATCCGGGCCCCGGGCAGCAGCGTTTGCTCCTGGAGCGGCGCCGCAATGGGAGGGATGGGACGATGCAGCAGTGGCTCCCGAAAAGCTGGGCCGCTATCTGCGGGATATTCGTGCGCTCATGGACGAGTATGGCTATCAAGGCGCCTTCTACGGCCACTTCGGGCACGGCTGCATCCACATGCGGGTCAGCTTTGATTTGCAGAGCGAAGCGGGCATTCGTAACTATGGCGAGTTCGTCGAGAGGGCTGCCGACTTGGTGGTCAGCTACGGTGGTTCGCTTTCCGGAGAGCACGGCGACGGGCAATCGCGTGGCGCTTTGCTGCCCAAGATGTTCGGCCCTGAGCTGATGGACGCCTTCCGCCAGTTCAAGGCGGTGTGGGATCCGCAGAACAAGATGAACCCTCATAAGGTAGTGGATGCATACCTGCCGACGGAAAACCTACGTCTGGGTGCAGACTACAAACCGCTACAACCGAAAACTCATTTCAAGTTTATTGAAGACGGCGGCTCCTTCGCCAATGCCGCCGCGCGATGCATCGGAGTTGGAACCTGCCGCAAGCAGGACGGTGGTTCGATGTGCCCGAGTTACATGGTGACTCTCGAAGAGGAGCACAGCACGCGAGGGCGCGCCCACATGCTCTTCGAGTTGCTGCAGGGTGAGGCAATTGACGGGGGTTGGAAGAATGAACAAGTCAAGCAGGCGCTCGACTTATGCCTGGCCTGCAAGGCCTGTAAGTCGGAATGCCCGGCGAACGTGGATCTGGCCACCTATAAAGCGGAGTTTTTGTCTCATTATTACGAGGGAGAACGACGACCGCTGCACGCATACGCCTTCGGGATGATCGACCGGTGGGCCGCGCTGGGCTCATTCGCTCCAGGCGCCGCCAACCTCCTGAGCAACGCCCCGAGGTCGAAGCGCTGGCTGCAGAAAAAGCTCGAGCTTGCACCTCAGCGCGAGATGCCTCAGCTCGCTCCCGTGAGCTTTCAGAAGTGGGCCGCGAAGCAGCGGATCGCGAAAGACGGCAGTCCAGGTGTTGTTTTGTGGGCTGATACCTTCAATAACTACTTTAAGCCTGAGACCAGCCAGGCTGCATTCGAAGTACTTACGCGCGCGGGATTCGGCGTAAGGGTGCCCCGGGGCCATCTCTGCTGTGGCCGCCCCTTGTACGACTTTGGCATGCTCGACAGAGCCAAGCAATACTTGCAGCGCATCATGAAGGTGCTGGCGCCGGAGATCGATGCCGGCTTACCCATCGTGATCCTGGAGCCGAGCTGCGCCTCAGTATTTCGCGACGAATTGCGAAACCTGTTTCCGGAGGATGCGCGGGCAGACCGTCTGCGGCGTCAGACATTCCTGCTCAGCGAATTTCTGCAACAGCATGCCTATCAGCCTCCGCAACTGTCACAAAAGCTGCTCCTTCACGGACATTGCCATCACAAAGCAATCATGAAGATGACCGACGAAGAGGAGTTGCTGCGCAAGATGGGCGCAGACCTGAAGACGTTGGACGCGGGTTGCTGTGGAATGGCGGGACCCTTTGGCTTCGAGCAGAAAAAATATGCGGTGTCGCAGGCCATTGGAGAACGAGTGCTTCTGCCGGCGGTACGCCAGGCAGATCCGGAAACTCTGATCGTCTCCGATGGCTTCAGTTGCCGCGAGCAGATCCAGCAAGCGACGGGGCGGAAGGCCGTCCACCTGGCAGAGGTGTTACAGCGTGCGCTGAGTAAACAATAGATATTGGGATTTTCCCGCCACGATACCACGGGCTCCCCCATCAGCGCGAACTTGTTTACGATGTTTTTCGTCAATACCCCCACCGACTCGTCATCCTGCGAGGTTGTGACTTTATTGATTTTCACGTGATTGTCATTCCGGCCGAAGCGAAGTGGAGGGACCTGCTGTTTCTTTTTCTGTCCATTCCAATCTGACGGTTCCTCACAAAAGTCACCACCCTCCACTTATCATCCCGAGCGCAGCCGAGGGACCTGCAGTGCGCCTTGGCTCCCGCACAAAGATCTCCGTTCCGTTAGTTCTCCAACCGACTCGGTAGGGGTATTGACCAAAAACACCCTAAAAGCAAGCAGGGAAAGCTGTCCTTCGACGGCTACACAGAGTAGCGCTTTCCGTCTTCAATAAGAGCCCCGATCGGGCTATTACTTCGCCTGCATCGAAGCCTGCTCCGCACAAATGCGCACGTCGCGGCAAAACTCGTCCATCCGTTTGCGATCCGTATCCCATGAGCACATGAATCGCGCGGCGCCTCCAATAAACGTATAGAACTTCCACCCCCGTTGGCGCAGCGCCTCGAGCACCTCATCCGAAGCGTGGACGAACACCGCGTTCGCCTCCGGCGGTGCGACCATCTCGACTCCCGGAATACCGGACAACTGCTCTGCTAAATACTGCGCGCATTCATTAGCATGGACCGCGTTGCTAAGCCATGCGCCACTCTTGAGCATGCCGACCCACGGAGCAGCCAGAAATCGCATCTTTGAAGCCAGTTGCCCAGCCTGCTTGCAGCGGTAGTCGAAGTCTTGTGCGAGTTTCTGATCGAAGAAGAGAATCGCTTCGCCTACCGCCATCCCGTTCTTCGTGCCGCCGAAGCAAAGCGCGTCAACTCCGCTCTTCCAGGTAAGTTCCGCAGGGGAGCAGCGAAGGCTGGCGCAGGCATTGGCGAAGCGCGCTCCATCCATGTGCAGCCGCAAACCGTGTTTCCGGCACTCCTGTGAGAGAGCGCGCAGTTGCTCAACGGTGTAGACGCGGCCTGTTTCCGTGGATTGGCTGATGGTGACGGCGCGAGGCTTAGGGTAATGAATATCCGTTCGACTGGTAGCGATCATGTGTACCGCGGCCGGCGTGAGTTTTCCGTCGTCGCTTTCGGCGATAAGAAGCTTGGAACCGTTGGAAAAGAACTCGGGAGCGCCGCATTCGTCCGTCTCCACGTGGGCGGACTGACAGCAGATGACGGCGTGGTACGACTGGCAGAGGGAAGCGAGTACCAATGAATTTGCCGCCGTGCCATTGAAGGCAAAGAAAACCTCGCAGTCGGTTTCAAACATTTCCCGAAAGGCATCGGCCGCAGCCGCAGTCCAGGGGTCGTCTCCGTAGCCCGAGACGTGGCCGTGGTTTGCGGTTTCCATGGCGGCCCATGCCTCCGGACAGATGCCGGAATAATTATCGCTTGCGAATTGCTGCAGAAGATCGGTGCTCTTGATATCAGCCATACCCTTACTTTAATCCTCGGGACCAGCCCAACTAAACCACCTCGATATCCCAGCCCAACCCCGGAGTGTCCGATGGACGTGCATAGATTCCCTCCGGCCCGCGAGTGATATGGTTGTCCTCTTCGAACCGCCGGTAAACCTCGTCCGGCCCACCCGGCGAGGGCATAAACGTCTCCGCCCAAGGACTATTCGGCGTAGCCAGGATGAAGTGAATCGAATCGAAGGCTCCGCCGCCGTGGGGAATCACCGGGATATCATAGGCAGCCGCCAACGCGCCGATACGCCGTAGCTCCGTCATCCCGCCGCACCAGTGGATATCGGGTTGCCAGATCGCCGCTCCGCGGTGGTCTAACAATTGACGGAAGGCGTATCGCGTATACTCGTGCTCGCCGGTGGCCATGCGGGTGGATTTTATCTCCGCGCTCAGGCGCCCAAAACCTTCATAGTCTCGCGGCTGCAGGCATTCTTCCATCCAATAGATGCGATACGGTTCGACCAGCTTAGCCATCTCGATGGTGTATTGTTCGTTCCAAGCCATATAGCAATCGAGCATCAGATCCCCGTCCGGCCCCAACTGTGCGCGGGTCGTCTTTACCAGCTCCAGGTTTTTCTGCTGCCCCTCCCAGCCATCCGCTGGGCCGTAGGGAATGGCAAGCTTCAACCGCTTGTAGCCGAACTTGAGGTGCTGCTCGACATCATTGCCCGTGCAATAAGCCGGAATGCGAGGCTTGGTCTGGCCGCCGAGCAGTTCGTAAACAGGAAGGTTGAGCGCTTTGCCGATCACATCCCACAAAGCAAGATCGACTCCGCTGATTGCGTTGATGGCAATGCCGGCCTGTCCATAGGGCATGGTCGAGCGGTACATGATGTCCCAAAGGCGCTCGACGTTGAACGGATCTTCACCCACCAGCAGCTTCACCAGGTGCTGCTTCACCACCGCCCCGCCACCCGCTCCGCCGGACCCATACCCGGTCACCCCTTTGTCGGTGGAGATTTCGACCGTGAATCCCTCCAGCTTTCCTGGATCAGGATTCCACAACGAACGGGTCGCCTTGTACTGCGGATAAATCGACATGGGGTTTGCTACCTCGACGCCTTGCGTCGACCATGATCCCGGAGAAGGTGTGTAGCTGGGCACAGGACGGTTGGGCCGGGTGCGCACCAGGCGGACTCCCGTGATCTTGAGCTTGCTCTTTTCCTCTTGAAAGGCGAGTGCGGGAAGAGTGATAGCGAAGAGTCCGCCAAGTTTAAGTAGGGATCTACGATTCATTGGATCGACTCCGCAAAACCGCAGCAAGTATACCCGCGCATCTCATCGTCATTCCTTGGTCGGGCGACAAATCTCTCGCCTGCCCCAAGCCTTGCCCCTGGACGGGTGCCCCATGTTCGCGTTTTCGCGTACATGGGTTGAAGAAGATGGGCAAAGCCCTTCCTTTTTCTTTTCCTATAAGTAGGTGTAGCCGGCGGGGAAACCATTGGAAAAAGCTCGTGTTCAACCCATGTACGCGAAAGTCCGCGAACATGGGGCACCCGTCCAGAGCCTGCCCTGAGCGGAGTCGAAGGGGGCAAAGGCTTGCTGGGAAGCCGGGAAAGCGGAGGACGAAATGACAGCCAACCCAGTCGACTGCAAAGCATGACAATTTCGTTTAAAACTCGATGACTTCACGCAACACCATTTCTCTTGTTTTTGGGGGAAATTGTATCGGCCGAAGACGGCAATAGCACCGATCACGATGTCCTGTGTACACTCAGGAATCAACCACCTGCAGGCCCTCCTCACGGGACGTGAATCCGAACGCTAGGGGCGAGGAATGATCGATTCTGGCACTCTCTTTGGACCCTATAGAGTGATAGAGAAGATAGGCGCCGGCGGCATGGGTGAGGTTTATCGCGCGCTCGATCCCCGGCTCGAACGGGAAGTCGCTCTTAAGATCATCTCCGACAATTTTCTGGTCTCGGACTCGTCCAGCAGCCCCTCGCCCGTGGGGACTCCGCGCTCCCGCGCCGAACTCTCCCATGAGCGCTTTCTGCGCGAGGCCCGGGCCGTCGCCACCCTGAACCACCCCAACATCTGCGCCATCTACGACGTCGGCGAGCAGGAAGGGCAACCCTATCTGGTGATGGAGTTGTTGCACGGGGAAACGCTGCAGCAGTATCTCAGCCATTACCGTCTGCTCCCCTCCGAGGTCATCAGCCTGGGCCAGCAGGCGGCCAGTGCGCTTGGCGCTGCCCACTCCCGGGGCATCATCCATCGCGATATCAAGCCGGCCAACCTGTTCGTGGTGGAGAGCGGCCGGGATCGCAAGCAGCTCAAGATTCTCGATTTCGGGGTGGCCAAGAAGCAGGGCGCTGAGGCCTCGCTGGATTCCCGCTTCTTCGACGCGCAAAATAACACCGCCACCACCACCAACTCCGGCGATCTCACTACTCCCGGCTCGACGTTCGGCACCGCTGCCTACATGTCGCCCGAGCAAGCTAAGGGTGAGCCGCTCGATCACCGCACAGACCTATTCAGCCTGGGTAGCGTGCTTTACGAGATGGCGGCCGGGCGGCCACCCTTTGGCGACCGCAGCACCGCCGGGGTATTTGCCGCCCTGCTGCTGAAAGATCCGCCCCCGGTCAGCAGCCTCAACCCAGCCATGCCCAGCGGCCTCGATTCCATCATCGCCAAGCTGCTGGCCAAGGACCGCGATCAGCGTTACCAGAGCGCCGAGGAGCTGATTGCTGACCTGGAAGCCATTTCTGTTTCAGTCGCATCTCCCGGCGCCACGGGTCGAGTGCCCGTTTACACTCCTCCACTCGCGCCGGTCTCGCCTCCTTTGCCGCCTGCAGGCGGCCGCCCTCTTCGTTCCCGCCTGCTGCTCATCGGCGCCTTGGTGCTGGTGGCCCTGGCCGGTGGAATTGTTCTGTTCCGGAATCATTCCAGCGTCAAGCCGGCGCCCCCGGGCGCGAAAGACAGCATCGTGGTCGCCGACTTTATCAACAAAACCGGCGACCCTGTTTTTGACTCCACCCTGAACCAGGCTCTGCGGGTGCAGTTGGGCCAGTCTCCGGTGCTCGACATCATCAGCCAGCAACACCTTCGCCAGAGTCTGCAATTCCTTGGCCGCAAGCAGGACGAGCCCCTTACCCCGCAAATTGCCCGCGAGATCGGCGAGCGGGAGGGTGGCAAAGCTATCCTTATAGGTACCATCGCTCCACTGGGCAAGGCCTACGTCATTACCCTCGATGCCCAGAACGCCACCAACGGCGACGATATTGCCAGCGAAGAAGCCACCGCGCCCGACAAGGAGCACGTGCTCGACGCGCTCAACCAGGTCGCCACCGGCATGCGCGCCAAACTGGGGGAAAGCCTCTCCAGTATCCAGAGACTCAATGCTCCCTACGGCCAGGCCACCACTCCGTCGCTCGAAGCCTTTCGCGCCTACGCCCTGGGCGACGAAGCACATCAAAAGGGAAATGACATCCCCGAAGCCGAAGACCACTACAAACGCGCCCTCGAACTTGACCCCAAGCTAGCCATGGCCTGGGCCCGCCTCGGCGTCATTCGCCTCAACACCGGCGCGCTCAGCGAGGCGACGGAAGATTTCACCAAGGCATACCAGCTCAGTGACAATGTCAGCGAGCGGGAGAAGCTTTACATTGCCGCCCACTACTACTCCACCGTCGTGGGCGATTTGAATAAGAGCATCGAGACCCTGCAGGTCGCCACCCAGGAGTATCCCCTCCAAGTCGACACCTTCGTCAATCTCGGAGTGGAATATCTCAACAATGGCGATTTTGAGAAGAGCGCCGCCGCCAATCGCAGGGCCCTCGCATTGCAGCAGGACAACTCCGTGGCCCTGATAAACGAGGTCACGGAAGCGGCCAACCTGGGTGACGTATCCGCAGGGGAGAAGTACATCGCGGAAGCACAGCGTTTCGGCTTGAACGGAACGAATCTTTTCGCGAACGAACTGCAGTACTACGCCACCGAGTCCGATTGGAACAACGTGCAGAAAATCATCACCCAAACGGCTGGGCGGCCCGATCAATTCTACGTCACCTTCACCTGGGGCTCGCTCCTGCCCCAGTTGGGCCAGATTCAGCTGGCGAGGACCACCCTGTTGCGCGCGGCCGACCAGGCGGCGGGCGTCAACCAGAAGGACGCCCAAGCCGGCAGTCTCCTCCACGCCGCCAGCGCCGGCTGGATGGTCGACCGATGCTTCGATCCGGATCAGATCGTCAAACAAGCCCTGCAACTGGACAAAGGAAAGGTCACGCTCATCGATGCAGCCAGTACCTTGGCTCTCTGCAATGAGCCGAAGCAGGCCACGGAGGCGCTCTCCGCTCTGGAAAAGCGCTACCCGCAAGACACGCTCATTCATGAGCTGTCGGTGCCTCAAGCCCGGGCGTGGCTGGCCATCAAGGCAGGCGACGCGCAGGGGGCGCTCACGCTGCTGGATCGGGTGCGCGCCCACGACGCAGCTTCCTACGCACCCTACCTGCGAGGCCTTGCTTACCTGCAGCTCAAGGACTCGCGCAATGCGATCGACTCATTTCAGAACGCGACCCGCCTGAAAGGCCGTGCTTACATCAATCGCAGTCCCTACGCCTTGTCCTACTTAGGGCTCGGCCGCGCCTATGCCCTGGCGGGCAATAAGCCGGACGCGAAAAAAGCCTACGACGCCTTTTTCTCCGAGTGGAAGAACGCCGACGCTGACCTGCCTGTCATGGCCGAGGCAAAAAAGGAATACGCCCAGCTGTAGTCCGAAATAGCGTACGGCACGATGCCCTGTGTACACTCAGGAATCAACTACATGCGAGTCGGCCCTCATAGGGACGTGAATCCGAACGCTTTGGGGCAAGAATGATCGCCACTGGCACTGTTTTTGGGCCCTACAGAGTGATCGATAAGATCGGCGCCGGCGGCATGGGTGACGTCTACCGTGCGCTCGATACCCGGCTCGAACGCGAGGTCGCTCTCAAGCTCATCTCCGACAGCTTTCTGGTCTCCGAAGCTCCCGCCAGCCCCTCGCCCGCGGGCACCCCGCACTCGCGCGTTCACCTCTCTCATGAGCGCTTCCTGCGCGAGGCCCGGGCCGCAGCCACCCTAAACCACCCCAACATTTGCGCCATCCACGACGTCGGCGAACAGGAAGGGCAGCCCTACCTGGTCATGGAGTTATTGCGTGGGGAAACGCTGAAGCAATATCTCAGCCACCACCGTCTTTCCCCCTCCGAGCTCATCGCACTGGGCCAGCAGGCGGCGAGCGCGCTGGCCGCGGCCCACGCCAGAGGTATCATCCATCGCGATATCAAGCCGGCCAACCTCTTCGTAGTGGAAAGCGGCCGCGACCGCAAGCAGCTCAAGATTCTCGATTTCGGTTTGGCCAAGAAGCAGGGCGCCGAGGCCTCGCCGGATTCCCGCTACTTTGACCCACAAAACAACACCGCCACCGGCACACCCACCGGGCAAATGGACCTCACCACCCCCGGCTCGACCGTCGGCACTGCTGCTTACATGTCTCCCGAGCAAGCCAAGGGCGACCCGCTCGATGCCCGCACCGACCTCTTCAGCTTGGGCAGCGTCCTTTACGAGATGGCGACCGGGGAGCCCCCGTTTGCCGGCCGCAGCACCGCCGAGGTCTTTGCCGCCCTATTAATGAAGGATCCGCCGCTGGTCAGCAGCCTCAACCCGGCCATGCCCAAGGCTCTCGACCCCATAATTGCCAAACTGCTGACTAAAGACCGCAATCAACGTTACGGCAGCGCCGAGGAACTGCTGGCCGACCTCGAAGCGGTTTCTGCCTCGATCTCGTCGCCCGGCGTTGTGAGCCCGGCAACGGCTCGCCCCACTCCACCCGCTACGGTCCCGCCGCCCGTGCCGCAAGCCAGCGGCCGTCCTCTTCGCTCCCGCATGATCGTTATCGGAGCCTTGCTGCTGGTGGCCTTGGCCGGCGCGGTTTCTCTCTTCCGCCACCACCCCGGCTCCAATCCTGGGCCTGCACCCAGCGCAACAGTCGCGCCACCCGCGGATCAGGCGGTGAAGCCGGTAGCCCAAAAAGACAGCATTATCGTCGCTGACTTCATCAACAAGACCGGCGACTCTGTCTTTGATACCACCCTGAACCAGGCCTTGCGGGTGCAGCTAGGCCAGTCTCCGGTGCTCGACATCATCAGCCAGCAGCACCTTCGCCAGAGCCTTCAGTACCTTGGGCGCAAGCAGGACGAGACCATTACCCCGCAGATTGCCCGCGAAATCGGCGAGCGGGAAGGGGTCAAGGCTATCCTGACCGGCTCCATCGCTCCCCTGGGCAAAGCGTACGTCGTTAGTCTCGATGCTCAGAACACCGCCAGCGGCGACGATATTGCCAGCGAAGAAGCCACTGCGCCTGACAAGGAGCACGTGCTCGACGCGCTCAACCAGGTCGCTACCGCCATGCGCGCCAAACTGGGAGAAAGTCTCTCCAGTATCCAGAGACTCAATGCGCCGTTTGGTCAGGCCACTACACCGTCGCTCGAAGCCTTCCGCGCCTACGCCTTAGGGGACGAAGCCCATCAAAAGGGCAACGACATCCCCGAAGCGGAGGACCATTACAAACGCGCCCTTGAGCTTGACCCCAAGCTGGCCATGGCGTGGGCACGCCGCGGCGTCATTCGCCTGAACACCGGCGCGCTCAAGCGAGGCCACAGAATACTTCACCCGGGCCTACCAGCTCAGTAGCAATGTTAGCGAGCGCGAGAAGCTCTACATTGCCGGCCACTACTACTCGATCGTCGTGGGCGATCTGAATAAGAGCATCGAGACCCTCCAGGTTGCCACCCAGGAATATCCGCTGCAGGTCGACAACTTCATCAACCTTGGTGTTTTCTACCTGCCAAACGGCGACCTTGAGAAGAGTGTTGCCGCCAATCGGAGGGCCCTCGCCCTACAGCCGGACAATGCCTATGCTCTGGAAAATGGGATCTGGAGACGCGACTCAGCTCGGTAACCCCGCCGAAGCGAGAAAGTATATTGCGCGAGGCTCAGCGTCTTGGTTTGAATGGAACTTCTCTCTTGGGGATTGAAGCCGGGTATTATGCCAGCCAATCTGACTGGAACAATGTGCATAAAATCGTGGCCGACACGGCCGGACGTCCCGACCAGTTCTCCGTTACCACCTCCCTGGGGCAATTTTCTTCCCCAGCTCGGCCAAATTCAGCTGGCGAAGACCACCCTTCTGCGCGCGGCAGATCAAGCGGCGGGCGCCAAGGAACAGGACGCCCAGGCCGGCGCTCTACTCAACGCCGCCAGCGCAGGCTGGATGGTCGATCGATGCTTCGATCCTGAAGAGGCCGTCAAAGAGGCCTTGAAATTGGATAAGGGCAAGGTCACGCTGATCGCGCAGCCATGACGCATGGCTCTCTGCAATCAGGAGAAGCAAGCTAACCAGATTGCTCTCGGATCTTGAAAAGCATTACCCGGAAGACACTCTCGTCCAGGAGCTGTCGGTGCCCCAGGCTGCGTGCGTGGCTTGCGCATCAAGGCAGGTGACGCGCAGCGGGCGCTGGTTCTGCTGGAACAGGTTCGAGCCCACGACGATGCTTCCTATGCGCCGTATTTGCGGGGTCTCGCTTATCTGCAGCTGAAAGACTCGCGCAATGCGATTGCCTCATTTCAGGATGCGACTCGTTTGAAAGGCGTTGCTTATGCCACCGGCAGTCCCTATGCCTTGTCCTTTCTCGGGCTGGGCCGTGCCTACGCCATGGCAGGCAATAAGCCAGACGCCAAAAAAGCTTACGATGTCTTCTTCTCCGAGTGGAAGAACGCCGACGCCGACCTGCCCGTCATCGCCGAGGCAAAGAAGGAATACGCTCAGCTCTAGCCATATGCGTGCCCTCGTCCTGGAAAGTCCCGGCGCTCCATTCATGCTGACCGAAGTTCCGCGTCCCACCGCCGCTCCCGGCCAGGTACTCGTCCGTATCAAGGCGAGCGGAGTAAACCCGCTGGATACAAAAATCCGCGCGGGCCAGGCCGCCCATGCGCGGGTCGAGCTGCCGGCGATTCTGGGAATGGACATGGCGGGCGTGGTGGAAGCGGTTGGCCCGGGGGTCACCACCTTTCATCCTGGAGATGAAGTCTACGGAATGGTCGGGGGCATCGGCGGTCTGCAGGGGACTCTGGCGGAGTTCGTGGCGGTCGACGCGGATCTGTTGGCCATCAAGGCGGCCAATCTATCCATGCGCGAGGCGGCGGCGCTGCCCCTCGTCTTCATTACTGCGTGGGAAGGCCTGGTAGATCGCGCTCAAGTGCAACCCGCGCAAAAAGTGCTCATTCACGCGGGGGCTGGCGGCGTCGGCCATGTTGCCGTGCAAATCGCTCACGCTTTAGGCGCGCAGGTCTTCGCCACTGTTTCGGCAGACAAAAAGAAGATTGTCGAAGCTTATGGAGCCACCGCAATCGACTATCGGACCACGAAGGTTGAGGCCTATGTGGCCGAGCAAGCCGGCGGAAAAGGATTTGACATCGTTTACGATACCGTAGGCGGGGCCACACTCGACGAATCGTTCCTCGCCGTAAAAACCTACACCGGCCACGTGGTCAGCTGCCTCGGTTGGGGCGTCCACAAGCTCGCGCCGCTTTCCTTTCGCGCCGCTACTTACTCTGGCGTCTTTACCTTGCTGCCCATGCTGTCGGGTAAGGGAAGAGCCCACCACGGAGACATTTTGCGCGCGGCAACGCAGCTCGCCGAGGCAGGCAAGCTGAAACCACTGCTAAGCCAGGAGAGGTTCACGCTCGAGACGGCTCTGCAGGCCCACATGGCCGTGGAATCGGGTAAGACCGTGGGCAAAGTCGTCGTAGAGATTGAGTAGAGGAGATCCCGCTTCAGCCGTGCCGTAAGAAGCCACAGCTACAGGGCTTTAGAGTCTGTAGGAGAACTTCCCAATCCGAAACCAGTCCCGAAGGGACAGCTGAGAGTCAGTCTTGTCCAAATTAGCTTTTCTGCTCGGCTGATTCGGATAGCAGTAGTTACAAACAAATCGGCTATCGGGCAGATTGCGATCAGGCCCGGAGAGCCTGCCTGCCGGCGACCGGCTCCCGCCGAGTGAAGTTCTCACGCAGACTCGTCAGTCCTGGGTAGGGTTATCGACCGCGATCAGTCCCGAAGGGACGGCTGAGAATGACCCAGGACGTCAGTCCTGGGTGAACTGGACCACACGTGAATGCTATGGCAATCACCGATGGCCAACCCGATTCTCTCTGAGACCACCGATTGCATACAATCCACTACCCGCACGCCAAACCAGATTTGGTCGCGCGAACGGGAAAAGTGCCTGGCCGCCGGCATGGACCATTTCAGAGACACTGGCCGGCGATGAATTGGCCGCTACGGTAGCTGCAACGCAGATTCGGCACCAGCATATCCCGCTGCCATTACGCCACGGTAACCGCAGTGGGGCAATGAGAGGCCGCCGCTACAACTTCAGCGGCGGCCTGGCGCACCTGTGCTGTCTAAGCCCAACCAGTCGTTCAGACCGACCTTAGTTGGAGCCGGAGACTGAAGCAAGGTCAGCGGCGGGCTTCTGCGAAGACTTCAGGGCCATCCGCTGCTTCTCGAGATCAGCATTCTCGGTCTCGAGCTTCTTCTTCTCCTCAGAGAGCTTCTTGTTGGAGGCGTCCAGCTTTTGCGCTTCCTTCAGCAGCTCCTGGTTCTTCTTGACGATCGCGCGCTGGGTGGTGACCTGGTTGGTCAGAACCTTGTTCTGTTCGGCCAGGCGCTCACGCAGAGCGGCATAGTCTACGGACGCATCGCTAGCGTTCATGGGCATGGCTGTATCGGTGGAGGTTACGTTGCTGCTCTGGCAAAATCCTGGAACGGCAGAGAGAGACAGCAGCAGGGCACATGTTGGAAGAAGACGCATTGGTACACCTCATTCCCTTTGGGGTTGAACTTAATCGAGCGGCGCTCGGGATTCGTTCCGGGCGATCAGTCATCGATTGGCCCTATCCTAATGAGACAAGGGGTGTCTTGTGAGTATCACTTTCGGGCCACTTACACCCTTAAGTAACCAAGCGATACATTTTTGTAAACAGCCTGTTGCAAGCTCTACCTGGCAGGTAAACCAATCAGAATCATTGGGCTATCGCACTTGCAGGAAGGGTTTTTCACGTTCACGGGGTAAAAGCCACCACTTTGGCTTCACCAATTTTTTTTTACCCACGAAAACCCGAGTTTGGACGCGCTTTCCCGTTCCACTTAAGAGATCTTCTAACTGCTCTCTGCTGTGGTGTATAACGACAAAGCCATGACCAGTATCGGGCCCACACAGCCGGACATACCCCGAGCAAGAGATCCGGATATGGTCGTCTGTCTGGTGCATGGGACGATTCCCTCGCTCTTCGGAATACGCCTGTTTTCCCGCGTCCCTTGGATTGGAGAAACCTCCTGGTTCCGTAAAAACCTTTTCCCCCTGGGCGAAGACGCAATTCACTATTCGCCTTTCTATTGGTCAGGAAAGAATTCACATAAGGGGCGTGTCGAAGCCGGCATCCATCTCGCCGCCCACCTGTCAGAGTTAGGCAATCGCTACCCTGCATCACAACATATTTGTGTGGCACACGGCCATGGTGGAAACGTCGCTGTCTATGGCCTTCGAAGGCTTCAACAATCTGCTGCGCGATTACCTGACCGCCTCATCACCCTGGGAACACCTTTCTTATCGGCGGCAAAGCGCGATCTACGGGCGGTGGAAGAACAGCTCCTAAGCATCTCCGGCTGCGGAGCTGCGCTTTGGATGTTCGTCTATCTATTGCTAAGTTCGAGATTCGTAACCGTGCCGAGGTATTCAGTGCAAGTCGCGGCCACAATGATTTCATTCGCCTGGGCCGTGTTCTTCTTGACGTTATTCTATCTCCGGCCCAACAGGCTAAGGAGCATTGCAGAGAGGCAATACGCAGCGTTGTCAACAGAGCTGGATCTGGAGCTAAGAACACTATGCATTTGCCCTCGTAGAGACGACGCCAGAATGTCTCTAAAATTTCTGGAGACAGCAAACAGAGCGTGCAGCGGCGAGTGGCAACGACGACTGTGCCAAATGGTTATTGAAGTCTTAGCCGTAATCAACATCTTCCAGGTCCATCTGTTTTTTCGCCATCTCGTGGGTTCGCCGCTTCTGGTGCGGAAGAAAGTCGACCGGGGATCAGCCTACATAGTGGCTTTCATAATAGCGGCAATGAGCTTTGTCGCTCTCGCATCGGGGTTGGGACTGGTGGCATTGTTGATCATGACCATCGCAGCCGCATTGTTACGCTCTGGTCCGTGGGGTTTTTTCGAAAACCTTCTGCTTCACTGGGTATTAAAAATTAAGACACGCGAAACACCGGTGAACGCAAACCCCCAAGCCACAAAAGAGGGCACACTGCTGACAAAAGAAGACTGGATCTACTCCTCGTATTCTTTCCAGAATGCGAATATTTACGGTGATTCTCGCGTCTGCGAATCTATCCGGCAGTGGTTATGTAGATCAGAACGGTTCTGTTTTCTTGGGACCCCTGGCCTTACAGAGCGCGACCGCATTTTCGAAAGCCTTGACCATTCGCGGATCGAGGTCGGCGCTGTCAACTCCACTCCTGCTTAAAGTCAATACAAACCCATTGTCCCTGCGAGAAGCCATGGCCGGCGATGGTCCCCCAGTATATTCTGGACTCCGATGCCTACCGCGCGCACTTCCGCTACCAAGACCAAGAGCCGGGTTAACCGGCAGGCCGCCAAACACCAGCAACAAAAGCCAAACCAGATGGGGCCGTCCGACGCCGGTCCTACGGGCGATTCGCGACTCTACGTGAACCGGGAACTCAGCCTTCTGGCCTTTCAGGAGCGAGTGTTGGAGGAGGCTCAGGACGACCAGAACCCTTTGCTTGAGCGGGTAAAGTTTCTCTCCATCTTGGGCTCCAACCTGGAAGAGTTCTTTATGGTTAGAGTAGCTGGGCTTAAGCGGCAGGCGGAGAGTGGAGTACTTGAGTGCGGGCCTGATGGCATGACGCCCAAACAACAGTTGACTGCCATTCACCAAAAGGTTTTGGAACTTTTCAAAGCCGCACAAGATCATTTGCGACTGGAAATATTCCCGGCCCTCAAAAAAGCAGGTTTGTACGTGGTGGATTACTCTCAGCTCACTACCGCGCAACGAACCATCGCGGACAAATACTTCTTGGAGTCAGTCTTTCCTGCGCTCACTCCATTGGCATTCGATCCTGGCAGGCCGTTTCCTCATATCTCAAATCTCAGCTTGAATCTGGCCGTAGAGCTTCGCGACGGCAAAGGCGTCGAACATTTCGCCCGGGTCAAGGTGCCTGATATCTTGCCACAACTCATTCCAGTCACTCCAATGGCCGCAGAAACCGGCGCCGGCAACAGAAAAACGCCTGCTCCGCAGTACATGTTGTGGTTGGAACAGCTCATCGCCGCCAATTTACAGAGCCTGTTTCCTGGAATGGAGATTATCAAGGCCAATCCATTCCATGTAACCCGGGACGCGGACGGCGCCATCCAGGAGCTTGAGGCCGGGGATCTTTTGGAGTCGGTGGAAGAGGGTGTCTGGCAGCGGCGTTTTGCAGACGTGGTCCGGCTGGAAGTGAACGATGGAATGCCCGCGGGGGTTCTGGAAATCCTGTCGCAGAACCTTGAAGTCAACCCGGAAGATGTCTATAAGGTGGGCCAACCTTTGGCCTTATCTCGTCTGAAGCATCTTTATGCGGTAGATCGTCCTGAGTTGAAGGATAAGCCTTTCATTCCGGCAGTCCCAGCCGGCCTGCTGCCCAAGGAGGAGGGTGAAGACATCTTCGCCGCCGTCCGGCGGGGGGACGTTCTTCTGTGCCACCCATTCGCGTCCTTTCAGCCGGTGGTGATGTTTCTGCAGCAAGCGGCGCATGATCCGGCGGTATTGGCCATCAAAATTACTCTTTACCGCGTGGGACGCAATTCACCCGTGGTGGAGGCACTCCTTGACGCCGTCAGAGAGGGAAAGCAGGTTGCCGCGCTGGTGGAACTCAAGGCCCGCTTCGACGAGGAGAGCAACATTGAGTGGGCCCGGGCCCTGGAAAATGAAGGAGCCCATGTTGTCTACGGATTGCTCGGACTTAAGGTGCACTGTAAGACCGCCTTGGTGGTTCGGCGCGAAGGCGATGCTATACGCCGCTACGTTCATCTTTCCACTGGCAACTACAACAGCGTTACTGCTCAGCTCTACACCGACATCGGCATGTTCACCTGCGATGAAGCGATCGGCGCTGACTGTACAGACTTGTTTAACTATCTGACAGGTTATTCCGCCAAGGTTGACTATCGGAAGTTACTGGTGGCTCCCGTAAGTCTGAGAGAGGCCTTGGAGCGGCTCATACGCCGCGAAATTGAACATCAACGCACTGGCGAACGGGGCCACCTTATCTTCAAGATGAATGCCTTGGTTGATATGCGCATGATTCAACTCCTTTACGAGGCCTCACAAGCTGGGGTCCGGGTAGATCTTCTGGTGCGCGGGATATGTTGCTTGCGTCCTGGGTTAGCCGGTGTGAGCGATAACATCAGGGTAACGAGTATCGTAGGGCGCTTCCTTGAGCACAGCCGCATTTTCTATTTCCGCAATGCCGGACAAGAGGAGGTTTACCTGGGCAGCGCCGACATGATGCCTCGCAATCTTGATCGCAGGGTAGAGGTTGCCTTCCCGGTGCAAGACCCGAAGCTGGTCCGGTTTCTCCATGACGAGGTGCTTGCCGTCTACCTTGCCGACGTAGTCAAAGCCCGGCATATGAAAGCTGATGGAACCTATGATCGACCTTCCAATCGCAACCACGCTGACGCCATGAACAGCCAGGAATGGTTCATCAAGAAGCTAACCATCACGCAGTAAGAGGTCCTCACACCAATCGGACCTCTCGCAAACAGGACGGGTGCCCCAGGTTCGCCCCAGCGTACCTGGGTTGAAGAAGACGGGCGAAGCCCTACCTATGCTTTTTGCCCTCAGAACAGTTGAGCCCTCCGAGTGAAAGCATTTGAAACAATCATTTCAATCCAGGTACGCTAGGGCGCACCTGGATTTCCTGTTCAACCGACCGCATCACTCACAGTTCCTTAAGCAGCCATCGTACCGATCGTTTCTGTATCTCTATATATTGTGGGTTCCACATGGCATGGATCGTGTGACCGACGGCGGTGAATACGATCCGTCCCTGTCCGAAGTCGTAGGCCCATCCGGAGATCGACTTGGTGCCGAGATCCTGGAATTTAAGGCCGTCGACATTCTCCGCCTCCATAATGACGTATTTCGGATCCTTATCGTAAGTCACGTAATGCTGCTCATCGTTGACCATGAACGAGCTCATGCCCTCCGTAATGGGATGCTTGTTCTGCGTAGCACGCACCTGGAAAGGACGCAGCGGCGGGTGACCGATGTAGGCTCCGCCCATGACCTCACGGTAGTCCTTGGAGCTGAGCGATATATGGCTGCAGTTGTGCAGAGCATAGAAGCCTCCGCCGGCAGTCACGAACTCTTTGATCGCCGCTCCCTGCTCGTCTTTGATCCACATGACGGGCTGGGGATCGGGGAAGGTCTTCGGCGTTTCCAGATCCGCCTCATACGCCGTGTAAGCATCTGGTCCCAGGTAGCCGTTGGGCCAAATCATGCCGTCGCGCAGAATCAGGAACAACTGATAGTTCTTCAGCAGACTGGCTGAGATCTGGTCGTATTGGATGGTGTAGTCGATGGGAATGTCGAGGTCTTTGAAGACCTTATCCAGGCTTACTCGAATGTAATCAGGGTTGTGATAGCGATCGCCAATGAGTGCGAGGGCGCGAGGCTTACCGTTGCTGCGAGCCGGCGAAGCCGATTGAGACTGCACTGTTGCGCTGGTGCCCAAGCCGAGAAGTCCGGCGCCGGCGACAATACCGGCATTCTGAACCAGGGTTCGTCTGGAAAAATTCGTACGAAAGAACTTCATAGAGCCTCCAATCCTATTCGGCCGGAACAAACAAAATATCGACCGGCGAAGAAATATCGAGTGTCTGACCAGCCGGCTTCAACTGACCATCCTTCGGATCGATAGCAAAAACAACCATGTTATTCGACTTCTGGTTGGCCGCGATCAGATATTTGCCGGTTGGATCAATAGCAAAATTCCTGGGCATGTTTCCTTGCGTGGGCACGACCTGCACCTGGGTCAGCGTGCCTTTCACCGGATCGATGGCAAATACGGTAATGCTGTCGTTTCCGCGATTGGAAGCATAAAGAAACCGGCCCGACCGATCGACTTCTATCTCTGCCGAGTTGTCTACTCCTTTGAAATCCGAAGGTAAGTTGGAAATGGTCTGCACCGGCGTCAGCGATCCCTTCGCTGGATCGTAGGAGAATACAGCGACGCTGGACCCCATCTCGCACACCGCATAGGCAAACTTCGCCCCCCGCCCGAAAGTAAAGTGTCGAGGTCCATAACCAGCTTTCACCGTAGCGAACGGAGGATCATTGGGTGTGAATGTATCTTTTCTGGCGTCGACCCGGTAGATCTTGATCTGGTCCGTTCCCAGATCGGGCACAAAAAGGAAGCGATTGTCGGGCGAAAGCACGACGGCATGCGCATGGGGCCCCTTCTGGCGCGCAGGGTCGACGCTTGAACCGGTGTGCTGGTCGAAGCCCGTCCTTTCGCCGATACTTCCATCCGGTTTGATAGCGAACGAGGCAACACTTCCACTGCCATAGTTGGCAACGAACAGCATTTTGCCGGTCTTATCCACGACCAGATGGCACGGGCCGCCTCCGCCCGAATCAATCTTATTGAGAAAGGTAATGGCGCCAGTCTTGCGATCGATAGTGAAGCTGCTGATGGAGCCGTTCGTTTTGTGGGCGTCTGGTCCGCGAGCCTGTTCCATCTCGGTGACCGCGTAAAGGAAGCGATGCTGCGGGTCAGTGGTCAGAAACGAAGGATTCACCACCTCCGCCGCGACGCCGATGGGCGTGAGCTGGCCGGTCTTGGGGTCAAAGCGATAGTTATAGATTCCTTTGCTGGTCCCGGTAGTGTAGGTGCCGACGTAAACCAGGTAGGAGCTAGCCGCCGATATTTTCTTATTTTCTCCTCGTAAGGGCCGCGAAAAGCCCACCCAAGCCAGCACCAAGACTGCAAGAACCACCCACTTCGCCCATGTTCTTAGAACCGGCCGCCCGCTCATCTGTCCACCTCATCGGAAGATCCCCACTCTTTCTAGATCAGGGCAGAGTAGAACGCAAGACATTCCTGACTCACGATTGTTTGAGAAGCCATTGGACACCCCATTCGCACACGCAGATGAGCCAGGGCTCCAATCGACTGCGAACGCAAGTCATTTCACCTTCTCGTACTCGTCTTTAGCCTGTCGGTAGATTGGAACATCCGGATCCGCTTTTTGCCACAAAAGCAGAAACTCTTGATAAGACTTCCGGGCGGCAACCTGGTCCCCAGTCATCGCCTGGGCACGCCCTAGTTGAAGCCGCGCAAGAGATCCGGTCACAAACCGTCCAATGATTGCCGGATGATCCATCAATTTTTGGAATTCCTGTGTGGCCATCCGGCCGTTATCCATTCGAAGATAGGCGAGTCCGCGAAGATAGGCCGGATAAAGGCTGTTGAAGGGGTTTGGGTCTGCTAGATCGTATTTCAGAGCGCGGCGCAGACTCTCAATCGCTCCAGCCGGATCATTCCGCTGCAATTGGATGGCAGCGCGGATAATGGGCAATGAGTAATTCTGAGTGAGGGTATCCAGCGGGAATTGCTGATTGATGGCATGGGAGAGTTGCTGTGCTCGCTCAATGTTTCCGCTGCGTGCAGCCAGCAGAGCTAACTCCAACCGGGTGTCGCGGTCGAGAGGCCCATTGATCGGTTGTGACGCCAACTTCTGAGCGTTTGTTAGAGAGCCCGCCTCTGCTTCCTGAAGGGCAAAATCCGCGTCGTCAACCGTAAGCCCGGCCACAGGATTCTTGGCAGCATCGTTTTGCTGGCGCAACCAGTGGGTGCCCATTCGCAAACGTCCATAATATTGCTGCACATTTGCTTCACCCTTGAATACCGGGCCCCCCAATTCCGGATGGGCTATCGCCCACGCCAACTGCTCTTTCATGGCCGGCTCATCCTGCTGCAGAAAAGCTATCAAGTGTCTCAGGCTATGGAGAGATGGGTCCGCGATCCCACGGGCTTCTGCGTCCTCGTATGCTGCTTTCGCCTCGTCCAGCCGGTTGTCCAGGATGGTGGTCGCGACCAGGTTGGCGTAGGTAGCCACCGAAGGCAAAAGACGCACTGCTTCGCGTGATTCGACGACGGCTCGCTCATACTCTCCCAGTCCTTGCAGAAAAAAAGAGAAGTTAATGTGCGCCCTTGGATCCAGCGGAAATGTCTGCACCCACTGCTCGTAGAGCGGGTACGCTTTTTCCAGTTCTCCAGTGCCCAGGTCGTAGTAGAGCGTCTCAACAATAAAGCGGGTCGGGCCGGTCAGCCGGCCGCACAGTTCATAAGCCTTCTTCTCGGCCGTCGATGCCAGCTCCATCTCTCCGGCATTTGAATAAGCAGCTCCCAGCGCAACATAGGCCAACGCAAAGTTCGGATCCAACTCGATCGCGCGTTGGTAGTACGAAGTGGCGGTCTGGTCTCGCGCAGAGTGATGCCTGTACCCCTGGGTGAGAAGTTGCAGAGCTTCCAGGGACGAAGAGGTGGCGCGGTCCAGTGGTTCATTCAGCTTCTGCAACAATTCCGGGGGCTCGCCCAATCTGCGCCGCAGTTCCACCGCCATTGCCCCCAGTGTCCGCACAATCTCGCTCCTGCCGGCTACGTCACGTGTGGCGCTTGCGACGGTGCGGCCGCTGGCGCAATCGATTCCGTCCAGCTCCAGGGAGAAGTGGTTTCCCTCATCGGCGATGGAACTGGCAATCACCGCTTTGCTGTGAGTGCGCAGGCAAACCCCTTGCGCTCTTTCCGGTGTGAGCTTCACGTCCTCTGGCTGGTGAAGCAGTTGCAGCGTGCCGCGGACTTTGTCCGGGGCAAGCAGATTAAGGAATGGCGTCTGTTCGAATGCAACCCGCATTGCTGTGTTCAAGGCGTCGTCCAAAATGGGATCGCTGGTTCTGTTGTCTAGGTCGGCGAGCACCACAGTATCCTGGGCAGAGAGCGTCAATGGGTGGCGGACTTGACGCCAGGTCCAGCTTCCCGCGACAACTACAAACAACAGCACAACTGCGGCGGGCCAATTCCACAGGTGGCGAAGCGCGCGAAGTTTGTGACCCTCTAACGCTTCCAAATCCGCAGCCAGGTCAGCCGCTGACTGGTATCGCTGGGCACGGTCCTTCTCCAGAGCCTTGGCGATCACCGCGCCCAGCCGGGGCGAAACTGAGGGGTTCAGATCCTGGGGCGCGGGCGGTTCCTGATGGAGAATCGCCTCGTGCACCGCTTCTGTGTGGCCGGTAAACGGACGCCGGCCAGTCGCCATTTCATAGACGACAAGGCCGAAGGAGAAAAGGTCGGTACGGGCATCCAACCTCTCCTTTTTTATCTGCTCCGGCGACATATAACCGGCGGTGCCGATGGCCATCCCAGTACGCGTCAGGCTGGCGTCTGCCTCCTGAATGGCCGCGGCGCTTTCCTGGCCGTAAGATTTGCTGAAGGGAGATTTGACCTGGGCTTGCCCCGTCGGCTGCCCTTGCTCTTTTTCTTCCTCCTGATCGTGGCTGGCGGCCAACTTCGCCAAGCCAAAATCCAATATCTTCACCACTCCTTGCCGGGTAAGAAAAATGTTGGCAGGCTTAATGTCACGGTGAATGATGCCCTTGTTGTGAGCGGCCGCGAGGCCGTTGCAGATTTGGGCCGAGATCTCGAGTACCTCATCCAGCGGAAGCGCATCGGCTTTTGTTCCGCCGCCTGAAGCCGCAAGCCGGTCGCGCAGCGTCTCCCCTTCCAATAATTCCATCGCGATAAAAGGCAGGCCCTCATATTCCTCGATGGCGTGAATGGTGCAGATGTTGGCGTGGTTCAAGGAAGAGGCCGTCTGGGCCTCTCGCTCAAACCGGCGCAGAGATAGCGGGTCGCTGGTGAGCTCTTCGGGAAGAAATTTCAAGGCCACGCGACGGCCCAGCTTGAGATCCTCGGCCTTATAGACCATACCCATGCCCCCGCCGCCGATAACCTCCAGCACGCGATAATGCAGCACTTTCCTGCCAATGAGGCCGCCCCCTTCCCAAATGGTTGCGGGCGAAACGGTTCCGTTGCCGCCACCCTCGTCCTGGGGACCGGCCTCGACAATGGACTGTTCTTCCGCAGTTGTTACCCACTCGATTGGGGCGATCAACCGATAGCCTCTGCGGGCTACGGTCTCGATATATTTCGGCTCTTCCGCGGAGTCGCGAAGGGCTCTGCGCAGGGTCCCGATGGCTACATTGATGGAGTGGTTAAAATCCACAGCGGTGTCATTGGGCCAGAGGCTTTTTCTGATCTCCTCGCGGGTGGCCACTTCGCCGTTGCGCTCGATGAGTAACCGCAACACCTGGAATGGCTGTTCCTGCAGCACAATCGCGCGCATCCCATTTTCCGGCTCAAGCGGCCGCAACTCCCCACTCCTCAGGTCAAGCTCAAAAGTTCCGAAGCGTACGCGGTTTGGCTGGGCAAGGTTCATTTGCCAACTCCTCCCGCTCGCGTGACCGCCATTTGACCGATGTTTGATCGTGGTTGCATTTACTCGCTGCTCGTATCTATCTACAGTCGTTTGCGTGGGATGGCTCGACTGAAGTTATCTTTGATTACTCTCAGGCCTTTGTGGACTCATCCCAAAAAGGAACCCTTCGGTGCATGATCCATGCAACCCGAACACCACCATCATTTATTGATTGTGCGTGGCTTACCCAACGGAAAAATTGCTGACTGTTCAGGAATCCTGACTGTTCGGAAGAGGTACGGAGCAAAGCTGAGATGTGCGACGCTAGAGAAAGCGGTGCGGTCCGAGTCCCTTACGCCGAGCCTTGGCTGGAGGGCCGGCTCTTGAAGCGGCGCTTGTCGATGCCAAACCTGGCGATCTTTGATTCCAGAGTCTGGTGCGGAATCCCCAGCTTTGCGGCCGCGCCGCCCGGGCCTGAAACGCGCCCCTGGCACTCTGCCAGGGCTGCCTCGATCGCCTTTCTCTCGCGCTCCACAAGCTCTTGCTTATCCTCGGCCAGGATACCGGCTTGGGAAAACCTGCGCGCTGGCAGCGGGCTCGATTTCCGCTGCAGCCAGGTCTCGTCGACTGAGAACGGCTCTCCCTCTCCATCACAGAGGATCACAGCCCTTTCTATGATGTTCTGCATTTCGCGGATGTTCCCAGGCCAGTCATAGGCTTGCAACAGGTCCAGTGTCTTTTTATGGATATGCCTGATCCTTTTGCCGCTTCTTCTGGCATAGCGTTCGACCAAATACTCCACCAGCAGGGGAATGTCATCCCTTCGTTCGCGCAAAGACGGCACGTAGATCGGGAATACGTGGAGGCGGTAGAAAAGATCCTTGCGGAAGGTGCCCGCGGTCACGGCAGCTTCCAGTTCGCGGTTGGTGGCAGCGAGTACCCGCACGTCGACGGACACAGGTTGGCTGCTACCGACGCGCTCAAACTCCCTTTCCTGCAGCACGCGCAGAAGGGCAACCTGCGTTTCCGCAGGCAGCTCTCCGATCTCGTCGAGAAAGATGGTTCCCCCATGAGCAGCTTCAAAATGACCGAGACGTCGCTGAAAGGCTCCGGTGAACGCCCCCTTCTCGTGCCCGAAAAGCTCAGAAGCAATCAAGGAAGGAGGAATAGCCGCGCAATTGACGCGTATGAATGCGCGGCGCGAGCGCTTCGAAAGCTTATGAATAGCACGGGCAATCAGCTCCTTGCCCGTTCCCGTTTCGCCCAAAATCAGAACCGTGGAATCCGTTGGCGCCACCTTGGCGACCTGGGCAAGCACGCTGCGCAGCGGCGCGGACGAGCCAACGATTTCTTCGAACATGGAAGAGCGGTCGATCTCCTCGCGAAGCACCAGGTTCTCTTCGCGAAGCCTCTCCTCGCTGCGCTTGCGATCTTCGATGTCCGTGCCCGCCGCACACCAGCGAACGATGGCGCCGTGCTCATCGAGAAGCGGATTGTAGCTGATGAGAAACCAACGATATGCGCCGTCGTTCCGCCGCACCCGCACCTCGTTCTCCCAGGGAACTCCGCTTGCGAATCCCGCCGTGCGTCTCTCCCGCAATCTGTCCATATCATCGGGGTGGAAGACCTGAGGGCGAAAATCGGTCAGCATCACTTCCTGCTCCGTCAGACCGGTGTAAGCGAGTACCCGCCGGTTGGCATAGAGGATACTTCCGTCCGGTCCCAGCATCACCACGGTTTGCGGGATCGCATCCACCATTTGCCGCAGTTGCCCCTCGGACTTCGTGACCTCCGCAAAGGCCGTTTTCAATCCCGCCTGGGCGCGTTCGCGCTCGATGGCAATACCGGCTATGCGGCTTGCATCGTCAATCAGCTGCATTTCACCCGGCTCTGGACTGCGTGCTTCCCGGTAATGCATGCCGAAAGTGCCCAGCACACTGCCGTCGTGGGAGAGGATGGGGCTCGACCAAGCCGCGCGGAACCCCGCAGCCACGGCGCAGTCTCGGAAGTTAGTCCAGCGCGGGTCACTCAGTATGTCGACGGCAAAGACCGCTTCGCGAAGGAACGCGGCAGTGCCGCACGATCCGGAATTGGGACCGACAACGAGGTCATCCGTCGCCTCCCGGTAGGCCGCCGGCAGGCTTGGGGCGGCTCCGTAGCGGAGGTGCAAACCATCCTGCTCGAGCAGGAAAATCGAGCAAAACATGCCTGCGCTTTGGGCTTCGATCAGCAGCGCAAGGCTCCTCAGCACCTCTTGCAGGGGCGCGTCGAGAAGAATCATCTTCAAGGCATCCAGCACTGCCTCGCTGGAGAGCGACGAGGCACGGATTGGCCCCGCGGATGGCGTGCTCTCTGGGGCGCGTCCTGGCGTTTCTACGTTTTCCATACCTTGCCCGAGGCAGATTGGCCGATGCGGGCAGTATCGCACATGTCATTCCCGAAGAATCAGAATTGCTGACGAGTCGGAAATTCTGATCCAGGGGCAAGCCCGCAGATTCAAGCAGTTGGAGTGGCAGCCCGCTTGCACCATTTCTCCCGGACCCACCGGAGCGCCCGAGTCAACCTTGAAAATTGAAAAGCATTCTTCGCATGGCAAAACAACCATCCGCCTGATCGGCCGCTTTCAATGGGAGCACGTGGATGAATTGAAGAAGCAAATTCAGAGCAACGGCAAGCAGCTTGCGTTGGACCTTCAAGAAGTCACGCTCGTCGATCTGGGTGTAGTGCAGTTTCTGGCGCTCTGTGAGGCCGACGGCATCGATCTGCTGCACTGCCCTCCTTATATAAGGGAGTGGATCCGCCGGGAACGCCAGGCATGAGCACAATCCGCCGCATTGAGCCCATATTTGACCTGTGTTTGACCGCGATTGCATTTACTCATTTTCCGGTTCCCGCACAAACTGATTTTGCGGCAGGCTACCGATGCCTCCGACGGAGATACGAACGCCAGGAGGTTCGATGTCAAGCGTGCCTGTGTTAGCAAAATGGAGAGCTGGTCGGCGGCTCGAGAACTCGAACGTTCGCGAACTCCGCCAATTACTGGAACAGCAAACCGAAGAACTGCGCCAGCAACAGCCCCTGGCAATGATTGGAGAAATGGCGCAGTTCATCTCTCACGATATTCGCCAACATTTGTCGGCTGTTTACGCCGGCCTGGAATTCATAGGCAACGCTTCTTCGGATCGCGAGGGACTCATTGAGGACGTCACCGGTGCGATTCACAGCATCACGGGACTGCTCGACTCTTTGCTCCATTTTGCCGAGACCGGCCGCACTCTGCGTTCGCATCTAGGTTCGCTCAACCTGGTGATCGCCAGCGTTGTAGCCACGGTACGCTCTCATCCGGACGCGACGCAGGTTCAGATCCTGATCCAGGACATGGGACGGGTCGAAGCCTGGGTGGACCACGGGAGGCTGGGCAGTGCTATCTACAATTTGCTACTCAATGCGTGCCAGGCGGCGAAGCGTGGACGCCCTCCCAGACGAGTGGAGATTGCTCTCTCCGAGGATCAGAGTCTGATTCACATTCGAGTCACCGACTCCGGCCCCGGCGTGCCGGAGTCGTTGAGAGAAACGCTCTTCCAGCCGTTCATAAGCGGAGATGGAAACGGCATCGGTCTTGGACTGACGATCGCAGAACGCGGAGCGCGCGACCATGGAGGACTAGTCTGCCTGGAAGAATCCAACCCACGACGCACCGTGTTTGGCCTGCATTTGCCAAAGCTTGGTTTGGAAAGCGGGACCGCCGCGATTCTGCCCAGGCGAAGGCCGAAACGAATCTCGCATCACGTGGAGAACGCCTAGCAAAGGCCGAGGTAATCGGACGGGTGAGATACGAGGGTCCGCCGGCGGTCCCACGAACTGAACTCGAGTTTGTGCCCTAACAAAGGCCGAGGATAGGACGGGTGCCACAGGTTCGCACCAGCGTACTCCGGATTTCCTATCGAGCTTGCTGGCGTTGGCGAACTTTATGCGGCTTTCCTTAATGAAAGCCGCACACGTGGGTGTTGGTGGTGCCCCGTGCAGGAAATCCGGATACCTGGGACGAAAAAGACGGGCGCAGCCCTACGAACGCTTTTGCGACACACTCGCCCTCAGCAAACAAGGTGAAAGGAAGTTATATGAAGGCTATTCAATTTTCTCGATTTGGCGATCGCGACGTTCTCGAATACGTAGAAGTTCCAAAACCGGCCCCGCAGAATGATGAGCTCTTGATCGAGGTGACCGCTTCCGGAGTCAACTTCGTCGACATCCGGGAACGCCAGGGCATCTATGCGCGTGCCGAAACCCAAGTCGGCAAGGATAAAGGCCTACCGCGCATCTCCGGCCTGCAGGCTGTGGGGCATGTCACCGGGGTCGGGCCGCTCGGGGATGGGAGCCTGATCGGTAAAAAGGTGGTCGCGCTTTTGCCTGCCGGAGGTTACGCCCAGTTCGTGGCTGCCCCGGCAAACGCGACAGTGTGCCTACCCTCCTCCGCTGACGACGTCATGATGGCGGCGATTCCGACCCAGGGACTTACCGCCTGGCTCACGCTGAATGCGTCGACCCAACTCCGCCCGGGGGAGAGCGTGCTGGTGCATGGGGCTGGAGGTGGAGTTGGCAGCCTCGCCGTGCAGATTGCTAAATCCATGGGAGCCGGATTCGTCGTCGCGTCTGCCGGCAGCGAAGAGAAGCGGGCCTTTGCCCGAAGCCTGGGCGCAGACAAGACCGTTGACTACGACCTTTCCAGCTGGCCGAAAGAAGTTCTCGAAGCCACCGGCGGCCGGGGAGTAGACATCATCCTGGAGTCGATCGGCGGCGAGATCTTCGAACAAAACTTCGAGTGCCTTGCCACCTTTGGCCGCTACATTATTTTCGGTTCCACCCGTGGGCCGGGTAAGCCCTTCGAGCCACGACGCCTGATGAGCAAGTGCCAATCAATGACAGGTATCTATTTGCCCGTCTTCAACGCCAAAACTGAACTCATCCGCCAAGGCATGGAATACCTGGTCGACCAGGCAGTCCACGGCAAACTGCGAGCACAGGTTTCGGCGACTCTACCTCTCAGCCAAACCGCCGAAGCTCATCGCTTGCTGGAGGAAAGGCAAGTTGTCGGTGCAGTCGTGCTCGATCCCCAGACCTAAGGCTCCAATTGACCGTTATTTGATCGTTGATGCATTTACTGTCCACCCGTTCTTGCCCAAACTTTGGACAGAGAGAGGAAGAAAAGATGTTAGGCACGATGTCCATAACGCAAAGCCAGGGAGTGAGCGTACATACCTACACCGCTCCACAGGACGGATGGTGCGTAAACACTCACATCTTTGAACTGGCTAGGCAGCTACTCATTCTCGACGCGCAATACATGCTGAAATATGCGCGAGAAGTATTGGACTACGCAACAACGCTGGGGAAGCCAATCACGCGCCTGTACATCTCCCATTACCACCCCGATCACCTGCTTGGGGCGGCCGCCTTCTCTGCTCCTATCTATGCCTTGCCGGAAGTCAAGGCGAAGATCGAAGCGGCGGGAGACCGGGTGGCAGCCGAGGAACACGAAAAGCACGGAGACCTCATCCCGGCCCGTGCCGAACGCCCAAGCCGCCTGGTTACCCCGGGAGTGGAAACAATCGACGGAATCCGCCTGGAGTGGGTCCTGTTGAGCCACGCGGAAACCGAGGCCGCCCTGATGATCGGCCTTCCGGATCACGGCATATTGGCCACCCAGGACCTCATCTACAACCAGGTGCATGTTTTTATCGGCGAAAAAGCTTTCGCCAGTTGGGCCGAGGCGCTGCACCACTATCAGAACCTCACCTATACCCAAATTCTTCCCGGACACGGCGCGCCTGGAGGGACAGAGCTCTTCGACGCCATGCGACATTATCTGTCTGTCGCGCAAGAAGCTTTGTCTCAGGCCAATAACCCAGCGGACCTGAAGCGCCGTCTGATCGCAGCATTTCCTGACTTTGAAGGCCACGCTTTGCTCGATCACCAGATGCGTTTTCTATATCCACAAGCCAGGAGGTAACCCATGTCCGAAGAGAACCGAAGAGTAGCCATCGCTTTTTTTCAGAAAGCATTGAACGAGTTTGATGTCCCGGCTGCGATCGCACTCTATGGTGGCAAGAGCTACAAGCAGCACAACCCGCTGATTGAGGACGGCTGGGAGGGATTGACCAGGTTCATCGCCTGGCTGCGCACGAACTTCCCTCAAGCTCGACTGGATATCAAACATGCTTACGCGGACGGAGATTTCGTCGTCCTGCACAGCCACTGGAGTCGCACCCCTGGAGAACGAGGCGAAGCCGTGGTCGATATCGTAAGGCTGGAACACGGCAAGCTGGTGGAGCACTGGGACGTAATCCAACCGATTTCAGAAAAAGCCGCGAACCAAAACACGATGTTCTAGCAGTATCTGTCACAACCAAGGTGTTTATATGTCCTACGCCCCCATTCTTACCCCACCGCAGATCGACCGGATTCGTGTTTTCGCTAAAACGCGGCCCGTTGTTGCGGGAGAAGTGCTCTACGACCCCAATGACGACACACCGCCGGTTTTCGTGGTGATCTCGGGCGAGATAATGATTCTGGCCATCGGCGGAGGAGAAGAACGGACGGTTACCAGGTACAGCGCCGGTCAATTTTCCGGGGAACTGCTCATGATCTCCGGCCGCAGGTCAATCTATCGATGTCAGGTCACCGAGACTGGAGACTTGCTCGAATTAAGCGCCAGAGATCTGCGCACGCTGATCGGCAAGGATGCAGAACTCAGCGATATCTTCATGAAAGCCTTCCTGGCTCGCCGGCTTTCGCTCCGGGATGCGGGCTCAGGAAATGTCGTGGTTCTCGGCTCCCGTTATTCCGCCAATACGCTCGTGTTGCGGGAGTTCCTGACTCGCGACGGCCATCCCTTCACCTATTTCGATCTTGATGCTGATCCGGTGGCCCAGGATTTGCTCGACCGTTTTGGCGTGTCTATCGAAGACATCCCGGTAGTGATCTGCAACAACGTTCTTGTCCTGCGCAACCCCACTCCAAACCAGGTTGCGGAGAGCCTCGGCTTCAACTGCAACATCGACGACTCGCAGGTGCGCGATGTGGTGGTTGTCGGGGCCGGCCCTGCGGGACTAGCCGCTGCGGTTTATGCCGCATCAGAGGGGCTGGACGTACTGGTAGTGGAGAGGGCGGCGCCCGGAGGTCAGGCCGGCTCGAGTTCGAAGATTGAAAACTACCTCGGCTTTCCCACCGGATTATCCGGGCATGAGTTGGCTGATCGTGCGATTGCCCAATCAGAGAAATTCGGTGCGCAGATCATGGTCGCCAACCCGGTCAAACGTTTGAACTGTGACCAGCGGCCCTATCAGGTCACGCTCAACGACGGGCAGGTGATCCCTGCTCGCTCGATTGTTCTGGCTACCGGTGCACAGTACAACAAACCCTCGCTGCCCAACCTCGATATCTATGCCGGAAGAGGAATCTATTACAACGCGACCTTCATGGAGGCCCAACTTTGCGGCGGCGAGCGGGTGATCGTGATAGGCGGTGGCAACTCCGCAGGCCAAGCTGCGGTCTTTCTCTCCCAGAAGACGGCAGGCGTACGCATGCTGGTCCGCTCGAAGAGTGTCACCGACACCATGTCACGCTACCTGATTCAACGCATCGAACAAAACCCACTGATCGAGATGCACTACGCATGCGAGCTTACCAGCCTCGAGGGTGAAGGGCACTTGGAGCAGGTGTCTTGGATCGACAAAGAATCTGGCGAAGTTTCGACCTTTCCCATCCGGCATGTGTTCGTGATGGCCGGGGCATCACCCGAGACTTCCTGGCTTTCTGGATGCCTGGCCTTGGATAACAAAGGCTTCGTCCTGACCGGCCGCGACCTGCAGGCCGCAACCCCACCGGTGCCTTGGCCCTTATCAAGGCCGCCTTACATGCTGGAGACAAGCTTGCCTGGCGTTTTCGTGGTAGGTGACGCGCGATCGGGGAACGTAAAACGAGTGGCTTCCGCGGTGGGTGAAGGCTCCATCGTCGTCCACATGGTTCATCAAGCTCTGGCAGAGTCCTAATACGGCAATGAGAGTAGGAGATCTATGGCAAGTAGCGACAGCACGGGACTCAATACAATGCACTACAAAATCATCGACGGGTTAAAGATCCGTTATGCCTCCTCGCAAGCATCTGGGAGCGTGCATAGGCTTCAAAACCCTATCCTTCTTCTCAGCCCATGGCCGGAGAGCATTTACGCTTTCCTTCCTACCTGGGAAATGTTCTCAGGACTGGGACCCCTGGTCGCTGTGGATCTGCCCGGGTTCGGCTTGTCCCAAAGCCGGCCGGACGTCATGGCACCTGAGGCTATGGGAGAATTCATACTCCGCATTGTGGACGCGTTCGGGCTCGATCGGCCGCACGCGATCGGACCAGATGTTGGAACGCCCGCTCTCCTATTCGCGGCCGCGAATCATCCCGGCAGCTTCAGGAGCCTGGTGATCGGGAGCGGCGCCACCGATCATACGCATATTCTGGGCATCCTGGACGAACTGGTCAACGCTCCTTCACTTGAGCCGTACAAAGATCTGACTGGTGAGCAGTTCGTACGCGGCGCATTAGAGAATCAGACCAAGTACAAACTTCCAGACTATGCCTTGGCGGATTATCTTGCGGCCTACGCGGGTGACCGGTTCTTTACTTCCGTGCAGTTCGTTCGCAATTATCCTCGGGCTCTGCCACGCCTGGCCGCCCGGCTTGGCGAGATTGAAGTGCCGTGCCAAATCATTGTGGGTCGCCACGATCCATTTGTCCCTGTTTCCAACGCTGAAGGCCTGCATAAAGGTCTGCCGAAAAGCAAATTAGACATCCTCGACTGCGGCCACTTTGTTTGGGAGGACGGCGCTGCCGAGTATGGCAAGCTCGCGTCCGACTGGATCAAAGGCGGCTACGCCAGGTTATAGGCCTGGTAGGAAATCTTTACTAAGAGAAGCAACTCGCCCCAGGAGGCATAGATCATGAAAACCGCAAAAGAACTTCTCCAGGCCTACATCAACGGAAGCGCCCTTGAGTCAGCAGCCCTGTTTGCTGAAGACGGCGCACTCGAGCTGCCCTATCTCGCCGATCTTGGCGTAGAGCCACGCTATGAAGGTCCCAGGAACATCGGAGCCTTCCTCAGTTTTCTGCACGAGAAGATGTACCCGGGCTTCAAGTTTGTCGACGTGAAAATCTACATCGACACACCCGACCAGGCTTTCGGCGAATACACCATTCACCAGAAGTCGGGGATTTCCGGCAAAGATGTTCACCAGCGCTTCTTCGGTCACTGCGTTGCGGCCAACGGAAACATCGTGTTGCTTCGCGAGGCGCTCAACGTGCTTGCGGCCGCCGACGGCATGTTCCCCAACGGGATCGCTGATGTCATTAACAAGTAGCGCATTTCACACTCTGTAGCAACGGAGGAAGAGATGAAAGTACTGTTCATTATCAGCAGTTCCGACACAGCATTCTGGCTGTCGGAAGTCACCCATCCCTACTGGCACCTCACCGAACGTGGGGTCGAGGTGGACTTTGCCAGCCCCAAGGGAGGGAAGGTTGTGTTTGATCCTTACAGCGACCCTTACTTCGAGAAAACCACCGAGCCCGACGATCTTGTCAGCAAAGGTTTCCTCGCAGACAAGAAGCTGGCCAGGAAACTCGAGACCACGCTCACGCTGAAGGATGTCGATCTGAGCGCATACGATGCGATCCATGTGGCAGGCGGCCGCGGCGCGACCTTCGATTTATATCCGAATGCGGATGTAGCTAAGGCACTCGAGTATTTCTGGGCGCGCGACAAAGTGGTGGGCGCCATTTGTCACGGTGCGATCGCATTGGGCAATATCCCCGAACGGATCCGCGGCCGCCGCGTCACCGGATTCACGCTGGAAGGAGACAAGCAGCTGCAGGCTCTTTTCGGAGCCGGCTTCCTGATACCGCACTATCCACAGACGGTCCTGGAAGAGACTGGCGCTGTTTACACCAGCACCGAGCCATATGCCCCAAAAGTCGTTGTCGACGGGAAGCTGGTGACCGGCCAGAATCAGCAGTCCGCTTCAGAGTACGCGCTCGTGCTGCTGCATAAGATGACCGGTGACAGTCCCGTCTCGACTGCTTAGGAGATAAACATGTTGTTCCATGTAATCATCGCTGTCCACATTCCGCAGGACGCCAACGCAGATAAGATCAGACAGCTCAGCGCGCAGGAGCACGAGCGGGCAAAGGAACTACAGCTGCAGCGCAAGTGGCTCCATCTCTGGCGCGTCGCGGGCAAGTCCGCGAATGTCAGCATTTTCGATGTGGAGAGCCCCGCTGAACTGCATGAAATTCTGGGTTCGCTGCCCCTCTATCCGTTCATGGAGGTCGAGGTGACCGCTCTCTGCCGTCACCCGGGATCGCTGGAGCCTTGACGAGCTATTGAGTACCTCTCTCGAGTTAGATGAACGAACTCACGCAGATTGTTTGCGCGCCTTGTCGAGGATCTTGCGCAGGCTGTTGCCTACGATGAGCTCTTCGCCAGGCTGCATGGTGATGGGAAGAATGCGCATCTCATCCGTGGTCGGCCGGCCAACGCCCAAAGGCGCGTTTGGGGTTTTGATGCGGGCCAGGACACCGCTGATATTTTGATTGGTCTGTACTTCAATCCGAGGATTGCCCGCCTTCAGTTGCTCGTTGCATTGAGCCACTGTTAGACCGAACTTCTGCTCGTCCCAATGGACGTGCAGGGTGGGGAAGGCGTCGGATTCAAAAGCGGCCGGGGTTTTGATCGAGGTCTGAACCCCTGGTACCGTCTCTATCATCTTTGCCAGGCATTCCATCCGGCGCTGCCATTCCTTGTTGATGGCATCGCAGTCGGCCTTTGACCAGTAGTCCAATGCCGCCAGGCAGCCCATGATCTCTTCCTTGCCAACCTTCATCGGGCGACAAATGGAGCCCTCCCAGGGGGCACAGTTATAGCGGGCCGCTACAATCAAATCCTTGCGGCCGAGAAGCAGGCCGGAAACCTGCGGGCCCATCAGGCCCTTGCCGCCGCTGAAGCAGTAAAGGTCAACACCGAGCTTGGCGTAGCGCGTGAAGTTGGAGTATGGAGGTATACCGGCCGCTTGGTCGACCATGAGTGGCACACCAGCGGGTTTGCTGATCTTGAGGATCTGGTTAATGCGCTCATCGTCGTGCCAGGTGGTGTAGATCATGGCGGTCTGCGATGTCATGGTCGAGTGCAGATCGTTCACTATGGGGGCCACAATCAGCTTGGCTCCGGTGAGCCGGATGCAGCTATCCCAGGGGCTGCGGCCGCCCATGATGATGACCTCACCCTTCATGCCGCTGGTGTCCGGTAACTGGTAAATATTTTTGGGGTCGGAGCCGGCGATGCAGCCTGCGACCGCCGCAGAGATGGAGCCCGCTGAACCGGAGGTGACCATGCCGTATTCGGCCCCCGACATCTTGGCCAGATAGCTGCCCACCTGGTCATGCAGCTCATATATGTCGATGAAGAAGTGGGAGGCCTCTTCAGCGGCCTTGCGCACCTGGGGAAGCTCCACCGAGGCCGTGAGGTAGGTGTAGACGCCGCGGCAGTTGATGATAGGTCGAATGCCAAAGCGGGTGTAGATATTGTTATTCCAATCTCTCGGGGATGTTGGAATGATTCCGGCGGCAGAGGTAGCCACGGTCGAGGCCAGGCTGCGCGCGCCCAGGGAGACAAAGAGGGGAGCCGCGGCCAGGAGTTTCACGAATGACCGGCGGCTGTTTTGCAGTTCGCTCTCGGGCGACATGGTTTCCTTTCTTACTGCCGCAAAATCGCCACCCCAGGGTGGCCTAAAATTAATCAAGAAAAATATTCATGTCAAGAGAAAATTCTCATAGTATTGAGATGTTGACACTGACAGTTCGCCCACGCGCGGCGGGGCACCGCGCCACCCTTTTTCTTGCCAATTGTGAAACTTTGCTCTATTGTTTCGAGCGGACAAGGATCCAGGTTGTTCGTAGCGCCTACGCAATCATGAGTTCCGAGGTCAAGGTTCTATCACCAAATGAATGACACACACCCAAAAAAACGCAAGGTAGGACTCCGGGAGATTGCTTCCGCTGCCAACGTAAGCATAGCCACGGCCTCGCGCGTTCTCAGCGGAAACAGCCGAGTCGCTCCCCATATTCAGAGGGTTGTTTTTGAGGAGGCGAAGAAGCTTGGGATTGATCCCACTCAGCAAAACAAGACCAAAAGCCTGGCCTTCCTTCTCAGCAATCGCGCGTTGCTGAACGTGTTTCACTCCAGAATTCTGATCGGTGCGGAGCAATGCGCCTCCGCGCACGGCTGGGAGATGGTGTTTCTCTCTTTCAACTATTCACTCCTCGCTCCCTCGAGCGAGCTTCACTTGCCAAAAGTGGTGCAGCGTCACGACGTGACCAGAGCGGTCGTTTTAGCGGGCACGAACTCGGCGAATCTCATAGAGTTGCTACACCAGAAAGGCATGGCTTTTGCCGTTTTCGGCAATAACGTGATCGGCGGCCAACAGGATCTGGAGAAACACGATGTGGTCCTTGGCGATGATATTCAGGGCGGCCATGACGCAACTCGACATCTGATCGGTTTAGGTCACCGCAATATCTGGTTTGTTGGCAATACCCGCCTGCCTTGGTTTGCTCGTTGTTTCGAGGGGTATGAGCGCGCAATGCACGAGAGTGGTCTCGTACCGCGCGAGAGCAGCATCGACTCTGAAGATTCTACGGAATGTGGATATCTGGGCACCAAGTCGCTGCTGGCTCGGGATCAATCCGTCACGGCGATTCTCGCCGGCAATGATACCACCGCCTATGGGGTTTATAACGCGCTGCGAGACAAGGGGTTCAGTATCCCCAAAGATATTAGCGTAGCCGGCTGCGGCGATACCATTGGCACCTGGCTATATCCAGCCTTGAGTTCGGTCCGGGAATTTCCCGAGCTGATAGGGAAGCAACTTGTCGAATCGGTTCTCAGCCGCATTGCCAAACCCGATCAGGGTCCACAGCGTGTTACGGTTCCAACCGAATTCATCAAGAGGGATTCGTGCGGCCCGGTCCGCGCCTCCAACAGCGCAACAGTCAGCGGGACCAGGCAACGAACTACAGCCCTATGATCCAAAGGATTGGGGGTTGGCTGTCATTTCGTCCTCCGCTTTCCCGGTCTGCCGCCAGCCTTGCTCCCTGGACGGCTGCCCCATGTTCGCGGACTTTCGGGTACATGGGTTGAACAAGATGGGCGTAGCCCTTCCTTTTTCTTTTCCTATAAGTAGGCGTAGACCGGTAGTGAAAGCATTGGAAAAAGGTCGTGTTCAACCCATGTACGCAGAAACGCGAACATGGGGCACCCGTCCAGGGAGCAAGGCTGGCGAGGAAGCGAGAGATTTGTCGCACTACCAACTCCTGACGCTTGCTTCGCTGATGGATTGGTAGAACCACCGCAAAAAACCAATTTGGACAAGACTGACTCGATCCTCAATGGCAATCTCTGGCTATCTCGAACTCGCAAAGGATAAGGAAACTAAACCATGAAGAACGAATGTTTGCGGATTGCAAAACGGAGCATCCTGCTAGCCGGGCTTCTTGCCCTCGGAGCATCGTGCAGCGCTTTTGCGCAGAACAAGACCATCGGCTTTAAGCCCGGAGCGGTTTTGAGCCAGGGGCGGGTTGTAGGCAACATGCTTTTTGTCGCCGGCCTCAAGGGAACCCCTGCCACCGGGAAACTGGCGGACCTCGACATTGCCGAACAGACAACGCTCACCCTGGGCGCCATCCAAAAGGTGGTAGAGGAGGCAGGTTTCAAGATGACAGACATCGTCAGCGTGAACGTCTACCTGTCCGACATCAACGACATCGACAAGATGAACGAGGTCTACAGAAAACTGATGCCAGACCCTAAGCCGACGCGAGTCACTGTAGAGGTAGGGCACATACGCAACGGAAAGATAGAAATCTCGTGCATCGCAATCAAGCAATAGCAATTTTAGGCGGTTTGCTCTTGGTTTCGTGGGTATCGAACGGTGTATTCGTGCATGCCCAGGAGCTAGGGGGAGCCGGCGAACAAGTCTGGAGGTTTGACCAGACTTCGTCGCTGGGTGGCCACACGACAAAGATACTCGGACATCCTCAGGTGGTAGATACACCCTATGGAAAGGCCCTTCTATTCAACGGACGGGATGACGCGCTATTCACGGATGTGCACCCGTTGACAGGAGCCAAAACCTGGACCTGGGAAGTAATTTTTCGGCCGGATGAAGATGGTGCGGCAGCACAGAGGTTCTTTCACTTGTCGGTATTGGATCCGGCAACTGGAACGGATACGAATGACCGAATGTTGTTTGAGATCCGGACCATGCATGGAGAGTGGTGCCTGGACAGCTTCGCCATGGCTCAGGGCCAGGAGAAAACGCTGCTCAATTGCCAAAAGCTGCATCTGCTGGGCAAATGGTATCGGGTAACTGCGGTATACGACGGCAAGACGCTAAAGAATTATGTCGGCAATGAGCTGCAGGGAGAGGGAGAAGTCCACTTGGTCCCGCAGGGCGCAGGCCATTCCTCCGTAGGAGTCCGGATCAACCTGAAGGACTATTTTAAAGGTGCAATATTTGAGGCCCGATTTACCCAGCGCGCTTTGGCGCCGGAAGACTTCCTGAAAATGAACGAGCAGACTGCCGGAAAATAAGGACCCTGAAATTCTGGCAAAGTGAGTAAAACTTGAGATCCCTGACCCGTCGTTTGTTCATGGCAAACCTGGCCTCACTGCCCATGGCCGCACGCTTTTCTTTTGCTGCCCCGGAACCGTCCCATCTGATGTTCGCCGGGACCGATACAGGCGGCAAGAGTAAGAGCACTGGCATATACGCCTATCGCTGGGAACCGGCCTCCGGCGCTCTTTCCCCTCTCGGGCTGGCCGTGGAAACCGCGAGTCCAACCTATATGGCCTTCTCACCGGATCGCCACCTGCTCTACGCCGTCAACGAGGTGAATGAATACCAAGGTTCCAGAACAGGCACTGTTTCCTCCTTCGAGTGGAATGGGGGCAGGTTGACCTTCAAGAATCTGGTTTCGTCCGGGGGAGCGGGGCCGGCCAGCATAGCGATCGATCACACCGGGAAGGCCGTATTTGTTGCCGACGGCGCTGGCGGCAGCCTTACTTCTTTTCAGGTGTTATCGGATGGCCGCCTAAGTGACCCGGTTTCTAACTTTCATTTCTCTGGCAACAGCGTAAACCCGGTGCGCCAGAAGGGCGCTTACACCCACTGCACGGTCGTTTCTCCTGATAACCGCTATCTTTTGGTAAATGACCTGGGACTCGATCGAATTACTACTTATCACTTTGATCCCAGCACGGCGATTCTCACGCCGAACGCTGCACCGTTTTACCAGGCTGTGCCTGGCTCAGGCCCGCGCAATCTTACTTTTCACCCCAACTCCCGCTGGGCGTACTCCGCCAACGAGATGGGAAACACGATCGATGCACTTGCCTGGGACAGTAGCCGTGGAACGCTTACCCGATTGCAGAATATCTCGTCGCTCCCCCAGGGTTTCACCGGGCAGAATGAGGCAGCCACCGTCAGGGTTGATTTGAATGGCCGGTTTCTATACGTCTCAAATCGTGGCGCAGATACGATGGGGGTGTTCTCGATTAACCAGGCGCATGGCACCTTGCGGCAGATCCAGCAAATTTCCTGTGGAGGCAAAACGCCCCGTTACTTTGCCATCGATCCGAGCGATCGGTGGTTGCTGGTTGCCAACCAGGATTCAGCGAATGTAGTTGTCTTTGCCCGCAACCCCGCAACAGGCCTGCTTAAGCCGACGAGCAATCAATATCAGATAGACTTTCCCATGTTTTTGCTCTTCCAATGATGGCGCCCTATCGCAATGCGTATTTTTCCCTGACTAGAAACAGATAGCAAGCAACCCCCACCAAGAGCCAGAAGCCGATAGCGACCAGCGGCGCATTGAAGTTTCCTGTCTTTTGCACCAGAACGCCGGTGATCCACGGGGCCGCGATTCCGGCCAGGTTCGCCGCGGTGTTCTGTATACCCGCCACCCGGGCGGAAGCCGACGCAGGCGTCAACGTCTGGGTCAGGGCCCAGTAGTTCGCCGTCGCCAGGCCGAGTCCGCTCAGTGAAAACACAGCCAGGAAGAGAGTGACTGTGACCGAGTTTGAGAAGGCTCCGAAGATCTCGCTAAAGGCAAGCGCGAAACCCACAATCGTGAATGCTTTTCGTACCGTGACGGGGTTACGCCCCCGAGCAATCAGTCGATCGGCGGCCCACCCCGCTAGGATCGCAATCGTTGCCAGTCCGCCGAAAGACATGAACGTGAACCAACCGGACGCCGTCAATGAAAGGCCAAACCGATCCTTGAAATAGGTTGGCATCCACGTCATGCAGAAATAAACAAAGTACATATAGCAAAATGTGGCGACGCAGGTGCCCCACATGAGCGGAGTACCTAAAAGTGCAGCCCAGGAGACCGTCTCCTCGGCAGCTCGCTTTTCCGGGGTGCTCTCACTCCTGACAAAGACAAACCATGGAACCAGCCAGAGGAAGCAGAGGGCGCCATTCAAGACGAACATCCATCTCCATCCGTAACCTAAGACAAGGTATGTTGCAATCGGCGCCCCGATTGCCGGCCCGTACTTAGTCCCAGACATGAAGATACCGATTGGCAGGCCCCGCTCGTTCTCGGCGAAGTTCTTTCGGATATAGCGCATGCTCGCGGGGGTTACGATTGACTCGCCGATCCCAAGCGCGATGCGCACGCCAATCAGGCCGTTCAGCGAGCTCACCAGCGCCGTCGCAGCAGAAACCGCGCTCCATAAAAAGAGTCCCGCGGCATACGGCCACTTCAGCCCAAACCGGTCAACAATCGACCCCGCCGGTGTTTGCAGCAAGGTATACGACCAGAAGAAGGCTGACAGCAGGATTCCCGATGCCTCCGGCGAAAGTGGGAAGCTCCTGCGAATTTCGGGGAGGGCGGAGGACAGATTGATACGGTCCGTGTAAGCAATAATGACGCCGACGGTGAGCAGCGCAAGCACGAGCCACCGTGTGTTGCGTCCCGGGGGCGCAACCACCGCGGCGCTCGAACTTACCATAGTCCGCCCCGTTCCGTGCTGCTCATTTCCCAGCAACCAACTCGTCCTGCTTGGTCAAGAGTTCCTCCACGACAGGTCTTATGCTCGTCTTCTGTTCCCCAGAGAGCTCCGAAACGAACGGCGGAATAGATCCGGTGTGAGCGATGCCGGCAATCTCCAGCGCATGATGCAGAACACGGCCAGGTCCCCACGCATCCCGGAAATCCTCAAACTCTAAGAATCGGGCACGGACGCGCTCGGCTTCCGCATAATCCCGTTCGCGGCAAGCGGCGAAGACAGCAGCGCTCAACGTGGGGGCGAGGCAGCCCGAACCCGTAGTAAATCCAGGCAGCCCCCATTGACGAAGATGGGTTACCGCCGGACGCTCCCCGATACCACTGATCACCCTCGACCGGTCTACCCGTTTGAGCAGTTCGTCGAGATACTTATCTTCGCCCGGATCTTCCCGGACCACGGCGTATTTGATCGCAATGCAGATCCCTTCGTCAACCAGTTTGGCAATCGTATCGAGACCAGCCATGAGATTGACTCCCATGTTCGTCTCCTCTTTGATGTAGATCATCAAGCGAGCGCCGGCGGCCTCCGCAAACTCTCGCAGCCCTCGCTCAAGTCCGGTTGCATCGCGTGGATCTCCACAAGGGAGAATCATCACGCAAGGAACGGCAAAGCGGCGCAACAACGGAGCCTGGTCCATCAATCGGCCATAGGACGGGCCTGCGCTCATAAGCAACCACTGCTCATCCCCTTGCATATCCGCTTGCCAATCCAGCAACTGCTCGTATTCAGCCAGTGTCAAATGGTAGAGGAAGGCATTGCCCCCATAGATGAACCGCGAAATTCCGCCCTGGGCGATATATCGAACAATGCGCGAGTTCTGCTCGAAATCAATGGCTCGGTCATTCCCGGCGCTTCGCGCCAGGGGTGGAACAGCAAAAACACCATCGAGCGATAGAAGATCTCGGGTCATCTCATCCCACCTGAACCGTGTGTGAATTGTGCCTATTATCTACCCCTACGGCAGTGCGAACGCAAACACATCATCTCCTGCCGCCAAAGCAAAGTATTGTTTTCCACTCACCGCGTAACTCATAGGGGAGGCGCGGGGCGTTTGGCCAATGTTGAAGTGCCACAGCGGAACGCCGGTGCGCCCGTTAAGGATTACAAAATTGTGCGCATCGTCTCCAAAGGCAACCAGGCCCGTTGCGGTCGACATCACGCCGGCCCAGGCAAAGGGGGACCCGATCTGAGGATTACGCCACGCGAAATCGAGCGTATTAAGGTCGAAGGCGTCGATGTAACTCTTGGTAATCTGGCCATCCGGCGTCCGGGTTCCGGTCGAGTAATACTCCAGGCCTTCTTTGAAGGGCTCTGTTTTCGAAGTAAAGATGCTGCAGTCCTCTTTCGCGCGAAAGTAAAACATGTGTGTCGCCTCGCTATAGCTGGGCGAGTACCAGTTGGTTCCTCCGCCGGCGCTGGGACAAACAAGAACACCCTTCTCATTGGGAATCAGGTTGCTGGAGATCGGCCGCCCGTTATCGTCCATGCCCGTGGCCCAGTTCGCGGCCATCACAAACTTTTTGGAGTAGAGATACTTTCCGCTCGTCCGGTCCAGGATATACAGAAATCCGTTTCGGCTTGCCGTCACCACCAGCTTGCGCGGCCGGCCTTTAAAGTTTGCGTTCACCAGCACCGGCGTCTGCAAGGCGTCATAGTCGTACAGGTCATGGGGGCTGTATTGGAAGTACCACTTTAGCTTGCCCGTGTCCGGGTCCAACGCCAGCAGGGAACTGGTGTACAGGTCGTCGCCCGGCCGCACGCTGCCGTCGTAGTCCGGCGAAGGGTTACCCGTGCCCCAATAAAGAGTATTCAATTCCGGATCGAAGGTCCCCGGCATCCACGTGGTTCCGCCGCCATGAAGATACGTGTCGCCCGGCCAGCTTTCGTTGCCCTTCTCGCCCGGCCCGGGGATGGTCCAGAACCGCCACACCTCACGGCCCGTCTGCGCATCGAATGCCGCCAGGAAGCCCCGTACACCGTCGTCGCCGCCCGACGTGCCCACCAGCACCTTGTTCTTTACGATCAGAGGTGCACTCGTTGCTCCATAGTTCTTGTTGCCCGTGGCATACGGGACGTCCCAGATCAAGTTGCCCGAGCGTGCATCCAGGCACAGCAGGTGCGCGTTGTCGGTCTCCATATAAACCCGCGTGCCCAGAATGGCGACACCTCGGTTGTGATGGCTGGAGGCATCATCAATGAGCCCTTGAGTGATGGGCCTTGTGTGATGCCAAAGCTCCATCCCGGTTTTCGCGTCCAGCGCATACGCGGCGTTGGCGCTGGTAATGAACATCACTCCCTCTACGACGACGGGAGTCGCTTCAAGGGGACCAACTTCCTGGGTATGGAAGACCCACTTCGCCACCAGGTGGCTTGCGTTCGCCGGCGTTACCTGCGTCATGCTGCTGTAACGCCGTCCTGTGTAATCACCGTTATAGGAGACCCAGTTATCCTCGATGGCCGTCTGCGCCAGGTCGCTCTGCTGCACGTCGACAAGGCCGACACCATCAATCGTCCCTGGAGCGCCGGGCTGCGCCGCGACCGCGAGTAGCACCCAGCTCGCTGCCGCAAGCCCGAACCCAATTTTGGCCAATCGCCTCATTCTCCTCCTGGCTGCCTTCACATCTTGCGGAACAAACTCACGTTTCTGAAGGGTACGGGCTTCAGCCCGTACGTAAATGCATTGCAATAAAACCGGCTTTAGCCGCTGAGGGACGAATTGCCTTGCCTGCCCGGCGTGCCGTGGGAAGCAGCCCTTTTCCGCAAGCCATTCAATCGTGTCGATCTCACTGGTTAGCTACTGGTCTACCGCCGTGCCGCTTCCGTCCCGGCTGTAGGGCCTCTACCGGGGCGTTCTTGCCCGTAACGATCAGAAAGCTAACCAGGTCATCGAGCTCCTTGCTCGTCAGCCGAGTGCCGTAGTCGCGGGGCATGAGCGAATATTGCTTATAGTCCACCTCCGCCAGATTGCTCCGCGTCAGAAAGTGGTAACGGCCGTCCTCGGTTTGCAACGCCAGGTTGAAGTTGTCCTCGGAGCGCACCACGCCCACAAGTTTCTGCCCCGTTTTTGTCTGTACCTCGACCACACGCGAAGCTGGCTCCAACGGCGTATCCGGTTGCACGATTACCTGCCTGATTGCTCTCGCTGTATGGGTCGCACCGTATCCTGTCAAGTCCGAAGCGATGAACCCACCCTGGCCTAACCCCCCCGTGTTCACCATGTGGCAGCTTGAACATTGTGCCTTGCCGAAGTAGAGAACGCGTCCAGCGACAGCATCCCCTGGCAGCTTATCGGTGTTTGAGACGGCAGTCTTGCCCTGCAGTGTGCGCAGGTAGTGCACCACCGCAGTGATCTCCGCATCGCCGAGCCGCTCGAACGATGGCATACCCGCGGGGGTGCCATCGCGCACAATCTTGATCAATTCAATTTCAGAAAGCGCGACGACGCCGGGCAGGGTCGCAATCGATGGACCCTTGTCCCCGCCCTTGCCGTCTGCACCGTGGCATCCAGCACAGTTCGCCTGAAACTGCTGGGCGCCCTGTTCCAGGCTTGGATCGACAGCACTCTGTCCTTGTCCCATCAACGGCATGCCGGCGAGCAACAGAGCTGAAGCAGCTAACATGCGTGAAAGCCAGCTATGTCTCATCCGCTTCAGAGATCCCCTCAACAGACTAGTGCAACTAATACAGCCGCGCACCCTGGTGTGATGGCCCTGAAAAAGTGGCGATCGTGAGTGGCACGTTTCAAACGGAGAGAACGGCATGATGCAACTGAGCGCGGGCCGATAAGAACGAAGTCAGCACGACAAACCTACGCGCGTAAATAGGGTCCTAGAAATTGCGCCAGCTCTTCGCGGATGATTTTTCGCTGAGCATCGTCTGGCGTCTCGCCGTTGGGGCCGAAAATGCGGTGCGCGTCGCGAATGGTCGTGGTCTCTTTAAAGACCCCCCGTGCGGTCAAAATGTACTGCATCGCGCCTGTAATGGTTTGAAACGCTTGTATCCTGCCGAACAGTTCAAATGCTTCTTTGTGCTTGCCTGCATACCACAGATCGAACACAGCCTGAGAAAGATCGGCCAGGCCGGTTTTTGGAATGTAACCGTCAAAACCGAGTCGCATTCCATCCAGCATTTTAATTGCGCCGTTAGCATCCATGACCACCAGCTTGTTATCCGTTCGTTTCTTGAATTCCGGGAGCCGGGTCAGGGTATTGCCGGTCTCGTCTTTCAGGCCTTTTAACGTGGGAACCTGCTGATACAGCGATACGATCAGATCGACACTCATATCACCGTGGCTTTGCACCATGATGGGGAGGTCGGTCGCCGCCCCTACTGCCTTGTAATAATCCAGGTGCTCCTGGGGGGTAAGCTTTTTTTCAGGCTGGCCGTTGTCGAAGCCGGGAGGCAGCGAGACCAGTCCATCTGCGCCATGCTTGGCCGCGTGTTTGGCATAGCGAATCGCAGTATTGACGTCGCCATCTAAGGGCTGAACACCAATGATCAACGCGGTCTTTCCGCTCTTGCCGGCGGCCAGCATGGCCTCGGCTCCGTCCAGTCGCTCCTTCTCCGAAAGGGTCGTCCATCCGCTCGAGCCCTGCGGCCAGAGAAGGCCCGGTATGCCGACACGGTTGCAGAATCCGACTTCAGCAACCAGGCAATCGAGGTCGAGCTTATTGTCCGGAGTGAATGGGGTCTGCGCAATCGGAAACAAGCCCCGCCATGGTTTCGCGCCGGGGTTCAGCTTACCCGCCGCCTCCGCTTCTTCTGAAGGCAGCAAAGCAGCCGCACCAAGACCAAGGGCGACTACGCCGGCGGTTTTAAGAAATGCGCGCCGATCGATTGGATCCTGACCCTGTTTCTCCATGGCAGTGCTCCTAATAGCCTTAGGCCCCGTTCGCTCGAAGCTAAAGCAAATTTTCACAGGGAGCAAGAAAAAAAAGCTAACGCTAACGGGATCACCCTAAGCGTTTTCGAATCCGGCTGGGTTCTTTCCGAATGACCATCTTTTGCTTATGATAATTTTCTCTTGACATGAATATTATTCTTTATTAATTTTAGGCCACACCTTCGCTGGTCCTGGAAAAGTGCAGTTGCTCCCAGCAATGATTTATCGGGCCAGTTCGCGACAAGAAGACGAGAGATCTCACTAACTTCATCGAAACGTTTCGACATCGCAATAGTCACGATGCCAGAGGTTTCGAATTCTCTCAGTGGCAACACTTGACCTTGCTTAGTAGCAGTTAAGAGAGTCTTTGGGCGCCCGCATTACAAGTTTTAACCGCGCTTTTTCCGTGTGATTCGAAATCGCCGAACCCGGCGACCGGCACAGTCTATTACCTGCCGGCAGCGCTTCCCCATGCTCTCCCGTAGAGGGCTGTACCTCTCCTTCGGTGTTGGTTACAGGGCACATCTTTGCTTTACACCGGGCCACGCTCCACATTCCTAAGAGTTCATCAGAGGTCATTTTTTGAGGGGGTCGCTGCAAATGAATCGACTGAGACGCTGTAGTTTTATGATCATTGCCATTGCATTTTTACTGTTCACGGCCGTTGCGACATGGGCCGCAATCACCGGTTCGATCTCAGGAGTGATTACAGATGCAAGCGGCGCGGTGGTCCCAGGCGTCACCGTGGTCGTAACCAGCGCCGCGACCAGCGCGCAGCATACGACCGTTACCGACTCAAAGGGCTTTTACAGCTTTCCCGCTCTGGATGTTGACACTTATGACGTCAGCGCCAGTCAGGCCGGCTTCCGGGATTTTTTGGAGCATGGCGTAAAAATCGATGCCAATTCGGCAATTCGCATCGATATTCCATTGCAAGTGGGCGCGGTAAATAACGTCGTAACCGTCCAAAGCAACGCGCTCCAAGTGGAAACAGAGAACACGCAAATGGGAGAGGTAATCGTCGGGGAGAAGATTGCGGCCTTGCCGCTCAATGGACGCTCCTTCATTGACTTATTAGCCCTTCAGCCGGGCGTCTCACCCTATCAGAGCACTGGGCTCACCAAGGGCGCCGGGTTGTCAGAGACTGGAGTATCGGGTGACCTTACCGACGGAACTCAGTCAGTCAACGGCGGTCGAACGGGTGCAAATGGATTTATGGTGAATGGCGGAGATTCTCAGGAAGGCGTTCACAATGGCGCCGCGCTGATTCCAAACCTGGACTCGATCGCCGAATTTCGTATTATCACCAATAACTTCAATGCAGAATATGGTAACTACAGCGGCGGTCAAATCAATGTCGTCACCAAATCGGGAACCAACAGTTTTCACGGCGACGCCTTCGACTTTCTGCGCAATACCGACCTGGACGCCCGAAACTACTATTCCCCAACTCGCGGCGTTTACATCCAAAACCAGTTTGGTGGAACAATTGGTGGCCCTATAAAGAAAAACAAGATTTTCTTTTTTGCCGACTACCAGGGAACCAGACAAACCATCGGGCAAACGCAGTTTTTCCCAGTGCCTACCAACGCCGATCGCGCCGGGTCTTTGAGCGACCAATCGGCAGCATTTATAGGGGCCAACCCGGCAAACGGCGGCACAGGGGTAAACGGTGCGTACTTCGCAAGTGTTCTCTCCCAGGAACTCGGGTATCCCGTAACCAACGGAGAGCCATACTACACCGACGGATGCGTCAGCCCTTCCCAGTGCGTATTTCCCAACGCCGTGATTCCACAAGGTGCGTGGTCGCCGGTCGCGGTGAATACTTTAAAGTACATCCCCGCGCCTAACTCAGCAGATGGGAGTCATTACCAGACAGCCGCTTTTCCCTCGACCTTGAGCGACAACAAGTATGGAATCCGTGGAGACGTAAACACCCGCGTCGGGCAGGCGTTTGCCTACTTCTTTCAGGACAAATTCAACGGAGTCAATCCCTATACCGGTGTGAACATCCCTGGTTTTTCCCAGGGGAATATTGGCGATACGCTGATGGGGGACCTTGGCCTTACCACAACTTTCAGCAGCAAAACCGTCAATGATATTCGACTCGTTTACATGCGGGACGACGCCAATGAGGGGACTATCATCGGCGGCTTGGGCGTCACTCTCCCCTCTCTGGGGTTTAACTCACCCTGGAACAACACTGGTGGACTCGGGAATGTGTTTACTGCAGACACCGCTGTTCCACAGTTTGGGTTCAATAACTACAGTTTTGGCTCCTCCACAAGTATTACGACCCAGGTCAACAACACCATACAGGTGATCGACAATTGGACCAAGGTCATTGGAACGCACACCTTCCAGGCAGGCGGCGACTTCCACTACGACCAGATCATCCAGCGTCACCCCTCCACCCCGAACGGGGCTTTTAGCTTTAGTGGCTCGGAAACAGGCCTTGATTTTGCCGATTATCTCATTGGCGCTCCGGCCTCTTTTAGTCAACAGAGCTTCCAGATTCTTGATACACGAGATATCTATTATGGAGTTTATGCGCAGGATAGCTGGCGTGTTCGGCCAACGTTAACCATTAACTATGGCTTGCGTTGGGAGGTGAGCACTCCCTGGTACGATGCAACCAATAAACTGGAAGCACTCGTCCCAGGCGAACAATCGTTGTCCTTCCCGGGCGCCCCTCTTGGACTGGTTGTCCCCCTCGATCCCGGGATCCCCAGGACGCTGGCGCCGATTGACTACAAGAACCTTGCTCCGAGAATCGGGATCGCTTACGCACCAAGTGTTGACGGTGGATTTCTAGGCAAGCTTCTCGGCGGCCCTGGAAAGACCAGCATACGTGCTGGCTACGGCATCTTCTACCAAGGCATTGAGGACGCCACTTCCTTCTACGAATCCGGCGATGCCCCCTATGGCTCGAACTGGGTCAGCCCTGTTCCCCCTCTGCTCGCTTCACCCTACATCGATCGGCCGACCGGGAACTTCGAAGGAATAAAGTTTCCCTTCCAGTACCCGCCAAAGAATGTGTCCCCACAGCACCCCTTTACAAACTTTCCCTGGGCGCAAGTCGAACCGATCTCGGGCTCCGAATTCTATTACATACATAACGTCACGCCGTATTCACAGCAGTTCGAACTTTCTGTTCAGCGAGAATTCGGCAATTCCACGGTGATGAGTGTCAGCTATGTTGGCACCGTGGGGACGCACCTTCTCACCGGCGTCGAAGCGAACCCTGGAAACCAGGCTCTGTGTCTCTTCCTGAGTAATCCTGCGAACGTCGCCCCCGGATCGGCAACTTGCGGCCCCTTCGGCGAACAAGTCGACTACACGGAAGCGAGCGGGCAGGCAATAACTACTACGCGTGCGCTTGGATTGAATGGAATCGGTTCTAACCCGTGGTACAAATCGGCTGCCCACTCCTCGTATAACTCTTTACAGGCAAGCCTCAAGAGTTCGGGCAAGTGGGGCAACTTCTTGCTCGCTTATACGTACTCGAAAGCCATGGATAATGGCTCGGACGTATTTGACGCAACCAATTGCTTCAACCCGGCATTGAGCTATGGCTTGTCGATCTTCGATCTGCGAAACAATTTTGCGGCAAGCTATGCTGTTCGACTGCCCTTCGATAACTACTTCGGCAAAGGCGATATCGCAAAGCGCTTTACGGCGGGATGGTCCCTGGCGGGGCTTACCACACTTGCAAGCGGTGAGCCAGTTCGACTCTCGGAATCGGATGATCGCGATCTCGTTGGCGATTTTAGCTTTCCTTTTGATACGCCAAGCGCTGCCAATGATGGAAGCCATTTGTACACCAACCGCAATCCAAGATCAGGGCAGCCCTACTTCAATCCAAACTTTTTCGTGCCCAATCCCTTGGGTCAGGTGGGGGATATTTCGCGCCGCTTTTTCTCTGGTCCCGGAATCGATAACTACAATCTGTCCTTGTTGAAGGATACGCAGATCACCGAGAACACGCAGTTGCAGTTCCGGGCAGAAGCGTTCAACGTATTCAATCATGCGCAATTCAACAATCCTTCGGGGAGTATCAACAATACCGGCACGGGCGGTTTCGGTTATGTGACATCGGCAAGAGACCCTCGCATCATGCAAGTTGCCTTAAAACTACTCTTCTAGGTGTGTGTGGCTGCGGCTTACCGCAGCCACACCTTGGCGATACAAAGCATCACTGCAGCGGTTACAAACTACTTCGCCCGTCCTTTGAAGCCTTGCGCGATCATCGAGATGGAATAGACCTGGGCCGCATTGTCGACCTCCTTTCCCTGAGCATCTTTGGCGCCCTGGGCTAACACGTAGAGCGTTTTCTTGTCCGGGCCAGAGAAGGCAACGCTGATGACCGGTCGAGGAGTAGGGATCAGCCCCAGGTACTTGCCATCCGCGGCGATGACCTGGACGCCAGGGGCGGTGGTCACGTAGATACGTCCTTGACCATCGATGGCGCTGCCGTCGCCATAGCCCCCAGCTTCGAGTTTGCCAAAATCCCGCTGGTTCGTAAGCGAGCCATCGGGCTGGACATCGAAAGCCACGAGCGCGAGCCGGTTGCTCACATAGAGTGTCTTTTCATTTGCACTCAGGATAATCCCGTTCGGGCCCCTGAGATTCTTACCATCGTACCTGGTGATTTGGCCGCTCGGACTGGCGTAAAACACGCCGCCCATGGTGAAATACGCGCCGCCCTTGGTATCCACAATCAGATCGTTCAGAACCACACCGCTGCAATCCAACGGATCGCCCTGATAGTGGTCAGCCAGGGTTTTGCGATTGGGCGCAAGCTCCGAAATCGATGGATGGAAGCCCCTGTCCACGATAAATAACGCGCCCTTCGAATTCATCGAGAGAGAACCGCCCGTATTCGTATCCCTATAGGCGATCGAAGCCTTGCCCTGATTATCGAGTTTCAAAACGTCGCTGCTATCGTTTTGCGCGATCAGAAGTCCGCCGTCGGGTGATCCCACAATCCCATCGCCGTTGTCGCCCATCTGTTGCCAAACAGACTTCCATTTCTGCCCCTCAGCAATGACGCCGGGGATCTCTATGACCTTATAGTCTCTAAGCCCCAGCCGCGGCTGACCATAATCCGGGGCTGGCAGCGGTGGATTCTTGCAGTGAGCCAGTACCGCCGGCTCTCTCGGATCCTGCGGAGCATCCAGGGACGGCTTTGCCCCCGCCGGAGGAGCTTGGCCCCAGGCAACTGCCACGCCAAGCAAGCACGCCGCGATCGTCAGAACTCCTTTTTGCCTCACTGTCATTTTGCCCCCGATGCAGGCTTTAAAAGATCGCCCGGAAGCGTGACCTGGAGCACCCGGAAGGGTCTTGTGGTTGCATCCACCCCATGGTTACACGCTGGAATGCGGCCCGCTTGAGATGCCGCTATATAAACCCGTCCGTCCTTGTCGAGAGACATTGCGTCTGGCGAATCTAACCATTTCGATTGCGCCAATAGAGTGACTTTGCCGTCCGGGCTTCGCAACTGCAGCGCATGTTTCTCCACATCGCTCAGCAGGAGACTTCCATTGGGAAGCATATAGATGCCTCCTATCGGTATGATCGGTCCCTCATCGAGGACCCGTGCATCGAGCGCTTTCTCATCCAGCGAATCATCGAGCAGGTCGTCGATTTTCACTTTCCAGAGATCGCCCCCCATGGGCATGCCGAAATAGAGCCAGTTCTTATCCGGAGTGATCTCGATATCGTCTGCGTTGACTACCGGCGGCTTTCCATCCGGACCGGCCAACTTTTTCCCATCGACGAGAGCGGTACGGCCGGGGACAGCCTTGGTCTTGCTACTCGCCGCGAGAAGTCTTCTGACTCGACCTGTCTTCAAATCCACCGTCAGTATCGCTCCCAGGCCCGATTCGGTGAGAATTGCATAGCCCTTGGCGATGCGAACATCGTTCAGGCAGGCCCCCAGGGGTGCGTCCTTCTGGCTGAAGTGATAAACGCGGCTGACTGTGTTGGTTTTCAGATCGATCTTCACCAGCTTCTTCCCGTGCGGCACGCCTTGCCCGCAATCAACCACCCACAGCGCATCCGGTATGCCGGGTTCGACCCAGACTGCATTCACCGCGGTAAAACGATTTTCTTCATCGAGTCCCTGGTGCCAGGTATTCCAGTCTCCACCCGGATAGGGCACGACTTTGCCATCCTTCACTTCGCCGACAGAGAAGCTATCCGGTTGAACCCACCGGGGAAGCGCAAGGAAGATGCGGTCGTCATGGCTTACGGCCACGCCGTTGAGCTGGTAGTTGGTCGACACCGCAACTGAGACCGGGAGCAGTTTTTGCGCGGGTAGCTGAGCGGCAAAGTTCGCGCACAATGCGAGCAGCACGAAGAACTTCCGTTGTGGATTCATTCCATTCCTTCCCGAATTCCATTCTGGAGAATAAGGTATTACGGATGTGAGAATTTTCTCTTGACACAGATATTTTTCTTTTCTATGTTTGAGCCTACCTGGCCAGCTATTGACCTGCGCAAAGCACTCAGGCGCCGGCGGCGGCCCTGCTAAGAGGCGACTTTTCGGCGGTATCTACCCAACTCTACGACCCGAATCATTTTGTCTTGCGGAAGCAGGAAAGGAAGATACCTTGTCCGAACTCGAGCTTCAAAATAATCTAAGTGACCGGCGATCGTTTATTAAATTGCTGGCCGCGGCTCCTCTGTTTGCCACGATTGGCGCGCGCAGTTTTGCCGGCACCGTGGCTGCCACTACGAGAAAATCCTTTTCCGCGAATATCTACACCCGCCTTGGGGTGCGGCCATTCATCAATGCGCGTGGCACCTGGACCTACCTCAGTGGTTCGCTGGAGTTGCCCGAGGTGCGGGTTGCTACGGGGGAGGCGTCGCATTATTTTGTCGACATGTTTGAACTGCAAGCAGCCGCCGGCCGCCATCTCGCCAAACTCTCCGGGGCCGAATCTGGAATGGTCACCTCGGGCTCAGCCGGCGCGATGGCATCGGCGACTGCTGCCTGTATCGCCGGATCGGATCCAAAAAATGTCTGGCAATTGCCCGACACAACCGGCCTGAAAAGCGAAGTCGTGATGATGGGTGGGCGCAGCGAATTCGACAACGCCATCCGCCTCGCCGGAGGCAAACTTGTCATTGCCAAGACAGTGGACGATTTGCAATCCGCCATCACTCCGCAAACCGCGATGGTCTACACCACCTGGCGGGACGACCGGCTGGAGAGCACACTCAAGATCACCAAGGCCGCCGGCGTGCCCCTGCTGCTGGACGACGCGGCCGGTATTCCCCCGTTTGAAAATTTCACCAAGTACGCTAAGACCGGGGTCGATCTTTATTGTTTCAGCGGAGGCAAGGGTCTGTGTGGCCCGCAGTGTTCCGGCGTGCTGCTGGGCCGGAAAGACCTGATCGACGCGGCCCTATACAACACCAGTCCATGGGAAGGCGCCGTATGCCGGCCCATGAAAGTCGGCAAGGAAGAGATCATGGGAGTGCTTGCGGCCATCGACTATTGGTCGCATGCAGATCTCCCGGCACTCAATAAAGAGTGGCAGAAGCGGGTCGAACGCATCCAGAAGTTAGTAAACACGGTACCCGGGGTCACGTCCGAAATCACCATCCCCAAGGGGGGAAACAGTTTTCCCACCCTGACGGTCACCTGGGACGAACAGAAGTTCGGCTTGACGGTGGCTCAATGCGACCAGCAGCTACGGGCAGGCGAGCCTCGGATTGAAGTGCTGACGAACAGTAATCCCAGCGGCGTTCTGGCCCGAGATAGGAAGCCTGGGGAGGCAGGTCATGGAGACCATCCCAATCGTTTGCGTATCATCTCTATGACGCTGCAGCCAGGCGAAGATCTCACGGTAGGGAATCGCCTGCGGCAGATTCTTGACAAAGCGCGCAAGCAATCTGCATGAGCGGGTTCCAGGGAGGACAAATCAGCCGTCTATCAAAACGCTGCCCATGGTTAGCTTTGGGCTTCTTCTTGCTTGCTGTATGCGGCGTCCGGCTGCTTGCGCAGACCGGTGGCGTGGTCAAGCTCATCAAGATTGACGGCAAAGATGCTGGCCCGGCGTCCAGTGCCGGCATTCTCGCTGACCAGACGCTCTACGTCGCCGGTCAAAGACGGGCGGAATACCGACGGCAGCCTTCCGCAGGATTTTCAGCAAGAGGCGAGCCAGTCGCTGCGCAATGTGCAGGACGTGTACTCCACGCGGCAGACATGGATTTTGGCAATGTCGTCTGGATCAACATCTATGTGACCCGTGCGCAGGATATCGCTGCCATGAACGATGTCTATTGGCAATCGATTGGTGATCATCCTCCTGCACGGACTGTGCTGGTGGTAGGGGCTTTTCCGAACGGGGAGAACATCGAGATCAACTGTATCGCCGTGAGCAGTGGCGTCCCTCGACAGGTGATCCATCCGCAGGGATGGCCGCAGGGAGCAACACATCGATCCGGCCGGAATTCAGGCGGATGACGTTCTCTACATGTCGGCGCAGGGAGGCGCCGATCCGTTGACCGGAAAGCTTGCGCCGGATTTTGCCGGCGAAGTGACGCAGGCGCTGGATAACGTCGCCACCATTGCAAAGACGGCGAACATGAGCCTGGCGAATGTTATCTGGGTGAATCCCTATCTCAGCAGCACGGATGCTCCAGAAGATGTGATGAACAAGATTTATGCGGCGCTATTTCGAGTTTGGAAATACGCCGGGGCGGGGAACCATCCAGGTGGTCGATCTTCCCAATAAGAACCACATCGTTTTCAGCTGCATTGCGGGCGCGGATCTGGCAAAACGCAAATCGATTCGGCCTAGAAATGAGAAGCCCAGCCGAACAGCAAGCCCTGGCATCCTCTACGGAGATACCCTTTACCTCTCAGCAAAGGACGCGTATGTTCCGGGTTTAGGGCTCTTTACCCCTGATCTGGATGTGCAGACGCGGCTGTCCATGCGCAACCTGCTGGATGGGCTAGAGGAGGCGGATATGGATTTCTCGGATGTCGTCTCTTCAACCATCTATATGCGTGAGATGAAGGACGCGGACCAGGTTCAAAGCTCTTTATGGAGCGTTTTTCAAAGGCCATTTTCCCGCACGAACGACTTTGCAACAGAATTTTGATTCTAAGGCAGAGGATGTCGAGCAGATTTCTTTTATTGCAGTGAGACAACCGAAACACTGAGAGCAGCCCGCTCCCCGGTCGCTGCCCGATTCAGCGTAAGACGCTCGTGCGGCTGCGCTTCATTAACCAGTCGGCAGCCCAATCTTCATAGGGGTAGCCAATGTATTCCGCTTCTGCGAGAACCAAATTGCGCTTTGTCGAGTGGTTTACCTTGCTAGCGCTGGTGGCTTTGCCAACGGGTCTACCGCTCCATTGCCAGCCGCTTCCAATCTGGCTGCCGTGTGCAGGAAACGAATTACCTGGGATGGAAGGCCGAGGAGTTGGCCAATCCCATGGGTGAAGCTGGAGATTGTTCCGCAGATTGGTGGACGGCTGATACAGGTCACCTTCGGCGGCCACGATTTTCTCTACGTCAATCCGCACCTCAAGGGGCAGGTGATTCCTCCGGAACGCAATCGAGGCGGCGAGCACAACTACGGCGGAGACAAGGTCTGGCCATTACCGGAGGGCAATCAGGACGAGCAGCATTGGTCCGGCGGGGGTAACCTGGACGGCGGTCCGTTTACCCTGGAGGTGCTGTCGCAAGCGGCACCAGATGCGCGGTGCGGCTGACCGGGCCGATCAATCCGGAGATCGGGCAACGGTATATCCGCGACATCAGCATCGGCGCGGACACGCCGGTGATCTCGTTCCATGTGGTCATGCAGAACGTGACCGGCTTCCCGCAGACCTGGTCGGAGCAGACCATCACCGAGTACCCCACTTCCGAATCCCGCTGGCTCGGAGAATTTCAACACGAAATTTTGGGGAGTGACGGAGGTGAACCCCGCAAGCGCCGTATCTCAATGGCTACCATGTACGCACCGGCCCGGCGGACAACCCGGCTTTCTCGCTCAGCGATGGCAAGTTACGGGTGCACTGGAACGACATCATGCAAGAGGTCTGGATAGACTGCCCTCAGGATGGCTGGCGGCCGTGGATGGCAGAGCGGATACACCATGGTTGAGCGCCACCATATTGATCCCACTGCGGAGTATCCCAGCAAAGCAACAATCATTTTTTATTCGTCCGGGCCGCCTGCAAACGGCGGAATCAGAACACGGAACCCCGCGAGGGACCATTCATGGAGGCGGAGATGAACAGCCCGATGGTCGAGCTCGCACCGGGCGAAAGCTACGCCATGGACACGCAGTGGTATCCCACGCGCATGGGAGAGGACTTCAAGACGACGACCTAGAGCGGTGTGATCGGAACGCCGCTTACCGCCACCAGACCCCCGCCGGCCTGGTGCTCTCCGGCAATTTTGGAGTGTTCTATGCAGGCGATCTGGTGGCGCACTTTACGGCAGAGGCGGTGGAGGTACCGCGAAGCTCATGTCTGTGACTCCCACCGAGCCGGTACAGTTGCACACCACCATACAGGCGCCACCCAACACCACCAGGGTCTCAGTCCATCTGGTGGATTCGAGCGGCCTGGACCGCGGGCCACTGGGAGAAGTGGCCGTTCAGCAATAAAGCGTTACGGGTGTGAGAATTTTCTCTTGACGCAGATATTTTTCTTTACTATGTTTAGGATTATCTGGCCAGCTATTGGCATCCTTCAATCCCGCCTCTTTTGCCCGAACCGTGAGGACATCTTAGATATGTTATTCCGAGTTATCGCAGCCATAGGAAAGGTAACATCACGTTGTCTAACTCGAATGACCGTCGATCCTTCATCAAGCTGCTGGCCGCGGCCCCTCTCTTTGCCACTATCGGGGCCCGCAGCCTTGCCGCTACCGTAACTGCTGCCACCAAGGCCGCTACCGTCAAAGGGACCTTTTCCGACAACATCTACACCAGCTTCGGCGTTCGGCCGCTGATCAATTGCCGAGGGCCCTGGACTTATCTGACCGCCTCGCTCGAGCTGCCCGAGGTGCGCGCGGCCGCCGAAGCAGCCTCCCACTACTTCGTCGACCTGTTTGAGCTTCAAGCAGCCGCCGGCCGCTACCTCGCAAAACTCTCCGGCGCCGAATCCGGCATGGTCACCTCCGGCTCGGCTGGTGCGATCGCTTCGGCCACCGCGGGCTGCATCGCCGGCACCGATCCCAAAAATATCTACCAGTTACCCGACACCACCGGCATGAAGGGCGAGGTCATCATCATCGGCGGCCGCACCCCCTTGGACAGCTGCATCCGCCTCACCGGAGCCAAGCTGATCGTCGCCCCAACCGTGAACGATCTCTCCGCGGCTCTCACCTCCCAGACCGCCATGGTCTACACCACCTGGGGCGAAACCGACGTCATCCAGAGCATCCTCAAGATCACCAAGCCCGCCGGCGTCCCTGTGATGGTGGACCAGGCTTCGGCCATCCCCCCATTCGCGAATTTCACGCGCCTGGCAAAGACGGGCGTCGATCTTTTTTGCTTCAGCGGCGGAAAGGGCATGCGTGGCCCGCAAGTCTCCGGCCTGCTGTTAGGCCGTAAGGACCTGATCGACGCGGCCCTGTACAACACCATCCCTGGGAAGGCGCCGTATGCCGGCCGATGAAGGTCGGCAAGGAAGAGATCATGGGCGTGCTCGCGGCCATCGACTACTGGTCCAAGGCCGACATTGCGGCCATCGACAAAGTCTGGCAGCGCCAGATGGAGCGCATCGCAAAGTTAGTGGAGACCGTACCAGGAGTTCAGGCAACCATCACCACCCCTCCCCCCGAGGAGGAGGACAGTTTCCCCACCCTTGCGGTATCGTGGGACGAACAGAAGTTTGGCTTGACGGTGGCTCAATGTGACCAGCAGCTGCGCGAGGGCGAACCGCGGATTGACGTGTCGACAAGCACTAATCCCAGCGGTGTTCTGGCGCGAGCAGGACTCACTGAGTCAGGCAATCCGAAGGTTGGCCGTTCGAATCATCTGCGCATCCTCTCCCTGACCCTGCAGCCAGGCGAAGAGCTTATAGTGGGCAATCGTCTGCGCCAGGTTCTGGACAAGGCTCGTAAGCAATCTGCGTGAGTGATCGCGCTAAGTGTGAAGGTACTCCCGGGTTAGACAATAAAGTGGATCGATATCACCGCAGGAGAATGAGATGACAACACGTCGCGAATTCCTATCCGCAGGAGCCGCCATGGGTGTTCTGTCGCTAGCACGGAGCCAAGCCAGTACAACTTCCTCGACCTATCCCGTCAACGAATTCGAAGCGCGGATTGCCAAGAGGGATTTCCGCGACATGACCAAGGACATCCTGCCTACACCGTGCATGGTCGTAGACCTGGACATGTTCAACGCCAACGTGAAGCACATGGCAGAAACGGCCAAGACCAACGGCATCAACGTAAGGCCCCACGTCAAGGTTCACAAGAGCGTGGACGTTGCCAAGCACCAGGTAGCCGCCGGAGCGGTCGGGCTCACGTGTGCCACCATCGCTGAGGCGGAGCTCTTCTCCGGGGCGGGGATCAAGGGCGTTTTGTGGACCAAACAGCCGGTGGGCGTCAATAACATCCAGCGGGCCGTAGCGCTGTCTAAGAAGGATCCCACTTTCATGTTGGTGACCGACGACGCCCAGGTGGTGGATTGGCTGGAGGAAGCGGCGGACGCTCACAAGACAAAGTTGAGAATCCTGGTGTCGGTATTCGCCGGAATGAACCGCCAAGGCATTGACGGCGGCCAGCCTGCGGTCGACCTGGCAAAGAAGGTATCGTCCTGCGAACACATGCAATTTGAAGGTTTCATGGCCTACTCCGGAGGCGCAGCCCATACCAAGGGATTCGAAGCACGACAGAAGAAGTCCATGGAGGTGCTGGCTGGTGCGCGCGAGAGCAAAGACCTGGCGCTCAAATCCGGCTTGCCGGTAAACATCATCATCCGGCGGCTCCACCGGCACTTACAACATCGATCACGACTACCGGATTGACAGAGTTAGAAGCCGGCACCTATGTCTTCATGGACACTGAATACTTCATCGTCGGTGGCCAAGACGGGAACATGACCAGATATACAGATTGGCAACCTGCGTTGACCGTTCTAACTACTGTTGATAGTCAGCACCACCCTAACATCATCACCACCGATTACGGCAACAAGGCGCTGGCCAAGAAGACCGACGAGGTGAAAGGGAAGCCGTGGCTGGAGGTCGGGGTTCAGGGAGCAGAATATGGCGCCCTGACCTGGAAAGATGGGGACCAGGCGCCGAAGCTGGGCGACCGGTTGGAAATTTACTGCACCAACCTGGACCAGAGCACCAACGCCTTCGACCGCTACTATATCGCCCAGGGTGACAAGATCGTGGACGTATGGCCCATTATGGGCCGTAGCGGCGCGGCACAGCGTTAAGCAGCTACAAGGAGCAGGGGGCGGCGCCTGAAGTTCACCAGGAATTCAGCTCACATCCTCAGGCTGTGCTGGTTGTTGCTGGCGACGACCTCTTTTGCCCAGAACTACACGGCTGAGAAAACGACGGATCACGGCGTCCCTATCGTTCGCCTGAGCGATGCGGCGAATGGAGTGGAAGTCGCCGTGGTGCCGTCCGTGGGCAATCTTGCCTACGAGATGAAGGTGCACGGGAAAAACATTCTGTATTTCCCCTACGATGACCTTTCCGAGTATGTGAAGAACCCAAAGTTGGCCGGGATTCCATTTCTCGCGCCGTGGGCCGACATATTAGACGAACAAGCCTTTTGGGCCAACAGCAAGCGCTATGGATTCAATATGAGTCTAGGCAACGTCCGCGGCGTGATGCCGGGTCACGGGCTGCTTATTAACTCGCCACTCTGGGAGGTGACGGAGGTGGCGGCCGACAGCCGGTCCGCACATCTGACCAGCCGGCTTCAATTCTGGAAGTATCCGGATCTGATGGCGCAATGGCCCTTCGCCCAGGAATACGAGGTGACTTACAGTCTGGCCGATGGCGTCCTGGAAGTGAACACAACGATTACGAATCTGAGTGCTGATCCAATGCCGGTGATCATCGGATTTCACCCTTTCTTCCAGATTCCCGGTATTCCGCGCGACGAGTGGATCGCCCATCTCCCCGCACGGATACATGTCGTGGCGGATGAAACGAAAATTCCGACGGGTGAAATGCGGCCGCTTGACATACCGAATCCACTACCCCTGCGCGGCCAAAATCTGGATGACGGCTTTACCGGCCTTGAACGCGATGCGGACGGCCGTGCCCATTTTTCCATCGAAGCCGGTGGCATGAAGGTAGAGGAGTTATTCGGACCGAAATACCAGGTCGCCACCATTTATCTACCTCCTTCTCCGGACCTGACCCGGGAATTCATTTGCTTCGAGCCCTTGGCCGCAATTATCGATGGAGTTAATTTAGTGCGCCGCGGCAAATATTCTGAGTTACAAATATTGCCTGCCGGCCAGAAATGGACCGAGAGCTTCTGGGTCCGCGACAGTGGTATTACACCCTGATTTCAGACTTGTCCAAACGAGCTCTTCTTCAGGCGCTTCATCGGTCACGACGACGCGCGCGGTGTCGGTTTATCTTGGAACCGCTGGGTGTGCGACCTAATAGATCATCGAGGCCCCTAGGGCCGGTAGCCAAACTTCAGCCCAGCCCGGGAGGGCTGGGAGACGGGTCGCCAAGATTGTGGAGCGCTGGAGGCGCGGCACTACCAACATTCTGAGTGCCGCACCTCCGGCGCTCGGACGATGTTGCGGAATTGAGTCCCAGCCCTTCCCCGGATTTCCTGTGGAACTTGGTGGCTTTGGCAAACTTCATGCGCCTTTCCTTACTGAAAGGCGCAAAGGCGGCCTCGTCCAGCGCTGCGTGGCAGGAAATCCGGTCCGGGCTGGGCTGAAATTTGGCTACCGGCCCTACGGGCCTGGGTCCGATTCGAGGTCTATTTTCGAGTTCCCACGCAGATTCGGAAGGGAGGGGGTATCGACGCAGCATGATGCTGAGCGCCGTAGAAGATTCAGTTAATTTGGACAGCTCTGCTCTGACTTACTTTTTACTTTCGTACGGGATAAACCCATGCGTCTTGGTCTGCAGGATATACACCGTCTTGCCCGCGGTGATGTACAGCTTGGAGTAACCATGGCCCCCCCAAGCCAGGTTGGCCATGCTATGCGGCATCTGCACGGTTCCAATGTGCTCGCCGGCGCGGTTATAGACCCAGAAACCGCCAGGCCCGGAGACGAAGAGACGGCCATGTTTGTCGACCCTCATCCCGTCAGGAGACCCGTGGCTTGCTGGATCAACCAGATTGCCGAAGACCATGCTCCCGGAGATAGTTCCGTCCTGGTGGAAGTCATAGCGACGGATTTCTCTCGTTTTGTCGTCGTCGATGTATAGATATTTCCCGTCGGGGGAAAACGCCAATCCGTTGGGCGCTAATAACTCCCTCGTCAGCAGCGTTAGGGAGTGATCGGCACCGATACGGTAGACGGATTGTGGCTGCTCCTGCTGCTGGTCGGGCCGCAAGTCGATAATTGGATCGGTGAAATACATCGCGCCGTCCGGTCCGAGGACGATGTCGTTGGGGGTATTAAGCTTCTTGCCTTGATAATGGTCCGCGATGACGTCGAAGCTTTTACCATCCGCGGAAAGCTCGATGACTGCGCGCAGGCCGCTCGATGTACTCCACAGGCGATGCTGTTTATCGTAGGTGCTGCCGTCCGGATCGATCAATGAAAGTACCGTTTCGACATGACCGTCCGGATAGAGCTTGACGATTCGATTCCCCTTTTCATCGCTTACCCACAAAAAGTCGGTCGGGTCCCAGACGGGTCCTTCGGTGAAGGCGAAGCCGGTGCCCATCGTTTCGAGCTTGACGTCCTTACGAAAGACCTTCCAGAACTCCGGCTTGAGCGCGTGCAACTCAAACGGTTTGTCCGGGACCGGTGCGCGAGGGGCAGTCGCAGTGGCAGTCGCCGGTGGCTCCGGTACGGGCGTGGGCGTATCTTGCGCAGGGGCAAATGAGCACAAGAGCACAAGAGCTAGAAGCGTCAACAGCGGGGTAGGCACGAGTCTGGAGGTCATCGATCGCTTTCTCGGCAGAGAAAATCACTTTTCATTGACAGCATTTTATAGGCCTGTAAAATTCCGCTATCCTTTGTTTCGATTTGAAATAAAGTGTAAATGAAATAAAGCGTAACAATGTGAAATCCTGCCAGGGCTGGCCAAGTTCATCTGCCCGCCGGGATGGTTCGGCCTGCCCATCTCTAAGTCCGCACTTAACTCATCCGAGGAGAAGGCATGAATCACTACCCTAGGCACGCTTTGATCGTGTTTGCCTGTCTATTTGCTATTTCCAGCGGCACGGAGTTGTTGGCGCAGAAGGGCGGCGCGCTGAAGGTCATCAACGTGGAAGGCCGAAGTGCGGGCTCCATGTCGAGTCCGGGCGTGCTGGCGGGTGACACGCTTTATGTGGCAGGCCAGAACGGCCGGAGCAGCGATGGCAGCCTTCCCAAGGACTTCTCGCAGGAGGTGAGCCAATCATTGGGCAACGTGCAGGGTGTGCTGCGCGCGGCGGGAATGGATTTTGGCTCCGTCGTCTGGATGCATGTGTATGTGACCAGTTCGCAAGACATCGCTGCGATGAACGATATCTATTGGAAGGCCATCGGTAAGCATCCTCCGGCGCGGACGGTGCTGCTGGTGGCAAATCTTCCTAATGGAGAGAAGGTCCAAATCAGCTGCATCGCGGCCGCCAATACGCTGGAACGGAAGGTGATCCAGCCGCCAGGATGGCCTAAGGGGGAGCACATCGATCCTGCGGGAATCCAGGCCGGCGAAGTGCTCTACATGTCGGCCCAGGATGGGACCGATCGGGCCACAGGGAAGATTTCGGATGATTATGGGACCGAGGTGAAGCAGGCGCTCGACAACGTGGCAACGATTTTAAAGACGGCAGGTATGAGCATGGCCAACGTCGTCTGGGTCAATCCATACCTGAGCAGCGCAGAGGCGAAAGCGGCAGCGCCAAACACGCCCGCGCCGATCGGTCACAACGGACAGGCACCGAGTTCCAACGCCAGTGTGATGAACAAGGTTTATGCGTCTTACTTTGAGTTTGGCAATACTCCGGGGCGGGGAACAATCCAGGTGGCGAGCCTTCCCAACAACAGCCACATCGTCTTCAGCGTTATCGCGGGATCCGATCTATCGAAACGCAAGTCAATTCAGATCAGGAATATGAAGCCTAGTCCGACGGCAAGCCCAGGGGTGATTTATTGGGATACTTATTACATGTCGGGCAAGAGCGGGTTCATCCCCGACCAGGGGATTGTTACTCAAGATGTGGCTTTGCAATTGCGGCAGACGATGCGCAACCTGTTGGACGATCTACAGGGGGCAAACCTGGACTTTCCCGATGTGGTGCAGGCAACCATCTATCTCCGGGAGATGCAGTATACGGATCAAGTTGTGCCCCTCTACGGCACGTTTTTCAAGGGGTATTTTCCGGCTCAGACCCTTCTGCAAAACAACTTCGATATGAAGACGACGACGGGGGAACAAATCTCCTTTATCGCCGTGAAACAGCCAACACCTTGATATAAGGCAACGAAAGGGAACCATGTCACTCGAGCAAAACATCTCCGCTGGCCAAAGCGATCGCCGATCGTTCCTTAAATTGATAGCCGCAGCTCCCCTATTTGCCACCATTGGCTCACGTAGTCTTGCAAACACGGTGGCCGCGGTGACCAAAAAGTCGGTCACAGGGAATATCTACTCGCGGCTTGGCGTCCGATCTTTTATCAATGCTCGCGGCACTTGGACTTACCTGAGCGGTTCGCTCGAACTTCCCGAGGTGCGAAAGGCCGAGGAAGAAGCCTCCCACCATTTCGTGGACATGTTCGAATTGCAAGTAGCTGCGGGACGCTATTTAGCCAGGCTCTCCGGCGCAGAGTCAGGCATGGTTACTTCCGGCTCAGCTGGAGCGATCGCGGTGGCCACGGCGGGATGTATCGCGGGCTGCGATCCCAAGAACGTGTGGCAGCTCCCCGACACCACTGGATTGAAGGGAGAGGTGATCATGCTTGGCGGGCGGAGCGCCTTTGATAACGCCATTCGTCTATGCGGCGCCAAACTCGTGATCGTGCCCACCGTAGACGGTCTGAAGGCGGCGATTACCCCGCAGACGGCCATGATCTACACCACCTGGAAAGACGACCGCGTACCCGAGGTGCTGAAGATCAGCAAGCCCGCGGGCGTGCCCGTGTTGCTGGACGCCGCCGCCGGTATTCCTCCCTTTGACAACTTCACCCGCTTCGCCAAGATGGGTGTCGATCTCTATTGCTTTAGCGGAGGAAAAGGCTTCCGTGGGCCGCAGTGTTCCGGGATACTGCTGGGTCGCCAGGACCTTATCACTGCAGCCCTGGCGAACACCTGCCCCTGGGAAGGCTCTGTCTGCCGCGCCATGAAGGTGGGCAAGGAAGAGGTCATGGGAATTCTTGCGGGCGTCGACTACTGGGCACAGGCTGATTCGAAGGCCCTGAATAAAGAGTGGACAGCTCGCGTAGAGCGCATTGCGAAGCTAGTGGGAACGGTCCCGGGCGTCACCACCGACATAGCTATTCCCACGACCGGTAACAGCTATCCCACACTCACGGTTCAGTGGGACGAGCAGAAGTTCGGTTTAACCATCGATCAATGTGCGGAGCAGCTACGCGCTGGTGAGCCGCGTATCGAAGTTCTCACCAACAATAACCCCAGTCTGGTTCCTGCTGTTAGTGGTAGAGAGCCCAGGTCAAAAGTCAACCATTTACAAATCATTTCCATGACGCTCCAGGATGGAGAAGACCTGATCGTGGGAAATAATCTTCGCAGGGTACTCAACAAGGCCCGGAAACAGTCGGCATGATACGGGTAGCCCAGCTTAACCAGGCGCGCTCTGTTACCAACCCGTTTTTTTATCGGTCCTTGCCTTGCAGGTTAGCGCGCCGCTAAGCCTTCATGATCTTGTCTGGGGTTATCGGATATTCCCTTATCCTCTTACCCGTCGCATTGTAAATTGCGTTCGCCACCGCGGCTGCCGTTCCAGTGATTCCAATCTCTCCGATGCCGCGCGAGCCGATGGGATTGAACTTCACATCCGGTATGTTGAGGACGGTCACGTCTATCTCGCCGATATCCGCGTTTACGGGGACGTGATATTCGGCGAGGGATTCATTCACTACACGGCCATACACAGGGTCTATACGCGCCTCTTCATACAGCGCGAAGGAAATACCCCAGACGATACCGCCCATCAGCTGATTGAGCCCGGTCTTTTTATTAAGCAGTGTTCCGATGTCGTAGGTGCCGACAACTCTGCGCACCTTTACCATGTGGGTGTCCTTATCGACCGCTACTTCAACGAAGACCGCGCCCCATGAATAGGAACTCATCGAGTCTTTGGCTTCCGAAGGCTCTGCCGATCCGTTTGCCTCTACCGGCTTGTTGCCATTGCGCGCAATCAGATCCACGAGACTGTCCGCTTGCCCGGGATTGTTCTTGTTGAAAAGTTTGCCCTCCTTAGCCTCGATATCCAAGGTCTTCAGCCCGTGCAAGGGAGATGCTGCATCGGCTATAGCTAGATCGGCCAATTTCAACTTCAACTGCGTGGTTGCATCTTGAATAGCCGGCAATACAGAGGCAGAAGATTGTGACCCTCCTGAAACCGGAGCCTTAGGGAGCGTTGAATCACCAAGCTTCACCTCGACGAGTGAAGGGTCAATGCCCAGGCCCGCCGCCGCCTGCTGAGCCATGATGGTGTAAGTGCCGGTGCCCAGGTCCTGCGTGCCGGATCCTACGAACATCTTCCCGCCTGGCAGCAGTCGTACCACGGCTTGAGCCGCGCTTCGATTTGCGGGATAGGTAGCGGTCGCCATACCGTAGCCGATCATCGCATTGCCTTCGGTGTCGCTGCACGGTGTAGCACTACGCTTCGACCATCCGAAGCGCTGCGCCGCCTGGGTGTAACAGTCACGGAGATGCTTGTCCGTCCAAGGGCGATCGTGGCTAGGATCCTTCTCCGCGTAGTTCACCAACCGCAGTTGCACGGGATCCATCTTGAGCTTCTCGGCAAGCTCATCCATGGCGATCTCGAGCACTGCTGTTCCTGGCGCCTCTCCCGGTGCGCGCGTAAACGTTGAGACTCCCAAATTGACCTCGATCACTTTCTCGGTCACGGAGTTCGCTTCGCTCATGTAAAGGTTTTTCATCGGGCCGGCTGAATGCTCGGTGAAATCCTCCATCACCGATGCGTTCATGGTGACGTCCTGCTGCATGGCTAGCAGTTTGCCATCCGCGCTCGCACCAAGCTTGATCTTGTTTACCGTCGACGGGCGGCCGCCCACCGGCCCAAACATCTGTTCCCGCTCTAAAACAAGCTTCACCGGTTTTCCGGTCACCTTTGCTGCCATCGCGCAGAGCGGGACATGGGACCACATGGAGCCCTTCGATCCAAAGCCCCCACCCACAACCGGGTTTAGGACGCGGACATAGTCGACTGGGATATCGAGGGTTTTGGCCAGGGACGTCTTGACGCCAGAGATGTACTGAGTCGCATCATAAACGTTCAGCCTTTCGCCCTCCCACCATGCGATCGTCGCATGCGGCTCCATCGGGTTGTGGTGCTGGATAGGAGTGATATAGGTCTGTTCGATGGTCACAGAGGATTTTGCAAACCCCGCCTGCACATCCCCCCGGTGATTTCCTGGCGGCTCTTTCCCTGGGTTTTTCGGCCACCGTGCATCACCTGGTCTCTCCATAAAATTTACCTGCGCAGGCTTGGAAACGTACTTGATGTTCAGCAACCGCGCCGCGGCTTTCGCCTCGTTCAAGGATCTCGCCACGACAACGGCGACCGGTTGTCCGTTGTAATGAACATCCTTGTCCTGCAGCAGGCTGAGATTTCTCCTCGCGGGCGGTTCGGGCGGTCCCTGGTTGAGTTTCGGCGCATTGAAGGGCGTTAGGATCGCTATGATGCCGGGCGCCCGGTCTGCCGTGTAGCGGTCGATCGATGCGATGGTCCCATTCGGAATTGTGGCCTGAACGATGTAGGCATAAGCAAGGTCGGCTTTGGGGAACGGTTGCGAGAACTCTGCGGCATACTTTGCTTTCCCCGTGACCTTGGCAATGCCCTCATAGCGGTGGTTGAGTTGTTTCGCCGGCGTGGGTGCCGTCTCGGTCGCCATTATGCCTGCATCCCTTCTGTCGTGCCCTGCGAGGCGAGCGTCAATGCCCGCACCACACCCTGTTTTGCCATCTCAATCTTGAACGTATTGTGCTCGTAGCCTTTTGCGTTATGGACCACGATCTGGGCTGCCTGGTTAAATGCCCCAGGCCCAGCGGGCTTGCCGACTAACGCCTTCTCGGCTTCTGTGTCTCGCCAGGGCTTCAGCGCCACGCCGCCAAGGGCGAGGCCAGCGGATTTGATCAGGCCGCCCTCCAACTCGAGACCAGCCGCTACGGAGATCAGCGCAAAGGCGTAACTGTTACGATCGCGAATCTTCAGGTAATAGGCGTTCTTAGCAAACTTGGCTGGAGGTAAGGTGACTGCGACGATCAACTCGTCCGGCCTCAGCGTCGTGTCGAGCCATGGAGTCGAACCCGGCAGTCGATGAAATTCGGAGAAGGGAATCGTTCGTTTGCTCTTTGGACCTTCGACTTCGACTTTTGCTCCCAGCGCTGCCATTGCGACATTCATGTCTGAGGGGTTGGTCGCAATGCAGCTTTCGCCGCTGGTCGAACCTTTGTCGGTTTGTCCCAGGATTGCGTGGATGCGGTTATAACCCTTTATCGCCGCGCACCCCGAGCCCGGCTCCCGTTTATTGCAGGCCGGAAAGCCGATATCGGTGAAGTAGTAGCAGCGCGTCCGTTGCAGCAGGTTGCCTCCGGTCGTAGCCATATTTCGCAACTGCGGAGAAGCGCCACTTAGCAGCGCCTGCGAGAGCAGCGGATACTGGGTCTTGATTAATGGATGATTGGCCAGATCGGAATTTTTAACCAGGGCGCCGACCCTCACTCCACCATCCGGGTCTGCGACGATCTCCTTCAACTCGAGATGGTTGATATCGATGAGTGTCGTCGGTGACTCGACTCCGTATTTCATGAGGTCGACCAAATTCGTTCCGCCGGCCAGGAACTTCGCGCCTCGCGCCGCTCCAGCGTGGATTGCGCCTTCAGTCGCTGTCGCGCGTTCATAGCTAAAAGATTTCATGCCGACGCTCCTGCTACTGCGCGAACCGCGGCAACGATGTTAGGGTATGCGCCGCAGCGGCAGATATTCCCGCTCATGCGCTCCTTGATCTCATCATCCGTCATCTCCGGATGCTCGGTCTTGCCGGTATGTAAACTCACTATCGAGAGTGCCCCGCGCTTATGCTCCTCAAGCGCTGCCACCGCCGAGCAGATCTGGCCCGGTGTGCAATATCCGCATTGGTAGCCGTCATGCTCGAGGAACGCGGCTTGCAAGGGGTGCAGTTCACTTGCGTCTTTCGGGTCGGGGTTTTTGGCCAGCCCTTCGATGGTGGTGATCTCGGAGCCCTCCGCTGCAAACGCCAGAGTCAGGCAAGAGTTAACTCGGCGGCCGTCGACCAAGACGGTACATGCCCCGCACTGCCCGTGGTCGCAACCTTTTTTGCTGCCGGTGAGGTCCATGTACTCCCGCAGAGCGTCAAGCAGGGAAGTACGGGTATCGAGTGAGAGCGCCTTCAACTGCCCATTCACCTTTAAGGTGATTGCCTGGGTCTTCGAGGCCGTTTCCGCAGTTGAAGCACGCGGCAGTCCCACGGCGATTCCGGCTGAAATTGCCGCGGCCGTCTGCATAAAGCGGCGCCGGTTCAGCTCAAAGTGGAGTCCATTCTTCGCAAGCTCTTTCTCTTCCTGTTCAATCTCGTCGTCCTCAGGCTTGTTACCCAAAGGAATACCCCCAACACATCGATCAATGCAGATGTGGTTTGGTTGGGTAGATGAGTCGGGTTCTAGTAAGGATGCTTCGATCCGCAGAGGAAGTCGACCTTGAGCTTTAGGTCGGGCAAGTTTCCGTTCCCGATCTGGGATGCTCTCAACCATCGGGTTCAGCGCAGGGCAGGGGACATCCGTAATTACAATTGCCCAAAAAGTCTATGTCTTGAGACGAGGATCAAACGGATACGAGAATACGTCTAGGACGTGGAACTTTTTGGCTTGGGTGTGGGAAGGGTTAAAGAGGATATTTACTGTCTCAGGCACGAGTGCGCTGGGCACACGGAGCGAAACGCTTTCGTTTTTCTTAAGCCATGCAGTCCCCAAAGCCCGAGGCACTTCCAGCCGTGTCCGCCAATCCTGCGGTAATTCCTTCGTGTCAACAGAAGGAACATTTATATCCGGTCCCTCGATTTTCAGCAGCGTGAATTCGGGAGGCACATCGTTCGCACTGGTGTGGACGCAGACTTCGAGCAGAGCAGCGGCAGGCGTTTGTGCGAGATAAACAATCGGATGGCCCGCATAATGCCATCGTCCGGCAGCTCGCAGTCCACCGATTCCGATGAGATCACGATGGCGGCTGATTCGCCACAAAACCATCAGACGAACATGCCTTCATCAATCTGAATCAAGAGTTCCTCTGTGATCCTGCTGCCTGTATCCGTCTTAAGAAGGGAGAGCGGCGTTCGTCCATCCAGCCTCGCATGGGGTCGCCGCAACCAGGTCAAGGCACGCTCGCGGCTGCCATAGACCGACTCCGCCAGCGAAAGAACCCGAAGGACACGCAGTACGCGGTCGGATTCCTCCACGGTCAACTTTTCACGGCGGGAACGGCGATGCTGGAGAGTCCGCGACGGGATCACCACAATATCAATTTCTGCCCGTTCCAGACCAAGTGCAGCCAGGCGTTTAATTGTCGACAGAGCAAGTCTTCCTTCGACGATGCGAAGAATCTCGCCCTCTGTGGCCGGAGGCTGTAATCCCAGGTAGTCACCGATCTGTGCGCTGGCAGCCTTCATAGGAGAAGCACCCTCCTACATTATGCCATGAAAATAGAGGCAAAGTGCGATTACTGCCACTTGGATCCTCGCGCGGAGTTCCTTTGCGATTTAACGAATCTGCACGTTTTCAGTCGGAGGTTCTATGCGGTTCCTTATTAACAGCAAGCCCACGCATCCGCAAACCCTCTGGTCGATGGATGTTTATAAGTCGAGATGGAAGGGGGCATCGCAAGGTTCCCAAACGGAGCCAGGTCCATACTTGATAAAATCCAGAGCCATACAGGAATTCTCGCGAATCCTCTACTACCCAGATCGTGGAGTAAACCGATGCTCACCAAATTGACTATCAACAACGTGGCCGCGACAGTGGACGTACCACCGGATATGCCCCTCCTGTGGGTGCTGCGCGATGTATTAAACATCAAAGGCCCAAAGTATGGCTGCGGCGTCGGGCTTTGCGGGGCGTGCACGGTAATGGTTGGCGGCGAGGCGGTCCGCTCCTGCCAGACGGCGGTGAGCAGTGTCAGTAGCCGACCGGTAACTACGATTGAAGGTCTTTCACCGGATGGCCGGCACCCGGTACAAGTGGCTTGGGAAGCAATCGACGTGCCCCAGTGCGGTTACTGCCAGGCAGGCCAGATCATGTCGGCTGCCGCCCTGCTGCGTCGTACGCCGCAGCCTAGCGATGCAGAAATCGACGCAGCGATGAGTGGAAACATCTGCCGTTGCGGAACGTATACGCGTATTCGCCAGGCGATCCACCAGGCAGCACAAACAGCCACGGTAGAAAGCAAACTGTAAAGGACGGGCATACTTATGCGCATGCACCGGAGATCGTTTCTGCAGTTGACGGCCCTTGCGGGCGGTGGGCTGGCCCTGGGTCTTTATCGCTCTCACTTGGCTATAACGCAGGGTGCGGAGAAGTCGCCGGAACTGACGCCGCAGGCCTTCATCCACATCACACCGGATGGCGTGGTCACAATCCTGGCGCGCGCTTCCGAATCAGGTCAGGGCATGCGGAACATGCTGCCGATGCTGATTGCCGAAGAACTGGATGTCGACTGGAAGGACGTCCGGGTGCAGCAGGCCGACCTGAACGAAAAGATATACGGAAAGCAGTTTTCCGGGGGCTCGGCGAACACGCCGCAGGGATGGGAGCCGATGCGCCGCGTGGGCGCAGCCGGACGTCAGTTGCTGGTTACGGCCGCTGCGCAAACCTGGGCCGTGACCGCGGCTGAATGCACCACTCAATCCGGCCGGGTGATGCACGCCGCCTCGGGGCGCTCCGCGAGCTATGGCGAGTTTGCGGCCAGGGCTGCCGCGTTGCCCGCGCCCGATCTGGAGAGCGTGAAACTCAAAGATCCCAAGGACTACTGCATCATCGGCCACTCGCAGCAGGGCGTTGACACGCGTAAGATTGTCACCGGCAAGCCGCTCTTCGGCATTGATGTCCAACTGCCTGGAATGTTGTACGCAAGCATTGAAAAGGCTCCTGTATTTGCCGGTAAGGTGAAGAGCGCTAACCTCGATGAGATCAAAGCGCTGCCCGGCGTGCGCCATGTCCTGGTGATCGATGGCGGCATCACTCCTGCAGCCTTTACGCCATGGGAGCCAGGCATGGAACCGGGCATCGCTGTCGTTGCCGACACCTGGTGGCAGGCACAGCAGGCACGGAAGAAACTCAAGGTCGACTGGGACCTGGGCCCTGCGGTTACACAGAGCAGTCAAGGATTCGCCACCAAGGCGGCTGAGCTGCTGACCGCGCCGCCACAGAGCACTGTGCGCCGGTACGGAGATGTGGATGCGGCGCTCCATTCATCGCCCAAGGTGGTCGAGGCGACTTACGAGTTCCCATTCATCGCCCATGTCACGCTTGAGCCCCAGGGCGCCACTGCGCACTGGAACGACGGCAAGCTGGAGATGTGGTCGACCAGTACGCTGCCGGCTGATGGTTGCGCACTGGTGGCCAAGACACTGGGCATCCAGGAGAGCGACATAACAACGCACATGGTGCGCTCAGGAGGCAGCTTTGGCCGACGGCTGCAGAACGACTACCTGGTCGAGGCCGCGTGGATCGCGAAACGCGTGGATGCGCCGGTCAAGCTGCTCTGGTCGCGCGAAGATGACATCGCCCATGACCCCTTTCGTCCAGGTGGGACGTTTGGCCTGAAAGCAGGCCTTGACGGGCAAGGAAAGATGACGGCGTGGCGGCAGCATTTCATCACCTTTGGAGACGGCAAGCACGCAACATCCGGCGGGGGCATCGGGCAGGACGCTTATCCAGCCGGCTTTCCTCCAGCCTATGCGCTGTACACTTCCATGCAACCCCTCATGCTGCGGACGGGAGCGATGCGCGCGCCGGGCGACAATGCCTATTGCTGGGCGATCCAGTCCTTCCTCGACGAGGTGGCTTGCGCTGCCGGGCGCGATCCACTCGAGTTCCAGCTCGACTTGCTAAGTAACAAGCAAATGCCCTGGTCTTCAGGGGAACATGACGCCGTGGGTGACCACGAACCGACGGGACAGTCTGTGCTTATCCCGGAACGATACAAGGGAGTGTTGGAGTTAGTCGCAGAAAAAGCAGGCTGGGCGAACCGGACCAAAGCACCAGGGCGCGGCATGGGAATAGCCGCGTGGTTTTGTCACCTGGGCTACTTCGCCGAGGTTGCCGAGGTCAGCGTTGATACGCAGAACCGGGTCACCGTGCATCAGGTCTGGGCCGCTGGAGATGTGGGCAGCCAGATCATCAATCCCAACGCCGCCGAGAGCATGGCGCAAGGCGGAATCATGGAAGGGATGGGCCACCTGGTCCAGGAGATCACGTTGAAGGATGGCCAGGTACAGCAGTCAAACTTTTATAACTTCCCACTTATGCGCATGAGGCAAGTACCAAAAATCGAAGTTTATTGGCGCAAGACTGACTACGCACCGACTGGGCTTGGCGAACCGACTCTGCCGCCTATTCTCCCCGCGGTGGGGAATGCTATTTTTGCGGCTACGGGCAAAAGAATACGCACCTTGCCGCTTCAGCGCAGCGGGTTCAGTTGGGCTTAGAAAGTTCATGGGCGGTCAGCCCTTCCGTCGTTTGATCACCGTTTCCGGGCGGTCTCGATCACTACATTTGATGGTGGTGGAGGGATCTGTGGCGGCGACGGGCACGGCTCGTAATGGCAACATGGCGTGGGTTGGACCGGCGGGCAGCATTTCTCCAGTTCCATCCGCAATGCCTGCTCGCGTTCGCGTATCAGAGCAGCCTCAGGATGGGCCATCGCGACAATCTCAGCGAGTGCTGCTGTGTTCTTCGCAATCTGAGTTTGTAAGGCTGTCTGTAGGCAAGCTTGGCTTAATAGCTCGCAGGTTTGCTGGGAAATCTTCTCCAAAATACAGATGATGGTGGCGTTCTGTAGCGCATTTTGAAAAAGCGCCTGATTATCGTAGGTAATGAGCGTAGTTAGTTGGCTGAGGCTCGAAGTAAGAACATTAGCCAGTTGTTCTACGTCCGCGCGCAGCGGCGCCAGGTCGCTCAACTTATCGTTAGCTTGTTTCAACTGCTGGTAAAAATCGTCGCCCGTAGCCATTCTGTCTCCTTAAGTAGTCGTGTTGAATGCATTCATGATGTGGGACATGATTCTTCCCCCATCCAGCATGGTGTTGTAAACGGCCACTTCCGCGATCCTCCCTACAAAGGGATAAATGAAACCTGACGGACCGGGAGTAGGCGGAATCAAGGCGGCGAAGTTCTGGCTGATGCCGACGTTAAACGCGAGATTCGCCGGATTAGGCGAGGTCGCCTGTACGTAAGGCCGCCGGATTACTGGGAACTCCACCTGATCCACGTCCGCGTCGACAGTGAAAGCCCACAGGAACGCGTTTGAAACACCGAACTGAACGCCAAGATAGGTATCCTGAGCCGAGACCAGCGGTCCAGGACCGCCGTTGACGGGATTGGCGCGAGCGAATTCGTCACCCGTGCCGATCCAAAGTTGCCAGCATATCGGCGAGGTGGGATCGTTATAAACATCGGGACCTGCATAAATCGCAAAACCGGCATTGCGCTGCGGCCCGGGTGAGGGAAGTCCCGACACAAAAATGGAGTAGTCCATCACACAGTAATAGTTGCGTTCATTGGCAATGTCCCATTCCGGATGCACCAGTACATCCGCCGTAAATTGTGATAGGTCTCCCAGCGATCCTTGGCCCTGTGTGGAGACAAAACTGCCATTGAAGCGGACGGATAGCTCAGTTGCGTCAGTCTGCATGACCGAAGGGGCTCCCAACTGCTGGCTGGGAGCGGCAATCGGCAGGGAGAGATACGCGGCATTGTCCAATGCGCTGGGCGCGATGCCGTATTGCGCCGGCACGTGGCCGGTTTCGTCAGCCGCTGTCGTGGCGCCGGGCGCTTCCTGAAGGCGATAGTAAACGATGGGATTGTCCTGCAGAACATCGTCGGCATACGGTTGGCTAACCGCCATACTGGGGTTGAAACTGCATCCCACAAGTCGAAATAACAGCAACACCCCAAATACAGCAAGTGGGATTAACAGGACATACCAATCGATCATCAGATTTTCCTCGGAACACTCAATTGTCTAAGAGTTGGGCCATCGGTACGCCAGCATCGCGAGCGACCATAAGATCAGGCTGGCTGAAACGCCATGCTGGATCGTGAACCGGCGCGCGCCGGGTTCCGGCTCCCTCAATGACAAAAGCACAAACCGACCCGCGGCGTAGCCCGCCGCAATTACCCAGAACAGCCCGCCCTGGAATGGCATCTTCGACCTGATCAGCACCGCCGTAATCAACATTGCCGCGGCCCACCCCGCCTCCAGGAGTTGAGTGGGGAGGCGCCAGGCCCGCACGCCGTGGGCGCCGGGCAAGTATAAGGCGAGAAGGGAACTCGATCGGCGGCCCGCGCAACATCCATTCAAGAAACAGCCGAAACGCCCGAAAATTACACCGACTACGGCAGTAAACACCGCTACATCCCAGAACCCACCCCACGACAGATGAAGCACCTGTACCAGAGGTACAGAGAGTGGAAGAGCGAGGAGTATCCCACCATATTGTGCGGCGCCGGGTTCTTTCGTGTTCCAGATGCGGTGCGGATTCTTCCGGTAAATTCGCCAGTGGTAGGCTACAAAAAGCAACCGCGCGCCTACAAGTGCCGGACCCAAAAGCAGCACCAGGGCCAATAACACCCGCAGTGAATCCATCCCGGCGGCGTGCGCCGCGATATCTCCAGCCTCCACTCCGGCCACCATCCCCAAATAAAGCATCGCCAAGTAGCTATGGATAGGAACACCACGCAGATGAAAAAGCACAGGTCGCATTTCCTTGCTCTCAGTGATTTCCTGGCCAGAAGCTCAAAGCGATACCGGCCGTAATCGCTAGATCCGCCAAGTTGAACACCGGCCACACCCGCAAGTCGATGAAGTCGACTATGAAACGGCGTCGCCATATGTCCAAGAGATTTCCCGCCGCGCCACCCAGCGCCGAACCGATAGCGATACGCCCGATGTGACTGTTAAACCGCGCACCGCTGCGGTACAACAGAAGCGTTGAAGCCGCAGCGATTGCCCAGATGAGGACAAGGATGACTCTATCTGTGTTTGATCTACCGCTCTTGCGTACGTTCCTCACAGGAGGGATACGCAGGAAGTATCGGGATGAACGACAACCATAAGCGGCGCATAGTTCGACCGTCCTCTTGCTCCACTGATCAAGAAGCAAGACGCAGCCGCCGGAGGCAACAAAATCGATCATTCCGGTCCTTGGAAACTGCCAGCAAGGGAGCTAATCTATCGCTCGTCACGATGCAAGTCAACCGGAAAAAGGGCGGATGTTGACCAATCAAAATTCGTTTATTAGCAGTGAAATGAGACAAAAAAGGCTCTATGTTGACCCACAACCTACCTGTTCGCCGCGCTGGTGGGATCGCAGCACGCATGGACGAGAGTCCCTTTAACCCCCCGGTTTGGGGACTCTCGTCTCTGCGGCCTGGAATCACCCGCTTCCAGGTCAACATGGAAAACCTTGGCGAAGTTGCTTGAGGCCGTGGCCGGCTAAGTATTCCTGCAAGGTGACCGCACGAGTGCCAGGTCCAGTTAGTTGTGGTACGCCGGGAGGGTCAACAGATCGCTGGTGCAGCTGATCGGTTCTGCGCTTCCAGCGAACTCACCGGTGTCTGAGCCTGTAAACGGTTGTGTTGCATCTGGCCGGTACAACTCCATGTAATCCCCTACGAGCCCGCCCGGACCCACAAACTCGGGGTCGGCGCTGGAAACGCTGACCGTCAGCGCTTTGCTATCGCTGGAAAGGCAACTGGTACCGCTCGTGGTTAAGATGACGGAGTCTTGGGTCTTGGTGTAGCCCGTCCACGGTGTGCACTTCCCCTCCGCCGGCTGAGAATAGTTGCGCGCGACGAAAGTCGTGCCGGTGGCCGGTCCCACGAAACCGCCGTTCACCGCGATGCAGTACGGCGCCTCCGAGGAGGCGAAGCTTTGGAGGGGGGCGACCAGCCCCAGCAGCAGAAACACCTGGGCTGTCTTGAAGCGAAACCTAAGTTGGTTGCTAGCTGGCTGGGTTGTGAGCATAGGCCGTTGGGAAGCAGCGGCGGCGGGGAGAACGAAGGTGCTGATTTCAGATTTCACGGTAGTTCCTCCTTTAGGTAAGCGGCCTTGATAACCGCCTTCACTGGAGAAAGCGGTTTGGCGCAGAAAAAGGGGCAAACCAATTAAAAATTATTTTGGGACAGGCGGAGCTAGGACGCCAGCGTCAGCCGCAAGTAGCAACTGCCGCGCCGCCGAGTTCTCCAGGCATTTTTCTTGGTTGCAAGTTGCCCTTTTTGCCGGGTGGTTGCGCCTTAATAGGTGAGAGGCCTTGCACAAGGAGGAACGTCATGGAAAAGAAAAACCAATTCGAAGCGACCTACCGAATTCCTCGCGAGTTCTCCCGCTTCCGCCAAGCCATCCTCTATGCTGAGGACGCTTGCGCGGCCGTCCGCTTGGCGATTGTGCTGAGCTCAGGCGCGCAGTTAGTTGGAATAAGAAAGGTAGCCTAGTCAAGCCAGGTACCAATCGGGTCTGTTCCCCCGGTTCAACCGCGCGATTGGGCGCGTTGCTCTAAACCCAAGGGGGCTTTGAGCCCTGAAAGCGCGGGACTGGCGTCAGAGCTGCCTGAGACGGCCAGGGGGGACAGCAGCTACAAAAGAACTGCTTCCGCCTCGCAGCCTGTCAAAGGACTCAATTGCATCCAGGAGTCTTTCAGCCGCTCCGATTTGCTCCGCCGTTCCTTTGTTGCGAATCTTCCATTCCGCTAGCTGCTGAATGACTTCGATACGATACTTGAGCTGAGATTCGCTTGGCATCGTGCAGTGTAAGCTCCCTTCGATTCACCAATATTTTAGCGCTAGATTCTTCTACACAGGTCATCGAGCGCCTGCTGACTCGCCCGCCGAAGCGTTAGTTGGAAGAGTGAGAAGGGCTCGCGGATGCTTGCAGAGCGTCTCTACCGACTATCGGTACCACCGGATGCTATGTGGTTGATTCTATTGCGATGGCGGAGAGAGTGGGATTCGAACCCACGGTACCTTGCGGTACACACGCTTTCCAAGCGTGCGCCTTAAGCCACTCGGCCATCTCTCCCGGTCTGTAAAGTGCAAATCGCGATTGCCGCGTTGCTCAGCCGCGCCTCATTGACTTTACCATCTTGAATTTGCAAACCGCAAAGATTCACACCCCAAGCCGGCGGCCCATCATCTCCATCAGTTAAGGTGGGAAGGACCATGCTCTCCCGCGCTCCAGTCACGCAGGCGTCCCCGGTCGCGCGCTTCCGTAGCGAACTGGGGGCCTTGTTGGCGCTCGCCATCCCGGTTGTGCTCTCCGAACTCGGCTGGAGCGCCATGTCCATGGTGGATACCATCATGGTGGGACGCCTGAGCCCGGCGGCCATCGGCGCCGTGGGCATCAGCAGCGCCATCTTCTACGCGCCCGCGCTCTTCGGCATAGGTCTGCTGCTGGGACTCGATACCCTGGTGTCACAGGCCTTCGGCCGCGGCGATTTCGATGACTGCCACCGGGCCCTGGCCCAGGGCGTGTACCTGGCCATCGGATATGCACCGCTAGGCATGCTGGTCATCGGGGTCGCGCCCCATCTTTTTCCTCTCATCGGCATCACCGAAGCGGTGCGCGGTCCGGCGCGGGAATACATCAGCCTGCTTAACTGGAGCACCCTTCCGTTGCTCTTATATGTCGCTTTCCGCCGCTACCTGCAAGGGGTGGGGAAGGTTCGTCCGGTGACCTTTGCCCTGGTGTCCGCCAATTTGGTTAATTGGTTCGGCAATTGGGCGCTCATTTACGGCAAGTTAGGGCTGCCGGCGTTAGGGGTGCGCGGATCCGCGCTCTCCACTTGCGTGGCCCGCATCTACATGGCCTCGGTTTTGATTTGGTGGGCCTGGAAGCACGAGCGAGACCGCGGACACCCCCTCTTCGCCCATTGGCCAGGTTTGCGGCCGGCGATCCTGGTGCGCCTGCTGGGGCTGGGTTGGCCGGCAGCCTCACAGTTGATCTTTGAGGTAGGCGCCTTCTCCGTGGCAACGCTGTTGGCGGGGCGGATCTCGCCCGACATTCTGGCTGCGCACCAGATTGTCTTGAACTCAGCCAGCCTCACCTACATGGTCCCGCTCGGGCTCGCGTCAGCGGCGGCCATCTCCGTGGGCCATGCGATTGGGGCAGGGAATCGTGCCCTCGCCCGGCGCAAGGGTTCCATGGCCATCGGCATCGGCGTGGTCTTCATGGCTCTGGCGGCTGCGGCGTTCCTGATGTTTCCGCGTCAGCTGGTACACATCTACACCCACGACTCGGAAACCGCGGCCGTGGGCATGCGTCTGCTTGCCGTTGCCGCTGCCTTTCAGATCTTCGACGGCATTCAGGGCATCAGCACCGGAGCGTTGCGCGGCCTGGGCAAAACGCGCGGGCCCATGGTGATCAATATGGTGGCCTATGGCGTGCTCGGTTTGCCCATTGGGTATGTGCTGTGTTTCCACACTCGGTGGGGCATCTATGGCCTGTGGAGCGGCTTGACCCTGGCGCTCATTTTTGCCGCTGGAATGGTGGGGACCCAGTGGCTGAAGGATTCCAGAGTGGCTTGAGCTGTGCAAAAACTCGGATTGGACACCAGCCAGGGATCAGTCCCGTAGGGACGGCTGAGAGTAGCCCAGGACGTCAGTCCTGGGTCTACAACCCCCACCGAGACCAGTCCCGCAGGGACGACTGAGAATGTCCCAGGACGCCAGTCCTGGGTGAACCGCGACCCGGGCTAAAGTCCGCTGTAACAGCCCGAAGTCGCTCCATATAGCGTGTCCGATAACATATATTCTGTTAACTAAGCTGCGCCTTCGAACCCAAGCCTATTCAATCTCTTGTCGCCCAATTCCCTCGTGGCTCGGGCGGTCCAGGCTCGCCCAGGACTGGCGTCCTGGGCTATTCTCAGCCGTCCCTGTGGGACTGGTTTCGATGCATGTGATCGCTGCGTGTTTCAGACGATTGCCTTGGCAGTCGCTTGCGGCCGAAAATAGCCAATTTGGCGCAAAGGCTGTCTTCTGGTCAGTTACATCTTGTAGCGGCCCAGGTCCTCGTCGTTGAGGCCTTCCAGCCAGCGGCGAAGCTCCTCGGGTGTTGTCTCCGCCATGCTCGGCGCAAGCTTGGCGATCCGGATTACCTCTTCGCTCACGTAAATCGGACAGTCGGACCTCAGGGCCAACGCCAAGGCATCGGATGGTCGCGCATCCAGGCTGACCACTTCGCCATCCTGTTCCATCCAGATCACGGCGTAAAACGTGTCGTTCTTTAGTTCCGTCACCACAACCTTTTGCACCGCTGCATTCAAGCCGCGGATGAGGTTTTTGAGCAGGTCGTGAGTCATCGGCCGTGGAGTCGAAGACTTCTCAATCTCCAGCGCGATGGCGTTGGCCTCGTACATGCCAACCCAGATCGGCAGCACAGTGTCGCTCTTGACATCTTTCAGGATCACGATGGGCATATTGCTGGCTGGATCCATGACCAGACCGCGGATTTTCATTTCCACATCCATGGTCAACTCCGTGGTCGGCTACGGCATTATCAGGGTAGATGCAAACCGACTAACCGCGCTCAGCGCAGCCGTTCCGTCAAGAACGGCTGCACCTAACCGGCACGTCCACATCATAGCAACTCTGATAATGCCGTCGTGACAGCCTCGCCGACAAGGCTGTTGGGAAAGCTCTGCGTAATCCGCACCGGCAGGTAGCTGCCGGGAGCGGGACTGATGGGGTGCGGAGTGGTGAAATTCACTGTCTTGTTCTGCGAACTGCGCCCGATTACCTGGCCCCTTTGACTGTTATACCCTTCAACCGCTGCTTCCATGATTTGCCCTATGTGACTGGCGTAACGTGACCTTTGGATCTCACGTTGGCGATCAAGGAGCACCTGCAAGCGCCGGCTCTTTTCCTCTTCTGGGATGCTGTCTGATAACGCGACGGCTGGGGTATTGGGCCGGGGGGAAAATTTAAAAGCAAATACTGCGTCGAAGCCGACTTCCCCCAATAAGCTCAATGTTTGCTCGAAGTCTTCTTCTGTCTCTCCTGGAAATCCGACGATGATGTCGGTTGTGATGCTGATGGGACGGTGGGCGGACTGAATCCATGCGATGCGCTGCAGGTATTGTTCCCTGCTGTACTCTCGCTGCATGGCTGCCAGCATTCGCGTGGAGCCGCTCTGCACCGGCAGATGCACATGATCGCAAAGCGAAGGCACGGCATCGATGGCGGCGACGATATCAGGGGTAAAGTCACGCGGATGAGAGGTGGTGAAGCGGACCCGGCGAATACCCGGGACCTGACCCACAGCGGCTAGTAGTTCGGCGAAGGTGAGCTTGCCTTCGCGGTCATGGTACGAATTGACGTTTTGTCCCAGCAGTTGGATCTCGGTGTAGCCGGCCTCGGCCAGGGTCCGAGCCTCGGCGAGTACCGATGTGGAGGTGCGGCTGCGCTCCTTGCCGCGGGTATACGGAACCACGCAATAGGCGCAGAACTTGTCACATCCTTCGATGATAGTGATATAGCCGCGGTGCCGATTGGTGCGCGCCGTAAACTCGGTTTCGAAGGTCTCTTCGGTTTGGCGGTCGTCGAGGCCGGTGATGCGCGACTCCCCTGCCTCCAGCCGGCCCAGCATCTCCGGCAATTTGCGGTACGAAGCGGAGCCCGACACCATCGATACATAAGGAGCGCGTTCGAAGATCCGCTCCCCTTCCTGCTGCGCCACGCAACCCAGCACCACGAAGCGTTTGCCCTGGGCGTACAGCTTCTTGTAATCGTTCAGGCGGTTGAAGACCTTCTGTTCGGCTTTATCGCGGATGGAGCAGGTGTTGTAGAGGATCAGGTCGGCGGCGATCTCGGTATCCACCTGTTGGTAGCCTTCATGGCGAAGAGTGCCGATGACTTTTTCTGAGTCATGGACATTCATCTGGCAACCGAAAGTCTCAAGATAAAACGTTTTTTCAGGCGCCATGGTGAGACCGAGTATACCGCAGTAAGAGGCGGCCACGGGTGTCGTGGCGTAGGTCGCACTCCTGGTTCCCTCACGACGGAGATGGCGGATTCCACCGCTGTTGACCGCTGAGTGCAGCGGATGATCCAGAGTCAGCGGGGATGATCACTGGATCCAGGCTATCCAAGCTCACTTAAACGCTCTTAGCCTGCTAAACTTAAGACCAGAACCCTTAGTAATAACTAGCAGGCACAAACACAGCCTGTGGGCAAGATGCTGGAGGCGGAAAGATGGCAGAAACAAACGGAACCTACCCGGGCGGAACAGGATTGCGGCTGAAGTTGGGTCTGGCTGAGATGCTTAAGGGCGGCGTCATCATGGACGTGATGAGCACCGAGCAGGCCATCATCGCCGAGCGGGCCGGCGCTACCGCCGTCATGGCACTGGAACGGGTGCCGGCGATGATCCGGGCCCAGGGCGGCGTGGCGCGCATGGCCCGGCCCAGCCTGATCAAGGAAATTATCGGCGCGGTCTCCATCCCCGTCATGGCCAAGGCGCGTATCGGGCACTTTGCCGAAGCCCAGATTCTGCAGCACCTGGGAGTCGACTTCATCGACGAGAGCGAAGTCCTTACCCCTGCCGACGAACTCCATCACATCGACAAGCACGCCTTCACTACCCCCTTTGTCTGCGGAGCCCGCGACCTGGGCGAGGCCCTGCGCCGCATTGCCGAAGGCGCGGCCATGATTCGCACCAAGGGCGAAGCCGGTACCGGCGACGTGGTGCACGCAGTCAAGCATATGCGGCAAATCGTAAAAGAGATGAGGGCCCTCACGGTGCTGCGCGACGAAGAGCTCTACGCCGCAGCCAAGGAGCATCGCGCCCCCTATGAACTGGTGCGCATGGTCGCCAAGACCGGGAAGCTGCCCGTGCCCAACTTCTCCGCTGGTGGCATCGCCACCCCCGCCGACGCGGCCCTGATGATGCAGCTGGGCGCGGAGGCCGTCTTTGTCGGGTCGGGAATTTTCATGAAAGAAGGCGCCACCCCGCTGGACGTGGAGCTGGATGCGAAAACCGGCGCCATCCGCAACCCCAAAGAGCGCGAGGAGGCAGAATCGCGGGCCAAGGCCATCGTGATCGCGACCGCGCATTACAACGATCCCAAGGTGCTGGCCGAAGTGAGCGAGCAGATGACCGGCGCCATGCAAGGCTTGGCTGTGGCCGGGTTGCAAGAGGCTGAACTGCTGCAAACCCGCGGCTGGTAGGCATGGGGAAAGAACGTCCGCGCATCGGCGTGCTCGCCATCCAGGGAGACTTTGCCGCTCACGCCCAGGCACTCGAAGACGCCGGCGCCGATGCGGTTGAGGTACGAAAACCGGCGGAACTGACCGGGCTCGACGGCTTGGTCCTGCCCGGGGGCGAATCAACTACGTTCCTAAAGTTTCTTGAGCGCGATGGCTTGCTTGAGTCCCTGCAGCGCTTCCTGGCAGAAAAACCAGCTTTCGGCACCTGCGCCGGTTGCATCCTGCTGGCTCGGAATGTCACCCATCCCCCGCAGCAAAGCCTGGCCCTGATGGACATCAGCGTGGAGCGGAATGCGTATGGACGGCAGATCGACAGCGCCATCCAAACGGGTCCGACCAAGCTGCCCGGCGGCCCACTGGAGATGGTCTACATCCGCGCCCCGCGCATAGCCAGTGTGGGCCCCGGCGTGGAAGTGATGGCCGAACGGGATGGGTTTCCCGTGCTGGTACGGCAGGGCAGGTTACTGGCGGCAACGTTCCACCCGGAACTTTCCAGCGATCGCCGGGTCCATCAGCTTTTCGTGGACATGGTGCGTGAGCAGCGCGACCGCTTAATGTAGGCCTTTTTTCCTATTCGCGGCATCCAACCGGTCAAAAGGTCTGACAGCGGAATTCACAGCAACGAAGCATATTTCAAAATGCAGTGGGAGCCGAAGGCCAAACAGGAGTAATCTTCGAATGTCGGAGTTTGAGCCATGCCTGCTACCTTCACTCGCACACCCGTTGAGACAGAGCGCAAGGATCCCGGATTTGGCGGTAAACCGCCGGTTGCCCGCAGGCCCACCGGTGGTGGTGGAGACGGTGAGAATTGGGAGAACCGGCCTCCCGGCCGGCGTGGACCCCGCGATCTGCTGAGCCGCTACCGCATGGTCTTGTTTTTTGCCTTGGCCAGCGACCTTATGTTCTTCGTTGCCCTGGTGAGTGCTTTTTTCGCCCGCCAAGGCAGCGGTCATTTCACCGTCAACAACAACTGGGTTCTTGACTGGCGCCCCATCGCGCTGCCTCCCATTCTGTGGATCAACACCGCGCTGATCGTGCTCAGCAGCTTGACCATGGAAATCGGCCGCAGGCATTTCTTCAGTGAAATCGATGTCATGGAGGAGTGGCTGGGACTGGGCCGCCCGACCATCCGCCGCGCCGCTCCCTGGCTGGCCGCAACTGCCCTGCTGGGCGGCCTGTTTCTGGCCGGGCAATGGATTGCCTGGAAGCAACTGGTCGCACAACGTGTCTTCTTTGCTTCGAACCCGAGCAGCCACTTCTTCTACCTGATCACCGGCACCCATGGCCTGCATTTGGTCATCGGGGTTTTGGCGCTGGCGAGCGCGATGTTCGCGCTCATCTTCCTGCGCCGTGTCGAGCTGCGCCAGGTGGTGGTGGACTGTACCGCGTGGTACTGGCACACCATGGGCGTCTTCTGGATCTTCCTCTTCGGCATGCTGGTCTTTTGCCAATAAAGCGTGGACACCTGGCCTGAACTCAAATGGACAGACTGGCAGAAGACTGCGGACACTCTGCATATGTGGACGCAGATCGTGGGCAAGACCCGGCTTGCGCTCAGTCCCCTGCAGGCCCACTGGTGGAATGTTCCGCTCTATGTAAGCGCGCGCGGATTAAACACCTCGGCCATGCCCTATGGATCGGAGTTTCTTGAGATCGCCTTCGACTTCGTCAGCCATGAATTGAAATTTGTGATGAGCACCGGCGCCAGCCTGTCGACTCCCCTGCGCGCCCAGTCAGTGGCGGAGTTCTACCTGGAGTACCAGCGCAGTCTGGCCGCACTCGGGGTCAGCGTAGAGATCTACCCGGTACCGGTAGAACTGCAGCATCCGATTCCCTTCGCTGAAGATTTCGAGCACGCCTCCTACGACCGCGATGCCGCGCATCGCTTCTGGCGAGTGTTGATGCATGCGGACAAAATCTTTCAGCAGTTTTCCTCCCGGTTTGTGGGCAAGGTTAGCCCCGTGCATTTCTTCTGGGGCAGCTTCGACCTGGCGGTCACGCGCTTTTCCGGAAGACCCGCGCCGCCTCGCGAGGGAGCCGACAATCACCCGCGAGGCCTACTCGCATGAAGTGATCAGCGCCGGGTTCTGGCCCGGCAACGGAGGCTTCGGCGAGGCCGCGTTCTATTGTTATGCCGCTCCTGCGCCCAAAGGTCTCGAGGCCGCATCGATCAAGCCGGCCAAGGCTGGCTACAACACCACTCTGAGTGAGTTCATCTACCTTTATGAAGATCTGCGCCAGGAGCCTTCGCCGGACGAGGCCCTGCTCACTTTCCTCGAAAGCACCTACGAAGCGGGAGCCACGCTGGCCCAGTGGGATCGCGGTGCGCTCGAGCGGCCCTAAGCAAGCTCCCTTGAAATCAGAAAGCCGGTCCAGGTAAGCCACAGAGGAAGTGGATAGGCTGCCATTCGTTCTACCAGTACCCGCATCCCATCCCAGTGTTGCCCAGGATGGAGTGCCGCGGAAGGCCAGGGCGAGCGTCGCCAGCAGCCCCACCGATCCCAGCGCAAAGGTGATCCAGCTTCTCATACGCAAGAGCGGCGCCTCGCACACGGACCGGCGAATCATCACCAGACCAAGCAGGATCATGGCGAGATTGCCGCCCAGAAAATTGGCGGCTGCGCCCAGCACATGCAACTTGAAGTTGACATCCTCCGGCGCCAGGCCAACCTCCAGCACGCCGATGCCGGCAATCACAAACAAGGCCAGCGCGATCCGGTAGACGAGCTGCGCAGGAAAAAACGAGCGCACCAGTACGGCACCGAAGACGATCAGGAATCCCTGCAGCACGAACGAGCTATTCATGACCCAGTGCAGCGACGAGCATGTTGCGCCCCCGTCACAACGGACCGCGCCCAGGTCGCTGATGTAATTGCGCGCCATGCTGTAGTGTCCCGGCCAACCTAACCGGGCGATTTGCTCGCCCACAAAGAACTGAAAGCAGAACAACCACAAACCAGCTCCCAAGCGGCAGATCATGGCGTCCCTCCTGATCGCATGTCTCGTTTATTCTTGCACTATGGAATTCAGACGGCTTGGACATTCAGGATTGAAGGTGCCGGTGCTCTGCTTCGGCGCAGCGACTTTTGGTGGTGGAAACGAATTTTTCAAAGCATGGGGATCGACCGACGTCGCCGAGGCGACGCGCCTGGTGGACATCTGTCTGGAAGCAGGCGTGAACCTCTTCGATACCGCGAACGTGTATTCGCAAGGGATGTCGGAGGAGATCCTGGGGCAGGCGATCGCCGGCCGCCGGGACAAGGTTTTGATATCGACCAAAGCCACCTTCCCCATGGGCGACGGACCCAACGATATCGGCTCCGGCCGGCTACACCTGGTGCATGCCTGTGAGGCCAGCCTCAAGCGCCTGGGAACCGACTACATCGACATCTACCATCTCCACGGATTTGACGCGTTCACGCCGGTGGAGGAGACGCTCGATACCTTGAACACCCTGGTGCGCAGCGGCAAGGTGCGCTACATTGCGTGTTCCAATTTCTCCGGCTGGCATTTGATGAAGTCGTTGGCGGTCTCGGATAGGTATGGATGGGCGCGCTATGTCGGGCACCAGGTCTATTACTCGGTGATTGGCCGTGACTACGAGCAGGAGTTGATGCCGTTGGGGATCGATCAGGGAGTGGGCGCCATCATATGGAGTCCTCTCGGCTGGGGACGCCTGACGGGAAAGATCCGGCGTGGACATCCCTTGCCGGCAGAAAGCCGCCTGCACAAAACCGCTGCCCAGGGTCCGCAGGTCGACGATGAATATCTCTATAAGGTGGTTGATGCCCTGGATGAGGTTGCGAAAGAAACCGGTAAGCCGCTTCCCCAGGTGGCGCTGAACTGGTTGCTGCAACGCCCGACGGTATCCACGGTAATCATCGGCGCACGCAATGAGACCCAGCTGCGTCAGAATCTGGCCGCGGCAGACTGGAACCTTACCCCTGCGCAAGTAGCCAAGCTCGATGCGGCCAGCAAGGTGAGCGCTCCCTACCCGTACTGGCACCAGCGGCAGTTTGACGCGCTCAACCCGCCGGCCGTTCCTCAATAAGCGGTGAACATCGTGCGGCTTTCCTTAAAGCCGCACGATGGCAAACATGGCGGGTCTTCCCTACTTCGCGTCCAGGGTGAAGCTATCCTTCACTTCAACGGATTTCTGTGCCGCATCCGGATCTACCACGCGGTACATCTTCACGTCGGCGTGCTTACCTTGGAGCGTGATGACGAGATAGTGGAAGTTGGGATAGGTGCGGGCGTGATACAGGTCTTGATCGCCGCGGATAAAGATGGGATAAGGCCGCGCGCCCCCTCCGCCGGTGATCACATGCGTGATGCCATTCACTTCAAACCGCTCGTAGTTGTGAATATGGCCGTTGAAGATAACAAATTTTGCGTGTGACGTGGCCGCCTGGGCCTCGAGAGAATGCCGCAGCGCGAGTATATCTGGACTGGGAATCCCAAGCATGAAGGCGGTTTGCAGATCCGAGACCAGCGGTATATGGAAGAGGAAGAAAACGAAGTCCGCCGACGAAGGCAGATGGGCCAGTTGTGACTCCAACCATCTACGCTGCGCTCCCCCCGCGTCGAGAAAATTCGTGCTGTCCAGGGAGATGAGATAGATATTTCCCAGTTGCACCGAGTACCAGGCGTGGTGATCAATCTGCGGATATGCCGCAAAGTAGTTCCTCAGGCCGATGCGATGATCAGGAAGTATTTCATGGTTGCCGATGGTGGGATAGATGCGCAGCTGTTCCTGAGTCCATAACGCCGTTTCCTGAAAGTAGACCTTCCAATCGGCTGCATTGCTGCCATTAAAGGGCATATCGCCGGTGATCAGCAGCAGGTCCGGCTTCTCTTCGCCCACCTTTTGCGCCAGCCATTTACGCACTCCCGGCTGGGTGTCGGAAGTATTGGCCGGATCGGTAAAGCGCATGTCGCCGTAGACCACGATGCGCAGGGGCCGGTTCGACGGCAAATCAGAAACGGTGAAGGTCGGGCCGCTGTCGTCGTGGCCTGGCGGCGGGGTTTGCTGGGAGAACACGGTACCGGCCATGCAGGCCGTGACCAGCAGAAAGCTTGCCGCTCTGCGTACGCGGCTCATCAGGCGCGGCCGCCGCCAACAAAGTGCACAATCTCCAGCCGGTCCCCATCTTGCAGGCCGGTGTTGGCCCACTCCGCACGGGGAACGATATTGCCGTTGTGCTCGATCGCTACCCGGTCGCCTTTGAGTCCCAGGTCAGCGACCAGGTCCAGGAGGTGGGCCGGTCCCGCCAATTGCGGAAATTCCCGCGATTGACCGTTCAGAACAAAATGCATACAGGGAGAGTATCACCGGCCTATAGTTCGCGAACCCAGCAGCCACCGCTTCATGCGGCCGAGTGCCGGTGGCATCTCGGTGTCGGAATAATAGATAGCGCGGTTGAGTTCTTTCAGTATCTGGATGGCTGCGACGCGCGGGTCGGCGCTCCCCAGTGGTCCCTTGTCTGCAAGGTCATTGGCATACTCGTCGGCGAGGTATTCAATCGCGTGACCCAAGATTTCCAGGGCATGACCGCCTTCCGGGGAGAGCCGGCGGCGAACGAAAGGCCGAGGTCCAGCGGAACCCAATGCGGCTCGCCAACCGGCGCGCTGTGTCTCCATGAAGGTTCGCTGTGTTGGCAGCCCACTCCAATCGAAAAAAGGATCATGGTCTGCGGAGCAACTGGAGCTCTCCGGGGATGGGGCGCGACGAAATTTGAGCATGATTCCACCTCATGGCGAACCTATCGGCCAAAAGGCGAAACTCCTGAGAGTCCTTGAGTGAAAATCAGAACCGTAGATTGCAGCTTCAATGAAGGGTATGGGCTTTAGCCCGTACATGATGAACCAAAATCATTGGGGCTTTAGCCCCTGAGGGAATGTTCTCCATTACATCGTGGTCAATCCCGACCTCAGGGGCTAAAGCCCACCGTTGTTTCTTCCGTTACGCACGGGCTAAACCCCGTGCCCTTCATTACCACCACACAACAACCCCTCGCTTGACTCTGGGAAGGCGAAAACTTACAGTCGAGACTGAGCCTCAGGTCGGATCGCGAGTTCAAATGCAGACGCACGATTACTTTTGGAACTACCTCCCGCTGCTGCTCCAAATCCTTGTCGCCGTGGGTTTTGGAGGTGGTATCGTCACTGCCTCCTGGTTCATCGGCAGGCATCGGAACACGGCTGCCAAGTTGGCCACCTATGAATGCGGCATCCCCGCGGAAGGCGATGCCCGCGGCCGCTTCTCCGTTCGCTTTTACATGGTCGCCATGCTCTTCATCCTCTTCGACGTGGAAGCAGTCTTCATGCTTCCCTGGGCCGTGGTCTATCGCGATCTGCCCAAGCTGGTGGGTTCGCGCATGTTCGGCTTCTGGGAGATGGTGGTCTACCTGGGCTTTGTGCTGGTCGGGCTCTTCTACGTCAAAAACAAGGGAATTCTCGATTGGTCCTCCGACAAGGCGGACCTCTAATGGACGCCGTCAACGAGAAAGACGCTGTTCTCCAGGCTCACGCCCAGAACCATGCCATCGCTGCCCTGGTGGCCGCCAAACCCTCCTGCATTACCAACGCGCGGTTTGATCGCGGCGAACTGACTTTGTGGATCGAGCGCGACGACCTCCGCCCCGTCTGCCGTACGCTGCAAAAGGCGGGCTATAACTTCCTGGTGGACGTAACCTGCGTGGACTGGTATCCCAGCGAGCCGCGCTTGCAAGTCACCTACCACATTCTTTCCCACAGTCTTAAAGAGCGTCTGCGGCTCTGCGTCCTGGTCGATAGTCTGGATCCCGAAGTAGCCAGCATCACCCCGGAATGGCCGTCCGCCAATTTCTACGAGCGCGAGGTCTGGGATCTCTTCGGAGTGCGCTTCGGCGGACATCCCAATCTGCGCCGCATCATGATGCCTGATCAGTGGGAAGGGCATCCATTACGCAAGGATTACCCGGTGGAGGGCTACCGCTGATGGATGCCGCCGACTTCGTCATTGCCCCGCTGATCGAACCGCGCGTCGAGGAGGGCTCCAAGGATCGCACCATGGTCCTTAATATGGGGCCGCAGCATCCCTCCACCCACGGCGTGCTCCGCCTGGTGCTGGAAATCGATGGCGAAACCGTGGTCCGGCTGGTGCCCGACATCGGCTTTCTGCACACCGGCATCGAGAAGACCTGCGAGGCCAAGTTTTACCAGCAGGTGGTCCCGCTCACCGACCGCATCGACTATCTCAGCCCCATGTCCAACAATCTCTGCTACTGCCTGGCGGTCGAGAAGCTGCTGCAATTGGAGATTCCGCCCCGGGGTCAATTTCTGCGCGTACTGCTCAACGAGCTCACGCGCATCCAGTCTCACCTGGTGTGGCTGGGCACGCACGCCATGGACATCGGCGCGCTGACCCTCTTTCTCTATACCTTCCGCGAGCGCGAAGAGATCCTGAAGATTTTTGAGGATGTCAGCGGCCAGCGCATGATGGGTTCCTACTTCCGCGTAGGAGGCATTTCGTTGGAGCCGCCGGTCGACTTCTACGAGCGGGTGCAGGGCCTGCTCAAGATGATGCCGGAGAAGATCGATGAGTACGAGAACCTGCTCAACGGCAATCCCATTTGGACGCGCCGTCTGAAGGGCGTGGGCTATCTCAGCGCCGCCGATGCCATCGCCCTGGGAGTGACAGGCCCGCCGTTGCGCGCCAGCGGCGTCGATTGGGATCTGCGCCGCGACATGCCCTACTCCGGCTACGAGAAGTTTCAATTCAAAGTGCCGGTCTCCAATGTAGGGGACGTGTGGACCCGCTACACGGTGCGCGTCCAGGAGATGCGGGAATCGGTAAAAATCTGTCAGCAGGCGCTCGACGGCATGCCCCAAGGGCCCATTAAGGCCAACGCGCCCAAAGTGGTACTGCCCGACCGGGAAAAGATGAAGACCCAGATGGAGTCTTTGATCTATCACTTTAAGATCGTGACGGAAGGGTTCGCGGTGCCTGCCGGCCAGGTCTACCAGGCGATCGAATCGCCGCGTGGGGAGATGGGCTACTTCGTGGTCAGCGACGGCACGGCCAAGCCCTATCGCGTGCACATGCGCAACCCCACGTTTGCCTCGCTGCAGGCCCTGGAAACCATGTGCGTAGGGCGTTTGCTGGCTGATGTCGTTGCCGTGATCGGGTCGATCGACATCGTGCTGGGAGAAATCGACCGATGAGCGATCCTGTGGACGTACGCCACCATGTATGGGAGTCGCTGGTAAGTATGCTCCGCGTTTACGCGCATGCAGCCAGCCTTCACGGCAATGCATACGAGGTGACCGGCGGCCCAGAATCTGCGTGGGTCAAGCATCAAGACTCCGCGCTGAGCATCCAATTTAGTCCTGACACCGGTGAGGGAAACTGGTGCGTCAAACATCCGGAACGGGAAGAGTGCGGTGCGTTCCGGATCGAAGAGGACGGCACGCTTAACTTCCCGATTGGACCGAAGGAACTCGATACGGCAGTCATCGACTGGCTCGACCACCTGGGGCGAAGCAAGGTAATCGAGGATGAATCGACCGGCGCGTTAGCTCCCACGATCAATCCATGACACCCTAGGTTGTGCAGTAATTTTGACATCCCGCCTTTCCCGGCGTGCCGGGAAGCGAAGCGTAGCGTAGTGGAGGGACCTGCGGTTCCACTTTATAAGCCTGACAACAACTATGAGCACACAGATAAAGACCATCTTCAGCCCCGCCCTGGCCGCGCGCTTTGACCGCATGGTGACGCTTTATCCCCTGCGCCGCTCGGCCCTAATCCCCATGCTGCTCTATGCCCAGGATGAGGTCGGCTATCTTTCCGAGGCAGTGATCAGCGAAGTGGCTGCGCGCATCGGGATTACCGAGCTGGATGTGCGCGACGTCATCACTTATTACTCCCTCATGCGCACCAAACCGGCGGGCAAGTATCATGTACAGGTATGTACCAACATCAGTTGCATGTTGCGCGGTGGCAACGAGCTGTTGGCCCATTGCAAACAGCGCTTAGGCATTGGGAACAAGGAAACCACGCCGGATAAGCTTTTTTCGTTGGAAGAAGTGGAGTGCATCGGCGCCTGCAGTTGGGCTCCCGCCGTCCAGGTAAATTACGATTTTCACGAAAACTTGACAGCGGACTCGATGGACAAAGTTCTCGAAGATTACCGCTCCAGGAACTAGGCACGTCTACCCGGAGAAATGCATGGCCTATCTCGTCTCCCATCCAGATGAAGTGAAGTTGCTCTCGTTCCGCTTCGGCAAGGGCGCGACCGACATCGACAAGTATCTCGAGTTGGACGGTTACAAGTCTGCCCGCAAGGCCATCGAGCTGGGCCCGGAAGGGATCATCGCCGAGATGAAGGCCTCGAACCTCCGTGGTCGAGGTGGCGCCGGCTTCCCTACCGGTATGAAGTGGTCCTTCGTTCCCAAGCAAGCCGCAAAACCGAAATACGTTCTGGTGAATGGCGATGAGAGCGAGCCAGGCACCTGCAAAGACCGATTGATCTTTGAGCATGATCCCCATTCGGTGATCGAGGGTGTGATCATCGCCGGCTTGGCCATTGGCTCGAAGATGGGCTTTATCTACCTCCGCGGCGAGTATCGCTACCTGCTCAAGATCATGGAGAAAGCCATCGACGACGCCTACGCCAAGGGCTTTCTGGGCAAGGGGATCTTTGGCAGCAATATAGATTTCGACGTGATCTCGCATACCGGAGCGGGTGCCTACGAAGTGGGCGAAGAATCCGCGTTGATGGAGTCGCTGGAAGGCAAGCGCGGTATTCCCCGCATTCGTCCTCCCTTTCCCGCGGTAGTCGGCCTTTACGGTGGGCCGACCGTCATCAACAATGCTGAAACGCTGGCCACCGTGCCCCATATTTTCCGCATCGGTGGAGCGGAGTACGCCAAGATCGGTACCGAGCGCAACGGCGGCACGAGGCTCTTCTGTCTCAGCGGCGACGTGGCTAAGCCCGGCGTCTACGAACTGCCCATGGGCTACAACCTCAAGAAGATGATTTACGAGGTAGGAGGCGGCATCAACGACGGCAGGTCACTCAAAGCCGTGGTTCCCGGTGGATCGTCGACTCCCGTGCTTTTGCCCAACGAAATCGACATCGGCATGGACTTCGACCAGGTAGGCAAGGCGGGCAGCATGCTCGGTTCCGGCGGCGTGGTGGTTCTGGATGACACCGTCTGCATGGTGGAGTTCGCTCTGCGCACCATGAAGTTTTACCAGCACGAGAGTTGCGGATGGTGTATTCCCTGCCGCGAAGGTACCGACTGGCTGAAGAAGACGCTGACCCGCATTCATACCGGCGGCGGCGTGGCCAAGGATATCGACAATGTCCGCTACCTGGCGCAGAACATGTTGGGCCGTACCTTCTGTCCCTTGGGCGATGCTGCGGCCATGCCCACCATCGCCTTCGTGGACAAGTTTCGCAAAGAGTTTGAAGACCACCTGGATGGCAAACCGTGTCCTTACGCCCATCAAGCGGAAGCGGCCTTGGCCGGCGTATGACGCCCGCCCACAACCAAGATAGGAACCCATGGCTGACGTAACCTTTACCGTCGATGGCAAGAAGGTCACCGGACCCGCAGGCTCACTGTTGATTGAGGCCTGCCGTGCCGCGGGTATCGCGGTTCCATCGTTCTGTTACTACCCCGGCCTTTCGCCGGTTGGGGCTTGCCGCATGTGCCTGGTGCGCCTGGAAAAGGTGCCCAAGCTGCAAACCGCCTGCACTACACCGGTCGCTGAGGGCATGGTCGTCACTACCGAGAGCGACGAGATCGCGCAGGCGCGCAAAGCCACGGTTGAACTGTTACTGGGCAACCATCCTCTCGACTGCCCGGTGTGCGATGCCGGCGGCGAGTGCGAATTGCAGGACATGACCTTCAAGTACGGCGCCCATGAGTCGCTCTACACCGAAGTCAAGCAGCACCGTGAAGAACAGCAGTGGTCGCCGGTGGTCTACTTCGATCGCCCGCGCTGCATCCTCTGCTATCGCTGTGTGCGCACCTGCGGCGAAGGCATGGACGTGTGGGCGCTGGGAGTGCAGAATCGCGGCGTCACCAGCATCATCGCCCCCAACCAGGGCGATCACCTGGACTGCGAAGAGTGCGGCATGTGCATCGACGTGTGCCCGGTGGGAGCGCTCACCTCGGGCGCCTATCGTTATAAAACGCGGCCCTGGGAGATGAACCACGTCTCCACCATCTGCACCCACTGCGGCGACGGATGCAAGACCACGTTGGGGGTGCGCAGCGTAAATAATGGCTCCGAGATTTTGCGCGGCGACAACCGCGACAAGAGCGGCATCAACGGCGAGTTCTTGTGCATCAAGGGACGCTACGCCTTCGACTTTGCCAATCACACCGACCGGTTGACCAAGCCCTTGGTTCGCCAGGCGGACGGCAAGTTTGCAGAAGTGAGCTGGGAGCAGGCGTTGGCGCACGCGGGTACCAAGCTGCGCGAGATTCGCGAGAGCCGCGGCGGGAGCGCCATCGGCGTTATCGGCTCCAACCGCACCACCAACGAAGAGAACTACCTGCTGCAGAAGTTGGCCCGGACGGTGCTGGGAACCAACAATATCGATCATCACCGCACCGCCGACTACACCGCCTTTGCCCGCGCCATCTCCGGACAGAAGGACCGGGCGGCGTCGCTGCGCGACTCCATGACCGCGGCGGCGATCCTGGTACTGGGGAACGATCCTACCGAGCAGCATCCTGCCCTGGCCTGGAACCTGCGCACCAACGTCCGCCACAACAATGCCCGCATCTACCTGGTGAACCATGCCGGCATCAAGCTGGAGCGGCAGGCGCACGAATCGCTTGTCATTCCTCAGGATGGCTACGCCAGTGCGGTGCGCTTTTTGGCCGGCGAGGAGGCCACCTTCCCCGGCGCCCAGTCGTTGGACGAGGCGAAGAAGTTCCGTGACGCGCTGCGCGCCGAGCCCAATCTGCTGATCATCTTTGGGTCCGAGTTCCGCGGCCGCGACATCGAAGCGTTGGTGAAGTTCGGTTTGGGTCTTCCCCACGCTCGCTTTGCTTGCCTGGGGGACTACGTCAACTCCCGCGGCGCTGCGGACATGGGCTTGCTCCCTGGCCTGCTGCCTGGCTATGTGCCCGTGGATCGCGGTGGCCCTTTTGCCGAGGAGTATGGCGATGCCCTGCCCACGGCTCCCGGCATGGACCTGGTGCAAATGTTCGATGCTGCTGAACGCGGTGAGCTAGCCGCCCTCTACGTCGTTGGCGCCAATCCAATCGCGCGTTATGGCATTGACCCGGCCGCGCTCAAAAAGACCTTCGTCGTGGTGCAGGATATGTTCCTGACCGAAACTGCGCTGCTGGCGGACGTAGTGTTGCCTACCTCCAATCTTTATGAGAAGTCAGGCACGGTCACCAACACCTACGGCGACCAGCAACTGGTCAAGAAGGCAGGCGACCGGGCCGGCGTGCGCAGCGACTTCGAGTTGATGGTGCGGCTTGCCGACACCATGGGCGCAGACCCCAAAAAACTGGTTCCGTTCGGCCGCGGAGTCCACGCGGACATGGGGCAGACCCGTGGCGCGCAATCCGGTGAGGCTGACCGTCACAGCGTGTGGCTGGCGGCGCAAAACCTGGAGCCGAAGCTTAGCCCCTTTGATCCCTTTGCCATTCTTGATGAGATCCAGCGGCTGGTGCCGGGCTACCAGGTCTCGCGTCTGGAGCTATTGGCCGGTAACGACGTCCATGTGCAATCATCGCTGGTGCAGATTGAAGCCGGCCCTGAGCGCCACGCACTCATTCTGCCCGCCGAAGACACTCTGTTCACCTCCGGCACCTTAGGCCGTTACAGCAACACCTTGCACTCGGTCATGGAATCGCACACCACCAAACCCACAGAAACAGCCGCGGACTAAGGAAGGGCTGCGGATTTAAGCCGTAGCTATGAGGGCAGTGGAGGGACCTGCTGTTCCTCTTACGGTCCTCACGCAAATGGTTTAGCAACTGAGGCATCAAGGCGAGTAAAGAAAGCGAAAAAAACCTGTGAGCTTCCTGATCTTTTTCCTTCTGAGTTGTTTGAAGATTGCTGTAGTGCTGGCGATCTTTCTCGGAGCCGTCGCCTACACAGTGCTGCTTGAACGCAAATTGGTGGGGCGCATACAAAATCGCTGGGGACCCAGCCGCGTGGGCCCCTTTGGCATGTGGCAGCCTATGGCGGACGGCCTCAAGCTCTTTCTAAAGGAAGACATCATCCCCACCAACGTGGATCGTCCGCTGTACATTCTGGCGCCCATGATCGCCCTCGGCTGCGCGTTGATTTCGATTTCGGTCATACCCTTCGGGGCGCGCATCACCTGGCACGGCGTGGATATGTTTCAGATCGCCGATGTGAATATCGGGTTACTGGTGATTCTCGGTGTCACCTCGGTGGGCGTTTATGGCATCGCCCTGGCCGGCTGGTCGTCCAACAACAAATACTCGCTCATGGGAGCCCTGCGCTCCAGCGCCCAGGTGATCAGCTATGAGCTTGCCCTGGGACTTTCTCTGGTCGGCGTGGTGCTGCGGGCCGGATCGTTGAACCTGCGCACCATCGTGGATAGCCAATCGGCCCATGGCCTTTGGTCGTGGAATGTCTTTGGCGGCTACCAATTCGTCGCCTTCTTCATCTACCTCACGGCGGCCTATGCCGAAACCAACCGCGCCCCCTTCGATCTGCCTGAGGCGGAGACCGAGCTTACGGCCGGCTATCACACCGAATACAGCTCGATGAAATTTGCCATGTTCTTCATGGCCGAATACGCCAACATGATCACCGTAGGCTGCGTAGCGTCGCTGCTCTTCTTCGGTGGATGGACCAGTCCCTTCGGGTCGCTGATTCCCTCCTTTGGTGGGATCTTTCTTCAGGCCCTGCTGCCGGTCTTCTGGTTCGTATTTAAGGTTTTCTGTTTCTTGTTCCTCTATATATGGGTACGCGGCACGTTACCCCGGCTCCGTTACGACCAACTGATGGGCTTTGGCTGGAAGTTCCTGATGCCCCTGGCCATCGCCAATATTGTCGCCACCAGCTTATGGCTCGCTTAAGAGCAGCACCCGAAATCCGCGGCACGCAAGGTGTTCTACAATCAGCTTCGGGCCCGATCTAGGAGAAAAGCACTCGCATGTATCTGGTACTGTTCATCTTCTTTGGCGGCCTTTGCGTAGCAGGAGCGTTGAACCTGCTGTTCCAGCGCCATCCCATCAACAGCGCGCTCTCACTCATTGTGGTGATGAGCTCGCTGGCCGTGCTCTACCTCCTGCTGGGTGCGGAGTTCCTGGCCGCCGCCCAGGTCATCGTCTATGCCGGCGCCATCATGGTTCTGTTTACGTTTGTCATCATGTTGCTTAATGCCGGAGTGGAAGAACGTACCCACGGCAGCGGCGCCGCCTACATCGTAGGCGTCCCCGGAGTAGCGGTCCTGGTCTGCCTGTTGGGATTCATCTTTCTTTCTCCACACACCCACCTGGCCAAGGCCCGGCTGGGGGACTACGTGGTCTCGACCAGCGACCTCAGCAAGGTGCTCTTCCGCGACTTGCTGCTTCCCTTCGAAGTAACGTCGGTTCTGATCCTTATTGCCATCCTGGGCGCGGTTGCGCTGGCCAGCAGGGAGCACTGACATGACCATTCCCATCGCTTACTACCTGGTGCTGAGCGCCATCCTGTTCTCTATCGGGGTGGCCGCCTTCCTCATCAAGCGCAACATCATCACCGTCTTCATGTCGATTGAGCTCATGCTGAACGCGGTGAACCTGACCTTTGTCGCCTTCGCCTATCAATGGCACCGGCTGCAAGGCCAGATATTTGTCTTCTTCGTGATGGTCGTCGCCGCGGCGGAGGCCGCAGTGGGCCTGGCCATCATCATTGCCATCTTCCGCTCGCGGAATACGCTCAACGTCGATCAAATCAACCTGATGAAACTATGACCGGAAATCCATCCCTCCATCTGTGGTTGATCCCGCTGCTGCCCTTCGTCGGCTTTCTGCTGAACGGATTGCTGGGCCGTTTTCTGGGCAAGGCGCTGGTCTCGACCATTGCCCTGCTCTTTACCGCGGCTCCGCTGGGGCTGGTCCTCGGCATCGCCTTCCGCTTTAGCGGGCTGAGTTTGCCCTATGTCGAGCACCTGCCGTTTCCCTGGATCGAGACCTCTGCCTTCCGCGCCGATTTTGCCTTTCTGCTCGACCCGCTGACCCTGGTCATGCTGCTGGTGGTCACCGGCGTAGGTTTTCTCATTCACATCTACTCCGTCGGCTACATGGCGCATGAAGACGGATACTGGCGCTACTTCGCCTACCTCAACCTGTTCATGTTCTTCATGCTGACGCTGGTGTTGGCAGAGAACTTCCTGCTCTTGTTCGTCGGCTGGGAGGGCGTGGGACTCGCCTCCTACCTGTTAGTCGGCTTTTACTACCTGCGTCAATCGGCTGCCGACGCGGGCAAGAAAGCGTTCATCCTTAACCGCATCGGTGACTTCGGCTTTCTGCTCGCGATGTTCCTGATGATCGCCCACTTCGGCTCCCTCAGCTTCCACCAGGTGTTCAGCACCATCACCGCGAATCCGCAGATGCAGGGCGGCTTCCTCACTGCCATTGCGCTGCTGCTGGTGCTGGGCGCGACCGGCAAGTCCGCGCAGATTCCGCTCTACGTCTGGCTGCCGGACGCTATGGAAGGCCCCACTCCCGTCTCCGCCTTGATCCATGCCGCCACCATGGTGACCGCCGGGGTCTACATGGTCGTGCGCTCGCACGTGCTGTTTGATCGCTCGCCCTTCGCCCTCGGGGTGGTCGCCGTAATCGGCGCCGCTACGGCTTTGTTTGCCGCCACTGTCGGCATGGTGCAGACGGATATCAAACGCGTGCTGGCCTACTCCACCATCTCCCAGTTCGGCTACATGTTCCTGGCCTGCGGAGCCGCTGCTTACTCCGCCGCCATCTTCCACCTGGTCACGCACGCCTTCTTCAAGGGCTTGCTCTTCCTGGCTGCCGGATCCGTCATCCACGGCATGGGCGGGCAACAGGATATGCGCGAAATGGGCGGCCTGCGCAAAAAAGTGCCCATCACCTTCTGGACCATGAGCGCCGGTGTCTTCGCCATCTCCGGCATCCCGCCGTTCTCGGGGTTTTTCAGCAAAGACGCGATTCTGTACCAGGCCTTTCTATCGCCTACGGCGGGGCCGATCCTGTGGTTTGTCGGTCTCGTGACTGTTCTGCTCACCGCCTTCTACATGTTCCGGCTGTGGTACCTCACCTTCTTCGGTGAGTTCCGGTCACACGACGTGCACCCCCACGAGAGTCCCTGGTCGATGCTGACGCCGCTCATCCTGTTGGCCGTGCTTGCCGTTGCCGGGGGCTGGATTGGCATTCCCAAGGCACTCGGCGGGGCCGACCAGTTCGCGCACTTTCTCGATCCGGTGGTCAACCCCACGCCCAGCTACGAGCAGACCCGCATCGCTATGGACGAGCAAGGCGTCCAGCGCGCAGCCGCCCTTTCCACCCCGCAACCCCACCCCGAGGGTACGGACGGTCAGGAGCGCCTGTTTAGCATCATCTCCGTGGCCATGGCGGCGATCGGCTGGTTTTTTGCCGATCTGCTTTACCGCCGCAAGCCGGGCCTGGCCGATCAGCTGGTCGAGCGCGTTCAGGGTCTCTATTCATTGCTGGTCCACAAGTACTGGATCGACCAGATCTACACCGGGCTCATCGTGGCTCCCCTACTCTTCATAACCCGCAACGTGTTGTGGGGCGTAGCCGATCGCGGAGTCGTCGACGGGGGTGTCGGCCTGGCGGCATACGGTGTGCGCGGTGTGGGGGCGGTTGTCCAGCGAGTGCAGTCGGGCAACATCCGTTCCTACGCGGGGTGGCTGGCGCTTGGCGCCGCGGCCCTGCTCTTGATTACCTACTTCGGCTACTCCATGCAACTCTAAAGGCTAGCAAGGGACGATTTGTGGTGAACGATTCGATATTGACGCTTACGACCTTTGTGCCCGCTGTAGGAGCGGTGGTCGTGGCTCTGCTTCCGCGGCGGGGCCGCATCATCCAATGGTTCGCGCTGGTGACGACGTTGGTCACCTTTGGGCTGACGCTCCATTTGCCGTTCCACTATGTCTATGGTCAATCGGGCTTTCAATTTGAAGTCGATCAGGCCTGGATTTCCAGCCCTGCCATTCGTTATCACCTGGGTGTGGATGGCATCTCGATGTGGCTGGTGGTGCTGACCGGCTTTCTGGCTCCCCTCGGCGTGCTTTCTTCCTGGAAGGCCATCAACCACCGCACCAAGGAGTTCTACTTCTTCTTCCTGCTGCAGCAAACGGCGATGATCGGTGTCTTCGTCTCCCTCGATATGTTCCTGTACTACGCCTTTTGGGAAATGACGCTGGTGCCCATGGCGATCATTATCTCCATGTTCGGCCGGGATCGCGGGACCGAGGCGGCGATCAAGTTTTTCGTCTATACCTTCCTGCCCTCGGCGCTGCTGCTGGTAGCGATTGTCTGGCTGTATGCCAAGACCGGCACCTTTGACTTTGTTCGCCTGCAGTCGATCCTGGCGCAGGATACGGTGAACTTTGCGCCCAAGGCGCTCTTCTGGGCCTCGTTGGCATTTCTCTTCGCCTTCGCAGTCAAGGTCCCGGTCTTTCCTTTGCATGGCTGGCTAGGGGATGTCTTCAGCGAAGCGCCCGCTGCGCTGGCTATGGTGGTCGCGGGCAAGCTTGGCCTCTATTCCATCCTGCGCTTCAATCTCGGCCTCTTCCCTGCCCAGGCCCGCCAGGTGGCGCCGTGGATGATCGCGCTGGCGGTGATAGGGATTCTCTACGGCGCGCTGGTAGCGCTGGTGCAGACAGATATGAAGAGGCTGGTAGCCTTCTCCACCGTCAGCTCGCTGAGCTTTTGCATCCTGGGCATCTTTGGCTTTGCGGTCTCGGGCCTGGACGGCGCGCTCTACCAGACCCTGAATGAGGGCATCTCGGTCGGCGCGCTTCTCATCCTGCTTGGCTTCATGTACGAACGTTATGGAACCTACGAGATTGCCCCTTACGGCGGTTTAGCCAAGCGGATGCCAAGCCTGGCCACCTTGTTTGTTATCACCTCGCTCTCGCTGATCGGCCTTCCGCTGCTGAACGGGTTTGTGGGTGAGTTTCTCATCCTCAGCGGCAGTTTCCCCGGCCATGTTGCCTGGGTCTCGGCGGCCACGCTTGGCGTCATCCTGAGCGCGTCCTACATGCTGTGGATGATTCAGCGCGTCTTCTACGGTGACGTATCCAAGATGGTTACAGAACTGAATGTAGTGGATATGGGCGGCCGCGAACACGCTGCCATATGGCCGATGGCTGTTCTCATGTTAGTGATGGGGGTCGCATCTCCCATCTGGATCCGCGCCATCGATGGCGCACTCGTGAAGCTGGCTTCGCCTGCGCCGGCGCCCACCCTGGGCATTGCGGTGAGACAGTGATGCACGTGCCCCAGGTCTACCGCATTCTGCCCGAGCTATGGCTCATCATTACCGGCGTGCTCATCATGCTGATCGAGCCCTTGATGCCGCCGGGCATGACCCGTAAGCCCATCGGCGCGCTCGCCCTGGTCGGCGTCGTTGGCGCCTTGCTGGCCAGCATCTGGCAATTGGGACTGCCGCCGGGAACGGCTTTCTATGGCACCGTGCAGACCGATGCCTTCAGCGTCTTCTTCCACGTCTTGATCTGCGGCATAGTTCTGATCGCGCTGCTGATCGCCTTTGACGTCTTCGATGGCAGCAAGGAAAGACCGGCCGAGTACTATTCCCTCGTCCTGTTTGGCGCCACCGGCATGTGCCTGATGTCCAGTGCGGTCGAGCTGCTATTGGTCTTTATCAGCCTGGAAATCTCCTCCATCGCCACTTACATCCTGGCCGCCATTCGCAAGCGCAGTGGCAAGAGCCCGGAAGCGGGATTGAAGTACTTTCTCCTCGGCTCCTTTGCCACCGCCTTCTTCCTCTACGGCATCGCTCTAAGCTTTGGCGCTACCGGAACCACCAACATTGGCGAGATAGCCGCTGGACTTGCCCAGAGTCCTTCCCCGGGCTTCGCGACGTTGGCTGTTGCCATGATTCTGATCGGCATTGGCTTTAAGGTTTCTGCCGCGCCCTTTCAGGTGTGGACTCCTGATGTGTACGAAGGAGCGCCGTCTCCGGTGGTTGCATTGATGTCCACCGGCCCCAAGGTTGCCGCCTTCGCCGTGCTGTTGCGGATTCTGTACGGCGCTTATCCGGCATTGCACGCGCATTGGCTCTTGCTTGTCTGGATCATGGCTGCGCTCTCGATGACGGTGGGCAATCTGGGCGCGCTGCGCCAGCACAATGTAAAGCGGCTGCTGGCCTATTCTTCGATTGCCCATGCCGGCTACACGCTGGTCGCCTTCACCGCCCTTTCCAGCGAAGGCATCGCCGCGGCGATTTTCTACACCGCGGCCTATGCGGCCATGAACGTGGGCGCCTTTGCCATCATCAGCCACGCCGGCGGCTTTGACGACCGGCTGCTCTCGGTTGCCGACTACCGCGGCCTGGCCTACCGGTCGCCGCTGTTGGGGGGCGCGCTGGCCTGCTTTCTGCTTTCGCTGATTGGGATTCCTTTCACCGGCGGGTTCTTCGGAAAGTTTTACGTCTTCACCGCGGCTCTGCACTCGGGTGAGGTATGGCTGGCTGTTATCGGCCTGGTGAACAGCGGCGTTGCCTGTTACTACTATCTGCGCCTGCTCATGTCTATCTATGGCAAACCTGCTGACGACGCTCCAGTGCAGTTGGTACCGCGGCTGAAAGGCTCGCTTACCATTGCGCTGTTGCTCACGGTCTCCGCTACCTTCATCCTGGGAATCTTTCCCGGTAGGATTCTCTCCATGGCCCGAGCGGGAGCGGCGACCTTCACCAACATAACCGAAAGCCCTACTAACCCAAACGCAATGTCGGCCAGCAGGTAGGTAACCCTCAAAAGGCCCTGTAGGAAACTGGACGGGTGCCCCATGTTCGCCTGAGCGTACATGGGCCGAATAAGACGGGCGCAGCCCACCACAGCTTCTTGCTCATCAATCAACTAAAAGCAATCGAAACATATCATTTTCGGCCCGTCCAGTTCCTAATGGGTTCTGTTAGGGCACAAACTCTGCCCTTCAGGCCTTAATCGTCCAACCCCACGCATAGTCGCTTGGCCTGCGTGCCTCCGGGATTTCGATACTCAACCCAGTTGCAGAATCAAACTTCCATCGCAACGCATCTGGATACCCGAACATCGAGATCCGGCTGCCAGGCTGGGGCCGCACGGAACGGAGCTGGAGAACCTTGCCTGGCCATTCCAACGCAAAGCAGTAAATGGTCTGGTTGTCCTTCGACCGTGTGAAGCGGATCGTCTCTCCCTCGCGCCACAACTCGCCAGCCCGCGGACGGGTTCCGTATATCCCCGCACCACATGTTTTGAGCCAGCCCCCAACCTGCTTTACCTGCTCGATCGCCGTTGGATGGAAACGGCCCGTAGCATCCGGCCCGATGCCCACTTGGAAACTGCCGCCCTTGGCCGCGGTATCAATAATGTTACCCACGATCCATTTCGCTCCCTTGTAGTGCGCGGGGTCCGGATCATAAGAGAAACCGCTGGCCAACGGATAGATCACCATCCAGGGGATGCCGGTGTTCGACTTATCCCCAGGAATGAACCCCTCCGGCGTATAGTAATCGCCGTAGTTGCCGATTCCCCGCGCCCGAAGCATCACATTCGGCTGCAGCTCGCGGATGCGAAATAAGGTCTGCCTTAGCTGCGGCCACACCTTTGGCCCTAGCCATTGATCGAGCGAGAGCATTTTAATCTCGCCATAGTTCGTCAATAGCTCTTCAATCTGCGCCCGGTGGCGCGCCATCATGCGGGTGACTTCTTCCGGTGTAGGATCAGGGGCCATCCAGATCAGCTTCCCTAAGCGCTTGCGGGAGTCCATCCATTCCGTATCCAGAATCGCGGAGGAAGGAACCTGAGCGGGATGGTCGGCATAAGGACGGAAATCCGCGTCGTACCAATCGGGGTGGGAAAAATACAACGCGATGCGCAAACCTCGTTTGTGGCCTGCAGTGCAAAGCTCCTTCACAATATCCCTGCGGAAGGGCGTCTCCATGATCGAGTAGGCCAGGTTGCAATCCTCTAGCGCAGGCCCACCCGCCCCATCCCAGCGAATCCGCTGCTTGACCCGAGTGCGCGTGTCGAACAGAGAGAAGCCCTCGTGATGCTTGGTGGTGAAGGCAAACATCCGCATGCCGTTATCGGCGAAGAGAGACGTCCAGGCATCCGCGTCAAAGCCGGTAGGATTCCAGCTCTTATAGATTTCGTTGTAGCGGGCGCGTTCCGCATAACTAAGATCGAGAAAGGGCCAGGACTCGTGAGCGAGACCGGCAACCGAATACAGGCCCCAGTGAATGCGCACCCCATACTTCATGTCGAGAAAACGCGGCCGGCGAAGCCCAATGGTATCCCGGCTCGGGCACCTCTTCTATATACGACTGCACCCTGCGGTAGTGATGATCGGTCGGCGGCAGATGATGAGGAGGAGTGTCTTGGGCAAACGATGGCATGACCCGAGAAGCCAGCGCCAGTGCTGTGCCAGAGAGAAAGGTTCGCCGTTGCAAAGCCGGCCTCCCAAAAATAACTACCGCTGACTCACCGCAAGCAAGCTCTGCCAACCAGCTTTGCTCATCCTCAGCCGCTGCCCATTCTTGAGCACGACCGATCCTTCGCTCTGCCCTTCGCGAAAGATCTCGCTCACTTGCTCTACGTTGACAATGACGGAGCGATGGATGCGTACAAATTTAGCAGAATCCAGCGTATTCGATAGTTCTTTGATGGTCTCGCGCAACATAAACGATTTAGTCCCTACGTGCAGGCAGGCGTAATAATCCGCTGCTTCGATCCAATCGATCTCGTTGACGTTGACGAACGAATCCTTGGCGCCGTTATGAACCAGAAGGCGCCGGGGAAAATCCTGCCGCGGCATAGCGCCGTTCTCCAGGCTGCTAAGCACCGACTTCATCTGCTCGTGCGTCATCAACGCCGCTTGCGAAGCAAGGCGTTCCCTCACCCGAACCAGGGTCGCCTGCAACCGCTCCGGTTCTACCGGCTTGGTCAGATAATCCAGCGCATGTACTTCAAAGGCCTGCACTGCGTATTCATTGTGGGCGGTGACGAATACGGTGACCGGCATCTGCGCCGGGCCGATCTGCTCGATTACCTCGAATCCGCTTCTCCCCGGCATTTGTATATCGAGAAACAGAACATCAAACCGGCTCTTCTTCAGCGCGGCAATGACTTCCTTCCCGTTGCGGCATTCCCCGGCCACCTCTACCTCTTGCTGCCCGGACAGCAGAAAGCTTAGCCGCTCCCGCGCCAGGGGCTCGTCATCTGCGATGAGGGCTTTGATCTTCATACGGCCTGGCATTCGTAGGGAATGGTGATGGCCACTTCAAAGCCGCCGGTACTCAGCGGCTGCGCCTGCATTTTGTAGCCGTCCTGATAAAAGTGGTCGAGGCGTTCGCGGGTATTGGTGAGTCCGATGCCGTGTCCCTGGTGTTGCGCGTACACCCTTCCGCTACCGGTGTCGCGGACCCGCAAATGGAGCTCATCTCCGTCCCGTATGGCCGATGCCTCCACCAGCCCGTAGTGCTCGCACCGCGCAATGCCGTGCCGGATCGCATTCTCCACAATGGGCTGCAGCAGAAAACTAGGCACCAGGCCGTGGACCGCGCTCGGGTCAACGTTCATTTCCACCCGGAGCCGGTCGGCAAAGCGGACCTGTTCGATGGCCAGGTAGTTGCCCACAAACTCCAGCTCCTGCGACAAGGGAACCTTTTCTGGAGTTGTCCTGGCCAGCGTAGTCTTCAACAGTGCGTTCAGATGCCCAAGCATCTCGGCCGCAGCTTTCTGCCTTCCCAGTTCAACCAGGGTGGTGATGGCATTCAAGGTGTTGAAGAGGAAATGCGGTTCCATCTGCATCTGCAGCGCACGCAGGTGGGCAGCAGAGAGCTGCCGCTGCAACTCCAGAGATCGTACGGCCTCGTGCTGCGCTCGAATCTGCAACTGGATCACCGCAGTGAGGCCGAAAACAAACCCGTACATGAGCAGTTCCAGGCCAAAACGATTGAGGCAGAACGCGCTCGTCCATACGGAGGACGCGCTTGCTTTCGTATGCCATCCCGCTACGCTGAACCCGACACTGCCAAGCAAGAGAAGGTGCACCACGTCCAGCGCCGATGCCGCCAGCACATGAGCGGAGGTGGTCATCGGAGTCAAGCTCGACATGAGTGGCACGCGTTCACCGATCTTCCAAAGACCGCTGGCGACGCAAGCCCACCATCCCCAAAGCGCCAAACCATAAAGCAGCGATGGAATATGAGTGATGGAATGACACTCGCTTGCGGTGACCAGGGCAAGAGCGAGCGCGAGCGAAAATATGACTACGTGCCCATTGCACCAAGGCTTCCGGCCGGTGGCAGCGGGCACGGTACCGGTTTGCTCAACCGCAGGCGGAACCAACCAGGGTTCGATGTAGGCTGTTCGAGAGTTCATTGAGATCCTTTCATGTCGCCATCCGGGATCCGGGCCCGCTTACCTGAAACCGTTGGCATCTATGGTACATCCGTTGCACTGGCGCGACTCTAATCCGGCCAGTGCGCTGCCGGCTTCTTTCTTGAGCCGTGACGCTTGCTCCTTAGCTCCAGAAGCCCTGAGAATCTCCGCGTATTCCGTCTCTGCTGTCAAATAGCCAACGGTATTCCTGCCTATGGCCTCGTCATCGATGGCGAGGGCATGTTGCGCGTCTGCCAGGGCGCGGGCATAATCTCCAGATACTGCCCATGCCTTGGCCCGCAAGAGATATGCGGTAGCAAGCATGAAATAGCTGGGTCCATGAGCATGAATCCAGCGGTCGATCGCTTGCTGGATGGAGGAAATCGCTTCCTCCTTCTTTCCGTCATGTAATGCCAGTGCGCTCATGACCGCGTACATGGTTGCATAGTCATCGTCCTTCAATTGGGTGGTGGCCTGCGCTTCCTTGATGGCCGTTGCGAGCGAGCGTCGCGCCGTCTTGAAATCCTTCTGGACGCACGCGATCCCTGCGAGATTGGTGGACGCAATGGCAATCCCAGCGGGATCTCCCAGTTGCTCGTCAATACGCTCCGCCTTCTTAGTGAGGGCCTTCGCTGAGTCATTCTGCCCCAGCGTCTGTTCCAGCGTGGCAAGATTGTTGAGCGTCGCCGCATATTGGGCCTGCGCAGACGGAAGCGATCGCAGAGTTTGTAGCGCCTTCCCGTATGCCTGCCTCGCCCGATCAAAGATCTGCAGGTCCTGGTACGAAGACCCGAGAAGATCCCAGGCGGCGCCGCGTTCCTCTTCTGTGAAGCCCGTCTCCTGCCGCAACATGGGCTCCAGGATGGCAATGGCCGCCTTCGGCTGACCGCCGCGCCACAATTGAAAGGCCTGCATGATCGAGGGCAGCGCAGAGTCTTGCGCGCGCGCGGGATTAACAGGAAGAGTCAGGGCGAAGGCGGCCAGAAGCACCATAGGGACTCTCATGCAATTGAGCATGGCCGCTTCCCTGCTTGGCTTCCACGCCTTTGCAGCGAGCCATGGGATTTTTGCAGGGAGGCTGTGTCGCAGATTTTTGGGGCGCGGCTGCTCCTGTTGTCCTATAGTGAACTGGATGAACCGACGACACTTCGCTGGTCTTGCCGCCGCCACTGTACTTGATCGTTTACTCGAGCCTGCACCGGCTCTCGGCGCCACGCCCCCCGCGGGCCTCAAGCCGTTTGCCTTGGGCTGGGTGATTAGTCCCTACGGCTCACCCGAAGTGCATCTGCGCATGGTGCACGAGTTGGGCTTTTCCAACTGCTTCCTGTCTCTGGACAAATACATTGGCAACTTTACTCCCGCGCTGGCCACCCAATACCGCGATCTGCTGGCCAAGTACCAGCTCACCGCAACCACCGTCGAAGTAGTGGGCCCGGGACCGTTGGAGTGGAACTTTACCCGTGGCCCGTCGACTATTGGCCTGGTGCCCCCAAAGACCCGCGCAGCGCGCATCGACGCCCTGCGCCAGGTGTCGGATTTCGCCAAGCAAGTGGGCATTCTGCAGGTGCAAACCCATTGCGGTTTTATCCCCGAAGATCCGGCCGACCCGCTCTATCCGCAGACCGTCGAAGCCATCCGCACCGTCGCCAAGCACTGCCAGGGCAATGGTCAAGACTTTCTCATGGAGACGGGCCAGGAGACGCCGATCACCATGTTGCGCGCCATCCGCGATGTCGCCATGCCCAATCTCGGCGTCGGCCTCGACACCGCCAACCTGGTTCTTTACGGCAAGGCCAATCCGGTGGAAGCGGTCGACATCGTCGGCCCTTATGTCCGCAATGTCCATGCCAAAGATGGCCTCTGGCCGAAGGACCCCGACAAGCTGGGCGAAGAGGTGATCATGGGTAAAGGCGTAGTCGACTTCCGCACGGTATTCACCAAGCTCCATCGTATCGGCTACACCGGCGTTCTCTCCATAGAACGCGAGACCTCCGGCGCGCAGCAGGTTGCAGATGTGCGTCAGGAAAAGCTCTTCCTCGAACGTGTACAGCGAGAATTGATGGCATGATGAACCGCCGGCAATTTCTCCAAACCGGAAGCGCTTGTGGCCTGCTTCTTCTCAAGCCCAGCACCGCGTTTAGTTACCAGGCTAACTCCGCCGTGCGGTTGGGTCTGCTGGGCTGCGGTAACCGCGGCACCACTGTTTCCACTTCATTTTCTAAAAGCACTACAGCCCAGGTGGTTGCGCTGGCCGACATCTTTCCCGATAAGTTAGCGCTGGGCCGCAGTCACTTCGACCAGCTCAACGCCGGGCTCGGCCGCGCCCCCATCGACAGCAAGCTGCTCTTCCACGGCCCCCGCGCATTTGAACAGCTGGTGGCGTCAAAGGATGTCGACTTGATTCAGATCTCCACGCCGCCGTTCTTTCACGTGCAGCATCTCGAAGCCGCGGTCGCTGCGGGCAAGCACGTCTACTGCGAGAAACCGGTCGGCGTTGACATCGTCCAGGCCAAGCAGGCGCTCGAGATCGCGAAACGTGTCAAGCCCACGCAAAGCGTCGATGTCGGCTTCCAATGCCGCAGCGCGCCGCCCATCGCTGCCATCGCGGAAAAGATCAAGGCCGGCGCTTTGGGCAAGCTCGGCTCCGTTGCCGGCTACTACAATGCTCCTGCCTCGGAGGAAAAGGTCCACCCGGGCGCCTCGCCAGATGAGTACCGCCTGCGTAACTGGCTCTGGTATCGCGCACTCTCGGGAGACATCCTGGTGGAGCAGAACATCCACATCATCGATCTCTGCAACTGGATGCTCGGCGCGCATCCGCTAAAGGCCGCGGCTACGGGAGGCCGTAACATTTTGACCCATGCCGGCGACTGCTGGGATAACTACCAGGTCGACTTCACTTATCCCGATGAGGTTCACTTCGCCTTCGCTTCTACTCAGTTTGGGAACCCCGGCTTTAACGCTGGGCTTAGTCTGTACGGTGGCAATGGCTCCGCGACAGTTCCCTACGCCGGTCCGGTGCAGATTACCGGCTCCCAACCCTGGGTGTGGCAGGATTCGATGAATACCAGCACGGCGCCCGCGAAATTCGCAGCGAACGGCAGCTTTGAGGACAACCTCAAGTTTGCGGATAGGGATAAGGAGCGCACCTTTATCGACAGCATCACCTCAGGTCAATGCCACAACCAAATAGCCGCTGGGGTCGAGACCGCGCTCAGCTGCATGCTCGGGCGCATGGCCGGGTACGAGAAACGCGAAGTGACGTGGGAAGAGCTGCTCGCGCATGGCGAAAGCTATAAGCTGGGGATGAATCTGGATCAATTTGCCTGAGGCCGGCGCGTCCCCCAGCAGAACCGTTTAGGAACTGGACGGGTGCCCCACGTTCGCCTACCTGCCCCGGCGTGCCGTGGGAGCGTACGTGGGCCGAAAATGATATGTTTCGATTGCTTTCAGCTAATTGATTAGCAAAAAGCTGTGGTGGGCTTCGCCCCTCTTATTCGGCCCAGGTACGCTTTGGCGAACCTGGGGCACCCGTCCAGTTTCTAATGGGGGCTGCTAGGAAGCTGAGTCCTACCAGCAATTGCCGATGCACCGAACCAGCGCGCAATCGAGTTTTCAGCGGCACTCAAGTCTGGCTCCGAATCAGTGGCCCAGGCAACAAACCCGTCCGGCCTTACCAACATCGCGGCCACGCCTTTGCTATCCTTCGCCTTGGTTGAGACATACTGCAATCGTTCTTTCCCTCCTCCACTGAGGGCGTGCAGTTCTTTGCTGTCTTCAAGGTCAAGCAGTACTCCCTTGCCTTGGTGTAGAAGGTCGCCAAGGCGCGTACCGCCCTCGAACTCGAAGTCGGGCGCGCTGCAGCCGATGAGCGGATGGTCACCGGGCAGGTTGTAGCGCATCAACATGCCAGACATCTTCCCCACAAAGTAGGATGTGCCCTCCCGTGTCTGCATCAGATCGCGAATGATGGATGCGATGGCGCGAGCATGTGGATCCGGTCTCATGATGGCGACCTGGGCGCGTGTCCACTCCAGCGCCCAGGCTCCAATGGGATGACGCTCCGCCGTATAGGTGTCAAGAAGATCCTCAGGCGCCCAACCCTGGATAGTCGCGGCCAGCTTCCAGCCCAGATTCATCGCATCCCCAATGCCGGTATTCAGCCCCTGCCCTCCAAGGGGCGAATGAACATGCGCCGCATCGCCGGCGAGCAGCACACGACCCTTGCGATACGTAGTCGCCTGGCGCGCGCGGTCGGTGTAGCTCGACGCAACGTGCATCTCCGTGAAGCTGACATCGGTTCCCGATACTCGCCGCAACACAGCCTGCAAGCTCTCGAGCGTGATGGTTGTTCCGCGATCGAACGAGGCATCATCAAACTCGACCACGCCTATACGATCCGGCCCGGGACCGTTGATGTACATGCCTCTTTCCGTCAGATTGAAGCCCGGTCGCAGCTTCTCTGGATCAGCGATCTTCACCGATGCGGTGTAGCCGGTGAACTCCGGCTCAGTCCCTGCGAATTCAAATCCTGCGATCTTGCGCACCGCGCTGCGGCCCCCGTCGCAGCCGACCAGCCACCGCCCTGCGAACGATTCCGCGCCGGCTTGCACCGTGACGCCGTTCTCGTCCTGTGTGAAGTTCGTGACTTCTGTGCCACGCCGCAGGTCAACGCCTAACTCCTGTGCGCGCTCGGCAAGCAGCAGTTCGATGCCTTCCAGACTGACCATACCGCCGGAGGCAGAAGGCCCGCCGAGCAGATATTTCCGGCCGGAGAAATCTACCTTGTCCATGTCGAGCATCATGCCCGCAAAATGACCTCCAAAGCGCGGAGGCGGTGCGCCGCCGGTACCTTGCGTGCCGCGCAACTCCAGGCCCGGCTTGGAGCCTGCATTCATCCAGCCCAGGGCGCTGTCGCGCACCGCGTCCAGCAGTCCCCGGCGATAGAAGGCTTCCACAGAGGGAAAGTTGAGGCCGCGCATTCCCATCCATCCAGCTTTCAAAGGCGAATGGGGATCTTCCATTCGCTCCAGCACAACGACCGACACCCCAGCCAGTTGGAGTTCGCAGGCTAGAAACAGGCCTACCGGTCCACCGCCTGCAATCACAACGTCATGGGCCATGCACACGCTCCCGATTTTGCAACTGCCGTGTTCTCTTTAAAAGGTGGACCGAGTAGTCCCAGTATCAGTCGAAGAAGTGTCGATCTTCATCCGCCAGGTGCGGTTTTGCGGCCTGAACATTGAAGGTGACACCCAGACCGGGCCGATCCCACACGTTGATAAAACCATGATCGACGATCGGGTTCGGTAGTCCTTCGACAATGTCGTACCACCACTCAGGCTGACCCAGCGGATACTCGAAGGCAATATAGTTTTGCGGCAATGCGGCTGCCACCTGCACATGCGCGGCCAGCCCGAAAAGCCCGTCGAAAATACCGTGGGGAGCAATCTGGATACCGTGAAGGTCGGCGTATTCTGCGATCCACTTCATCTCCGCGATCCCACCCACGTCTTCCGGGTCGGGTCCGACAATATTGACCGCTTGTTTCTCGATCAGGTCTTTGAAATTCTCCCGGAGGTAGATCTCCTCTCCTGTATGAATCGGGATCGTCGTACTCACGGTGACTTCGCGAAAAAGATCGGCGTTGGGATAAGGCGTGTAGTCGCCGGTAATCAGGTCTTCGAGCCATGCGATGCGCAGCGGTTCCAAAGCCCGCGCAAAGGTGATTGCATCCTTGACCGTCCATCCTGGGCCGCAGTCAAGGGCCAGCCCGATCTCGCTGCCGAGGACCTTCTTCATGGCTTCGACGCAGGCGATCACATTATCCATTCCGCGTTCCGTCATCATGCCGCGATCGGGATGCGAGGCTCCCTTCCGTGGCGGTTCGTCGTACCACGCATTGGGCACGGCGGGCATCATGGCCGGATCGTGAAAGCCGACGGCTTGTTTAATCAGGGTGAAGCCCTCTTTGGCATCCTTCATTTTCTGCATGATCTCCGCGTAATCCTGCGGTGTATGGCCCGTCATGGGGAAGCGGACGCCTCCGTTGTAGATGCGAACGCGGTCCCGGATCTTACCCCCGAGCAGTTTATAAACCGGCACTCCGGCTACCTGCCCGGCGATATCCCACAGCGCGATCTCGATCGCGCTCACCGCCGCACCCCAGGGCTTGAAGGCACCCATCCGGCGAATCTTCAGCATCACGCGCTGCACGTCGGTCGGGTCTTCGCCCAGAAGATAGTCCTTATAGAAGAGCACCATTGGCTTGAGATAGGGCTTGTAGGACTCGGCTTGGCCATACCCTGAGATGCCTTGGTCGGTGACGATGCGCACCGTCGGATTGCGGCCGATGATGGCGCACCGGAGGTCCGTGATCTTGATCGATACCTGGCCCGCCCGTTTTGCAGCAGCCGGTGGATTCTGTTGCGCGGCGAACGCCTTTGCGGCCGCTGCCGCCGAAAGTGATCCTATGAATCCTCTACGTGTCCAATTAGCCATCAGTCCCTCTTCTTAGAAAATGTCGCCCTTACTCGACCAGCCATTATAGGTGAGGCTTCAAAAGAGCACGGACGGTAGCCATGCCCCGGACGGGTCGCTGTAAAGTCCGGTGCTCATTAATGTAAACGGCTGGACCACGCGTAGGCCGTTGGTCAAGCACCAGCGGAACAAAACGTGGTTTCTTGAAGGCACAAGAATTCCCGCCCCCGCAAAGGATTCTGCCGAAGCAATGAGGGATTGCAAGTCCACGTTCGTCTCTGCGGTGGAATGTCCAAAGAATGCCAGGTGCGTTGTGTATCCAGTGATGCGGCCTTCGCGCTCCACCACGCGCGCCGTGCCCTGTTCGATCGCGTGCGCCAGGTCGACGCCTCGGTCGTATCCGTGAACTCGCCGTGACAAGGCATTGCAGGCTTCCGCGTCACCGGGTTTAGCCGGTCGCACATGGCATCCAGGCAGGCTCCTTTCGTGCGTCCGTCCCTGCATGCATGAAAGTGGCTCACGCACATCGAAGCCGAGTGAGGCATAGAGTGCAAGCGAGCGATTGTGAAAACCCGCCTGTGCCAGCCGGATTCCGGCGGCCCCGCGCTGGTTTGCGCGATCCATTACCGCCTGCATGAGCTTACGGCCAACCCCCAGGTTTTGAGCGCTGGGATCAATCGTGATTGGGCCTACACCTTGAATCACGGATCGCTCATCGAGGACATTGCTGCCCACAATCCGGCCACCGCTTTCCGCCACCACGCAATACAAGCCGGGGCTCGCAAACAATTTGGAAAGCAGGCCGGCCGTGGCTTCGGGTCCTGGAAAGTCGCAAGGAAAGCCGTGGGCCGCGCTGATCGCTGAAAAAGCATCGAAACAGATCTGCCCGCACACGGGGGCGTCCTGCGGTGCGGCAATCCGAACCACTACTTCAGGCAGTGTTTCCCGCGGCATCATCCCCACCTCCTGGGTCGCGCACAAAGTGTACCGACTGAGGCGCAGAAGGACCAAAGAACCCGCGTTTCCTACCATTCTCAGATCACCACACAATGCTGGGTGCCCCATTCAAGCCCTGTTTTTGCGCTTGAGTGGGATAATGGATGCCCATTCAATCCTTCTGGTGGCTTGACTGGGACAATGCCCGTAAGCTGACCTCGTGCCTTCCGGTTTGAAACGATTTCAGGAATCCGGTCAAAGCCATTTCATAACGTTCTCTTGCTATAATCGCCGTCCATTTTTCACGACGAACACAAGTAGGCAGACTTTCGAGGCTGCGCTGGAGCGCGTCCGAGAAGGCTTCGATCTGTGCGTCTACGGATATGTGGTAATGCCGGAGCACGTCCACCTGTTAATCGGAGAACCCGAGCGCAGGACATTAGCCGACGCGCTTAAGTCGCTCAAGCAAGGTGTGTCACGGCGATTGGTCGGAGAAGCAGAGCACTTCTGGCAAAAGCGCTATTACGACTTCAACGTCCGCAATCGTGAGCAGTTCGTCGAAAAGCTTGGCTATATTCATCGCAATCCGGTGAAGCGCGGGTTGTGTGCGTGCCCGGAGGATTGGGAGTCGGGTAGTTTTTGCCACTACGCCACGGGGATCAAAGGGCGGGTGGAGATTGAATCCGAGTGGACCGCAAGAAGGCGCGAACTGGCAGCAGAGTTATCCCACTCAAGCCAAAAGCAGGCTTGAATGGGGCACCCAGCCTTGTTTTGCAGTCTGTCAGTCCTCGGAAGAGACTCGGTCTTCACAAATACGGAGATTCAGGTTAATCTAATCACGCATGCAGACAGCGCAGCGCCAGTCGTTTTTCTTTACCTACCGCTACTGGTATCCAGTAGCGGCTCTGGCGGCGTCTGCGCATCTACGACTCTGATTCTCTGATCGAAAAGAGCGCATTCACCATCAAGGGCCGCGACCAAAGTCGCGGCCCTTTTGCATTTCTAACCAAAGCGAGGACTCCGAATATGCCCAGCCTTACCGTAGAAGCGGACACCAACCTTAAGGGAATGAGTACCACCGGCAACCAGCGATCGATCGTTCGCATAGGAACAGTGGAGATCGGAGCTGGCCACCCCGTCGTCATTGCCGGACCCTGCTCCGTGGAGTCCTATGAGCAAACTCTGGCCACTGCGGAAGCGGTCAAGTCCGCAGGCGCCCTGATCTTGCGCGGCGGCGCCTATAAGCCCCGGACTTCCCCCTATGATTTCCAGGGACTCGGTGTGGCAGCACTACAGATCCTGAGCAGGGTTCGCGAACAAACAGGTTTGCCCATCGTTTCGGAGATCCTGAGCACCGACGACATCGAGGTGGTTGCGGAGCACGTGGATATGCTGCAGGTGGGCGCGCGCAATATGCAGAATTTCGCTCTGCTTCGGCGTCTTGGACAACTAAGAAAACCGATCCTGCTCAAGCGCAACCCGGCGGCCACGGTAAAAGAGTGGTTACTCGCTGCCGAATACCTGCTGGCCGGGGGCAATACGCAGGTTGTGCTGTGCGAACGGGGTATCCGATCGTATGATCCGCAGTTGCGCAACACGCTCGATTTGGCCGGCATGGCGCTGGCACGGCAACTCAGTCATTTGCCGGTGATCGCCGATCCCTCGCATGGCACAGGCAGACGTGACCTGATTCCAGCGATGTCCCGGGCAGCCTTGGCGGCAGGCGCCGATGGCCTGATCATCGAAGTGCATCCGGACCCGGCAAGTGCACTGTCAGACGGAATGCAGTCGCTGGATTTTCCAGGATTCCGCAGCTTAATGGATATGCTGTTGGTTTGAACTACTTTGCCAGCTGGCTGCGGTTCTCTCTTGCCCAGGAGCTATCACTCGGCACTGCTTTCAATGGCGGGCCGCCTTGAGTCCCGCAGGCACACGGACCCTCGGCCTTGGCTTCGGTCATGCATTCGCAGGACCTTGTTTTCAGGCAGGCACAAACGTACACGACATTGCCCTTGCTTTGCATTTGCATAGCGCCTGGCAGCTGATTCTGAGAGCCGCCGGGCGCAGGAATGAGCGCCAACAACAATAACAAGACAAAAATACCCACAGTGGATACCGTTCGATTTCGCATTGGCTTGCCCCTTGCCGCCACTATCGCCGCAAAACGGCCCGGGGACAATATCCACTCAACGTGGGCCTTATATAGCCACTCCGCCCAACTTCCTAAGAAATATGCACCTGCGCTTGGGAGCCAGCGATTTCTGTCGATTGTTGTGCGCTGTTCTTGGCAGCTGCACGGACGAGTGTAATCGCCGCATCGCCTGCAGCCTTCGCCTTGAAGGTGAGAATGCACACCGCTCCCGACCCACTCACTCCAGCCACGCCAGGCGGCCGTGAAGATGCGATCACCAGCATCCCGTTGCCATCGTCGCGGTGAGTGAGGGCCACCGCCTGCCCATCCCGGCCGAGTAAGTCGCCCGTATCCACGTTGACGAGAAAAAGCTTGCTGGAGTCGTAATGCATCATCATGGGTAGAGAAAATATATCCTGGCCGCCAGTGAGTCTCACAACGACCTGGAAGGTGTTTCCCGCTTTCGGCGGATCAGCGGGCGGCACAATTTGCATGCTCAACGCCGATCCGGCCGAGGCTGCACCTGCCGCGGGAGAGGGTGTCGCCGGCGGAGGCTGCGCCTGGCTCGGAAGTGTCGCTGCCGCAGACCCGACATGCGTCGAATGGACGGTCGGGAGCATTTGCAGCACGGGGGACGCAGAAGCCTGCGCGGAGCCTTGGGAATCTACAAAGCGGAGCTCGATGTTCGAGCCGGTACCGGTATCGACTGCTCCCAGGTTCAGCGGATTCAATCTTTGTGAGCGGACGACGTGCGGTGTGATCAAAAACATGATCTCGTCGTCGACCACTTCATGCGTTTGCGAAGAAAAGATGTATTTGAGCAGCGGTACTTCTCCCAACCCGGGCGTTCCTGTTACCGAAACCAAGTCTTCTTTTTCGAGGAAACCGCCCATGATATTGGTCTCGCCCTCTTTGAGGCGAACCGTCTGCTCGGAGGTACGCTGGCTAATGACCGGTTCCGAGATGCCGCCGATCGAAACCGGACTTTGCTCCTCCGAAGTAACGATTTTGCTCTTCAACGTAATATCGCCGTTGAAGTGCACCGTAGGTGTGATTTCGATCTCTACGCCAACATCCAGATAGGTGAACTGCGTGTTCACCAGGGAGCTAACGACAGCGGTGGCCGCGCCGGTCTGGTAAGAACCAGTGGCTACCGGGATGCGTTGCCCGACCTTTAGATCGGCTTTCTGCCCATCCGTGGCCCGAACAGTGGGATTTTGCAGAACCTTGGTGTTCGAATCACTGAGTAGCAGGTTTACCGTGGCTGCGCCAACAGTTACTGCGAATTCCGTTCCGTTGAGGTTCGCCAGATTATTGAGTGTCAGGTTCTGCGTGGTGGTGCCTGAAGTACTTGTGGAGCTGCTGGTGCTGGTGGCATTTGGCGGCTGCAAAGCTATACCGAAGCTGCCCGGCAATTCCAACCCAATGGTTCGCGTCCGATCACGATCGACTTCAATCAGCGACACGTCGACCACGACTTCGGGACGGGGCTTGTCGAGATCCTCGATGAGCCTTTGCGAGAGCATTAGTTCGTCCGGGGTCCCGCGCATCACGATGGCATTCTGGCTGGGAACACCGTAGAGCTTGGCATTGGGCAGCAGGTTACGTAAAGCGGTCTGGATATCATTGAGATCATTTTGCTGCGAGACGTTCGAGAGATAAAAGGCCTGTACGGCCTGTTCTTCCAATTGCTGGCGCTTGGCCCGCGTATCCGAGGCGACGAAGATTGTATTAGGGGTGATGGCATGCCAAAACGTTCCGGAAACCGTTGCCAGGATACGTAGTGCGTCGGGCAAAGACACGTTCGCCAGGCTGACCTGAATCCGCTTGGAGGTGTATTCCGGATCGAACAGCACATTGATGCCTGACGCCTTCCCGACGGTTTCGTAGACGATCTTGCTGTCTTCGGTCATGTGCAGCGTAAGGGGCTCGTTTGAAATGGGCTTGAGCAGCACAGGGCCACCCATGGCAGAGACTTTAGACTGCTCGTTAGGAGAAACGGATGTCTCGCTGTCGGGAAATGGAATCGACAGCTTATTCCTGATTTCCTCGATGTCCTGCTGCGCTACCTCGTTGCTCGGGTCAATATCAAGAGCGTGCACAAACTCGGTCAGAGCCCCGCTGTTATCCCCCTGCTGCCGAAGCTTCTCCCCGCGGGAAACATGCGCCGCGGCCGCCGGAAAACGAGTGCGCTGCCACGCGGTCTTATAGCGGAGATCTTTCGGGTCCTTCTTGAAGGCCTGTGCATAGTCCTCATAGGCTGCAATCACATCGTCTTTTGCTTCGGCCAACTGACCTGAGTCATAGAGTTTCTTCGCAGAGTCCTGGTTACGCGCCTCGGCCCTATGAGAGGCCACGCACAAGAGAACACTAAGGCCAGCGGGTAGAACCCATTTCACTTTTCGGTGATTCATTGCGCTCCGGAATTGTCCGCCAGCCATTACCATGCGTATATAGCTACTATGGCGGGCGCAAGTATTGATTACACGCGGCTGGCTCTCGATGGCCGGCCACCGTCTATGTGTGCATATTTTGTATTGCGATTGCGCTGGGAGACAGCGCGCCGTATCTGTTTCTATTATCCAAAGCTAAGGGCTAGCAGCCGTACTAATACGAATAAGACAAGATTCCTTAAACCATTGTTTAAGACTCGTTGGGACATCACAGAAAAGCCCCCTACTCAGCGTAAGTGGTATCGCAGCGAGTGATCGCCATGCTCACCTTGCTGTTATAGACGCGAGGTTAGCTGAAACGCTCGCCCAAGTAAGAGGTTTTTGGATCCGAACCGAGTGATGCGGTTAGGGAGAAGAAGGTTATGAATATGTAACGGTGACACATTACTTCCCAGAGGAATATTTGACAAACAAGTGACAACCTCGTCCTCGCAACCGAGTATAGTATCGTGGCCTTATGAGAGACGCACCGTTAAACCAGGACCATTCCCCCATCGACGACGACCGTCTGTCCAGTGCTGAATTCTTCCTGCATTAAGAACAGATAGGCTTGCGCAACGTCGTCAACCTCCCCGACTCGGCCAATAGGCAGACTGTTGCCCACGCTCTCATACAGGTGCGCCCGCTCCGCTGCACTCATGTTCTGCCAGAGGTTCGTCCGAACAAGTCCAGGAGATACCGCGTTCACCCGAATCGGCGCCAACTCAATCGCCAGAGCACGTGTCAAAGCTTCAATGGTTCCACAGACGCTTGCGGCAACCGCCCATCCCTTATGCGGCCGTCGGCCGGCTATTCCCGTTGTGAGTACGACGGAGCCGCCCTTGCGAATATGTGGGCTTCCGTATTTGACCGCGGCCAGAGCAGACCAATAACGCAACTCAAAGGCGCGCCTGGCGTGCTTGAGATCGGTAGCTGCAAGCTCGTGCAAACGAAGGCTATCACCGGCAGTGAATATCAGATGATCGAAAGGGCCAAGCTTTGTGAACAGAGCGGCAAGGGACTCTTCTTCCGAGAGATCAACTGTCTGACCGTCCACTTCTCCGCCGATGGATTGTACGGCCTTCTGAACGCGTTCAGGGTTGCTTGAGACGACAACCACCTTGGCTCCCTCAGAGGACGCCTGCTCCGCGACCGCCAGCCCGATCCCGGACGATCCACCGAGGATAATTACCCGCTTGTCCTGCAAACCGCTTCCTCGTCGCATTGAAATCTCCTTCCTCCGCTGCTTAAGTACACGTCTAAAGATGGCCAGGCCATTGCATACGGTTCATGCATAATGGTCATGACTGCCATGCGTTTAGGGAAATTAAGTAGCCTAGTGTCGCGCTTTTTTACCGATGACGGCAGAATGGTGTCGCCAGTACAGCGCGTAAAGGTGGATTTCACCGCATCAATGCTGGAGGAGCTTGACCAGCATTACGCGGCTACGGCAGGCCGCCCAGGGAATCGGAATCCCACAGCTCCGCGCGATTGATTGCGATCGACGGTCGGTCATGCCCGCAATACTCTAATGCAAGTCAGCCACCGTAGCATCCGCCATCTTCACCGCGTGCGCAACTTCAGGCCGCTGCGTGTGCGCCCCGGCATCGGTCTGCTTCGCTGCCGCACTGTAGAACCCGCGCGCCTCGTCAGGGCGATGCACCTGCTCGGCTGCCTGGCCGGCGCTGAGCAATCCATTTAAACGATTCGGGCTCAGCTTGAGCGCTACGCGATACTCCGTCAGCGCCTCCGCGGGTTTGTTCTCCAGCAGCAACAGATCGCCCAGCATCTCGCGCGCGGGGATGTCGACTTCCATCTGCCCCAGTTTGTCCTGCTGGTCGGCGGCCTTGCGCATGGCGGTCAGCGCGGCATCGGGATGATCCTCTGCATACGCCTGCCAGCCCACCATCTCGTCTCGCTTCACTTCGAGCGCGCTCGCAAACTCTGCCATCTCAGACTTCTTCAACGCTTCCAGGCTGATATCGAAACCCTTCAGAGCGGTCGCAGCCAGCTTTGCGTCTCGCAGGTGACCCGCCGCAATCCCCTGCCCCCAGTAAGTAAAGAACGTCTCATAGGGCTTTGATCCTGGCGCCGGCGTCTGCACCGCAAGCGCCTGCCAGTCGTGCATCTCCGCGGCATAGATCGCTCTCAGCTCGTTGTCGAAAAAAGGCCCGTCGTCTTTCATGTCGTCCATGCCCGGCATCGCGCTCATATGTTCGCTGACGGCGCGCATGTTATTAGTAAGCACCTTTGCCTTTTCATCCTGGCCCACCTGGAGATAGGCATAGATCAGGAACTCGTCCGCGTGCATCTGGTGGGCGCTACCCGGCTGGCCCGTTGCTTCCGCCTTCTCCGACGCGGCCACCGAAGCCAGGTTGGAATCGATATCCTCTGGCCACATGCCAAGCCGGGCAAAGATATGTCCCGGCATGTGCAGCGCATGGGGAGACGATGGCGCAATCCTGGCATACTCCCGCGCAGCTCCCAGGCCGTCCGGCGCCAGTGCCGGCGTGTCGCAGGTGTGAATGATGTAGTGCGCCAATCCGGGATGCTCCGGATGCGCCGCAAACAGCGGCACCAGGATGGCCAGCGCCTGGTGCTCGTGGGTTAGCGATGTATCGTCGGGCGCCACGGAAGCCAGCATCGACAGAGCGTCAAAGGCCGCTCCCTCTACGTCGGCGGGAAACTCAGCATGCAGCGCGTTCATCTTCGCCTCATAGGCATCGGCCCGCTGCTGAAAGGGAATATCGGCGGGGTTAAAGAACGCGCTGAGCGCTACGATGTACGCCTGTTCACGCGGTGTGATCGTCGCCGGCGGCGCAGCCAGTGCGCGAGCCTTGGCCATCTCTTCCGCGCCCCGTTTCAGAGATGCTGCATCGGGACGCCCCCACAGCTCCTGGAATTGCGTCATCCCAATACCCCAGTGCGCCATCGCGCAAGCAGGATCATCCTTGGCGATTGCCTCAAACTGCATCTGCGCCACGGTATATCCGAAGGAGTGCAGCAGAGCCACGCCGCGCTCCATCGGCACCTGTGACCGGGCAGCACATGAGGTGGGGAAGGACACGTGCCCTAACTGCTCGGGCGTATCGTCGTGGTGGTGATGCTCCATATCGGGCATCGTCGACTGGGCGTATACATAACTTGTCAGCAACGCGCCACAGACAAGCAAAAGTGGGATCGTTCGCATAAGCTTCCAGCCTATCCTTGCTTTGCCCGGCCAGCAAGAGGTTAGACTTTAGTTTGGCTACGGCGGTCTCTATCAAACGATTCTTTAAGCAAGTACTGTTTTCGCTCATCGTCCGGGGCGCTCTCTCCACACCAAGCCTGGTTGCGCAAACGGAGATACCCGACTGGTGCCGCGCGCTTCCACGAGCGGAATATAAAACCCTTCAGCGTGTGCCGGTCAGCGATGCGTGGTTCGAGGTTTACAAAGTGGCGCCGGCCGTCTTCGCCATCTACGAACCCCACCAGTCGGAAGAGACCATCGGTTACCTGATCGTCGGCCAGCAGCGGGGCCTGCTCTTCGATACCGGTATGGGCATCGGCGACATCAAAAGCGTCACGGCGCACCTGACACAGTTACCAATCGTGGTACTCAACTCGCATACCCACGACGATCATGTTGGCGGCAATTGGCAGTTCGACACCATCTACGGCATGGACACGGATTTCACTCGTAAGAGCGCCCAGGGCTCGCGCGTGGCTGCGCAAGAAGAGATCGCACCCGGACAGATCTGCGGAACGCTCCCCAAAGGATTCGATCCGGCCGCTTATGCAACCCGTCCCTGGAAGATCACGAAGTTCATGCACGATGGGGACCGCATCGATTTGGGGGGAAGATCGCTAACGATTATCGCCACTCCGGGCCACACACCGGACGCGATCAGCCTCTTCGATGCGGCCAATGGATTGCTCTTTACCGGAGATACCTACTATCCCGGAACCATCTGGATTTACCGTCCGGAGACGAATCTCGCCGCGTATGACGCCTCCATCCGGCGGCTGGCCGCGCTGGCGCCGCGGGTGCGGATGGTTCTCGGAGCGCATAACATTCCCGTTGCGTCGCCCTCTGTGCTTCCGCAGCTGGTCACTGCGTTTGAAGCTGCCCGTGACCGCAAAGTCCCTGCCACTCCGGTTGGAACCGGCAAGGTTACCTATAAGGTGGATAACTTCTCATTCCTGATGCGCGACCCAAAGTCCAACCCCTGAGCGGAGGTTCATTGCTCGAGCCCCGCGCTCCAGTTAAGGATCACCATCATGGGTTGCGTTTCCTCTTTTTCCATTTGTGTATTGATGAGAAATCGCTGCCCGTCCCTGGCCACGTCATAGGTTACCAGTTCCGACCCGGCAACCCGTTCCCGTGCGCTCGCCTGGAACAAGGGCAGCGGCGCCCCTGAGTCAAAGTGCTCACCAGCCGCCACCGGTACTGCTGTCATTCTCCCGTCAGAAGCAAGGTAAAACAGCTCCTTGCCGTCCCCTCGCCAGCGCGGCTGATTTCCCCCGTTATTGGAGACTTGCCATTTCCCGCGCAATTCGGGAAACGAGGTCACGTAAACCTCCCACTTCCCGCTATCGTTCGAGGTGTACGCCACCCATTTGCCGTCGGGCGAAAATTGCCCGTTCTTGGTGGTTTCGGGACCCTTCAGCAGCGCCCTGGTTTGCAACTCCGGCACTTTCGCTACCCACAGCCCGGTTGCCTCCGTGGTCTGCTCATACAAGATGTATCGGCCGTCATTTGACCAGCTGGACGGATACTGATCGGCCTCATCGGAGGCGTTCAACGGTAATCGTTTCTCATCCTCTCCGCCATCAGCGTTCTTGATGTACAGCTGAAACACGCCTCGGCGGCTCGACGCAAACAAAATCCTCTTTCCATCTGGACTCCAAACCGGATCGCCATCAAGCGCCGCATCGAATGTCAGGCGCTTCGAACTGCCCCTTTGCATGTCGTAGGTCCACACGTCGGTGTTCTGGTTTTCCTCGTCCGTGCGGTCGAATCCCACTACGGTTCCGCTGGGAGCGATGGCGACATTCGCGTAAACAGCCGGCTTGCCGATCTCGCCGATTTCATTCCCCTGCCGATCGCGCCACACCAGCCTTGAAAGGGAGACGCCGATGCCGCGCTGTGCCAGCAGCACACCCGTATCGGATACCGCGTAGGCATTGTGTAAGATACGCGGCAGGTAAGTCACGTCCTTGAGCAGAGGAACCGCTTCGCCAGACAGCGCCAGCTTGCCGGCGTCGAATTTTTGCGCGTAGAGCGTCTTCTCCCGGCAAAAAAGCAGATATCCGGGCGCCGCGTATTGCGGGTTCCCCGTCGCCTTGGTGAGCAATGTCTTTTCCGTCGAGTCCAGCTTGCCGATAAAAATAGCGTCGGGATCCTCCCGCCCCGCCACGGCGGCCGCCAGATAGAGAAAGTGGTTTCCGTCCGGCAGGAACATTGGCCAACGATGGCTATTCTCTCCACGGCTCGCATCCGGCGCCGTGATCGCTTTGGCCGCGCCGCCCGCCACCGGCACTCGGTACAATCCGCCTCCCAGTTGCCCGCTGGGCGAAAAGACAATGACCCCATCCTTGTTCCACGTGCCTCCGCGCCCCGCGGGTGCATCGCAGATCACCAGCACTGGCCCACCTATTTCCAATTTCTTCAACTTTCCTGCCGCAAAAAACGCCACCGCCTTGCCATCAGGAGACCAGAAGGGAAAGCTCGCTCCCTCCGTTTCCGCCAGCTTTCTCTCCTCTTTGCCGCCCACCTCGTAGAGCCACAGAAAGTTTGTCTTCTCCGCAGCGGAGAATCCCACCACGGCTACAGTGTGCCCGTTGGGCGCGAGCGCCATGTCGTGGGCGGTAAACGGCAGCACCGCTAAAAAGTAGTTTGCTGGCCGCGCACCGCTTCGATATCGCCAGGCAAATGCGCCGGCGAGCAAGCACGCCGCCAGCACACCGCATACCAGCCATGGCAGCCATGCCCTGGTCTTGGCCGTGTACCGTGGGGCAATCGAAGCAGATGGATTTCCACGGTCAGCAAGCCACTCCAATTCCCGCGCAACATCTCCCGCCGCCTGCCATCGTTCCTCGGGATCCTTGGCCAGGCAGCGACGTATTACGTGCTCCACGGCGATGGGCGTGGAAAGCACGATCGCGGTGATGGGCTCAGGTTCTTTCTCCACAATCGCGGACGCGATGGACAGCGGGCTTTTACCGGCAAATGCCCTGCGCCCGGTAACCATCTCGTAGAGCACAGCGCCCAACGAAAATATGTCGCTGCGTGCATCCAGGTCTCTCCCTTCTACTTGCTCCGGAGACATATAGGGATAAGTGCCGAGGATGGTCCCTTGCTGTGTGAGTGAGGTTGCCGCCGTGGCCGTGGCTGTGACCGTTGCCAGCGGTGAGGCAGACTTGGCCAGACCGAAATCGAGCACCTTTACACCCGACTTGGTGAGCATGATATTTGCGGGTTTTAGATCGCGGTGAGTGATTCCGTCGCGGTGTGCCTTATCTAATCCGCGAGCGATTTGGGAGCCGTATTGAAGCACTTGCTCCAGGGGAAGTGCCCCTTTGCCAAGGCGAGTTTCGAGGGTCTCGCCTGCCAGGTACTCCATGACGATAAAATCCAAACCGTCCTGGTGCCCAACATCGTAGAGCGTGCATATATTGGGATGGTTCAAACCAGAGATGGTCTTGGCTTCCCGTTCAAATCGCTGCCTGGCATGGGAATCAGACGATAGGTGCGCGGGCAGAATCTTAACCGCCACGTCTCGACCAAGCCGCACGTCAATCGCTCGATACACCTCTCCCATTCCACCGGCGCCGAGAGGCGACTGGATCTCGTAAGGCCCAAGTCTCGTGCCCGAAGGGAGCGCCATCAGTGCGTGCCATTATAGGTCACGGAAAACATATCCACATGTCCAAATCGCCCGCTCTCGAACGTCATGATAATGACGGAGGTATTTCGCGGGATTAGTTGCTCGATACAGCGATCGGGGGCCGGGCCACGGCTGCGCTCATCTCTTCCACGACCTCGTCGCGCAGAGTTAACGGCGCGAGAACATGAGCGCGTGAGCCAAAACCCAGGGCGACAAAGCGTGCCTCCTCCTGGCTCTCGAAGAAGACATGAAGCACAGTCCACTTATCAGGGATAGCCGGCGTGGGTTGCACACTTGGCGCCGGGGAGACGCGGCACCAGCGACGAAGCACGACCGCTGCGTCGGGAGCCAGAGCCAAGGTGGCGCGAAACTGCTCGCGCTTCTGTTGCAGTTGGGCTGTCGCTGTTTTCCAATGGGCGGCGAGATCGAAGTTGGCTGGCCGCTCGAAGGTCACGGCCAGGACCACAGCATCCTGCATGCGGGAGATGCGGTAAGTGCGCATGCCCGCCGGCGCACGCGCCACCAGGTACCAGATTCCCTGTTTGGCCACGATGCCGAAGGGGTCCACGGTGCGCACGCCGCTCTCGCCGTCAGCGCGCGAATAGAGGAAGGTGAGTTTGCAGTCGCGGGCGATGGCGTCCTGGACAATAGGCAGCAAATCGAGGCCACCGGAAGTTGGGTGCCAGCCAACCGGATCGATGTGCAGCCGTGCGCGAATGGACGCGGCCTGGGTTTGCATTCTCTGCGGCATCGCAGCCAGCAGCTTGCCAAAGGCGCGTTCCGCTGCGGCGGCAAGACCGGGATGCCCCAGCGCACTGGGCTGGGACATAAGCAGCGCGCTCAGTTCGGAATCGTCCAGGCCGGGAACCTTGGTGCGCCAGCCCTGGGCCAGCTCCCACCCGCCCTGGGCGCCGCGTAGCGCGAGCACGGGAACCCCGGCTGCGCTCAGCGCCTCCATATCGCGATGCGCGGTGCGCTGCGAAGTTTCCAGACGCTCGGCCAGCTCGCGAGTGGAGAGACGCCCGTGCGCTTGCAGCAGCAACAAGGCGGAGAGCAAGCGGTCCGACTTCATAGGGCGTTGTCTCCTTTTATTTTTAGTTTCTTCAGCATATATGACAGCCTATGTCATATATGCAACTTTACGTTGATGTTGAGGAGAAAACCGATGGGATTGAAGGAGTTTTTCCTATGGCAGTTGGAGCACGAGGTGGAAACCTCGCGCAAGGTGATTGAGCGTGTCCCTGAGGGACGGAACAGCTGGAAGCCGCACGAGCGGTCGATGGAACTGGGCTATCTGGCGGCGCTGGTAGCGTCGATGCCGGGATGGGTCGAATTCATGGTCAACCGTCGTGAGCTCGAATCTCTCCGATCCCGCGAACGACGTTATGCGCACCAGGCCCGTGAGGACGCGCGCCGAGTTGTGCCACATGCTGGCCATGGGGCTGGCGAAGTCGCGCAAGGCACTCAAGATACAACGGAAGAGCATCTCTTAGGATGTGGCGCTTTCGTATGGACGGCCAGGTGGTGAGCGAAGGGCCGCGCTACGCCATGATCGCCGACGGAGCCATAACCCACTTGGCTCATCATCGAGGCCAGTTGACGGTGTACCTGCGCTTGCTGGAGTCGAAGGTTCCAGCGCTCTATGGTCCATCGGCAGATGAGGCGTTCTAACGGGACGGGTGGAGAGACCGGCAGTTCTCTCCACCAGCAACCCGCTTCACTTCAGCGCAGACACAGCAGGCATACACGCCTGCGCCAGCAAAGTGTTCTCATCGTCGACCACGCGCTTCATCTCTGCCAGCAGCACAGCAATTTCCTCCCGTGTAGCCAGTTCGTTCCCGATGATCGAGGGCGTCGCCTCGGCAAAGGTATCGAGACACCAACTCTTTCCTTTGCCGCTCATAAATACGGGCTGGGTGAAGCTCACCGTCAGCGATCCGAATCCGGCTTGCATCATGGCACTGTGCAGTTGCGTGCCGAAGTCGTAATTCGTTCCTAAGGCCTTGCCTAGCGCACGTGCCAGCGCAAGTGATTGCTCGTACGCCTGGGACGGCGGACTGCTAAAGCAAGTGGAAAAGCAGACATCCTGGCATACTAAAACTCCGCCCGGCTTGAGTACGCGGTGGAATTCGCGCAGGGCGTCCATGGGCTGCTGCAGGTGGCACAACAGCAGCCGGCAATGGACCATGTCGAAGTGCCCCGCCGGAAAGCCCGTCGCATACACATTGGCCTCCATGAATTCCAGCTGGGGCATGCCTCCGCACTGACTTTGCGCGACCCACAGCTGATCCCGGTCGATATCCGCGCCCACCACCGAACCCTGCTCCCCCACTCGCTGCGCAATCCAGCCGGAGACCGTTCCCGTGCCGCACGGCAGGTCGAGAACCCGCATCCCCGGGCGCAGCCCGCGGTCTAACATCATGGTGCGCGTCGACGCGCCATAGAGCTCGTCCTGCATGAGCAGTCGCGCCGCCCCTATCGAACCCGTCGGCAGCACGTACGTATCGGAGTTACTTCCGTTGGTTCCTTCCATAGCTGGAGAGCTCCTTGCGCCCCCTGCCGGCCGGGAAAAAGCAGTGTCGTCCCGTAGTTCGGTAGGTGTATTGTTTGTCTGTTGGAAGTTGGGGTTAGCTCAACGAGGACCATACCACGGGGAGGCACGAAGCATGGGGGCAATTTCGCGAAAATGGGCAAAATGGAGTTGGGGGCTTATCCCGCTCTCTGCATGCGCACTGATTATCGGTTCCCTGCTCCACGGGGCCCGATCGGTCCACGCGAACCAAGCCCCGCCCCCCACGGTGAAGGAGATCAAGCTAGGCACCGCCCGCCCCGGTACTCTCTACGCCTTTACCCTGGCGGTGAAAGACCCCGCGCAAGTGCAAGGCAATGACGCCGTCCTGGCCACAGTGAAAGACGCGCAGGGCGTAATCGACTCCAAGTGGCTGCATACCGCCGACCTTGATCTCTACCTGACCCTCCGTCCGCGTGCCGCCGGCCCCGTCACCGTGAGCCTCTCCTCCACCACAACCGGCGCCGGAAATGAACGCTTCGCTGCACAAGATCCTCGAAGCCCCGGAGCTGTCGACCGAAGGCGGCCTTACCCCCGGAGTCATCGCCGCCGCGCCCAACGGCACCTGGCAAACCGCCCAGCCCTTCGAGTTCGGCCAGACCATTTATGGCAGCGACGACGAACGCCCCTACGCTCCCTCACGCAGCGAAGACGGCTACGCCGCCATGGTCAAAGGCTTCCAATGGTTCAAGTTCACCTTTAAGGAAGCGAAGCCGCGGCTGGTCTACTTCACCCTCAACGTCACCGATCGCGATGTGCCGCTCGACGTGGATATCTTCCAGCTCGGCAAAGACGACGTAGTCCCCTTCAACACCGGCGAGTTTGTCTACCAGGTCGAGGCCACCCAGAATTATCCCGGACTCTACAAGTTCCGCACCCGCATCCTGCAGCCGGGCCAGGAGTACTACGTGCGCGTGGCCGGCAACCACCCCGCCTACCAACTCCACACCTCAGACTTCCCTGTCCCGCCTTACTCCGATCCGCACCTCGCCGTGCGCGCGGGTATGGATTTCCTGGTCAACATGGGCGACTCCTGGCTTTCGAATACTCCGCGCCGCGGAGCCATCGCCTTGCGCACCACCATGCAGCACTCCGAGACCCAGCTCTGCATCGCCTGCCACCCGGCCCAGTTCACCACCCGCGGCTATCTCACCGCGGTGAAAAACGGCTACGCCCCCACCCAGCGATCGCAGCTGGAATTCCTGATGGACCGCATTTACAACAACACGCGTCCTTTATATGGAGAGCCCAACACCAACTGGGTACGCGTGATCTACACCGCGCGCACGGAGGCGAGCCGGTTACCCCTGATCACCAACCAATTCGAGCAGAACGTAACCCACGATCCGCCGCGGGAAAAATTCGACAAACCCTACGCCGAGTACCTCAAGATCCACTACAAGGGCGTCACCACCATGCCCGGCGACGAGGCCGATGGCTGCGAACCCGACGTGAGCCCCTTCGAGATCGCCACCCAAAGCTGGCAGACCTTCGACATGGTCTACAAGCAGACCAAGGACCCGCAGTGGCTCACCGAGCGCAACCACGTAGAGACCCTTGCTATTGCTTACGAACCCAAGAACATGATCGACCTGAACTGGAAGATCATGCTGCTCTCGACCATCGACCGCGCCAAGTACCAGGCGCAAATCGACCAGGCCATTACCCAGCTGTACGAATATGAAACGCCGGAAGGCGGCTGGCCTTACCCCTTCGACAAGAAAGCTAAGACGGCCGACTTTGTTTCCTATAACTCCGTGCTGGCCGTGGCCATGGCCGGCCGCCGTCCGGAGAGCGACGAGCACCTGGCCCTCGCAGTGAAAGCCATGATGGCGGCCCAACGTCAGGAAGGCAGTTGGGAAGGCGACCCCGTCTACCAGGGCTTCAACACGCCCTTCCGCGCGACGCAGTTTGCGGTGATGGCTCTCTCTACCCTGTACCCGGGAACTACCCAAGCCAAAGATTGGGACGCCGGCTTCCCCGCTCCGCCCACCAAGTTGGCGAAGAACAACTTGCCCTTGCTGCTCACACAGCTTGACCAGTTTTGGGACCTGGCTCCGGAGCCGGTCCTGAAGCAAATCCGCGAAGTGCTGATCAAGAGCGACCAACCCTTAGCTCGTGAAGCCGCGGCACGAGCGCTGGGACACATGGCTGACCCCGGATCGCTACCCGTGCTGATGCAAGCGCTCGGCGACCAGACGAAGATGGTTCAGTCCAGCTCTGCCTACGCTGTCCGCATGATCCTCTCGCGCCGCCAGGACGCAGCCCCCGCCGGGCGCACTCTGCTGATAGCTGCGCTAGGATCGCCCAACGCGCGCGTCCGCTGGGGCGCCGCCCGCGTCTTCAACCAGCACTTCCGCGACCTGACCGGCGATAAGGAATTGCTCGCCGCCCTGGAACGCGACATAAACGACCCCGTGCCCTTCGTTCGATTCGAAGCCGCCTCGGGATTATGGCGTTGGTACTACTGGCAAGTGGATCAGCCGGCGATGCGCGACAGCACCCTCGAAACCCTGGCCACGCGCATGAACGTAGAGACCGACGCCATGGTCCGGCGCGGGCTCGAGGAGAGTATCTACGACTTGCTCGACGAGAACACCGGCTACCTCACGGCGTGGGTGCGCGCCAGCGCCGAAGATGCAGACAAGAACGCCATCGGCGCCGGTTACGAAGCTGTGGTGCATGACCAGGCGCAGGTCCTGGCGAAAGTGCTGCGCACCGGTACTCCCTTAGGCCGCGAAGGCATCCTCAATGCCTTGTGGGATTTTCACGTGCGCCACTATGCACTGCCCACCTTAAAGGAGAACACCGTCTCCATCGGCCTGCCCGCGGTGCTGACTAAGTACGTCAGCGGAGTACCCGACCTGCACCGCCAGGGCTATGAGTATCCACCCTATCGCGAGGCGGTCGACTTCAAATACGACGTGCACAATGGATTCTTCCAGACCCGCGTAGGCAACGATAGCGACCTCATCCATTTCTTTAAGTCTTCGGGGCCGGAGCTGGAAGAGGCTCTACTTGCCTGCCTCCAGGGCGCCGACGACACCATGAAGATTGAAGTCCTGAAGGCGGGCAGCACGCTCAGCGGAGCGGGTGACGCACGCTTCACCCTGGCGGCGCTCACGCTCTCTGAAGATCCCAACCTCGAGGTGCGGCAGACAGTGCGCTACGTCTATGAGGATGGCCAACGCGGCGTCCTCAACCTGGATGCGCCGGCGGCGCCGGATCCGCACTTGGTAAGCAAAGTAGTCGAGATCCTCAAGAGCGGTAATCCCGATAGCCAGGCGGTGGTGCTGCCCTTGCTGGCGGCGCTGCCCAGCGATTCTCCGTGGGCCCAGCAGCCGCAGGTGTTAGGCGGATTGCGTTCCCTGCTGGAAGAACAACCGCGCCCGGCAAACTACGCCGCGGTACTGAACGCGGCCTCGTCGTTCAAGAGCCTGATGAAGGAGACGGATCTGCAGCAGCAGGTGCTAGCCGGCCTGAATGATCCCAATCCGGAGGTGCAACGGGCGGCGGTTCGCGTTTCGTTGGAGCACTTCCTGGCCGACCCGGCCACGGAGCCGCTGGTGAAGACGGCCTTCGCTCATCTGGACCCTTCCGCGGTGAGCGTCCTGCTGCAGGAAGTGAGCGACCCCACGTTCATGAACCGCCATGCCGGTGTGTCGGGCGGAGCCATTTCGCAGGATCAGGCTTACTTCCTGAACAAGAGCCTGGTCGCCATCAAGCGGCCTACGGACCTGCTCGATAACCCGCTGGTGCTGAGCACCGTGCTGGCCAGCCTGCAAAACCCTGACAACAATGTGCGCGCGGCGGGCCTGGACACGCTGCGCAAGGTGAAGGGCGTGGAGCAACGCCCGGAGTTCCGCGCCGCGATGGAGCAGCTGCAGACCGACGCCAATCCGCGACTGAAGCTGATCGCCGTAAGCGTGCTGCAAGGCAAGAAGCTCAGCGACGCGCTCAAAGACGTGCAGCCCGGCTCGGTGCTCGACTTCAATTACTTCGTGGCCAAGATCGAACCCATTCTGGCGACCCAAGGCGCGGACGGCAAGGCTTGCGTCTTCTGCCATGCCAGTCACGTGATCTTCAAGCTGCACCCACCCAATGACCAAGGCGTCTTCTCTGACCAGGACAGTGAAGACAACTATAAGTACGCCATGCACGTGGTGGACATCAACGACCCCACCAAGAGCCTGATGCTGATCAAGCCCACCAGGCCGACCGACAGCGTCGGCAACGTGGGCGATTACCTGGCCACGCACAACGGCGGCCAGCGCTGGCATGGCAATGAGGATAGCTGGCAGTACCGCACCATTCTGGAATGGATACGCGGCGGCCGATTGGAAACAGCGGCGGTGACGAAATAATCAGTCGCGGGAAAAACCAACCTTGTGCAGCAGCGCCTGGAATCGCGGCTCTGAGCGAAGAGCATCGAATCGGGGATCGTAGGGCAGGTAGATAAGCCAGTTAGACCGCTGCTCGTAAGCGCGATTCAAAGCTATCTGCGCCTTCTGCTTATCACCGGCCGCGGCCCAGGCCGCCGCAGCATAGTAGTCAGGGATAGGCGCGCCGTGCGCTCGGGCCACCTGGGAAGCCAGTGAGCGGCCGGCCTCGGCTCGTTTTCCGCTCCTGGCTAATTCGTAATCAATCAGCATGGGAGTGATGGCGCTATCCCTCTCCAGAGTTTCGGCCTGCTTGAGTTCGGCCATCGCTTCCCTGTCTGCGTTCTCCTGCGCGTACACCAGTCCCAGCAATTGGTGAGCGGGAACGAAATTGGGATACAGTTCCAGAACCCGTTTGCATTGGTCGACGGCTTCATGCCGGCGAAGCAGGAAGTAGCCCCAGGCCAGCGAAGTTTGCACGCTGGGCGAAACCGGATCCAGTTCCGCGGCGTGCTTCATGGCGACGAGCCCTTCTTCGCCTCGAGCCATGGCGAACAGCGCGTAGCCGTAATACTGGTAGGCCACCGCGTAGTTGGGGTCAAGGGCGACCGCTGCTTTGAATTCCCGCTCTGCGCCCTGCCAGTCCCAATCGTAATCAGTGAGCGTGGAGAGCAAGGAGACGTGGGCCTGGGCGAGCGAGTTATCCATAGATAACGCCTTCAGCGCGGCAGCCTTGGCCCGTGGGTAAGCTTCCGAGGGCGGCGCGAAGTGGTAGAAACCCTGCAGCTGATAGCAATCGCTAAGCGCCGCGTAGGCAGGAGCATACTTGGGGTCGATCGCGACCACTTGCTGCAGCAGGTCGATGGCTTTGGCCACGGAGCTTGGCGTGCGTTGGTTGGCGAAAAACTCCGCCTTCATGTATTTGGAATAAGCCTCGGGCTGGGTGGTGTGGGCATCGGTCTTGACTGCGCTCATGGCGAACTGCGGTATCAGGGCGCTCGAAACCTGCTGCGCGATGGAGTCCTCGGTATTAAAGATGTTGCTGCTATCCGTTTTGAAATTGCCAGTCCAAAGGTCTGCCCCGCTGGCACTGTCAAGCAAGCGAACAGTGATGGCGAACTGATTGTCCACCCGGCGCATCTCTCCGCTTACCAGGGCCTGGACCTCCAGTTTGCGCCCCGCCGTCGCCGGGTCTGGATGCGGACCGACGATCGACCCCACGGTTCTAGAAGAGCGAACCCGCAGCTGCGGCACGGTGTCGAGTTTAGCCGCCACCGCGTCGGCGAGTCCCTGGCCCAGATATTGATCCTCTTCCTGGTTGCCCGGGGTGATGAAGGGCAAGACGGCTAGCGAATGGATGCCTGCCGGCGCGGCCAGGCGGCTAGGCGCGCCGCCCTGCAATCGATGCGCATAAAAGACCACGGCCAGCACCGCAATCAAGGTGACGACGGGAACGGAAATCATCCACGCCCGCGCAGGAATCCTGACCGATGCTGGGAGCGCGGGTGCGGCGGCCTCGGTGACCGCTGGGGGCTCCGGGTTTGCCTGCGGGGCTGGGACTTGGCTAGCCGGCAGGTCGTGGTCTGGCAGTTCCTGGAAGGGACCCACATAACGATAGCCCAGCCCCCAGCGAGTCTCGATAAACTCGGAGCCCTGCGGCTCACCCAGGGCTTTGCGTACGCTGCCGACGGCTTTGCTGAGGCTCTGGTCGTAGACGTCTTTGCCGTCCCAAAACCGCTCCAGCAATTCCTCGCGGGAGACCATGCGGTGGCGGTTTTCAAGCAGGCACAGAAGCACCTGGTAGGGTTTGCGCTGCAGGGCAACGCTGCGGGCACCGATGGTCAGCAGTTGCTTATCAGGATCGAGGGTTGCGGACCCGAGTACAAACATAACGATACGACCGTGTTTTTTCGGGGGAGAACCGCAGTATATCGACTCAGCATAGCGATTTCACTATTAATTCCTATTTGGGTGGGAATCGGGTAAAGATTTTGCCCTCAGAATGCCCTACTGTCCTCCCACGTGGGGAGTAGGTCCCGGGGGAAACGAGCGAGAGGCCGTCTCGCCGAAATTGCATCCAGCCATGGTTGACAAACTTATTGAAAAAAAGGGGCTAAGACCCAGTCTTTGCAGTTGCGCTGCGCTTTTACTCTGCCTTGGTTCTCCAACCTTCCATCCAACCGCAAGTTTACAGGTGACGGTGCGGTAGTTCTCCGTCCTGGCCAGGGACCGGGTGCTCTATACGGGGGGTGTAGGGCACCCGTGATCCTTGGCCAGTTTGCTTCAGACTTGTTCAAATGTCATGGTGGGGAGCCCTGCATTCATGCGGGGAAGCTCGGCTTTCAAGCCGAGCGGCTCGCGTAGAACGATTCTCCTCCGGCTTTAGCCGCGGGGTTTTTGAAGCCGGGGCTGAAGAGGGTGTGTGAGAACCGGCAATGAACCGCAAATCGATTCCAGGCCCGTAGGGCCGGTAGCCAAAACGTCAGCCCAGCCCGGAAGAGTCTGTGTGAGAACCGGCAATGAACCGCAAATCGATTCCAGGCCCGTAGGGCCGGTAGCCAAACCTAGCCCAGCCCGGAAACCGGATTTCCAGCCACGCAACCGCTGGACGAGGCCGCGCGTGCGCCTTTCAGTAAGGAAAGGCGCATGAAGTCTGCCAAAGCCACTAAGTTCCGCAGGAAATCCGGAGAAGGGCTGGGAGACGGATCGCCAAGATTGTGGAGCGCTGGAGGCGCGGCACTACCTACATTCGGGTGCCGCGCCTCCGGTGCTCGGACGTTGTTGCGGAATCGATGTCCCAGCCCTCCTGGGCTGGGCTGATGTTTGGCTCCAAAAGGCCGCTCGTCGGCTAATTAGGACGGCTCTGAGTTTGCTTCGCTGCCATGCGCCTCTCGGCTGTGCTGCGCATCACCGACAGCTTTACCCTGCGCGTTCTTCGGCCTCTTCGGCATCCCCGAATACTTCTTCGCGGATGATTCGTTCCGTCGCTTCGTTGAGATAGGAGTCGAGAGCCGCTTTGAGTTCCAGGTACTCGGGCCACAGCATGTTCTCGAGAACTGTCTTCGGAGCCCGCACCATGACGGTTGTGTAGCGCTGGCGCGGATAGCGATATGGCTTGAGTTTGTACCGCCGGCATAAGGCGGTGAAGAGCAGACGGCTCCAGCGATCGGAAAGGCTAAACTGCATTTCAATCGTGGGTTCTACCTTTTCCGCAACGCTCAGAGCGGCAAGCACACGTTTGCTGGCGGCAGCCGCAGCCTCGCGCTCGCCAGTCGTCGTCGCGCCCTCAAAGAGCGCGGCGATCTTGCGCAATTTTTCCCGAAGTTCTTGTTCCGTCGTCACTCAGCCGGCTCCCCGCGTTAGCTTCCAGCATAAAAGGGCGCGCGGCGACGGGTTGTGGGAAACGGGGGCTTTACTAGACCGGTTGCAACTTTTTTGGGGGTGTGCCACTGCGACGTGTGTCGATATGCCAATCTGTCGGAGCAATCCCTTCACGACCCTCTACAGTCCACGTGTGACATGCATTCAATCTTATTGAGAAGGAACGAAATATAGGACAAAATGCGTTCATGGACAAGCACCAGGTCATCTCCAAGCTGCGCTAGCACCGGGACGAACTGACCGCCGCTGGTATCATCCACCTGCGCCATGTTCGGCTCTGTGGCCCGAGGAGAAGCGAACGATTCGTCCGATGTCGATCTGATTGCGGAGTTTGACCAAAAAAAGAAATGGACCTTGCTGGATATGGTTGGTCTTGAGAACCGCCTGTCCGAACTTCTTCTGGTCAAGGTGGACCTCACGCCCGCCGAGACAATGAAGCAGCGTGTTCGCTCTACAGCCGACAAAGAGGCTGTTCTTGCTTTTTTGGAGACCCTCCTTCACCTCTGCATGACATTTACGAGGCGATAGAGTCAATCGAGCGATTCGTTCGAGGTATGGATTTCTCCGCATTCCGGGCAGACGAAAAGACGAATGCTGCTGTGGAGCAAGCTCCTGCTTTTGAGCTTTTGAGCGAATCCGCGCGCAGGACAGACGTACCTCAGGGGCTAAAAGCCCAACTCTCTTCAATCCTTTAAAGCCCGACTGAACAGCTTACGGAAAAACTCTGTTCTTGAAGGGTACGGGCTTAAGCCCGTACGTAACTGGTGTAAACGGGTACGGCTTTAGCCGCTGAGGGGATCCAATTCATCCCTCTGCCCGCTTTCTCCGCAAGCTGTAAAGTCGTGCCCTGATGCGAATCCAGGACACGAGGGTTTTACTGGACCGCTTGCAACTTTTTGCGGCGGGCCCAGGCCTCGCTTTCGAGACCTGGGAACCACCGGGGACAACTATTTGTACGTGGCGTTGGTGCGGCCCAACTCATCGTGGTGCGCGCTGACGTCGATCATGGAACCAAAGGCCACTCCGCCCAGCGGGTCGGACTTGATTGCTGCATCCAGCGCCGCGTTGACCTTATCCAGGCCGTCCGCGGTCGCGGAAAAACTCTGTCTTTGAAGGGTACGGGCTTAAGCCCGTACGTAACTGGTTGTAAACGGGTATGGCTTTAGCCGCTGAGGGGACCCAATTCATCCCTCTGCCCGCTTTCTCCGCAAGCTGTAAAGTCGTGCCCTGACGCGAAGCCAGGACACGAGGGTTTTACTGGACCGCCCGCCCGCAACTCTTTTCCGGTAGCCTAGGCCTCGCTTTCGAGACCTGGGAACCATCCAGGACAACTATTTGTACGTGGCGTTGGTGCGGCCCAACTCATCGTGGTGCGCACTGACGTCGATCATGGAGCTAAAGGCCACTCCGCCCAGCGGGTCGGACTTGATTGCTTGATCCAGCGCCGCGTTGACCTTATCCAGGCCGTCCGCGGTCGACGCGATGTAGACAATTGTGAACATGCCGGGTGCTTCGGTGTGGATCGCCTGGGTGTCGACCTCGTACTCGCGCAGCGTGCCGTCGGCGAACAGTTTCTCCAGCAGCGGCACGATCAGCTGTTTGCTAAGCGTCGACACCGCATCGTCCGGCGCGTCCGGCTTCAATCGATAGGACGCCTCATAGGTGTACCCATCCTTCACCGCTCCGGGATGCCAGTTGTAATACCGGCTTTCGTACACGTTATCGAAGTGACCGGTGGCGCTGTCCAGGACAGAAGTACCCGAACCGCCGGCCTTCTCCACCTGGTCCAGCATGTTGAGCACGCCGGCCAGGGACATGGCCGACCACCAATCGTCGTGGGTGACGCCGTCTCCCTGGTGGACCAGGGTCCTATCGTTGCCATAGCCCACAATGGTGCCGTCGGCGATGGCCTTGTCCAGGAGCTTCTCGGTAGGCGCGTAGGACTTCTCCATGTCTGCCCACTTCTCCCGGGGAATATTCCAATCCGCGACGTACGTGTACAGCGTGGGCTTTGCTTTCACCTCGGACGTCTGCGCGCCTGCCTGCGCGGCCCAGCCGGCGGACATGGCGAGTGCCCACCCGGCTGCGAAGGCTTTCCATACTTTATCGTTCATGGTCGTTCTTCCTCCGTAAGTTAGGCCAGGATCTACGTTGGTATTCCTGGCCCATCGAAGTGTACAGGCTGCCTACGGCTGCCGGAAAATAAAGTGTGCGAAAAGCGCGATGGCGCGATTAAACTCTTCGAATTCAGAGCTTAGCTTCATCGGACTTCTCATTTGCTTCTGGAGAAAGATCAAACGCTTCAGGCACGTTTGGGTGTACTTGTGAGAAAACTATATGCGGGGACACCTTGGACTGCACCCCTGAGCTGAGACACGCCGGACGTCGATTAATTGGTGACACTCTCGGCATGGTTGATGCTTCGTTATGGATTAGCAGCCGCCGTGCCGCGGGAGTGTGGTAATCCCGGAGGGATTTCCAAGGCCTGTGGGAGCGGTGGTAAACCGTTCTTTGGTTTTCCATCGCTTCCATCAGCGCCGTCACTTCCGCGAGCCTGGCTGTGCTGCTCGAACTCTTCCGGTGTGAGATATCGTAACGCGGAATGGAGTCGCTTTCGGTTGTACACCTCTTCGATGAACCGGCCGATCCGCTTGCGCGCATCTTCCAGGTTCAGATAAGTCGCGTTGTGAACTTCCTCTTCCTTGAGCGTTCGCATAAACCTCTCAGCACGAGCATTGTCGTAGGGATTGCCACGGCGGCTCATGCTTATCTGGATCTCGTTGTTGTCCAACAGAGCGGTATATTCGGCCGACGCATATTGAACACCGCGATCCGAATGGTGAATCAACCCTTCGGCTTTCCAGCTACGCTGCTTGAGAGCCATCCGTAACGCTCCAAGTGCCAACTCCGCCTGCAGAGTTCGTCCGAGGTCCCATCCGACGACGCGGCGAGAGTAGGCGTCCAAAATCACTGCCAGGTAGATGAACTCATCGCGCAGGCGAATGAAGGTGATGTCGGACACCCACAACTGATTCGGTGCCGTCAGCTTCGCGTGCCGCGCCAGGTTCGGGTAGATGGGCAGAGTATGCGCTGAATCGGTGGTAAACACGTATTTGCTGCGGCGTAAGCTCAGCAGGTTATCCTCGCGCATCAGCCGCAACACGCGCTTGCGGTTCACCAGTTGCCCTTCTCGTCGTAGCAACGCAGTCAGCATGCGATAGCCTCGCAGACGATGATGCGCAACCGCCAGCTCCTGCAAACGGGCGCGAAGTAACATATCGGCCTGTTTGGGCTTGGCCTGATGCAGATACCGATAGAAGCCGGCCCTGCTCACCTCTGCTGTCTGGCATTGCTCGGCCACGGTCAGTCCTTCCCCTTCGAGCGAGAGCGAGGCTTCGATGGCGCGGTAGGTTCCTTCTCTCCAGCGCTGGTGTGACTCGATGCTGCTCCCCTGACGTGCTCGAAGGCTCGTTTTAAAAAATCCACTTCCAGTTGCTTACGCCCAAGCAGCCGTTCCAACTCGGCAATACGCAACTCTGTTGCGCTGGCAACAGGTCGCAAAATCTTCTGCGGCCTGCTCCCCGGTGGCCGGCCCACACGTCTTTCCAGCCCGGCATTGCCCTCTGCTTGTAATCGCTCACGCCACTGATACAGCAGCTTGCGCCGAACGCCCAATTCCTCCGCCAGACCAACAATGCTCGTGGCCTCCGCCATGCGACGCACCGCCTCTAGCTTGAACTCCGTGCTGAACTTTCTCGCCTTCTTTTTCCCCATCGGCCTGTCTCATTATGGCCGATATGTGTCACCTATTTCCTCGCGACCGCCGTGTCTCACTTTTGGGGTCCACTACACCTTCTCGTAGAACCCCTGTATCTCCATGTCGCCTCCAGGTGTCTGGCAATAAAATACGCACATAGGTCGGCTAGCTGGATTCCTATCGAATACCTTGAATCCCCAAAATACATGTCATCGTGAAAACGGACTAATTCGTTACCTGGACCAAAAGATGCGCTCGTCGCAGCCCTCAGAGTTCTAAAAGTCTTGTGCAGTGAATTCTTGATTTTGCTATCGCATTCATCTACTACCACAATGACTAACTCTCGCAGCCAAACGTGCGTTACCCTCTCAAGCGTTTCGTCCGCAGATAGCTCGGCCAAGTCATTCAAGTCTCCCAAGATTCTTTCATCTATCCACGACCTGATTCCCCTCAGGCAAATCCTAAAAGATATGTCGATCGGATCTGCGGAGGCATAAAGTTGCTTTTGCAATGAGTCAACGTTTACTCCTCCATAGACTACGTTGAGCTTGCACATGGTTAGCATATGGAGAAGTTTGGTGATCGCCTCCAAGCGCCTATCTTGATCGATCCCTTCAAAGGCTCCGTATCCGGCGTATAGTTCGCTAGCATGAAACTCCTCAAATTTGCAGCGCTTCTCTTCGGACATCAACGGCAATAAATCTCCCGGATGGAATACAGAGCATGCTCTAGAAAGGTAAAGGCTTGATCCTCTATGATTACTGCGGCCATTACCTGCCAAACCCTGGACTTGCTTTTAGTGTCCGAGTCGTCGATGTACGCTAAGTGCACGGTGCTCCTCCGGGGGCAGGCCCCATTTCATAGTCGGTTCCGGGCGCCTAAGTTATGAAATGCTGAATTGCCTCGTAGGCGTTATCTTGAAATGAAGTATTTTTTAAATCAGTAAAAAAGGTGCTCTGGTCCACCATTTCCCCGGATAACTTACCCTCTTTACTGGCATAAAAAATGCCACTCTTATACCGCTCATCCAAAATGGCATCTACAAAGCGTTTTGCACCTACGTCCAGCGTATGCACCATTCCGCCCATCAATGGGAAGACGATAGGCATCATCACAAACTTCAACATAAACCGCATTGGCGGGGGAAGACTATCTGGCGCCTGAGTTCCTTTGGTATTTCCTGGGCTCACAACCACAAACTTGAGCTTGGGGTACTTTCTTGCCATGGATAACGCCCACATGGTCTCCGCATACTTGACATATGCGTATGCTTGCAGTGCATTGAACTTATTATCAAAATATGATCCATCAAGAACAGCAGCAAACTCATCGACGGAAGAAATCCTCATTGAAACTCGTTTTACTCCGAGCATCTTTACGCCTGGAACAGCTTCCGCACTGACCGCTAGAATTGTTTTCCTTAACTTGTCCCGTTTAATCAATTCCTCCACTAGAACCACATTGCCTAAAATATTCGTAGCAGCTAATTGATTCATGCCGGAAGGCGTAGAGTTCGCAGCCGTCTTCCCAATTACGCCACCTGCATTTAAAACGATTGCATCAATCGGTTCCTTGATTTCTTCTACCGCTTTTCTTACAGAATCTGCATCCGCAACATCCCCAATAACAATTTCAAAAATCTTTTTCCCCGTTTGCTCCTCAAGGTCTTTTTTGGCTGCCGCTGCTCTCGCTCGATTTCTGCAAAAAAGAATCACTTTTCTTGTTTCGTTTTTCAATGCGAACTGTCGGGCCGCCTCTTTCCCAAGCCCAGCATTTGCTCCTGTTATCAAGATACTTTCGATCATTTTGTTCTCCTTCTTAGGTTGTTAGTCACTTGGGGAATGGAGCAATCCGACAGTCAGTTGATGATGGCCGCTCAGCGTGGCCTGAGCCTCCTCGACGCCCGCCGCAGTGAACACGCGCTTCTTACCTGGACCATCCCGGCATTGAGCAGAAGGAAATCGACGCGGCTACCTCGCTTGACTAACTCGGCGAGCGCGACTGAACGCGAACCGCGCGTTCAGATCCAGTTCCAGCGGCGTGAACACCTGGCTTTTGGTCTCAGCCGCGAGTTGATGTTCCAATAGGTGTCCCCTTTTGCTATCCGTCTTGCAGCATTACATACGCGAGAGTACGATATCAATAGAGACAATGCAAGGAGTTTCGTACGCGATGGTAACTAATATTGCGAAGCGTCCCCCGGGACGTCCAAAAGGCTTTATTCCAGACGAAGCACTTGACCGTGCTGTTGAGATGTTTTGGGAGCATGGGTTTGAAGGAGTCGACGTGGATCGGATCGCGCGCGCCGTGAACGTCACCAAACCCGCGCTATACCGAGCCTTCGGAGACAAGTCCACCCTTCTGCTTAGGGCCGTTGAGCGCTATGCGCTGATCTATGGAGCCCCCAAAATGGCAGCGTTTCAAGCGGAGCCAGACATCCACAAGGCCGTGACCACCTTTTGCGAGGCTACCGTCAACACCGCTACCGGCGACGCTCGCAGCGGCTGCATGTTGGCCGCCGCTGCGCTGGGACATTCTGATCGGGTGACGGAGATTCGTTCCTGGCTCGCGAAGGGTTTCACGGCATCCGCTGATATTTTCGCGAAGCGTTTCGAGCAGGAGATAAAGGCGGGGCGCCTGACTCGCAAACCCTCTGCCAAGGTGCGAGGCCGTTTGCTCGTTGACTTGCTACAGGGTGTGCAGCTTCGCGCCAAGGTTGGTATCACTCGCGAGGAATTGCTGGAAGATGTCCGGAGCTATGTGCCCCTGATTCTTGGCGAGTAGATCTAACGCCCTTCTCGGTGGGGATGCGTCTGGACGAGTGCAAATCGCCAAAGCACTCACCGAGGGATTAGTACCGACAAGTCTTAGTGCAAGTCGGCTGGTGGGGCGGGATCTACGAAGATCCCGGCGGGGGTGGTTCGAGCCCGATCCGATCATTGACAGCGTTGTGGAAGCGCTGTTTGCATCCAAGGTAGCGCTCGGTTGTTTGCACAGAGACATGTCCCAGCAGGAATTGTATTTGCTCTAGCTCACCACCTGTTTGGTGACAAAGACGGGCACAGGTGCGACGTAGGTCATGCGGCGCCAGGGTCGGAATCTCACAGATTTTTGCTTTCTCCTTCACCACGCCCCAGATGACTTTAGGGCTGAAGCCGCATCCCCAGACGCGGCCAGCCTTGTTGATGGACCGAAGTAGAATGCCATCCACGATTCCGGAGGCCGTCATCCACGCATCGATTCCAGCTTTAACCCAGTCTGGAACAGGAATCGTGCGTATATGGCCGCCCTTGCCAATAAGATCGGCAATGACCCAGTGCTCCTCCCTTTGCTGGATATCTTCAACCCTTAACGCCGTCAATTCGGCGCGCCGCAGACCGCAACCCAGGAGAATGGCGAGCGTGGCGTAATCTCGCTTCCCGCGAAGACTGTCAACGTCTACGGTCCGCAAAAGACGCTTACCCTGCTCCGCAGAAAGCCAATTACCAACCGGCATACCCAATCGTTTGGCACCCTTCACGCGGCGAATCCCAGCCGCTAGATCGGCGCTCAGGAGCCCGCAATCCGCCGCCTCGTACGCCAGCCTTCGGACTGCCGCGAGCCGCAAATTGATGGTGGTAGATGCATAATGCTGCTGTTCGAGAGAGATCCGGTACCGGGTGACTACGGTCTTATTGAAGGCGATCCTCGGTTCTGAACAGTACCTCGATGAACTCTCTGATCGCATGATCATAGGTCCGCTGAGAACTGGGCGAAGTCAGGCTGTTCAGAACGGCCGATTTCAATTGCTCAAGATCAGGAAGCTTAAGGACGGACTTCGGCGCTCGTTTACGTTTCATCTTGCTCTTTGCCACAGGAACGGCCTCCATAGCCGTGGCAAAACAGCATGATCCAACTTTCAATCTCGTACACTAGCGCGTTTATGAGGACTGATCGAGGCCGTCCAATCCGCGTCTGAGGTATTCCCCAGGGTTAGCTCCAACGACTCGTTTAAACGCCTTGCTGAACGCGGCATCTGATTCGTAGCCGACGGCCCGTGCGACGTCGATGAGTTTTTTGTCGCGCTGCTGTAGTAGCTGCATCGCCTTCTGCATCCGCCACTCGGTTACATATTCCAGTGGTGTTTGTCCGAGTAGATCTTTGAAACGGGCTGCGAATGCGGAGCGCGACATGCCCGCCGCATCCGCTAGAGATTCGACCGTCCAAGGTGTGTTCACCTTGTTGTGAATGGCATTCAGAGCCGTGCCCAATCGAGGATCGAAGACAGCGCGAAGCCATCCTTTGCTGCGTTCCGGACCTGCCGCGATATGGGCCCGGAGCAACTGGATCACCATCACCTCGGCCAACCTTGTCGCTACGACTTCGGACCCCGGCGCCTGCTCTGCCATCTCCGATGCCAGCGCCTGGACTGTGGTGTGAAGAGCAAGCGTGCGTGCCTGATCGGCCTTCATCAGAATGAAGCTTGGCAACATCTGAGTGATCGGCCTCAAGCTGGCGCGATCGAAGCTCAGGGACCCGCAGATAATGGTCGTCGGCGCTCCGCCCCCACCGCAAAGAGCGACATTGCCATTAGCTCTGGCTCCGACCTCGCGGAAGCTCCACTTCGGAGGTGTGCGCGGGCTGTCTCGCAAAATAATCGACGTTCCCTTAGCCAATAAGAAGCAATCTCCACCGGTGAGAGGAATGGGATCTGCCGTGCCTTCGATGCTCAGCCAGCAGTTGCCGCGCGAAAGCATAACGAAGTGCGCCAAATCCGTCGGAGGCATCTTTTTACCGGAAGGCGCAACTTGGTCCTCGGCTTCATTTTTCTGCTTCAGGCCCCACGGTGCCGTGGCTTCGAGCCTGTGCAGACCGAAAGCGGTGACGTGCATGGTTCGAAAGATGTCTGTGATCGGATCCAATGTACCCTCCCGGTGTGGACGAATGGACAAAAAGCTTGGACTCTCAGGCAGTTCTCGTCTACTACGCAAGAACTCTACTCCTCAGTAGTGGATGCCGGACATCCACCGAAGGGAGCAACAATGGGAAAGCTAGAAGGTAAAGTTGCGGTCATTACAGGTGGGTCGAGTGGACTGGCCCTGGAAAGTGCGAAGCGATTCGTGGAAGAAGGCGCGTACGTTTTCATCACCGGCCGCAGGCAGGAGACGCTCGATGAGGCGGTCAAGGTGATTGGCCGGAACGCGACCGCTGTCCGCGGCGACGCGTCCAACCTCGACGACCTCGACCGTCTGTTTGAAACGGTACAGCGCGAGAAGGGCAAGATCGATGTCTTGTTCGCAAGCGCCGGCAAGGGTGAAGCCGCCACGTTGGGGAATATTACCGAAGAGCACTTCGATGCAGGCTTTGATCTGATCGTGCGCGGAACACTCTTTACCGTGCAAAAGGCGTTACCGCTCTTCAACGATGGCGGTTCGATTATCATGACCGGCTCCGTTGCGTCGGTGAAAGGCTTTCCCGGCTTCGGCGTGTATGCGGCTAGCAAGGCGGCCTTGCGCTCGTTCGCACGCACATGGCTCAACGAACTGAAGGGCAGAAAGATCCGTGTGAACGTGCTGAGTCCGGGACAGGTCGACACTGCGGATTCTCAACGTCTCGATACGGCAACGAGGGAGATGTTTGAATCCCTCATCCCGCGCGGAAAGATGGGGCGCCCTGAGGAGATTGCTGCGGCTGCCTTGTTTCTTGCTTCCGACGAAGCAAGCTACGTGAATGGGGTGGAGTTGGCTGTCGACGGCGGCTTCTCGGCCATCTGATCGCTGCAGATTTGGTGAGTGCAGGCCTCGTGGATGCACTCACCGAAATCCACTTACTTCTTCGCAAATGGACGAATGGACAAAAGATCAGGATTCCCAGGCAGTTCTCGTCCAGAACGGAGGGCATCTATTTCTCTGTAGCGGGTGCCAGACACCTGTCAAAAGGGAGCAATTATGGGAAAGCTTGAAGGAAAAGTTGCAGTGATCACGGGTGGAACCGACGGCATGGCGTTGGCGAGCGCCAAACTGTTTGTCGAAGAGGGCGCCTACGTGTTCATCACGGGGCGGAAGCAGGAGACGCTCGATAAGGCCGTCGAACTGATTGGCCGGAATGTGACCGGCGTACAGGGTGACGCAGCCAATCTCGACGATCTCGACCGTCTGTTCGAAACGGTCAAGCGAGAAAAGGGGAAAATCGACGTCCTATTCGCAAGCGCCGGCATAGGCGAACCCGTCCCGCTCGGACAGATCACCGAGGAGCACTTCGATAAGACGTTCGATCTGAACGTGCGCGGGACTCTCTTCACGGTCCAGAAGGCATTGCCGCTGTTCAACGATGGTGGATCGATCTTCATGACCGGGTCCAATGCGGCAGCGAAAGGCTTCCCTGGCTTCGGCGTGTACGCAGCGAGCAAGTTGGCATTGCGCTCCTTTGCACGTACCTGGCTCAACGAGCTCAAGGACAGAAAGATCAGGGTGAACCTGCTGGTTCCCGGTGCGATTGCCACAACGATGCAGGAATCGGTTCTCACACCGGAGGCGAAGCAGTATTTCGAGTCTCTGATCCCGCGCGGGTCGATGGGCCAGCCCGAAGAAGTTGCGACGGTCGCGCTGTTTCTTGCTTCCAATGATTCAAGCTTCGTGAACGGCCAGGAATTGTTCGTGGACGGCGGCATGACGGCTATCTAAACATCTGCAGACCCGTAAGCGGCTGACTCTCCGGCTGAAGGAAGGTCGCCACGGCGTGGCAATTGATGTACCAGCCGCGGAAGGCTGGAAATCATAGCAACATTGATCGGAGAAACATGATGAGTTACGCAATCATTGGATTCGGAAAGATAGGCCAGGCCCTCGCTAGTGCTTTCGCCCGTCGAAACATCGACGTGATCGTCGCTAGCCGCCGCGCTCCTGAGGAGTTGGCTCCGCAGGCTCAGGCAATTGGGCCCACCGTGACCGCCAAGTCGCTGAATGAAGCGCTCAATGCGGACACGATCTTCCTGGCGGTCCCGTTCGGGGAATATCGCAAGATTGCGAAAGTTCTGCCGAGTTGGGAAGGCAAGACGATCATCGACGCGATGAACTCGTTTCCCATTCCGTTAGAGGATCTCGATGGTCTCCCGTCGTCTGCCTTTGTCGCAAAGTCGTACTCCGGCGCGAAGTTGGTGAAAGGCTTCAATCACCTAGGTGCAGCTAAACTCGCCAGCGACCCGGTAGTAGAGGGCGGGCACCGTGTCGTCTTTCTGTCGAGTGACGACGAGGAAGCTATCGCTCCGATCGAGGATTTGGCGAAACAGCTTGGGTTTGCGCCCGTCAAGCTGGGAAAGTTGAACGAGGGCGGATGGCTGGTGCACGCACGAGGGGGCACTTGGGGTCAGCTCATATTCCAGGATGTGTTCAAGAAGCAGCAGTAATTGGTTTGCAACTTTGTGATCGGGTTGGAGAAGGACACTTCCGAAGCGTGCGATGCGATCGGACACGCTCGGTAAAGGAAAAGGAGAAAGCGATGAGCATCGAGGTGAATGTCCAGGTTGTAAAAGATTTCTTCACAGCAATAGGCAGCGGCGATAAGCAAAGTGTGTTGGCGCTGGTGGTCGAAGACATCGAGTGGATTGTTCCGGGGCAGGACTGGGCTTTGGCGGGCACACATCGTGCGCACGCTGGAGTTGAAAGAGTCCTTCAGCAGGCGTCCGAAGAGATTGAGATGACATATCCCGAGCCCCCCGAATTCGTGGCACAAGGAGACCGGGTTTTTGTCATCGGGGTCGCTACCGGAAAAATCAAAGCCACGAACAGATCGTTCAAGGACGACTGGGTCTTCGACATCACCGTTCGGGATGGCAAGCTCGCGAGGATCCAAGAGTATATCGACACGCAAGCCTTGGCGCGGGCCTCAGAACTTGACGCAACTCCCCGAAGATAGCCTCTCTCGATGACCTCGGTGAGTTGCATTTTCCTCGATGCACTCACCGAAGGGATTGCTAACGATAAGTCGGCCAGTGTTTACAAATCCAGTCCACTTGGCCGTATAACCGGCAAGCCGGACACTCGACGCCCATGAGTTGTTCACCGACACGAATGCCAGCCTCAGCTGGTGATAAATCGCCAAGGCACGATGCGAGATTGGGGGATGCTGAAAACATTGGCCTGATACCGCCGATGGACCATCCAGATCGGGACGCAGCAATCAGAGCAGGTAAGGCACCAGGACTGCGGCTGTAGTTTGACTGTCGCGTAATTCGCCCAGGAAGACGGGATTTGTTCTGTGGCCCTTTGTGAGTTTTGATGGGGTAATTCCATCCCTCCAGCAAATGCGTCCCGCAAATGCCCGTCAGGGGTTATGCTCACAATCGCATAACGGATTCCCTGAAGCCGTATTTAAATCCGGATTCGTCCTCAACCCCGTGATCTTCAGCACGAACGCTTGCTTATGCTCATTGCTATCGGCCATTGCGACCGTGACGCCCCCACCCCCTTGGGTGAAGTGCAATGGTCCACCGCCGAGCAGCGTCACCGACCTGACTTCGCCGGCCGGTCCACCGCGGGGCAGCGAATGAATAACCACCTCGCGTCCAGCGCGATTGCCCATGACGATCGCGTAGAGATCATGGTGCTTCACCGTGAAGTAGATAGGATCGCCATCCTTCTCCTGAAACCTCGTCCAGGCGTGGGTATCGTAAATAGCCTCGCCATTCACTTCTAACCATTTGCCCACGGAGAGAAGCGTATCCTGCTGATCCTGGGGAATGGTTCCATCCGCCTTTGGCGAAACATTGAGAAGCAACGTCCCATTTTTGCTGACCGTGTCCACCAGCCATCCGATCACTGTATCCGCGGAGTTGGCTTTCATCCCTTCAATGTATCCCCAGCTCGATCCGATGGGCCGATCGACCACCCACGATCCTGCGCGAATACCATCAGGCGGCGTACCCTCAAAATCGATAATGGATGCAATCGTTTTTGTATTCGTTCCCGAGGGTGCGAACGCCGCCTTCTTGGTCGTGAATGAAACCTCCTTGCCCCAACTCTTAGCGCGGTTGTAGTAGTACGCGGCAATCTCGAGCTTTAGGGGATCCAGATACCGCTGGTCCACACCATTATCGAAATAGATGAGATCCGGCTGATACTTATCAATCAATTCAACGTTGCGTTCGTACCAGTTCACGAGAAACCGTTCCATCGCTGCGTCGCTGCGGTCGGCGTAGTTGTAAAAATCCGCCCATTTCGGATCGTAGAGATCGGCCTGTTCCGCCTTCATCTTCTCGGCTAGCTCCCGGGGAGGATTGATAAACTGGAAATTCTCGATTCCGTGGTTAGCAACCCCCAACTTCATCCCCTGTTTTCGTACGGCAGCGGCCAGTTCCCCGATCACATCGCGTTTCGGACCCATCTGCACGGAATTGAACGGTGTCACCTTGCTGTCCCACATCGCAAAGTTCTCGTGGTGCTGCGCGCCAGGCATCACGTACCGCGCGCCGGATTTTTTGAACAGCTCTGCCCACGCGTCGGCGTCGAAATGCTCCGCTTTGAACATGGGGATAAAGTCCTTGTAGCCGAATTTTTCGGGTGGACCGAAGTGCTCCGTGTGCCAGGCGCGCACGCTTTGCGGACCGCTATTAAAATCAGTGGCCTTATCGTTGCCGAAGAGCACCTTCAGAACGCTGTCATTTCCTCCGGCATACAGAAATTTCTCGTACCATTCGCTCCCATGCGCCGGCACAGAAAAGATGCCGAAGTGCATAAAGATGCCAAACTTCGCGCCTTGGAACCAGGCTGGAACCGTGTAGGTATCTTTCAGCGAATCCCACGTCGGCCGCACCGGCCCGTCTGCCATGGAAATGGGAATTTCTTTGACAGCCTTCTCCACCACGCGTTGACTGGTCTCGGGAGCCATGTCGAAGCCCAGGCTATTCCCGGCCTCCCCGGCAGCCTGCGCAAAGAGCGCCGAAGGGCTGCACAGCAGTGCGGCAATGAGTAGCGGCCACGCCAGCACCGTGAACGTTTGCGTTTGCCTTCTGGTTACACGAAATCCAATCATCTTCTTTTCCGTTCTAAGAACAATACGGGTTGAGAGCCTTGGAAAGCTCAAATGGCGAGTCGTTGCACCGGATGAGAGCGAATCTGTGTACAATTGCCGCCGAAGGAAACGTTTACTATAATCGGCCGGGAGCGCGCAACGAAAAAGAGTTGTGCGGCTCCTGGCCTTCGCAAGGGACGATCTGAATGAGAGACATATCCCGAAGAAAATTCCTCAAAAGCGCCTCTCAGGCCGGCCTCGTTATGTCGGCAGCAGCCATTGGTGGCCGCTTAGGCACCGCGCAGCCTTCAATCACCCGAGTGACGATCGATGTTAATCGGCAAATTGCTCCCGTGAGTCATGAACTGTTCGGCTCGTTCCTGGAACAGCTCGGGCGCGCGATCTACCAGGGCGTATACGAAGCTGGGTCGAAATTATCGGATTCGCGGGGATTCCGAAAGGATGTGTTGGCAGAAGTGCGTGAGCTGCAAGTGCCGATTGTCCGCTGGCCTGGGGGAAATTTTGTGTCGGGCTATCACTGGCTGGATGGCGTCGGGCCCAGGGAAAAGCGGCCGACGGTGCTGGATCGCGCATGGAACACGCTGGAGACCAACCAGTTCGGCACGAATGAGTTTCTTACCTGGGCGCGGCTCGCTGGTACGGAACCGCTCATGGGCCTGAATTTCGGAACCGGTTCGGCAGAAGATGCGGCCGCGCTGGTGGAGTATTGCAACGGAGCCGGCGGCACGAAGTGGAGCGATCTGCGACGCTCTCATGGCTACGCTGAGCCATGGGGCGTGAAGTTCTGGTGCGTGGGCAATGAGATGGATGGCCCCTGGCAGATTGGGCACATGCCGGCCCGGGAATATGGCTTAAAAGCAACCGACGCTGCGCGGCAGATGCGCGCAGTCGATCCGTCCATCAAGTTCATTGCCTGCGGATCGAGCGGGCCTTTTATGCCCACGTACATCGAGTGGGATCGTACTGTCCTGGAAGAATGCTACGACGTGGTGGATGGAATCTCCTTGCATCGCTACTGGGGAAATACTGAGGAGACCCATCATGACAGCCAGGTGTACATGGCAATGAACCTGGCGATGGACCGGCAGATTGAGGAGATAGCAGCGGTTTGCGACACAGTGCGCGCGCAAAAACGCTCCGGTAAGCAACTGTGGTTGTCGTTCGACGAGTGGAACGTGTGGTATCGCGCGCGCAGCGGAGATTTCTCGAACGGGCATGGTAAGCCGCATCCGCATCTGCTGGAGGAACCATACAACCTGGAAGATGCGCTGCTGGTGGGGGGTCTGGCCAATTCGCTCATACGGCATTCGGACCGCGTGAAGGTGGGGTGCCTGGCCCAATTGGTCAATGTGATTGCGCCGATTGCCACGAATGAGGACGGCATCTTGCGCCACACCATCTTCTATCCCTACAGTTGGGCCCTCAAGTATGCGCACGGCCAGGCATTGAGCGTGCAGCCGGAGGGCCCGGGATACGAGGTGGCAACCCTGGGCCGTCCGGTCGAGGCCGGCGGACTGCCGATTCCCGGCTTTGGTGACGTCAAATGGGTAGATGTGGCGGCGACTATCGACATGGAGGGCAAGGCTGCGGCGGCATTCCTGTTCAACCGTAATCTGGAAAAGCCGCAGGATGTGGAACTGATCTGGCGTGATGCAACGCCCAGTGCCGTGAAGCAGTTCCTGACGATCACGGGGCCGGATCTGAAGGCCGGCAATACATTTGCTGATCCGAAGCGGGTGACGCCACAGACGCTCGAAGCCCCGAAAGCCGGGACGCGCATGACGCTGCAGTTGCCCGCGCGTTCTTATTCCGTTTTATCGTTGGCTATGTAGCTCAACTGTAGTTACGGTTGGCCGCCGGCAACGAAAAGGAGACCGATGAAGAAGACCATCGCTTTATGGATGCTGCTGGCGCCGGCAATCTGTCTGGCCCAACCCCCCGCCGAGTGCAAACCTTCTTCCCTAAACGTTCCAGGGGCGCCCTACCCCTGTGTGTTTCCCGACCATCGTGCTATGTTCCGGCTATCGGCGCCGGATGCCCAGAAGGTGCGGGTCAGGGTTGCAACCGGCTTCGATATGGCTAAGGAAGCAGACGGCCTGTGGTACGCGACGACTACGCCCTTGCCCGAAGGCTTTCACTACTACATGGTGAACATCGACGGATCGAGCGTGTCGGATCCGGCGACAGCAACCTTCTTCGGCGGAGGGCAGTGGAGCAGCGCGATAGAGATTCCAGCGGCGGATGCCGAGTTCTACAGTCATAAACAGGTGCCGCATGGGCTGGTGCGCGACGAATGGTACTTCTCGACGGTAACGCAACAATGGCGGCGAGCAATGATCTATACGCCGCCGGGTTATGACCAGAATGCGAAGCTACGGTATCCGGTCCTTTACTTATTGCATGGTTGGGGAGAAAACGAGCTTGGTTGGACTTTCCAGGGCCATGTGGATCAGATAATGGATAACCTGCTCGCTGCCGGCAAAACGAAACCCATGCTGATCGTGATGGACAACCTGAACGCGGTAAAGCCGGGTGAGGATGGCACGGTCTACAACGCGCGCAGCGTGATTACCCAGGCAGTGCCGCAGCCGCAGGCGCCCCTGGGAGGAGCGCCTGGCGTGCCGGGCGCGGGACCGCGTCCAGCAGGCGGCGCACCCCCGCCGAGGCCTCCACTTCACTTGAGCGGAACCTTCACCGAGATGATGTTGACGGATTTGATCCCGATGGTCGAAAAGAACTATCGGGTTGCACCAGGGCGTGAGAACCGCGCCATGGCAGGTTTGTCGATGGGAGGATTCCAAACGTTTAATACCGGCTTGGAGCATCTCGACAAATTCGCCTACCTGGGCGGCTTCAGTGGCAATTGCAGCGGGTTCGGCGGCAGCCCCTTCGACATCAAGACCATTTGCGGCGGGGCATTTGCCGATTCATCAGCGTTTAACAGCAAAGTGAAGCTGCTTTATCTGTCGACGGGGTCAGTAGAAGGGCCGCGCGTGAAGCAGTTTAGCGATGCCCTTACTCAGGCGGGGATCAAGAATGTGTACTTTGTGTCCCCAGACACTGCGCATGAGTGGCTCTCGTGGCGGCGCGCTTTTGCTGACTTCGCTCCGAGACTATTCCAGTGAACCACGTTTTCGAGGTCCTCCAGATCAATTAATACAGTGGCGGATCTTGTTTGCGCCCAAACTTGTCGAGTCCGCCACGCGCGACAGCCAAAGTATCGGGGATTCCACGAAAGCGCGGTCACGGTTGTGAAGGAAGTCAAACGTGCCGGCTCATACCCGCGCCGGACGGGGCGTCAATCCCCCGTCGCTACCTGGGCAAACGCTATCGAGAGTTCGACCTCCATGTCGTGGCCGAGCTCGCGCAAGAAGTCTCGCGTAGGGTTGACCGAGGACGCGTCGTCGAGGCAGGTCGCAGCGATGTGTATTTCAAAGAACTGAAGGCACCAGAGTGGCACCGTTCTGTCGCCTGGCAAAAGGCAAAACCGTTCAGCCCGCGATTAGGTTATCATCAAACGCGCACTCCATTTCAGAGTCAGTTACGTTCTCTGTCCGATCAAGGGGATCATCTCGGATGCCATCTGCGATACCTGTCATTGGTACTACGCTCGTAAGCGTAACTGAGCGCATTGATGAACGCTCTACTGTCGTTTGGTACTCCAGCGAACCCACTCTTACGCTGAGCGGCGTACCAGGCGATCTTGGCAATATCATGGCTCTCCCGGAGCATGCGAACGATCAGGACTCGACCTACATGATCCGGGAACGCCAGCTTGCGTGGACGGCGCTCACGTACCAGCGCCTGCGAAAAACGTGTCTGCAACAGATCTGCGCGTTGAATCAGGCATACCGATTATGGGCCCTGGAAGACGATAACGTCTTTGCCACAGTGCTTAATCCTAGTTAAAGGGACAGTTAAAGGGACAGACGAAATTACCCCTATGCAATGCTCAGCCCTACATTGTCTACGATATTCAAGTTAAAGGGACAAGTTAAAGGAAGTTAAAGGGACAGACGAAATTACCCCTATGCAATGCTCAGCCCCACATTGTCTACGATATTCGGGGCCTAAGTTACAGGGTCAGGCTGAAAGCCTTGGCAGTAATGCAAGCTTGTTGACCAAAGGTGCTGGGCAGCCAAACGTCTTAGATATCGCTTCTTATTAATGAACGACCTCAGTCCTTCACTAGTCAAACGATCTGTGAAAATTCCGCGGGTCCGACTCGAACAGCCTGAAAGAGTGAGGCGAGTTTCGAACAAGTGTTGCGAGCCTGTCAAGCAATATTTGTTTCCGCTGTGGAATTTGTGAGTTAGCACTCTGCCCTGATACCAAGGGGTAAATGTTAGCGGCCCTTTGGAGCACCGGAGGATCGAACGGATCTATACAGCGATCACGCTGATGGGTTGGCCGCGATCGATAGAAATGGATGAGTAAACCTGGTCAGCTGTAGCTCCGCCCGCTCACGGACGGCTACATTGGAATAGTGCTGCGTTCTGTCGTTTCGTTTCAGCGCCAGGCATGTTTTTCCTGAACTCACGTGGAGAGCAGAGCAACCGGTCAAATCTCCAGGTCCAGCGCGCGGAACTTCGGGTTACGCGCCCACGCTATGTTGCTTATGCGTAGCTTACGGGCACTTAAAATGCACGTCATGTTGACCGTACAAGACACCTGGGTGAATTCTCTGATCCGTCTTCTACGTTGTGGATACGCAACGGCGCTAGATTTACACTCGATTTTAATCGCGGACATAATTAGCGGGCTCGGTTCATACACCGCAGGAGTTATTGGCGTTCTTAACCCCAGTCGCCAGGATGCGGCCGGGCTGGAGCTCGGAGTAGCCTAAGCCCTCCCTCCGACGACGCTCTGATGATGTATTTACTCTTGATTTGCAGTTGAGCTCTTTTGCTTTTCTGGTTGAGGTAACAACGTAGCGGCAGATTGTCTCAAAAATAGGGATCGGGCGCTAGTAATGCTAAGCAATTCTCCAGTTATGTTGCGTCTTACTGGACAGACCATGCGGTGGGCGTGGGGCCGCTGCCATTGATTCTTTACAAGCATAAGTCGCTTCTGGAAGCCCGATGGCCCAGCACTAGGTGATCAGAAAGGGGGTCACTGGGGTTGGGGTTGGATGCTCCGCCCACCAGTGCTCTACAGCGCTGCCTTATATAGCGGAGCGTTCTCGTGGTTTTTAAACCCGCTCCCCCGGGCATTGGCCAACGATTACATGCGTGGCCCTGTCCGCAAATCCTGAAGGAAATCGAAGCTACTGCCCAGCCCGCACAGGCTGCGGGATTTGGCCGCTACGTCTCCAGTAATCCAACAAGTAACCTCAGAAACGATAACCGGCGACTCAAGAAAAGAGTCTCGGCGGCCAAATCCGATTCCGGAGCGCTGGAGCATTTTTGCTAATGGTGTAGACCAGGAAACTGAACCCGACGCGGCCATTCCGCCAAAGAATGGCCGCACCTAACCGAGCCCACCGGACCGAGGTATTAGCAAAAATGTGTTATATCCTGTTAGCAGACGATCTCGGCACAGCCGGCGGCTCTCGCGTATCGCTCGCTGGCCGGCAGTTGCCGGTAGTTTCGGCCTAAGCGCGAGCGAAGGGCAGTTTTACCGCTGTCCGGTGTCACACCCTATCCCTGTTAAAAAATAAGGTAGTCCAAACATCCCGCCGCGCCTGTCCCGGCTGCCCCGGCGAGCCGTGGGGCATGCCGTGGAGCGGGATGTTTATGTGTCCCATACTGCTTCCCTGCGCAGTAGAAACCTCTGTCCATAGCTTCTCTCAAATTCCCGGAGCCACCTATGCCCAAAAATAAAGTGAGCGACCCCATCACCGATCAAGAAATAGCCTTTGCCCGTCTGGTCCTTTCTGGGGCCATGACCGACCGTCGTGCCGCCGAAGCTGTCGGCCTCAACCCCAACTCCGCCGCCTACACCAAAGCCAAACCCCGTGTCCGCGCCTACATGCTCGAGCATCGCGCCGCTGTGCAGCAACAGCTCGTCCAGCAACAGGCCGACCTGTCCCGGCGTGCCGTGGACGGACAGCGCCGCCTCAACCTGGACCGCGAACAAGTACTAAACCGCCTCTGGGAAATCGCCAACCTCAGCCCCGAAATGACTCGCGGTAGCGTTACCGGCCAGGTCAAGGCCCTCTCCATAATCGTGGCCATGGAAAACTTCATCCCCGACCGTCGCGCCATCTCTTCGGAGAAAAAATCCGCCCCTCCGCCCGTTCACGCGGAAATCTATGCCTCCGCATGGCGTCGCCAGCAGCAGGCCACCACCTCTGCCACGACGAATGACCCGCAGCCAACCTCTGCCCCTACCCAGCAAGAAGAAGCGCCTCCGAACCCAACAGAATTGTCATCCCGCCTGTCCCGGTGTGCTGTGGAACCGGAGCGAAGCGTTGTGGAGGGACCTGCTGCTTCTCCTAGCCCCAGCCATTCCACCTTCGCCAACCGCTTTACCCCCGCGGAAGCACCCGAGTCTTATGGCCCCGGCTTCTCTTTTGTTCCAGACGCGAAAGGTCCTTTCTCCTTACCAAAGAATCCCTTTGCCCGCCCCCGTTAAGCTGCAAATCCTCAAAACGACCCAAAAATATCAAATTTTATAAATGGCTGCCGGCTAAGGGGCCACCACGCACGTCGTCCTGACCAAAAAGATAAGAACAAATGATGAAAAACTAACTTGGTCTATGCGGGACTGAATTGGTGAATTGACCTCGCACGCCGGATCTAGAGCCTTCGTCCGCGGCCGGTGCGCGGCACGGTTGAATAGCTTGCGGAAAAACTCGTGTTTCTGAAGGGTACGGCCTACCTCGCCGCAGCGAGCATCAGGCCGTACGTAAATGCCTTGTTATTAATCCGGCTTTAGCCGCCGAGGGATCATTCCCCTCGAAGCGGCATTTTTTCCGCAAGCTGCGAAGTCGTGCCGCACGTCCTGAGTTTTCCGCATCGAGACATCCTTCTCAAGCGGATTCGATTGTGGTGCGCGGTCGCGACTGTGCATGACGAAGGAGATGTCTGTGTTTACTCCGCTGGAGGTTGAAGGGACAGGCTGGAAGGTACCCAAAGGGTTAAGTATCTAGAGCGTCACAATAGAATTTCGCCTCCTGCCGTAACGTTTCAAACTCCAATTGACACAATGAACATATAGCCGGATAGTTTTAGGGCACCAGAGCAGCGTTCGCTCTGCTGCGATTGCCGTACCTGCGATTTTTCTGCTCGTCCGTATTCGGAGCAGTCTTTGCTACACAACCCGCTGCTCTCGCAGCGGCTTAACTGCGCCTGCGCTTGACCTTTTTGGAGGCCCGATGTTCGGAGTACTCTTTGCTCTTGCAGCGTTACCTGCCGCAGCTCCGTGCCACATACCACCGCCAGCGGGAGGCCCTATGGTTTGCTGCAGCGCGGCCTGCCCGGCGGATTCCACGGCGGATACGACAACCAAGGCCTCGTTCCTAATTAAGGTGATCGACCTCTCGCCGGATTCGAAGCCCTCGACCCCAAAAGAGCCAGCCAAACCCAAGGGGCCTGCGCTGCCGACACCCGCGGCACCTGCAGAGCAATCAACCGCATCTCCTAAACTCAGTCCCGCTTGCACGGCACTCGACAAATCCTTAACTTCTAGCGGCCCCAATGTGGCAGCGCCAAGTCAGGATGACGCCGATCAGCCGAACGCCATCGAGGCAGATACCGTCATTGCACTCCTGGGAAATCCGTCTCCCCTGACACTTAAGCCAAGCGGCTCCAAAATCCTGGTGTACTCCTCCACCCTGGATTCAAAACTCTACTCGCCAGCCTTGAAACAGCTGGAAGCGGCGATCAAAATGCTACCCGCGCCCAAAGCGAAACCGAAACCCACCAGGAGCATGCGCACGATCGAGATCCCTGTGCCGTCAAGCGCAAACGCGGATACCTTCGCCAATCTTGACGGTAAGTTCAAAGTTACGCTTGAGTACCCGGGCATGCTTCAGGTTGCCGAGACTTCCACGGTCAGCTGCGCCGAATGGCTGGCCATGCTAGACAGCATCGAAAACTCATCCATCGGACGGCCGAAACAGTCGCCGGTGTCGCGGCTGTTCTACCTGCAATCAGCCGATAAGACAGCATCGGCGATCCTCGGCGCTGGGACAGGGGCAGGAAGCCCGAGCGACGGGTCCGCAAGCAGCACCCAGGATGCCTCGGACTCCAGTACACCCGGTTCCTCCGCGAAGAAGGACAGCAAGACTCCACCCGCTTCGCCCGCGCCTACCGCAAAGCCGGGCCAATCCAGTTCCAATCAGCCCGCAAAAACTCCCGGCAAAGATAAGGATGCCACGGGCCAGAACCTATCCGTGCAGAGCCTGGAGCAGGACATGCTGATTTTTGGTGGCGATGACGAAAAGATAAGGGCAGCCAAGCGCATGCTGGCCATGCTCGATCTCCCTCGCCCCGAGATGATCATCAACGCCTGGGTCCTTCAGATGTCTACCAACAACGCAAATCAGGTCGGTAAATTCGATTCGATCGCGCGCAGATTTGTCGCGCAAAACAATGATGTGCTGCAGAGAGGAATCCAAGCGGGATGGCTATCCCTGCGAGCCAGCATCAACGCCGGCGCCTATTTCGACCCGGATTTCTACACCTACCTGACCAGCCGCTACATCGCCGACTTGACTCAGCAGCCCGACGGCGGAAATGAAGTAGCCGATCGAGCGAGCAAAGGCATCTGCCCAAAGGGCCAATATTGCCTTGGCTACACAACCCTGTTCAACCCGCTGAAGCCGCGCCTGACTGACTTGCTGCTGGCCATGATCGCATCGCAGGACCGAGCCGCCAACCTTGCCGCAATCGATGCGGCTGAAAATGTTCCTGACGACGGCGAAGCCGCTACCGCTACCGGGGGCCGCTGCGTTTCTGCGCAGTGTAACGAGCTTCGCCAGCGCCTCGGGCTCAATGTCCCAGGCTGCAAGACCAACTGCAAATCCCGCAATAGTTCCAATGAAACCGCTGTCAATAGCACCCACCCTTCGGCATGCGGAGCAAAAGATCTTGAGCGTCTTATCAACAGTGCGGGCGACCAGTTCCTTGCCGGTAAGCCACCCCAGCTCCAATTGGAGTGTTTCCGGCAGGCGATCAAGGATATGACTCTGAGTCCTGATAACAAGGTCCCGCCCGCCCAGGCGTTGGCGCGCGCCGCGGTGGCTGACTTCCTTTTCCACTACAAGACCAGTCAGCAGTACCCCAGCGAGTTCTCGACTTACGACCTTGCCCTAAGTGCGGATGCGTTCAACAGCGCCCTCAGCCCGTTCACCGACGCATTCAACCGTGACATAGCCGCATACCAGGAATATCTCAATAACGTCGTCAGCATGGCTGAAGATGGAAAAGCGAATCGCAATGTAGCGTTTACCAATAGTGGTCTGGTGTCGGTGCGCACGGTTTCCTCAAACCGGGCCAAGGTATCTTCGACCTCGCAAAGCTTTCTGGATGCCAGCAGTTTTCCTGATCTCGCGACCCTTGCCGGCAATATCTCGGGGGCAGGGTCAGGCAGCGGAGTGTTCGCAAACCTCTCCCCCGATGAGCTCCAGGTGCTCATGGGCGCGCTTAAGAGTTTTCAGAGCAGCCAGGCGCAAATCGGCCGCGGGATCGATCTAAACGTGAGCCCTCGTTCCTTGAACGGCGCGTCTTCGGCCGAGATGGACATCACTCTCAACGTCGACGAGCAAGGAACCCCCACGCGCTACACCGGCACGTCGAGCGATAAGTTCAACCTGTCGCGCGTGGCAACGCACGACACCGTCACGCACGTTCGAGTCGATTCGCTCAAGCTGTTCGAGGTAAGCGCCGTCGGTGCGAAGCTGACCCTCTCCCGGCCACCAATCCCACTCATTCTGCCGGGTGTCGAGCTGCCCTACATCGGATCGATTGTGGGCCTGCCGCGCAAGCCTGCCGAGGAGTATCACAGCAGCGTGGCGATCATGAGTGCGATCGTTGTTCCCACGGCTGCTGACCTGGCGGCTGGCCTGCGATTCGACGACGACCGTATCGTCGTATCGCCCCCGGGTCTGTGTCTTCGCCCGTGGGAGTCATGGGCGACAGGCAGTCTCCCTTACTGCAAGACCGGAGAGGCCGCTTCCGAAATCCAACTGGAAGGGCCGATCCAAGCGTTTCACAGAATCAAGAAGGAATGCATCGCGACCGGCGGACAGGACTCTTTCGGCTTGATGCCGGGCCCTCCCCCCACACCTAACCGGTGCGGTAAGCTCACGTTCGACCAGCTCCCGTCAGTCTTCCAATAAAGGCCCTTCCGTTGAACGACGTGGAGGAATGTGGACCAGGCAAAGGAGAGGCAACAAGATGAACACTGTCGCAGATCCGCCGAATGTTGGCACCAGTAGTCCAATCCCGCCGTCACCATTTGGGCGCTGGCTGGCTTACCTATATTTCTGCCGTTTCGGAGTCATCCTCTGGGCCTCCATGCTTGCCTTTGTTGCGGCAGATGCAAAGACTTCCGTGGCCGCCGGATCGCGAGGCATTGTAGCTCTGGAAAACGGCGGGCAATTCTTTGGGGCAGCCTTCGTAATCGTGATCGCAGGATGGGTAGCATTGCTCTCCGCCCGGATCATCTGTGCGTATGGTGAAGAACGCTTCGGCGTGCCTCCCCCGCCTGTATTCACGATAGGCGAAACTATGTCCTACAAAGTGTTCCTCGCGGCGCAAATCCCAAGCGCGTGTTTGCTGGGCTACGTTTTATTCCGCAGTCTTCGTGAAGGGTATCCAAGGGCTCTTGTAGCAGCATGCCTGATGACGCTGGGTGCACTCGGTGCCGTAGTGTGCTGGTATCTCCTTGCAGCTTTCTACTACTGGACCTATGAAACAGACGCATCTTTAATACACGAGGGCCGGATGTCTCGCCATGACGGCGAAAGAAGGCTCATCCTTCGCCAGAGAGCGCAGATTGGCACACCAGGCACTGGCATCGAGGCAAAAGCCTTTCTTGCCCCGATCGGAAGGTGTCCATGGTTCCTCAGACTGCAGAATGACCCTCCACCTGCAATCTCTCGGCTCTTTGATCGGGCTTTTTCGATAGTAGCCCGTCTGGGCGCTGGTTTTAGCAAGGACGGCACCACTCCGGGCGACATGACGCCGATAAATTCGGGGCAGGCACTGGCCATCATCACCTTGGCGTTCCTGCTCTTCGTCTATGGAGTACTTTATTACTACACGGCGCCTATACCCATGCCCATAACCCGCCGGGTTACGGCAAGCGTCGTCGTAGTGCTCGTTCTCGGTTGGTGTCTTCTCGCTTATCGCTACTGGCGGCGAACACTAGCGGATAAGCAGATACCAATCGTACGATACGTCGTACGAGCCATGCTGCTCTTATCGCCGGTATGGCTTCTCGATGGGCTCGTTCTCTCCGGTTGGCAAACCCACCATGGATTTCCCGTGTTAGCCACGGTCTACTTGCTCCTGATCTTCGTGTGCTGGGGTTTTGCCGGGCTCGCATTCCTGCTCGATCGTTTTCGCGTTCCTGTGTTGCTTTCTGTCGTCGTATTCGTGGCACTTGTCAACACTGCAAACAGTTGGATCTGTATGGATGGCGATCACCTATTCCCCACCTATCCCAAGGCGGCCGATGCCGCGGACCCGATCGAACCCGCAGCAGTTCTTTCGAGGTACGCCGCGACCCACGCCGGATTCTCCAACAAATCGACCATGATCATCGTCACCGCCGAGGGTGGTGGTATTCACTCCGCAGCATGGACAAGTCTGGTCCTCTCAAAGCTTGAGCAGAAATTTGCAGAGAAACACTTAAACTTTCACAACTCCATTCTCCTGATGAGCTCAGTCTCCGGTGGGAGTATCGCGGTGGAAGCCTGGATGCGCGAATACCTCAATACGCTTTCCAGAGATCAAGACCACACCTTTGCCGCGAGTAGTATCGCTATCCATGCCGCATCCGGCTGCAGCAGCCTGGAGGCGGTCGCCTGGGGTCTGCTCTATCCCGATTTTGCGCACCTGATCGCACCATTGCGATGGGCGCAAACATGGGATCGCGGACGCTCGCTTGAGCTCGCCACGGAACGCAATTTGAAGGACCAGGACTGCGATACTAAAACCTACGACTTCGCAGGATATGAAAACCTAGGGGCGCTCGCTGACGGCCTGGCACGAAATCCAGTTTGGATCCCCGCTGTCACTTTCAATGCTACAACCGACGAGGCAGGTGAGCGCTTCTTGTTCTCTAACTATGTGCTGCCGCCACCTATTACTACGGGGTCAAAGACTAAATACCCCCCGGTCCGCTACGCCGATTCGTTTTTTAGTCTCTATAGCGGCCGTGATCTTAGCCTGTCCACAGCCGCTCGGCTCTCTGCAACCTTTCCCTATGTCACACCTATGTCCCGCATCGAACGCTCTGTAATGGACCACGCCTATCACTTCGGCGACGGCGGTTACTTCGACAACCAAGGTGTTGTCTCAGCGATCGAGTTCTTGTATGCATCGTTGAACGGGTCAAAGGGCCAGCAACCTTTGCCGTCGGCGCCCCCTGCTATCCCTCAGCCAATGCACATTCTCTTCCTGGAGATACACAACGATGAGGATGCCAAAGAGCAACTGCCGGACCCTCGTCAGCAGGCGCTCACCAAAGATAGCTCTTGGGGGCCTCTCGCGCAGGGACTTGCGCCTCTTGGCACTATGCTAAATAGCCGCAGCGGCGGCCAGATCCTCCGCAACTGTCGCGAGCTGCAGCTTCTAAGGTATGCATTTGGAAACAATGCGGACTCCCCGTTTGCTTTTCGTACCATCATCTTCGACTATCATCGTTCCACCTCATCCCTCAGCAAGCAGGCTCAAAGGCTCGAAGTCGACCCCTTATCCTGGCATCTAACCTTAGGGGAAAAGAGCGATATTGAACAAGCCTGGAATCAGGAGAGTGAAAACAGAGCGGTCGAGGCGATCCAGTGGTTTGGTGGCCATTCGGAATCGTCTCCCCATACAGATGCTTGCGGGATAGAACAATAATCGCCTCAATTCAAAGTCCAACTCTGATTGAGTCCGCCATTCGGGGTCCACAAAATAATGTGAGCCCCCGTCGCTTTGGTCGAGGCGCTGTCATCCATCACCAGCCCGGTAGCTTTATTCGTGATAACCAAGCCGCTGCTGGTCGACGTAACTGACCACAGTTGAGCATCCGTATTCAGCGGAGTATTCTGCTCCAGCGAAACGCCAGGAGACGACGCATTCCCGGCATCCGTAAGAAAAAGCTTGCTCGACACATTCTGAATGCTGTAGTACCCGTTGCCGTTGAACGAAAAGAACCACTTCTGGTTTAACCCCCCGTTAGCCCCCCATTGATAGATAGCCACACCCGATGACTGCGAGAAGGAAGGATCATCCAGCACCAGCTGGCTGTTGGCATTCGTCATCACATAAGGACCATCAGCGACCAACGGAGTGCTTTGCCGAACAAATCCAAAGATGCCCACGCTATTCGTCGTACCCACATACACCTTGCCATTCACAATGGTGGGCACAATATACTTGTTGCCTTCGCCAAAATGATCGCGCGTACCCGCCTGGTTGCTGTTGTACAGTTCGGTGTCCAGGTTAGTCGCCTCATAGGCATGCAGCACCGCCGGGTTGGTATTCTCCGTCGCCCACACAACGCCGTTGCCGGCCCCATACGCCGAGACGCTCGGCGTCGTTCCCGGATAAGCAAACGTAGTGTTCGTCGTCTGCACAGCGGAGGTGACCAGCCTCGCCTGGCTCAACTGGAACGCGCGCAGATTGCTGCCCACGGATCCGTAGTAGACGTTGCCATTGAAATAAGCCGGGCTCGACCACACGCCGCCCGGCAAAGCCCCACTCAATTGCTGGTAGATCGTGCCGTCATTGGCCGCATCGTAGTGGCCCATCTGGTCCCGGTCGACCAGGTACAAGTTGTTGTCTTTCCCAGCCGCCACCGCCAGGTGCCGCGTAGTTCCCGTGGAATCCACCTGGTTAGGAAGCACCATCAGCCCGCCGGAACCCAGATCCACATCGCCATTCGATTCCGAGTCGGAGTTGTACATGGTCCAATAGTCGAGCACGTTCAGCTCCCCGTTCTGCAGTGCCACCTTGGCCACGGCGTTCCCGTAATCGCCCGCACTAGGGAAGCCCGCAGCCGTCAGCGTGGTATCGAACGTTCCATTGGCCAGCGCCACGTAGATGTTGCCGGAGGAATCCGCGGCAGGTCCGGCCCCGGCATTCCACAGCGCCGCGTCGCTGCCGTTGGGAGCGAAGTCGATTACGCTGGTCTGCTTGAGATTGCCCTCGCTGTACGCCATCAGCCATCCGGCATACGGGCGGTCGTCGCAATGCGAACCCCAGCTGGTATAAAGCGTGCCATTCATTAGCAGCAGCGCCGGGCGCTCTTTATATTGACCCGGACTAAAGCTCACCAATCCATTCGAGCTGCCGTCGCCCGTGCCGGGATAAATTGCCACCACCACCACCGGGCTATTCGCCTGCTCGGCGCCGGTGGTGAGATCGAGAGCGTGGATCCGCTGATAATAGTTGCCCGAAGCATCCTTGCTCATCGCCACAACAAAAATGCTTCCGTGCGCGCCTGCGCCACGATCGATGACGGGTGTGGATGTGATGCCGATCTCCGGCGTGACCTGACCGCAGTTGCGGTCGTCGGAAGTCGTCTCGCCGGCGGCCAGCAAGCTTTTTTGCCAATAGATCGTGCCGCTGTCCGCGTTCATTGCGTACACGCTGTCATGCTCCGTAGCGATGTAAAGGATGTTATGAGTTCCCTGCCCCGGCAGCGTGATGGCGGAAGCATACAGCGGCTGGGCGTCCACTTTTCCGTCTACCACGACATTAGCGATCAGGCCGAAGTTCTTGGAGTTGACCAAAGCCGGAGTCAAAATTGCTTCGGAGAGGTTCTGGCCCGTCCTGGCAACATCGTTATGCCAGGTCAGTACGTCGTTCTGCGCGTGGCCGGGGAGTGGGTTGGCAAACAAAAAAGGCATCAAGAAGAGGACCTTCTTGAGGGAAGGGATTACCGAGGGGGTCATTACTGTCTCCTGGAGAAGGCCTTAAGCAGTCCTATAGCGTGGGCGCCGGGAGTGCCGGGCCGAATTCGAGGATAGATCCGAAAATAAAAGTAACGAAGGCAGCGAAACCACCAAAGAGTAGCACTCATGGAATCGTGCCTGCTACCGTGGCAGAACAAAATCTGAAGCAATACTGTGACTTTTGTACTGTGTTGTTCGATCTCGCAACGAAAGGACGAACAATCCGGATCTATGCCTTCAGGCGGTCCACCACTGGCCTCTTCTGGCCGGGCGAAGCCACCCTACTTTTTTGCCCAGTCAGCAAGGATGACATCGCAGGCCTTTTTCACACCACCCCTGATACTCGGCCCTTTGATACTTCCACCTCCGCTTGGTCCAGAAACGAGGTCGCCGTCTTTGTTCACGACTTGTATCTGGTTTTGACACACAAAGTTGGACTCGGTGTGATTCAGGTCCACGGTGTAATCCGACAGATGCGGGTTGACCGATATCACTACTCCTGCACACTCGTCCTGAAAGTCTTTGCTCATTTCCATCGATTGGTCACGCGATTCATGCAAACCGCTGCTGTGGCTTTGCGCACGCAAAAATACGCGCGGTTTGTTCGCTGACCTCACCGCAGGCGCGCCCGCCACAACCGGCACCACCAGCGCAGCAGAGCTCTGGGGTATGCTTTCGCCACAATAGCGGCGATCTCCTTATTGGTAATCCCAGCATTCTTCAAAGCGATCAACCCGTCCACCGAAGTGTCATAGGCTCCTTGTGAGCGGTTGATGGCGGAAATAATCACGTCCTCGGAAAAACCAGCCTTCATCAGGTTGACTACCGACTCATTGTTCATGGTCTGTTGGCCTAAAAGAAGTACGAGAAATCCAATGGCAATGACGGCTTTGCTCATGGCAGTTCGCCGACAGGGGGCCCCCTTGTCGCCTTTACCTTCGCCCACGCGAATGAGTTTGCTCTGAAATGTGAATTAATTAGGCTTTAGTTTAGATGGGAGCGGCCGAGTCGCCCGCCAAAAGGCACTGCGGCACCTGCGCAAAGCTGTATGTGCCATCCAACCGATTCAGCGTAAACACGAAGACCACATCGAAGCGTTCTTTCAGGCCAAGTCTGCGGAGCGACCTTGGCGCCAAGGATGGCATTCGCGATCACGTTAATGTTTTCATGCCGCCACGCAATCAGCACCGGCCCGTTACACGCCTGGGCGGCCTTAGCCAGCGCCGTCTCTTCTCCTTTGCTGAACGTCAGGTTGATATCGACACCGATCAGCTCAGCCAGGGGCCCGACCGTCTCCTCCGACCGGCGGCTTCTGGAGTTACCCGGGACCGGGATCGTCCACGGCAGCGGAGGCAAAAATAAATGCAGGCTTCGCTAGGAGCGTGTTCTGCACCGGTCCGTAGGCAGGCGCGAACAAACAGGCGAGCGCGCCCGCGCGTTGCCAGCCGCGCACAATCAGGTGGTGAGGGCCGCTCGCGCCCGACTCATCGACGCCGTCGAGTTCGCTGGTCGGCTTTTCCGCGTGGCGGATAATCATGATTTTCGCAGCCTTCGCCGGCATCCCGTCCCTCTCCTTATGAACGCTTCCCGCCTGCCCCGCCTTGCCGCCGGGCCGGCTCCAAGCTCTCCACCATTTTCGGATACGCGTCATCACCCTCTTCCATGGTGAGCCCTTCCAGAGGGCAAATGCACGGCGGCGGAAGCAGCCGCAGTTCCTTGAACAAGGTAAGATGAGAAACCGGCCACTACTACCATCATGAGCGAAGAATTCGAACAGGCCCACGAACACCTCGAGCATGCCGCCGACGGCCATAGCTCCAAGGGGCACACCCGCCCGGCCATCATCATTGCCATCATGGCCGCAGCCTTGGCGCTGACCGAATTTGCCGCCAAGGACGCGCAGACCAACTACCTCACCAACCATATTGCAGCCAGCGACACCTGGGCCCAGTATCAGGCCAAAGCCGTCCGGCGAACCGTACTGATCTCTGAGGCTGAGCTCCTGCAAAGCTTACCCGCGGCCAATGATCCCCAGGTACAGAAGCGCATCGCCGATGCCCAGGCGAACGCCGGCCGTATGCGTTCTGAGCCCGGCGCCGACGGCATGGACCAGCTCGCCGAAAGGGCGCATGAGCAAGAGCATCTGCGCGATCATGCAATGCACCGTACTCACGAGCTGGAAATCGCCAGCGGCGGATTGCAGATTTCCATCGTCCTGGCTTCCATCTCAGTGGTCGTCGAGCTGCCGCTATTCTTAATCGTCAGTATTGCCCTGGGGCTCTCTTCCGCAATCTACGGGCTGCTTGCCGGCCTATCCGTCTTGTAGTGCGTTGTTGAGCGTAGTACGTCAACTCCCTACGATTAACTGAGATCGCAGCCTAGAGAGAAGCGCAATGCAGCGCAGATTTCGTTCATGCGCACGGAACTCAGCCGGGCCACGCGCTTTCCTAATTGGTCCTGAGAGACCGTGATCGTATTGTGTAGGTTCACAGCGCAGGGCGCCTTCAGACCATCGTCCTCGCCCAAGACAACCTCGGAGGGCACACCACGGATAGTGGAGGTTATGGGCGCGACGGTCACGCTCGACAAATAAGAAATCGAGCTGTCGCGCGTGAGCACCACAACCGGCTTCTTCTTGTCAGGCGAAGCAAAGTTATAAAGGCGGACATCCCCTCTCGCTACTCCACTGGCCACGCTGCCTCCGCCTCCCACTGGACAGATTCATCCCGTGCCTGCGGCTGCCTCGCATAACCCTCCCGGTCGCGCTCTTCGCTGCTGCGCACCTCTAATCTCTTGAGGTGCTCCCGGAGAGCCTCACGTACCAATGCGGAACGATTTAGTTTCATTCGCCGTGCCGCCCGATCGGTGGCCTGCAGAAGACCTTTATCGAGAACAATCTGGATTGTTTCCATATGTGGACTATGCTCCACAGTATACTCCACACCGAGCGCTATGCTCCCGAAGGGTAAGGGCCGTGCGTTAAGAGCTATAAACACTTCATCTTTGGGATGAGTGTTAAACCACAACATGAGCAAGTTCGCCAGCAGCAACCCAGCAGACGGAGGTGAAGCACACACAGCAGCAGCACCAGCAGCAGAAACAGCAACCGCCCCCCAACAATGGGGAGCGGCCGAGATAAATCGTGGACGGCAAGCAGCGACTAAGACGAAGGCTTGAGGTTAGCCACATCGGAGTTGGGATATACGGTCTCTTCCGCAAACTCCCATCCGCGTCGTTGATCGATGGCGACGCGGCTACGGTCGAGATAATGCCGCAGCTCCTCCATGCCGTATGTGCACGCTAAATCGCGGGCGCTCACACCAGGGCGCTTGGCGCGCAGCACGAACCATTGCTCGAGCTTCAGCCACTTCTCCTGGGTTACGTCCTGCGCATGTTCACTCAGCAGTTTGTCTCGCTTGGCCAGATTGAAGTTTTCGTGGAAGACGACCCGATCCAGGTCCAGGGTAACCCGGCTGATATTCAGATCCTGGGAAGCGGACTCGTACAGCATCCGCTCCCCGGTAATGTCATACACCAGGCAGTCAGGCGTCTCGGAACAGCTCACGATGTAGTAATGGTGGTTGATTGCATGGGCTTGCAGTGAGAGGCCCGCCGAATACGCGCTGGGCCATATGATCATTTCCGCGCCTTTGTCTGCCAGTCCTTTCCATACTTCAGGAAAGTTGGCGTCAAAGCAGGTGGCGAATCCCATGCGGCCAAAATCTGCCTGATGCACGTGCACGGCGTCCCCAGGATTGATTGGGGGCTGGAGGTCGTACTCGGTCCAGTAAGGGAAAACCTTGTCGTATAGGCACACCACCAGCCCGGAGCGGTCGAGCAGGACCACCGTATTGAGCCTGCGGTTGCCATCTTTTCTGTCAATCGGACAGGCAATGTAGGTCTTGTGCTTTTTTGCCAAGCCGCTCATCGCGGTTACGGTTGGGCCGTGCAGCGGCTCTTCGCTGGTAGTGTCCATACCGCGAAACAACTCGGGTAACACGATAACGTCCGTGCCCCGAGCGCCTTCTTCATCCACCAGGCTCGCCATCTTTTCCAAGGGCAGGTTACCTCCCTTGAAACCGATGCTGGTTACGCGCACGGGCCGCCCGACACCGTCTCCCCAGGTGGCCTTCGCATTTGCGGCGGGCTCAGGGGATGGATTCGCGTTCAACCCTTCTGCCTTAATGTCGTCGAGACCAATGTTTGCCACCGCACCCACGCCGATAGCGCTGTTTCTCAGGAACATGCGTCTGTTCACCGCGGCTCCTTCCAGGTGAGTGCGCCATCACGAGAGCACACCAGAGCAGGCACTCGTGTTGGATTCTACTCCCGAGACCGCTACCCGGCTAAGGACTAAATAGGATGCGCGGGATGGAACGAGACCCCGCCGTTCACCGTCTGGAAATGAAGCGTGGCGCCGCCCTGGCCGATGTTGGTGTCGATTTGATGACGGATCTTCCCCTGAATGGTGATTGGGTAGCCAACAGAGATCCCACCGTTCACCGTCTGTGCCACCAGGTGTGCGGAATACTGATCGGGACCTTTGACGGTAACGCCACCGTTGGTCGACTTCGCCTCCAGGCCGGCTCCGTGCCACTCATTGCCGTCCAGCTTTATATCCAATCCACCGTTCACTGTCGTGGCGTGCACGTCGCCGCCCAGGTCATCGAGGGTAAGACCGCCGTTCGTCGTATCTACATGGATAACGCCTATAACGTTGGTTACTTTGATACCGCCGTTCACCGTATGCAGCTCCGCGGCAACATGGCGCGGCACGCGCAGACTCCAATTGACCGACCAACTGCGGTGCGAGAAGCCCCAGTTCGATGGTCCGTCGGCGTGGATGGTGCCCGTGGTGACGATCTTTACTTCCCGTGCCAGCGCCTGCGCATCCTCGAGGCTGGAATCCTGCGTAACGACCTTCGCCTCCAGGGCAATATCCTGGCGCTCCTCGCCAATCACGTCGATGCCGCCATTCTTGCCCGCCACACTCAGTTGCCCATCGATCACGGGCAGGGTTGCGCGCCGCAACTCGCAGACACGCGCCTGGTGGCCGAAGGGCCAGTTGTTGGTGGTGTTGCCTTCATCGCTAGGGCAGGGCGTGGTGGTGAACGATTGCGCAGGAACGCGGCCTGCGAAGAGAAAGGCGAAAAGCAATAAAACGGCACACCTGCGCATCGATACCTCCCGGTAAGCCGGCTACCAGGCTGATACGCAAGCGGGAACCATGCGGTTCCCATAGAAACAGAAATACCTCGGATTGGATAGAAGCTCGACCTTATCCCTGGAAGGAGCTGTGCGAGTATTTTGTGGCGGACTCTTCATGCCACTGGTTTACCTGTCGCACCGCCTGCGCCAGGGTGTTGACCACCAGCGTGGGCCGGCCGCTGCCGAAGCGCTCCACGGTGAGCTCATGCGTCCGGTCGGCCTCTTCCGTTGGGCTCCAAAGCCCGATGACGATGCGGTTCTGGGGTAAGTGTGAGCGCACCCGCTGGCAGATGCCGCGGGCCTGCGAAAAGGCGAATGGCGGCAAGGCCGAGATAAAGATAACTGTGCTCGGCTCGTGCGCCAGCGAGTCGAGAATCTCGTCGGAAACCGGCGAAGGCAGATAAAGCGTTTGGTGCGAGGCCCCTTCCAGCACGTGGACCAACATGTGGGTAGTGAGTTCGTCGGCTTGATCGCTGGCAGAAATGCACACCACCGCAAAGTCCTGCTGCATACCGAAGTTCGGCGCCTGGCGATCCGGCTTTCCACTCACTCTCTCCGAGTAGTCGGTCATCTCCGCCACCAACTCACCAATAGTAAGAAAGAAGAAGTTGAACCGCGTCTCGTCCAACACCCCTTGGTGGCGATCCTGTTCCACCTGCGCCAGCGCGGGGATCAGGACGGAATCGTAAAGCTCCACCAGCGGCTTGCCCTCGAGAAAGCGATGCGCCACCGCTCGTGCTTCGCGCTCATCCATCGCCAGCAGGCGCTCGTAAAACAAAGCCTCGGCGGAGAGCTCGGCATCCGCCCCGAGCAGGGCGTGGAGAAATGACAACTGCGGCACGTTGCGGCCCAGCACCACGATGCAGACCGTCAGTGGAGTGGAGAGGATCAGCCCGGGGAATCCCCACAGAAGCGACCAGAAGATGGCCATGGTCAGCAGTGCGAGCGCAGAGATGCCGGTGCGCGAGCGAAACAGCCACGGTTCCACTACGTTCGTGGCCATGACCTCGAGGATAAGAAAAATTGCAATCAACAGCAGTGGAGCGCCCCACGAGGACGAAGTGGCCACGCACACCACCAGCGGCAACATCAGGCCGGTCGCGGTGCCGACGTAAGGCACAATCCTGAGGATCCCCGCCAGCGCCCCCCAAAACGTCGCGTTGGGTACGCCGATGAGAAACAGTCCCAGACCGAAGAGCGTGCCGTAGCCTGCGTTGATGGCTACTTGAAAGAAAATGTATTGGCTGATGCGGTTTGCTGCATCTTCCAGCGCCTGGTTCATAAGCCGGATGCGGCTCATCCCGGCGAGCAGCAGGATGCGGCGGCGAAGATCCTCGCGCTCCATCAGCAGGTAGATGGTAAAGACGATCACTACTCCCAGGGTCCCGATCGGGCGCACAAGGCGCATCAGAAGTTCGGTGGCCGACTGCAGTTGGCTGCGTTCGGTGTCCACGATGCGGACGGGTTGGATCCGCGACGCTGGTTGCGGCACGCCCACAGCGGCGTTGCCGGCGCTGCTGGCGAGGTCTTCGCCAATCTCCTCCAGTGCGGTGAAGGCCTTGGCCACCGACTGCTCCGCTGGGGAATGCACCGAGACCATTTTTTCCTGGATGTTCAGGCGATAGGCGGGAAGGTCGCGGGCCACATTCAGCAATTGCCGGGCGACGACGTATCCGATTGCGCAGATGATGCTGAAGGCGAGAAAGCCTGTGATGGCCACTGCCACCACGCGCGGCGCGTGCGCGGCCTCCAGGCGGCTGACCGCCGGCGCTAGTAGAAATGCCAGCATCAGGGCAAACGCGAACAGCACCAGAAGGTCACGGGCAAAGAAAAGTACAAGTACCGTTACCGCGAGCACCAGCAAGGGTCCTATTCTGGAAACCTCGGTACGTCGGGCAGCAGACATGCGACCTCTCGGGGCCCTGATGGCGGGCGGTCTTATCCGGCAAGAATACAACTTTGCAGTTACACGAAACAATACGATTACAGATACCTATTCCCACACTCATCTCCGGCCGGGGGATCTATACTAGCGCCAGCAGCCAACCCAGCGTATCGGATATCCGCCATGCCTCCCACTGTGCCGGTAGCACGGGTTGATCGGGACTTCAGCAGCCAACAGCTCTTGCCGGCGCAGCTGCGGCTGCTGTATGCCAACGCCAACCTTGGAGTGGTCATCAACATCCTGGCCGCCACTGTATTAGGCGGCCTGCAATGGGACGTGGTTGCCCGGCCGTTAGTCTTTGCTTGGTGGTTCTACATCCTGCTGGTCTCGGTGGCCAGGTACGCGCTCGCCCGGCATTACTGGCACTCCTCTCCAGCCCCTACAGATAGCAACAAGTGGCGCACGGTCTTCACCGCCGGCGTCGCTTTGACGGGGACCGGCTGGGGCGCAGCGGGCATTCTGCTTTACCCGGCGGCTCACCTCACCAACCAGGTTTTTCTGGTTTTTGTTCTGGGCGGAATGATGCTCGGGGCCTCCTCCGTGCTGGCACCCCGGCCGGAGGCTTTCCTCACCTTTCTGCTGCCGGCAGGCCTGATCCCGGCAATCCGGCTTTTTCTCGAGCGCGATGAAACGCATGCTGCCATGGGGCTGCTGGCCGCTGTTTTCACCCTGGCCACGCTGATCATCACCCGGCGCATTTATCGCACGATTGAGTCGTCGCTGCGGCTGCAGCTGGAAAACCACAAGCTGGTGGAGAATCTGCGCAGCGCGCACCAGGAGACGGTGGCCCTGAATTTCGCACTGGAACGCCGCGTCCAGGAGCGCACCGCCGAACTGCGCAAATCGACCGAGCAACTGCGGGCTGAGATCGCCCAGCGCGAGCAGACCGAAGAAGAACTGTTACGTTCTCGAAAACTGGAATCGCTCGGCGTGCTGGCCGGTGGCATCGCTCATGACTTCAATAACTTCCTGACTGTAGTTCAGGGAAACATTGAAGTAGCGAGAACTCAGCTGACCGCAGTCGAGCCGGCTCAGGAATTCCTCAACCAGGCAGCCAACGCTTGCCAGCGCGCCAAGTTCCTGGCTTCTCAGCTGTTAACTTTTGCCAAAGGAGGAGCCCCGGTCAGGCGTGTCGTCTCCGTCGCCCAACTCGTCACCGACGCTGTTCACTTGGCGCGGACCGGCTCCTCCACGCGCATCGAGGTCAAGATCGAGGAAGGTCTCTGGCCTGCCCAGGTCGATCCCGGCCTGATGGGGCAGGTGCTCCACAATATCCTCATCAACGCGCGCGAGGCCACGCCCGGTGGCGGCGGCATCATCGAAGTGGTGGCAGAAAATCTCGACGTTGCCGGGAACCCCGATCCTCGAGTGAGGATCTCGATCCGCGACTACGGTTGTGGCATTCCCCGCGATGTACTCCCCCGGATCTTCGATCCCTACTTCACCACCAAGCCGGGGGGCAACGGCCTGGGGCTGGCGACGGCCTATGCCATTGTCGCCAAACACGGAGGCCACATGTCCGTGGAATCGAGACCCGGCACCGGTAGCGTATTTACCTTCGATCTGCCGGCTTTGGATCTGCCCCGCTCGCTCGAAGATGCTCTGGAGCCGCCCGCGGCCGTCTCTATGCAGGGGGGTACCGAGAGGCTCCTGGTAATGGATGACGATGAGGCCCTCCGCTTGCTCTTCAAGGCCGTTCTCACCAGTCTTGGTTACGAGGTCCAGGCGGCCGCCGACGGAGCCGAGGCCGTCGCCCTCTATGAAATAGCGAAAGCTACAGATAAGGGCTTTGACGCGGTCATATTGGATTTGACGGTGACCGGTGGAATGGGCGGTCTGGAAGCGGCTGACAAATTGAAGGAATTGGATCCCTCATCCAAGCTGATTGTCTCCAGCGGGTACTCCGACGCGCCGGTTATGTCTCAGTTTGCCGAGTACGGCTTCGAGGCGGTGATCGTGAAACCGTGGACGGTGAGAGAGGTGAGCGAGGTTCTTCGCCGGATATTGGTTGCCGATTCCGTGCGCAGAGGCTGACTATTACCAGGGTCACATGCAACCGTCTCATCGCCTTGACCCGGCCTCCACAAAATAGCCATGTCGCCCACCTGATTGGGTGTTTTATCTTGAATAGATGCGAAATTGCCTTCTGCTCACCGTCATGCCGGTCCTGCTGCTCGGCCTTTGCGCCGCCGAGCAGGATTCTGCGGCGAGCGGCTGGCAGCAGGTGCAGGGATTGGGTCCGCACACCAGGGTCTATATCAAGACGGATAAAGAGACCGCTCTTTGTTATGTGCATTCTGTAGAAGAGCAAGAGCTTACCTGCGGCCGTTCCGAAGCAATTGGCTCTCCGGTCCTGGTCTTCCCTCGGGCGGAGATCAAGACCATCAAGCTCTTGCGGAAGGGTGTTGGTCTTGCGGCGACGCTAAGCGCCGGCTACGCGGACGACTTCTTGCCCGGTCAACTCATCTATCAACGCTGACGGCTTTCTAGAGGCGGTCCTGCCAATAGTCCGGCCGCCTGCTGCCGTGTGCGACCGCCCAGATCGTGATTACGGATTCTTGCTGCGAATAGATGAGGGAAAATGGAAATCGCTAAAGCAGAAATCGTCTGGTGCTGTTCTTGCCGGGTGGCCAGCGATCTGGCATAGCAAGGATCGTTTCGGCGGCTTGACGTAGTTCTTCGATAAAGTCCGATGCAGCCTTGGGACTGCGCTTCATGTACCAAGCAACCGCGCTTTTAGCGTCCGCGATCGCACCCTCGTGATACTCGAGCTGGTTAGGGCTCATTCACCTGAGCCACGAGCTCGCGATGGAGTTGTTCCCAGGGGACCGTCACAGATTTCCCGGCCTTCAAGTCTTCCATTCGGCGAGCTACTTCCTCGTCCCAAGCCTCCTGGACAGAGAGACCCGTCGTTTCAAGACTATCAAGCAGCGTGTTAGCCAAAGCGGCGCGCTCGTCGACCGGGAGGGCGAGTGCCCGTCTTAAGAGATCGGAAACTTCTGGGCTCATTACTTTAGTCTACCTCGGCCAGGTTCGTCTAAGAGGCCGCCGGCCATTGTTGCTGACCGTTTCCCGCTTGCGACAGCAAAGTACAGACTTCTTCTTCTGTAGTCTGCGCGAAATTTCGATAGAAGCTGCCCACGGAGTGGAAGGAGGTGGCTACGTGCGGGCAGATCAGTTCGTCCACCTCGCCGTGGAGTTCGTTGTAGGTGCTCTCCGCCGCCACGGGCACAGCAACTATGACTTCCCGGGCCCGTGGACGCACACTGCGCACTGCGGCCAGCATGCTCGCTCCCGTGGCCAGACCGTCGTCGACCAGCAGCACTATGCGCCCATCAATGCGCGCGGGCTGACGCCCGTTGCGGTAGGCACGCTCCCGGCGCTCGATCTCCCCCTTCTCCCGTTGCGCCGCGGCATCGATGTCTTCCAGAGGAATGTTAAATTCGGCGAGAACGGCGGCGTTGATGGTGACGGTTCCATCACTCGCGACCGCTCCCATAGCCAGCTCTTCCACTCCCGCGACTCCGAGCTTTCGCACCACCAGTATGTCCAGAGGAAGATTCAGCGCACGGGCAACTTCATACGCTACGGGTACGCCGCCGCGCGGCAGTCCGAGGACGATACCGTCCTGCCAATCGCGGGCCATGTCCGACTCCTGGGCCGCCTCCTGGAGGGCACGCGCCAATAGCCGGCCCGCGTCTCTGCGGTCCTGAAAGAACTCCGCCCGGCACGGCATCTTCCGTCCCTCAGTGGGCAGCGTGGGTCCGCTCGGTAATCATCACCGTGCGCACGAATCCACGGTTGCGATCCAGAATGGATTCCGCTTCGTCACCGCGATCACCCGCATGCACCAGGACAAACATCCCATTCGTTCCCATCTCTTCGTCCAGCAACTTGATGGTGTCTTCCGCCACCCCCAGGCCGCGCAAAGTTTCCGTCAGGTCGATGTCTGTATAAGCAGGCTTCTCCTCGTTGGCTGCCGCGGCATCCGGCTGGCTCGATAGACCGCCCCCGTGGGTTTGCAGATCATGCTTGAGGCTATGCCGCACCTTCCAGCGAATGCTGTGCTTCCCGTCTAAATCGCACGTCTCCCGTACGGCGTTTGGACTTCGCCCCTGTTCCCGTTGGCCAAGTTGCGATATAGCGACGCCGATGTCACTGCAATGGAAGCCGGCAATTTTAAGGTCGGCAATCGCATCCCTGGCAGATACGGGCTTTAAAAACAAGGCTGCCACCAGGTTAGAACGCGTCAGTCCCATTCTTTTTATTGGATGAGTCCACATATCGGTCATTCTCCCTCCTGTTTGGATGCCCGCGAGGGGGCTGAGATGTCCAGGTGAGCCGCCGTCCTAATGGTTCTGAATTCCCGCCCCCTGTGCTAGTCTGACTGCCTTGAAAGGGTGGATTTCATGACCTCGAGGACGCGATCCGTCTGGTTGTTGCTCGTCTTTGTCTTGCCAGGGTGGGCGTTTGGTCAGCAGACAACGGACTCCATCCAACTCACGACGGCGCAACTGCAGGCGCTTAGCGGAGAGTATACCTCCGCCGAGGAGCCAGATCTGCCAGTTAGTTTCTATCTCCAGGATGGGCGGCTCTTCACCGAGTCGGAGCGTCACTTCCCTTCCGCCATGACCCCGGTGTCCGCTACCGAATTTGCGGACGGGGAGGACCGCTATCGCTTCTCCCTGGACGGCTCCGGCCGCCCTTCCACGGTTACGGTGGCCTATAAGGGCGATCCCGCGACCTACGTCATGGCACGCACCGGCGAGGCGGTGCACCATCCGTTTCCTGCTTATGAACGGCAAGAAGCGACCATCCCCATGCGCGATGGGATCAAACTTCATGCCGTCATCCTCACCCCCTCGGGCGCGCCGGGGCCTTTTCCCATTCTGATGGACCGTACTCCCTACGGTGTTGACGGCTTGACCATGGCCAGCTTCTACACCAGGCGGCCGGAACTGGCGCGTGCGCGATACATCTACGTGGGCGAAGACATTCGCGGCCGATTCAAATCAGAAGGCACCTTTGAGCTAAGCCGAATGGTCGTCGATCACTCGGATGCAACGGCCACGGACGAAAGTACCGATGCCTATGACACCGTGGCCTGGCTGATCAAGAATATTCCCGGGAACAATGGCCGCGTGGGGGTGGTTGGCACCAGTTACGACGGGGCTTTGACCATGGCAGCGGGCATTGACCCTCATCCCGCGGTCAAAGCCATCTCCCCCCAGGCGCCCATGATCGATACCTGGATGGGCGATGACTTCTTCCACAACGGCGCCTTTCGCCAAAGCTACGGCTATGACTACGCCATGGGGCTGGAGCAAAGCAAGGAAAACTCGGACGTGAGTTACGGCAAGGATGTGGATGGCTACGATTACTTCTTGCAGCGGGGCTCGTTTGCCGAGGATGTTCGCCGCTCCGACGCGAAAACACCGGAGGGCAAGGTATTGCCCTCGTGGCAGATATTTCTGCAGCATCCGGCCTATGACAACCTCTGGTATGTGCGCGCCGTGCAGCACCACATGACGGGGGTGACGGTGCCCACGCTTGAAGTCGGCGGGTACTATGACCAGGAAGACATGTGGGGGCCTCAAGAGGTCTACGCCACCCTCGAGCCGCGCGACGCCAGGCATGAGAACTTTCTCGTGCTGGGGCCGTGGCGGCATGGCTCGTGGTCTGCGTCGACGCGTAGCCTTGGCGTCCTTAAATATGGGGAGCCGATCGGCACCGAGTACCGCAAGCAGATCGAGGCGCCATTTTTCGCCAAGTACTTAAAGGACCAGCCCGGCTTTGACCTGGAAGACACGGCCAGCTTCCAGACCGGCACGAGTGTTTGGAAGCGCTACCCGCATTTCCCCCCAGCTGGGACCGCACCGGTAAAACTCTACCTGGCGGCCGACAAGCAGCTAAGCTGGCAGATGGGGAAAGAAAGAGTGAGGGTGAGCTACGTTTCCGATCCCGCCGATCCCATACCCTATCGGCATCGTCCGATTCAGCCGACCTATTCCGAAGACTCACAGTGGCGCAACTGGCTGACCGAGGACCAGCGCTTTGTCACCGGGCGTAAGGACGTGGCGGTGTGGACGATGGGCAAACTTGACCATGACCTCACGGTTACCGGCGAGGTGATTGCGGATCTATTTGTCTCCACTACGGGGAGCGATCTGGACCTGGTAGTGAAGCTGATCGACGAGTATCCGGACGATGATGGCGATCCGGCTATGCGCGGCTATCAGCTGATGACCAACGAGGAGATTTTCCGCGGGCGCTACCTGAAAGCCTTCGACAAGCCAGCGGCCCTTCCAGCGAACAAGCCGCGTGAGTTTCGATATAGCCTGCACGCGGTCGATCACGTCTTCAAGAAGGGGCACACCATCGTGGTTGAGGTGCAGAGCACGTGGTTTCCTCTTTATGATCGCAATCCGCAGACATTCGTTTCCAACATCATGACTGCCAGTCCGGCCGACTACCAGAAGGCTACGGTCACCGTACTCTCTGATAAAGCGCATCCGTCGGCTGTCATCTTGCCCTTGGTGAGTGGCAAATAAAGGCGATGGCATACCTTTTCCCGTTAGGTATGCCGTCGCCTTCATGGACGCGAGGTCCTCAACTTACTGTGATGCGCGTAGCGGCGATCGTACCGGTTGCCTCCATACCCTGCTTCCCGTTCAAGTCGAAAGTCTTGAAGGTAAACGTTCCGGTATAGCTGTTGCAGTCGTTAGACACCGTATTTTCTTCGTCCAGGGTAAAGGTTCCGTTTGCTGTTGCGGTGTTGCTGGTAGCATCGAAGGTCCAGCCAATGTGGTGCAGGCGCACGCTGTGCGAGCCGGTCGGCTTCCACACACCAAAGCAGATGTTTCCCGAGGCGGGCGCCAGGAATGCATTTTCAAACTCGGTCCCGTCGCTATGCCATTGGTCGAGGGTCTCGTTAAACAACTTACCGCCTGACGTGTAGACCACATGCCACAGTCCCACGATGGGGTCGCGGGCGCCGTTGGAGTAGCTTTCCTCCTCGCCTCCTGCCGCTCCGAGCATTGGCATCTTTATGGGACTTGCAGACCCCAGTCGCGAGAAACTACCGCAAGCAGCTCTCGCACTCGTGGCAGCAAGTATCAGGCTGGTGACCGCAAGTGTCGTCAGAACCCCACGCGACAGCCGCCGCCAAAAAGCCTGCTGCCGTGAAAGTTCTGTCCCTGTCTTCTTCGTAATGGAATTCATAGTGCTCCTTTCGCGCTCGCCCGAGCGAGCAACGTGGGCCCGAGTGTGGGGCATTCGTGCAGGGGGAGCAATGCCCCGCCAAGCGATTTATTTATCCCCGGATAACCCTCAAAACAGCGACTACTTAGACGAAGTTATTCCCCGTCCGGACATAGTTATAAAAGGCCATACACGCCTTCTCTGCGGATGCTAAACTCAGTTCGCGCTGGTGAACGGAGGGTGCGAAGTGGCGGTTTCTCCTGCCGAGGATGTAGTTCGCTTTGGCCTCTTTGAGCTCGATCTCAAAGCTGGGCAATTGAGCAGGAATGGGACGAAACTGCGGCTGCCACAGCAACCATTGCAGGTTCTGGCGGTGCTGCTCGAACGCCCCGGTGAGATACTCACTCGCGACGAACTGCGGCAACGCCTTTGGTCCTCAGACGTGTTTGTCGACTTTGACCACGGACTGAACAAATCCATCCAGAAGCTCCGCGACGCTCTGGGTGATTCGGCAACCTCTCCTCGCTACATAGAAACCATCCCTCGCGTTGGCTACCGCTTCATCGCTCCGGTGAGAAATGGAACTCGGCCGTTGGAGCCCGAATTTGCCATAAAGGTCGAGCGCCCCGCCCCAGCAACTGCGGTAGCCGGTAAACCAAGAGCGCGATGGTGGGCGTTGCCTGCGGGCGTCTTCGCCGGACTCGCCATTATCGGCACGGCGGTGTATCTTTCCTCCCGTCCTCAGCCTTCCGTCATCAAGTACACGCAGCTCACCGACTTCACTGATTCCGCGGCGACTCCCGCTTTATCGCCAGATGGCCATATGCTCGCGTTCATCCGCGGAGATAGCAATTTCATGTCAGCCGATCAAATCTACGCCAAGGTGCTTCCCGACGGCGAAGCCCGGCGGTTGACCAACGACCCGAGGATCAAATACAACCTGGCCTTCTCACCAGACGGCTCGCAGATCGCCTACACGGTTATGGAGCCTCCCGCTTTCGGTACTTACACCGTCTCGGTGTTGGGAGGTGACTCGCATCTTCTACTGCACAATGCGGCGGGACTCTCGTGGCTCGACCCGGGGCATTTTCTCTTCTCCCGCACGCACTCGGGTATTCATCTGGGAGTCGTAACCCAGTCGGTAACCGGCGACCATTATCGCGAACTGTATTTTCCTCCTCACGAACGGGGCATGGCGCATTACTCGTATGCATCTCCCGACCGCACGTCGGCTTTAGTCGTGGAGATGAATGGGCAGGGAAACTGGGCGGTTTGCCAGCTCATTTCTCTCAACGGGGGATTTCAGGCCCGACCGATCGGGCCAGAAGGTGCATGCACCTCTGCCGGCTGGGCTCCCGATGGCTCTTGGATGTATTTCATCGCCACCATCAAGGGACAAAGCCACCTGTGGCGCCAGCGCTTTCCCAACGGACGGCCGCAGCAAATCACCTTTGGCCCCATGGAAGAGGAAGGATTGGCGGTGGAGCCGGATGGCCATTCTGTCATCACTTCGATCGGCGTTCGGGCAAGCGCCATTTGGATTCATGACGACCAGGGGGAGCGATCCTTATCTTCCGAGGGAGAGATCGTCGCGGACCTATCCCCCCCTTCTTTTACGGCAGACAACAAGGCTCTCTACTATCTCCTGCGCCATCCCTCGGCGGATTCGGGTCCGGAGCTCTGGCGTATGACGGTAGATTCCGGCAAGAGCGAAGCGGTGTTCCCTGGAGTTTCCATGTTGGCCTACGATGTGTCGCCGGATGACAAACAAGTCGTCTACGCAGCGGCGGGGCGCGATGGAAAGTCCCAGTTGTGGCTGGCGCCTATCGACAGAAGCTCTGCGCCCAAACAGATTGGCCGATCCGGCGAAACGACGCCTTACTTTGGCCCCCGGGGAAAGATCCTGTTTCAAATGGCAAAGGGAAACGCCAACTACCTGGAGGAGATGAATGAGGACGGATCGGGGCGCTCAAAAGTCGTGCCCTACGCGATTAGTGAAATTTCCGGGATCTCGCCCGGCCGAAAATGGCTGACGGGGGTCGTTCCTTATCCAGAAGGCAAGAGTGTGCTGCCCATGGATATGGCCATTCCGCTCGACGGTGGACCTCCGCTGCGCCTCTGCGCAAGTTACTGCGTCTCGGCATGGTCTTCGACTGGAAAATTCCTTTTCATTGCGGTACAAGCACCGACAGAGACAAGTCCGGGGCGAAGCCTTGCGATTCCGGTTGGTGCGGGGGAGAGCTTGGCCGCGCTTCCTCCGGGAGGAGTCGAGGCGGGAGCAGAACCGGATGAAGTGCCGGGTTCCCAATCGGTGAATCGCGCATCGCTGGTCCCCGGCGAAGACCTCTCTCACTTTGCATATGTGAATACCACGTCGCATCGGAATCTGTATCGAATTTCGGTGCCGTGAGAAAGCAGGCTGCGAAGCAATACTTCAGAGGCTGAGGAGGGTATGTGAGTACGGGGGAGAAGCCGTGCCCTGATACAAAGTATGAGCTTTTCGCAACTTGGGAAACCGTCGCGCTCTATACAATCCAGACATCCTTATGAAGATTGATCGAGTTGTCTTCCGTGGCCTATTCCGGTTCGCGCTTCTGGTCGCTCCCTTTGCGGTTGGGTGTGCTCAAGTTTCAGAGAACATGACGCCTCTTCTGCTCGCGGTCCAGGACGCTCCCGTACCTTTTATGGGCTCGGACGGGCAGATACACCTGGTTTACGAGTTGGGAATGACTAACTTCTCCAGTGGAGAGATCGCTGTAGAGAAGGTCGAGGTAGTCGGCGATGGCTCCGTCCTGCAAACACTCGACTCCGCTGTGGTTGCCGGACGCCTGCAACCCGCCGGCCTGCGCGAGCCCGCGGGGACGCTGGCCAAGAGCACCCATGCTCTCCTTTTTCTCAATGTTGCATTCGCTCCCGGAAACAAGATTCCCGCTGAGCTGTCGCATCGCGTCACCTTGCGCGTGAACGCTGCTCCGCCTGGGCACCAGGAACTCAGCGAAAGCGGGGGCGCCACCACGGTGGATAAGCGACCGGTTGCGTTGATCGGCCCTCCGCTGCGTGGAGAACATTACATTGCAGCGGATTCCTGCTGCGACGCCACCCGCCATACGCGGGCGGCATTGCCGGTCAATGGTCGCGTGTGGGTAGCGCAACGCTACGCTGTGGATTGGGAGCAAACGGACGCTAACGGACGCATCTATACCGGCCCACGGGAGAAGCTGGAGAGCTATGCTATCTTCGGCCAACCGGTGCTTGCGGTGGCAAACGCTCTGGTGGTTTCGGTCATCGACGGGCAGCCCGAACAGACGCCGGGGAGTTATCCCAGCAACATTGCGCTCGATTTGGCGGATGGTAACTCGATCATCCTCGATCTTGGGGAGAAGCGCTATGCGCTTTATGCCCACCTTCAGCCCGGGAGCATCAAGGTGCGCCGCGGCGAAAAGGTGCATCTGGGCCAGGTCATCGGGCTGGTGGGGGATACCGGCAACTCTATCGTGCCTCACCTGCACTTCCAGGTGACCGATGGACCGTCCTCCCTCTCTTCCAACGGGCTTCCCTACGAGATCAGCGTTTTTGGGGTGACCGGAAAGTCCCACGGCACGGAAGCCTTCGACCAGGCGGAATCCAATGGAAGTCCGCTGCCAGTCACAGCGTTTTCTCCGCCGCAGACGGTCAAACAGGCGATGCCGCTTGACCAGATGATTGTTTCGTTTACGGGGCATTAGTACCGGGGAAAGCCTTTGAGATTGGTTTCCCTACCAACCCGTCTGCGAGGGCGGTGCGAAGTGGAGGCGTGAGTTGCAGAAGAAATTAGCGCGGTGCATCGGCCTGGTGGCATCAGGCATACTGATGGGGCTCGCGTCGTGCGCCCGGACGAATGCTACGCCGGCGCCGCTCGAGGTCCGGGTCGTGGTGGTGACCACCTTCGAGGTTGGTAACGATAGCGGTGACGAGGCGGGTGAGTTCCAGAACTGGGTCGAGCATTACCCGTTGTCCCAGGTGCTGCCGTTTCCGCAGGGCTACCATCCTTTGCGCTACAACGCCGACGACCACGTGCTGGGCATCGTAACCGGCGTTGGCAAGTCCCAGGCGGCGGCCTCGATCATGGCCCTGGGCCTCGACCCGCGCTTCGATCTCAGCAAGGCCTACTGGATCCTGGCCGGCATCGCGGGTATCGACCCCGACCGGGCTTCGGTCGCCTCCGCGGTCTGGGCCAGTTCGATCGTCGATGGCGATCTGGCCTATGAGATCGATGCCAGAGAGATTCCCGCCCACTGGTCGAGCGGCATTGTGCCTTACGATCGCGCGACCCCTTTGGAGCTACCAGCGCCGCCCGCAGTGTCAATGAACGGGAATATGGCTCATGAGCTGAACGACGGATTCGTAACCTGGGCCTGTGACCTGACGCGGGGCGTTGCCTTGCGCGATGATGACAAGTTAAAGAAGGCCCGCGCGGGCTATCCAGACTTCCCCAACGCGCAGCGGCCTCCTTTCGTGCTGAAGGGCGATACCCTGACTGCGGACCGGTTCTGGATCGGCGCCAGGATGAACGACTGGGCGGAACAGTGGGTGCCCTACTGGACCAAGGGCGTTGGCCGCTTCGTTACCTCGGCCGAGGAAGACGCGGCCTATCTGCAGGCGCTCACCTTTCTTTCTCATGCCGGCCGGGTGGATTTGGCACGCGTACTCGATCTGAGAACGGGCAGCGACTTCACGGTTCCGCCCAAGGGTGTGCCAGCTGCGGATTTTCTTAAGACCGAGGCCACAGGCAATTACGCCGGCAATGCTGAGGCGATCGAGAACGCTTATCGTGTGGGCAGCCCCGTGGTGCGCGAGCTAGCGCAGCATTGGTCGCGCTATCGGGAGACGATACCTGCTGTTGGGCCCTGAGCTCAATTCGCCGCAGGACGCTCCGCGGTTTCGACGTCCTGGGCTTTTGCTCTGTTTCTTTTCTGTCCATCCGAGCCCTGCCTTTCTCTCCCGGTAACCAATGACGGGCTGCGAGAAATGACGAGTCTGTGGGAGAACTTATTCGGAGTGTGCCTGAGGCTTCGCGGCTAAAGGCAAGTCTACCGTGATGGGGGCATGATCGGAGATGCGCTCGACCGGGGCCTTATTCAGCTCAACCATGGTGCGCGCATACCAGGGCGCCAGGTTCTCTGCCGTCTTGCCGTCGTCGACGGCAGGCTTGATAAAGAACCAGTCCAGCTTAAAGCGGCCGACGAACCCCTTGAAATCACGGGGGAGAGAGAATGTGGGCACGAAACCTTTCAGGTTGCGCTGGTTGCTGTCGGAAAAGCGCTTGCCGGTTGCATTCACCGTGCGATTCTTGTTGCCTCGCACGTCGAAGCGGCCGTGGTCGGCAAAGCGAAACTTTTCTATATCGCCGAAGAACGCTGCTTCTTTGTTGTCAGAAAGAAACTTGATATCGCGTACCGTGGGATCAGTGTAGTTCTTGTAGTAGTTCAGGGCGTAAAGAGAAGGCAGCGGAGTAGTCATCATAATCGCCGTCCGCCCCCAAAAACGGTAGTCGGTGGCCCTGCTCTTCACCAGGTAAGCAAGGGAAAGGTGAGAAGCGTCAGAACCCGACGTGTTCATGTCTCCGGCCAGGACCAAAGGATTGTGGACGTCCCCAATGCCCTCAAGAATGGCGTGCATTTGCTTACGTCTGCAGGCGGGAGGGCACTTGTTTTCCAGGTGGGCGTTGGCCACGGTGACCACGCCTCCTGGAGCGTCCTTCACTTTAAGATCAGCTATGATGGCGATGCGGCCGCCGCGGCGCACCTCTCGCTCAATCTTCTCCAGGAAGATCTTGTCGGAGGCAAGGCGCTTTGCCTGCTCTATTTTGGCCACGCTCCCAATCTCCCCCTCAAACCAGTCGTGACATACCGGCAGGCGCTGCACCCGAACATTCGAGATGGGGTAACGGCTGAGGATGGCGGAGCCGTGTAGACCCCTGTAACGCCTGGGATCAGCCTTCAGCTCAGATTCCAGTTCTGTTCGTAGTTCCTCATCGCCACCCGCGTCCGCATCGGTCAGTTCCTCAGTGCCCAGCTTTAAGGGGTCGACTTCAACGAACGATACGGCGAAGACAAAGTTCATCTTCAGGGCCGCTGCCAAATCGCGAGCAACGTCTCGATACTGGCTGCGGTTCATGCCCAGATCGACTTCGTCGAGAATGAGCGTGCTGGCGTGGCTGAGATCGTGGGCTTGCCCGGCAATCTTGTCGAGCTGCGCGGGAGTGATCTTTGGATTGTCTGCTTGGATCTTCTGCCGAAAGCCTTCTTCGTCTTTGAGCGCCAGCACGATCCAGTCGAAGTTCTCACCTCGCTCGATATTCCATTCGGCAACTCTCAGCGTGGGGCCCAATGCCTTCACTTGCAAAGGATCAGGCGGATTCAGAGCCGAGTTATCAAGAACCGCGGCGTTGAGAATGGTCGAGAGCTTGTCTTGTGTGGTTTTGGGAAGCGGCTGGTCCTTGGAAAGGGAGACCAGTTCGCCATAGGAAAAGTAAGGCAGTTTGCCGGGAGCAAAAATCGCCAGCCGTTGGCCGGCGTTCGCCTCCCCGGGCGCAATTGCATGGAAGCCGGCCAAGAGCGGCAACGCACACGCGGCCAACAACGCGGCCAGGAGTCCGGGACGTCGTCGCACGATCATCCTCTACTTATAAACGATGTGCGACCCCTGCCTAAGTACGGAGCCTCGTCAGCACTACAAGATGCTACCCTCGTAGACCTTCTCGAACGACTTCACGTTCTGCCGATAATCCACGTGCACGCCCACGAGCACCGGGCCGGGCGTGTCGAAGGCTCTGCGCAAGGTGGTGGCAATCTGGTCCGGCCGATCAATACGCAGGCCCGTGGCGCCGAATGCTCTTGGGTTAACTACTCGGCTTTTTCGAGAACCGCGGTGGTGTCGATGGCGAGGTTCTCCTTCAAAAAGGTTCCGGATTGGGGGAGTTGGACCTCATAGTCGTAGAGCGTTTGAATGCCGATGTGTAAGGCCTTCGCAGCGCAGCCGAGCACGTGGCCGCCCCGGGTGCGGTCTTTGGAGAGGAAGTGAAAGTGATACCCCGGAATGCTAAAAGAACTCGAGTAGCGCGGGGACCATAGGCACACCAAAGTGCCCTCGATGTCTGTGAAGTGGAATTCCGGCTGCGTCTGCGCAGCAGCCGCGAGACCCGTACCTGCCTCGGCGGGTTTCACTGCACGGGTATGCATCCGCGCAAAGACGCCGTCGGCGCGGAGAGCGTAAAAGAGGTTGTCGGATTCACGGTGAGGATCGCACGCTTGCGCAAGGGCCTCCAGGCTGTCGACGGGACCCTGATCAAAGCTTTCGTCCGGCTGGTATCGGCTCACCACAGCAAAAGGAATGCAAAAGTTGTCTTGCCGATGCTGCACAGTGCCGTCTCCGTGCACCTGGTAGATGTCTCCGTCGAGCACCACCATTTCCCCGTCGAGATGCTCGAAGGTTCCTAAGCCGAAGTCGCCGTGGGCAAGCAGGGTTCGCGAGGACACGGCTCCGTCATACGCTCCCTGGACTAATGCTGCGGAGGTTGAGATCTGATAAGCACGGTGGCGATCGATCTCAAAATACTGGCTCAACGCTGCGGTAACAACGCTGTCAAGCGAGCTCGCGCGTTTGACCACAGCATCGTGCAGAATGGTCGCGAGTGAGCTTGGGATAACCACGTTCAGATTCGGCATGACATTACCTTTGTTTGGTTTTCAGTAGCTTGGGTGGCTTCTTCCTCCAGGGACGCTAAAGGTGTCTTGATTTCATCGTGGCACCAGTCAGCACGGAGGATCTTTCGGTCAAATGCACTTAAGATGCCGCGCCCCGGGGAAATGTCTCAGGTGCCGGCGGATGCAATTGTCAAAAAGCCGAACTTTCCTGACCCGTCCAGTTCCTAAGAGGGTTCTTTTAGGAGACGGACTCCCGCCGGGCCGGTTCTCACGCAGTCTCTAGAAACCCCTTAAGTCCAGCACGTGCTCCATATCTCGACAGTTCAACCCGCCGGTTTTCTGCCCGAGACATTTATCTGCATTTTGCCGGGCGAAAACGGAGGTTGGGCGTCTGTCTTCATAGAAGGGGAATATGGCGTCAATCGAGGGCTGCAGCTTGGCGTTGCCGTTTATAGAGGGTGCCCGGTCGACGGTCGATCTTGCCGCCATCGTTGAGGCCTACTCGACGCTGCTGTTCCGCGTAGCCAACTCGGTGCTGAGAAGCAGAACGGAGGCCGAAGACGTGGTGCAGGATGTCTTCTTGCGCGTGCTGGAGCATCGTCTTTCGTTATCTACCGTGCGCGATATGCGCGTTTGGCTGATTCGCATTGCATGGAACCTTGCCCTGGACCGGAGGAGTCGCAAACGGCCAGAACAACTGGACGAGGCGTTCGCCAGATCGCTCGCCGGCGCAACCATGCCGGCAGATACAGCGATGGAGGAGGCACAACGCTTGCAGTCCGTATTGCGTGAGATCGAGAGATTGCCGAAGGCGGAACGCCATGTATTGCTGCTCTTCGCCATCGAGGAATTGGGCACGGCGGAGATTGCCGCAGTACTGAGACGTAGCGAGTCGGCGGTGCGGGCGCTGCTGTCTCGAGCGCGGGGACGGCTGAAAGAACGGCTCGAAGGAGAAGCGCAATGAGAGATGCTGAGAGGACGATCGAAAGGCTGCTGGCAGGGCTGCGCGACGCAGAGCCTCCTGGAGGCATGGAGCACCGCATCCTCGAGGCGCTTGACGGGATGGGGGCTCGCGAGGTCGCAGCCTCCGCCTCGCTCTGGCGCCGGCGGTTGCGTCCGGTGCTTGCCATGCTGTTGGCGTGTGCGGTGATCCTGATGGTTGCCTTTAGGTTTCAGCAACGCAAACATGTACCTGGACAGGCGCTCGTCCCACTCAAGCCAACAGAAGGCTTGAATGGGGCACCCAACATTGTTTCATCCCTCCGGGTGGGCCAAAAGCCCCAGCATGCAGCGGGGGATCAGAGGGTTCAATCGAACGGTGCTGCTGTGCGGCACTCGCCTCCGAAGCGTTCGCAGGATGCGCCTGCGGTGGGGGAGACGCAGACGGCCAGCTTCCCTGCACCGCCGTTGCCGTTGACTGAGCAGGAGAGATTGCTGCTACGTCTTGGGCATCGCGGGGATGCAGGCGCTACGACCATACTCAATCCTGACGTGCGGGCGGCGCAGACTGCCAAGGCCACGGAACAGTTTCAGCAGTTTTTTGCAATTAATGCCACAGAGATGAGGAGCCAAAGTGAATAATCGGAAGGCAGTCAATTGGAGGAGGAAACCGCTGAGGATGGCCATCACCCTGGCGACCGTTTACTGTGCGCTGACCGCGGTCTCACAGGCGCAGGCGGCCGACGAGAAGGCCGGCCCAGAAGTGTATCAGACCCTCTACCTCACCAACCTTACGCAGCAAAATGACGCCAATGAGTTAGTGGCCGACCTACGGAACATGTTACCCAAAGCAAAGACTTACTATGTGCCGTCGCAGAGCGCCATCTCCATGCGCGGCTCTGCAGAGGACATCGCCCTCGCACAGAAGATCCTCTCCGACCTGGATAAGACCAAGAAGATCTACCGTCTCACCTACACCATGACGGAGAGAGACGGTAGCAAGATAGTCGGTGTGCAGCATATTTCCTTTATCGTAGCCTCGGGCAGTAGAACAGACTTCAAGCAAGGCAGCAGGGTTCCGGTGGTCACCGCGAACTTGTCTTCCGGGAGCGCAAACTCTGAGATTACCTACCTGGATGTGGGGCAGGAGGTTGATGCTTCTCTGGACGGTTATCTTGATGGGGTGCGATTGCGCACCAAGGTCGTGCAATCCGGTATTGCGGAAGATAAATCCGCCGTAGGCCCGCAGGCTCCTATCATCCGCCAGATTACGTATGAAGGAACGTCCACCCTGGTTCAGGGCAAGCCGCTGGTGCTCGGATCGCTGGATGTTCCGGGTAGTACGCGGCATCAGGAAGTCGAGGTCGTTTCAGAACTGGTCCGCTAGCTAGCAAGAGAAACTACGAACCGGCTCAACCTCAGGCCCCGGTTCGTGATTTCTCATGTGGAACAACGGCCACTTTAGTAACTGCGTTCTGCTCGGCAAATTGTCGTGCGTTGCCTTTGGAGATTTTTTCGAAGTGGCGTCTGAGGTAATCGTGTAGTGTTTCTTCAACCTTGAGCGGGACCATTTTCGATTACCTCCTATCCAAGAGATTGGCAGAGCTAAGCCAATAAGTACGAACAGCGATTCTCCTCGTTGCTTTCATCGAGTCCCTCCCCCGAAGAAATCGATGAAAGTGTTCTTGGAGAATCGCCGCTTGTTGATGAGCATACTGGTTCTAGAGCAGTTCACAATGCTTCTTGCGTTACACCCGGAAAATCTCAGTTGTAGGTTGAAGGGCGATCGTTCGGTAACGTGAAGAACCTTCGTGTGACAGGTAGTTAAGAGTCCGACGGTGCTCATCTCCCGGTCTCTCCTTCACCCCTCTGGGGTTTCGTTCTTCAACCCTCCTCTCCCAGGCCCGCCGCGGCAATAGGGTATAATTATATAATTGATGGGTAGAAAGGTAGAATATGGGCTTGAACATCAAGAATGAAGAGGCCAATCGCCTCATCCATGAACTTGCTGGCTCGACCGGCGAGAGTCTTACCACGGCTGTGACGATTGCCGTTCGCGAACGATTGGAACGTATCCAACAGCGAGAACCAGGGGATCTAGCCAAACGGCTTCTACAGATCGGCAAGCTTTGCGCTGGTCATCTCAAAGAGCCTTTTCGCACCATCGAGCACGGAGAACTGCTCTATGACGAGAAGGGTTTGCCCAAATGATTGTCGACACGTCCGCTCTCGTGGCTATCCTGCGCGATGAACCGGAGGCCCGAAGGTTTGCCATCGCCCTTGCGAACGCCCAACAGCGCCGCATGTCTGCGGCAAACTTCCTGGAAGCCGCGATTGTTATTGACGGAAGTCGCGATCCGGTGGCCAGCCGTCTCTTTGACGATTTACTGCGCGAATCCAGCATTCACATAGAGGCGGTGACAGAAGAGCAGGCGCGGATCGCGCGCGAAGCCTACCGCGATTTTGGCAGAGGAAGCGGCCATGTTGCTGCGTTGAACTTTGGAGATTGCTTGGCTTATGCATTAGCCAGAACTTCGGGAGAGCCGTTGCTCTTCAAGGGACGGGACTTTATTCATACCGGCATTCCCGTCGCGAGTTTTTAAACCGGTTTCGTTCGCTACCTACTGAATCTTTTCACTCCAGGGGAAAGCGACGCCGACTTGATTTGCCATGTTACTCATAGCGCAATGCATGCATTGGGTCTACCCTCGATGCCCGAAGTGCCGGCACATAAGTCGATGCGAAGGCGATCAGCGTGACGAATGCGGGAACGCCAATAAGCACAGCCACTGCGTGTACAACGATGTGCCCTTGAAACATCCTTTGTAGCAGGTGAGGTATGGCCGCGGAAAGAGGCACGCCCACGAGTAGCCCGATAGCCGCCAGCTTCAAGCCGTTTTTCAATACCATCCTCCGGATAGCCTCGCGACGGGCGCCCAAGGCCAGGCGAATCCCGATCTCTCGCGTCCTCTGGCTTACCGTGAAGGCGATCAAGCCGTAGATGCCGATCGCAACCAACAGGAGCGCCAGAATGGCAAAAATCTCGAACAGAAGAACGATCAGGCGGTTACCGCCATTGCTGGTCGTAACCACCTGCGTCATGGTTCGCGGGTTATCAATCGGCTGATTCTTATCCACGGACCAAATGGCCTGGCGCAGCGGAGCAATCAGCGCCCTGGGGTTCATGCTGGTGCGGGCCACAAGGGTGAGATTGGCATCCGGGTATTGCGCGTAGGGAAAATAGATCTGCGGCTGAAAGGATGATTGGCCTTGATAGTCAGCTACATTGACCACTACACCTACGATCTCTGCGACTGCCCGATCAGAAGAAGGGTTCAAGGCCAGGCTCACATGCTCGCCGAGGACCTCTCCCTTGGCGAAGAACTGCTTGACGAAGGCCTCGTTGACGAGCGCTACCGGCGGCTTGTCTGCATCGTCCGAGGACATAAATCCTCTGCCCCGCAAGAGCGTAATGTTCATCACGTGGAGATAATCCGGGGTGATCGCGAAGTACCGCGCCCAGGGCCGATCCTCGGGTTTAGTGATTGGCTGCCCTTCTATGGTGAACGGAACCATGCGCGCCAGGCTTATGGGTATGTTCGTGGTGGCGGCCGCAAGGTGCACGCCAGGAAGGTTTGCCATGCGCTGTACGCTGGCTTCGACAAATGCCCGCTGTTTGGCGGCGTTATCATACGTTCCCTGCGAGAGCTGGAGCCCGGCGGTGATGACCTGCTCCGGGTCAAAGCCAGAGTTCAACTGATCCAGATCGTATAAGCCCTTGATCACGACGGCGCAGCAGGTAAGCAGTATCAGCGCCAGCGAAATTTGCCCCACCACGAGAACGCTGCGCAGCCGGCTTGGCTTCCTTCCGGACGATCCGGTACGGTCAACTTCCTGCAGCGATGAACCTGGATGCGTGTGCGAGGTTTCAAACGCCGGCAAAAGGCCAAATAGCAGAGCTGCGAAGACCGAAATGGCCAAAGTGAAGACGAGCACGCCGCCATTCATCGTGATCTTGTCGGCGTAGAAAGCGCCGTAGGCGTTAAAGTCCATCCGCGCGCGAAGTAACCGGACGCCTGCAAAAGCTAGCAGGAGAGCAAAACCGCCGCCCATCAACGAGAGAAGTAGATTTTCGACCATGAGCTGGCGCGCCAGACGCCAGCTCCCGGCACCCAAAGCCCTACGGATCGCGAACTCCTTTTCTCGAGAAGCGCCGCGCGCAATCAAGAGACCACTGATGTTGCCGCAAACGATGAGCAGGATAAAAACCGCCACGCTCATGAGTAAAGCAAGCGTGATGCGCATGCTCTGCGGGGCAAAATAATCCTCGATTGATATGACCGAAGCACCCCACCCGGTCTTAGCTCTGAGCAAAGTGGCGGCGTAACGCATGTCGAGCGATTGCACTTCTGCCTTGGCTTGCGCAAACGTCAGGCCCGGTTTCAATCGCGTGAAGACGACCAGGTTGCGGGGTGCATCCGTTCGTGGAACTCTCTGCCCGGCGCCGAAGGTGAGCGGGGTCCACAGATCCACCGGAAAAAATGCCTGCTTGAAATAACCTGGCATCACACCAATCACGGTGTATTTCTCCCCGTCGAGTCGAATCGCTCGGCCAATGATGCCCGGGTCCGATCCGAATCGGCGCTGCCATAGGCTTTGGCTCAGGACCACAACATGCTTCTGCTCTGGCCGGTCATCGCCTGGGATGAGAGTACGTCCCAGATGGGCAGTGGCGTCGATCAATTGAAAATAATTTGGGGAAACCTGAAATGCTCTCAAGCGCTCCGGTTCCCCGCTTTCGGCCAGGTTGAAACTGCCGGAAAAGTCGCCGGCCGCGATTTCGCTGAAACTGCGCGCCTGTTCCTTGAGAAACAAGAACTCCGGGGCGCTGAACGGGCCACGATCCTCATCGAACGATGGGTTGGTACCCACAATTAGGCCGACCCGGTCCACCTCATGGATCGGGAGTTGGCGCAGTAAGCCGGCGGCAAAACTGTAGAGGCTGGAGTTGATCCCGATACCGAGCGCCAGCGTCAGCGTCGCTGTGATGGTGAAGCCTGGAGATTTAAGCAGCCCGTGGATTCCGTATTGGATATCCCGCCGAATACTATCGAGAACCAGGGCAGCATCCGCGGCCGTCACGCGTTCCTTAAGAACTGTGGGGTTTCCGAAGCGAAGAAGGGCGTCTCGCCGCGCTTCTTCAGGATTCATGCCAGAGGCAATGTTTTCTTCGATCCGCATGGCGATGTGCGATTCCAGCTCAACCTCAATCTCTCGCCCTACCTTGGAGCGAGCAAAAAGATTTGAGATACGGCGAATGAGCGACATAGAATCACCTCATGCGTAGCGCAATATGGCGCGGATGCCCTTTACCAGGTGTTCGAAGTTCTTTTCTGCTTCCTGCAACTGCTTCCGCCCTGCGCCGGTCAGCTTGTAATACTTTGCCTTCCGGTTGGTCTCCGTCAGCGCCCACTCAGAACCGATCCATCCGTTCTGTTCCATGCGGTGCAGAGCCGGGTAGAGAGAACCCTCTTCTACACTCAGCAATGAATCGGACGCCCTCTGGATGTGGAGGACAATTCCATAACCGTGCAACGAGCCCATTTGTGAGAGCGTTTTAAGAACCAGCAGATCCAGGGTTCCCTGTAGGTCATTCTTTGCCATCTCAATAAACCCCTAGACATCTCAGTCACTGGCGAGATTACCCATAGATGCTTAGGTGTGTCAAGTCCGATTATCGCCGCTGAACAGTCAGTCTTTCGACCTTCTCTCCTCGCCTGATTCGTCTGAGTTGACGATGCAGATGCTTCTCGGGATGTTCCGGATCTCCCTCATCGTCATCATCGGCTTCGTCGTCGAACTTTTCAGCGAGCACATGCTCGGCCCTTGGCTGCGCCATCACCTGCAGCGCCTGTAGGGCGTTGCCGGCGGAAGTATAGGTGGGGCAAAAGCCAAGATTCCGCCTTCCCTGCCGCTTTCTCAGCCTCCAGAGAAAACGCCTTAGGTAAAACAAGACGCAACATACAAGAACGAATACGTACAATGCACGCACGAAACCCAGAGACAAATCCATGGTTCCTTCACCCCTCAACAAGCTGAATCAGCAGAGAGTTGGCGAGTGCCGGCCTTTGCAGGCATAGAGCGGCACGCGCATAGCTGGCTAGTTAAAGGCTGGCAGGAGGGGGGCGCTGGAATCGAGTGGGGAGATCAGGTGATTGCGGAAGATGCTCGTCGCTCGCTTGCGATAGAAGCAATAGCGAATACGCAATACAGACTGCCCCGAAGAGAAACATCACGGCGAGCACCGGGCAGGCCGCCGCAACAGTGAGGTGATGGGGGTGTGGAAGGAGAACTAACAGCAGAGTAAACAACAGGGCCGAGGCGGTTATCAACTCCCACGCGCGGTGTTGTCGTCTCTCGCCGATCACAGCTCCACTATACGCGACCAGACCTGCTTGGGGACGGGACGTGCATGCCTGTCCCTCAAGAGTGTAGAAAGACGAGTTGGTTTCCGCTAGAAGTGGAAGCCCACTTGCGCTGTAAGCGCCCGCGGAGTGACGTAGTGAGTTCCGCTAAAGGTAGAAAGAAAGTTGTAGAGTGCGGTTTTGTTCGCGATGTTGATGCCGGTCAGTTGTATGCTCCAGCGATATTTGTCGCCCTTGAAGAGATTGTCATCGCCGATGGAGACGTCGAAGAGACTGCGCGGCGCGACGCGCGGTGGCCTCTTGTCGTTATCCGCGGTGCCCGGCGCGGGTATGCTGAGCAGGCTTGAGGTGAGTTGGTTGGCCTGGCACTCATAGTACGTGGCGCCGGCAAAAGTAACAGGCACGCCGATCAGGTGGGCCGGCGTTGCTTTATCCCCGTCGCAGGCCAGTCCCGATTGAAACTCCTCGTCCGCAGTCAGGGGCAAGGCGACAGCGTTTCCGGTGACCGGATTCGTGCCGGCCGGTATGCCGTTGTCCACCAACGCTACCGCAGGCACTCCGTTCAGCATTGCAGGCAGACCGTCCGGTCCATAGGAACTGTTGGGGCAGGCCGAGTTCGGATCTGTCACGTTGTAACAGGGCGCCGATCCGGCCACCAGCCCAGAGTCGTAACGCCAGTTGAAGCCGGCCCACACGCCGCGCACCAACTTGCCACGCTGGAGCGCGTACTGAATGTGAGTCGTCTCGTTAAATCTCTCATCGTGGTCGATACGGAACGGGTAACCGACCGCAACCCCGCTGGTGGCGCCGGCGCCGGCTATCTGCGGCGGGAAGAAGCGGGCCGAAACCGAGGATGTGACGAAATACGTACTGAAGCCATGGGTCTCTGGAACTTCGGCGCGGAGGGCAAAACCTGGAATCTTCGAGTTGTGCCAGTCGATGGGGAAGGTGATGGGTGTGTTGCCCAGCACGCTGAAGTCGAAGGCGTTGTGGGTGTACTTCCAGATGTACTCGCCGCTCACCACGGCATGTTTGCCGAACGCCTGCTGCACACTGACGTGGAACTCATTGCGGAAGCCGGGCTCCAGGGTTTTTGATACGACGGCGCCAGTTACGGTCGACGAGCAGGCCAGCAGCGGCGCCAGTACCGGGTTGGTGCAGCCCTGGCTCGATAGAACCAGGTTTTCGTTGAACGGCGTCTCCAAAGTGCGGGCGTAGGAGATGCTCAGGACGGTGCTGGTGGGTTTGAGGGTGTAGGCGATGCCTACGCGGGGTTCGGCCTGGCGTTGTATGGCCAGACCGTTGTACAGGTCACCGCGCATACCAAGGTTGAAGAGCCAGTTGCCAGCCTTGATCTGATCCTCGACGTAGAGAGCCAGCTCCTTTACGTCCGCGTGGCCATCGTAGAAGTACTCTGTACCTCCGCGTGTCAGGTCGTAGGGTGCGAGGACCGGGAGGTAGTTCCCGTTTGGGATCACTCCCGGCGCGGTGCAATCCGTCGGATTGAGGTATCCGGGCAACGGGTTGCCGTTTACATCTGTACAGGGCGAGTTGTAAGTGTTCTCGACGACACCCAGGAGGTCGCTCTCGCGCAGGAAAGTTTGCCCATATTGGACCCCTATCTTGATGTTGTGTATCCCTCTCACGTACGAGAGGTCGGAATGAACCGCGGCATTCATCAGGGTACGGATCTGGGAAATAGAGGAAGTCTGCAGGTTCGACGGTCCGAGATCGGCAAGAGGGTTGGCGCTGGGAAAATAGTTGTACTGATCCTTGCGGACAAAAGCGCCAACGTTGAGGACCATGTATTTGCCAATGATCCGGGTGTAAGTCGGCGCAATGTTAAAGGTGCCGATCGTGGAGCGCTGGTCGGCGTTTCCCACATCGCCGAAGATTGGGGTGGCACTGGTTCCCTCGCTTATCACGTTCTGCACGTTCAGGGTGTCAAAGGCGTTTGGGGTCTGGAACCATGAACGGCTGTAATTGAGATCCACATGCAGCGAATCGCGGGGAGTAAAGGTATAGTCCACGCGGTCGAAGACATTCTCTTCGTTGCCGCTGTCATGGAAAACGCTGAACTCCGGGGGATCGAGAAAGCGGCCGGTGTTCAGCCCGTCAAAGGAAAGAAAGTTACCCCAGTTCTGCTTGCCATAGCTCAAATCGAAGCCGCCCATAGCCGAGCCGAAGCTTCCATAGGAGGCATACACCGAGCCCGTCGGGGTCAAGATGCCCTGCCCGGAGCGGGTGGTCGCAATAATCACCAGGCTGGTTTTGCCTCCGAATTCAGCCGGCGGCGCGCCGCTGATGACCTCGATGGATTGAATGGCGTTGGAGGGTAGCTGGTTGGAGAAGACTTTGCCTTGCTGATCGGTGATGGACTGGCCATCGATGGAGAACGAGTTGGACGCGTGATCGCCCAAACCATGAAAGAGGCCATTGGAATCCGCCGCGACGCCGGGGGTGGATAGCGTGACCAGTGAGCTGAGGGTGGAAGACTGGCTCTCCAGTGGCACCTTCTGGAAAAGCTCACGGTCCAGGTCGGTATGGAAGGTGGGATCATTCTCCAACAGATCGGCACTGCCGGTTACCGTTACGGTATTGATCTCCGCGCCCAACTTGAGGCCCAGGTTCGTAACCATGGGCACCGTGGAACGCACATCCACATCCTGCGCAGAGGAAGCGAAGCCCTTCCCGCTCACAATCAAATGATAGGGATTGAACGGAAGATTGGGGAAGCTGTAATGGCCCGCGCTATCCGTGGTGGTGCTTCTTGCGTAGTGACTGACCGGGTTTTGGATGGAGACTATTGCCCCTGGAATGACTGCTCCCGACGGATCTGTGACTATTCCATTGATGGAACCGGCGTTGGATTGGGCGCGGAGGAGTGGAGATATGATTGAAAGTAGAAGGACGGATAGGCAAAAGAGAATGCGGCGCGTAGGCGTGCGCATGAAGACCCTCCTCAGATTCTTAGATGTTCCGAGGCGGTTGTTTTTTTCATTGCGGAACCCAGGTTGGAGCGTTCCAGATACGCTGTGTATGCTTCTTACGGATGAGATTTTGCTTTTTAGACGCGGACGACGTGGCGGAGAGCACCGAATCTGGCCAAAATCGCAGTTCAGGATCGCAGTTCAAAACTCAAACTACGAGGGGGAAATTCTTAATCGATGCTAACGCACAGATATTTTGCCGGGTGTGCGCTTTGCGGCGCGATGCTATTCGCCGCCCTGGGCGGGCAAGCACAGGCAACCGGGCAACCCAGCCCTGCAACGTCCTCCCGCGTTCCGGAGACGTCGGTTCCAGTCAGCGCTAATGCAAATCAGACGGAATTGCCGCCGGGACCGACGGATTGCCGTGGCTGCTTTCCAGTGACTCCGGCAGGACAGGGCCCCAACCAGGAGACCGGGCTTCCGCAGGCGGTCCCGCAGCAGGGTGGCCCAGGCCAGGGCGCTCCCCGGGTGGGACCACCGGCGAGCCTGCCGAATCCGCTGCCCTACGATCTCCTGCTCCAGAACGGTCACGTGATCGACGCCAAGAACAACATCGATCGGCCAATGGACGTTGGCATCAAGGATGCGAAGATCGCAGCGGTCGGCGAACATCTTAAAGCCGCGGATGCAGCCAAGACGATTGACGTCAGCGGCTATTATGTAACCCCCGGCTTGATCGACCTCCACACCCATGACTACGCCTCCACGGGTGAAGCCCGCTCCTACGCCGGCGACTATAGCATTTGGCCTGATGGCTTCACTTTCCGCAATGGGGTCACCACCATTTGCGATGCCGGCAGCTCGGGATGGCGCAACTTTGAGGATTTCAAGGAGCACATCATCGACCGCGAGCAGACGCGGATCCTGGCCTTTGTGAACATCGTGGGCGCCGGCATGCGTGGCGGGCGGTTCGAGAACAATATTGATGACATGCAAATGGCGCCGACAGCGTTTATGGCGGAACGCTATCCGGACACCATCATCGGCATCAAGAGCGCCCACTTCACCGGCCCGGAGTGGGCCCCCTACGTCCAGGCCGTCGGGGCTGGCAACCTGGCTCACATCCCGGTCATGATCGACTACGGGGCGAACCGCATTGAACGGCCGCTCTACGATCTGCTGACCAAATATCTGCGTCCGGGCGATATCTATACTCATGCCTACTCCGGCCTGCGCGGTGAGCAGGACGTGATGACGCTGGGACCGTCAAAGGCGCTGCTCGAAGGGCGGAAACGCGGCATCTACTTTGACGCCGGCACGGGCGGCGGCAGCTTTCGCTTCAGGGTGGCTGTGCCACTGATCAAGGCGGGCTTTCTACCCGATTCGCTTTCCACTGACCTGCATGCCGACAGCATGAACTCCAGCACCAAGGACATGCTGAACGTGATGAGCAAGTTCATGGCGATGGGCCTGACGCTGCAGCAGGTGGTGGCGGATACCACATGGCATCCGGCAAATGAGATCCATCGGCCGGAACTGGGCAACCTCTCTGTGGGCGCTCCAGCAGATGTGGCCGTCCTGAATGAGGAGCACGGCAAGTTTGGCTTTCTGGATATGGACAACACCAAGCTTATGGCCGATACCCGCCTGGAAGATGAGCTGACGATCCGGGCTGGAAAAGTTGTTTATGACCTGAACGGCCTCTCCATGGATATGTGGAACGACCCGCATCCGTCGAGCAATCCGCAGGTGGCCATCCACTGGACGGATTTCCGGCCGCGGCCGCCGTTGGAGGAGCAGCTCACTCCGCGTCGTCCAGCGGCGCCTTAGCATCACACTAATAGAGAAGAATGGCGGAAGTGGGGCAATCTGGAATGGCGACTTGGGGCAGGCGGGTCCGGCGGATGGCCCGGTGCGGACTGGTGTGG
>CAWJPV010000017.1:0-61507 GCA_963844785.1 uncultured Acidobacteriaceae bacterium | reverse complement strand
CCAAAAGCACCGCATTCAGGGCAATAATAATCCCCACCGTCAGCCAGCCGAGAAACGCAATCGTCCTTCCATTGGTGAACCTACCCATAACTCCCCGCCGGCTGCAGAGGATCAGCAACGGAATCAGAGCAAAGGGCAACGTGAAGCTGAGCACCACCTGGGAGAGGACCAGGATCTTAATCGGGTCCAGACCCAGCCCAATCACCACCATTGCAGGCAGCAGCGTCAGAAGCCGGCGCAGAAAGATACTGAAGCGAACATTCAGGAAGCCTTCCAGAATCATCTGCCCGGCCAGAGTTCCCACGGTGGAGGAGGAGAGGCCGGAGCACAGAAGCGCAACCGCGAAAATAGTTGCCGACGCGGGACCGAGCAAAGGCCCCAGGGTGCGATGGGCTTCCTCAATCGACATGTCGGTTCGTCCAGTCCCAGCAAATGCCGCGGCAGCCACGATGATCATGGCGGAGTTCACCAGCCACGCGCCGTTCATGGCCGCAAATACGTCCAGCGCCTCCAGCCTTAAGTGGCGCAGCCGGGACAGGTAGCGGTCCTGAGGCGTGTGCTCGCTGCGTTCTTCCCGGGCCAGCCGCGGCTGCACCAGGCCGGAATGCAGATAAACCACGTGCGGCATCACCGTCGCGCCCAGCATGCCGACCGCGATGTAGATACTCTTCCGGTCCATCATCGGTACCACGGTGTGGTAGGCGATCTGCCCCCAGTCGGGGTGCACCAGAAAGATCTCAATCAGATAGCAGATCCCGATCGCCAGGACAAAGACCATGATGCCGATTTCCAGGCTCCGGAAACCCCGCAGTTCGAGCGCCAGGATGGCGAAGACGCAGACCGCGGAGACGATCGCGGCAATAAACATCACCGTGGTCCGGGTAAGGCCCAGATGAAGAAAATAGCCGCCAAAAAGCAGGTAGAAGCCCAACGCCGCGCCTAAAAATTCGGCCAGGTCCGTAGCCAAAGCCGATAGCTCTGCCGCCACCCAGAGGCCAATCGCCGTACGCCGCGAGAAATGCTCGCGGCAATTCTGCGGCAGCGTCCGTCCGGTCGCGATACCCAGTTTGGCGGAGAGGTATTGGATGAGGATGGCCATGAGATTCGACCACAGCAATACCCAAAGCAGCTTGTAGCCGAAACTCGTTCCGCCGGCAAAATTGGTGGCAAAATTCCCCGGATCGATATAGGCGATGCTGGCTACAAAGGCCGGCCCGAACCAATACAGCGCCTGCCGGGTCTTCAAATTGGAAAGCAGCGCCGCGGAGGGCGAAACCGGAAGCGAGGGCGGAGAAGCAGGCGGCATGGAGCGGTCCTCGATTTCAGCTGCTGCAAACTCAGTATAGCCTGCATTTCCCTTTTTTTGTTAACTATAGTTAACGACTCTTCGCAGTCCGGCTCCGCTGCGATAGTCTTGCCACAGTTCCCGACCACGGGATGGGGTTCTCTAAAGAGGGGTTGGCTGGAGCAGATGAAAGTGTTGGTAATTGGTGCAGGTGGCCGGGAACACGCGTTGGTGTGGTCCATCAGCCGGTCCCGACGGGTCTCAGAAGTGGTATGCGCTCCCGGCAACGCGGGCATAGCCCAATTAGCACGCTGCATTCCCGCCAGCCAGAAGGACCTCGATGACCTGTTACGGGTCACCGCGGCCGAGCGTCCCGACCTGGTCGTGGTTGGCCCCGAGCTTCCCTTGTCCCTGGGGTTGGTGGACGAGCTGCAACGGCGCAGCATCCCGGTCTTTGGCCCGACCCAGAAAGCGGCCCAGCTGGAAAGCAGCAAAGCCTTTGCCAAGCGCTTTATGCAGCGCCACCAAATCCCGACGGCGGCCTATGCCGTGGCCACCAGCGAGCAGCAAGCCCTGGAATCGATCGATCTCTTCCATCTTCCGGTAGTAATCAAGGCCGATGGCTTGGCGTCTGGCAAGGGTGTGCTCATGTGCGAGACCCGGCGCGAAGCTGCCGAGGCCATCTCCGGCCTGATGGCGGGAAAGCTGCTGGGCTCGGCGCAATCCTCCATCGTGATCGAGGAGTTTCTCACCGGCGAAGAGATCTCGTTTCTCACCCTGACCGACGGAAAGCATGTCGTCCCCTTGGCGCCCGCGCAGGATCACAAGCGGATATGGGGAGGGAGATAAGGGGCCAAACACGGGAGGTATGGGCGCGTACTCCACCGATAGCATGGTGGATGACCAGATGCGGGAATGGATCCTTCACCACATCGCGCTGCCCGCGGTGAGCGGCATGGCCGCGGAAGACTCCCCCTTCGTGGGGGTTCTGTACTGCGGGTTGATGATGACGGCACGGGGCCCCATGGTGCTGGAGTTCAATGCCCGCTTTGGCGATCCCGAGACGCAGGCCATTCTCTGCCGGCTGGACTGCGACCTGCTGGCGACGCTCGAAGCCTGCGTCGAGGGCCGTCTGAGCGAGACTGAGCTGCACTGGAAGCCCGGGGCCTCGGCATGCGTCATCGCGGCCTCGGCCGGCTACCCCGGTAGCTACGTAACCGGGCGCAGGATCAGTGGGCTGGAAGACGCCGCCCGCGTGCCGGGAGTAGAGATCTTTCATTCCGGCACCGCCCTGGTGGACGGGCATTACGTGACCGAAGGCGGAAGGGTGCTGGGCGTGACCGCTGCGGCCGCGACCCTGGACCAATCGCTTTCGCTCGCCTATGAGGCTCTTGGCCGGATCCAATTCGAGGGGATGTACTACCGCCGAGACATAGGGCGCCGGGCGTTAAAGAGCGCATAACAACCTCCGCACACACGCGCCTGAATCCTCAGAGCCGCTCAGTGGTCTAAATAAGGGACAGGTGGGAGCATGGCAAACGTAGATTTGGCCGAAGTCGACCCGGTATGCGGAATGAAGGTGCAGCCGCAAGAGACTACGGCATCGGTTGAGCACGCGGGACGCACCTGGTACTTCTGTTGCGCAGGATGCCGCACAAAGTTCGAGGCCACCCCCGCCAGGTATGACGGCTCGCGGCCGGCGGCTCTGGTGTCCATCGGGCCGAGCAAGATAGCATCGGCGCCCGGCCAATACACCTGCCCCATGCATCCTGAAGTGCTCTCCGGAAAGCCGGGCCCTTGTCCCAAATGCGGCATGGCGCTTGAGGCTACCGAACCCTCCGCCCCAGCCGAGCGCACCGAATACACCTGCCCGATGCATCCGCAAATCGTGCGCGATGGTCCCGGCGCTTGTCCCATTTGTGGCATGGCCCTCGAGCCACGAACCGTTACCCTGAACGCCGCCAATCCTGAACTGGTCAGCATGACGCGACGCTTATGGGTGGGGGCAGCGCTGACGCTTCCTTTGCTGGCAATCATGGTCTCGGATCTTCTGCCCGGCCATCCATTGCAGCAATTGTTGGGCGGCGCGTTGGGATGGGCTGAGTTTGCCCTGGCAACGCCGGTGGTCCTGTGGGGCGGATGGCCCTTCTTTGAGCGCGGATGGGCGTCGATTGTTCATCGCAGCCTCAATATGTTCACGCTCATTGCCATCGGAAGCGGCGCTGCTTACCTTTACAGCCTGGCTGCCGTGGCCGCGCCCGGCCTCTTTCCCGCTACCTTTCGCGATGCCTCCGGACATATCGGCCTTTACTTCGAAGCAGCTGCCGTCATTACGGTTCTGGTCCTGCTGGGGCAGGTGCTTGGAGCTGAGGGCTCGCAGCCAGACCAGCGGCGCGATCCAGGCCCTGCTCGGTCTGGCCCCTAAAACCGCGCGCCGCATCTCTCCCGACGGAAGTGAGGCCGATGTCGCTCTCAGCGAGGTAGCCATCGGTGACCTGCTGCGCGTTCGCCCGGGCGAAAAAGTGCCGGTAGACGGCTCGGTGGTCGAGGGCCACAGCTCGGTGGACGAATCGATGGTGACCGGCGAGCCCATCCCGGTAGAAAAAGCGGTGGGAGCCAAGGTGGTGGGTGGAACGATGAACGCCACCGGCAGCTTCGTGGTGAAAGCCGAGCGGGTTGGGGCGTCCACGCTGCTGGCGCAGATTGTAAAGATGGTGAGCGAGGCGCAAAGAAGCCGGGCTCCCATCCAGCGCCTTGCCGACCGGGTGGCTTCGTACTTCGTTCCCGCAGTCTTGGCCGCAGCGGTCATCACCTTTGTCTGCTGGGCAGTCTTTGGACCGCAGCCCCGGTATGCGCATGCCCTGGTGAACGCCGTGGCCGTGCTCATCATTGCCTGCCCTTGTGCTCTCGGCCTGGCAACCCCCATGTCCATCATGGTGGGGACGGGTCGCGGCGCCGGCGAGGGCATCCTGGTGCGCAATGCACAAGCCCTGGAGACCCTGGAAAAAGTGAACACGCTGGTCGTGGACAAGACAGGAACGCTCACCGAGGGCAAGCCTCGGCTAAGCACGGTGATCGCTGCCGAAGGCACGGACGAGACCGAGCTTCTGCAAATGATGGCCAGCCTTGAAAAGGCCAGCGAACATCCCCTGGCCGCGGCCATTCTTGCCGCGGCGCAGGAGAAGAAGATCGAGCTGCTGCCGGTGACGAACTTTGCCTCGCTCACCGGCAAGGGTGTGTCCGGTACCGTGCAGGGCAAGAAAGTCGCGGCCGGCAATGCAGCGCTGATGCACGACCTCGGAGCTTCCTCGCAAGCGATGGAGCAGCAGGCCGAAGCCTTGCGCCAGGCCGGGCAGACGGTCATGTTCCTCGCCTCGGACGGCCGTTTGGCCGGCCTGGTTGCGGTTGCGGACCCCATCAGGGAGTCGACGCTCCAGGCCATTCAGGAATTAAAGCAGGAAGGCATTCGGGTGGTGATGGTCACTGGTGATAACCGCACCACAGCGGCGGCCCTGGCAAAGAAGTTGGGCATTGATTTCGAGGCCGAGGTGCTGCCCGCGCAGAAGGCCGAAGCAGTCAAGAAACTGCAGTCGCAGGGCGCGGTGGTGGCCATGGCGGGCGATGGGGTCAACGATGCGCCCGCGCTGGCGCAGGCGCAAGTAGGCATCGCTATGGGTACAGGAACAGATGTGGCGATGGAGTCTGGCGGCATCGTCCTGGTCAAGGGGGACTTGCGCGGCATTCTCAAGGCGCGGCGTTTGAGCCAGCGAACCATGGGCAACATTCGCCAGAATCTCTTCTTTGCTTTCATCTACAACGCGCTTGGCGTGCCGCTGGCCGCAGGTGTCCTCTACCCCGTCTTCGGACTGCTGCTTAACCCCATGATCGCCGCCGCCGCTATGAGCTTCAGCTCGGTCTCCGTCATCGCCAACGCATTGCGGCTGCGCAAGGCTTCGCTATAGACCCTACTGATCCTTCATATCCATCTGGGCGCGTCGAAAAGCGTAGTCACTCACGTGAACCGACCCCTGGAAGGGCCGGTTGATATCCGCGATCGCTACCAGCACCAGCGAGATCAGTAAGGTGAAGGCGCCCACCTGGATGGCGTGCAAGGCGCCGTTCGAAGCACCGAACAGGCAAGTAGACACAATCGTGACGGTTCCTCCCACCAGCAGAACCCACCAAAGCACGCCGGGAAGCCGTGCTGCGCTCTCCAGCAGGCGAATGCGGCGATATCCGGCTAACGCGCTCAGTTCGTACAGGGCATGATCCTCCGCCGTGATCTCAGTCGCAGAAGATCCTTTCGATTCCATGAGAGTCCGCCACATCTGCTGCGCGATCTCACGGGTTTCCGTAGGCATGCTGGCGCGCGCCATCTCTGGCCATTCATGATCCGCAACCGCATCGCCATAGGCCCGCGCCAATACCTTAATCTTTGCCCCTTGTTCCGGCGCCAGCCCATCCGACAACCGGTAGAGATTGACCAATGAATTAGCCTCCGCATCCGCATTTAAATCGGCTGTTCCGAACTCTATCCAAACCGTATACAGCATGAAGCCGATGATGACCGCATACGTGGTACCGAGAACGGAAAGCTGCCAGCCAATCAGATCATTGTGCGCACGTCGCCTTTCTGCAGGCCAGTAATGGTTCATAGCCGCCATTAAGAAGAAGGCGCAAGCAAGGCAGACAATGACGATGAAAACGTTTTGTGTGGTATCCAGCATTGCCCCTGCCCAAACCAAATTTTTTATCAGTGTATCCCGGCCATGCGAACGGCAATAGGCTATCGTTCATGATGGGTGCACGCGGGGACCGAGAGCCAGAATGGATTATCAGCTAAAAGGAAAGTACGCGTTTATCAATGCCGGAGCGCACGGTATAGGCGAAGCAACGGCCGATCTGCTCACCCAGGAAGGCGCACAAGTCATTGTCGCCGACAGGGACGAAGCGGCACTCAAGGAAAAAGCTCATCGATGGACTGGGGTTGTGGCCGCCGACCTGGCAACCGCAGAGGGCGCCGAGCACGCCACGTCTTACGTCCTCTCCAACTTTGGCAGAGCGCCCGATATCCTGGTCAACAATCTTGGCTTGGGGAACTCCGCAGTGTTCGAAGAGCTGTCTGATGAGCGGTGGGCCCAGAGTTTCCAGATCAACCTGATGGGGTGTGTCCGGACCTGCCGCGCGCTGCTTCCAAAGATGGCGGAACTGGGTGGCGCCTCGGTGGTGAACACCATCTCCGACGTGGCTAAGCAGCCCGAACCCTCCTTGATGGACTACGGAACCTATAAAGCGGGGCTCCTCTATTTCGGCAAAGCTCTGGCCATTCAATACGCTCCCCGGGTTCGCGTGAACTCGGTACTGCCGGGGCCGATCTGGACACAGATGTGGACCCGTCCAGGGGGGATCGTCGATCAACTGGTCGAAAGCTATGGAGTCGACAAAGACGCTGCCCTGAAGCGCTTCCTGGAAGACCGCTATATGCCTCTTGGTATCGGCCAGCCTGAAGACGTTGCCCAAGCCATTGCCTTTCTGGCTTCGCCGCTGGCCAAGTACATCACCGGAGCGACCCTCGACATCGGTGGTACCCTGCGCAGCTTGATCTAGTTTTTATGGATAGAAGCGGAGGCGGAATGTGCGTGTAGTGATCATCGGCGGAACCGGCCATATTGGCAGCTTTCTCACACCTCGGTTGTTTGCCGCGGGTCACGCAGTCACCTGTGTAAGCCGGGGCTTGAAGGAGCCTTACCAGCGCGATGCGGCGTGGCAATTGATCGAACGGGTGGAGATGGACAGGGCCACGGAGGAGGATGCCGGACGCTTTGGCGAGCGCATTGCCAAGTTGGACGGGGACGCTGTCATCGACCTTACGTGCTACCAGTTGCACAGTGCGCAGCAGCTGGTTGATGCTCTCCGCGGGACTGGAGCACACGTTCTGCACTGCGGCACCATCTGGGTCCACGGACCAAGCGTCGAAGTGCCAACCACCGAGGCCGAGCCGCGAAGGGCGTTCGGCGATTACGGGCAGAGAAAAGTTGCGATCGAGGACTATCTTCTGCGCGAGGCACGCCGGTCAGCGCTGCCGGTAACCATCCTGCATCCCGGACACCTGGTAGGCCCTGGTTGGGCACCGGTGAACCCTGCGGGCAACTTCAACCTTGAGGTTTTCTCAAAGCTTCTGCAGGGAAGCCCGCTTCAGCTCCCCAATATAGGGATGGAGACGCTGCATCACGTTCATGCGGACGATGTGGCGCAGTGCTTTCAACGAGCCCTGGAGCGGAGAAGTGTCGCCATGGGAGAGAGCTTTCACGTCGTATCGCCCGCGGCCGTGACCCTGCGGGGATATGCAGAGCGCGCAAGCGCGTGGTTTGGGCATCCGGCCCAGTTGGAGTTTCTACCCTGGGAAGAGTGGCGTCAGGGAGTGACGGAAAGGGACGCCGCGATGACCTGGGACCACATTGCGCACTCGCCCAACTGCAGCATTGCCAAGGCACGCACGCTACTGGGATATGAGCCGCGCTACAGTTCGCTCCAAGCGGTGCGGGAGTCAGTCGATTGGTTGATTGCACACGGAACCGTCCACGCTGCGTGAGAACCGGCAGGACTCAGTCTCCTAACAGAACCCAATAGGAACTGGACCGGTGCCCCAGGTTCGCCAAAGCGTACCTGGGCCGAATAAGACGGACGACCCGGATTTCCTGTACGCTGCACCGGACACGACCGCGTGTGCGGCTTTCAGTAAGGAAAGCCGCATGAGGTCCGCCAACGCCACCAAACTCCACAGGAAATCCGGGGGAAGCCCACCACAGCTTTTTGCTAATCGATCAGCTAAAAGCAATCGAAACATTTCATTTTCGGCCCAGGTACGCTTTGGCGAACCTGGGGCACCCGTCCAGTTCCTATTGGGTTCCGTTAGGAGACTGACTTTTCCGCAGCTTCGCGCCAGTGCACCATCGGCAACCCCGGCGCGGGCGCGCGGAAGTAGGGAATTCTTTTACCCTTCAGCGAACCGATGATAGATGGTCTGCAAGTCAGGACCGCCAAAGGTGACACTTGCCATCCACGGAGCGATGCCCTGCCCAGTGGCAAACAGCACCTGCTCATTCACCTGGTTCGCGAAAAAAGCCCGCTCCAGCTGCTCAACCTTCTGCGCATCACCCTCGTCGAGCAGCAGGCGAAAATCCCCTCGGGGCGTCAGCACGAAGAGCTTATCGGAGTACACCATCGTGCCCCACAAATTCCCCAGGCTATCGAAGGCGATGCCATCGGGCCACGCCCCCTTCCCCAGGTTGGAGGGACCAAAGACCTCGCGGTTGCTCAAGCTACCATCTTTGCCAACCCGCAATCTGCTGACACAACCGCCAGTGGTCTCCACCACATACATAAATTCTTCCCGCGCATCCATGCGGATTTCATTGGTGAAGTGAAAGCCGTCGGCCACGATGCGGAATTTCCCATCGATATATCGGGCGATGTAGCCGTCAGGCAGATCTCTGCGCAGGGCGTGCATCCAGTTCTTAATGCGGGTGGAGACGGTGATCCAGATGCGATCCTGCGAATCGCGCAAGACGAAGTTGACTTTACCGATGGGCTCGCCGTCGATGGAGTCGGCAAGAACCGTGGTTGCGCCCTCGCGGTTCATCACCTCGAGGCAATCCGTGCCAAAGTTCGAAATCAAAATATCGCCATTGCGCGCAAAGGCCAAACCGTTGGGTAGCGTGCCCTCTAAATACCGGCTGGCTTCGCTGGTCACGCCCTGAAAATGACCGGACCGCTGCTGGGTAATGATCTGTTGTTTGCCATCAGGGGTGATCCTGACCACTCCGCCGCGCGCATCGGCAGACCAGAGGGTGCCGTCCGGTTCGGCCAGGATACATTCCGGGCGCTGCAGATCGCTGCCAATGTATTGGATCGCAGACTTCTCAACCCCAAAATCGAGGACCGGATTCTCTGTCAATGTTTTGTCTCGAAATTATGCGAATTCAGCAACTGCCTTTTCCGGCTCCCCATCGGAGCTTTGATCTGCGTTGCTCAGCAGCTGCCCAATCGCTTCCGCGACCTTGCATACTTGGCCAGCAGCGACGCGGTAGCGCTCCTTGGAAAAGCGTGACATGGGCGCTGAAACACCAATCGACCCGACAATCACATCGTTATCGACGCGAATCGGAGCCGCAACACACCGCAGATCCTCGGCAAATTCCGCCTCGTCGGTGGCAAAGCCTCTCTTCTTGATCAGGGCGCAATCTTTGCTCAGCTCCTGGATGGAGGTCATCGTGTTTTTGGTATATCTGCGCAGTTGGCCCGATCCGATGAGAGCGCGCAGCTCGCGTTCGTCGGCATCCGCCAACAAAGCCTTGCCATGCGCGGTGCAGTAGAGCGGCACCAGCTCGCCAACCTGGCCGGCCACCGCGATTACGTTGCTGGCCGCCGCGTGGTCGATAAAGAGCGCATATTTTCCTTCGCGGATGGCCAGGTGCGCGGTTTCGTTGATCTGCGTCGCCAGCAGCTTCAGCTGCTTATTGGCGATCCGGATTAACATATTGCCCCAATCGTAACGGTGGGAGAGACGCCACATCGAAGAGCCGAGGATGTAGTCCTTCCTGCCCGCCGGACAGGCAAGAAATCCGCGTCTTCTCAGGGTATTGGCAAGCCGGAAGGCGCTGCTCCGATCAATGCCCAATAACTCGGTAAGCTCTCCGAGAGAGACGGGTTGTTTGGAAAGAGCGACCGCCTGCAGAATCGTAAGGCCGCGATCAAGACTTTGGATGAATGGAATCTGGCGAACTTTGTCCTCGGGCATAAAGAAGGTCCGTACTACACTCGCAACGTCACTCGCAAAGTCTCCAGGCCAATTCGGCTGGTCTTAAACAATCCCACCGGAGGGAAGTGGGTGAAGGGTTTTTTGGGGTCGTTGCCGACTTCCCGCATAACAATACCATGAATTTTTCGCCCTGCCATCACGGCATAACCCCTCCCCCAAACCCTTCCATTTGATGCGCTAACGAGAGTACCGGTGCCAGCCGCGGCTTGTCCAGCGTTTGCGTAATACGCAAGTTTGATTCTTTCCGAGGGGCCTCTGCCTCCGCCTGTCGAAGCTGGTCATGGTTTATGATTTGATAATGGGGCGCCGTAAGGCGACTCAAACCTACCGGAGGCATTAGCAAAATGGCAAGTGGTCGTGGGCTTTTGTGGGGTGTATGTACATTGGTTGCTGCCGGCGCGATGATTGCCACCAATCTAATTGGTTTTGCCGACACGGCTACCCCACCCGTACTGAATGCCAAGGCCAAGCGCGGTGCTGCCGTCTTCCAGCAAAACTGCGTCAGCTGCCACAACAAGCAACCCGGTGATACTACTCCTTTCGGCCCTCCGAACCTGCATGGGATTTTCAGCAGCAAGCCACTGGTGACTCCGCCCGTCACTCCGGCGCAAGCCACAGATATCATTAAAAAGGGTAAGGCGCCCATGCCCGCCTTTGCCGGCGTCCTGACCGAAGCACAAATCAGCGATTTGATCGCGTATTTGAAGGCCCAGTAACTCTGCCCGGCAGGGCCAACTGCTGAGTGCAGAATGTTTCGCAGCCTGTTTAGCACTCAAGGGCGACCCTACTCCGGAAATTCCACGTCCTCGAAGAATTTGTAATTGTCGAGATTGGTAGCCGGAGCGAAGAAACAAACAACCTTCATCTCCTCCGGCCCGGTATTCCGCAACATATGCACTTTCCCTTGCGGAAACAGGACCGCGCTTCCCTCCTTGACCGGTTCGACTACTCCCTCGATCATCACCTTGCCCGATCCACGCACGATGTAGATAACCTCTTCACCGTTAGGATGGGAATGCGCGGGCCTTACCGTCTCTCCCGGCGCCACCAGGATCATGCACATCGAACAGTGACGCGCATCGACATTCTCCTGGGTCATCAACCAGCGCAGACGCCGCCCGGGAAGATCGAGCGCCTCGATCGAATTTTCATCCACGATAGGTAAGGTCATCGACTCTCCTTCCACGTCAGAACGGTGTGAACGATTGCATCCGGGGTCAAATGAAAGGCCGCGATCAGCTCTTCATAGGTTCCTGAATGGATAAACTGCGGCTGGCCATCGCTTTTGAGCGTGTTGAGAGTGACGATCCTTTCCCATCCGTCCGGCCTCACCCGCCCGCGATTGCGGTAAAGAACCTTCAGAAAATTCTGCCAGATATATCCGTTGTTCTGCTCCGCAAAAACCACCAGTTGCCCTGAGTTGTAGAGCTCCAACAACAGCTGCTCGTCGATCGACGGCATATCCACCACGCCAACCGGAACACCTGCAGCCGCGCACTGCGCGGCGGCAGCCAGCGCCTCATGCACCCCGCGGCCGCTGCTGATGATGGTCGCGCGATCCGTCAGGGCTGCTAAGCAGACGATGACCTCTACCAAATGCGAATACGTAGTCGCTACCGTAGAGCACCGCAGAGCCCGTCCGCATGACGCGAAGGTAAACCAGGCCGCGATTTCCTTCCATAATCCATTGCATGATGGAGAGCATTTGCTGCGGGCAGGAGACATCGATGATCTTCAACTGGGCGACCGCATCGAACGTCGTGCTGTCGTCGTTGCCCATGTGGGTGGCGCCGTTGGTGCGGGTTTCGAAGTTGGCCGCAGTGGCCAGGAAGGTCAGATCGAGGCCATGGCCTTCGCTCAACCAGCCGTCGGGCGCATCGATCGCTTCCTGCCGCTCCTGGGCTCCGACGGCAATGCGGCGCAATACCTTCCAATCGAAGAAGGGACAGAAGGTGCTCACCCACGTGTTATAGCCCAACGCCGCGAACGCCTCGCCGATCAGCATCATGTTGGCCTCGGCGACACCCACGTTCAGCGCTCGCTTCTGATCGACAGCGGCAACGCCTGCTTCCAGGCCGCTGGTGGATGCCAGGTCAGCATCGATGGAGACCACCGCTGCGTCCCTGGCAAAGACCTTCATCGCGCCGGTCACGATATCGGAGGCGGCATATTCCTTCTTGCGATCCAGTTGCGGCAACAGCCTGGCGTCGTAAGCGATGCGCTTGTTGCGCGGAGCAACCCGCCTGGTCAGTACCGGGCCTACAACCGTAGTTACAGTTCGAGAGTTCCACTCGATCTCGAGATGCATGCTATGAGCCGCTTCCAGAAGCGAGTCTCGTGTGGCTTCCCCTTCGCTGCTGCCCTCCAGCCGCTGGCAGTAAACAGCAAACTCCTCGATGCGCGCCTGCCGCTGCTGCGATTGCAGGGCATGCTCCTGGGCAATCAGGCTATCCGGCAGCGTGACCTTGTGCTTGTTCAGGAAATCGGAAAAAGAGCCAAAGCCCTTGCGGCTGTTACAAATGATCGCTGTCGGCATGCCATTGCGAGGACCGAAGCGAAAGCCCTCCAGCGCCGCAACCACGCCATCGTATTGGGTCGCATCCACCGTGTGCGCCTGCCAGCCAAAGGAGCGAAACACCGTCTCCAGTTCGGGCATGGGGAAAACCATGCGCGTGTGCAGGTCCAGCTGCCCGTTGTTGCGATCCACCAGCACACACAGGTTGTCGAGGTGGTTTTGGCCGGCATACATCACCGCTTCCCAGATAGGACCTTCCTGCAGCTCCCCGTCGCCGGTCATGCAATAGGAATCGAATCGCGGACTGCTCCGGCCGGCAATTGCAAAGCCCTGGGCCACGCCAAATCCCTGCCCCATCGGGCCCGTAGCGATGTGGACTCCGGGCAAGATCGGCCCCGGGTGTCCATTCAGAATGCTGGCAAACGAGCGCGAGTTCTTGAGCGTCTTGCGATCGAAATAGCCGAGTTCGGCATAGATCGAGGCCAGCGCCGCCACCGCATGGCCCTTGCTCAGGGTGAAAATATCCTGCCCGCGACGCGTGGGGTCTTCGATGTCCAGCTCAATGAAGCCGCCGTAGAACAGGGCGACCAGCGGGATGACGGAGGAGAAGGCGCCGCCCGCGTGCAGTCCTTTATCGACCGCATCGCGGCATTGCTCCAGGGTAAGCAGACGGATGTCGGAATCCTTGATGGCCAGCAGCTTCAGGATGCCCTGGCGCATCGCGTAATCGTCCTTGCGGAAGAACGCGCGGCTCAATCGTTCACGCAGGACCGGAGTGTGCGAAGGATTCGTCACTTATTTCCCCACCCAACCGCCATCGACATAGAGCGACTGGCCGGTTACATACCTGGCCTCCTCAGAAGCAAAAAACGCAGCCACGGTTCCAATCTCGCGCGGTTGTCCGGTGCGGCCCAGGGAGATCTGGGCCACCACGCCAGGCAGGACGGTGGGGTCAGGATGCTTCAGCACCCAGTCGACCATCGGCGTCTCAATCAAGCCGGGATGAATGCAATTGACGCGGATTCCCAAAGCACCCATCTCCGCCGAAATATTGCGCGTCAGCGCCTCGATGGCCAACTTCGCCGGAGCGTAGTGGGTGCGTCCGGGCAAAATCTTTCCTGCCTGGATGGAGCCAATGTTGATGATGGAGCCAGGGCGGCCGGCGGCCACAGCCAAACGGCAGAAAACCTGGCAGCAGATCCATTCTCCGCGCAGATCCACGTTCACCACATCGCTCCACTGCTGATCTGTCAGCTCCAGAAAGGGGACGATGGTTTCAATGCCCGCGTTGTTCACCAGCACATCGACCGGCCCAAGCTCTTTCTCCACCCGGTCGAACATGAACTCCACCTGGCTGCGCTGGCTTACGTCTGCCTCCACCACCAGGGCACGCCGGCCTTGGTGCGCGACCGACTCCGCAACTTCGCGAGCTTTCTCGCTTGATCCGAGGTGGTTGATGGCAACATCTGCGCCCTCTTCCGCGAATATCTCGGCGACTCCTTTGCCGATTCCCTGGCTGGCTCCTGTAATTAACGCCACTTTATTGCGCAGCTTCATGTCCACTACTCTCCCGTTTTTAGCCCTAGTGGATCGTCCAGCCGCCATCGACCATCAGTACGTGGCCCACCACCATATCGGAGAGCGGGCTCGAGAGAAACAGCACCGCACCGACCAGGTCGTCGGGCTGATTCCATCGTCCCCGCGGAATCATCTCCTTGGTGGCCCATTCTTTGTAGCCCGGCCGTTCCAGAATGTTCTTGCGTGACTCGGTTTCTGTAATGCAAGGCGCGACTACGTTCACCAGCACGCCATCTTTCGCCCACTCCAGAGAAAGGGCGCGTGACAAGTGGTGGACACCCGCCTTTGCCGCTGCGTAGACCGATCGCGACTTGAAGGCGATCTCGCCGAAGTTGGATCCGATATTGATGATCTTGCCCCCGCCTTGCGGAATCATGATGCGGGCGGCGGCTTGCGAGGCAAAAAATACGCTTTTCAAGGACGCCGCCATGGTGCGGTCGTACTCCTCTTCGGTCACATCGAGAGCAGGAGTCGTCCCCGTCCAGCCGGCGTTATTCACCAGGATGTCGATGCGTCCGAAGGTTTCCTTCGTCTTCTCCATCAGGGCGCGCACCTGATCGACCTCGGCCACATCGGTCTGCACGATGATTGCCTTGCGTCCCAAGGCCTCGATCTCGGCATGGACCGCTTTTATCTCGTCCTGCCGCCTCTCAGGGTATTTCGCCAAAACCAGATGCGCTCCGGCTTGCGCCAGCCCGAGCGCAACCGCCCGGCCGATCCCCTGCGAAGCTCCGGTGACGACGGCTATCTTGTCCAGCAGTCCGAAGCTTGAATAATCCACGTGTCCCAATTTTTGATTGGCCATAATATGTGCAGGAAGCTATGACGGTTGCGTAATATCCAAGGAAGCCTACCAGCTGCCTATCCTCCCGTCAAGGCACGGACGGGCATCCGATTGGAGGGATTCAACCCCTGCGTTTGCGATGCATTCGGCCCCGCTTCGATCGTAGTCCGCTTGCCTGCCGGACCGATGTGTTTAGACGTTCGGCTTGTTAATTTGCGTCAGGGCAGAGTATTGCGCCGAGTCGGCGCTGCCAGGAAATTATTTGGAAGTTTTCGTTCCCTCGTGAGGCTTTCCCCAGAAAATATACGTTCCACTCCTCGTCGAGGTCACGATATCCATCCTTCCATCGCCGTTCAGGTCGACGGCGAGCACATCCGATCCGGCGCCGGAGCGATTGTGGACCAATTGCGGCACCAGCTCCGCGCCCCCTGGCGCCTTGGGATTGCGCACCGTCTTATACCAATAAAGAACCGCCGGACCGTAGGGATCCGCGTCGAAGTAATCATCCAGATGTGACCAGAGTCGCTTGCCCACGATGAAGTCTGGAATGCCGTCCCCATCCACATCGGCAATGGCCGTGCCGTGCAATTCTGAGAATGTGACGCCGCCGGCATTCTTGGTGTTGTAGTTATCCATCACCATGTGCTTGACGAAAGTGATCTCACCGTCTTTAGAACGCTTCTGTTCAAACCATGCCAGCCCCCAACCGTGCGCCTGCAGGCTGGTAACGACGTCATTCAAGCCATCGCCGTTTACGTCATACACTCCAATCTCGCTGCCCCCTGGTCCCGCCTGTCCCCAACTGCCAAAGGCCACGGGATGATACTTCCACAACTGATCCCCACTTCCAGGCGGAGGTTGTTCCCACCAGCCCTGCGCGCCGAGAATATCCATCCGTCCATCGCCGTTGATGTCGCCTACACCGATCCCGTGGGCCGGCCATGGACCTTTCTCTGAGATGGTGTGGATGATCCACGTTCCCGTGGGATTCGCCGGATCGGGCTTGGCATAGCGCATGTATCCTTCGGCTTCATAGACCAACTCCGGCTTGCCATCGCCGTCCACATCCTTCAACACCGTTTCTTCGCTCTGGATCAGCGGTACGACTTTGAATTTGTCCCAGCGGCGCGACTCGCCCTTGGGATTCACGTAGAGAACGGCGCCGTCCTTCCCGCCTCCCGCATGGCTGGTGGTCAAAACGTCAGGCCAGCCGTCGCCGGTAAAGTCATAGGCGTGTTCCACCCAGTCGTTCATGGAGAACTGCGTCGAAGCGTTGTAAGCCTCGGCGGGATAGATCTCTCGCGAGGTCAGGTAATCGGGGCCAAAGTAGATCAACGGACCGGAGACGATATCCATTTTCCCGTCACGGTTAAAGTCCGCGGCCGCAGCCGACCAGCCGTAGTAGAAGGGACTCAGGCGCTGCATGCGGAAATCCTTCCCCACTTCTTCGGGAGGATCTTTCCTGATGGCAAGATCTTTGTAGCCCACGTTCTTGAAACAAATTTCGCTGTCTTTGCCTACATAAAGCGCGATGGGACCGTACCCATTCATCTCTTCGGTGGCCACGCTTGCGTACCCTCCACCGTTGTTCATGAAGGCGCGAAGAATGTCGGCGTCAAGCAGCAGTTCAATCTCGTTCCAGTCGCCCTCGCGAATGCCCTGCTGCGGCCGCGTAATCGGGATGGTCACGCCGGGAGGGGCGCTGGGAGGAGTCGGGTAGCGGATGGGCTGCACAGGAGTGGAGGGATCGGGTGGGGGCAGTGCGAACCGGATCAGTCCACCCGCTGACCGCAATTCCTTGCGCTGGATCTCTTTTCCCGCACTATCGAGCGTAAGGTTATATGCCTTGAGCTCGCCATTCTTGATAGCCAGGTAGGTGCCTTGCATGCCATCCGCGGTGTGGCGCATGCGCAGCAAGACGCCGGTATCGCACGGACCCACACACTGAAAGGAGACGTACAGGCCGGTATCCTGGAACGACCGGTCGAGCACCAGCCAGCCGGAACCGCCGGCGCCCGTTCCTTTGCCGGTAATCTCGCCTTGATCCGCGCGCCAGTCGGCCTGCCCCAGGGTGTGCCATCCGGCGAGGCTTGACCCGCGGAAACTGCCATCCGGGATAAAGCTTGGGCCACTCAATGCCGGGGCAGATTTGGCCGGCGCCGCATCCAATTGTGAGCCCTGGCTGCGGGCGAAGGGAATTGCGATGAGGCAGACAGTGGCGGCAAAAGGCGAAAGCATCCGCAGTCGAAAACCCCGAAGTGGCATAGGCCCATCCTCATGATGGTAGCGATTTCTCGTTTCACAATACGCAACGGAGCTTTCGCTAGACCGCCCGAAAGTTATCACGCTCATCGAAACACAGTCAATCAAGCGTGCTGCCCAACCGGTACAGTAGATAAATATTCGCATCCTAGGCTTGGCAGGAGACTAAATGAGAAGAACGCGCGGTCGGGGTTTCTGTCCCGAATGGTTCACCGGCCTAGTTGCGATGGCATTGCTCGGTTCGTCTTGCACTATGCAAGGCCAAACCCTGAAGCTTAAATATAGAACCGCTTCCGAACACGGCTTCTTCGTCTTGCGTGACCCCGCCGGGGCAATCATCGCTTCTGGAGAAGCCACGCAGGTTCCCTCCAGGCACCGGATCACGCTTCACGTGGTTTTCCATTTTCGCGATGGATCGATCGATGAGGAGACCACGTTCTACTCACAAGAGCAGGAAACCATTCGCCTGATCAGTGATCGGCATATACAGCGCGGTAAATCCTTTCCGCACCCTAGCGATGTAATGATCGATGTGACCAACCAGCAGGTAAGTTTTCGTGACTTATCGAAAAGCACTAATGAGGCAACGACGGAGCACATGGATCTGCCGCCCGATACTTCCAACGGCCTTCTCATGCCTCTGATTCAGAACATGCAAGCCAACACTCCCATCGAGGTCTCGTACGTTGCCCTCGCACCCAAGCCAAGGATGGTAAAGCTGGCCATTGCTAAAGGTGGGGATGATCAGTTCACGGTCGGCGGCCGTTCCTACAAGGCGGCGAAATACGACGTCAAAGTCCATATCGGGGGAGTTGCCGGCGTAGTGGCTCCGATGATCGGCAAGCAGCCTCCGGATACCTACGCGTGGGTGACAGAAAGCAAGGTGCCGGCCGTCATTCGGCTGGATTCTGCTCTGTATACCGACGGCCCCATCTGGAGCGTCCAATTCGCCAGCCCGGTCTGGTGAATCAAGGCAGCCCTCAACCCCCTCCACTAGCAAGGCGGCGCAGCCATTGCCAGCGCGAGGCGTTAACAGTGGAACGATAAGCGATCACTGCAGGAACACGGACTTCTATTTCCGTGCCTACCCCGTGCCGGCTCCAGACTTCAACACGAGCACCGATCTTACTTGCCCGCTCAAACATTCCCGGCATCCCCCAACCTCCGGAGCCGTGGGCAACCTCCAGAATCGTCTGCTCGACACCGCGACCATCATCACGAATGGCGACGCGCAGTTGGCTGGGATCGTAGTTGATCTCCGTTTCACACCGCTCTGCGTTGGCGTGTTGAAAACAGTTAGCGATCGCCTCACGGCCAATCCGATATACCTCGTCGCGGACAACGGGATGCAGCTCGCGCGGATCGCCATTCACCACCACGCGAAAGTCCGCTGGATGCTCTTGCCTGAGTTCCTGGCCCACCGCGGCAAAGGCTTCGGGCAGGTCGTTGGCTTCAGAGGAATTGCTTCCTAAACCAAGAAGAAGTTCCCGGCCTTCGGCCAGCACCTTGTCGGATTGCTGGAGTGCTTCTTCCAGCATCTGACGCGTCGGATCATCTTGCGGGATGCGCTCGGCTGCCGTCTGGAAGCGCAAAATCAGACCCCCCATGCTCTGCAGCAAAGTGTCATGGAGTTCGCGAGCGATTCTTTCCCGCTCTGCCATCCGCTCGGCGAGCCGCGCCTGAAGCTGGCGCGTGAGTTGCCGCAGCCGGAGGGTGAAAAGTAGCCCCAGGAGTCCACCGGCCGCGATGACGCACAACAAGATAAACCAAACTGTCTGGAAGAAAGGGACACCCTCTCCCACCGTCCAACCGGTGTGATAGAACTGGCTCATCGTGCGATCGCGATCGAGAGCAAACGCCCGCGTACACAGCAAGGCAAGCAGAGGCGGCACCACCAGCCCCTTGATCACTCCGCGATGAATCGCCGAAACCATACGCGTTTCCGTCCTTCACCGGGGGAGTTGGCCCCCGGATTTCCTGTCGAGCTTGTTGGCAATGGCAAACTTCATGCGGCTTTCCTTACTGAAAGCCGCACACGCGAACCTGTTTAGAGGCTCGCGCAGGAAATCCGGGCCGCTTTCCCTTCGAGCAACATCCTAGTGGACAGTGCTTCCAGGTCAAGCAACATCTGGCGTTAGATTCCATCAGCGCACGTTTGGTCGTCTTTTTAAAAATGCTCCCGTGTGGGGATTAGGTGACGATGAAGAATGACGGCTTCGTTCAGGTGCGGGGAGCGCGGGAACACAATCTCAAGAATGTAGATGTTGTGCTCCCTCGCGATGCCCTGGTTGTTTTTACCGGGGTCTCCGGTTCGGGCAAATCGTCTCTGGCCTTCGGAACCCTCTATGCGGAGGCGCAGCGACGGTATCTCGAATCGGTCTCCCCCTACGCCCGGCGCCTGTTTCATCAGATGGCTGTGCCTGAAGTGGACGCCATCGATGGCCTGCCCCCCGCTGTTGCGCTTCAGCAACAACGGGGATCACCCACGACGCGCTCGTCCGTGGGCAGCGTCACCACGCTATCGAACCTCTTTCGCATGCTCTATTCACGGGCTGGAGAGTATCCACCCCACCAACCGCTCCTGTACGCCGAATCCTTTTCCACCAACACGCCAGAAGGAGCGTGTCCCAAGTGCCATGGGCTGGGCAGGATCTATGAAGTGACGGAACGCTCGATGGTGCCGGATGATTCACTCACCATCCGGGAGCGCGCCATCGCCGCGTGGCCCACTGCCTGGCAAGGGCAGAATCAACGTGACATATTGACCTCCCTTGGCTATGACGTCGATCGCCCTTGGCGCGACCTGCCCAAGAAGGATCGTGACTGGATTCTCTTCACCGATGAGCAGCCGGTGGTGCCGGTTTACGCCGGCTTCACCCCCAAGGAGACGCGCGCCGCACTGAGAAGCAAGATGGAGCCCAGCTACCAGGGCACCTTCACCAGCGCGAAACGGCATGTGCTGCATACCTTCGCGACTACCCAGAGCCCACTGATGAAGAAGCGCGTCGCGCAGTACATGCTGAGCACCGAATGTCCGTTGTGTCATGGCAAGCGGTTACGGCTGGAGTCGCTATCGGTGAAATTTGCCGGCTTCGATATTGCAGAAATCTCCAGGCTGCCACTCAAGCGTCTGGCAGGCATTGTGCGCCCTTTTGCTGAAGGAACAGCGCCGCGCAACACCACCACGGAGGCAGAGCACCCGGAAAAACTGATCGTCACCCAGCGCATCGCCGAGGATCTCCTAGCGCGGCTCGCGGTGCTGCTCGATCTAGGGCTCGGGTATCTGACTTTGGAACGCAGCACGCCCACGCTGTCGCCGGGTGAACTCCAGCGTCTACGGCTGGCCACCCAGATACGCTCCAATCTTTTTGGCGTGGTCTATGTGCTCGATGAACCTTCTGCCGGATTGCATCCGGTAGATATCCAGGCACTCCTGGTGGCCTTTGAGCGCTTACGGTCGGCGGGAAATTCCTTGTTCGTGGTGGAACACGATCTCGATGTGATCAGCCACGCCGACTGGCTGGTCGATGTCGGGCCGGGCGCTGGAGAGCAAGGCGGCTATGTCCTCTACAGTGGTCCCCCCAAAGGGTTGGAGGGGATCGAGAAATCGCAAACGCGAAGATATCTTTTCGGCAGCCAGAAACTCCCCAAACGCACTGTCCGTTCGCCTCAAGGATGGCTGAAGTTGAAAGGGGTCACGCGCAATAACCTGAATCACCTCGATGTCGCCTTTCCCCTGGGGGTCTTTACCTCGGTCACCGGCGTTTCCGGTTCAGGCAAGTCGAGTCTGGTCAGTCAGGCGCTGGTCGAGTTGGTAGCGGACCAACTCGGCCATCCTCTTCCCGTTGAGGAGGAAACTGGAGAAGAACTGGAGGCTGCACCACCAGTCGCCACCGGTGGCCAGATAGCCGGTGGATTGGAAAGCATCCACCGCCTGGTGCGGGTCGACCAGACTCCCATTGGCCGCACACCGCGTTCCAATCTTGCCACTTACACGGGCTTGTTCGATCACGTTCGCAAACTATTCGCTGCCACCAAAATGGCGCGCGCCCGCCACTATGACGCTGGCCGTTTTTCCTTCAATGTCGCCAAAGGCCGGTGCGAAACCTGCCAGGGCGAGGGCTTCGTATGCGTCGAGTTGCTCTTCCTGCCCAGTGTTTATGCGCCCTGCCCAACCTGTCATGGAGCTCGATATAACGCCAAGACCCTGGAAGTGAAATACCGCGATAAAAGCATTGCCGACGTGCTGGGATTAACGGTCGATGCAGCCTGGGAGTTCTTTTCCGCGGAACCGCCGCTGCTCCGCTCTCTTGAAGTTCTGCGGGAAGTTGGCCTGGGGTATTTGCGGCTCGGTCAACCGGCTACGGAGCTTTCCGGCGGAGAGGCTCAGCGCATCAAGCTTGCGACCGAGCTGCAGCGGCCCCAGCGCGGCTCCACTCTCTACATCCTCGATGAACCCACCACCGGTCTGCATGCAGCAGACGTGGACAAGCTGATGGCGCAGCTCGACGCGCTGGTCCAATCGGGCAATACCGTCATCGTGGTGGAGCATGACATGCGCGTGGTCGCAGCCAGTGACTGGGTCATGGATATTGGTCCAGGCGCGGGCGAGGAGGGCGGGTATGTGGTTGCATCAGGAACGCCTTCCGAGGTATCCCAGGCCTCCGCAAGCCGAACCGCCCCTCATTTGAAGAAGTTGCTGGCGTGATCGCCCGCAACTCGGCATAATGGGTCACCCCACGAAGCACCAACCAGGCTAACTCGAATCCCCCGGACAGCGCAGGAGCATCGATCATGGCCAAATTTTGCGGCACTTGCGGAAGCCCCTTGAATGAAGCGTCAGCATTCTGCGGCGCTTGCGGCGCCCGGGTAGCCCAGGCAGCTGTTGCGCCCGCGGCCACCCCAGTCCCTCCTTTCTCTCCAGTCCCTCCGGTTCCGCCCGTTTATCCGCTGCAACCGGTCAAGACGGGATCCAGTCCAGTGGTCAAGATCATCCTGGTGGTGGTCCTCGTCCTGGTAGTTTTGGGGACCCTCTCTGTGGCCGGCATGTTCTATGCGCTGCACCTGGCAAGCCGCAAGGCTCACGAGTTTTCCAGGCAGGTCCGGGACACCGCACTCTCCTCCCTAGCGGCTGACAGCGGCAATGCAGGTGGATCAAATGTCGGCGCCGGCCCACTCGGGCCGGGTGCCTGTCGCTTCCTGAGCAAGGACGATGTGGGCCGCGCGATCGGCGTCGCCATCGTGGCCACGAAAACGACCGTCGGCGGATGCGAATATCTTGCCCAGGGCACGGCTGGCGATATGACTGCGAAGCATATCGCGGCCTTAATGGCGAGCAAAGGCGCCACTGCCCAGCAGCAGCAAATGTTTCAGACCCTCTCCCGCGGCCTCCTGGGCGGCGCACAGAGTCAGGCGGACGGAAGCAATCCGCCCGTAAGTACCGTGGTGATGGCTTTTACCATCGACCCCAATGCCGCCAGGACTCAGATGAGCATGAATGAAAACGCATTGGATGGGGCGGCCCCAGGCGCAAAGCCCTTGACCGGGATCGGTGACGAAGCATTTGACGCTTCCGGTTCTGTCATGATGGTGCGCAAAGGCAACCAGCTCATTCGCATTACCTATTCCACCTGCCCTTGCACAGTCGATGCGATCAAACCGCTGGCGCAAAGGCTGGCCTCGTCGCTCTAATGAGTGTCGAACTCTATGACGGCGCCTACGGCAACTACGATTCAGATGTCTATCGACAAGTAAGAATCGAGACCTACGGGGAAGATTTCGGTCAAACCAGCTGGGTAACCACCGAGGAATCCGAAGAGATTCCACGATCGCTTGGGCTCACCGGCGATTCGTCCGTGTTGGAGATCGGCTGCGGGTCCGGTGCCTACGCCTTGCACATCGCGCAGGAATTCGGCTGTCACCTCATTGGTCTGGACATCAATGAGCTGGGAATTGGTACAGCGAATCAGTTGGCCTTAAGCGCCGGTATGGCGCAAAAGGTGCGCTTTGAAGTATGCGACGTCTCGCAGGGACTGCCATTTGCAGACGCGACCTTTGACGCGGTCTTTGCCAACGACGTACTGTGCCATATACCCGGGAGGCCGGCTCTTCTCTGCGAAATATATCGGGTGCTGAAGCCTGGCGTAGGGCGGATGCTATTCAGTGACGCCCTGGTAATCGGAGGGCTGATCGCGCACCAGGAAATCGCAACCCGGAGCTCGATCGGCTTCTATATCTTCAGTCCGCCTGGAGAGAATGAACGCTGGATCCGGAACGCCGGCTTTTCAGATATCAAGGTATTGGACACAACAGACAGCGCAGCCCGGATCGCAGCCAGGTGGCACGATGCCAGGCAAAAACACAAAGAACGGCTGGTCGCCGCGGAAGGCGTGGAGAAGTGGGAAGGACTGCAGCGATTCCTCTCCTGCGTGCACGCGCTCACAGAAGAAAGACGTCTGCTTCGACTGCTGTACCAAGCGCAAAAGGCCTGAATTGTCTGCGTGAGAACTCAACACACAAGACCAGTCCCGCAGAGCCTGCCCTGAGCTTGTCGAACGGGGACGGCTGAAAATAGCCCAGCAGTTACGAGTATGTGTGGAAACTCGAAAATAGACCGCAAATCGGACCCAGGCCCGTAGGGCCGGTAGCCAAACTTCAGCCCAGCCCTCCCGGGCTGGGAGCCAAGATTGTGGAGCGCTGGAGGCGCGGCACTACCTACATTCGGGGTGCCGCACCTCCGGCGCTCGGACGATGTTGCGGAATCGATTTCCCAGCCCTCCCGGGCTGGGCTGAAGTTTGGCTACCGGCCCTACGGGCCTGGGTCCGATTTGCGGTCCATTGCCGGTTCCCACGCTGACTCTTTGGCCCAGGCGTACCCAACAGCGACTTTTCCGCAGCCTGTTAGTGCTCAAAGATCAGCATCACATAGGCAAGAAAAAGCAACAGGTGCACCGCCCCTGAGAGAACGTTGGTTCGATTGCTGATAAAGGTGAGGGCGCAAACGGCCAGAGTTAAAACCAGCAAGAGCGAATCGGCCGGACCGAGCCCCAGGACTATCGTCTTGCCGGTCACTAAGCCGATGGTCAACACAGCCGGGATGGTCAACCCGATCGATGCCAGCACCGAGCCCAACAGAATGTTGATAGAACGCTGGAGGTCGTTGGCCAACGCCGCGCGTGTGGCGCTGAGCGCCTCGGGCGACAGGATCAAAGCGGCCACCAGGAAACCGCTCAGTGCCAGCGGCGCATGGAGGACCTCTATACCGTGATCGATAGGCAGGGCTATCTCCTCCGACAGCACCACCACAGGCAGCAGATACATCACCAGAAAGAGGGCATGATACGTAATTGAGTTGGTTGCGATATGTCCCGCGGCACTCGCCTCACCCTGGCCCTCTATGGCTTTGGCCGGCTTCACGAAGTATTCGCGATGTCTCCAGTTCTGGATGATCAGAAAGAGACTATAAATCCCGACCGACATAACGGCGAGAAAGATGGATTGAAGCACGGACAGCGTAGGACCCAAAGAAGCGCTGGTGAAGTTCGGCAGTATCAAGCCAAGCACCGTCAAGGGCACGATCAGGGACAAAAAGGAATTCGCCCCCTGCAGGTTGTACTCCTGCTCGTGGTGGCGTAAACCACCCAGCAGCAATGAGAGCCCAATCATGCCGTTGAGCACGATCATCACCACGCCAAACATGGTGTCGCGGGCCAACGCGGGCTTGCCCTCGCCGGTGAGCATAACCGCGGAGATCATCATTACTTCGATGCCGATGACGGAAAGCGTCAGCACCAACGTGCCCAAAGGCTCTCCCAGTCGCACCGCCAGGCTCTCCGCGTGGTGCACTACGGCAAAGGCCGAGCTCAGGATGACGGAAAAAAGCCAAACCAGCATCAGGGCGAACCACAGCGGATGGGATAGATCGGCAAGCCAGCCTTTGCCGAACAGCAGAAACAGCGCCGTCGTAGCAAAGGCCGCTCCCAAAAGCCACTCCTGCCGCAGAGTGGAAAGATAGCCGGCTCTTACAAGCGTCACTTCTGAACTCATGCAGTAGTCCTATCAGAAATGACGGGGAATGATAAGCATTCTCCACCGGGCACGCATCTACCTCACCCCAGCCGTGAAGGGTTAGATAACCGGGAAGTAAACTATCCATTATGAATTGGCTTGGATGGGCCGTCCTCTCGGCTCTTTTCGCAGCGGCAACCGCTTTACTCGCCAAGGTCGGTGTCGCCCACGTCGATCCCAACCTGGCCACCGCCATTCGAACCTCGGTGGTCTTGGTCTTCGCCTGGACAATCGCTTTTAGTCTCGGCAGCCATACCGGTGTTGCGCAGGTCGGTCGTCGCAGTTGGCTGTTCTTAATCGCTTCGGGCCTGGCTACCGGCTTGTCGTGGATTTGCTATTTTCGCGCGCTCTCTATGGGTGAGGCATCGAAGGTGGCTCCCATCGACAAGCTGAGCGTGGTGTTCGTCGTACTGCTGGCGTGGCCGCTCCTTGGTGAGACGATTACCGTCGCCAAGGCGGCCGGGGCGTTGTTGATCGCCGCCGGCGCGATCGTTCTCGCATGGGCCTGAAATACCCTCACTCGGTTCGCAGCGCCCGCATCGGCTCCAATCCCGCAGCTATGCGTGCTGGCACCAGTGCAGCCAGAAAGGCAGCCGTACCCAAGACCAACAGCGCGATCGACAATACAACTGGGTCATAAGGCTTTACTCCGAACAACTGGCTAGCCATCGCGTGGCCACCCAGGATCGCCACCGGAATACCGATTGCCAGCCCAATGCCCACTTGAAGAAAAGCACCACTCAGCACCAGGCGCAGCACACTCAATCGATCGGCACCCAGCGCCATACGGATACCAATCTCGCTCGTCCGGCGTTCCACCGAGTACGCGGTCACACCATAGAGTCCGATGGACGCCAGAACCAGCGCCAGGATACCGAAGAACGAGGTCAACTTGGCAATCATGCCCTGCTGCGTGAAGTTAGCTCCTACCTGTTCGCCAAAGCTTTGGAAATTGATGACCGCAAGATCGGCATTGATCTGCGAAATTGCATGCCGCACCTGCATCTCGAGTCCAGGCACGTTACCTGCAGTTTCGATCTCGATTGCGTTGAGATATTGCGATCCATCCTGAAATTTTTCGTAGCGCGGATCGTCACTGTGAACCCTCTGCCCTTGGGCCAGAAAGTACATCGCACGCATCTTATCCGACGGTCCCCAATAGTTCGTGTCTTCGGTGACGCCTACGATCTCGAAGTATCCGGGATGCTTGATATCGTCGCTGAAGTGTTTGCCGATGGCGTGGCCGTCCTTGAAATATTTCTTCTCAAAAAAACGGTTCACTACAGCAATGTTGCGTGTGCCAGGCGTGTCCTGTTCGTTATTGGCGCGGCCCTCGACAATCTTTGTCCCGATGGTGTCGAAATAATTGGGGCTTGCCCGCACCCATGAAGCGCCATGATCGCGTGTACCGGGAGCCGGCGGCGGCTCGCCTTCGATGAAAACGCCTTCGCCCCAGTTATCTCCTTCCATTGGACTGTACATGGAGAAACTCACCTGCTTTACCCCCGGGATTCGTGCCAGGTTGGTGTGCAGTTGCCGGTAAAGCGCTTCCAGCTGGCCGGGCGTGTAGCCCGCCATCTGCGGGTCGATATGTGCGATGAAGCGATTCGTGGTGACAAAGCCGAAGTCCTGGTGCTGCATGTTGCTCAGGCTTCGGGAGAGTAATCCGGCGGCGCAAAGCAGGACCACGGAGAGAGCTGCCTGCACCACTACCAGGGATTTCTGTGCCCATCCACCATGATTCGCGGTAGAGCGATTCGCACCCCGCAAGGCATCCACCGGATTCGACTTCACCGTTAACCACGCCGGAGCCACTCCGAAAAGAATCCCCGTCAGCAACGAAGCCGCAAGGGCAAAGCCGAGCACTGGAAGCGAGGGCGTCGCCTGGATAGGCACCGGGTCATGTTGGAAAGCAAGATGCAAGATCACTCGCGTGCCAACAAACGCCACCACAATGCCGGCGATCCCACCCAATACACCCAGCACAATGCTTTCCGTCAGAGTTTGCCGGACCAGCGTCATGCGCGGCGCTCCGAGTGCCGAGCGCACCGATGTCTGCTGCTGCCGGTTGGCCGACCGCACCAGCATCAGGTTGGCAAGATTGGCGCAGGCGATCAGCAGTACGAATCCCGAGACCCACATCAGCAAGTGCAGGCCTTGCTGATACTGGTCTCTCATCATCTGCACCCCGTTGCCTCCATGGGAGAAGTGCAGCGTCTGCTTGGCCACCAGGGGCTTGTCGCGTTCCTCTACTTTGCTCAAGGGGCTCAGCAAAAATTGCCGCAACTGCACCTGCATCTGCGCTTCCATGGCGCCTGTATCAGCGCCTGGACGAATACGGCCGATCAAATCCAACCACTGCAGCGAGGACTCTTCCAGCACCGAGCTCGTTGGCGAAATCAGCGGCTCGTCGTTCAGGGGAATGTAGAAGGACTGCGGAGTGCTTTGTACGCGATCACCGAAAAACCCAGGCGGCGTAATCCCAATCACCGTGAAGGGCTGGCCGTTAATCACGAAACCCGCTCCGACTACCGACGGGTCCTTGCCAAATTTCTCCTGCCAGGTCCTGAAGCTCATCATGGCCACGGCGGGAGCGCCCTTCCGGTCGTCGTTCGGCGTGATGGTTCGCCCCATGTATGGAGGAATGCCGAAGGTCTGAAAGTAATTGCCGGAGACAAATTCGCTTTTATACGACTCGGATGGCTTGTTGCTGCCATTGCGGCGCACCCCGACCAGGGTTTGCCCAGCTTGGAAGCCGGCCAGCTCCTCGAAGCCGGTGGAATGATCGCGAAACTGCTTGTATTGCTCGTAGGAGAAGAGCGTCCAATTGTCCTGCATGCCGCCGTTGACACAGCAGTTCTCTTCATTGCCCACGCGATACAAGTCTTCCGGGTTCACCACCGGCAGCGACTTCAATAAAACCGCATACACCAGGGTGAAAATCGCCGTGGTGGCGCCGATGCCCAGAGCCAGGGTAAGAATCGCTGTCGCCGTAAACCCCGGCGCCTTGGCGAATTGACGTAACGCGTACCGGACATCTGTCGCAATCTGCATCCAAACCCTCCGCAAGGCTAGATACGAAATGTCGGCGCTGCCGGTTCGATTTATTTTGCGGACCGATGGTCTATTCGGGAGCCGCCCGCCGGCGGCGGCCGCTCAACAGGTACACTGCGGCGCGCAGTTCCAGCAGGGGGTCCTCGGATGCGTCAATGCCGTCCACCCGGGGAATGGGGTCGAAGATAATGTTCTTCTGTTCATGAGCCTCATTGGGCACCAGCCCAGTGAACGCGAGCTGCCCTAATTCAAGCAACTTACGGCTCTCCGGCCACAGTGACGTCGCATCGTTCACCGAATCCCCGTCCTCGGCCACTTGAACTACCACCTTGAGCTTGACTGGCTCCTTGGCGACCCGGGCTTCAATTTCTTCGAAGAGATAATTTGGCCCTTTTGCCGAAGCCGCCGCGGCGTCCAAATGATCGTTGCCGGCCTCCGGGAGAATACGGTAGCGTCCGTGGCGACCCACGCCGTCCTTATTGATGAAACGCATCGCAGTCAGACCAAAATACGATTCCCGCGCGAAGCTCGAAGCCGGCGGCTTCGGAGCCTGCACGAAGGCAAGCGCTGCGGGATGCGTCCCAAGGTATTTTTCCAGCGGTGAGCCAGGAAAGTGGGCTAGATCGGTGGCCGCAATGGCGCTCAGGAACTCCAGAAAGTCCTGGCCCGTTCTTGCCGGGAAAGCATTGGTCGAGTGGGCCACGATGTCGGTGTGCACGCGCTCCGCAAGATGAAAGCGAATGGCACAGCCGCGTGGATCGGCATTGGGATCGTTGTCTGGGATCACCGGAATGCCAGTAGAGTTCGAAAACCGTACCGTCGCTGGCGCCGATGGCCTATTCAGGTGAGGAGCCCTGCTGAACCCGGCTGCTTCCGCAGTAGGCGTGAAGGTTCCCTGCAAGATGATGCCTTTGGCGTGGGCCGGTCGAAAGCCGGGATGTAGCCCGAAGATCAGGTCGAATTTCTCCAGCAATTGTTGGCTTAAAGCGACAATCTTTTCGTCTGTGGGCAGTGGCATGAATTAGGTCCTCAATAGATAGGTAAGAGTTCACTGTTTAACGATGCTGCCCGAGGGAAATGGTCGCTCAAAACCACAATACACAGGGTTTATTAAGAACAAGCTACCTGCCCTGGACTCAGTGCTTCCCCTGGAGCGAATAGATCCGGGCGACGCCTGATCCGATTTTTCCGGGATTTGGAGACGAAAAAATAATTGTGAACGTCGTGGCCCCTTTGCCGGGGCGCTTCCGCCTTATTAAGTGAAGGCGATTAATGAGACGCCCTCCAAGGAGAACCACCATGAGCACACTTTCGATTTCGAAGTTCCGCGCAGGTCTTTTCGCGGCCGTCCTTGCTGTCGCTCCTTTGTCGCCAGCATTGCACGGCCAGGATATAGGAATGGTCGCCAAGGTAAACGTGCCGTTTGCCTTCGAGACCGCGTCCGGACACCACTTCGCCCCCGGCGTCTACTCCGTACGCATGGAGAGCCTGCACACTCTCCTTATCCGGGGAGACTCGGACTCGGCACTGACTATGACCTCATTAGAGGACAACAGCCAGACGGCAAAGGTCGGCAAGGCCACCTTCCGTAAATACGGCAGCCAATACTTCCTGAGCGAAATCACAGTCGCAGGACAAAGCCGCCGGATTGCCTTTGCCACGTCGAAGGCGGAGCACCGGGCACAGGTCGCAGCAGCGAAGACCCCACCCACCAACGTGGAACTGGCTCTCTTGGCAACCCACTAGAGCTCTCGACAGCGTAGGTCTGACGGCTCGTCCTAACGACGAGCCGTCGCCGGTTTATTCCTTCACGCGTCCCAGGTAGTGATCGAGCCAGTCGAGCACCGCCTTTACCAGCTGGGGACGCTGCTCCGTGACATCGTGTGGGGTGTCAAGAACCAGGTGGCGCTTGTCTCCCGCGGGCGTGCCCAGCATGGCGAAGAACGGATTCTGCGCCCTGTCGAGAGAGAAGGCGTAGTCGTAACGCCCATTTACCATCAGCACCGGCATTTTCAGCCGGGGCGCAAAGTCGGCCTGGTCATTACCGGGTGTAGGCGGAAAAAGGAAGTATCCGCCGTCAAGAAAAATAGAAGTCTTGATACGATCCTGCAGCAAAGTCGAAAGGATCACTCCTTTCGCCGATCCCATGCTGACCCCCAGGTAGGCCAGTTTGCTGTTGTCGATATCGGAACGCGTCGCGAGGTAATCGAGCGACCGCGCCGCGTCCTTGTAGTGGGCGATGTTGAGCTCGCTATCCACCAGGCCTTGCTTAAGATAGAAAGTCACCTGGCGCTCGTACGTGTCCAAATAAACCGGATACATCACGGCGCGGCCGCTTTGAATGACGTAATCAAAAAACTTCAGATCGCCCAGTTGCCGGCTGTCGCGAAGGGCGTTCACCCGGGCGCTGGGAAAGAAGAGTACGGTTTGGTACGGTGGGCGCACGTTCTTGGGCAGGAACAAGTATGCGGACATCCGCTGACCACCGTAGGCAGCGTCGAATGTGACTTTTTCCTCGCGCCAGTCTGCCGTGTCCTCGACGACCCCTTCGGCTTGTGCGTTTAGCGGAGTATGCGGATAGGCGTAAAGCAGTTTGTAGGCGTTAAACACCTCGTCGGATACGGGTTTGAACTTCGCAAAATCGCGAACCATGGGCTTGACTGGGCTCAGGGCCTCTACCGGCAAAGATTCGATGTTCCGCACACATCGGAACCCGTTTGTCTGCGAACGATCAAAGGGCGACAGAGCTTCGGGAGTGGTGGACAAGTAAGACTCCGATTTCCATGAACCGCCCAGAATGAAGCGCACATCGGCGCCCGCGGCATTGATGACCCATTCACGAACGTTGCCCGTCATGTCGTAGGTTCCGTACGGGCCGAGCCCCGGGTACTTGCCAACAGGCGCGAGAGCGCCGCTGGTAATGTTGCTGGTCTGCACAGCACTGGGGGCAAGGTCAGGCGGATCTGCCTGGAGCCACTGCGCCAATGCGGGCAGGCTCTTTCCTGCGAAGGCAGCATAGGCAGCGGCCTCGAACCAGCTCACGCCGGCAACGGGAAAGTCGGCCTGGCCCTGGGGATAGTGACCTGCGACCCAGGTCGATGGCCCCGCGCGGCCGGTTGTGTCCCGGAATTGCGCCATGGCTTCGGTCCACGAAAGCGTACGGCCATCTCGCGTAAACTCTTCTTTCCAATACTCTTTCTTTTCGTAACCCCCGCTATCCATAAACTTCTGATATTCGCGGTTGGTGACCTCATACCGATCGACGTAAAAAGCGGGCAGCTTATAGCCACCATAGAAACCGACAAAATCGAGGAACCATCCCGCCTCGCTGCCCGGCGCCCACACCATCCCACTGGGTGACGTTTGCGACTCGCCGAGAGCAAAATCCATTTTGCTGTCGGTCGGTGGCGCGACCGTTATTTCGCCGCTGCCGGGCTTCGAAACCTTCCAGCGCAAGTATCCCTGCGGCATGCGGAGATTGGCCAGGGGCGTCGTACCAAGAATGCGCCAGGGAGAGTCCGGCGCGAGGTAATCCTGAATCTGGACCGTTGCTCCGGAGGGTGACGAGGTGATCGAGGCGAGGGTAGAGTTCTCGTCCGCAATTTGCTTGAGCTGAGGATCCGACGGCAAGTATTCCGCGGCCTTGTCCAGAAGAAGAAAAGCAGCGAGCGGTTTGTTTTGAGCGAGCAGGCTCTCGGCTTGTGGAATTGCTTCGTCGCGCGCCCAGTGCTTGCGGGACGAGCGATAGTAAAACCACAGGCCCGCTGTGATCACCAGAAGAAGGGCAACCGCGACTGCGACGGATAGAGAGCGCTTTGGTCGTGTGGCCGGCTTTTCCTGATCCAGAGACGTGGTGCTCAGCTGGGACAAAAGGTCCGACGCGTCGCGAATGACGTCCGTAGCTGACTGGTAGCGGCGATCGGGATTTTTCTCGAGCGCATGCGAAACGATCTGTTCGCAAAGCGGTGGAACATCCGGCCGCAGCTGGCGCAGCGGCGCGGGCGCTTCGTCAGTGATCGCGCGTAGAACGGCCATGCTGCTGTCAGCGCGGAATGGCACGCGGCCGGTAAGCAATTCGTAATAAATTACGCCCAGGTTCCACAGATCCGTGCGCGCGTCGAGATTCTGTTCTCGCGCTTGCTCAGGCGACATGTAGAGCGGAGTGCCAATGAGTCCGCGGGTCTCCGCAACCGACACCGTTGGGTCTCTTGCCACTGCGAGGAGCTTGGCCAGACCAAAGTCCAGAACCTTCACTCGTCCCTTGGGTGTAATCATCACGTTGGCCGGCTTCAGGTCACGGTGAATCACGCCTAGTTCGTGGGCCTCTTCAAGCGCCTCGGCAATTTGCAAGATGATCGACGTCGCATCTTTCACCGTGAGGGGGCCTGATTTAAGCTTCGCTGCCAGCGATTCGCCCGGCACGCACTCCATAACGATGTAGTCGATCCCATCCTGCTCGCCAACGTCGTACACGGCCGCGATGTGAGCGTGGCTCAGCTTTGCCAGGGCGAGAGCTTCCTTGTGGAAACGCCGCCGTGCCTCGTCACCCGTGAACATCCCGGGCGCCAGAAGCTTGATCGCGACCACGCGCTCCAGCTTTTCATCGCGCGCTCGATAGACCACACCCATACCGCCGGCGCCCAGGGGCTCAACAACCGAGTAGCGGCCGAGTTTCGTCCCAGCGCTCAGGTGGTGGCTGGCCGATTGCACGGAGGATACGGTAGCTCCACCGTCGGGGGTAAGGATGGGCTCAGCAAGAAAACTGCCCGCGAGTTGGTTGTCGCGAAGCAGTGCCTCGACCAGGCTACGGAGCTCAGGTGCGCCCCGGCATGCTTGATCCAGAAAGGCGGCCCGGCGCTCCGGCTGCAATTCAAGGGCTTCTCCAAAGAGTTGCCCGGCGGATTGCTCCAGATCGGCCATAGTTCCTACCTAGATGTCCAGCAAGCACTTTCGCGTTGGCGAGACTATACCATAGGGTTTGCTGGAGGCAGCCATGGATAACGACGGCGGTCAGGTGACACAACTCCTGAAGGCGATGCATGCGGGAGACACGCAAGCGGCGGAGAGTCTGCTGCCGCTGGTCTATGCGGAACTTCATCGGCTGGCCAAGGGGTACATGCGGCGGGAGCGTCCGGATCATACCTTGCAAGCAACGGCATTGATCAACGAAGCCTATCTCCGGTTGGTGGGCGAGGACATCGATTGGAACAGTCGCGCGCATTTCATCGGGTTAGCGGCCAACGTGATGCGGCGGGTCCTGGTCGATTATGCGCGGGCGCATAACGCGGAGCAAAGAGGCGGAGGGTTGCAGCGGGTGGAAATGCAGGATGAGCTTGCCATCTCTGCAGAGCAGCTTGATGAAGTGGAACATCTGGACGAGGCCCTTAAAAAACTGGAGAAGGAAAATCCGCGACAGGCGCGGGTAGTTGAGTTGCGCTACTTTGGCGGGCTTTCGGTGGAGCAGATTGGCGCCTTGCTGCAGATTGCTCCGCGATCCGTAAAGCGGGATTGGGCATTGGCCAGGATCTGGCTGTTTCGTGAGCTCCGCCCAGAGGCCAAGAATCCGGAGGTAGAGCAAGAATAATTTGCGGTTAGTAGCCCTTTTTGCGGGATGGTTGTGCCTTGGTAAGTGAAGAAGAAACCGCAGATCCCTCCACTACGCTTCGCTCCGGTGCACAGTTGCTCATGTACCTTAGGTTGCGACGAGGGGTGCGATCCTCTTCCGCTTCCGCTGGGAGACCTGCCACAGATCAAACTGAGTTTGCATGTTTAGCACAGCTCAGGTGAAGTCCCCAAGGCTTCGGACAGTTTGAGCGCCATTCCGGCGGAGACGCCCGAGTTGCCATGCAAGAGACGGGAGAGCGTAACCCGGGACACACCCAAGTGAGCCGCTAGCTTGGTCACCGGCATCTCTCCTATGTGCTCCCGCAAAATTTCTGCAGGGTGCGCTGGGTTGTGCATCCGCGTTGTTCCTCCTAGCGGTAGTCCTGATAGTCAACTTTGCGCTCACCTGTTCGTGATGTCCATGGTGTTGTCATCCCCATTGCGGTCGATAAGCTTGTTATAGGGATCAATCCCGGCACGCGTGGGCTGCTCCTTGAGCATGAACTCGAAGCTCTGACGGGCTCCAGTAATCCATTCCTTGCGCACAGCAAGCGGCTTTTCCTGGTCCTTCTTGCCGCTAAAGACTCCTACGTCGATCAGATCGTGGAGCGGCGCCGGCGACTCGACCCCATTGCCGTCGGCATAGACTTTCCTGCCCTCAACCGTGAGTGTGACCTTATATGTCCCATCTGGCATCTTCTGCGAGGTCGCCTCGACAGCCTTGTTGTCATAGAGTGTGATCTTCTCGAAACTGTCGTTGAGGAAATACTGCAGATCGGAAGGGGTCTGCGCGCGGAGAGCGTCTTCCAGCAGACGCGTGTCTGGATACGGCCCGGACTGCGCATCGGTGGCATTGGCATACCGGTATTGCATCAGGAAGTTGTGCAGGGCGAGGTTGAGCTTGCCTTCTCCGATGTAATCGGACAGCGCATAGAACACCAGGCTGCCCTTCTGGTACCACACGTATGACTCGCGCTGTACCTGGGCGAGCGGCGGCTCCCTGCGGGTTTCATTGGACCGGCCGCGCAAGTAGCCATCGAGTTCGTGAGCCAGGAACTTATGCATCTGGACGTCGCCGTACTTCTTCTGCGCAACCCGCAGGGCGGAGTACTCGGCAAGCGACTCCGACATCATGTTTGACCCTGCTACCCGGCCGCCAATCAACTGATGGCCCCACCACTGGTGAGCCAGTTCATGGGCGGTGACGAAATAAGTGAAGTCAATATCCTTATCAGGATTGAGGACGCGCGTGATCCAGAACGTTTCGGTGAAAGGACTGGTGTTGGGAAAGGATTGCGCAAACTGCCGGTAACGTGGAAATTCCAGGATACGGAACTGCTTGTACTGGTAGGGACTGTAGTTGGCCTGATAGTAATCGAGACCAGCCTTCACCCCTGCGATCATGTCATCGACATCGAAGCCATGTTGCGGTGCATGGTAAATCTCGATATGGATGCCCTTGTAGTTTTCGCGCTTGACGTCGTAGCGCCCGGAGACATAGGCGTAAAAGTCCGCAATCTTCACCTCACCCATGTCGTAGGCATAGTAGTGGCGGCCGTTTCGATGCCAATCGCGCTGCAGGTATCCGGGCGCGAAGGCGATCTGGTCGTCTGGCGTGCTGACTACCGTGTGATAGCTGATCCAGTCGGAGTCCGGCGCAAAGAGGTTGGTTACTGAGCCCCAGGGGTCTCCACGAGGGGGCAGATCGGTGAGCGGGCCTAGCTTTTCTTCGCGGCGGCGGCGCGGATCATCCAATTCAATATCCGAGTTGTAGCCGATGTAAGGAAAGTAGCTGGAGTCGAAAAACATGCCGTTGTAGGCCAGCTCCGGCCGCTCATTACCATCGCGGAAACCGTGGCTCAAGTAGCCGACCTTGAAAGTCAGGTCCAACTTATCGCCGGGCGCGAGAGGCGTTTCCAGCTGATAGATCGAGTAGAGATCGCGCGGCGCCCTGCTGACGAGATGGAAGGGCCGGTTGAATTGCACGTTCGAGAGGGACTGCATCTGGTCGGTGATGTGTACCTGCTCGATCGGCTGCGGCGTCTTGTTCTGTAATACGAAATGGCCGGTCCCGGAGAAGGAACGGTGATCGGGATCGAGGTCGACATCGGCGTCGACAGCAATCACTTTCGGTTGGGGAGAACGTTCGTAGCGCTTGAAATCGCGCTCATAGCTGGCCTGAATTTTTCGCTGCTGCTTGGTAGTGAGGAATTCGTTGAGCACGTGCGCGTTGTAATAAAACCATGAACCGCTGCCGATGGCGATGAGCGCGAAGAAAACGAGTGCTGGTGTCAGGCGTGGCAGTCGCGCACGGAACTGCACCAGCCGGGTATGCCAGCCGTCCTCGGCGCCGCGCCGGGCCAGTGCGATGGAAAGGCACCCGAGCACGGCGAAGATCGCGGTCCAATATACGATGGACCACAACAGCCCAGGCACGAAATGCCCGTAGCCATTCATGTCCGAATAGGTGTAGGGAGTGTTCTGCCCGGGCAGAAGCAGCGTGTTCTCGATCCCAAAGCGAAACATAATCGGATCCAATACAAAAACGCCGATCACGATTGCATGGCCCAGGAACTTGTTGGAGACCACTGTCTGCACAAAGAAAGCCAACAGAACGAAGGCGATCACCAGCGGGAAGGTGATGAGGTAGAGCTCCTGGAAATACTGCAGCAGGTCGTAGTGGTAGTAACCCGCTACGGTCTGCATGATGATGCCGCATAACAGGATCACCGTGAGCAGGACGCCTTCGACCACGGTCAGGGCTACGAACTTCGCCAGCCAGTCCGTCGTTTCGCTCATGGGAAGCGCGTCGTGAATGCCAGAGAAGGAGGTGTCGCGTTCACGCCAAATCAGTTCGCCGGCGTAAAGCGTGGCCACGATAAACAGAAACAGCGTCGCCTGCCCTTCAACCGCCTGCACCATCAGGAAGGTGACGGGGTAGACATTCTGATCATTAAATTTTCCAGCGAAATAGCCGTTTATCAGGGCAAAGACCGTCAGCAGAACAGTGATCGCTAAAAAGGGCAGCTCGCGCGTGATGTTGGTAAGATGCACCCGGGTCAGGGAGACGAACTGCGCGAATCGAGCCTTGCCGCCGAAGTACTGGTGGACGCGTGGCATCGGCGCTGCAACCAGTGACCGGCGTGGCTGCGCCTCCGCCGCTTCCTGCCGCTTGGCCCTGGCCGCGCGGCGGCTTTGGGCGCTGGCCGTGAGGGCTTCGACAGACATGGGAAAGAATCGATAGACGATCGCCAGGGAGATAAACCCGACGGCCAACCAGAGCAGACGGTTATAGAGAAACACGCCCTGGCTTACCTGTGGCGACCAGGAGAAGAGCAAGGTGTTTTTCTCCGCCACTGTCCAATAGCGCGCCAGCACGTCGGCTAATTGCATCCCGATAGGGTCGAGGATGCCGGACCAAAAGTGTTCCAGGGAGCGGGTTGCGGAGAAGATTGCGCTGACGATCAGATAGAACATGAAGACCGCGACGCCCTGCAAATACACCACGAAAATCTTGCGCGACAGCGCCGAGACCATAAAGAACAACGAGCCCAGAAAGAAGATCTGGATGACCACGATGAACAGGAACGGTTGCCAATACCACCAGGCGTGCCCGCTGGCGATGCGGGTGTGATCCGCCCACGGGGCAAGCGTCCCCACCACTTCACCGAAGACCATGCCGGAGAAGACAAAGACGGAGGTAACGAATGATCCTGCCCAGCGCCCTCCAAGATAACCAAACTTGGTGATGGGTTTGGTGAAAATGAGCTGAAAAGTGTCGCGTTGGAAGTCGCGCAGTATAGAAGTGCCGAAGATGGCGGCGATGATGATGGTTCCGAAGAGGGTGAAGAAGATGTAAAGAATGGTGGTGGAGAACGGACCGTTCAGCAGCTGCTTGCCGTTGCCCGTGGAGATGAAATCCTCCGCAGCTATGGCGAGAAAACTGAGCAGGAACCACAGCACAAAGTAGACGTAGGTGGATAAACTCTTTAGCCGGAACTTCAGTTCGAAAATGAAGAACTCCCAAAAGAGGGCCATGCGCGGAAATCTCCTTGGGATCTAGTGGACTGGCTGGGGTACGGCCGGGTTGGCAAGGTTGAGGAAGTAAACATCTTCCAGGCCGGCATCCACCGGGCGGAAACCTTCGCCTGGAGATCCGTCGGCGTAAACCCGGATTTCGTGCTGGCCGCCGATCAAGTGGCTGGAGACGACGCGCAGTTGCGTTTCCAGCGCGCGCAGCTCGTCATCGGTAGTGACCACCTTGGACCATATTTTGCCCTGCAACGCCTGAAGCGTTTCCTGCGGAGCGCCTTCGAGCAGCAGCTCGCCGGCGGAGATGATGGCCATGCGTGGGCAAAGCTCGCGCACGTCTTCCACGATGTGCGTGGAGAGTATCACTGTGATATCGCGGCCTATCGAGGAGAGCAGATTCAGAAAGCGATTGCGCTCCGCCGGGTCGAGGCCGGCGGTGGGCTCGTCGACGATGATCAGGCGTGGCTTGCCCAGCAGTGCCTGCGCGATGCCAAAGCGCTGCCTCATACCGCCGGAATAGGTGCTGAGCGCCTTCTTGCGAAAAGCCCAGAGGTTGGTCTGGTGCAGCAGCGTTTCGACCATCTCTTTGCGCTCCCCCGCCTGGGTTATGCCTTTCATCACGGCAAGGTGGGAGAGCATGTCGACGGCGCTTAGCTTGGGATAAACACCGAACTCCTGAGGCAGGTAGCCTAGCGTCTGGCGTACTGCATTCTTTTCTTTGAGGACGTTGATCCCATCCAGAACGATGGTCCCGCAGTCGGGTTCCTGCAGGGTCGCAATGGTACGCATCAGCGTGCTCTTACCGGCGCCGTTCGGCCCCAACAAGCCGAACATGTTGTTGCCGATAGTGAGAGAAATGTTCTTAAGCGCCTGGACCCCGTTGGGATAGGTCTTCGAGAGACCGGTGATGGTGAGCGACATGCAGGAAGTCTCCTGAGCTGTGTTCCCCTGGCTTGCGGTTACCAGCCAATATACCTGCAGTAGCCTCGGGGCCTCTGGAGTCCTGGAAGAGTGGGCGCGAGTCGCGCCCGGCGCGGAGAAGCACTAGCCTTCCGCGCCGGTGATACGGCTTCATCGGTGGTGATTCTCTTTGGATGGGATTGGAGCGGGATTGCTCACGGTGTTCTTCACGCCGAATTTCCTGATCGCGATGGCCGTCAGTCCGCCCGTAGAGGTGACACTGCCGGCAATCAGCATTGCGGTTGTTATGCACACTGGACACATAGGCTACTCCTCACTTGCGACGGGTTGATCGCGATACAGGCTGTTATCGGTTGGCCTCGGCGTGTTTGCGAACGCGGTCGTGCATCGACGCCCAGCCTTTGTTCATCCCCGCCCTGTGCTCTTCGGAAACGAATCCCAGCGCGCTGTGCCGAAAGGTGATCAGCGTTCCACCATCGACTTCGCTCAGCCGATATTGCACGTTGGAGACCATGGGGAAGGAGGCGAACAGTGGACCTGAGAATTCCAGCAGCGTGGGCCGCTTGATGGCTTGGACATTGGCCCAGAAATGCCCATTGCCGTCGCCCAGGTCGCGGTACCACCTGCCACCCGGCCACGGTTCGATCTTCATGTTGAGCGACTTGCCGTCCGGTGTCTCGTTGCCCGGCCCCAGTTGCTCGAGCAGCGCGGCAAAGGTTACATCCAGGGGCGCCTGGACATGGATTTCCTGGTTAATCGTAAGCGTCAGGTTTTCAAGGGTCTGTTCGGTGGCAATCATCATTTCTCCTTCAGTTTCGGGGGTGGGGAATTCAAACTTGTTGCGCCCTGGCGGACCATCGCTTCGGCGCGTTCCTTCACTCGGTTCAACTGGTGCTGCCAGTAGCGCTCGAAGGTTCCGGCCCACTCATACAGCGGGCGTATCGCTTCGGCGTTGGTCCGGTACAGCTTTTGCCGTCCCTGGCAGCGCATCCTGACCAGGCCGACGTTGCGCAGCACACGTAAGTGCTTGGAGACGGAGGGCTGCTCCATCCCCAGGGCCGCTACAATCTCTCCGACCGGCCGCTCTGTCCCGGCAAGGTAGCTCAGAATCTCCCGCCGGCGGGGCTCAGCAACCGCGTTGAAAGCGTCCGAAGTGGTGCTCGCTCTTGCCATAGCCAAACATTACATGCCTATATGGGAATGCGTCAAGCCTGAATTTCTCTACCGGTAACAAATAACGGGTCTGGAGAGACAGGTCTGTGAGAAATTCAGGCCAGGATGCCTCACCAACCCTAACTTTATGTAACTATAACTGTACTAAAATAACTACTTCCCAATACAGAAGGTTGAGAAGATCAGGTTCAGGATATCGTCGCTGGTGGTCTCTCCGGTGAGCGAGTCCAGGTGACGGAGCCCGTGGTATAGATCCAACAGCACCATCTCGTGGGGAATATTTTGTCCGGCTGCCGCGACCGCAGCCCCCAGCGATTCCAGCGTCCCTGTCACCGCCTGGTATTGGCGCAAGCTGGTCAGCATGCCGCTTTCCGTCTCCACCGTCCGATCGCCCACCATGGCCAGCATCTGCTGCTTGAGCTCACCCACGCCTTCACCACTGAGAGCGGAGGTGTGAACCACCGGCAAGCCCAGGCTACCCAGAGCCTCTTCCATGGCAGCCGAAGGGTGGGCCAGGTCACTCTTGTTAACCACCACCAGCGCCCGGCGCTGCGCCAGAGTGGCCAAAAGCTCAAGCTCTTCCTGGGCCGGCGACGCGGTCGCGTCCAGCACCAGCAGCACCATGTCTGCATCCGCCAACGCCTCGCGCGATTTGCGAACGCCAATCTGCTCCGCCTCGTCGCTGGCCTCACGCATGCCCGCGGTATCGACCAGCTCAACCGGAATTCCGCCCAGCGAAACCCGCTCCGTCACCAGATCGCGCGTGGTTCCCGGCATAGCAGTGACAATCGCGCGCTCGCGCTGCACGATGCGGTTGAACAGGGACGATTTACCCGCGTTCGGCCGGCCCACAATCGCCAGCATCAAACCCGCATGCACGATGCGCCCACGCGCGAAGCTGTCCGCAACCGGCTGCAGCAAGCTGCGAATCTCCTCGATTCTGCTTTGGATCTCGACGTTGGGCAGCACATCCACATCGTCTTCGGCGAAATCGATGCCGGCCTCAAGCAGGGCAATCAGCGCGACCAGGCCTTCTTTGATGGGTTTAATGCGGCGTGAAAGCGCGCCATGCAATTGTTGCGCAGCAACCCGCGCCTGGTAGAGCGTCTGGGCTTCAATCAAGTCGTGCACTGCTTCGGCCTGGGTCAGGTCGATACGACCGCCTAAAAATGCCCGCTGGGTAAACTCGCCTGGAGCCGCCAGGCGTGCCCCGGCCTCGAGCGCTTGGCGTACCAGCGTCTCCAGAACCACCGGCGAGCCGTGGGCGGCAATTTCGAGCACATCTTCGCCGGTATAGGAATGCGGCGCGGCGAAAAATGTCACCACCGCCTCATCCAGCGTCTCCTGGGTGTCGAGGTTCAACAGATCCGCAAAGCGGGCTTGGGCGTGGACCAGGGGGTTACGCAAGCGCAGCATCGGCTCGGCAATCCGGGCCGCCTCAGGCCCGGAGAGCCGTACGATGCCAATACCGCCGCGACCGGGCGGCGTCGCGATGGCGACGATGGTCTCGTTCTGGTAAACCACATGGGGATCGGGCTGCATGAGCCTCACGATCCTCTAGGCAGGCGAGTTGCGCCGCGAAGGACGTGCCCCGGTGTGGCCAAGCTCAGGAGATCGTGGCCGGGAACGAGGCCGCTCCGCGCCCTTGGGATAGACCACCACGAACCGGCGCAAGCCTTCGCCACTGCTCTCGGTTTCGAGATCGGCAAAATCGCGGAAGGCCAGGTGCAGCATGCGCCGTTCCCGCGAACTCATGGGTGCAAAGCTATAGGGCTGAGAGGTGCTGCGGACCCGCTCCGCCGCCGTTTCCGCGGACAGCTTAAGTTCGCGGGCGCGCAACGCCTTGAAGGAATTGGCGTCGAAGGAGATGGTGTCGTGCTCTTCCGCTTCCAGGCGCACGATCTTGGCCGCGATGTGTTCCAATGCCCGCAGCAACTCGCCGCCGCGCTGGGTTAGAAGCACTGCGTCAGGCCCCGACATCTCCACATAAATCTCGCGCGCTTCGAGCCCGTCAGGATCACGGGCGCCAGCTCCCGCGGTGATCCGGTACTTCAACCGCAGGCCGCCGGTGGTGGTAAGGGTCTTGAGGAATGCTGCAATCTTCTGAGCTGCAGCCGCGTGGTCGACAATCGGCATCGGTTTAGTATCGCACTTGCGTGCGGGGAAGTCAGCCTCGCGGCCACTGAACTCTACGCCAGGTAACCAAGCCCTTGCCGCTAGCAGAACCCAATGGGAATACGACCGAACTTGGTGGTTGGGCGACAAATCTCTCGCCTCCTCACCAGCCTAACCGCCTGGACGGGTGCCCCATGTTCGCGTTTTTGCGTACATGGGTTGAACACGATGGGCGACCCGGATTTCCTGTACGCTGCATCGGACATGTCCGCTTGTGCGGCTTTCAGTAAGGAAAGCCGCATGAGGTTCGCCAACGCCACCAAACTCCACAGGAAATCCGGGGGAAGCCCCTCCTTTTTCCTTTCCTGTAAGTAGGTGGAGACCGGTGGGAAAAGCATTGGAAAAAGTCGTCTTCAACCCATGTACGCGAAAGTCCGCGAACATGGGGCACCCGTCCAGGGGGAAAGGCTTGGTGGCAAACCCGGAAAGCAATGGACGAGGTAGCCGCCAATCCCCGACGAATGGCTATTAATGGTCCCAGACTTCTACCGCCGCACCATCTGCCGGCCGCTCCCGCCGCTCTTCTTAGCCGCTCGCTTGGCAGCGATGTCACGCATCTGCTTGCCTATACCGGTCCGGTTCATGACTGCCTGCTGGATCACGTTGATCACGTTGCCGAAGGCCCAATACAGCGCCAGCCCCGAACTCAGATTCCAGGTCATAAAGCCGAAAAATACCGGCATGGTAAACGCCATCATTTTCTGCTGCGTAGGGTCCATCCCTGGCGATGGGGTCAGATATTGCACCAGGAACATGGTCACGATGAAGAAGACCGGCAGAATATGCAGCGGGTCGGGAGCGGCCAGATTGTGCAGCCACAACCAGGGCGCCTGGCGCAGTTCGATGGTGTGCAACAGCATCCGATAAAACGCAAACAGCAACGGCCACTGCACCAGCATGGGCAGGCAGCCGCCAAACATGTTCACGCCCTCGCGCTTCTGCAGGTCGAACATCTCCTTGTTCATGTCCGCGCGGCGGGGGTCGGTAGCCTTGTACTTCTTGAACTTTTCCTTGATCGCATTCATCTCCGGCTGAATGCGCTGCATCTTCAACGCGGATTTCATCATCTGGATGCGCGTCGGCAGCATGGCCAGATTGATGACCAGGGTGAGCACCAGGATGGCCCATCCCCAGTTGGAGACAATATGCTCATGAACCCAGCGCAGCGCCAGGAACAACGGCTTGGCGATGATGCCCGAGTAGCCGAAGTCCACCACCGGTTCCAGGCTGGGACCGGTCTGCCCTCCATTGGCCGTGGCCCGTACGGAAGCCAGTACGTCTAGCACTTTGGGACCGGCGAAAAGGCGCATGCCGGTGTGACCAGTGTTCGAGCCCATAGCGGCGCCGATGACGGACGCTGAGTCGTTTTGATCAGTCTTGCCATGACGCGGAATGTCGATCGAATCATGCAGGCTCACCAGCAGGGCTTGCTGCGGAGTGTCAGGGAGAAATATCGCGGCGAAGTACAGGTCGCTTACGCCGGCCCATTCGAAAGGCCCGGGTAGTGTGCCGCCACCGGCAACTTTCTTCACTGCCTCGTTCTCGTTCTTGCCGCCCTGCATGGTATTGAACTGCGACGCCGCATAATCCGGCAACGTCTCCTGGTCGCCGAATGCGCCGGGCCATGCCACCATCGCGGTGACTGGGCTCCCATGATCGGTGGCGGTCACGTCCACATGCAGCACGTACGTGGAATCGAAGGTGAAGACCTTCTTCACATCCAGGCCGTTATTGGAGTAGCTGAAGGTGAGCGTGGCAGGAGCATTCAAGTTGCCGGTAGCCGACGGCACATACAAGGCCTGCACCAGCTGGCTGCGCAGGCTGGCATCGTAGGTCCAGAGCGAGAGAGGATACCCAACCTTGGCCGCTGCCTTTGGGTTGACCAGGTCCAGAGGCTTACCCGCGTCATCCTTGTACTTCTTCAGAATCCAGGAGACGGCCTGGCCGCCGCGATTGGAAAAGGTGATACGGTACAGCTCGTTCTCCACCACCGTGGTGGTTTCGGCGGCGGCAACCACTGCGTCGGCGGTTGCCTTGGCAGGCGCAGCAGTCCCATTCACCGCAGAGGCCGGGGGAATCGCCGCCTTGGCCGCGGAAGTCGAAGCCACCTCTGCCGGAGTCTCCGGTTGCGTCTTTTTCTTTGGTCCAAAGTATTGCAGGCCGAGGAAGATCAAAACAAAGACGATGGAGAAGATGAGGAGAGTGCGTGAGTCCTGCCCACCGCCACCCGGCTGATTAGGATTGCGTATTTCGGCCAAAGAGAATTCCTGTCGATCGGACGATCTGGCGGCACCCAGAGATAAACGCGCCTGGAGCCACAGTCTTATGGTAAATGGCGGGGGTCATCTGTGCGGAAGCGAAGGGGTTGGCGTTACGGGGGCGGCACCATGAGGATATGTGCCCGGAACCGGATCAAAGCCTCCCCGGCCGAAAGGGTTGCAGCGGAGCACGCGCCATAGAGCCAGTGCGGTTCCCTTCAGCAGTCCCTGGTGGACGACAGCGGCCATGGCGTATTCCGAGCATGTGGGCTGAAAGCGGCATGCGCCGGAAACCCCGCTGATCGAGTGGAGCAGCGGCGAAACCCAGCGGCCATAGACTTCAGCTATGCTCATCCCGCTTCTCCCCAGCCTTCTCGACCACGGCAAAGATCCTGGATACTTCGCTTTGCAAGCCGGCAAATTCCGCCGTCAGAACCGTTCGCCGGGGATGCAGCACCACGTCGACGTCCCGCGTCAGCAAGGACAGGTTCAAGCGCACCAACTCGCGCATGCGGCGCTTGATGCGGTTGCGCTCCACAGCCTTGCCGAGAACCCGCCCGGCAGTCAAGCCAACGCGCGGACCGGCGAGGGGCGTCGAGCTCCGCTCGGCGAAGAAATAGGTCATGGAGCGCGAAAAGTGTTTACGGCTCCCCTGGTACACGCGCTGATAGTCAGCGTGCTTGCGCAGCCGAGCGTCGTTTTGCGTTGGAAGGCTCACCCGATCGTTACCCTCGCGCCACAAAATTCTGGGTGAATTCAGAGACCCGGATTTCCTGTGGGGCTTGTTGGAATCAACGAACCTCATGCGGTTTTCCGTAAAAGAAAGCCGCATACGCAGACCTGTCTAGAGCCGTGTACAGGAAATCCGGGGTCTGGCGCGTACTACACTTCACAGCTGATGGTGAGGCTGGCTAGTCGCGGTAGCCGGCACTCACTGAAACGCGCTTGCGACCCTTGGCGCGGCGGCGGGAAAGCACCGCCGCTCCCGCTTTGGTCTTCATGCGTGTCAAAAAGCCGTGTGTCTTCGCCCGATGGCGGCGGTTCGGTTGGAATGTGCGCTTGGGCATAACACTGCGCTCCTGATCTCACTAAATTTTCTGCCTGAAGGCAAGCTTTGAGTATAGCGGATTCAGGCCAAAGCGCAAAGCGAGACAATGCTCCGGGGGCCGGGGAGTGCTGGCTTTCACTGGACATGGTGCAACTCTAGGAAGAAAGAAATTTTTGCCAGGAATGAGCCGTTGCACGGCCTTGTAACTGTGCTAGTATCGGCTCCGATCAAGATTGATTTTCTGCACGTCCACACTACCTGATCTTTCGATCTGGATACTTTCGCGAAGGGGGCTTGTATCCCCCAGCAGTTCCTAAGCACAGGAGCAGCAACAGCACGCACGGCTGGTATCGGTGCGAATTTTGCTCCTTTGCACTTTGCAGAAGGTATCAGGCAGTCGGCGTTGAACGAAGGAAGCGCATGTCTTTTGTCGCCACCGCCCCCGCCGTTCCCAACCCTTGGGCACGGATACTGGGTGCACTCGAAAAAAAGGTCAACCGGCAGTCTTTCGATACCTGGCTCAAGCCCACGCGCTTCAGCCACATCACTGGCCGGATGCTCTTTGTGCGGGTTCCCACGCCCGAGTTCCAGCACATAGGCGACCGCTATGGCGATCTCATTCAGGAAGCCATTGACGCTTTCCACCTGGAGTTCGACGACGTCTCCTTCGTCATCCCGCAGGAGGATCCACCTGCGGTCCGGGTGCGCGAGGATGGCGGCTTCGCACCGGTCCCTTCGCACTCCGCCGGCGCCCAGCGCGCAGGCAATCGCGCAGCACCCATGCCGGCGCCGCAGCAGGCCAGGTTTGACTGGACCACGGCCGCGCAGCTCAACCCGCGCTACACTTTTGACGCCTTCGTCATCGGCAACGGCAACCAGTTTGCCCGCGCCGCCTCCGAGGCGGTAGCCGAACGCCCGTCGAAGGCCTACAACCCGCTCTTCATCTACGGCGGTGTCGGTATGGGCAAGACCCACCTGATGCATGCCATCGGCCACGAGGTGAAGAAGCGCCAGCCGCAATGTTCCGTCTGCTATGTCTCCAGCGAGAAGTTCACCAACGAAATGATCAACTCGCTGCGTTATGACAAAATGACGAGCTTTCGCGACAAGTTTCGCTCCGTCGATCTGTTGCTGATTGACGACATCCAGTTCCTGGCGCAAAAGGAGCGAACCCAGGAAGAGTTCTTCCACACGTTCAATGCCCTGCATGAGAGCTTGAAGCAGATTGTCATTGCCTCCGATCGCCCTCCCAAGGAACTACCGGAGATTGAGGATCGACTGCGCAGCCGCTTTGAATGGGGTTTGATCGCCGACATTCAGCCCCCCGACCTGGAAACCAAGGTTGCCATTCTGCAAAAGAAGGCGGAGAGTGAGCACGTTCTGTTGCCCACGGATATCGCCCTCTTCATTGCCTCAAACGTGCGCACCAATGTGCGTGAACTCGAGGGCGCGCTGGTGCGGCTGTTGGCCTGGTGCCGTCTCAATGGCGCCGAGCTCACCCTACCCACCACCCAGCTGTGCCTCAAGCAGTTCATTGACACCCAGGTGCGCAAGATCACCATTGAGGCGATTCAGCGTGCCGTCTCCGAACAGTTCGGCATGCGGGTAGCCGAGTTGAAGCAAAAAAATAATTCCCGCTCTGTGGTCGTTCCCCGCCAGATCGCCATGTATCTGGCCAAGCAGATGACGGAGGCCTCCCTTCCCGAAATTGGACGGCAATTCGGCGGCAAGCACCACACCACCGTGATGCATTCCATCGCTAAGATCGACGAGCAGCGGCGCACGGACAAGGATCTCAATCGCACCATCAACAAGCTCCTGGAAACCCTCAACGGCTAGCCCGGCGGACCAGGCAGCTTTATAGCCTCCCGTTCCGTCACATAGGGAGGGTGCCAAGGGCATCCCACCCTCCCTACCCCTGTGCAGTTTCCTTTCCGGGGTTTGAGCGCTCCCGGTATGCTCATCTTGTCTATGTCTTGTTTCGGCTCGCCGCGCCGTGTGGCTTGTTTGGCTGCTCATCTGCTCACCGGGGTCCTCCTCAGCGCGATCCCGATGTTGGGACCGCCCGCCTACGCCCGCCAGCAAGACACCGGCTTTCTCAACCGGAGCATTACCCTCAATGGCACCGTCTATCACTATGAGGTTTACCTTCCCATGGACTGGAGCCCCAAGCAGAAGTGGCCAGTCATCCTGTTTCTGCACGGTTCCGGGGAACGCGGCTCCGACGGCCTCGACGAAACCCAGGTAGGCCTGCCCAACGCGCTGCGTTCCCACTATGAGCGCTGGCCCTTTGTGGTGGTCCTGCCCCAGGTCCCCTACAACCACCATCATTGGACCGACCCCGACATTATGGCGATGGCCATGGCGGCGCTGAATGCAGAAGTAAAAGAGTTCCATGGTGACCCCGAACGTCTCTATCTCACCGGGATGTCGCTCGGCGGCTACGGCGTGTGGGAGATTGCCAAAGACTATCCCGGCCGTTTTGCCGCCATCGCTCCTGTTTGCGGAGGCATCTACTGGTCCTATGCCCCCGGCCGCTGGCACCAGCCCGAGCTTGTTCCGGAATATGTCAAAGCCATCGGCCGCACGCCGGTGTGGCTCTTCCACGGCGCGGACGATCCCGTGGTTTCTCCGGCTCAATCGCAGATCATGTACACGGCCGTCAGCGCGGCGGGCGGAAACGTGCGCTTTTGGGAATACGCCAATTGGCATCACAACGCGTGGGATAGGGCGTATACCGACCCTCAATTGCCGCAGTGGTTTCTCTCGCACCGGCTATCCGATGTAGGCACCACCAAGCCGTATGCCGAGAAACGCATCATCCCCATTCATCCTCCTCCAATTCACGTCGATCCAAGCGTCTATGACGCTTACCAGGGGGAATATGTCGATGCCGGCGTGACCCAGTTGACGATTTTCCGTCAAGGCAACAAGTTGATGTCCCGAAACCGTACCGGCGACCAGACGGAGCTGTTGCCTGAGCTTCCCAACCGGTTTTTTTACCCCAGTGGAAGCTCTACCCGCATCACATTTGAGAAGGGCCCCGACGGTCGCGTCACCGGTCTCACCTTTTCCGACGACCGCCACCAGGAACTCTGGGTAAAAACACCCTAGAGCGATTGCCTTTCGTCTAATGCACCAGGATGGATGCCATGTGGAAAGCTGGATTCTTCGCGACCCGCGTCAGGCTTGCATTGGACCGCGCTTTGCACTCGCCGCCGTCGCTTTCCACAACCTCTCTCAAGCCGACTGTGGAGACCGTGGGGAAGGTGGGACCCAACTCGGCCATATTCACCGGTCTTCCTGCTTTTCATTTTCCACGTGTCCGGTTTTCTAAAACGAGTACATACGCCATCCACGCCATACGCTTGGTTTCGAGCCTTCTTTCCACTTTTCCGGTGACAACGGTTACTGCTACTAACAAGGAATATATTTTTAAAGCTTTTCATAGTAGCCGTGATGGTTGTCCTCCGGATGTTTATGTTTCACACCGGGAATCCACAGAAACAACGCGCTTAACATTCTCATGCGGCTTCGGGGTGGTGTAGAGTGAGTCAAACCGACAAGGGGGAACAACACCATGCTTAGCGCGGGCGTTGAGCAGGAGAGACCGGTCGCACAGGGAGCAGCAACGATGGAGATCACCGTGAGCCGTCAGGACCTGCTGCGTGAGCTAAGTGCAACGCAGAGCGTCGTCGAACGGAAGACGACCATCCCCATCCTCTCCAATTTTCTCCTTGAGGCTGGGCAGGGGGAGGGCGACCGCGGCGACCGCCTCACCATCACGGCCACGGACCTGGATCAGAGCATCCGGACATCCTGTGCGGCGAAAGTAAAGAAACCTGGCGCGTGCACTATTCCCGCGCGCAAACTTTTCGACTACGTCAAACTGCTGCCCGATGGCGATATCTCCATCAAGCTGATGGAGAACCACTGGGTGCAGATTCGCTCCGGCCGATCCAATACCAAGATGGTGGGCATGGCGCGCGCCAATTTTCCCCAGGTACCGGAGTTTCCTGAGGCTGGCTTGACGCAACTGGCCGCCGCTTCGATCAAAGGCATGATTTCGAAGACCATCTTCGCCATCTCCAACGAGGAATCGCGCTATACCCTCAACGGCGCGCTGCTGATTTTGAAGGCGGAGTCTTTGTCCATGGTGGCGACCGATGGTCATCGCCTGGCTCACATCGAAAAGACGGGCGAAACGCTACAAAATATCAGCGGAGAAAAGAAGACATTAATTCCGCGTAAGGCGCTGGCCGAGCTGCAGTCTTTGCTGGCTGATATCGATGGGGAGTCGCTCGACTTTTTCGACGACGATCATACTCTATTCTTCCGTCTCGGCCACCGCGTGCTCACGACGCGTAAGCTTACCGGCCAATTTCCCAATTACGAGGCGGTGCTGCCCCGGGATAACAATAAATTCGTGGTAGTGCGCAGCGAAGAATTAATGGGTTCCATCCAGCGAGTTGCGCAATTCGCCGATGAACGATCGGGCGCCATCAAGATTCGCTTGGAACAGAACGAGATGAAGATCTCCTCCTCCTCGACTGAATCCGGCGAGTCGGAAGACACGATCGAAACCCCTTACAGCTTCGACCCCATTGTGGTGGGCTTCAACTCCGCCTACCTGATTGATTTTCTCAAGGCGGTGGGTTCAAGTGGCGAAGTTCGGCTGGAATTCAAAGACGCTCAATCGGCCGGTCAGATGCGGCCGGAAGATCCAGCGGATGACTTCAAGTACCGTTACGTGATCATGCCCATGCGCATCTGAATTCTTGCCACGGATGCGAGGCCCGGAGGGCCGGTCGCCAAACTTCAGCCCAGCCCGGAAGGGCTGGGATCATTCCCAATGAGATGAGAGCGCCGTAGGCGCGGCACTAAACCTAGGCCGCGCTGCTGACCGTCCCACTATTCGCCGCGTTTGACCGCTTTTTTCACCGCGGACTTGCGGCCTGCGGCTGTCTTCTTCGCAGCAATCTTCTTGACCGCCGTCTTCTTCACCGCCCTTTTGGCTGTAACCGGTTTCTTCGCCGGCTTCTTGCGCGCTTCCACAGTCTTTTCCACCAGCATGGCCTTCAATTGCACCAGGTCAACGCTGGTCGCCGACTTCCTCAGCCGCTCTATGTCGTAGTACGCTCGCTTCTCTGTGAGAAAGATGTGGACAACGAAGTCCACATAATCCATCAAAATCCATTCCCCTTGCCGCCGTCCCTCTACGGAGTTGGGGTAGGTTTGAAAATCCCGCTTGAGACGAGCTTCAATCTCCTCGGCGATCGCCTGCGTCTGGCGTTCGTTCGATCCGCTGGAGATGAGAAAAAAGTCGGTGAAGCCGGAGTCCAGTGTGTCGAGCTCGAGAATACGGGTATCCTCAGCCTTCTTATCTTCGCAAGCCTCCGCGGCGGCCAAAACCATGCGGCGCGTTTCCGTCGTTGCCATTCGGTGGGGTCAAATCTCCTTACTCTTGCCTACTTTGCCGGCAGTCTCTATGGTATCCCGGGCGGCCCGATAGAGGCCGTGGGAACGAATGTATTCCGCCACCGAAGGCGCGAGCACGGTTTCGAGCTCTGAGCCCTCCGCCAGGGCGGCCCGAATCTCCGTGGCGGAGATGTCCTGGTCCAGGTCGGGCAACAGAAACAGCTCAGTGCCCTGGCCCGAAGGCCCTGCGAGGGTAAAGCGAGTGAAGCCGGCGGCGCGAGCCTCGCCCGTGTTCCGCACCCCTTTGGGCAGGGCCGCGTTGAACTGTTCAAGGGAGAATCCGGGCCGGCCGGCCACGATGAAATTACAAAAAAGCAGCAACTCGGTGCAGTTGTGCCAACGCTTCAACGTAAGGAAAGAATCAGCCCCCAGCAGGAAAAACAGTTCGTCTGTGGGCTGGAGATGCTTCCGTAACCGCCGCAGAGTGTCAATGGTGTAGTTCGGCCGGGCTCCGGGCAGAGGAGCGTCCACGTCGCTAGCCACCAATCCCGGCTCCCCCGCAACGGCCAGCCGGACCATGGCCAACCGGTCCTCAAAGCTGGAGTGGCCAGAGCCGCCTTTCAGCGGCTGGGTGGCGACGGGCGCGACCAGCACCTGGTCAAGTGCCAGGCGCGTGATCGCCGCCCGGGCGATTGCGATGTGGCCGCGATGCGGCGGATCGAAGGTGCCTCCGAAGAAGGCGATGCGCATAGGGGCATCGTATCGCGAGCGGCAATCCTGAGCTGTATTCTAGGGCCACTTCGATGCCTACGGCCTACATTGCGCTCGGCTCCAATCTCGGCGACCGTGCGGATACGTTGTCTTCGGCTGTCCGTCACATGAGCAACCTCGGCCGGGTGGTGGCGCAGTCGTCGCTTTACGAAACGGAGCCGGTCGGCTATCACCATCAGCCTGCCTTCCTGAATGCGGTAGTGGCCCTGGAGACACAGCTGGAGCCGCTGCCGTTATTGCGCGGATTGCTGGCCATCGAACGGGAGCTGGGACGTGATCGCAGCCACGGTACCTTGAAGGGTCCGCGCACGCTGGATCTCGATCTGTTGTCGATGGGGGACTGGATCGTCGCGGACGAGGAGCTATCACTGCCGCATCCAGCCCTGGCCGAGCGTAGGTTTGTGCTGGCGCCGCTGGTGGAAATTGCGCCCCATCTCCGGCACCCGGAAAGCAAACAAACCATGGCAGAGCTACTCGCCCTGCTGCCCGATGAGGGCGAAAATCGCGTCTCAGCCGTGCGCCGGCTGCCCGCGAACCCAGCCTGAGGCCCGGCTTCCAGTTAGAATCACTCCTGTGTCTCTCGCTTTTCAGATAGAAGCCGCCAGTGGACGGGCGAGGCGGGCGACCATGACCCTGCCTCGTGGGCGGGTCCAGACTCCGGCATTCATGCCGGTCGGGACCGCCGGCTCAGTCAAGGCAATCCCGCAACATCTGCTCGAAGAGCTGGACGCGCAGATCATTCTCTCCAATACCTATCACCTGTACCTGCGTCCGGGTCACGAGCTGATCCGCCGGCTGGGTGGGTTGCACCGTTTCATCGCCTGGCCGCGTCCCATGCTTACCGATTCCGGCGGATTTCAGGTCTTCAGCCTCAACCAGCTGCGCAAGATCAGCGAAGAAGGGGTGCAATTCCGCTCTCATCTCGATGGATCGTCCCATTTCTTCTCCCCCGAGCACTCGATGGACGTGCAAATGGCCCTGGGCGCCGACATCATCATGGCCTTCGACGAATGCACCGAGTATCCGGCGGACCGCGCGCGTGCCCAGCAATCCCTCGAACTCACCCTGCGCTGGGCCAAGCGCAGCCAGCAACACTTCAACCAGCACGCGATTGCCAACCAATCGCTCTTTGGCATCGTGCAGGGTGGCATGTATCCGGATCTGCGCCGCGACTGCGCCGAGCAGCTGGTGGCTATGGACTTCCCCGGTTATGCCATCGGCGGCCTAAGCGTGGGCGAGCCGCGGCCGCTGACCCGGGAGATCATCGAAAGCACCCTGCCCCTGCTGCCGGCGAACAAGCCAAGGTACGTCATGGGCGTTGGCTATCCCGATGAAATCGTCGAATACGCAGCCCTCGGCGTGGACATGATGGACTGCACCATACCCACCCGCGCCGCCCGGCATGGCCTGCTGTTCACCTCCGGGGGCCGGCTCAACATAAAAAACCGGCGCTTCGCCGAGGATCCGGAACCGCCCGATCCACAGTGCGGCTGTATGGTTTGCGGCCGCTACAGCCGGGCCTATCTGCGCCACCTGATGGCGGCCCAGGAACCCCTCGCCGGCGTGCTCAATACCCTGCACAATCTCGCCTTCTACCTTGACACGATGCGATCGGTACGAAATGCTATTGCGACGGATACTCTTCCCGCGCTCCTGGCCTGCGTGCGCGGGCGCCCCGAACGCGTGGGCTGACCTTCCTGCCTCCAACCCTCTTCATCCAGTAGACAAACCGGGGCAGATAGGCTGTAGTAAAGGCTGGATAGAAAATTAGAGGATGGTACGTTGACCTTCACCCCTTTGTTACTGGCTCCAGTGATTCCACCCGGCCTGGTGACCTTTCTCCCCTTCGTTCTGATCATTGCCGTTTTTTACCTGATGCTGGTGCGCCCCAACCAGAAGAAGCAGAAGCAATGGCAGGAGATGCTGGGAGCCCTGAAGCCGGGGGATCGCATCACCACCACCGGCGGCATGCGCGGAACCATCCTCTCCATCAAGGAGGACGCGATCCAGTTGCGCGTCCCACCAGACGGGGTCAAGATCGAAGTCATCAAGAGTGCTGTCGCTTCCGTGACTACTAACCAAGAGGAAGCTAAATAACCGTATTTCGCGGGCAGACGGTAAGCCCGGCGGAAAACCTGATTGCGACTCCCATGCGTAAAACCCTCCTGATCGTTGCAGTTCTTCTCGTGTTCGTCTTTGGTATCTTCGGTATTCCGAAGGGCATAGGACCGTCTGCCTGGAAGACGGCGTTGACCGACCGTATCCACCTCGGTCTTGACCTCAAGGGCGGCATCCACCTGGTGTTGCAGGTGATGGTGAATGAAGCCGTGAGCGCGGAGACGGATAACGCGGTCGGCCGCATCCAAGCCGATCTTCAGCAGGGCGGCTTCCCCGCCCGCTCGATACTAAAGCCCGATCCCAAGCGGCCGGAGGTCATCGAGATCCAGGGAACGCCTGCGGACAAAGCCAGTGATGTGCGCAACCTGCTGGATTCGCGTTACGGAGCCCAGTACACAGTAGCGTCAGAGGCGAACAACAGCTGGACCCTAACCCTGAAGCAGACCGAAGCGCAATCGATCGAGCAGCATGCCGTGCAGCAGTCGATCGACACCATTAGCACCCGCATTAATAACTTGGGAGTCACCGAGCCCACCATCCAGGAATACAACCTGGGCACCAACCAGATCCTGGTGGAGTTGCCCGGCGTAGACGACCTGAGCCGGGTGCGCGACATCATCCAGTCGACGGCTCGGCTGGAGATCCACCTGGTCGTGGGTGGCCCGTTCCCCACCGAGGAGGCTGCGGTGCAGAGCCTGGGGGCGACGGTACCGCCGGAAGATATCGTGATGGCTTATGGGGGCACCGAACCGGAATTGCTGGGCCAGTACTACGTCCTGCAGAGAGTTCCCATTGTAGCCGGCGACGACTTCCGCGATGCGCAGCCGTCGGTGGACGAAAATGGGCGGCCGGATGCGACGTTTATCCTCACCCGCAACGCGGGTGACCGCTTCTACCAGTTCACCAGCACCAACATCGGCAAATCTCTGGCTGTGGTTTTGGACAACCGCGTCCAGGAAGCAGCCAACATCCAACAGGCCATCCGCGACCAGGGCCGGATCACCGGCCTGGGCAAAGATAAGGCGCAGAATCTCTCCCTGATGCTGCGTACCGGCGCGCTGCCGGCCTCGATTCACTTCCTGCAGGAGAGCGTGGTTGGGCCGTCGTTGGGCGCCGATTCCATCCGCAAGGGTGTGATGGCTTCGGTCGTCGGCATGCTCGCCGTCATGATCTTCATGCTCATCTACTATCACGCGGCCGGTATCAACGCTGACTTGGCGCTGATGCTGAACCTGGTGATCCTGCTGGGCTTCATGGGCTATGCCCATGCCACTCTGACTTTGCCCGGAATTGCCGGCGTCATCCTCACCATTGGCATGGGCGTCGATTCAAACGTGCTCATCTTTGAGCGCATTCGAGAAGAGCTGCGGGCGGGCAAGGCGCCTGCGGCCGCGGTCGACCAGGGGTTTGCACATGCCTGGACGACGATTCTCGATACCCACGTGACGACCATCGTTTCGGCCCTCATTCTGTTTCTTTTCGGCACCGGCCCGGTCAAGGGTTTTGCCGTGACGTTGAGCTTTGGCTTGTTCGCCAACCTCTTCACAGCGGTCTTTGTTTCGCGCCACATCTTCGATGAGATCCTCAGGGGTAAGCAGCGCGGAGAGGCACTTTCCATCGGGTAGCGGTCGCGTACCAGTAAGGCGGAGTTTCAAGTGGAATTATTTCGTGGCGTTGACGTTGATTGGCTAGGGAAAAAGTGGTACTTCCTCGCCTTTTCGCTGATCTTCAGTGTTGCCGGAGTCCTGTCGATCCTTTTCTGGCATGGCATCAAGTTGGGGATCGACTTTCGCGGCGGCACCCTGGTTTACGTTCAATTCGAGCAGGCGCCAGACCCCGACCGGATCCGCCAGGCGATGGACCGCGCCGGCATACACGATAGCCGCATCCAGCCCTACGGAACAGCGTCGCAGAAGCAGGTAGCTATTTCGCTGGCGCAAAAAGAAACGCAGGAGTCAACCCTCGATACCGGGCGGCAGACTATTGTGCAGGCGCTGAACGCAAACTACTCCAGCGTGGGGTCGGCCAGCCAGGGAAAGCTGGATTTGGACAATGCCAGCCAGGGAGCCGTGGCTCAGTTTCTACAGCAGACCGACCCTGAGCACCAGGTGGGAGCACCCGGAGCCGCGGAGAAATATGCCCAGCAGGCGGCGGCCATTCTGAATCATCGCGACAAAGACCTTGGCGGCATATTTAGCAGTATTGACCAGTTAAACGGGGTGGCTGATCCGGCGGTGGTCAACCAACTGAAGCAGGGCGCCTATCTCTCCGGCTTCCATGTCTTCGCGGCAGACATTATCGGACCCCAGGTGGGCGCATTGTTGCGCCGGCAGGCGTTGCTGGCGACGCTTTACTCCCTACTCGGAATGCTGGTCTATCTATGGTTCCGTTTCGAGCTGATCTACGGTGTAGCCGCGGTGGTAGCGGTTTTCCACGACACCTTGATCACGGTGGGCGCGTTTAGCTTATCCGACCAGGAGATCACCTTGACGGTCATCGCCGCCATCCTGACCCTGATCGGCTACTCGATGAATGACACCATCGTGGTGTTCGACCGGATCCGGGAGAATCTGCGCCTCTCTCGTCGCGAGACCCTGACCACAGTAGTGAATCGCAGCATCAACCAGACGCTGAGCCGGACAGTGTTGACCTCGGGTCTGACTTTCCTCACCGTCTTGTCGCTGTACCTCTTTGGCGGGGAGGTCTTGCACGGCTTTTCCTTTGCCCTGGTGATTGGCATCCTGATCGGCACCTATTCCTCGATCGCTGTAGCGGCCCCCATGCTGGTGGCTTACCAGGAGTGGCGTGGCAAACGGGGCAAGCGAGCCGTGCTGCCGGCGGCTAAACGAGCCAAGGCCTAGATCCCGTCCCTTTGTGGGGGAACCAGCAAAGACCGATGCTCTCAAGTTGTTTCACCCTGGGACATCTACGTCACGGCGGAAGCCATCCTATGGAATCAGTAAAGGTTTTCCCCTGGGTCCAGAAGGGTTTCCGCAGCCGTTGGGCACCCCGCAGGGTTAGAAACAAAAGTTTTCCACTCCTTGCACAGGCATCCTCTGCATGCCAATAGCCCTTCGGGATCAAAAAAATCAGCTCTGGTGTCTAAGTTGGTACAAGTTCGAATATCCGAGGTAAGGCGATGTTTGAAGATTCTCTAATGGAGTCTGGTGGCAAGCTAAAGACCAAGAGTAAGTATTGGTCAATTGTTACTTTCGCTGTCAACGGCCTGATCCTGGCTGCGCTGATTATCTGGCCTCTGTTGCATCCAGAGGCCCTACCCACGCAGATGATGGCTACGCTGCTGGTTGCCCCACCACCTCCTCCGCCGCCTCCCCCTCCACCACCACCTCAGGCTCCGGTCCAGGTCAAGATCAAGTCTGAAATGCTCGACAACCAATTGCAGGCTCCAAGCAAGATCCCGAAAGAGATCAAGCAAATCAAGGAGTCGGCGGCTCCTCCTTCGATGGCTGGCGTTTCCGGTATGGAAGGCATGGGCGGCGGAACCCCTGGCGGAGTCATGGGCGGTATCCTCGGCGGTATTGGAGCTGGGCCGACAGTCAAGGCCGCTGCTCCCAAGAAGCTGAGCATCTCCTCCGGCGTGATGCAAGGCAACCTGCTCGAGAAGACAGTGCCCCAATATCCGGCAATCGCGAAAGCGGCCCGCATTCAGGGAACCGTCGTGTTGCAGGCCACAATTTCCAAAAGCGGTTCGATCGAGAACCTCAGGGTCGTCAGCGGTCCTCCGATGCTGCAGCAAGCTGCCCTGGAAGCCGTCCGCTCCTGGCGTTACAAGCCTTATCTCTTGAATGGAGACCCTGTCGAAGTTGAGACTACGGTCAACGTCGTCTTCAATCTCGGTGGATAGTCCGATGTGCCGGCGCCGCTCACCAAGGTGGTAGCCGGCAATCCCCCTCGTGGCCACTTCGGGTCATTTCGTAACGAAGTTGCCCGGTGCTAGCATCTGGTTGTTTCAGAGCTATAACAAAGTAATTCCGTAGGAGGAAAGATTCAGTGATTCTCGCGCAGCTCTCCCAACTCGCCGCCCACCAGGCTGCTCTCGGCATGTACCTGTTTCAGGATTCAGGGCAGACCGTCGGCTTCTCACCAATGCAGCTATGGCAGAACATGGGCTACGCGGCTAAGGCCGTCGTCGGCGTACTGTTCGTTATGTCTATCTGGTCGCTGGCTGTGATCATCGACCGCGCGCTCTACTTCAGCGCGGCTCGCAAGCAGTCTCGCGAGTTTGCCCCCCGTGTTGCCGGCGCTCTCAAGGAAGGCAAGCTGGACGAAGCAGTGAAAGTTGCTGATCGTAATAAGAAGTCCCATCTAGCCGAGGTAGTTACTGCTGGCCTGCAGGAGTTCCGCAACTTCGGTAGCGGCGGCGCGATCACTGAAGAGCAGATTGAATCCAGTAAGCGCGCACTCGAGCGCTCCGAAGCCATCGTCCACGCCAAGCTCAAGAGGGGCTTGGGAGGCTTGGCAACCATCGGTTCCACCGCCCCCTTCATCGGGCTCTTCGGAACTGTGGTCGGTATCTTGAATGCCTTCCAACAAATCGCGACCCAGAAGACCTCTGGTATCGGTGCAGTCGCCGGCGGTATCTCCGAGGCCCTGGTAACCACGGCTTTCGGATTGCTCGTGGCCATCCCCGCGGTTATGACCTTCAATTACTTCACTGGTAAGGTGGAAGCCTTCGACGTGGAGATGGACAACTCCTCCAGCGAGTTGATCGACTACTTTATCAAGCAGAGCCACCGCCGCTAGTCGGCACGTGCTGCAATCACTCCACAGCGGGAATCCTGCACCGGTTGGAACGGAAGAGTAGAATCCGTTCCAACCTGGTGGTTTTCACCGGACTCACAGAAAGTCATTCTAAAGATGGGCGACCTGGAGCGTTTTCATGGTTGGTGCGGGCAGGCAGCTACACTCACTCTGAAAACGTTATAGCAGCTCGGCCCACGGAGCAAAGACAATGTCAATCGCAGTAAGAAACGAAGGCGCGAAAGTTAATTCGAACATCAACGTCACGCCCATGGTGGACGTGATGTTGGTGTTGCTGATCGTTTTCATGGTCATCACCCCGATGCTGCAAAATAAGGTGAATATTGAACTGGCCAAGGTAACCGACCCGACCTCGATGCCGGACGCAGACAAAGAAGATTCGGTGGTCGTGGCCATCACCCGGGATAACAAGGTTTACTTGGGACAAAACCAGGTCTCCATGGCAGATCTTGGCGCCAAAGTCGGCGATCTGTTGCAGAACAAGACCGAGAAGCAAATCTTTATGCGTGCAGATGCCCGGGCGCAGTATGGCACGGTCATGGATGCAATCGACGATGTGCGCACCGCCGGTGTGGACCAGGTAGGTTTATTGACCGATCGCCGGCAAGACCAGAACACTCCACCACCTGCTACGCCACCAGCCGGACAGTAAGCTGGCGGATCAACCGCTCTAAACAACGAGAGGCCGGCTCCAAGGGCTGAGCCCGAGTGAAACGAGGAACGAAATGGCATTCGATACAGGTGGTGGTGGCGGGCTTAATGCAAGCATCAACGTGACCCCGATGATCGATGTTTTGCTGGTGCTTCTGATCGTGTTTATGGTCATTACGCCGGTGACCCCGAAGGGGCTCGATGCGCTGGTGCCGCAGCCGCCGAAAAACCCGCAAAAGGAACAGGACAACGACCGCACCATCGTGGTCCAGATTACGCATCGTGCAGGTGGGGGCGTCCCCGGCTACAAAATCAATGAGCTGGACATTTCCCACGGCGACCTATTGAATAAGTTGGAAGGTATTTTCGCCACCCGGGCGGAGAAGGTCATGTTCGTCAAGGGAGATCCGGAACTGGACTTCTCAGCCGTGGCGGACGTACTCGATATCGGCCATGAAGCGGGTGTAGATCACATCGGCCTTATCACACCAAAGGTAGCAGCGGGGCAGTAAAGCTGCTGTGTTATCGCAGGTTGGGCCACGGTGAGCAAGCTGCTGAAGTCAGCACGCTGGCATTGAAGGAAAGGTTGCCCGAACCCTGCTGCATGAGCTCCACAAAAGCAAGCACACGATTGAATCAAGCGCCCGCACGTAAAGGTCCGCGGTTGCCTCCTCGGCAACCGCGGACCTTGTTTTTGGTACAGGACTTGCCAGCAGGCCGAAACCAGTTACAATCACAGCGCGGAGTTTTTTCCTCTCGAGTTGCAGGCCCGCGTAAGCTCATTACAAGATCAGGCGGAGCCTGGCGATCATAAGGAGATTTGAACCAGAATGAAGCGAAGCGCATATTTTCCGGTGCTGGCGGTCGCCATCCTGTCGCTGCTGACCATGGTTACCGGGTGCAGCAAGCTGCAGGCACGCGATCAATTGATCAAGGGTGTTCAGGCATATAAGAACGCCAAGTTTGAAGAGGCAATCGACCACTTCCAGAATGCGGAACGGCTTGACCCGACGCTGGAAAACGCTCCTTTGTATCTCGCCACCGCCTACGCTCAGCAGGTGGTTCCGGACGCAAACACTCCTGAGAATCTAAAGAACGCGCAGTTGGCGGTGAATGCTTATCAGTCGGTGCTGGCCAAGGATCCGAAAGACCTCAACGCCCTGAAGGGAATCGCGGCCGTCTACCTGAATACGGGCAAGACGGATGAGGCCAAGGCATGGCAGAGGAAGGTCACAGAGGTCGATCCCAATGACCCCGTGGCCCACTACACTATCGGAGTGGTCGATTGGCGGGTTGCCTATAGGAATGCGATCCAGGTTCGTAACGGCCTCGGGATGCAGGACAATGGCGACATGATCAAGGACAAGGCCGCGTGCCAGAAGCTGGCCGAACAAAACACACCCTTCGTCGACGAGGGCATCAAGGAATTGCAGCAGGCGATCAATCTGCGTCCCGGGTACGATGACGCAATGTCGTATCTGAGCCTGCTCTACCGGCGCAAAGCCGACCTGGATTGTGGTGACGAGGCCGCGCACAAGGCGGACATGGCCATGTTCGATCAGTGGCGTGACAAGACCATGGCAACCCGAAAGGCGAACGAGGAGAAGAAGAACCAGCAAACGCCTGGAGGCATCACTCTGGACAACACCAATACCGGCAAGTAGCAGTGCTCAAGAACTCCTCAACAAGCCCTTGGCCTCGGCCAGGGGCTTGTTGTTTGCAACCATCACCGCTACAGGGTAGGCCGAGAGTTGGTGGGAGCCCCCGCATTCATGCGGGGGAGCTCGGCTTTCAAGCCGAGCGGCTCGCGTAGGACAATTCTCCTCCGGCTTTAGCCGCGGCATTATCACACCGACCAAGGGAAGCCGGGGCTAAACAGCTTGCGGAAAAACGCTTTGTACGAAGGGCATGGCTTCAGCCGTGCCGTAAATGCACTGGTCGGGGGCGGCTTTAGCCGCTGAGGTACGGTTTTCACAGTAATTCCGTGCAGGCACTAGCTTGGAAAGACGTACCGCAGGGGCTAAGCGGATACCGCGAGGAAAGACATGTGTTCTTCCCTCGGTAGCCGCAGGGGCTAAAGCCCTCGTAGCTGTGGTTTGTTACGGCACGGCTAAACCCGTGCCCTTCGTCCAGCGAGTTTTTCCGCAGCCTGTAAAGCCCGATTGATCGAAGTGCGACTCTTCCCACCAA
>CAWJPV010000016.1:0-114447 GCA_963844785.1 uncultured Acidobacteriaceae bacterium | reverse complement strand
CCACGGGCGGCGGTATGTGCCCGGAGTGCCAGGGCACCGGCCAGGTAACCCAGATGGGCGGGCGCATGAAGTTCAAGATTGCGTGTCCCCGCTGCAATGGCACCGGCAAGCTGGATAACGAGTGTGCGACCTGCCAGGGCGAGGGGACGGTAAGCCGCACCGAGGTGGTTGAGGTCCGGATCAAACCCGGTACTCGGGACGGCCAGCGGATACGGCTGGCAGGCAAAGGGAATGCTGGGGTGAACGGCGGACCCGCAGGCGACCTATACCTGATTATCAAGATCGATAGCCATCCTGTGTTCACACGAGCGGGGGATGATATTCAGATCGTGATCCCGGTAACGGTGCCGGAAGCGGCCCTGGGAGCCAAGATCGAGGTGCCCACCATCGACGGCCGGGCGCAGTTGAAGATACCGCCGGGTACGCAGAGCGGACAGAAGCTGCGCATGCGCGGCAAAGGGGTTCCTTCGGCGAGCCACGACGGTGTGCGGGGCGACCAGATTGTTACGGTGGAAATGGTCGTGCCCCCCCTGCGGGACGAGCGATCGAAGGAGATTTTGCGGGAGTTTGCCAAACTGAATCCAGAGGATCCCAGAGAGGCGACCTTCGCAGGAGTATGACTGACCTGAAGCAGAGGCACGGGAACTAAAATGCCCACCAAGCGTAAATCCAAAGGCGCATACATGATCTCGGCAGTAGCCGAGATGTACGAGATCCATCCGCAGACACTGCGGCTTTATGAGCGCGAAGGGCTGTTGCAGCCCTCGCGCACCGTAGGCAACACGCGTCTGTATACAGACGAAGACCTGGAGCGACTGGAGTTCATTCTCAACCTGGCGCGCGAATTGGGCGTTAACATTGCCGGGATCGCGATTATTCTGCAGATGCGGGAGCGCATGGAAGAGATGAATCGCCAGATGCAGGATTTCGTGGAGTACGTGCGCACCGAGATGCTCACGAAGATGCAGCACGGCATGCCCGCCAGCGAAGGGGCCATTGTCGCCCTACGGCGTCCGGTGGCTGTCCCCACGATTGCGCGGAAGCGCTGAACATACGACGAATGGGCTTGTTTCAGGACGCTTTAGGGGCCAAAGTGTACTCTAAAGGGGGCCCGGGGGGTTTCCCTGAGTTCAGAGTCGGCTGCAAGGCATGATGAGTTTTCTGCTCGTAGTCAGCATCATCGGCATCCTTACTTCCACGGTGTACGCCCTTTTAGTCGTTGCGGGCGCCGTGCGCCTGGCTGCGCGCCGGCGTGAGCTGCTGCCGGCTCCGTTTACCCCGCCCGTAAGCCTGCTCAAGCCGTTGCACGGATGGGAACCCGACCTCGCATCTCACCTGCAAAGCTTCTTTGAACAGGAGTATCCCCACTTCGAGATTATTTTTTGCGCCCGTAGCGAACAGGACCCGGGGCTGGAGATCGCCCGGCAGGTGGCGGCCCGGTATCCTGCGATTCGATCCAAGTTCCTGTGCAGCGGCAATGCCCCGTATGCCAATGCGAAAGTCTGGTCCCTGGAACGGATGCAGAGCGCGGCGGCGCACAGCTTTTTCGTGGTCAGCGACAGCGATGTTTCGGTGACTCCCGGCTATCTGCGAGCAGTGATGGCGCCGTTCGCCGATGAGCGAGTGGGCATGGTGACGTGCCTTTACCGAGGGGTCGCGGGCAGCAGTTTCTGGTCGCAGCTGGAAGCGGTGGGGATGTCGGTCGAAATGTCCGCCGGAGTGCTGGTGGCGGAGATGCTGGAGGGCATGAAGTTTGCCCTGGGACCGACGATGGTGGTGCGGCGCGAGAGCCTGGATGAGGCGGGAGGGTTTCGCGCCGTGGGGCCCTATCACGCGGATGACTTTATGCTGGGAAATTTGATTTCGGCGATCGGATTTCGGGTGGAGTTGTCCACGCACACGATTGAGCATCACGTACTGAATTCGTCCTTCCTGGCCTCGGTGACGCACCAGGTCCGGTGGATGAAGAGCACGCGCTTCTCCCGCCCCAAGGGACATTTTGGGACGGCGTTGACTTTCAGCATGCCGTACGGGTTGATGGCCGCAGGGGTGGCGCTGTCCTTCCACCGTCCGCTGCTGGGCGCCATGCTGCTGCTGTGGAGTTGGGCCTCGCGGGCGGCACTGGGCGCATTGGTGGGACGGCTGGTGGTCGAAGAGCCCCGGTTGTTCAGGAGCGTGGTGCTGTATCCTCTGCGCGACCTGCTGGGCTTTTGCTATTGGGTGGCAAGTTACGTCAGCCGGCAGGTGCGGTGGCGCGGAGAGGTCTATAACCTGCTTCAGGATGGGTTCATGAGGAATGACTCCCAAAGCACCGAGCATGAGCCCGAAGCCATCCTTACGACCTAGTTGGTTCTTCCCTCCTCTTTGCCGGCTTCCCGCCAAGCCTAGCCCCCTGGACTAGGTTAGAGCGGACGGTCGGTGTAAAGGGCCTTATCGTAAAGCTCTTGCAGGAGATAGGCCCGCGTTCCCAGTAGGCCGGACACGTGGGCCCGGTCTTCCCCCGGTACAAAGAGGAATCGGCGCGGCCCGTTCCCCCAGAGTGCAAGCAAATCAGCGTCACTGATCAGCACGTGCGGCGCGTCAGGATAATTCGAGCCCCAGAGCACGGAGCTCACCCTTCCATTGACCAGCAGCGCCTGCCGTTGAGTGTAGAAAAGCAGCGAAGAACCGTGGGCCACGTCGCCATACAGGATGAGGGTGGCGTCGCTACCGCCTTTGGCGATGTGGTTGATGGTGTCAGCCATAGAGCGCGAAGAGAGCATGGGCTCAAAGCGGACCAGGGCGATATGCGCGGCGATGAGAAAGACGGCGGAGGTGAAGGCGACGCTGACCGTAGCCTCGAAATGGTGGCGCTGGCGGCGCAACACCCAGGCGACCACAGGGCCCAGCAAAAGGCCGGCAGCGGCCAGCCCCGCGGGCAAGCGCAGCGCGGCAAAGGATGGCCCGGTGAGATCGAATAAATGAGACATGGAAAGCGTATAGCCAGCCACGTCGCGATGCGCCAGCAGCGCGCCAATGTCGCTGCCGGAGGGAATGGCGCGTGAGGACCATAGGCCGTAGCCAAGCGCGACCGCGGCAACGATACCGATCAGGGCAAGCGCCGCATGGGCTCCGGTGAGCCACTTACTCACTGGACCAGGTTCGCTTTCCTCGCTTGCCAGAGCCCCGGCAGTGAGCAGCAGCAAGGGGAAGTAAACGGGGTAGGTGTAGTACTCCTGGTTGGTGGAAAGGGAGAAAAAGACCAGGATGACGGCAGCGTAGATGGCGAGCAGCCAGATGGTTCTGCTGCGAAAACGAGCGGAACGCGCCGCAACGGAATAGGGAGCAGGACGCACACCACGCAGCCATCGGGTTCGGGCGGTCCACGCCCGCCGGACCACCACCGGCAGATAGATGCTCCAGGGAAAGAGCCAGACCAGGTGCAGGCTCCAGTAGAGAACAAAGGGAAGTTTGTTGTAGTCGACGGGATAACGCCGGCCAAGAAAGCGCAGCACCTGCTCGTTGATGAAGTAGAAATAGAAGAAGCCGTGCACGTTGCCCGGGCTAGGAATGTTGCCCGCAGGGTGCCCTGCGCCGGGATTGCGCAATCCGGCGAGGATGTGCCAGGGCGCGGCGATGGCCAGGAAGAGCAGAATGCCGGAGAACAGGCGGAATTGACGCCAGCGTCGCCAATCGCCGGTAAGCCATAGGTAGGGCACGGCGGCGGCAAAGAAGAAGACCGGGGCAACCAGCCCCTTGGCTAGCATGGCCAGCGCCAGAGCAGCCCAGGTCAGGTAAAAGCGGAGAGGTTTGTCATCTTCGAGCCCAATGAGAAAATTGTAGAGAGCAAAGGCCAGCAGGAGGGTAAGCAGGACTTCGGGAATGAAGACGCGGGTGAATAGAAAAACTCCCACGCTGGTCAGAATGCTGAGGGCGGCATAGAAGGCGGCACGGTCGCCGTAGGCGCGACGGCCCCAAGCCCAAGCCAAAATGGCCAGGCCAAGCACACCCAGGGTCAGGGGCAGATGGGTGGCAAATACGTTGTATCCGAAGAGGTGGTAATCGGCTGCAGCCAACCAATAGGGCAAGGGCGGCTTCTCCAGATAGCGGATGCCGTCCACCTGCAGGGTGACCCAGTCGCCGCTGCGCGCCATATGCTGGGCAGCGACGGCGTGGGTGGCGTCGGCGTCATCCAACAAAGAAGGCGCGAAGAGGCGCCGCCACATGGACGGCGGCAAAGACCAGCAGCAGCAGCGTCCAGGCTCGCGCTGGAGTAAGGTTAAAGGTATTCTCGGGAGGCGCCTCGAGAGAAAGAGCGAAGTGATTCGACATGGTTGCTAAACGCGGGGTACGCAAGCAGCAGGATACCAGCCGGCCGGATCAGGACCCGCCAGCGCATTTGCAGCCAGTTGCGCGGACTTTCCACGTGCGGCCCCCATCGAGCCCCAGAGGGATTCCGGGCCTGGCGGACGCTTTCAATGCGGCGGTCGCGCAAGGCGCCGAGGATGCGGACCCGGCGGCGGTGCATCGGGTGAGGACGGGCTCGCGCCGTGTGCAGGCGACGCTGGAGGCCATGCTACGCGAAGGCGGCCCCGCGGCCGATGCATTGGAGCGGCCTGCGCGGGCGTGGTTGCGCGAGCTCAAGCAAATTCGCCGTGCCGCCGGAGCAGTGCGCGATCTTGATGTGCAGCGCAAGCTGCTGGAGAAATGGGTGGGCAAACAGGCACCCGCAGAGGATGCCGTCGAGGGCAGCGGGGCAAGCCCGCTCCATATCCACGCAGAGACGAAGCAGGCCGAGGTGCTCGATGCATGGCTCAAGGGCGAGCGCAAACACCTGGCGCGTGCGTATGCAGAAGCAGATCAGGAAACGGCAGCAGAGGCTGTTGAAAGGACAGGAAGAATTCTTTAGTGCGATGAGCCGCGTGCCTGTGGCCGGAGCGAAAGCTCCGCGTTCGGCCGATGCAGTAGCGCTGGAGGATTTTGTGCGGGCGACTGACGCCATGCCGTTGCTGCACATTGACAATCTGCACGACTTTCGCAAGGCAACGAAGAAGGCGCGCTACGTGGCCGAAGCGGGCGCAGAAGGCCAGAGCTATAGCGGAGTGGCCAAAGCACTGAAGCGAGTGCAGGACGCAATCGGCGAATGGCACGACTGGTTATGCCTGGGAGAGGAAGCTAAGGCGGCCCTGGGGCAGGATGCGCCGGAATTAACGGCCGCTTTCAGAGGCGAGATCGAGCGCCATTTTGCAGCGGCATTAGAGACAACGCTAAGCATCCGCGGCCGGCTGTTGGGAGAGTGGATGGCGGCGCAATCGCCTGCTCAACGCCCACCCACCGCAGTGACGCTGGCCGACCGCCGCATCACTTCCAGCCAACGCTCCGCTTGAAGATAATGTAAGACAAGTGGTGTATCTTGCATTGCAGACAGCAACATCCTTTTGCCAGGTAAAACTCCCCCAAAGATGCAGACGTACGCAGCAATTGACATTGGTTCCAACTCCTGCCGGTTGAAGATCGCACGAGTTCATCAACACGAGCTGAAAGTGCTGCACGAAGACCGCGAGGTAACGCGGCTGGGCGCGAGCGTGTTTGAAAATGGCGTGGTTTCTCCTGAAGCCATGGCGAGCACACTAATGGCGCTGAAGCGTTTCTATCGCACGGCCAAGTTGCACGGCGTCGACCGGGTGCGGGCGGTAGCCACCTCGGCGTTACGCGACGCGCGCAATGCTCAGGCCTTTACCGCCTGGGTCAAATCCGAGACCGGTTGGGAAGTGGAGATTATCTCCGGCCTGGAAGAGGCGCGCCTGATCCATCGTGGAGTGATGGGTGAACCCGGCACGCAAGGCAGATGCCTGCTGGTCGACGTGGGCGGCGGGAGTTGCGAGATCACCCTTTCGGAGCGGAAACGCATCCGGGAAACCGTCAGCCTGCCTCTGGGCGCGGTTCGCTTGACCAAGGAATTTGTTCCCGGCGATCCACCGACGGAGGAAGAGCTGGCGCGGTTGAAGCAATTTATTGCGCGCGAGCTGCGCAAGGCGGAGAGGCGTTTTGGTGCTCTGCGGGTTTCGCTGGTGATTGCCACCTCGGGAACCGCGGCGGCGCTCACGGAAGCCAGCCAGGCGATGCGCAACAAGAGCAAGGCGACGGGCCGCGTGGCCAGAGGCAAACCGCTGGCGGATACACGCAATGTGCGCCACCTGACGACCAAGCTGACGGGGATGACCAACGCCCAGCGCAGTAGCGTTCCCGGCATCGGGCCCCGACGGTCGGAGATCGTGGTGGCCGGCGCCCACGTCTATGCCGAACTGCTGGAGCGTTTCGCTCTGCCCGGATTCATCTACTCAACGCTGGGGCTGCGGGACGGCATCCTGACCCAGATGCTGGCCGAGCAGGACGCCAAGACAACGGCCCATCAGCAGTTCGAACGGGAGCGCTGGCAGGGCGTGCTGGCCACCTGCAAGCTCTATGGCGTCGACCCCAGACAGGCCGACCCCGTACGCCAGCACGCACTGCAACTCTTCCGCGATCTGCAGGCGGTGCATGAGTTACCCCCGGAATACGGGTCGTGGCTGGAAGCGGCGGCGATGATGCGCGACGTGGGCAAGTTCATGAACTACCAGGGACACCATCGCCACGCGTCCTACATCATTGCCAACTCCGAGTTATTCGGATTTACGCCGCCGCAAAGGGCGATCATGTCGGCCATCGCGCGCTACCTGGGCAAGTCTCGCCCGGACGTGGCGGACCGTACCATGCGGTATATTCCCCCGGAGGATTTCACCCGGGTACAGCGGTCGGTGGTGTTGTTGCGCCTGGCGGTGGCGCTGAACCAGGACCGGGCCAGCGACGTGCTCAAAGTAACCTTGCGCGTGTATCCCAAGCGGGTGCTGATGGAGCTGAGCCCCGGACGCACGGGGGCGGAGCTGGAACTCTGGTCGCTGCGTAAGGAAGCAGACTACTTCCGCGAAGTCTTTCGCCGCGAGCTCTTTGCGGCGCTGGCATAGATCTGGCGCAGCATCCGCGAATCCAATAGCGAGATTAATTGTCCCGGGCGGCGGGTACAGTCGACGCGCGCAATCGCGCCCTTGCGCATCCGGATGCTGGCGGGCCTGGGCGAGCAGATGAGCGAGCCGATAAACTCGGGCAGGTTGGGGTTGTGGCCCACCACCAGAACGTTGTCAAAGGACGAGAGAGGCGCGATCAAAGCCTGGAAGCTGGCCACGGTACCGGAAGGCGAGACTGCGTCGGTGATTTGAATCTTGCTGTCGTAAGCCACCTCCGTTCCCACCAGCGAGGCGGTTTGCAAGGCGCGCTTGAGCGGGCTGGAGAGGATCAAGTCGAATTGAATCCTCAGGGCATTCAGGTACCTGGCAATGAGCAGGCACTGCTCCTTACCTTCTTTGTCGAGAGGACGCTTGGCGTCAATGGCCGGGTCTACGCGGCGGACACCCGCGCTTGCATGTCTAAGAATATAAAGGTTCATCGGGTTGGAATGTTCTTTCTCACGCAGCCCATCGGCTGCGCACGAAGGCCCTTAGGGCGAGCGCACCGCCAGAGCAATCATCTGATTCATGAGATTGTAACAATAGGCTGAGAGGAAGAGAAGTGGGTCGCTCGGTCAATAGACCGGCGCCGGCGTTGGCAGTGGGTCCAGCGGCAGGCCGGGGTCGGGATCGGGGGGCGGAAGAGGTACCGGTTCGGGGTCATGGCCGGGGTCGGGCCCCGGACCAGGGTAAACATCGGGGTCATTTCCCTCAGCGGCTAAAGCCGGATCTGTTTTCAATGAGTTACGTACGGGCTCGCTGCGGCGAGATAGCTCGCTGCGGCGAGGTAGCCCGGGCCCTTCGAAAAACAGCCCAAGGCCATAGCCTGCAAAGACCGGCTCAAGACCGTAACCTTCAAAGACCCGCCACAGCCAGTGCGCTTCCAACAGAGGGGTTTTTTCGCAGCTCGTGATATCCATCCGAGATGTGAGTGCGGTAGACGGCGGACAGTTGCCTCGACGTGCCTACGGTAATGGCATCCCGTGGCGTGGAGGTTTCTCTGGATCGCCGGGCGCGCTCTTCTCCGGCTCAACGGGGTTGGCCGCTTCCTTCCCGGGATTCGCCGATTCCTTTCCGGGGACCAGGGCCTCCTTTACGGAGGTCGCCGGTTCCTTCTCGGGGGTCACGCCCCCCAGGGGGAATTTGGTGGTGTGGCGATCGAGTATAGAGATTTGGGGCTCGTCCACCTTCGGCGGATCGACTGCGGGGACGAGTGGGGTCTCGGATGACGGGCGGGGTGGCAAGAGTGCTGCAACCTCTGGATTGCCCCAGGGCTCATTGCGCAGTTTTTGCACCAGTTCGCGCAGCGTGGGTTCAGTCAAACCAGCGTAAATTTCCGGGGCGGCCGTAACCGGCATCTCTTCCTCCACCATCGCGGCAATCTCCTCTACGGCCACAATGGGTGGATCGGCGGTCAAGACCAGGGTGGCCTCGATTCCCCGCTGCCAGAACCGGCTCGCCAGCAGGAGAAAGAGCCCTAGCTGGGCCAGGAGGCAAGCGAGCCAGACCTGGTGCGCGGGGACAAACTGCTTCCAGAGCAAGAGGCAGAGCGCCAGTGCGCCGACGCCGGCCAGGCCGCTCAAAAAGAAGCTGCCTACGATGCGGAAGAAGTATTTCCCCAGCAAGCGGAGCGCGGGCTGCAGGGCCTGTCGTACCCGGCGCTCGCCGTCCATGGCGTTGCGCACGACGTAGACCTCGACCAGATCCCACCAGAGACGGACCACCAGGGCGACGAGCAGAACCACGGCCCCGCTGATGGAGGAGTAAAGAAACATCGTTTTCTCGACATACACCGCGCTGAGCCGATCCAGCAAAAGGACCCGTGCGCCGAGCAGAATGCCGAGAATGACCGCAGCGATGCAGCCGGCCAGAATCGCGGCGCGCACGAAGCGCCAGAAATAGGCCACTCCACCGCGCAGTAAAACGGAAAGCCGCGCCGGCTCAGCCGAGACGTAGACAAAGGTGGCGCCCGCGAAAAGAAAGAAGAGCACGAGTAGTTGCAGCAGGTTAAGCCAGGCGGCGGTGTGGACCGCGGTAGAGACAGCGCTGGTCCTCTGGAGTTGTATGAGGAGCTCGCCGAGATAAGTAACGTCGACGGTGCCGGCGATCCTCTGCGCGGCCAGGCTGTGATCCAGGTAAGAGGTCAGCCCGGCGGCGAACGGTATGCCGGCGAGCAGGCCAAAACCAAGATTGACCGCGTAAACCCAAACGACAAAAGGCCAGTTGCGCAGGGCAAGTTGAAATCCCTGGGCAAGAAGGCTGGGTAGGGAGCAGTTGACCCGAGGTTGTGAGTCCCCGGGAGCCTGTAATGCGATCGTTGTGTTCACTCAGCCATGCCCTTCGGGAGTGCGGTCAAACCAGGAACGACAACCATTGCGTCAGCAGCTGCTGGGCGAAAACCCAGTAGTTGGTCAATTTCAACCGCGCCGTGCGGTCTGATCGCAGGGTGTAACTATTGTTGAATGAGTTGACGTCCAACAGGACATTCCGATCCGGATCTATCTGGGCGTATACCGCCCGCGAAGGTTTGTCCCAGGAGAAGCGGGTCCAGCGGTCTTTGCCATCCCAGGCGACTTGCTCCTTCGAACCGTCTTCAAATCCTACTTCCAGCTTCACCGGGAAGAGAAAGGTGCCCCGACGGCGGACCACGACATCGGTGTGGTACGGACCCTCTGCGTTGGCGGCCTCCCACCAATCGGTGGGGCCGGAAGTAAGCGAATCCACGGAGTAGTCGAGCACCTCAGTGCCGTAGACAGCCTGGGCGAAGTAGGACTCCAGATCGGTGCGACCGGATACTTCGACCAGGGTCTGAAGAAAATCGGATGCGGTGGGGTGGGTAAAGCGGTAACGCATGAAGTAGACGCGCAAGGCCTTACGGAGAGTGTCCTCCCCCAGCACCCCCTCCAGGGTGGTAAGCATGGTGGCAGTTTTGCCGTAGGCAATGGCGCCGTAACTGGCTTCGCTGGCAAATTTCCAGCCCAGGCGCACGATCGGATCCTCGTCGGGGCGGTAGAGATAGAACACGCGTTCGTTCTCGATGTCGCTACCGTAAACGTTGCGTGCATTCAACAACGAATTGTTCTGGCCGAAGAGCGAGCCCATAACTTTGGTTTCGGTGTAGCTATTGATCCCTTCATCCAGCCAGGGTTCTTCAAATTCATTGGTGGCCACCATCCCGTACCAATACTGATGGCCGAACTCGTGCGCAACCGTCACTTCCAGGCCGTAGTAATCCCAGGATGGCTCCCACCATTGCGCGTCGCCGGTGATCAGCGTGGGGTATTCCATGCCTCCGAACTGGGAGTCCGGCTCGGGATCGATGAGGGTGATTTGCTGGTAGGGATAAGGCCCGTACCACTCATCAAACTTCTGCATGCTCTGCTTCAGGATAGAGAGATAGCGATCGCTCTCATTGGCGTGGGAGGCGAGAATCAGCGCGTGCAGTTTCACCGAGCCGAGACTGTTGACGAAGGTATCGTCGAAGACCTGGAAGTGTGGAGAGGCGGCCCAGGCGAAGTCGTGAATATCTTCACCGCGAAAGCTGAGCGTCGTGGTGCCGTCGGAGTTGGACTGTTCGCCGGTCTGGATGCCGCTGGCGCCGACGATATAGGTCTGAGGAAGCGTCAGGTTGACATTGTAGGTGCCGAAGTCGGAGAAGAACTCGGTATCCGAGTGGTATTGATGACAGTTCCACGCTCCGTGCCAGAGCACGCCGACTTTGGGAAACCATTGCGCGCCCATGATGAAGTCGCGCTTGTATCCACTGCGGGCAATGGAGATGGGGAATTTATCGTGAAAGGTGATTTGGAAACGAATCGCTTCCGTGGGAGCGAGCGGTTTGGGGAGGGTGACCTCCATCACCGTGTGGTCGTCTTGATTGCCATCGTCAGGGGCGGTGAAGCGCATGCTCTGGGAGAGGTCGCCATAGCCCTCGGCGGATATGCTCTTGATCTCGACGGCGCCCTGGTCTGCCTTGGTGTGGGGGATGTCGTTGCCATCGCGATGCGATTCCCTGGCAAAGGTGGATTGGGGCCGGAAAGCGTTGAGGTAGAGATGAAACGGGATGGTGGAAACGGGCTGGTCGGAGGGATTGCGATATTCAATTACCTCCGTCGCATCCAGGGTTTTTGCAGTGGTGTCGAGTTTGGCATCGATCCAGTAGGCCACCACACGCTGCGACAACGGCTTGCCGTCCGGCGAATTGATCGGGGACACCTGTGCCGACGCGGACAGGGCAAGCAACAAGGATCCGAGGGCCCCAGAAAATAGCGACAGCCTGCGCAAGTGCGGGGAGGGCATGCGGCATTCTAGATCATTTTTGCGCGGGAATGGTGGGTAGCGACCAGACCTGAGAGCACAGGAGCCCAGCGAGATAACGGCGGTCTTGACGGAGCACGAAGCCGCGGCGGAGGAGTGCGGCGGCGTAGTCCGGCAGGGCGCGCACAGGAAGCCCGGTAAGCAGAGCGAAGGCCCGATAGAGCAAGCTGATGAAACCTCGGGCGAGGTAAGAAGTGAAGGCATTGCGGGGAATGGCGAACTCGGAGATCACCCATTGCGCGCCGGGGCGAAGATGGGGAAGAACGCGATCGAAGAGGCGCTCCAGTTGAGAAGCGAAAAAGCAGTCGAGAAAGAAGTGGGAAACTACCAGATCGTAGCTTCCGGTGGGATTCCATTCGAGAGCATCGGCGGAGTGCAGACAAATGCGCTGGCGGACTTGAGGCCCGGCACGCCGAATGCGGCGATCGAGAAGCCGCAGCATGGAGGGGCTGGAGTCGACGACATCCACGGTGAGGGTGGTATTGGCCGCCAGCAGGCGGGCCAGGAAGCGTCCATCGCCATCCCCTAAGAGGAGTGCGCGTTGGACGGTGGTTAGATGTGCGAGTTGTGCGCTGCGGCAACGCTCGAGCCAGGGTCCGAAGCTGAGGTATTCGAGCCATCGGTAAGGACGAGCGATGGGATCGAAATTAACCGCCGATTCAGCGAGCAAAGGGGAAGAAGGCCAAGGGGGTGAGCAGGGCGGCGTCGGCGGCGATGCGCAGATGCAGCGGGGAAAAGTGGGTACGGCGCGCGTCGAGTGCCATGAGCAGTCCGCTGCTGAGCAGGGCGGCCAGATAAACCGCCATCAGGCCACGCGAAGGCGCAAGCACGGCGCCGGCCAGGGAGAACAGCGCAATCATGGTTACGATTGAACGCAGGTGCAGGCTGGCCCAGCGGGTGGTGGAGTGAGGATTGCCGTCCTCCCATTTTTCGATGCTCACACAATTGGTCCAGCAAAGCAGGGCAAAGAAAAGGACGGCGGGGGCCAGTTGCTCCTTCCCCCCGCTGCTTGCCCCAAGCCGCGACCAGGCGGGGACGGCGGTGGCGGCCGCGAAGAGAATGGCCACTGCGAGTTCCTTGGGCAGCCAGGACGCGCGGGTCCTGCGGTGAACGGCGAAGAGATACAGAAGGGCAAAGACCCCAATCCAGGAATCGTCGCGGAATGCCTCGGGACGCATGCGGGTCAGGACGAACCAGGCTAATAGGACGACCATCAGCGCAGCTGCCCAAAGAAAGGCCGTGCGATGACGGGCGTGAAAGTGATGGCGCTCCCGCAGGTCGGCTTGGCGCTGGCGGAGTCCGTCGAGAATGCGGTCGGTGACGTAGAGCAACCAGGTGCCAAGGGCGAGGAACAACGGTGGGAGGAGGGACAGGTGCAGGTGCATGGCGATGGAGAAGAACCATGCCCAGAGAGCGGCGACGGTGGGCGCGTCCAGGCTGAGAAGATGCCACCATTCTGCGAGGTTGTAGAGACGATGCGCCAAGCTTTAGTTTACTGCCCAACGATCGACCAGTGAATTAGTCTCGGCCGAACCCTGTTTCCCGAGCGAAGGCAACAGGATCTGGACGGGATACCCTCATTCCCACGCAGCCGCCATAGGATCTGGACGGGTGCGTGGGAATGAGGGTATCCCGTCCGAATCCTATCGACGTTGCGCGGGAACGAGGGTATCCCGTCCGGATCCTATAGCCTTGCTTGGGAACGAGGTCGCCCAGTCGGGATCCGATAGACGTTATGATCCCCAGCGGTGCGGCTAATCAGATGGCTGGTTGGGGCTGCTTGCGGGCGGCTTTGCGGCGGTGCGGCTTGGCCGAGGCTACTGACTCGGGCTCTGGCGCCGTCACCACCGTCTCCGGCTCCCAGGCCGGCTCTGGAATACCGTCGATGCTGTCTCGACTTTCGGCGAGACGGATGAAGAAGTCCTGGGCGCTGAAAGACTTGCCCTCGGGGGCGCGGACGCGGGGGTAGGCGCCGGCAGCCGTCTCCATGCGGGATTTGGCGGTGTCAGCCAGATAAGCACCCAGGATCTCGTGGCGAATGCGATGGCGAATCTGCGCATCGCGTATGGGGAAGACCACCTCGCAGCGTTCAAAGAGGTTGCGCGGCATCCAGTCGGCGCTGCCGCAATAGACTTCGTCCTCGCCGCCGTTGGCAAAATAAAAGATGCGGCTGTGCTCAAGGAAACGGCCAACTACCGAACGCACACGAATGTTTTCGCTGATGCCCGGGATCCCCGGGCGAATGGAACTGATTCCGCGCACGATCAGGTCGACCTGCACACCGGCCTTCGAAGCTTCATAAAGGGCTTCAATCACTGCCTGCTCCAGCAGCGAATTCATCTTGGCGATAATGTGCGCGGGACGGCCAGCCGCGGCGTGCTCGGCTTCGCGATGGATCATGCGGATGGTGCTCTCCGCCAAGGTCAGCGGCGCAACCAACAGAGGAGCGTAATCGTCCGATTCAGAATGCGCAGTCAGGTAATTGAAGACACTATGCACACTGGAGGTGATCTCGGGGTCGGCCGTCAGCAGACTGAGATCGGTGTAGAAACGCGCGGTATTGGGATTGTAGTTGCCAGTGCCGAGGTGCACATACCGGCGGGTGACGCCGTCTGGATCGTGGCGAATCAGCATGGCCAGCTTGCAGTGCGTCTTGAGCCCGACGATGCCATGGAAAACCTGCACCCCGGCATCTTCAAGATTGCGCGCCCAGCGGATGTTCGAAGCTTCGTCGAAACGAGCCATCAGCTCTACCACGACGGTTACTTCCTTGGTTTGCGCAGCCTCGGTAAGGGCATGGAACATGGGCGAGTCGGAACTGGTGCGATAAAGCGTCTGCTTCATGGAGACTACGCGCGGATCCTGCGACCCCAACTGCACAAAATTGACCACGGCATCGTAGGAATCGTAGGGGTGGTGGAGCAGCAGGTCATGATGACGGAGTTCGTCGAAAAGATCCTCAGAACGGCGGTTCAGGCGTAGCTCGCGGGGCAGGAAGTCTTTGAACTTCAGGTCCGGACGTGGGGTATCGTACAAATTCATCAGGCGCGACAAATTGACTGGCCCGTTGGTGGGGAAGACCTGGGAATCCTCCAGCTCGAAATTGACGCGCAGGCGGTCGACTACCTCGTTATCGGCGCCTTCCTCGATTTCCAGGCGCACCGCGTCGCCTTTGCGGCGATTGTGCAACTCGGAACGCACACTGTCCAACAGACTGCGTGATTCTTCTTCCTGGAAATAGAGATTGCTGTTACGAGTGACGCGAAAGGCGGCAGTAGAAAGGATTTCGTAACCACGGTACATGCCGGCGGCGTTGTGCTCAATGAGGTCGTGGAGAAAGATGAAGTCGTGGGTTCCGAAGCTGGAGGGTAGGGGCACAAGCCTGGGGAGGGCCCGGGGCACGGTGAGCACGCCCAGTAATGCCCCGGTGGCGCCCTTGCGCTTGCGGCGCAGAAGCAGGGCCAGGCAAAGCGCCTTGTTCAAGACCCGGGGGAAAGGGTGGGCGGGATCGATGGTGATGGGCGTTAATAGAGGATCGACTTCGCGCTGGTAGTAGTTCAGGGCATGAGCGCGGGCGGGTTCATCGACCTCGCGCCAGCCCAGCACGCGAACGCCGTTGGCATAAAGCGCCGGGCGCAGGTCTTCGGTCCAGCAGCGGTACTGGTCGCGGACGAAGGCGTGCATGTCGCCGACTACGTTATCCAGGGTCTGGCGGGGGGTCAGGCCATTAAAGCCCGGTTCGGTGTACCCGTCTTCAATGCGCTGCATGATGCCGGCCACACGAATTTCGACAAACTCATCCAGGTTACTGGCGGTAATGGCGAGAAATTTGACCCTTTCCAGCAAGGGATTCGTCGGATCCTGGGCTTCTTCGAGGACGCGGCGGTTAAAGCTCAGCCAGGATTCATCGCGGCCGATAAAGAGACTCTGGGGATCTGTACTCACACTATCCATAGTGAGGGTTGGGAGACTGGTTGTCTCTTTCTACCTTACTAAAGGGAGGGCTAAATGGATGGGCGATGAAAATGACAGTTTTTGGGGAATTTTTTGGCCGGGTGCAGTACTCGATTTGACGCCCGGAGAGGGGTTGCGGGAGGATGGAAGATGACAGAACTATCGAAAGACCGAGTTCAGAAGGAGAAGCGCATGACGGAGCAGGATTGTAGCCAAGCGCCAGGGGCCAGCCTACTCATGGCCGAGGATACGGCTGTGCAGCTTTTTCAGATCGCGGCCCTGATGCTGGGGAACGAGCAAGAGGCGGTTTGCCTGGTAGAGGAAACAGTGGCCAAGGTAGAAACCGACCCTTGTGCCGAGGCCACGGTGGCCTACGCCGAGGCCCGGTCTTTGCTGGTGCATACCGCCGTGCGGCGAATGGCCGGGATGTACCCTGAAGCGTTTGCTGTGCCCGCCGCGGAGCCGGACGACGCTGGCTCGTGCATTGAAACCGATGACCTGGGAGCGGCGGGTTTGACCGGGGAGCAGTTTGGGGCGCTGTTTTCAGGCGCCGGCCGGGCGGGCATGCGGGAATGGCTGGATCGGCTGGCACCCGCCTTGCGCGCGGTTTTTGTGCTGCGCGCTGTTGCCGGACAAGATGGTGAGCAGACCGCAGAGAGCCTTCGCCGGAGCGGAGCGAGGGGAGCACAGGCATGGCGGCGCGACCAGGTTGGTACCGCATATCGCCAGGCGCTGTGCTCACTGGCCACCTGCCTGATCAGTTCGCATACCGCGCTCATGCCGGCCTGAGCGGGACCAATCCAAGTCACAGGTCCAAGCTTCAAGGGCCGGGGGTATGATGACTGCGTCCGTCATACCCAGCGGCTCCCCGCAATGGGTGTGTTCGCAACCTCGTGTGGGCCTTCTTTTTGCATAATTAACAGGTTATGTTGCATCTGAGTGGGTGCTGTTGGTTTTCCGGGCTGTTAGGTTGCTTGCCGAGGTTGACTTAAGGATGAGACGTTACCGGGGTGTATTGCGGGGCATGGAGTGGCGATCACTCGTGATCCTCTTCAGCTTGAGCCTCATCCCGGCCACCTCCCAGGGGCAATTCGCGAATCAATCCTCGCCTTCCGGGGGCAGCTCGAGTGCAGGCTCTGTTCAGGCGCAGCCGGCGCAGGTGAATAGCGGCACCTACCAAGGCAGCATCGTAAAGCGAACGCCGGTTCCAGGGGTTCTTCCGCTTTCGCTCGATGAGGCGATACGCATGGGGCTGCAATACAACCTGGGCCTGGTGCTCTCCGGGGTCAACTCGGGATCGGCCGGCGCACAGCGGCTGCAGCAATTGCAGGCGTTGCTGCCTACGGTAAGCGCTTATGCCAAAGAATCGGACCAACAGGTGAACCTGCGGGCGGAAGGGCTCAACATTCCCGGCTTTCCAGCGGTGATCGGGCCCTATGCGTATACAGACATCCGGGGAACGGTGCAATGGTCGCTCTTAAACGTGTCGTCGCTGCGGAACTACCTGGCCTCAAAACATAATTTCGAAGGATCCAAACTCTCGATCGAGGATGCCAAGGACATGGTGGTGCTGACGGTCGGGAATGCGTACCTGCTGTGCATCGCCGACGCGTCGCGGGTGCAATCGGCACAGGCCCAGGTAGATACTTCGAAGATATCGCTCGACCAGGCGGTGGCCAACCACCAGGCGGGGACGGCTCCCCTGCTCGACGAGCTACGCGCCCGGGTGGATTATCAGACCCAACAGCAGACTTTGATCAATGCGAAAAATCAATATGAGAAAGACAAGATTGCTTTGGCGCGCACGATTGGCCTGCCCTTGGAACAAAGCTATGAATTGAGCGACCAGGCGCCTTTTCAGGCGCTGGACAACCTGGACCCAAATGCCGGAGTGCAGCAGGCGCTAGCCCACCGCCGTGACTTGCAGGCGCTGCAACAACAGGTGGAGGGGGCGAAAGCTTCACGGTCCGCAGCCACCGCCGAACGCTACCCGACGGTGAGCTTCTCCGGGGACTATGGGGTCATTGGGCCGACGCTGGGCCATTCCAATGGGACCTTCGACGCCGTGGGCACGGCCACCGTGCCGCTCTATGAAGAGGCGAAGCTACGCGGCGACGCGCGGAGCGCGCAAGCCCAACTGGAACAGAAGCAGGCACAGTTGAATGACCTGCGGGGTCAAATCAGCGCCGACGTGCGCGACAGCATTCTCGACATACAGGCAGCAGCCAAGCAGGTTGCCGTCTCGCGCAGTAACGTAGAATTGGCGACCGAGGCGTTGAGCGAGGCGCAACAGCGCTATGCGGCAGGCGTGGCCGACAATCTTGCGGTATCGCAAGCCCAGGCATCGATGGCTCAGGCGGATGACCAGTATGTCTCCAGCCTGTACGAGCACAATGTGGCGAAGCTTTCTCTCGCCCGGGCGCTGGGCATTGCGCAGACAAATTACAAGGATTACGTGGGAGGGAAGTAGCGGTGGCGGAACAGAATCCGGAATCAGGCCGTGCAAGTACCGTCGAAGAGGGTCCCGAGGCTGGCAATAACGACCAGCAGGATCTGGACAGTCCTCCGCGGAAAAAGGGACAGCGCCGATTCATCGTCATCGGCGTGGTCGCGGTTCTTATCGTGGGGGCGCTGCTTTTTTGGTGGCACTCCACGTATTACGAAGACACCGACGACGCACAGGTGGATGGTCACCTGATACAGATCAGCGCCCGCGTGGCCGGGCAGGTGATCAAGGTCAACGTGGATCAGAATCAGTACGTGCCGGCCGGCACCTTGATTGCGGAGATCGATCCCAAGGACTTTGAGGTCGCGGTGCAACAGGATGAGGCCAGCCTGGAGAGCGCCGAAGCCAACTATGAAGCGGTGCGGGTCAATGTACCGGTGATCGGGATTAACACCAGTTCGACGCTGCAGTCGGCTTCCTCTGGCGTGCGAACCTCGGACGCGACGGTGCAGCAGTCGCAGCGTCAGTTGGAAGCGGCGCAGGCGCAGGTGCAGCAGGCGGAAGCGAACAACATCAAGGCCCAACTGGATTTGAAGCGCTATACGCCGCTGGTGGAAAAGGACGTCATCTCCAAGCAGCAGTTCGACGCCACCGTGGCCACGGCGGATGCCTCCAAGGCGGCGTTGCTGGGAGCAAAAGCGAGCGAGATTGCCGCTGAGGATGCGGTGCGCATTGCCCGCGACCGGGTGGTGCAGTCGCAGGCGGAGTTGAAAACTGCGCAAACTGCTCCTGACCAGATAAAGATTCAGAAGGCTAAGGCAGACCAGGCGGCGGCCCAGGTGGAACAGGCGCGCGCTGAGCTGGCGCAAGCTAAATTGAACTTGGGCTACACGAAGATTGTCGCTCCGGTGAATGGCATCATCACTAAGAAAAGCCTGGAAGTGATGCAAAACGTGAGCGTGGGGCAGAACTTGATGACCCTGGTTTCGCTGGACGATATCTGGATCACGGCTAACTTCAAGGAGACACAGCTGCGGTTGATGCGTCCGGGGCAGGCGGTCAAGATTCACGTGGACGCTTACGGCCGTGACTACGACGGGAAGGTGACGCAGATCGGGGGCGCTACCGGGTCGGTGCTGAGCTTGTTTCCGCCAGAGAATGCAACTGGGAATTACGTCAAGGTGGTGCAACGGATCCCGGTCCGGATTGACCTGACGGATCGGAATGAGGACAACGACCACTTGCTGCGGCCGGGATTGTCGGTGGAGCCCACGGTTCGGGTTAAGAACTAGGGTTTGCTTCACGGTAAGAAGAGCGCCGGGTTAAGGCGCCCGATTTGTAGCGTACTCGCTGAAAGCAAATCAGCTCTCAGGGCTTATCGCGATCAGTCCCGTAGGGACGGCTGAGAATAGCCCAGGACGTCAGTCCTGGGAACCCAAGACAAAACGGGAAAAGTCCCGAAGGGACGGCTGAGAATGTCCCAGGACGCAAGTCCTGGCCTACTCGCTAACAGGGCTGTCCATATTAGCGAGCAAACCTGGTTTGGTGTGCAGATAATCCGTGGGTTGTATGCTGTCGGTGGTCTCAGAGAGAATCGGGTTGGCCTTGGATGATTGCCACAGCGTTCACGTGTGGTCCAGTTCACCCAGGACTCCGTCCTGGGTCATTCTCAGCCGTCCCTGCGGGACTGGGCCGTTTTGTCTTGGGTTCCCAGGACTACGTCCTGGGCTACTCTCAGCCGTCCCTACGGGACTGATCGCGATGGCCCGGATAGCTTATTTGTTCTTCAGCAGGTGCAGTCCAATCGAGCCGATCGAAAAGAGCTAATTCTGTGGAAGGGCTACGTTTCAGGCGGTGGCTAGCGCGGCTAGCTCTCCCACGTCGGCGACTGTGGTGGACTCGGTTCCGCGGGGGATGGAAGGTCCGATCACGAGGGCTTGGGTTTGGCCCTCAAACCAGACCAGGAAACCGGATTTATCGGCTCCCGGCAAGCGCTGCTGGTTGAGCCAACTGTAGTAGGCGCCCATGTCGGCGTCAACCAGGGAGCCGGCCAAGTCGAGTTCCACATTGCCTTGGCTGCTCGAAAGCAATTCATTCATTGGCTTCTGCCGTTGCCTTGGGGCAAAGCGCACCAATAAGGTCAACGACTGGGCCCTTCGCAGGGCCTCGCGGGCTGTCCACTGGGCAAAGGTGGTGCTGAAGATCTGGGTCCCTGACCCCTCGGTGAGGAGCTTGATCTGAAAGCGGTTCAATACCGCGTCTCCCGACTCGTCCATGCCCAGATCCGCTGGCGCCAGCTGAGCCAGATGGGTGCGCAGCTCCTCCGGCCCCATACCTGGACGCTGAATGTCAGCCTGGATTTTTTGCAGCAAGGCGGCACGCACAGGTTCCAAGGCCTGGTACGAGACACAGGTAAGCAATGGACTGTGATCAGCTTGCTGACCTCCATCGACGTACCAATGACCGTAAGGGACGGGATGCGCCTGGGCCCGCGCTGCGACCGCGCTCAGTAACAGTTGCAGTCCGTTGTCGGGCTTGACGTGCGCAAAATAGGCGCCGTGCGGGCGAAGGTTGCGAAAGAGGGGGGCATCGTAGGCGGCGACTCCCTGACCGATGACCGCAATGCCGAGCCTGCGCACTGGAATAGCTTCAGGTGGTTTGATGGCCTGCAAACGATCGCCGTAAACGATTGCGGCCTGGCGAAAGCTATCCAACTGGTGAGTGGTCCACAAGTAGGCGGATAACTGCTCGACAAACTGGGCCGGCTGATTGATCCAATCAAAACCTTCCAACTTTGGCGACAGAGAAAATTGCGCGAAGACGTGAAACCACTCTGTCATCTGTGCCGGCGAAAGTGAGCTAAGGTTGGCGAGTTCCCTATCGATGGCGGCGCGCTCGGCGGGAAACTTGTAATCGTAATCGATGACCTCACGCAAGAGGCTGGGCAGAAAACTGAGCGGAAGCTGGCGGAGCGCGTCCAGGTGAGCTACAACCAAAGCCCTCGCCTGGGGAGGATAGGACGTCCACTGTTCGGCTTTTAGATCGCGTGGAAGCATGACTAAACCAATTCTTTGATCGGCTTGCCTTGTGAAAGCGAGGGAGAGAATCCCATCATCGCTCCCAGGGTGGGCACGAGGTCAATCGACTGCATCGGCTGGTCGTAGACCACACCTGGCCGGACACCGGCGCCCAGGGCCATCATCCAGGTGGTGCGGGAGGCTGCGTCGCCAGTGCGGTGGTGCTGAAACCCGTTGCCGCCGGAATCTTCGTCGGCATCCCGCCCAAAATCCGGCAGGATGAAGAGCGTGGTGTTGCCGGCGTATTCGGGCTCGCTTTGCGCAGCCTTCCAAAGCTCGGCACAAAGGCGATCGGTGCGGCGGATGCCATCGATGTAAAGCGAGTACGCCCCGGCGTGGGCGACATCGATGTCGTGCATGGTGATCCAAAGCAAACTGGGCGCCTCCTGCTGCATCAAGCGGCGCGCAATGTACATGGAGAGCTCGTCCGGGCTGGACAAGGTGAGGGCATGCGCCTTGAAGTCATCGACGGAAAGCTTGAGGATCATTTCCAGTTGCTGCAACTCGAATTCGCTGCCTGCCAGCCGTGGAGTGTACAGCGGGGTCTCGTAGTTATCACGCAGCAAATGCGCATAATCGGTGACGCCGCCAGACATGGCCGCAGCCAGCAAATGCTTGGGCAGAACCACCCTGGCCCCCATGCCCGGACCGAAGGAGCGGTAGTCGCTTTCACCAATGCGGTTGAATCCGTTGCTGGGGGCAACTACCCACGCATCGGAAGGCGGCCGATTCAAATCCTTGCGAAAGTACTCGAAGACAGTGGGATGGTCGGGAGGCACGGCGGAGAAGTTATTGAGGGTTTCGTAGACGCCGGTGGCCAGACTGGCGGTGGCCACATAGTGGCCCAGGATGCCCTGATTCATTACCTGGGTGAAGAAGCTCGCTTGCGGCGCTAATTCGTGGATCAGATGGGGAATATTTTCCTGCCCTTGCGGGGCGAAGGTCTCCTGATCGCGGGCGCCTCCTCCAAAGGTGATCACGATGATCTTGCGCTTCTTGGCTGCAGCCGCGCCGCGCACAAATGGGCTGGCGCTGAGCAAAGTAGAGCCCAGCGCCACACCGGCAGCGCCGCGCAGGAAATCACGCCGGCTGCGGCCGAGGTGTTGCGCGATATTTCCGGCGAAGGATGATTGGGCGGATCTGCTCATGGCTTGGTGGGAGCTGCGGCCTGCGAGGAATATACAAATTGCTGGACTTCTGCCCCTTCCTTGTCGAGCTCAGCCAGATACTTTGCCCGAAGCCGCTGATAGGTATCAAATTCCTGTTGGGCGAGGTCCTTGCGCCCGACGTGAACATAATACTGGCCAAGACGGTAATGAGCATCGGGAAGATTCGGATCCAATTCCGTTGCACGCAGGTACTCAGGAAACGACTTGGCATAGTCATGGTGATCGGCATAGAGGTTGCCCAGTTGAAAATGGGCTTCGGCAACCTTGCCATCAAGGGCTATCGACTGCTGCAACAGGGACTCCACCACATGAAATTCAGGACTCGCGTCCTGGGGCCGATTTCCCTTCAACAAACTCAGGGCGTAGTAATACTGGGCCATCGCATTACGAGGCTGAAGCTCCGCATAACGCCGGAACCGCTGGACTACGTCCTCCGACGGCCTGGAAGAGAGGTTGTAGGCGTGAGAGAGAAAGCGATAACAGCGAGGATCCGAAGGATCCAGATCCGCAGCCTTGAGCAAGGACTTGACCGCCTCGTCGTACTTACCCCGCGAATACAGGGCCATGCCCAGCCCGATCAACAGCCGGGGTGAATTGGGATGGAGCTGGGTGGCTTTGTCAAAGACATCAATGGCTGGTTCGTAGGTCCGGTGGAGCAGAAATTCGCTTCCCCAATCGAACAGGTTTTGCTCGCTCGGATCCATGTGCGCGGCGGTCTCAAACTCGTTTGCCGCGGGCAGGAATTTTCCGTCCTTCTCGTCGATCTGGCCTAACAGGTTATGCAGTTCACTGGTGTTGCTTTGCTGCAGGAGACTTTGCGCGAGTTGCCTCGCCTGAAGCAGACGCCCGGTGAGGGAATAAGCCAGCGCCAGATCGTAGCCGTTGTCGTAGGAGGAAGGAGTGATGCGCTGCGCCTGTTCGAGAAAGGGAGTCGCTTCGGCGATTTTTCCTGTTTGGATGTAGAACTCACCCAGATCATGGTTGGCCTCAAAGTCGTGCGGTTCCAGGTCAACGGCCTTGCGGAATTGTTCCCCTGCCAACGCCGGCTTCCCGGCGTGGACCAGGGCGGCAGCCAGATTTGTCCTGGCAGCAGCCGAATCCGGCTTCAGACCAACCGCTAGCTGGAGTTGTTCCACTGCCTTCGCATTCTGCGACTGCGCAGCGTAGACCAGCCCCAAAAGCTCATGAACTTCAAAGCTCCTGGGTACGCGGGGCAAAAGATCCTCCAGTTGGGAAGCCGCCTCGGCGAACTGCTTTGCATGATAGTGAGCTACCGCAGACTGAAACTCCAGGTCCAACGCCTGGCTTGGACCGTTTTCGGCTGCCGCAAATGCCGCGGACAGGAGAGAAGCAACGAAGAGCAGAAGCTTGATGTTCCTGGGCAGAAGCGCAACGAGTCTGAGGGCGCCCCACCCTTGCCATCCGCTGTTCGCGACGATACCTATTCTGCGCGACACATCGATCGCTCTGCCCTCTACATGAAAAGACGCCCCGAACGGCACCAGTTGCTCTGCCGTCCCGGGGTGTTTTCATTTTAATTTAGTAATACAGCTTCAGAGCAAATTGGATCTGCCTCGGATCATACGGAGCAAAACGAGTGGACCCAATCTCGCCGAAATTGCGTACTGGTAAAATTGCCTGAGTTCGAAATCTGGATCACTCCGTTGCCGCCGAAATTAGGCGCATTGAAGGTCGGATGATTGAGGATGTTAAAGAACTCCGCCCGGAACTGCATGGAGATGCGCTCGTTGATGGGGATAGACCTTGAACGCAGAGAAATCGAACTTAGCCAACCCGGGTGTCAAGCTCGTGCCTTGACTCCCGCCCAAATATTGGGCCGTGTGGTATGCATCCCGGGGTTTCGGCGGCCCCAAGCGGGCAAGGTTGCTGGAAGGCCAGCGGATTGCCAATCCAATTGAGCTTTCCGTTGGAGTCCTTGTGGAAGCCAAGCTTCTGGCTCTGCCCCGGAACCTTCACGTCATAACAGTTTGTTCCTGAGGTGGTGCTGGTCGGACAAGGAGTAGGTAACTGGCTGGCCGCCCTGAAGGCCACTGATCACATTTGCGCTCCAGCCTCCAACCAGACGCATTCTCGAGCTTGTTAGCGTTGCTAAAGAATTTCTTCCCCTTGCCAAAGGGAAGCTCGTACCCACCACTGGCATGGAATACGTTGCGGATATCGTAATCGACCGGACCGTAATCGAATTCGGGTCCATAACCGGGCACGTCTGGCGCACGATACCCCTGTAGACTGCCGCCATTCAGCAAATCTTGAGCATCGCCCAAGGTCTTTGACCAGGTGTAGGTGACAAGGAATTGCAAGCCATTGCCGTATTGCTGTTCCAGCTTGGTTTGCAATGAGTTGTAGTTGCTGGTTCCTACGGAAGCGTTGTAGCTCGAACCATGGGAGAAGTCCGGAAATGGGACTTCATTGTTTGGAAAGGTATCGTTTGTCGGGTGACCGGAGGGCAAGAGCGTGGTCACGTTGTTGGTGCCTACACCCACCTGAACATGGTTAGCCCGCGTATACACGTACGCAACCTGCGCAGACAACGTACGCGTGAGCGAATACTGGAAAGAGAGATTGGCGGCTATGGTGGTGGGGGTTTTGTAGTTGAACTGAAGCCCCTGCAGACCCAAGCCCTGTGCGTTTACATCCAGCGGCGAAAATGCAATGCAGGAGAGACCGGCATTGAGGGTTGCCGTTCCACCTGGACCAGCCGTCCCGCAGCCCGTCCACGGAGAGCCGCCACTTATGGGCGAGACGCTGGGAACGCCGAGGTCTTGCTGCTGATAGTTAAAGTTAAAGACAAAGGGATAATTCTCGCCGATATTCGGTCCGTATCCCTGATTGTCAAATGAGTTGTAAAAGAGGCCAAAACCGGCTCGCGCCACCAATTTCTGGTTGGCTTGATAGGCGAAGCCTATGCGCGGCGCAAAATTGGTCTTTTGCGTTTGCACCAACCCCTGGCCGTATTTGTTGGTTTGCTCCAGTGCAATGCCGTCCTTCGCCAAGAGGTCGATAAAGCCGTTACCGGCAAGGGCGGGATTATTAGCGGTCGAGGATAGTTGCCTGTTGTCCTTGCCTGTAGCCGGGATCAGGTAAGCCGGACCGCTGAACGGAGTGGGGCCGGGAACGAAATTGGCCTGCCCACCATTGGTCTCGAGAATCGGCCCAAACCAGTCATAACGCAGGCCCAGGTTCAGGGTTAGGCTTGGAGTTATTTTCCAGTCGTCCTGGAAGTAAGCTGCGAAATACTTCTTCTCATCGTAGGTCTTGTTGATGTTAGAGGCCTGTACCTGGTCGGCGCCCCCCACGTAGTTAACCCCACCCACGGTTGACAGCTGTGGAATCAGCAGCATTTGCGCGCGGCCTGTCGCGCCTCCGCCGACATTCGGGATATCCGTAAAGCTGACAGAACTGCTGTTGGAGTTGAAGCTGAAATCGCCGCGTGAATACGCCGGCTGCAAGGTGGAAAACTTCACGTTCTGGAATTCGATGCCCATCTTGAAGCTATGCGCACCGTAGATTTTGGTAAAGTCGTCGGTAATTTGGAGAGTGTCGCTGACCTCGTCCGAAGGCAGGTAGGCATTGCTGCCCAGTGTATTCAGTCCACTGATTGCAATGGAGGGGAGACCGCCATTTTCGGTGGTCTGCGGAACCCCCTGAATTCCATATTGCGCCGGAATGCCAGATACGGTGCCTTCTGGGCCGTAGCGCGAGGTGAGCAGGTGATTTACGCCGACACGCGCCACGTTGATCAAGTTCGGGGAAAATACATGGGTCCACGCGGAGGCAGATTGATAGGATTTTGCACTCTGATCGCCCTCCTGGAATCCGCCGCCGTCCGCCACGCCTCCAAAGGGGCCTGGGATATATTGCGGGTCATCGACCCAGCTAAAGCGAGAGAAAATCTGGTCTTTTTGGGTGATGTCGAAGTCGACCCGGACGTCGAAGGCGTTGCGATGCTCGAAAAGAGCTGGACTGGATCCAAAATTTGAGGTAAGTCCCCCGCTGGTTGGCAGCGGGTAGAGATTCAACAGCTTAATAGCGTTCGGGTCCAATCGGCCAGCGGGAAGTTGATTGAGGCCGCAGCCAGCGAGAGTATAGGCCGTGGTGGAAGCTGCGCAGGTGCCGAAGGGATCGCGAACATAGCCGGTGTTGGGAGAAACGATGCCGGATACCGGGTCAATCACACCAGCGGTAACCGCCCGCGTCGTCGCTGGATCCAGGACGGCACCGAGAGGTATCTGGCGGCCCAGGGCGTCGGCCCTGGAAGTTGTGCCCTGCCCGGTGATGATGTCGGAGAGATTGGTATAACCGCTGTTTCGCTCCAGGGCTGTCGGCACGGCAATGCCCGATTGAGTATTGCCCTGCACGCGGCGCAGACCCTCATAGTCGCCGAAATAGAAGATCTTATTCTTGATGATCGGGCCGCCGATGGCGGCTCCGAATTGATTCTGCCGCAACTCGCCCTTGGGGATACCCTGGTTATCTTCAAACCAATCCGCGGAGTCGAGCACATCGTTGCGGAAAAATTCCCAAACTGCGCCGTGGATGTTGGTTTGAACCGGACTTGATGGTGGCATTGAGGACGGCGCCCGCGGAGCGACCGAGTTCGGCGCTGAAGTCCGCGGTCTGTACTTTGAATTCCTGGATCGCGTCCAGCGGGGGAAGAACGATGTAGTTGGTTCCGTTGAGGAAGTCGACGGCGTTGGAATTGTTGTCAATGCCATCAAGCAGGTAGTTGTTTTGCGCGGGCTTCAGACCGTTAGCAGTAAAGGCGCCGGAGGCAGCATTGCCTCGGGTGTCCGCCTGCGGCGTGTTCACGCCCGCGCCCAACTGCGCCAGGAAAGTAAAGTTGCGTCCATTGAGAGGCAGACTATTCATTGTTTGACCGGTGACTGTTTGCCCGACCGACGACTCTGAGGTCTGCAGCTCGGGCGGTGCGGTGGTCACCTGGACAGTCTCAGAGGTGGCGCCGGTCTTAAGCTGCACGTTGACCTGCAAGTGCCAGACCCACCGTCACCTGCAGATTCTGCTGGTTAGTGGTGGAGAAACCGGGAGCAGAGACAGATACGGAGTAGTGTCCGATTCTGACCGGGGAGAAAGTATATGTCACCTGCGCCATTGGTGGTGGTCGTCAGTGTCATACCCTGGTCGGTGTTGAGGAGGGTCACCTGCGCTCCGGGAACTACCGCGCCGGTGGGATCTTGTACGGTTCCGGAAATCGACCCCTCGTCGACCTGGCCGAAGAGGCGTGGACTGGGGATGAGAATCAGGAGTAATGCGGTGAGGGTTATGAACCTGAAAGACTTAAACAGACTGGTAGCGTTGTGTTCACGGCCCATACCGAAAACCCTCCATAATTACGCCATGGTCATTTGCGCTGCTTGGGCGCTGACTCGATTGTGTAACCGTTTGCTGCAGGAGAGTAACCGGTTACATCACCGCAAAGGAATGTAGTCCACAGAAACGATATTTGTCAACCAAAAGTTGGAGATACGCATCCCCCCGATGCCTCGGGGTTGTGGATTTCCTGGTGGACAGCCACTCCGTATGCACCAGAAGTAAAAATGCTCTAGCATGCAAACATCTGCAGGCTCTGCGGAAACCCTAAGGATGTCGCGTCACAAAAACGAAAACCGATTGCTTTCCCGACGGTCGCTCCTCAAGACCATGGGGTTGGCGCCTCTGCTCCTCCGTCCGGCACCCTTCCATGGGTCGCGATTGTTTTTTGGAAATCCCTGGAGGTTCGCGGTAGAGAAGTCCGCCTTCGCTCTCTCCGATGTTCGTCTCACTCCTCACTATCCGGCGAGGTCTCCGCTGGAAGATGTTCTTCGCCTGGTCGCCCCCGGTTCGGATGAATATGTAACCGAGAAGTATGCCTTTGAGATCGGGATGCTTCTGCAGCAGTGGAGCGATGCTCTCAAGGCATCGGTCACAGCGACCTTTCAGCCGTGGCAGAATCACTGGACCCGGCGATAGAAGCCACCTCGCTGATTGCCGCAAAGGAACTCACGCTGCGCTCCGGAAACGGGATCGATTGCATGAGAAGACGCTTTTCCAGCGGTCCAGTTTCCGGGCGAGAGCGATTTCTTAAGGAGTTGCGTGTCTGGCTGGGGCCGGTGTCACGGGTGGAAACCGCGGAATTCGAAATTACGAGTATCGAAGAAATTGCCAGTGCCCCGCTGGCGGTACGGCTGGATATTCGCTATGACCTTGTCGCCGATCCGGAACAGCGAGCAGCGTGAGGAGCGGGTTGGAGTCTGGCGCACCGAGTGGTCGCGCGATGAATCAGGGAAGTGGAGAGCCCGGCAGGTGGGAGGCCGGCGAAGAAACTCCTGAGCGTTGCGCATGGGCCGGTGTTTATCGACGTCACGTCCCAGGCACTCGGCCGACGCGGAGTCGTACACGAGCCAGATGCTGCGCGGGTCGGACTATTGGCGGACGGTGCTCGATGGCGCATGCGGGATCGACGTTTACGGCAACAACGGAGTGGCGGCGGGCGATTACGACAATGATGGATTCGACGATCTCTATGTCTGCCAGCCGTCGGGATTGCCCAACCGGCTCTACCGCAACCGGGGCGACGGAACCTTTGAAGACGTAACGGAAAAGTCCGGAGTGGGTGTACTGGACAATACCGCGTGCGCACTCTTCGCCGACTTTCGAGAACAAGGGGCGCCAGGACCTTCTTGTGGTTTGTGGCAGCGGTCCCCTGCTCTTTCTCAATCAAGGGGACGGGACCTTCTCGCTCAAGCGCGATGCCTTCAAGTTTGCAGCATCCCCCGCAGGGAACGTTCACCCATGCGGCGATTAGCCGACTACGATCGCGACGGACGTCTCGATATTTACTTCTGCTTGTACAGCTACTACCTCGGGCTCGATCAGTATCACTACCCAGTGCCCTATTTCGATGCGCGGAATGGACCGCCGAATTTTCTGCTGCACAACGAAGGCGAACGGGACGTTTGTGGACAGGACCGAAGCGGCAGGTTTGGATGCGGAGAACGATCGCTACAGTTTCGCCTGTGCGTGGGGCCACTCCAGTTCCAACGGCTTGCCCGATCTTTATGTGGCCAACGATTTTGGGCGCAGCAATTTGTATCGCAACAACGGGGACGGAACATTTACCGCAGTCTCCAGCGAGGCCCACGTTGAAGACGTGGGGGCCGGCATGAGTGCATGCTGGTCCGACTTCAATAATGATGGAAATCAGGATATCTACGCCGCCAACATGTGGTCGTCGGCGGGGCAAAGAGTTTCAGCGCAAAAGCGCTTTCAGGAAAAGGCTCCGGAGGAGATCCGCGCGCTCTACCGGCGGCACGCGCGAGGCAACTCGCTGTATCGAAATCAAGGGGATGGGACATTTCAAAACGTGAGCCAGCAAGCCGGGGTGGAGATGGGCCGCTGGGCCTGGTGCTCGGATTTTTGGGACTTCGACCATGACGGCTACCCTGACCTCTACGTCGCCAATGGATATATTTCCGCGCCTGACGGAGCAGAGCGGAATGACCTGGCAAGTTTTTTCTGGCGGCAGGTGGTGGCGAAATCTCCTGAAGACGCGACGCCGTCGCTGGCTTACGAGCATGGATGGAATGCCCTGAACGAATTGATTCGATCGGACAGCTCCTGGAGCGGCTATGAGCGGAATGTGCATGTTCGCGAACAACCGCGACGGCACGTTCTCCGAGGTTTCGGGGGCAGTGGGTCTGGATTTTCCTGAGGACAGCCGCTCGTTTGCTCTGGCCGATCTCGATCATGATGGCCGGTTGGAGCTCATCCTCAAAAACCGCAATGCCCCGCAACTGCGGATTTTGCACAACGGGATGAAGGAGATCTGGCCACTCGATCGCGTTCCGCTTGCGAGGGACATAAAAGCAATCGCGATGCGCATCGGAACGGCCATCACAGTCGAGGCGGGAAGCCTTCGCCAGACAAAGTATCTGCAGGCGGGCTCCGGGTTTCTGGCTCAGCATTCCAAAGAGGTTTTCTTCGGAGTTGGAAAGCCGGAAGGCCACGATCCGAGCCACGATTCGCTGGCCGAGTGGGCTCTCTCAGAAATTCGAAGATCTACCGGTCAACCATCGGATCGAAATTGAGGAGGGCTCGGCAACATTTGTCGCCAAGCCATTCGCTGCGCCAACTCCTGCCTACGCGACAAGCAGGGCCGCCGCGCGAAGTTGGAACCGCTGCCGTCCCAGGTGGACACGTGGCTCGATTGAACCGTTGAAGGCGCCGGAGTTTTCGCTGCCCGATCTCGCGGGCAACATGCGAGAGACCTGCGACAGTTTGCGCGGTGAGCTTCGTGCTTCTCAACTTCTGGGCGACGACGGCGCCGCTCTGCCGGCGACCAGCTGAGACTTCTTCATCAGCAGCAGTCCGCGCTGGCCGCAAGCCAACTGAAGGTTCTGGCGGTGAACGTCGACGACGCGGGCGATGCTCAATAAGGCTCGCTCGTTCGCGGCGCAGGAAAGGCTTTTCCTTTCCGGTGCTTTTTGCAACGCGAAGATGTGGCCGGAATCTATAACATCATCTACCGCTACCTGTTTGACCGGCGCAGGGACCTCGCCATTCCGACCTCCTTCCTGCTGGACAGAGAGGGCATGATCGTTAAGGTGTATCAGGGACCGATCGATGCCTGAGCGTCTGCTTGAAGATGTGAAGTCTGTCCCGACCACGGCGGCCGAGCGCATGCAAAAAGCGCTGCCTTTGGGCGGAGTGCTCTACCAGGGCGGGTTTCCACGCAACGACTTTACCTATGGCGTAGCCATGTTTCAGCATGGCTATCTGGACCAGGCCGCGGAGTCATTTCAACAGGTGATCGCCGCAAAGCCGGATGATCCTGAGGGCTATTACAACCTGGGAACGCTCAACCTGCGAAGAAACGATTTCAAGCAGGCACGCCAATATCTTGAGCAGACTCTGAAGCTGCGTCCGAACTATCCGGAGGCGTGGAACAATCTGGGAATGATCGCCGCCCAGGAAGGCCATGCGGACGAAGCCATCCAGAATTTTCAGCAGTCGTTGCTCCTGAGGCCAGCCTATGCGACCGCGCTGCTGAACCTGGGGAATGTCTACCGGCGGCAGGGGTCTTTCGAGAAGGCACAGGACTGCCTGATCAGTGCGCTCGAGATTCAACCCGATGATCCTGAAGTCAACTACAGTCTCGGAATGTTCTATGCTCAGCAGAATCAGATGCAGAGCGCATCGAAGTATTTGCAGAAGGCGGTCGAACTGCGCCCGGATTATCCCGAAGCCCTGAACAATCTTGGCGTTCTCTTCGTGCGGGAGCAGGATTACGCGAAGGCGGAGGAGCAATTCAAGACTTGCATCCGGTTGTGCCGAGTTTCGATCAGTCCTATCTCAATCTTGCTCGTCTCTACGCGATGCAGAACGACAAGGAAAAAGCCAAAGAAGTGTTGCAGGATCTGCTGCGCTCCAACCCCAGAACGCAGAATGCCATACAGGCCCTGGAAATGCTGAACAAGTGCCTTAGATGGCCTTCAAATTACAAAGTCGGAAGCAATGCTGTGCTTTATAATCGCAACCTATGAATTTTCCCCGTCGGCGCTTCCTTGGCTCATCTCTTTTTATGCTCGGCAGCACGCTGACGGAGGCTCTTACGACTCCGCTGTGGCAAGTGGAGAGATCCAGCGCTTCGTCGAAGCCGCGACCTCGAATCCCGCGCCGTCTCCGGTGCAGTTTGTCGACGTGGCGCAGCAGGCCGGGCTGAACAGTCCCTAATGTGTGGGGCGGCGTCGACCACAAGCGGTCCATCATTGAGGCCAAGGGAAGCGGGCTGGCCTTTTTTGATTACGACAACGACGGCTGGCTGGACATCTATCTCACCAATGGAGATCGGCTGGATGCGCATTGGCCGCCGGGAAAGGCGCCGACCTCTCATCTGTACAAGAACAATCGCGACGGCACGTTTACCGATGTCACGGAAAAGTCAGGACTGGGCCGCACCGGCTGGCAGACCGGCGTCTGCGTCGGCGACTACGACAACGATGGATGGGACGATCTGTTTTGCTGCTTCTGGGGACATAACATTCTCTTTCATAACAATGGAGATGGCACCTTTACCGATGTCACGCACAAGGCCGGGCTCTATCAGGAGCAGGTTCGCTGGGGCGCGGGCTGTACCTTTCTCGATTACGACCGGGACGGCCACCTCGATCTCTTCGTCTGCAATTACATCAAGCTGGATCCGGAGAAGATTCCTCGCCGCGGACGATACGCACTATTGCCAGTGGAAGGGCGTTCCTATCATGTGCGGCCCGCGCGGCCTTCCGGGCGACACGAACATTCTTTATCACAACAATGGAGACGGCACGTTTACCGATGTTTCGGAGAAGTCGGGCATTCTGAAGCCTGGCCCGCGATACTCCATCACCGCGGTCTCTTATGACTTCGATAACGATGGCTGGCCGGATATTTATGTCGCCGTCGACTCCGAACCCAGCATTCTCTTCCAGAACAATCATGACGGCACATTCACGGATGTCGCTGTCATGGCCGGCTGCGCCTACAGCGACAACGGCCATGAGCAGGCAGGGATGGGTGTCGCCGTCGCCGACTACGACTGCGACGGCTGGTTCGACATCTTCAAGACCAACTTCGCCGATGATACCTGCAACCTGTACCACAACAACGGCGATGGAACTTTCACCGACGTTACGTTTGCTGCCGGCGTCGGAGTCAACAACCGCTATGTGGCGTGGGGCTGCGGCTTTATTGACTACGACAATGATGGCTGGCCAGGACATCCTTCAGGTCAATGGACACGTCTACCCGGAGATCGATCAGCTACAATTTCGGTCAGACTTTCAAGAATCCGCGGCTGGTCTACAAAAATCTCGGCAATGGCCGCTTCAAAGATGTTTCCTCAGAGATGGGACCCGGCATCAGCGAACATTTCTCCAGCCGAGGCGCGGCATTCGGAGACTATGACAACGACGGCGACATGGATGCGCTGATTTTGAATATGAACGATCTGCCATCGCTGCTGCGCAATGACGGCGGCAACAAGCAGAACTGGATCAAGATCAAGCTGGTGGGAACCAAGTGCAATCGCACGGCGATTGGAGCGCGGGTGCGGGTCATCACGGGCAAGCATGTGCAGATGGATGAAGTGCACAGCGGCGCAAGCGTCATGTCACAGTCGGATCTGCGGCTTCACTTCGGCCTGGGGAAAGTGGAGACGGTGGATTCGATCGAAGTGAAATGGCCGACTACGCAGAAGATCGAGAGATTTACGCAGGTGAAAGCGAATCAGATCCTCACCATTCGCGAGGGTGGCGGGATGGTTTCGGGATCGAAGCTGCGATAGGGACGGAGACCCAGGACTGAGTCCTGGGCTATTCTCAGCCAGAGTTGTCCAAATTAGCGAGCAAATCTGGTTTGGTGTGCAGCTAATCCGTTGATGCGGAGGTCTCAGAAAGAATCGGGTTGGCCTTGGATGATTGCCAATAGCATTCACGTGGGGTCCAGTTCACCCAGGACTGACGTCCTGGGCTATTCTCAGCCGTCCCTTCGGGACTATGTTTTGTGAGTGGGTTTTTCGCGCAGGGTCTTCAGCTGCTGTCTAAGCTTCCGGCCGAATGGCGGCGGTGGATTGGCGAATTACCAGTTCCGCACGAACGATGTGGGTTACGCCCTGGGTTTCGCCACGCTGGCTCGCAGCGTAGAGCGAGGTGAAGGCAAATTCCGCAATCTCCACCCGCGATAAGCGGATCGTCGTCAGGGGCGGCGGCATAAAGCTGCTCAACGCGATGTCGTCAAAGCCTACTACCGAAATGTCCTCCGGAACCCTTAGGCCTGCCGCGTACAGGGCGCCCATAATTCCGATGGCAGTAAGATCGTTTGAGGCTAATACGGCCGTCGGCCGTACGGGCAGCTTCAATAACTCCAACATCGCGGCGTAGCCTCCATCGAAGCGATGGTTGCCCAGACGAATGTAGTCATCGCTGCATTCGAGTTTCTTCCGCTGCAGCGATGCTAGAAAAGCCTCCTGCCGCGTTCTTGCAGAAGCGAGGTTGTCCGGCCCGCTGACAAAGGCGATGCGGCGATGGCCCAGCGAGGTTAAGTGGTCGATTGCCTGGTCGACACCACTGTCGTAGTCGAGCGAGATGTTGCTGATTCCTTCTGCGACTGCTCCGGTGTCCAGAAAAACTATGGGGATCCCCCTGCCGTTCAGCATCTGGATCAGCGCGGGATCCATCTCGGAGGTCATGATGGCGACTCCATCCACCTTGCGTTCGAGCATCCGGCGGACGCAAACCTCCATGCGCGCCGCCTGATAGTCGGTATTGGCAATCAGGACTTCGTGGCCATGCTCTACCGCCAAACGCTCGAAGCATTTGACCAGTTCAGGGAAAAAAGGATTCTCAATGTCGGAAATGATCAGGCCATAGATATGGCTCTTGCCTGTGCCCAGAGTGCGCGCATGAGTGTTGGGGTAATAACCACTGCGTAGGATCGCGGCCCGGACACGCTTTTCTGTACGCGCGTCTACAGGCGCCGTGCCGTTCACCACACGCGACACCGTGGCGGTGGAAACTCCGGCTCTCTTGGCTACTTCCCTGATGTTCATGCGCTTCACGTACGTGAACGACGGGATCGGCCCAACCCGCCTGCTGCCGTTGACACTGAAGCTGTCGCTTAGAATGGCGATCTGTTTTTTGGTGTTTATGATACACCGCGGGTTTCGGATTGTGCGATGGCCGGGGTAATCGGAGACTACCACGAAGGATGCACCGCTATTTCTTTAACAGGGCATCGATCCCTGCTTGCGCAATCTGTTCGTCAATCTCAGACTTGGCGCCGCTGGCCGCAATGCCGCCGAGGAGCTGGCCGTCCACGCGAATGGGCAGGCCACCCTGGTTGGGGAAAAAATTGGGAAATGCCATGTCTTCCACGTGGCCGTTCTTGACCGCTTCGGCTGCTTCTCTCGAAGGGCTGCCAAATGCGGCCGCGTGCCGAGCCTTCTTCTGGGCAAACTGCAAGGTGTTGAGCGAGGCCCCATCTTCCTTTTCGAGAAAGAGCAAATTGCCGCTTTCATCCACGATGCAAATGGTCACTTGCACGTTCATCTCCTGGGCTTTCGCTTCCGAAGCAGCGACCATGGTTTTGATGGCAGCCAGGTTCAGGTATTTCCGGCTGGGCAGGTCGCTGCCATACATGGTCATCAGCGGAAGGAGTATCACGGCCAATTGCTTGAACATTCGAAGGTCCCCTCGTGGTTTAGTGGGCCGGCGGAGTCACCGGCTGCCCTTGCAGAACGACCAGGAACTGCTTAACCTCACGCCGCTGGCGTTCGACAGCAACTGCCTGCAGCCTTTCAATCTCATCATGCAATTGAAATTCCTGTTTGGCCTTTTCCGGCGATCCGATCCGATCATAGGCCACGCCCAGCCGATAGTGCGCCTCGCCGAGCTGTGGGTCCACTTCGATTGCCTTGGTGTAGAAACCAATCGCCTTTTCAAGCTGGTGCTGGGAGGCAGAGAGTATCCCCAGCTGCAGGTAGGCGTCACCGCATTTAGGATCGATGGCTACGGCTTTGTTGAGCAAGGTTTCCACCTGCCGCAAAGCCGCCTGATCCATCGGCTGTTGGTGCCGTTTCCAGATTGCCATGGCGTAAAAATAGTTGGCGAGCGAGTTTTCCGGCTGCTGCTTTACAAACCGTGCCAGTCTCGGCTCAATGCATGCCAAAGGCTTGGGTGCGGCCATCTCGATCCTGCCCATGAAGAGGTAGGGCTCAGTGCCAGCCGGATTCAAGTCGGAAGCCTGGCAGAGACTGTCGGCCGCCTGGTCATAGAGAGCGCCGGCAAAGAGCGCGGCGCCCAGCGCAGCCAGCATGCGGGCCGAGTTGGGATACGCTTTGGTTCCATTCTTAAAAACCTCGGCGGCTTGCCACACTGCCCGGTGAAGCAATAGCTCCGAACCCCAGGCGAAATAATTCTGCTCGCTGGGATCAAGACGGACGGCTTGCTCATCTTCGTGGACAGCAGCCAAAGGATCGCCCATTTTCTCATCCAGCTCGCCCAGCAGCCGATGCAAGCCGGCATCGTCCTGATGGGCCAGCAATTTCTCGAGGTGGTCATGGGACTGGCGGAAGTCACCGGTTTCTTCGTAGGCCCGGGCGAGATCGTATTCGTTGCCACGGTTGGTTGGATCGATGCGGTAAGCGGCCTGCAAGAGGGGGACCGACTGCGGATAACGGCCGGCATGGAGGTAGTATTCGCCCAGCTGGTGGTTGGCCTCAAAACTCCCGGGAGCGCCGGCAAGAGTTGCGCGCAGATTGCTCTCGGATTCATTCGTTTCCCTTGCGCCGCCGGGTGAACCCGGCACGCTGGTGGGCTTGAGGGTGCTGGTTTCCCGTGCCAGGGCTTCGCTGGTACGCAGGGTGGCATCGGATCCATGGCCACCGACGGCGGTCCAGTCGGTCACGCCCGCGACGGTGAAATTCGGCTTATCGGCGAATTCCATGGCTGGAGTAGAAGACGGCGCCGCGGCGGAAGCTGGATCGAGCACCAGATTGACTGGTTTTTGGGTTTCGCCTGGGGAGGCCGCGACGATGGCGGAGCGACTGTGCACCCCTGACTTTTCCGCGCTGAGGGTGTAACTCCCCACGGGAAGGGCGGAAAACGCGAAGGCCCCGGTTGCGCTGGTTTTGGCCTCTTCTAGGCCTGGGACACCCTTCCGTTCGAGCCTTACTGCGGCGTCACTCACCGGCTTGCCGGCTGGATCGAGGACTGTGCCCTGGATGGTGCATTGCTGCGCACCCGCCATGGGGACCAAGGTCATCAGCAGAGCGATGGTAACGAGAAAGGATTGGAGACGCCGGCCATTCCTGGTTTCAAAACAACACGGCAATCCGGTGGAACCATTCACGAGGTGACCCGACTTTTGGTATTTCGGGAAGTTTACTAGTTCCCAGTTATATTCGGCGGGGCCGGCTGGGAAGGTTCCCTGGCCGGCGTGGGCTGCAGGTGCTATCCAGGCTTGGGTTGCCGATACAAGTCACTGATTTGCATCGCGTTGCCGGAAAACCGTCGGCTCAGGACTAAAGCCGTTCCGGTTTGTCATTTTACGTACGGGCTGATGCTCGCTGCGGCGCGGAAGCCCGTACCCTTAGGACAGGGTGCTGGAAAAATAGCTGGGCCAATCCGCAGTGCGAGTATCCGCCCCGGTTCAGTTACACTGACGGCACGTGCAACGTGCCGGCGGATAACCTAAGTTGAAAGAACGCCGGCTTACCATCGCACCGTTTCCACGCTTGCAAACATCTATAGTGCAAGACTTTCAGAGGCAGACGCGTTATGCCGTTAGCATACGATTTTTTCCTGCATTTCGCTTACGTCATCCTTTTTCTATGGGTGATGGGGGAGCAGCTTGGCGTACCCGTGCCGAGCCTACCCCTGCTGCTGGCTGCAGGCACTTTGACCGCTACCCACAAGCTGTCGCTTCCCCTGGTGCTGCTGGCGGTGGTGGCCGGCTGCTTTGTCAGCGATAGCCTCTGGTACCTGTTGGGCAAGCGTTTTGGCGGCACCATGGTGAAACTGGTGTGCCGGCTGTCTTTTGAGCGGTCCACCTGCGTGCGCAAGACCGAGGACTATTTCACCAAGTACGGCGAGCAAGCATTGCTGGTGGCCAAGTTTGTGCCCGGGTTGGGCACAGTGGCGGCACCGATTGCCGGCCAGACGGGCATGAGGTATCGCGTTTTTCTGGCTTACGACCTTGCCGGGGCCCTGTTTTGGGCTGCGACGCTCACCGTGATCGGCCGTTTCTTTGGCGATGTCCTGCGTGTCCATCCTGAGGCGCTTTCCTGGATGGAACATTTCGCCGGCGCACTGTTCCTGCTGGCAGTGATCGGCTTGCTGGGTTATAGGGTTTGGAAGCAAAAGGCCTTCTTGCAGCAGGTGCGGACGTCACGCATGGATCCGGCGGAGTTGAAGCGGATGTTGGATGGCGGACAGAACCCCTATATCGTCGACTTGCGTCATCCACTCGACTACCTGCCGGACCCCCGGGTGCTACCGGGGGCGGTCCGGCTCTCACCCGAGACGCTGATGCTGCGCAGCGGGGAGATCCCGCGCGACCGCGACGTAATCCTCTACTGCACCTGCCCGAGCGAAGCCACGGCCGCCAAGATGGCGATGAAGCTGCGACAGAACGGAATCTATCGCGTCCGCCCGCTGCTCGGTGGCTTCGATCAGTGGAAGAAGCTTGGCTATCCGTTGGAGCAGTATGAGGATCAGCCGGCAAGTATCGCCTGATAATGCCGGGCAGGTGCGCCGCTTTCACTCTGTCGATGTAACGAAGTCGATACACCCTCGCGGAGAACTCCTGCCAAGGGGGCCAATTTGCGCAGAGGATCGATGACAATTCGGCCAGGACGCACGTTGCTGCAAAGGAAGATCACCACTTCCGGGGATTGGCCGCCGGGAGAAGCGCGTGTTAGTTTGCCTTTGCTTCGAGGTATCGCCCAGGGGCCCAACCCTCCGATGCGGACCGCACAAGATCGGGAGATGTTTTGTATGGCGTTTACAGAGACTTACCACTGCGATGTTTGCGGGAATCCAAGGGGCGAGGCGGAGGACTGGTGGCTGGCGTTGACCGAGCCGGCATCCCTCATTCCCAAGGCTCCCGAGCAACCGATGCTGAAATTGACGCAATGGAATGTCCTGCTCTCCCACGCGGCGAAGGTCCGGCACTTGTGTGGCGCGCGCTGCGCCCAGACACTCATGGACCGGTGGATGCGCGGCGAGTAGCTCGGCCATCTTGAGCGGCATTAAAGCGCTGAAACGCTCCGGTCTTTGAAGGGTACAGGCTTCCTCGCCGCAGCGAGCATCAGCCCGTACGTAAATGCTTTGCAATGAATTCGGCTTTAGCCGCTGAGGGATGATTTCCCCTCTAAACAGCAACTTTTACCGCAGCCTGTGAAGCCCAAAAACCCGATTTGCGGCCCAGGTACGCTATGGCGAACCTGGGGCACCCGTCCTGTTTCTTCTGACTTTGCTATGACACAGAGTCCGGCCCGGTGTTTTCTTCCCGGATAGTATGGTGTGAGGCGCCCTGAGGATTTGGGGCGTGGAGACCAGATTGGCATACGACGACCTCAGGGGCTGGATCAGGGCACTTGATAAAGCAGGCGAGTTAAAGCATATCCACGAGCCCGTGGACCCCATTCTCGAGATCGCTGAGATTACCGACCGGGTGTCGAAGTGGGGCAAACCCGGTAGCGTAGGCGCCGGAGCGAAAAGCGCCCCGGGCGGCCCGGCGTTGCTGTTTGAGAACGTGAAAGGGTATCCGGGCAGCCGGGTATTGATGAACCAGTTCGGCAGCGAGCGGCGCATGAAGATGGCGCTCAACGTGGACAGCCTGGATGACGTGGCGGCACGCATCGAGGGCCTGCTGCAGCTCAAGTCACCCGAAGGTCTTTTGGGGAAGTTGAAGATGCTTCCCATGCTTGCCGAAGTGGGCGGTTTTTTCCCTCGCACGGTTGCCGCCAAAGACGCGCCCTGCAAGCAGGTCATCCTGAAGGAGAATTTCAGTGTGCTGGACTTTCCTGTGCTCCAGTGCTGGCCGCTGGATGGCGGCCGCTTCATTACCCTGCCCTGCGTGGTTACCCGGGACCCAAAGAGCGGAAAACGTAACGTGGGCATGTACCGCATGCAGGTCTACGACGGACAAACCACAGGCATGCACTGGCAACGGCAGAAGGTGGCCGCGGAGCACCTGCGGGAGCACCTGCGGGCGGCCGCGACCGCAGATGCTCCAGGAGATGCGAGCGCCGCACGCGTGCGCGCGATGGCGGAGACGGCAGGAGGAACTACGGCTGCTTTACCCGCGATCGGTGTGGCCCGCGGCAAGGACCGGCGGCTCGAAGTTGCAGTCGCTATCGGCACCGATCCGGCACTCACCTTCTCCGCTATTGTGCCCGCTCCGCCCGAAGTCGAGGAGTTCGTGATTGCAGGATTTCTGCGGCAGCAGGCCGTGGAGCTGGTCAAGTGCGAGACGGTGGATCTCGAAGTGCCGGCGAATGCCGAGATCGTTCTCGAAGGCTACGTGGAGCTGGACGAACTGCGTATGGAGGGCCCGTTTGGCGATCATACCGGCTTCTACACCATGGAGGAGGAATACCCGGTTTTTCACATTACCTGCATTACGCATCGCAAGGAGCCGGTGTATGCCGCAACCATCGTGGGCAAGCCGCCGATGGAAGATGCGTGGATGGGCAAAGCGGTGGAACGTATTTTTCTGCCCCTGATGAGGCTGACCCTACCGGAAATTGTGGACGTGAACCTGCCCGTGGAAGGGGTGTTTCACAACCTGATGATCGTGGCCATCCGCAAGAGCTATGCCGGTCAGGCGCGCAAGGTGATGCACGGCATCTGGTCGCTGGGCCAAGCGATGTTTACCAAGTGCGTGATCGTCGTGGACGAGGACTGCGATGTGCAGGATCTGGGCGAAGTGACGCTGCGCGTAGCCAACAATATCGACCCCGAACGGGACATCCAGTTCACGCTGGGCCCTGTCGACTCACTCGATCATGCCTCGCGCCTGCCCAACTACGGTAGCAAGATGGGGATTGACGCCACCCGCAAATGGAAAGCAGAAGGCTTTACCCGGCCGTGGCCGCCAATGATCGCCATGGATGCAGCCACCAGGAAGCGCGTGGATGAAATTTGGAAGAAGCTGGGACTGGAGTAGAGCGTCACCAGATGAGAGAGGAGATCGGGCGATTGTTGCATGAACTGGGCCGGAGAAAGAAAGCCGCGTGGCCGCGCATGGAGGAAGGCCAATACCGTACCTTTCGCGCGGTGCATCCCTTCGACGAGCGCTTCGGCGTGGAGACCAGCGGGCTGATCTACGAATTGCCTTCCGGCCACCAACACGATCTCCACAACAACGGTTACTTTGCCGTGGCACCTTCGGTGTTTCACGGGATCATGCGCGCGATGCTGGAGCAGCTGCATCTGGATTTTCAGCGCTTCCGCTTCGTTGATGTGGGGTCGGGCAAAGGCCGCGCCCTGTTGCTGGCTTCCGATTATCCCTTTCGCGAGGTCATCGGCGTCGAACTCTCTCCTGAACTCGACCGCATCGCCAGGTCCAACATCGCGCTTTACTCCGAGGCGAAGAGCGATCTGCTTCCCCGGCCACCAGTGATCACCATGCAGGGGGATGCAACCGACTTCACGTGGCCGCCCGGACCGCTCATTGTGTACATGTGGAATGCATTTACCCAGCCGGTGATGGAGCGCGTCTTTCGTAACCTGGAAAGTTCGCTTAAGGAAGAGCCGCGGGAGTTGTACCTGGTGTACATCCACCCGGAACTGGAGTCGATGCTGGCGGGGCTTCCGTGGCTGGTCAGGCTTTGGCAGGAGGAGTTCGCTATGAGCGACGAGGACTATGAGGCGTGGGCCTTTCCCACCCGGGCAGAGATTTGCGCGCTTTACAAAACGGTGCCTGCGCAGGCTGCGGAATTCGTTGAAGTTGGGTAGGCGCGGCCCCTTAAAACTGCCTTGTCCCGCAACCTGTGTAGCCCGGACCTACCCAAGAGCGGCAGTGCGATGCCTGGTCTACAACGGAAGTGAAAAGCCGGGAGCGGCAACCCACACCAAAGTTTAAAAAAACAGGTGACTTTCACCCGCCGAGGGAGCTATTGGCGGAGCAAAAGTGTGTGCCCCCGATGCTAGGATTACTTCGTGGGTACGGAAGGACCTTTGCTCGCCGTCCCCCGGTAACAAGAAAATAAATGGCGCAGGTCCCTGATAAGAAAGCTGCTCAGAACCGATATTAGAACTGCTACTGAACTTTAGAAATTTTTCTCGATACACGTTCCCTTCCCCCCGGAGGGCGGATCGAGAGATTCAGGAATGGATTGATACACCGTCCGCTTCTGTACGGTTCCAAAACAGGAGAATGCCCGGTCCCCCCGCCGCGCGATTTCGTGACATAGCGCACGGTGCGTTCACCGCTGTGGAAAAGGATCGGGTGTTTCCAATGAAATTCCTCCAAAGATGGTTACGGAAAACTGGCTTGTGCCTGCTGATAGCGTCGACCGTTTGCGCCGTGGCCCGGGCACAGGAACCAGGCGGGTATTACACCAATCGCCGGGTTTTCAGTGGGTTCGTGGAGTATTCCAACGATTCCAGTCACATGCTCCTGGGCTACGCCGAAGGACGCCAGATAAGCGCAATTGGGTTGGGCATGGAAAGACGGAGCTTCCTGGGCAACCACCTGTCGGGTGCGTATGTGGCCGAGGTGCGGCCCTTCATGATCGAAAGCGATCCCACGATGAAGGGTATCGACCTGCAGTTTCCGCAACAGCCTTCGTATTCGGGGCTAGTCAGTTTCACTTCGCCGGTTCCGGTAGATTCGCCGGTGAGCACCACACCCCAGAATGTGATCCTGGTAACCCAGAATCACGTCTATGCAGGAACCGCAACCTACGTGGGGGAACGCGGTCGACCTATGTGACCGCCTTCAGCCCGCTGGGATACAAGCTGACTGGCTTTCAAGGCAGGCGCATACAGCCCTTCGTGACCGGTCTCGGAGGCTTCGCAGTGGCTACCCGAGACATACCCGTATTCAATAGCTCGGCCTTCAACTACACCTTCGAATTTGGGGGCGGCGTGGAGTGGTTTCAGACGCATAACCGCTCCTGCCGCTTCGAGTACCGCTACCATCATCTGGCCAACACCGGCAATGCCGCGGAAAATCCGGGCATCGATTCGGGCGTGCTCAAAGTGACCTATTCCTTCGGACGGTAACCTTTCAGCCCCGGTTACCAGCGTCAAGTAGCTCTGACGGGGCATCGGATATAATAAACAGCAAGATGAGCAGAAGGCCGTTCAGCTTTCTGTCAAAGGGAGATTGAATGAAAACGAAGACCTGGACCCGTCCTGATTTCGAAGAAGTAAGCCTTGGCTGCGAGATCAACTGCTACGCCCCCGCAGAATAAGCCTTAATGAACTTCAAGCTGCTGGGGACCGCCGCAGGCGGCGGTCTTCCCCAGTGGAACTGTGCCTGCACTCTGTGCGATCTTTGCCGAGATTTTCCTGAGCTCGTGCGGCCTCGCTTGCAACTGCAAGCAGCGTTCTCCCCGGACGCTGAAAAGTGGTTCCTGATCAATGCTTCGCCGGATCTCAGGTTCCAGATCGAATCAAACCCGGAACTCCAGCCCTCAGCTCTCCATGGCAAGCGTAATACACCCATTCAAGGAATCATTCTGACCAGCGCCGATCTGGACCAGGTGCTGGGATTGCTTCTATTGCGGGAGTTTCAGCCGCTTACGATTTACTCCACCGGCGTGGTCCGGCGGGTGCTCCAAGCAAACAGCTTTTTCCGCATGCTGGAACGGGTGCCCAAGCAGCTCACCTGGGTGGAAATACATCCTGGAAAAGCATTTACTGTGGGCGATCAGGTGACCTGCACTCCCATACCCTTGGAAGGAACGCTTCCTTACTATGCTCGTGGATTTACCGCAGAGGAGGCAGGTCAGGCGTCGCTCGGTCTTTTGTTGGAAGCCGATGGCCGCCGTCTCGCCTACACACCCTCGCTCCCCGAAGTCACGGACGGCATTCGCGAGATGTATGACTCCTGCGATGTAATTCTGGTCGATGGCACCTTCTGGAGCGATGCAGAACTCAGCCGTACTCATTCCGGGACGCCCCTGGCGCGCTCCATCGGTCATGTACCCATGAGTGGCGATGATGGCACCATCGCCCTGTTGGCCGGCACACGCGCGCGGCAACGAATCTTCGTCCACATCAATAACACCAACCCGGTGCTCGATACTCGCGGCCCGGAGTACAAGTATGTAATCGATGCCGGTTGGCAAATAGGACACGACGGATGGCAACTCAACTGACTCACGCACGAGAGCGATCTTCTTTCCCCGGAGCAGCTGCACGCCCGGCTCCAGGCAGTAGGAGAAAGCCGGTACCATCATCTCCATCCCTTTCACCTGCGTATGCATGCAGGGGAGTTGACGCGCGGCCAGTTGCAGGCCTGGGCGCTGAATCGCTACTACTACCAGAGCCGCATCCCGATCAAAGACTCGCTGCTGCTGGCTAAAAGCGATGACCCTGCTTTTCGGCGCGCATGGCGGAAACGGATCATCGATCATGATGGGGATCAGAGTGGATATGGCGGGGTGGAGAAATGGATCCAGCTGGCTGAGGCCACCGGTCTGTCGCGCGACCAGGTGATTCCCTGCACCGGTGTTTTGCCGGGTGTGATCTTTGCCGTGGATGCCTATCTTGCGTTGGTGCGCGACAGCCCGTTGCTGATTGCTGTCGCCTCTTCGCTGACAGAATTATTCTCGCGTAGCCTCATCTCTCTGCGCATGGATCAGCTTCGGCTGCACTATCCGTATCTTGCTCACGGCTTGAGCTATTTTGAGGGCCGTTTGACGCAGGCGCCCGAAGACGCCGCCTTCGCCCTGGATTACGTCTGCACCCACGCAGCGAACCGCGCGGAGCAGGAGCAGGTGATCCAGGCGCTGGAACGGAAATGCGCGATCTTGTGGGCGCAGTTGGACGCCATCGATTACGCTTACGTGGTTCCGGGTAACATTCCGCCAGGATGCTTCGTGCCTAAGGCGGAGAGAGGCTGAGATGGATTTAGGTGCCACCCCACGGCTCGCGCACGGCTGCCGCTTACACCCGACGGAAGCGGTCATGCTGATTCCCGAGGGAACCTTGAAGCTGCAGGGGCCGGCGCGCGACATCCTGGCGCAGTTGGATGGAAAGCAGAGCGTCGCGGCCATTGTGGATGAACTGGTTAAACAATACGAAGGCGTAGATAGGGACGATATACAGCAGGATGTGCTCAGCCTGCTGGAGCGGATGGAGCAACGTGGTGTAGTGCGGGTCTAACCTGAATGCCAGCTAACAGCCAGTCACCGCCGCCTGCCAAGCCATTCTCGCTCATCGCAGAGATTACGCATCGCTGCCCATTGCATTGCCTCTACTGCTCCAATCCGCTGGAGCTGCAACGGGCGGAAGAGGAGCTTCCTACCGGGGATTGGAAGAGGGTTTTTCAGCAAGCGGCTCAACTAAGCATTCTGCATTTGCATCTCACCGGGGGCGAACCTCTGGCCCGCAAAGATTTACCCGAGTTGATCTGCACAGCACGCGATGCGGGGCTGTACGTGAACATGATCACCTCGGGGGTGGGGCTTAGCGAAGAACGTCTGGCTACGCTGGTCGACGCCGGGCTGGAACACCTGCAACTGAGCTTTCAAGACCTGGACGAGACCACCGCGAACCACATCGCAGGAACTCGAGCCCATGCCCTCAAGCTGGCGCTGATTCCCATTCTGAAGAAGTTTCCGCTGGCGTTCACCGTGAACCTGGTCGTCCACCGCATGAATCTGGATCGGCTGGAGGCGTTTATTGCGCTGGCGGAGGAGTTCGCTCCCGACCGGCTGGAAATTGCTCACGTCCAGTACTACGGCTGGGCGCTGAAGAACCGCTCCCTCCTGATGCCCACGCAGGAGCAGGTGGATCGATCGCTACCGATCATCGAGGCGGCCAAAGAACGGTTGAAAGGCAGGATCCACCTTGAAGCCGTGTTCCCCGATTACTTTGGCAGCTTTCCCAAGGCTTGTGTGGGCGGTTGGGGACGGCAGATGATGCTCATCGATCCGTTAGGCCAGGTGATGCCGTGCCACGCAGCCGCGGTCATTCCGGGGCTGGAATTCGATAACGTGCGCGACCATGATCTCTCGTGGATATGGCAGTCTTCTCCGGCGTTTAACCGTTTTCGGGGAGATGCCTGGATGTCCGATACCTGCCTCGCCTGTCCGCGCAAGGAGCGTGACTTCGGAGGTTGCCGCTGCCAGGCGTTCCTGCTTACCGGGGATGCCGAGGCCATTGACCCGGTTTGTCAATACAGCCCAAATCACGGGCTACTGAAACTTCTGCGCGTGCCTGCCGAGAATCCCCTTCCCATGTGGAGAGGGTAATGGCTTCAGTCGAACAAGACGCGCGTCTGCTTATGCTGGCCGCCTCGGCGGGGTCGGCGGATGCGTGGAGCTACTTCGGGCTCGGCCACGCTTTCGTGGCAAATATGACCGGCAACACGGTGATCCTGGGTCTTGCCGTGTTTCAGGACCATGGCGACATGCTTCATCCAGTAATCGCTCTCGGGTGCTATGCCGCCGGAGCTATGCTGGGTTCGCTTTTCACAGGGGGCGTACGACCTGGCACGGTTTGGGCGCGGGCGATCTCCTGGACCTTGATGCTGGAGGCTCTCCTGCTGCTGGCTGCTGAGGCTGGATGGATAGCGATTCACTTGCACATCAACCACTCGCCCAACCTTGAACTTTTGCTGGCCACATTAGCGCTCGCGATCGGGATGCAAAGCGGCGCCATGGTGCAGTTGAAAATTCCCGGCATCGTCACCACGTACATCACCGGTACCTGGACCACGATGCTGGGCGGCTTGGTGCGGCTGAGGGGACAGGAGCAGCAGCAGACACAGGAGACCGAGAAGCGGCTGGCGATGCAGGCTGCAGTTTTGACGGCGTATTTTCTCTCGGCTGTGCTGGCGGGATGGCTCTTCCGGCACCAGCCTCTCGCGGTCGGCGTGCTACCGGGGTTGAGTGTACTTCTGGTTGCTGTTCATGGCTTGATCTACAACGACTGAGCGCTGTCACAATCGGTTCGATAAACCATCGGAGAAAGGTACTCCAGCGGCTAAAGCCGTCCCGGCGCAGTATGTTTACGGCACGGCTGAAGCCGTGCCCTTCGTTTGGAAGTTTTCCGCAGCCTATCTCACTGCTGCTGCTTGTCTTTGTGGTGGAGATCCAGGCCGAATTTGGGAGCTGTGTTGGTCCCCGTCACTTTCACTGGTATTTCGGCCCCGGCGCCGTGTTTGTGAAAAAAGGGATCGACGGCTTTCAAGCCCAAGCTCTTCCATCGCGAAGAGACCATCTGGGATAGCTTGGCATCGGTCCGCACCTTGCCGGTGAAGTCGAACTGCTTGCCGTCCAGGGTGTAGACACCTGCCAGGTTTACCGTCGCTCCAGGCAGGGTGTAGATCAGGTCCTGCAAAACCAGCTTTCCGTCGCCCATTTGGAATTTTCCCGTCATGTGGGAGACCACATCTTCTGCTCCGGGCTTGGCGTCCTTTGGATCGCCTTGCGCCCGCAGGCTGAGCATGTCCACCTTGTCCTGCATTTGCGGATTGGTGAAATGCATACGCCTCAGGGCGAAATTTCCGTTTAGCCCCAGCTTCTGGGTTACGCTCTCCTTGCCAGGACGGATGTGCAGCTTTGTTTTCATGGTCAGGACCCCGGTCATGACCACCGGCTGCGTCTTGACGGCAAGTTGCAGAAAATCCTGTATGCGGCCGGCGGGAACATCGATATCAAGATCGATGCTGTGGCCTTGCCCTTTCACATTCACTACTGCGCCCTGACACGAAAACTCGGACTCGCCCAGTTTCGCATGCACGGGCTGCAGATACGTATCCCCGGTCGTCCCGTCGACGATGGCCGAGAATTGCGTATGCAGAGGAACAGGATGGTTTGCGGTATCGAGCGAAAAATCAGGGACGTCCGCGGTTCCATGGACCTCGATCCGGTCGAGTTTGCCGTTGAAATCACCGACGGAATGCAGTATGCCCCCGATTCCCTTGATAGGGTTCAAATCGGCATGCTGGAAAGTGTACTTACCAGTCACGGTCGAGTCACCAGGAGTTTCCGTGTCCCACGGCCCAAAGGTGCCTACCGCGTGAATTTGCCCCTTCGGCACCGCGTTGGTCAGGGTCGCGTCATAGCGTAAGGGCGCATTGGGGCCGACGTGATGCAAGACTATGTGGCTGAGCACAAATATCTTGGGATCCTTGTTTGGCTTGTCAGTGCCAATCACCAGCCGGGAATCGTCGCACACCAACTCGTCCACGACGATCTTGATCTTGCCTTGATGGCGGGATTTGGCCGCGTTCTGTTGCCGCATGGATTTGGGCGGGATGTTGATTTCCAGCCCCTGCACGTACACTGTCCCTACATGGGTTGGCTTTAGGAACAAACCCATCAGCCGGGCGTGAAATTCGAATTGCCGCACCACGAATAGCGGATCCTTCGCTCCCGCGGCTACCACATCGTCCGGGTTGTATATCCGCAGCCCCTTACCCGAGACGGCCAAGCCCTTGATCAGCGAAACCTGCAGGTCATCCAACTCTACGCGGCTATTGAATCGGGTGCTCAGGGTTTCGATCACCCGGCCCTTCAGAATCGGCTCGGCTCGCTTCAGCATCACTTCGCCCACCACCAGAAGCACAACTACGGCGATCAGCGCGATCCAGATCAGCCATCGCCAGCGCTTGTGCACTCGCGGGCTCAGCTTCGCCCGATCGTCCGCTACATCGTCTCTTACCGTGCTCAAGATGGAATCCCAACTAGAATCGATGCGGTTTTGCCGAATTTAGTTTTCGCGGGAGGAACAAATTGGGCTGGTTTTTAGTACCGTAGCGGATTTACTGGGTTTGGGGCCCGATGTGGGGCTGGTGCAGGGATTCAGCTTACATGAACCATGGGCCGCTCGGCGGGGTCTTTGATAGCCCGGCGCAAGATCTCGTGGGTCACTGGGGCGGTATCCCCTTCGCCCAGGAAGACAAACCGCAATAGGTTAACGACCGGATCAACGTCAGTCCAATGGAAGTAGGCCTGGGGGATGCATCCCGTCGTTTTTTTCACTTGAATGAGCAGAGCGGCGATGGCATTGGCAACGGCCGGGCTGGTGGCACGGAGCACACGATTGGCACCCTCGCGGGATCCCTGAATGGCAATCGTTTCTGTGAACTCGGAGGTATCTCCGCGCTTCACCTCAATGAAGTAGATGGATTCGTCGGGCGCGGGCCCGTAAAGTTCGCGCAGTTCCAGCTTGGCCTGTTCGCGGTCCCTGGAGGTGTTATGCGGCTTCCAGGCGATGAGCCGGACGGTCTGGTTCGCGTTTTCCGCTAGAAGCGCCTGGGCCTGCGCATCCAGTTCGACCGTGATGCGCAATTCGGTGGACCGGAAAGCCCGGGAAACCAGCGACAAGAAGACCATGGTGAAGATAAAGATGCAGGAGATTTTCAGTCCTTCGGGACGCTCGTAGATGTTCACCAGGGTGGTGTAGATGAAGATGAGCGATACAACGCCGAGAGCGAGGCGAGACGGTACTGTGCGGGCCGCGATGGTGACTGCGCAGGCGGCGGAAGTGATAAGCACCAGCACGCCGGTAGCATAGGCTCCGCCCTGGGCATCCACATTGGCGTTAAATAGGCGCGTAACTGCGAATGCGACCGACAGGAAGACCAGAACCAGCGGACGCGAAGCCCGGGCCCACTCGGGCGCCATACCGAAGCCGGGAAGGTAGCGCGGGATCAGGTTGAGGAGACCGGCCATCGCAGAAGCACCGGCGAAGGCGAGAATCAGGATGGTGCTCAGGTCATAGAGAGTGCCGAAGCCGTTGCCGAGATATCGGTGGGCCAGGAAGGCCATGGCTCTGCCGTTGGCCGGGCCGCCCTCCTGAAAGTCGGCCGCAGGGATGAGCAGGGTGGTAACAATACTGGTGGCCAGCAGGAAGACGCTCATGATCTTGGCGGCGGCCGCAAGCAGGCGCCTGGTGTTGCTGATGCGGGCCTCGAGGTTTTCAGACTCGATCAGCGGCATGACGGAGACGCCGGTCTCGAAGCCCGAGAGACCGAGAGCCAGGCGGGGAAAGAGCAGCGCCGAGATGCCGATGATCGAGAGCAGGCTTCCATGCTGAGTAAAGATGGCGTTTTTCCAGTCGACCACCAGGTGGGGAACAAGGAGGACATGAACGAAAGCCACCAGGGTGACGATTAAGTTGAGCGCGAGATAGATACCCACGAGAACCACGGCAATATCGATCGCTTCCTTAAAGCCCTTAAGGAAAATGGCTCCCAGGATGGCGAGCAGAAAGAGAGTAACGCTCATCTGGTTCTGCAGGGAGTGCGGAGTGTAGGGATTGTGGACAAAGTGGTCCGCTGCGTCGGCGGCCGAGAGGGTCATGGTGATGATGAAGTCGGTGGTGGCGAAACCGAGAAGGACGAGCACGAAGACCTTGCCGGTCCACCCCGGGAACAGCTTTTCCAGCATGGCAATGCTGCCCTGGCCGTAGGGGCTGGCGGCAGCGACGCGATTGTAAACCGGCAACGCAGCGAAGAGGGTCACCAGGACGAGGACAAGGGTTGCTACCGGCGAGAGGAGACCGGCGGCGAGGAATGCGATACCGGACTGGTAACCGAGGGTGGAGAAGTAATCGACCCCGGTGAGACACATGACGCGCCACCACGGGTATTTCCTGGTGTCGTCGGAGGCGTGAGCACGCTGGGGACGTTCGAGATCGGAAAAAAACCATGCGGCGAAAGACAAGGCGCTCTTATCTCCTGAACTTCTTATCTGCTCTTCGATACCCGATCGACTCTGCGAGCCGGTAGTAAGCTGATTTTAACGGGAGACTTTTGGTGCCACGATATCTGTGAAACGATGGGAAAATTCAAGCATCCCGAGGATTGAATTCGTATTTTCAGGGAGGTAAACCTGATACCGTCCTCTAGATGAGCGCACAAGGCGAATTTGACGCAATTGTGATTGGCAGCGGGGCGGGCGGAGGAACGCTAGCCCTGCACCTGGCCCAGGCAGGCAAGAACATCCTCATCCTGGAGCGCGGCCCCTTCATGCCGCAGGAGAAGCTCAACTGGGATACATCGGCTGTCTTTCTGGATAACCGCTACCACACCAAGGAGACCTGGCAGGATAAGGACGGAAAGCTTCTCCACCCCCAGCAGGCGTATTTTGTGGGAGGCCAGACCAAGGTGTACGGCGCGGCATTGTTCCGCATGCGTGCCGAAGACTTTGGCGTCATCGAGCATAAGGGGGGCATCTCTCCCGCGTGGCCCATCACGTACGCTGATATGGAGCCGTTTTATTGTCGCGCCGAAGATCTTTTTCATGTCCACGGCGACCTGGGCACAGCACCCTCGGTTCCCGGCGGTTACGGGTCATCTTTTGATCCCACGGAGCCTTTTCACTCCGTCAAGTACCCCTATCCCGCATTCCTCAACGAGCCTCGCATGCAGACCATCGAGGACGACGTGCGCAAGCTGGGGATCCATACGTTCCCCATCCCGCTGGGGCTGAAGCGGAACGAAACGAACCCCCTGGCCTCGAAGTGCGTTCGCTGCGACACCTGTGATGGCTACCCTTGCCTGGTCCATGCCAAGTCCGATGCGGACATCAACTGCATCCGGCAGATCATGCATTGGCCGAACGTCACCCTGATGACGAACTCGCGCGTGACCCGGTTGCTGACCAATAGCAGCGCTACCGCGGTCACCGCGGTTGAGGTGATCCACTCCGGATCGGATGCTGCCTCCAAAGAAGGTAATGCCGCAACCTATCGCGCCGGAGTCTTCGCCGTATGTGCCGGCGCTATCAACTCGGCGGTGATTCTGCTTGCGTCTGCGAACGATAAGCATCCTAATGGGCTGGCCAATCGCTCCGACCAGGTGGGCCGGAACTTCATGTATCACCAGGCGGATGCCCTGCTGGCGCTTGGAGCAGAGGGCAACCAGGATAGCTACACCAAGACGTGGGGCACCAACGATTTTTATTTCAAGGACTCCGACCCGGCTTATCCATTTCCCCTGGGGCAGGTGCAGCCGGTGGGCAGCTTCCATCACGAGATGATGAAGGGGGATGCGCCTCCGCTCACTCCGGGCTTTGTGCTGGAAACGATGAAGCAACACGCCGTACCGTGGTGGCTTACGACAGAAGATCTTCCTGACCCGGACAATCGGGTCACGTTGCACAATGCGACGCCGCTATCGGTCCAGAATTCGCAGCCCGGTGTGGGCGGACCGCATCCCTCTGGAGACACTGGCCACACCAACGAGTCCGAACCGGTTACGGATTCCGCACCGATGAGGATTCAGCTTTCGTACACACCGAATAATGTTGAGTCGTTTAACCGCCTCAAGGACCGGTGGGTCGAGGTACTTAAGCGGGCCGGGCATGCGACCACTTCTGTTCCACTGCACGCTTATTTCAAGAAGCGTATCCCGTTGGAGGGTGTCGGCCATCAAAACGGCACTTGCCGCATGGGAACCGATCCCACGACCAGCGTGCTTGACCCGCATTGCAAAGCTCATGATCTGGATAATCTTTATGTTGTGGATGCTTCCTGCTTTGTTTCTGCAAGTGCGGTGAATCCGTCGCTGACTATTATTGCCAACGCTATCCGTATCGCGGACTATTTGTTGGCGGAGCGGCTTAGGTAAGGGACCTGCGGTTTCTTTTTCCTGGTTCTCGCAGCACTCTACGCGTAGCGAAATAGCGCCTTGAAGCCATAGTCCATGTGCTGCTGAATGTGGCAGTGAAACAAGGAGAGGCCAGGCTGGTCGGCTACAAAGTCCACTACGGCTCGGCCATAATATGGAACTACTACTGTGTCTTTTATGATGCCGCCCGTTTTGGTACCGTTCATTTCTACCAGCTCGAACTGGTGGCGATGCAGATGGAGGGGGTGGGCGTCATCCGTGCGGTTGCGAAATACCAGGCGGTAACGAGTTCCCTGCTTTAGCACGAACTCCTTGTCGTGCGGGTAGGACTTTCCATTCACCAGCCAGGTGTTGAACTTGCCTGAGCCTCCAGGGATCTTTTCGAAAATCATGTCGATGGTCTGATCGGGCGAAATAGGCGTCGCGCTGATTTTTCCGAAAATGGTGTAGTCCCAGGGGGTGCGCGGCGCTACCCATTGCGGCTGGCGATGCTGATTCTCGTATTCCACGATGATGCCTAACCCGGTGTTGCGAATTCTCTCCTCAGTTGCGCCCAGGATCCACACTCCCGGCTGGTTCATTTCGACGATGGCGTCTACCCGCTCCCCGGCGCCAAGCAAAACGCTATCCACCTTTTGCGGAACCGGCACCGGGTTGCCATCCAACGCAATCACTTGAAATTGATGGCCCGGCAAGGCAATGCGGCGGTTCTCAATCGCGCTCGCATTGAGCAGGTGCATCAGCACCCGCTGGCCCGGCTTCACGCGAATCGGCTCCCCCGCGCCCAAAGACTTGTCGTTGATGGAGTAGGTCATCGAATTCACTTCAAGGCCGTTGGGATCGGTGTTCAGAACTGCGGGCCGCTCGGGCTGGGGGCCGCCATGGCCGTCATCATCGTCATCTTCCATGCTGCTGGTGAAGAAGGGCTCCCAGTCGCGCAGGGAGAGAAAAATCTCCTGGTCATATTGCCCAGGGTCATTGCCCCCATCGACGTAGACGAAGCCAAACTGGCCGGTATAGGTGCCACGATGCAAGTCGGCTTCGGCCATGGCGTGGGAGTGGTACCAGCGCGATCCGGCCGGACGCGGCGTCAGTTGGTAACGGCGCCTGCCACGCGCAGGCACCGGAGGCGTGCCCTCCTCCTCTGTTCCGTCCACATCCGCGGGGATCAACATACCGTGCCAGTGCACCAACTCTGGTACATCCGTATCGTTAATTACATCGACGCTCACGGTCTTGCCTTCGCGCATGCGCAGGACCGGCCCGGGCGAGGTGTCGTTGTATCCGATGGTGCTCAGAATGTGATCGGGTGCGAGCTCGACGGTGACAGGAGCGATGCGGAGGGTGTAATCCGCTTTGCCGGTTTCATTGGTGGGTGCCCCAGCACTCATCTGCATTTGCGGGGCTTGGGCGAGCAACTTGGCGGCTCCCGCATGGGCTATGGCCGCGCCGCCAATCTTTATGAAGTCCCGCCGCTTCAAAAAACTGCCCCCTCGGCCTGACCTGAGGAGATCGTCTCACGCGGAAAGATGGCTGGCAAGCAGCGCGGGCCGTTGGACATTTGCATGGGGCCACAAACTACTCGGTGTTGGGGTGCGTCTATCAGACGTGAGCGCCGGACATTCTGGTAATCTCAAAACACGCGCGTAGGATTCTGCCCATGAAGCTCCTGCAAGCCAGTTCGGCAGCGCTCGTCGGGATGGCGCTGTGCTCCGCGCTCTACGCCTATCAGCGGACGGCAGACTTCGGCTTCGGGGACGATGCGGAAACTAACGTAAAGGCGGAGTTTTACTGGTCCCGTCTCAGTTACAACGCAGCCGTCGGCAGCAGCTTCACGGGCGGTTATGGTGGTTACGGCGGCTACGGCTGGCGCCACTCCTGGTCCCGCGACTACCCCAAGGCAGACCGCCAGGTCTTACTTGCGATGAAACGCCTGACGAGGATCCAGGGCCGATCGACGGAGCAAGTGGTCGACCTCGATTCGGACGAGATTTTTAATTATCCCTGGATCTATGCAGTGCAGGTACAAACCTGGTCGTTTACCGACGAGGAAGCGAAGCGTCTGCGGGAATACCTGCTGAAAGGCGGCTTCCTGATGGTGGACGACTTCCACGGTACTGCGGATTGGGAAGATTTTATGAATGGCATGCGTGAAGTCCTTCCCGACCGGCCGGTCGAAGACCTGGAAGGCAAGGATGAAATCTTCCACGTGCTTTATGACCTGGATGAGCGCATGCAGATTCCCGGGGAACAATATATTCAAACCGGGAGAACGTACGAAAAAGACGGCTACGTGCCCAAGTGGCGCGCTATTCGCGATGATAAAGGCCGTATCATGGTCGCCATCTGTCACAACATGCACCTGGGCGACGCGTGGGAATGGGCGGACGATCCGGATTACCCCGAACCGTTCGCATCCATGGCGTTCCGGGTGGCATTGAACTACATCGTTTACGGCATGACGCATTGAAGCTTTCGCCGCGTGTCGCGTAGCACCAGCAGCAGTTCTCAGAAATGATGGATCGACCGCGGGAAACTTCGGACCATGTTTCAATTTTTCTTTAAGTACCCGATCCCGGTGTTTTCCAAAGGCCAGTTTGTCCTGCTCGGCTCCTGGCCCGGCTGGGTGCTGCTGCTGCTCATCGTCGCGTCCACGGCCGGGCTAGCGGTGCTCATCTGGTCGCGGCTGCCCCAGGCCGCGGCGAATATAAGCAAGTGGCGTGCAGGCGCGGTGTGGTTGCTGCAGTCTTTGCTCATCGCCACGGTGCTCATACTGCTTTGGCAGCCCGCGATGACGGTGGCCGAGCTGGCGCCGCAGCAAAACGTAATCGCAGTTGTGCTCGATGATTCACGCAGCATGGCGATCGCCGATGGTGAGGGCAAGCTTACGCGGGAGGCTGCGGCGGAAAAAGTGCTCCAGGACGGCGTGCTGGCAGGATTGCAAAAGAAATTTCAGGTGAGGCTCTACCGGCTTGATAGCCGGGTAGCCCGGGCTGCGACGCTCACGGAGATACAGCCCACTGCCCCCGCCACCCATATCAATGACGGCTTGAGACAACTGGTAACCGAGACCTCCGATTTGCCGGTTGGCGCGGTGGTGCTGCTCAGCGATGGCTCAGAAAACTCCCTGGATGGGTCGGGAGACCTGGCGCTCGAAACCATGCGCGCTCTGAGCAATCGCCGCTTACCCGTGCATACCGTTGGCTTCGGCAAAGAACAGGCGGCACATGATATTGAGCTGAACGACGTGAGGGTGACGGCCCACGCGATGGCCGGTTCGCGGATCCCGGCTACGGTTACCTTCCATCAAAGGGGCTACGCCGGTAGCAAGGCGATTTTGGCGGTTCGGGACGGGGACAAGACCCTTGATTCCCGTGAGATCACGCTGGGCGCCGACGATGCAACCCAGGTGGAAACGGTTTTTTTCAGCCCTGGGGATGCCGGGGTCAAGAGTTTGCGTTTTACGCTCGGCCCGCTGGCCAACGAAGAGAACCCAAGCAACAATTCCGTCACCCGCCTGATGGGCGTGACCGATGACAAACGGCGCATTCTGTATGTCGAGGGTGAGCCGCGCTGGGAGTTTAAGTTCATTCGCCGGGCCGAGGACGACGACAAGATCGTGCAGGTGGCCTCCATGCTGCGCACGACGGAGAACAAGATTTACCGGCAAGGGATCAACGATCCCACGGAATTGGCGAATGGTTTCCCGGTGCGGCCGGAAGATCTTTTTGGTTACCAGGGCATCATCCTGGGCTCGGTCGAGGCGGGGTACTTTACGCCCTTGCAGCAGGAATTGCTGCGCGAGTTTGTTGACCGCCGCGGCGGTGGATTGCTCTTCCTGGGTGGGCGGTTTGCGCTTGGGGATGGGGGATGGAGCGGATCAAGCCTGGTGGATTTGCTGCCGACCTATCTACCCAGCAGCAGGTTCACGTTCCACCGCGACCCGGCCACGGTCGAACTGACGGCCGCCGGGTCAGATAGTCCGATCACGCGTCTCATGGATGACCCGGCAAAGAACATCGACCGCTGGAAGAAGCTGACCTACCTGATGGACTATCAGGACGCGGGCACGGCCAAGCCTGGCGCGGCGGTGTTGATCCAGATGAACGGCGGTGGGCGCAAGCTGCCGTTGCTGGTGACGCAGAATTACGGCCGCGGCCGGACTGCTGTAATGGCCACCTCGGGCACATGGCGCTGGCAGATGAGCCAACCGCTGGGGGACCCGGCGCACGATCTTTTCTGGCAGCAGCTGCTGCGCTGGCTGGTGCTGGATTCGCCGGGACAGGTGGTGGTGACCGCGGCCAACCACACCCTGATGGATGACGGCCACATTGAGCTTTCGGCCAATGTGCGCGATAAGGAGTACATGCCTGCTCCCGATGCCAAGGTGACGGCACATCTCATTGGGCCGAACGGCATCTCGGTGATGTTGGACATGACGCCGACGGCGGACAATCCCGGAGTCTTCCATGCAGCGTGGACTGCGGACAAGCCGGGCTCATACCTGGCTGAGGTTACGGCGGAAAAGGGATCGCAGCAGTTGGGTAGCGACACTTTCCCCTTTGAACGAATTGATGGAGTGGCGGAGAACTTCCACACGGTCCAGAACCGCGAGCTGCTGGAAAAGCTGGCGACAGAAACCGGCGGACGCTATTGGAGGCCCAGCGAATTGAGCCGGCTGCCCAACGAAATCTCGTATTCGGACGCCGGCATCTCGACGCGAGACATCAAAGAGCTATGGAACATGCCGGTGGTGTTCCTGTGGCTGCTCGTGCTGATGGCGGCGGAATGGCTGCTGCGACGCAAGTGGGGTGTGGTATGAGATTAACCCTGCTGTGGCTGCTGATGTCCGCTCTCTCCGCGCAGGCGAGCGTCTATTACGTCACGGTCGCCGGACTTGGGGGCGAACCGGACTACGAGCAGCGGTTTACCGCCAATGCCAAGGATCTGGATAAATTGTTCAAAGCCTCCGGCAGCAGCGCTCATGTCTACACCTTGACCGGGAGCCAGGCTACGAAAGCGCAGCTAACGCAGACGCTTGCCTCCATAGCTCATGATGCGCGGCCCGAGGATGATTTCGTGCTTATCCTGATCGGGCATGGATCGTACGATGGCAGCGACTACAAGTTCAACCTGGTTGGCCCGGACATTACTGCGCAAGACCTCGCGAGCCTGTGCGATCACATTCCCGCCCGGCGGCAACTGGTTGTCAACACGACCAGCTCAAGCGGCGGATCCGTGGCGGCGCTCGAAAAACCGGGGCGCGGGGTGATTGCCGCTACCAAAAACGGCACCGAGAAAAACGCTACGGTCTTCGCACGCTACTGGGTTGAGGCGCTGCAGGACCCCACCGCCGATCTGGATAAGAGCGACTCCATTAGTGCGATGGAGGCATTCGCTTACGCCCAACGGAAGACGGCGGCGTTCTACGAATCGCAAAAGCGCCTGGCGACGGAGCATCCTATTTTTGAAGACACGGGCAAGAACGAACCAGTCCGCGAGCCGTCAAAGAGCGAGGGAGTGCTGCTGGCGAGTTTCCCGGTGCTACGCATTGGCGCGGCCCAGAAGCAAGCGAATGATCCCGCGAAGCAGGCGCTGCTGGCGAAGAAGGAAGATCTGGAACAGAAAATTGATGCGCTCAAATATCAGAAGGCGGCCATGGATCCTGCCGACTATAAACAGCAGCTGACGGCGGCGCTGGTGCAGTTGGCGCAAGTGCAACAGGAACTCGACAAATGAACTGGAAAGAAAAATCCGCTGCTTTGCTGGTGATGGTGCTCGGGAGTATGAGCTATTGCCGGGCTGCGACCCCGGATAGTTGTCAGACCCTGGATAAACATGGCCAGAAGACCGAGGCGCAAGCTTGCTTTGAGTCGCTGGTGCGCGGCAACTCCGCCTACTACCGGGCGGAGGGTTACTGGGGGCTGGAACAGTATGACCAGGCAAACGCGCAGTTCAGGATCGCAACCGTCCCGGCTGAGAGCGACCCTCTCTATAAAGTTCGCTGGGGAATGCTGCTGCACCAGCGATTCAATAACACCGATGCGGTGGGACTCTTCCAGGAGGCGCTACAAAAAGATCCCAAGAATGCGCAAGCCTATTTAGGACTCGCGATTGTCAGCGCGGACGGCTTCGACGGAAAAGCTACGGACTATGTCAGCCGGGCTCTGGTGCTTGATCCCAAGCTGGTGGAGGCGCATGAATTTGCAGCCAACCTCGCGCTGGAAAACGCGGATACAGAACACGCTGTCGCGGAGGCCGACGAGGCGCTCCGTCTGTCGCCCGACGCTCTGAACGCGATGGCCATCCACGCTGCGATTGAGTTGCTGGCAGACCGCTCCCCGGACGTGTGGTTGGACAAGATGAAGAAAGTGAACCCCGGCTATGCTGAGGGCTACGTCCATGTGGCTCATTATCTTGAGCTCAACTACAGGTTTGAAGACGCTGTCGCCTACGACCGCAAGGCGATCGATGCCGATCCCAAATATTGGCCTGCGCGTTCCCAGTTAGGCGTCGAGTTGATGCGTCTTGGTCAGGAAGATGAGCCTTTCAAACAACTGGAGATGTGCTACAACAACGGCTACCGCGATGCTGAGACGGTGAACAGCTTGCGGCTTTTGGACAGCTACAAGAATTTCGTTACCTATAAAGAACACGGCACCATCCTACGGCTGGGCAAGAGCGAAGCGGACCTGTTGCATCCTTACTATGCAGCAGAGCTGCAACGCATCCTCGCTACCTACGACAAGAAATATAAGATGCAGCTCTCCGGCCCTGTCCAGGTTGAGGTCTATCCCAACCACGAGGACTTTGCTGTGCGCACCATGGGAATGCCCGGCCTGGGGGCGCTCGGCGTCACCTTTGGGCAAGTGGTGGCAATGGATAGCCCCTCGGCGCGCAAGCCGGGCGACTTCAACTGGGGCAGCACGCTGTGGCACGAGATGAGCCACGTCTACGTTCTCTCGGCCACCAACGGCCGGGTGCCGCGGTGGTTTACCGAAGGCCTTGCGGTGCATGAGGAGACGCAGGTATCCCCGGAGTGGGGTGATCGCATGTTGCCGGAGATCCTGGTGGCCATCCGGGATAAGAAGTTGCTGCCGGTGATTAAGCTGGACCGCGGGTTTATCTTTCCCGAATATCCGGCGCAGGTGGTTGTGTCTTATTTCGAAGCAGGCAGTATATGCGACTACATTGGGAGCCACTGGGGCGAGGGCAAGCTGCTCGACATGGTCCATTCGTACGCGGCCCGCAAGACCACTCCGGAAGTGATTCAGGCGGATCTTGGCGTCTCACCGGAGGCGTTCGATAAGCAGTATCTTGCCTGGCTGAACGAGCGCTATGGGAAGACGGCTGCGAACTTCGAGGAATGGCAGAAGCTGTTGGAACATTTGGCCGGGGTTGCGAAACAGAATCAGTACGACGAGGTGTTGCGCGAGGGTGAAGTGGTTCGAAGCATGTATCCGGAGTACATCGCGGATGCGAACGCCTATGAATTTCTTGCCGTGGCCGACTTGGCCAAGGGCGACAAAAAGGCGGCTGCGGCTGTGCTGACGGGCTACGAAAAGATGGGCGGTGAGGATCCATCGATACTCAAAAAGTTGGCTTCGCTCGAAGAAGAACTGGGCCAGCCGAAAGAGGCTGCTGCGACGCTGGAACGTCTCAACTATATCTACCCGGTCCATGATGAAGAGCTGCACCGGCACCTGGGTGATTTGTGGTTTGCGCAAGCCAACTACCCCGGAGCGATCCGCGAGTACACCGCTTTGGTGGCGCTGAATCCACTGGACAAAGCCGGCGCGCAGTTCAACCTGGCCCAGGCGTATTACGCGTCAGGACAGCGCGATAAGGCCGAGGAAAGCGTGCTGGCTGCACTGGAAGCCGCGCCGGGGTATCGCCCGGCGCAGAAGTTGCTGTTGGAGATCGAACACCCGGAACAGAAGGATTCGCCTAAAACGAACTGATGAATTTCTCACGGCCGGGTCCGTAACGAATGACGGGTGCCCCATATCTGCCCGGTTTTGGCAGATGTGGGATTCCACAAACCTCGGCCCCTGAGTGTAAAGGGTATAGATGACCATGGAGATCAAGACCTGTTGCCAGTGGAGAGTGAGCGGTGGACAGCCGTGGAATCCCACATCTCGCGAAAAACGAGCGAGATATGGGGCACCCGCGGACTTGTTGCAGGATCGGAATTCTAAAACTGTGTAGTCGAGAGGAAAGGATATAGCCGATGGTCACGATCCCTGAACTTAGCCAGGACGCAGCCCACCTGCAACAGCGCATCGAGAGGTTTTATGCGGTCCGTGATGGCATTCTCGCCCAGGTGCGCCAGGTAATTGTCGGTCAGGAGGAGGTGCTGGACCAGATCCTTACCGCCCTCTTCGTCGGTGGGCATTGCCTGATCACTGGCCTGCCCGGCACCGCTAAGACGCTGATGGTGCGCACCATTGCGGAGACGCTGGGCCTGACGTTCCGGCGCATCCAGTTCACGCCGGACCTGATGCCCTCCGATATTACGGGTACGGACATCATCGAAGAAGACCTCACCACCGGACATCGTAAGTGGACCTTCGTCCATGGTCCGATCTTTGGCAACATCGTGCTGGCCGACGAGATCAATCGCACGCCGCCTAAGACGCAGGCAGCATTGCTCGAAGCCATGCAGGAACGCTCCTGCACCGTGCGCGGCCACGTTTATCCGCTGCCCGCTCCCTTCTTCGTCTTGGCTACGCAGAACCCGATTGAGCTCGAAGGCACCTACCCGCTGCCGGAAGCGCAACTCGACCGCTTCCTCTTTAACACCATCCTCGACTACCTCAGCGCCAGCGACGAACTGAAGGTAGTGGACCTTACCACAACGACCCGTGTGGCCAAGGTAGAACCGGTCACGACTGCCCAGGAGTTGCTCGACTTCCAGCAACTGGTCCGCATGGTGCCCATCGGTGAACCGGTGGCGAAGTATGTCGTCAACTTGGTGCGCGCGACCCGATATAAAAACGAGAACGCGCCCGATTTCGTGAAGAAGTATGTCAACTACGGCGGCAGCATTCGCGCGGCGCAGTTTATCGTGCTGGCGGCTAAGGCGCGCGCACTCTCCCGCCGCCGCTACCACGTCACCTACGACGACGTCACCTCGCTGGCCATCCCGGTGTTGCGTCATCGCATCCTGCTCAACTTTCATGCTGAGTCGGAGCGCGTGGATGCCGATGAAATTCTTCGCCGCCTGATCGAACATATGCCGCCGCCGAAGGAGGCCTGATGCTGCAGCGCTTTCTCGATCCCAGTGTACTGGCCAGTATCAGCAGCCTTGACCTGCTCGCAAGGACGGTGGTGGATGGCTTCGTGGCCGGTCTGCATCGCTCTCCGGATTTTGGCTTCAGTTCGGAGTTCGCTGAGTACCGCGCCTATACACCCGGGGACGATTTGCGCCATGTTGATTGGAACTTATTTGCCCGCACCGAGCGCTGCTACCTGAAGCGCTATCGCGGGGATACCAATAGCCAGCTCACCATTCTGCTGGACGCCAGCAATTCGATGGATTACACCTCCAGCCAAACCAGGCCGAGCAAGATGGATTACACCCGCTTCGCCGCCGCGTCGCTGTTCTATCTCGCTATCCATAATCAGCGGGATGCGGCCGGCCTGATCGTCTTTGACGATGAGGTGCGCAACTATATCCGGCCCTCCACGCGGCAGGGCCAACTGCACCGGCTGTTAGCCGGGCTGGAGCAAGCGGAGCCGCGCGCCCGTACGGACTTTAACAAGCCATTGCTTCACTTCCAGAATCTTCTGCACCGGCGCGGGATTGTAATCATGTTCTCCGATTTTTATGAAGACCCGGCCGTGGTCGTGCGCACCATTGAGCCGTTGCGCTACCACGGCAATGAGGTGGTGCTGTTCCATGTGCTCGATCCGAAAGAGATACGGCCGGATCTGCGCGGGCCGGCCATCCTCGTTGACCTGGAAACAGAGCAACGAATGGAAGTGATCCCGGAGTACACGCGCACCGAGTACAGCAGAAAGATCGACGACCATATCGAGCAACTGCGCAACCGCACGCGCGGCGCGGGCATGGATTATCACTTGCTGGTGACCGACCAACCACTGGACACCACGCTGCGTGAGTACCTCGCCATTCGCCAGGGAGGGCAATGATGGGTTTTCTCAATCCATGGTTTTTGGGTGCGCTGGCGGCGATTGGCTTGCCCGTCTATATTCACTTGCTGCGCCGCCACATTGTTCCGCCACAGCCATTTAGCTCGCTCATGTTCTTTGAGCGGGGCACGCAGAGCTCCACACGCCACCGCCGGCTGCGCTACCTGCTGCTGTTTTCTCTGCGCACTGCATTGCTGCTGCTGCTGGTGCTTGCCTTTGCCAATCCCTTTATCCGGCTGGCGGCGGGCGGGGCGAACAGCAAACTGTTGCTGATCGTGGTCGACAACTCCTTCAGCATGAAGGCCGGATCACGCTTTGCAGATGCCAAGCAAGGCGCGGTGCAGCTGTTGGCATCGAGGCCCCGATCACAGCGTGCCGAGGTCATGGCCCTGGGCGGCCGGTTGGCGGTTTTGACCCAGCCCATCCAGGACGCGGGAGCTTTACGTTCTGCAGTGGAGAGTATTCAACCGGGAGATTCGCGCGCGAATCTGGGCGAGCTGGCCCATGGTGTCCGCGCGCTGGTGGAGACGGTGCGCACACCGGTGGAGCTGCACCTGTTCAGCGATATGCAGAAGACGGGCATACCGGCAAACTTTGCCGATATAGCACTGCCTGCGAATGTAACGGTGGTGTTGCACCCCGCCGGCTCACTCACGCCGAACTGGACGGTCGAAAGCATCCATGCCCCGGGGCAGGTTGCGGATGCGAAGGACCCGAAGAAGTCGCGCGTGCAGGCGGTGATCGCCGGCTATGGAACCCCGGCTGCGTCAAGGACGGTCTCACTGGTAGTGAACGGCAATGCCGTGGCCACCCGCAAAGTGGATATTCCGGCGGATGGCCGAGCGACGGTCGAGTTTCCATCGCTCGATGTGCCTTACGGGCTCAATCATTGTGCGGTCAAGATCGATTCCGCGGACGGTTTTCCAGCGGACGATATAAGCGTGTTCTCGGTCAAGCGGGCTGATCCGGAGCGAGTGTTGTTTGTGCACCAGGCCAACGATTTGCGCTCCCCTCTCTACTTTGGCGCGGCGCTGGCGGCTGCGAGCCAGGCGTACTTTACCTTGCAATCCATCGATAGCGAAAAGTCGACCGACATTGATCCCTCGAAGTACGCCTTTGTGGTGCTTTCCGACGCAGTTGCGCTGCCTTCCATCTTTGAGAATGCCCTGATGCGGTACGTGCGTGGCGGGGGGAGTGTCCTGATTGCAGCCGGAACATCGGCCGCGCACCATGCGCGCATCCCCATTTTCGGCGGAACTACCTCGGACGCACATTCTTATTCGCGTGAAGGCTCTGCCTTGATCGGCCAGACCGACCTAACGCACCCGGTGATGAATGATGCGGCGGGATGGACCGATCTGAAGATCTATTACGTCGCAGGCGTCGACGCGGACGGGGCGCGCGTGATCGTGCGGCTCACCGATCAAACACCACTGCTGATGGAGAAACAGATTGGGGAGGGCCACGTGCTTCTATTCGCTTCCGGGCTTGATAACCTCACGAATGATTTGCCGGTTCGTCCTGCGTTTGTAGCGTTTGTTGATCGGACCGCGCGCTATCTTGCGGGGAGTGACAGCATCAGCGGCAGCAGGCTAGTGGATTCGTATGTTCCCCTGCGCACCGCCGCGGCCCGAGCCGGCAATCCATCCGTAGGGGTGGAGATCATCGGTCCTGATGGCCGTCGCGCTTTGTCGCTGGCGGAGGCCGCTTCAGCACAGTCGTTCCAGTTAGAGCACGCGGGCTTCTACCAGATCCGCTTCGCGAATGGCCACACTGCGTTGATTGGCGTGAATCCAGATGCCCGCGAATCCGACTTGCAGCCCATCGCGAACGATCTGCTGCAAATGTGGGGTAAAGGCTCGGCGACGCCCGCACCGTCGACAGAGGCGGGTTACGTGCAGGAAAAATATACGCCCCATAGCGTCTGGTGGTACGTTATGCTGCTTGTATTGGTGGCGGCGGTTGCCGAGTCCATCGTTGCCAGCCGCTACCTCGGCACACACAGGGAGGAGGCATGAGCAACCAGGACAGGCTCAACCTCTATATCCGGCAATTGCACCAGCGGTTGCGTCTGGGTGTATCGCTGCGTGGTGTGGCCATACTCATGGCTACGGCACTGATCACAACCGTTTTTCTTGTTCTCCTTCTGAACGCGTTCGCCTTTCCGGTGCGTGGCCTCACGGGCGCCCGCTCGCTGCTGCTGGTCATCCTTGCGTTGGCTGCGGCCTTCGGCATTGCGCTGCCCATGCGGCGCCTTACGCGTGGACGGGCCACGGCGGTGGCCGAATCCGCCTACCCTGAATTTCAGCAGCGGTTGCTCACCTTCGACGACCGGGAAAAGCGAGGAAACGATCCTTTCCTCGAATTGCTGGCGGCGGACACGCTTGCCGTAGCCAAAGACGTACCCCCGGCAAACCTGGCGCCCAACAACCGCCTCTATTTTCTGGCGGGTACGGGGTTCGCGTGCCTGGCCGTACTTGGCTGGCTGATTGCCGCAGGCCCCGGTTATCTCGGCTACGGGGCGTCGCTGCTCTGGACTGGGCCCAAGGCTGTACCGCTTTACGACATTCGAGTTACCCCGGGCAACGTTGCCGTGCGGCGTAACAGCGATCAATTGGTGACGGCGCAAGTGATTGGTTTGAAACCGGGAAAGGTGCAGCTTTTTGCGCACTACCAGAGCGCGCGGAGTAAAGCCTGGGAGCCGGTCGCTATGCAGCCTCAGCTGGATGCTGCCGTTGGCCCTGGCGCTTCCAATTATCAGTTCCTCTTCGCCGGCCTTCCTGAAGACGTCGAATATTACGTCCAGGCCGACCACCTGACCTCGCGCCACTTCAAGGTCCGGGTGGTGGATTTGCCCGCGGTCAAACAAATGAAGGTGACCTACCACTACCCGAAATGGACGGGCATGGCTGCGGTTACAGAGGAGCACGGTGGGGACCTGCGCGCTATCGAGGGGACCAATGCGGAGCTGACAGTGCAGATGGACCATCCGCTGCGCAACGGGCAACTCACGCTCGATGACGGAAAGCAAATCACGCTCAGCGGCGGCGAGGGCAATGTTTATGAGGGTTCCATCCTCATGCAAAAGGATGGCGCGTACCATGTTGCTGCGCTCGATCAGGGCCAGCCGGTTCGCCTGTCAGAGGACTACTTCATCGCTACCGACAAAGCGAACCCACCGCAGATCGCCATCGATCGTCCTATGAGCGACTACCGCGCCAGTCCCATTGAAGAAGTCACGGTCGGCGTAAAGGCTTCAGATGATTTTGGCTTGAACAAAATGAGTCTTCATTATTCGGTCAATGGTGGACCGGAGAAGACGATCGACTTATTGCAGAAGCCGGGCGCCAAGAACGCGGATGGTACGGCGACTTTGAGCCTGGAAGATTTCAAGATGGTCCCCGGGGACCTGGTTAGCCTGTATGCCACGGCGAAAGACGGACACGCGGAGGCGCGTACCGACATGTCGTTTATCCAGGCCGATCCATTTGAGCGCGAGTTTTCGCAATCGCAGCAGATGGGCGGAGGAGGTGGCGGCGGCGGTGGTGGCGGGGGAAGCCAGACGGACATTTCCAAACGCGAGAAGGAGCTGATCGCCGCGACCTGGAAGCGCCAGAACGAGAAGACAGCCACGCCCAAGGACTCGGCGGAAGCGGGCAATTTCCTGTCTGGCGTGCAGACCAAACTGCAGGAGCAGGCGTTGGCGCTGGCAGCGCGCATGGATAGCAGGGATTTGTCGTCCGCGAACGAGGAATTCAACAGCTTCGGGCATGACATGCAAGCGGCCGCCGCAGCGATGACGCCGTCGTCGGACAAGCTGAAGCAAATGCAATGGCACGATGCGATCCCCGCGGAGCAGAAAGCGCTGCAATACCTGCTGCGCGCCGAGGCGACCTTCCGCAAGATAGAGGTCGCGTTCGGCCGTCAGGGCGGTGGTGGCGGAGGAGGCGGTGGTGGCGCGGGTCGTGATCTCGCCAGCCTCTTCGACCTTGAACTGGACACGGAGAAGAACCAGTACGAGACGGCGCAAACCGGGTCTGCGGCAGAACAGAAAGCTAAAGCGGTAGACGATGCGCTGCAAAAGCTCGATGCGCTCGCCCATCGCCAGGAAGAGTTGGCCCAGCAGCGACGCAACAGCGCGCAAACCATGCAGGAGCGCTGGGAGCAGGAGATGCTACGCCGTGAGGCGGAGCAGCTGCAGAAGCAGATGGAGCAGCTGGCGCAGAACAGCCAGCCCAAGAACGATCAGCAAGGTCAAGGCGGTCAGCAGCAACAGGGACAACAAGGACAGCAAGGCCAGGCAGGTGAACAGGGGCAACAAGGACAGCAGAGCGGCGGTGGCTCGTCGAGCGGATCGTCTGGCGGTGGGCAGTCTTCCCAGTCGCCGGCCGGGGGCTCGAGAGCTCAATCGAATGCTGACGGAGGTGCGAGCGATCCTCGCGTGACCCAGGCGTTGAACCGGCTGCGCGAGGCTGATCAAGAGATGAAGCGTAGCGCCGGGCAACAGCAGAGTGCGGAGGCGGCTAAGCAGGCCGCCGATCAGCTACGCCAGGCAGCAAGCCTTATGAGTGGCGCGCAACAACAACAGGCTACGGGCAAGCTGGATTCGCTCTCCCGCGAAAGCGACCGCCTGAGCAAGGAAGAACATGCCCAGGCCGATCGCATTCGCGGCTTGGCTGGCCGTGGGGAGGCATCGAGCCAGGCGGACTATACAGCGAGGCTGCAGCAGCGCAACAAGTTGGCGGAGGATCGGCAACAACTGTCTGACGATCTTTCTCAGCTGGAGAAGAACTTGCGAAATGAGGCCCGTGAGCTGGCGCCGTCGCAGCCGCAAGCAGCTTCGAAGTTGCGCGACGCGCTGGGCGGCATGGACCAGACTGATCTAACGAACCGCGTCCAGCGAACTGCCGACTGGCTCCGCCGCGGAATCAATCCCAACTCAAATGGAACGGAAGAGGGCATCGGCAAGGGTCTCGATCAGTTGAACCAACAGGTGCGCGAAGCGCAACAGGGGATGGGCCCGGGCAGACCATCGCAAGGCCAGGGTGAGCAAACCGCTGCGCTGGACCACGTCGAACGGTTTCGAAACCAGATCGAGTCTTTGACGGGGCGCGGGCAAAATCCATTGGGTCGCCAACCTCGCCAACAGCAGGGACAGGGTGGCCAACAGGCCGGACAGCAACAGGCGGGACAGCGCGGACAACAGCAGGGTCAGGGTCAGGCTGGACAGCAGCAGGCGCAGGGTGGTCAACAGCAGGGGCAAGGCGGACAGCCGGGCCAGCAGTCAGGTCAGAGTGGACAGTTTGGTCAACCGCAAGGGAGTTGGAGCAGCCGCGGTGGCCCAGGAGCTCAGATCGGTGGCGGGAATCAACGCGGAAATCAGGTCGCCCAGAATAACTTAAGCGGTGACGTTGGCAATTGGCGCTCTGGCGGCGGGGCGGTGGGCACAGCCTGGAACAACGTCAATACGGGGAACAACCATTTCGACAGAAGCGGCAGAGCCGCTGCTCCGGATAATTCACCCGTACCGGCCGATCCGGAAGCTACTTACCGGCAGGGTCTGGAAGAGCTGAATCAGCTACACCACTTAGCCCAGAATGACCCCAAAGCACTCAAGGAGATTCAGGACCTGGTCCGCGAGATGCAGCGCCTCGACCCGAAGCGCTTCCCGGGCAATCCGGCGATGGTCGAGCAACTGCACACTGAGGTGCTCAGCGGAGTCGACAAACTGGAGCTTCAATTGCGCCACGACTCAGACGACCAGACACCGGGGCAGGTGCGTACGACGAAAGAGCCGCCAGTGCCGCCCGGGTACGAAGAAGCAGTGGCCGAGTATTTCCGCCGCCTTGGTAAGGGCCAATAGGGAAAGACTGGCACTCGCGGGACCTATCTCGGCGGCGGAGTCTAGAGCCCGTAACACTAGGAACCGCAGTCTAGGTCGCCAACTGGGCTTCGTCGAGTTAGGAGACTAAAGCTCCTTCTGATCGAGAGTTCTGCGACGCAGGCGCAGCTGAGCCGTTACTCACCGTGGTAATCCTTGAAGTACTCCGGGAACTCCTGTTTGAGGGCTTCGATCTTCGGGCGATCACACACCATGATGTAAGGATTATTCGGATTGTGCAGCGCGTAATCCTGGTGATACGACTCGGCATCGTAAAACGCCTTCAAGGGAACAACCTCGGTCACGATCGGTTTGGGAAAGACTTTGGCCGCGTCCAGTTGCGCGATGTAGGCTTTGGCGAGCTTCTGCTGCTCGTCGTTGCTATAGAAAATAACCGAGCGGTAAGACGAGCCCACGTCCGGTCCCTGGCGATTTAGTTGGGTGGGATCGTGGGCGACCGAGAAGAAGATGCGCAGGAGCTGGCCATAGGTGATCTTCGAGGGATCGAAAACAACCTTCACTGACTCCGCATGCCCGGTGTTCTCTTCGCTCACCTGGGCGTAGGTCGCGGTGGATGCGGATCCGCCTGAGTACCCCGCTGTGGTAGAGATGACGCCTTTGACCCGCTCAAACACCGATTGGGTGCCCCAGAAACAGCCGCCGGCGAAGACAGCGGTTTGCTTTCCCTTGCTCTGGGCAAGAGGATTATCGCTGGCCGGAGGGGGTATCGGCGCCCTGGCAGCTGCGCTGCACCCAGTAGAGGCAGCGAAACGCCATCACAAGAGCAAGCAAGGTATTACGCATCGCAAAGGAATTGAACATACAAACCTCCGTCCGGTATTGAGACGAACTTACCCTATAGAGGTTACATCCGACACCAAAAACCGGATCTTTTCCGTCCGGCAAAGCTCCCGGCCATCCAATGTGTGAACGTTATAATGAAAGAGCATCTTCCACGGGTGAACAGGCATGGCACTTAAGGGCTCCGGTACCGCTAAACTGTTTATTTTCTTTGCATTGCTCGGCGTACTCCCATCCGGCGCTGCTAATGTTGGCACTCAAGCGGATGCTCCTTCCTATAGGCTGCGGCTCTATCACCTGCACACTGGCGAACATATTGATGTGGTCTATCGGATTGGTAATCAATACCTTCCGGACCGTGTCGCGGAGTTGGATCATTTTCTGCGTGACCACCGCACCGGCGACGTGAAGGATTATGACCTCAAGGAATTCGATCTGCTGCACGATCTGATGGCCAAGCTGGGACACCCCGACGGCGAAATCGATATTGTCTGCGGTTACCGCACCCCTTGGAGCAACAACTACCTGCGGCAACATGGGCACGGGGTTGCTGAGCATAGCCAGCACATGGAAGCTAAGGCCATCGATATTCGCGTTCCAGGAGTTTCCAGCGCGGAGGTTCGCGATGCGGCGTTGTCTATGGGCCGCGGCGGAGTGGGCTATTACGCGCAATCGAATTTTGTTCACGTAGACGTAGGCCGCGTTCGCCGCTGGTAGCACCTTCCCTTCTTAAGAATAAGGCGGTCCCTTGGCCAGCGCTGCATTGAGCCTCTGGTCGTGGCCATAGATGTCGTTAAAGAAATACACTTCGCCATTTTCCTCAACTAGCGCGGTCAGATAGATAATCACGACCGGAACTTGCGGGGTCAGGTTTACCTGCTGATTGTCCGGGCCGGATTGCATCGCCGCCTTTACCGCATCCAGTGTCCATTTGGGCTGGTCTCGCAGCAGCCACGCCGCAAGTTCGGCCGGCTGCTCGAGGCGTATGCAGCCGTGGCTAAAATCACGCCTGGATTGGGAAAACAGTGACTGAGCCGGAGTGCTGTGCAGATAGACATTGTGCTCGTTGGGAAATATGAACTTGATGAGCCCGAGCGAGTTCGTCGGTCCCGGCTTCTGGCGCACCAGCAGCTTGCCTGAGCGCAATTGCGCCAGAACGTCAGCACTTACCGCTCCACTGGTAACAATTTTGCCGCTCTGGTCAGTCACTTCGAAGTTCTTCTTCGCCAGGTAGCCGCTGTCTTTCTGGATTCCGGGAATGATCTCTCCACGGGTAATGCTCATGGGAACATTCCAGTACGGGCGGAAGACGATGTACTTCATGTTTTGGGCAAAGACAGGCGTCTCGTTGCGTACTGCTTTGCCAACGACGACATTCATGCGCATGGCAATGCGGTGATCGGGAGAAAATACGCGCAAAACGAACTCTGGGATATTGACCGCTACGGGCAGAGGCGAAAAGTCGGCGGGCAGCCATCTCCACCGTTCCAAGGCGTCGTCCAACTGCTGGATGCGGACGCTGAAAGGCGTGTTCAACTGAACCAGCGTGTCTTTGCCCAGCCTGCCGTCTGCTGCTAATCCGTGCCGGGTTTGAAAATGCTTGACCCCGTCGACCAACGCACCCTGGTAGATTCCTGGCTTTGCATCGGGAAGTGGGTCCTGGGGCAGATCACCTAGCAGTTGCAAACGCTGGGCCAAGGCCTCTGCTCCTGGATAGGCATCGCCGGGCGCGAGCGTTTTTTGCACATCGGGCAGGGGCGGGCTGTGATCCTTATCCGCGAGCGCCAGGTAGGTCTGGAGGGCCAACTCGGTACGTTGATATCCGTAGTAAGGCGGTTCTACTCCGTTCAATACCTCCGGCACGTTATTTGTTGCCAGGAGCTTCTGTGCTAGGAACTGTGGCAGATCGTATTTTTTCTGCTCTACATCGAAGCCGACTTTGAATTGTTTTGGATTCACTCGCCCGATATGCAGGTTAGAGATGTAGCGCATCACGCTCACGGTGAGCGCCGCATCGAAATGAGCAACTGTGTTTGCATCTCCGCGTGAGTCTTTCAAGGCGGCCAGGCGCTGAGGCCAACGGGACGCGTCGTAGTCTTCCGGATTGAGCCCTTTTTGTCGGCTGCTTTGGAATGCGGTAATCATCGCCAGCGCCTGGGGTGTCGCTTGCCCGTAGCGTAGCACCCAGACCGGCGCGTAGTTCACCGACTGATACAGCGCCTGCACCTGCAAGCCGTAGTCGATAAAGTTCGGAAATGTCAGATCGGCGAGTGTCCCGGCAGCAGCAATAGTTCGCAGCTGCACGGCTACCGCCTCTGGGTTCAGAGCAGGGCCTGCCTGCGCTGGACCAGGCGCGATTTGCGAATGACATCCAAGCGCAATCGAGAACAGTGTGAGAATGGGAACGCAGAAAGCAGCGCGACGTCTTGCCGAGATCATGAGTTATTAGAGCATCGGTTAGCTTGCTCGGTCGCTATACAAAAGGTTTTGTGAAATCCTTTTGGCAACACCGGTAGTTGAGCAGCCGCAGCAATTTCTGCACGGAAAGCCGCATGCAGTTCGGTGGCCTCAACACAGCCCCACAGGAAATCCCGGTTCGGTCTAAACCAATTGCGAAACTGCCCTAGTCCGAGCTCGAAACACAGAAGGCGGGGTCGTGCCGCACGCCGGTTTTCATGAACTCTTCAATCGTCTCGATCGCCTGAATTCCACCCCTGGCTCCGACCGCCATGCAGTTCATTGCGGCCGCGGCGCACCCGAAATCGAGTTGTCGCTCCAGGGGCCAACCCTGAAGAAGTCCATAGATAAAGCCCGCGTGGAAGATATCGCCAGCGCCGGTGGTATCGACCACTGGAACACGATAAGCAGGCGCGTGGTGTAACGTGCTTCCCATCCCAAGCCAGCACGCCATCGTGGCCCAGCGTTGCCGCGGCGAGACGGCATCCGTAGCTATGTTGCATTAGACGCAAGGCCATTTCCAGATCGGGCTCGCCATGAGCCGGGAGGGAATATCCCGGCTCACGATGAGGTAGTCCACGTTCTCCAGGAGCTTCTCCAAACCTGGATAGAGTTCGTCCAGATCGGCGATCACGGGTATGCCGGCAGCACGCGCCCAACCAGCGGCCACGGTCGCTGCCGCAGTGTCGTAGCCATCCACGTGCAGGGCTCGCGCATTGATGATCCATTGGCGATCCAGATGCGCCGGCTTCAGGGTACCCGCTCATCGCGCCGGCAAAGCACGGTCCGCTCGCCCCCGCCGTCGACCAGTATCAGCGACTGCGGGCTGGCTCCTCCCTTAACGGTGACGATCTGGGTCTCTACGCCTGCACGGGCGAACGCTTCTTGATGCAAAGTCGCCGCGGCATCGTCACCCAGAATTCCGACGTAGCGAGTCGACATGCCCCAGTGCTGGCAAGCTACCACTGCGGTCGCTACCTGACCTCCAGGCAGCACGTTGCGCGGAATCGATATTCAACTTTGGAACCCCGCGCCGGATAATCTGCAAGAGCGATGAGGGTGTCGGTCGCGTTCAGTCCCACACCGACAAGATCCACCTTGGACGACTTCGTCATCTAGCCAGTGTAAGACTGGAGGACACCTGCAGGAAACCCAAAAACCCTCGTGGACCTTGCCCGCTTCGTCTTCCAGCAAAGGTCCGCGACCACAATCTGCTTTTGGCCACGGGCAAAGACTTCGCGGCAGGGCAGATCGAGGGTGGGATTTTCCGTCATGGCTGCCGGTGTAGCGCAGCAGGCCTGTTTCGGCCAGGGCAAAGACCACGCGGCCAATGCCGGTCCAGTAAATCGCGCCGGCACACATGGCGCAGGGTTCGGTGCTGGTGTACAGAGTGCACCGGGTGAGCTCGGCTTCGGTCAGCAACCGGGCAGCCTGACTGCAGGCCACCATCTCAGCATGCTGGGTCGGGTCACCTTTGGGACGGACTGCATTGTTGCGCGCGGCAACGACCGTCTCGCCCCGCTCATTGACGATGAGCGAGCCAAAGGGGTGGCGACCGTCGTTGCGCGCCTTGCGTGCCAGCTCGATCGCCTGCCTCAGGAAAGCCAGATCCTGTTCGGATACTTGTTCCATTGTTCAAGCCTCCGTTTCTCGAGGAAAAGAAAAGGTTGAGAAGGACCGCGGTCGCGGCGGTCAGGAAAATGCCACTGTTCAAGAACAGCCGGGCCGCATCGGGAGCATGGGCAAAGAGTTGGGGCGACGCAATGGGCAGCACGCCCATGCTCACGGAGACGGCCACGATGATCGCATTGCTGGTGCCCTGGTAGCGGACCCGGGTCAATTCTTCAATGCCGGCCATGGTCGTCATGCCGAACATCACTATCGACGCTCCGCCCAGGACCGGCCGGGGAATTCCGGCGATGACCGCGGCCAGTTTAGGCAGGAATCCAAGTAGCACCAGCAATCCGCCTCCGGCCGCGACCGCATAGCGGCTCTTGATCTTTGATAGCGCCAGCAGACCGGTGTTTTGTGAATACACGTTGTAGGGAAAGCTGTTGAATAATCCGCCCAGCACGGTCGAAAGGCCGTCTGCGCGGAAGGCCGCCGTCAAGGTTGCCGGGCCGATGGGGCGGCCGGTAATCTCGCCGATCGCCAGACAGTTGCCGGTGGTCTCGGTCATCACCACCAGCATGGAAAGGCTCATCACCAAAGCGGGCAGCAGGACGAAATGCGGTGGACCGAAGAGCAAGAGGATGCGCCATGGCAAACCACGGCGTTGCCGGCACCTGCCTGAAGCTGGCCTGGCCGGCCAGGGCGGCCAGCGCGGTGCCACCGATCAGCCCCAGCAACACGCTGAGGTTGGCGATCATGCCGCGGCGGAAGCGCTGGATCGCCACGATCAGCACAATCGTCGCCAAGCCCAATCCCAGATGGCCGAAACTGCCGAAGTCGGCCGCAGAAGGGTCGCCACCGCCCAGCCACCCACCAGCTACGGGCAGCAGCGACAAGCCGATCACGGTGATCACGGAGCCGATCACGACGGGAGGGAAAAAACGCAGCATGCGACTGAACCAGGGCCCCACCAGCATGGTGAATAGCCCGCAGCTGATCACGGATCCATACAAGGCCGGGATGCCGTAATGGCTGCCAATGAGAATCATGGGCGCGACGCAAATGAAGGAGCAGCCCTGGATCAGGGGAAGACGCGCGCCAAATTTCCACCAGCCCAGGGTCTGCAGCAGGGTCGCCAAGCCGGAGGTAAACAGATCGGCGCTGATCAGTGCAATGACCTGCCTGGGCGTGAACTGGAGGGCGCTGCCTAGAATCAGGGGCACCGCTACCGTGCCGGCGTACATCACCAGCACATGCTGCAGCCCGAACAAGAACAACTGCGGAAGACCCTCAACCTGATCGATCGCATCGGCAGAGGTCGGCATACCGGCAGACCCAGGCGCGCCGGGTTGCGGACCTCTGTTGACGTCAGCATGAGGCTGTCATTGGAGGTTACATCATAGCGTGGAAAAGGTAGTCCAAGGAAACGTTGAATGCAGAAGGCGCGAACAGCAGGTCCCCTCCCCTCCGGTCGGAGCCTGTGACTTTTTTCAACCCAGTCACGGCGGGCCCCCGAGCCATTATCCCCCAGACACCTCACAGATGGGCGTCGAGCTTACCCGGACCGGACGGTGAGTTTCTTGTTGTTCTGCGATGCGGTCTCATTTAGTAATTGCGCATGACTCCTGAAACTTGCCGTCGTATCTCAACGCTGAGGAATTTCTGTTTGTTGATCGCGCTGGCCGGCGCGGCGCTGGTATTCGCGCAGGCACAGGCCCCCGCTCCGGCCAAGCTGGTAGTGAAAAATGCCTTCATTCTGACCATGGCGGCGGGACAGCGCGAGCCGGTGAAAGGCTACCTGGTGGTCGGAGAGGATGGCCGGCTGCTGACGGTTGCGGCGGGCGACCCTCCCCCAGGACTGCAGGCCGCGCAAAGCCTGGACGCGGGCGGCCACTGGGTGATCCCTGGCTTTATCTCCGCCCATAGCCACCTGTGGCAGAGCGCTTTCCGCGGGCTGGGCGCGGACCAGACGCTGATGGGATGGATCGACGCGCTCTACAAACCCGCCGCCAAATACAGCTCGGAAGACATGTACTGGTTCACGCTGGATGGCGCGCTCGACCATCTGCAGCATGGCATCACCGCGGCCTATAACTTTAACTACGAAGCGTCGTCCACCGGCCGAACAAATCCCACGGTAAGCCTGGACGAATTTGAGCGGAACGATTTTCGGGCGGAGATGGACTCCGGCATTCGCTTTGTCCACGGCCTTTCGGTGGGCCGGGCCACAGCCTTGGGTGTTCAGCCCAGCTACGGGAGTGAGCAGGCAAGGGTGACGCTTAAGGCCTTTCTGGACTGGACGAACAAGCAGCCCAAGTCCAGCAACTTTCTATCCGTGATGATCAACGGCGGCACAGCGTTCAACGACACCTACCAACAGGCCTTGATGGAAAAGCAACTGGGAGACGAATTCCACCTGGGTAACGAAACCCACTACCTGGAGCCGCCGGAAACACAGTATGAACAGCAGAGCAAGTTTCGCTGGTTCATGGATAGCGGGTTGCTGTCGAAACAGCTGATCTTCGGGCACTTCATTCATACCAACAGCTTCATCCTGGCGGAAAGCGCGAAGGCAGGCGCGGCTATGTCGTGGAATCCGCTCTCGAATGGGCGGCTGGCGTCGGGGGTGGCGGATATTCCGGCCTATCTGAAAGCCGGCATCCGGGTGGGCATGGGCGTCGATGGCGAGGCCAGCGCCGACCTGGCGGACCCGTTCGAAAATATGCGCACCGGGCTCTATGCGATCCGCGACAAGTATGAGAACGCCACGATCATGAGTCCCTACGACGTGCTGCGGCTGCAAACCATGGGCAGCGCGGACGTGCTCGGCGTGGCTGACCGCCTGGGCAGCCTGGAGCCGGGGAAGTTTGCCGACTTCCTGGTGATCGATCCGACCCGCTTCCGGACGATTTTCGATCCCTATGCTTCGCTGGTGTTTGTTGCCGGGGAACGCGACCTGGAACGGGTTTATGTGGGCGGCGATTTACTGGTGCAGAACGGAGCCATGCTCAAACAAGACATGGCGAAGGAGAGAGCGGAGGTGAGCAAGCGGGTCGCTGCTCTGCGCTGAAACAAAAGATTACCGAATGTCCATTTCGCTGACCCTCGCGCGTCATGGTAGTAGCGGATGACAACATCCGCCTACAATCCATGACGGAGGTTTTCTATGCAATATCTATTGACGCTCTATGCGGACGAGGCTGGCTGGTCCAACCTGTCGAAGAGTGAGCAGGAACAGGGAGTGGCAGCTTACATGGCGTACGGTGAAGCACTGAAGGCGGCGGGCGCCTGGAAGGGTTCGAATCGCCTGCAGCCAATCTCAACAGCAACCACGGTGCGTAACGTCAACGGCAAGCCGCAGGTGCTGGATGGCCCCTACATCGATTCGAAAGAGCAGCTGGGCGGCTACTATCTGATCGACGTACCCGATCTGGATGCCGCTCTCTCCTGGGCCGCTCGCTGCCCCGCCGTCGGTCATGGGGTGGTCGAAGTTCGCCCGATCTGGAGCTTGACCGACTATAGCCAGGCACAAAATCTCCAACACGCTACGGCTTGAGAAACTGTCCATGCACTCATGCAACGGCGATGAGCAGGCGCGCAGCACCGCGGAAGCAGTTGCGCGCCGCAGCTACGGCAAGCTCGTCGCCTTTCTGTCTGCACGCTCACGTGACGTAGCCGCTGCCGAGGACGCCCTCTCAGAGGCCTTCGCGGCAGCGCTGGCAGACTGGCCGCTCCATGGATGCCCGGCGAACCCAGAAGCATGGTTGCTGACCGTGGCCCGGCGCAAGCTTATCGATATGACCCGGCGACAGCACAGCAGCGACCAGGTGGACGAGGACCTGGAGCGGATCGCCACCGTGGTGGGCACGACGCCCGCGGATTGGGAGATCCCCGACCGCCGGCTGGCATTGATGTTTGCTTGCGCGCATCCCGCTATTGACGCCGGCATCCGCGCACCTTTGATTCTGCAGGTCATCCTGGGACTCGATGCGGCATCCATCGCATCCGCGTTCCTCATGTCTCCTACGGCCATGGGCAAGCGGCTGGTGCGCGCCAAGAGCAAGATCCGAGAGGCTGCGATTCCCTTTTGCGTTCCTGAACGCGAAGAACTACCTGGACGCCTGGATACTGTGCTCGTGGCTATCTACGCCGCGTTTTCCGAAGGATGGAGCGACGCGGCCGGCACCGACACCGCGCGACGCGACCTCACGGGCGAGGCTTTCTTTCTGGCTCGGCTGGTGGTGGAGTTGCTGCCCACAGAGCCGGAGGCGATCGGCCTACTTGCACTGATGCTGCACGCGGAAGCCCGCCGCCGCGCCCGACGCAGCGAAAGCGGCGAATACATTCCCCTGGCTGAACAGGAGCCTGCACGCTGGGACTCGCAGATGATCGATGAGGCGGAAACGCTGCTGCTTCGCGCCCGAGCCTTCGGCGTGGTGGGCCGCTATCAACTGGAAGCGGCTGTCCAGTCGGCGCATGTGCATCGCCGCCGCACGGGCCGCGCGAATTGGGAAGCGGTGTTGCAGCTCTACGACGCGCTGCTCGCCATCACCGGTTCGCCGGTGGTGGCCATCAATCGCGCACTTGTTCTGGCGGAGCTAGTGGGCGCGCGTGCAGCTCTGGAGGCCATGCCCGACCCCGCTTGCGATGCGCGACTGGTTGAATACCAGCCCTATTGGGCCGCGCGTGCGGAGCTATTGGCTAAGACGGGCGCACACGGAGACGCTCGCCATGCGTACGAGATTGCCATCGGACTGGAGCTCGATCCCGCCGTCCGCCGCTTTCTCGAACGCCGCCGGGCGGCGTTCGCAGTTGCAAACGCCCGATGAAAGGGGCCGTTTCAGCTGATCAAATGGAGCGCCTGCGCTCCGTTCACAACCGCATCCGCAACCAGGCGTTGGTCGAAGGTGGCAAATTGTCCACCGTGTGCTCTGGCGAGCGCCAGCAAATAGCTGTCCGTTACTTGCGCGGAATCCAGAAGCCGGCTGCTGTCCACCCGCCCTGCATCAAGGAGCGTAATGTCGTCGGGCCAAAAATCGTGGCCCGGCAATGTGCACAGCGTTGTCAGTAATTCTGCAACCACCGCAGGCGTGCCAGGGGAATTCGGATAACGTGCGTGCCCGACGATTCGCAGGACACCGTTTTCCGTGAGCGGGCAGGTAGCCCAGGCTTTCTTGCCCGAGGCCGCAAACCACTCGTGGGCCCGGTCATGCTGGATATGAGCTGGGTCGATCAGCGCGATGAGGACGTTGGTATCGATCAGAGACCGTTTCAACCCAGTTCCTCGCGCAACTGATTCACCAGCTCTGATGTCACCCTTGCGGTACCTGCACGCACCGGCAAGAGGGGAACGCCATTCCGCGTCTTTCGGCGGGATTCCTGTGGAGTCAATGCCCGCCTGGCAAGCGAAGAGATGACTTCGCCCACCGTCTTATCCTGCGCAGCCGCCATTTCCTTGGCTGCACTCAATACATCATCATCAATGGACAGGGTAGTACGCATCACTACTTCCTCCCGCATCAAACATCATACATCAGATGCCCGAGCCCGGATCCGGAGACTCAATGCCGATATGGCTGACGCGCCGGTTGGTCCGGATTCGCGGTGTCAATCGCTAGCGCGATATGCGAGAATCGGTTTCCGGCCTAAATCCAGGAATTCCGACAAGGCAAGGTCTCATGTCTGACAAAGCAACTGCGAGTCCCCTGACGCTTGACGTTGTCCGAGCGGGCAACGCATTGGTTGTCCACTGCAACGGCAGGTTAGTGGCGGGTGTACACGATGTTCTCTACGTCAGGGTCTGCCAGCTGATGCCAGACAGCAAAAGAATTGTGCTGGACCTCACTGAGCTTACCCGTGTAGACAGCATGGGCCTGGGCACATTGGTTCGTCTTTACGTTTCTGCCCGGTCGGCGGGCTGCAGTTTAGAACTCATCAATCTTGGTAAACAGGTTCGGCAGCTTCTGGGCACAGCGGGTCTCATGAAGGTGTTCGCTGACATCGGGGAAAATAACATCAAGATGTGCTGATCGTAGCCCCGAATCCGACACTGTGACAGCGATCACAGACCGCTTATTCCGCCAAGTCCAGAATAAGCATCGGAGCTGACCGGAAATGCCAAACGACTTCCTCGATAAAGGTTACAGCTGTATCTACCAAAGCATCGAAAAGGGCTGCCTGCTTTGCAAGTCGCAACATCCCTGCCCCCCGTTGATCGTGATCGCCATGCGGTACTCGCGAGAGATTGCCGACCTCCAGCATCCGCGCAATGGCTGCGCGCCGGCCCACCGAAGTGATGTTCATCACAGAATCGTAGCCCGATAGGTCGTAGGCTTCTCTTAAGAGAGAGAAAGGCATGACGACAACCACAATCGGTCACTTCACAACCAATGAGGAGCTGACGCCTCGATCGCCAGTGACCGCCGCAGTGAACCGGCGTGGCCGTAGAAGCCCATGAAGAGGTCCTAATGATCGGAAATTGCTTCAATCCGAAGTGCAACGAGGAGTTGCCCTATCTCCGGCAAGGTTCGGTCTATCAATGGGAGACGGGTGTTGCGCAAGACTTCCACTCGGAATTTTTCTGGTTGTGCCCGGCCTGCTCTCCCGAATTCAGGTTGGTTTCCGACCGTGACGGGGAGCCCTCGCTGGCCCCTGCCACACTCAAGGACCAGTGGGGCCGAAGGGATTCTCGAATTCGGAGGGTGCTGAGGGGTGTAGTGGAAGAATGCATGGCAGTCCCAGTATCCGAGACTCAAGACGCACGGCAGGTGGCCTTATGACGCAAAGTATTCCGTTTCCCGTTTACGCAGAATCCATTCACTACGTGAGCGCCACGATTCGGGAAGCGCACTGTCCAGTAATGACAGTGCCTTCCAACTTCTCGGGCTGATGCCGATACAACAGGCAGAGTTCGGATGAGCGGAGGCTCAGTATGACGATTGTTGGAAATCAGATTGCGGTGACCCTGGACAGCATTCTGCTGGCTACAGACTTCTCACCCAGCGCAGAGACCGCCAAGATGTATGCGCAAGCCCTCGCAGAGCGCTATCAATCGAGGGTTCGCGTGATGCATGTAGTCGACCTTAGGGCGGCTTTCGAGACCTCGGACGCCGGGGTGAGCATTGACTTCTTTCGCAGGCTTGGAGAAGAATCGCTGGGCCGCTTGAAGAAGGAGCTGGACTTAGAGCACATACGCGCCGAGGCCGTCCTGTGCGAAGGGACAGATCCGGCCACCGAGATTCTGAGGGCGGCCCAGAGCAAGCCTTTCAACCTGCTGGTGATCGGCACGCGCGGCCACAAGGGCCTGGCCAGGTTGGTTCTCGGATCGACAGCGGAAGAGCTGATCCACGAGGCCGGATGTCCAATTCTCACCATCGGACCCGGAGTGCCCCCGCCTCAGCTACCGGTAAACTTTCAGAGAATCGTCTACGCTACGGATTTTTCACCGGAGGCGGCGAAGGCATGCGTGTTTGCCTTATCGTTTGCCCAGGATTTTGGCGCCCATCTCTACTTATGTCATGTTCTGCCCGGCCCAGACGGTTCGGGCCAGATGAACGATCAGGAACTGAACGATCAGTTTGTCAACGCCCTGCGGCGATTGGTTCCCGATGTGGCCCGTGAATGGTGCGAACCGGAATGTGTTCTGGAGCACGGGTTTGCGGCGGATGGCATTCTGTTGCTCGCCCAGCGGGTGAAAGCTGATCTCATTGTGCTGGGGACGCGCAAAACATCCCACTGGTTCGACAGTTTTAAAACCGGCGTAGCGTTCCAGGTGATTAGCGGCAGCACTTGCCCCGTGCTTACGATCCGGGAGTAGCCTCAGGACGCATGCCCTACACGTAATCGCTTCTTTCGATGCCCAATTTCCTTAGCTTGGAATTCAAGGTCGTTCGCTTCAGTCCGAGCTTCTCGGCCGCTCCCCCGCTTCCCCCGATCATCCCCTTTGCCTCCCTGAGAACACGGAGTATGTGTTCCCGCTCTGCGGCATGAAAATTCAGGTCAGACATAGTTGCACTTTCCTCCTCCACCTTTTCCAACTCCGCCAGGGGGGCACGCAGAGTTGACCCGGGGGTAAGAATGACGGCACGCTCGATAAAGTTCTCCAACTCTCTCACATTGCCGGGCCATGACCAGGCAACCAGGGCTGACATGGTTTGCTCCGAAATCTCCTGAATGGGCTTGTTCATGCGCCTCGCATGTTTGTTGACGAAGTAACGGACGAGCAGTGGAATATCCGAGGTCCTTACGCGCAGCGGCGGGATGGTAATGGGGAAGACTCTCAGACGATAGTACAGATCGCTGCGAAACTCACCGGTCTTGATCATCCTGGCGAGGTCGCGGTTGGTGGCCGCGATCAGCCGAACATCCACCGGAATCGCTTTTCTTCCACCAAGCCGTTCGATCTCCTTCTCCTGCAGCGCACGCAACAGTTTGGGTTGGAGTTCCAAAGGCAGATCTCCAATCTCATCCAGGAAGAGCGTGCCCATATGAGCCAGTTCCAATCGTCCGATTCGTTGGGAGATGGCGCCGGTGAAAGCGCCCTTCTCATGGCCAAAGAGCTCGCTCTCCAACAGTCCAAGAGGGATCGCTGAGCAATTCAACTTGACGAAGGTCCGATCACGCCGCGGACTGATGGTATGAATCGACCTCGCGATCAACTCCTTGCCGGTGCCGGTCTCGCCCAGGATCAGTACGGTTGCGCCCGTCGAAGCGACGGTTTCAACCTGCTTCAACACGGTCTTCAGACCGTGACTTTCACCGACGATCTCCTCGAAGTTGTACTCTGTGCGCAGCTCCTCCTCCAGATAGCGTTTTTCCTCTTTCAACTTGCTGCTGAGCTGAACAATTCGGCGGTAGCCGTGGTCGATCTTGATTGTCCCAGCGATCTGGCTGGCCGCCTGGAGGAGCATCTCTATATGGCGTTGATCGAAGGCGGGTTGGCGCCGGCTGCCTACGAAAAGGGTGCCGATCACTTCACCTCGGCAATCCAGAGGAACCCAGCAACCCGCCTTCACCCCGGCCCTCAATTGGAAGGTGGGTGCACCAGCGTTCTTGCTGTCGAGTTGGCTCATCAGGAGTGGTTCCTGGTTAGTGAGAACCCAGCCTTCCGGCGTTCCTTTGATGGGGAGAATACCCTCCTGATAGGAGGCCGGTCCGCCGGCAGACGGTAGTTCCTGCATGTGCAGCTCGTGAGCGCTGTTGAGGTCATAGAGCGCAATGGCCGCGTAGTCGTGGGGGATCAACCGCTGAAGGCTGGCCTCGATGGCAGACAATATTTGCCGGATGTCCGGGTTGGCCAGCACCGCTCTGCCGAGTTCAAGCACCAGAGACTCTTCGGCCCGCTTGCGATCTGTGAAGTCACGCGTGACTTTTGAGAATCCGACGAGCTGACCATCCTGCCCCCGCAGGGCGGTGATGATCACGTTAGCCCAGAAGCGCGATCCGTCTTTGCGGATCCTCCACCCTTCGTCTTCGAACCTGCCTTCGACGGCAGCTACTTCTAATTCGTGCTGGGGCTTGCCTCGCTCCACACTTTCCTGGGGATAGAACTTGGAGAAGTGCTGGCCGAGGATCTCGTCTGCCGTGTACCCCTTAATTCGTTCTGCGCCGGAATTCCAGGTGGCGACTCTTCCTTGCGGATCGAGCATGAAGATCGCATAGTCTATGGCGCCTTCCACCAACAGGCGAAATCGCTCTTCGCTATGGCGCAGGGCCGTCTCTGCCTGATTGCGGTCGGTGATGTCCCGCACCACTGTCAAGATGGAGTGGTCGCGGCCAGCCTCGACAGGGCTGAGCATGATGTCGACGGGAAACTCCGTTCCGTCTTTCCGGAGGCCATAGAGTTCGAGGCCGGTCCCCATGGGACGCACGACAGGCTCGGCCGCATAAGCGCGGCGATGTTGAGGATGCCGGGCGCGAAATCGCTCGGGGATGAGAGTTTCTACGAGGTTTCCGATCAGCTCACTTGGGCTGTATCCGAAGAGACGTTCTGCTGACGGACTGGCCGCGGAGATATGGCCATCGATGGTGGTAACAATAATTGCGTCCGGAGAAGCCAGAAAAAGCTTCTCGAACAGCGCGTGCGCATGTTCAGAAGCGTCCTTTGAGGCCAGTGACTCGAGCTTACCTGCCGGATGCTTCATGGTGCACTTCTGATGTCGACGCTTTCTGAATATCGAGGAGTATACCAGCACGCTAACAGGAGCAACTCTCCGTCAGTCTCCGCTGATCGCCATCAGGGCCGAACGATCGGGAATCATGACGGTAGTTCCTCTGAGGGTAACGAGATGTTTATGCTTGAAATCGCTGAGCGTCCGCGTGACCGTTTCGCGTGTAGATCCCAAGCATGCGGCAATCTGCTCATGCGTCAAGGGCACTCTGATTTGATTTGCTTCCTTTGCCGGCTTTTCATCCGAAGACCAGTGCAGGAAGAGGCGGGCCAGTTTCTCATGGGCGGTGGTTGAGAGCCCAATTGTGCGCAGTTGCTCACAAGCGCGTCCATACTGCAAGTTCAGCTGACGGATGACTGCTTCGTTCGCCTCCGGAAACCGATGCACGAAGTGCAGGAAATCTTCTCTGCGGATGAACACGACCTGCGAAGGATAAAGAACTTCTGCGGTGACCTCGTAGGGAACTCCGGACATCGACGCGCTTAGACCAATAACTTCACCCGGCTTCGCCATTTGAAGGATAAGCGTCTTGCCGCCTTTTGAGCTTACCGAAAGCTTGACCTTTCCAGAGCAGACAAGAAAGACTCCCCGCGCTGGTTCGTTCTCCATAAACAAGATTGATCCCGCGGGATAATGGGAAGAAAGCTTGATCGACTCAAATTCCTTCCCTGCCGCGGGCGTCAGATGGCAGAGAAATCCGTTCTGCTTCAGGTTGCAGTTTTCGCAAGTGGAAGTTGGCGTCTGTTCGGTTGTTTTCGGCATGCTAGCTCTCCTCGGTCGGCTCCAGCGCTATATCTCGCTTGGCTTGATTGGCAAAATATTGCGTTAAGGGCGAGTCGGCGAAAACCTCAGCGCCGGTCGACCTGACAATTTCGCGAAGAATTCGAGCGCCGTTTGAGTCAACATACGTGACTCCGCGAAGATCCAGCTGCAATGTTGGTTGTTTGCTCAAAGCCCACAAGCCGCGCCATGTCTTGCCCAACTCGGCCGCCCAGGGGCCTACTACTCTGCCCTCGACCTTCAGTGTTGCCAGGGCTGTCTCGTGGTTCATGGAAATTCTCAGCATTTGTTTTCCTTCACTAGCTCTGTATAGAGCAAGCGGGGAACCAAAGGGGGAGAGGGCCCTGAGGTCTTAAGGGACATTGAAGAGAAACGACTTACGAAAGGATAGGCTGTACCGAAGCGCAACCATCAGAAGCGGGATGACGAGAGCTGAGACGATATGTCGTCGCTGAGACGAGGCCATCGTCTCCTCGGGCGCCTGAATCCAGGACACGGCAAGTGAGCCCGGACAAAACATCTCTCTACTTTCCGTGTGATTTCTGTATCCTCGATGGCGACACATCTGTCGCCTGGAACCGCAGCGAAGGTGCTGATCGAGGCTCCCTGCCAGGTAATGACCATGCTCGAGTGCTAGACCGCATTGGGCCTTAAATGAGCAACGACACTCTCGCTATGGCGAGAGTGTCGTTGCTTGATGCGCAAGCTATCGGAGGGTTTCGACTTGTGCCTGGTTGAGCCGTAGCGCCGGCTCGATAGGCTTCTGCACCTGCCATTTCAGGAAGTACATCGAGAGCAGCATCTGAAGCCCCATGAACAAGGAATAACCAGCCACCACTGCCAGAGACTCTCGCTCGTCCCGGCCTGCGACCGCAACCAAAGCGCCCGCGAAAGCAAAGCCGATGCCAGCCAGGATATACATGCCTATGTGCTCGCGGACGGTGCCTTTCCAGGACTTGGCAAGAGCGACTTTACCTACACTAAGGGAAAGGGCATAGACGGTGAGGACATAACACAGCATTTGCAGGGTTGCGCCCGGATAGAGAATTAGGAAGACGCTGCAGGCGGCAGCGACCGTGCTGACGAGCAGGAAACCGCGGAGCCTGCGCACCCGATGACAACCGAGGCCGGCAGCGCAGATCCAATCTACGCCGGCGATGAAGAGCAGAGACGCTGCGACCAATAATAGTGCCAAGGCGCCTCCTATGACGTTAAACAAGATATTGGTCATCGTCGCACGAATATAGAAGAGCGCGAGCCCCAGCCCCAACATCGTCCAGCCGTGAATCAGCATCAACCGGATACGTATGTTTTCCGTCAATCGAATCATATGCGTCACCTGCCTGCTTGCAGTGTGGCAGTATGCGTCTAAGTAGGCGGTGATGTCCGTCACAGGCGAGGGTCTTGCCGAGATCAGTACGAGACGCTTTGCGCCATGGAAGACTCGCAACCATTCTGGCGCTGCTTTGCTTTGGCTCCCGTCCGGAGTGTGAACGTGGGACATGGGGCTTGGGCTATCACGCGGTAGACAACGCCGCTACGGAAGTTTGCAGCCATGGGCGACGCTGGAAGCGCACCAAGGATCAGCAACTCGGGCCCTAGAGCCGAGCACTCCGAGATAATTTCCTCCGCTGGTTCACCATAGCGAATTCGAATCCGGGACACCAGATTCTTTTGCTTTGCCCCTTTGAGCATCTCGTCGATGGCGGACATGGCTTCCGCGTAAATCACATCGTCCATATGATCCTGCTCCAGTACGTAAAGCGCCGTGAGTTCGGCTGCCATTCCGGCGGCAAGCTCAACCGCAAAATGGAAGCTCTTTTCGGGATCATGGCGCAGAGAGGTGGCGAGGATAACCCGGCGCGGGCTGCGTTCTGGCATTGGCTTGAAATGCGGACCCACGGTGCAAACGGGAATATCCAAGCTGCGTATCAATTCCTCCGCCACGGATCCGAGCAAGAGCTTGCCTAACTTCCCCCTGCTGGAGGTGCCAAGAATCAAGCGCTTGATCCCGCGTTCGCGAATGAAGTCGATGACCCGGTCAACCGGATACCAGCGACGCACTACATACGCACAGGCCAGATTCTGTGCTTTCAATTCGTTTGAAACTTTGGCCAGGACAGCCTCGGCATCACAAAACGCCTTCTCCTTTTTAGTGAGAGGAAATGCACAGGACTCCGTTGAGACAGAGGCATCGGGAGGAATTACGTGGAGTAGCCATATCATGGCACCAGTCACTTTGGCTTGGTCGATGGCCACGGGAAGCAGTAAATCCAGGTCGTTCAAGTCCGTGGCTACCAAAATGGACTTCGGCCGGGTAATGGAGTATAGATGCATCGGATCCATCGCGCTCTCCTTCGTCTAGAGCTGGTTTAAGAGCAGTGAGCCGGAACTACGAGTACAGGGCAGTGGGCGCCGCGGATGATTGCGGATAGCTTGGTCCGCGGTAGATGATCTGCCAGAGTGGATCGGTGCCGCGCGCGCAGGATAATCAAATTCGCTTTGTTTTCCTGTGCCGAGCCAATGACTGCCGCGGCGATATCGCCGGTTTTCACCTGATATTGCAGGGTGCACCATTCTTCACTGTCGCTGGGCAACAGTTCTCGAAGTTTTCCCAGCGTCCTCAGCTCGACTTGTTGCTGCTCCTCTGGCGTGCCGGTTGGAGACAGCACATGCATTACCGTCAACCTGGCGTTGTAATCCTGCGCCAACGAACCGGCGTATTGAACCGAACGCGAAGCCTCCCCGGAAAAATCCGTCGCCAGCACTATAGACCTGATCGGGGGAAAGGTCTTGTCGCACATGGGTCCGGTCACGAGAACGGGATACTCGAGGCGGCGGATAGCCCATTCGGCGACAGACCCAAGGGCCAGCTTGGCTAATCCATGGCGTCCATGGGAACCAACCACCAGCAGGTCGATGCTGTTCGCTTGAGCGGCAGATTGAATCGCGTCACTCGGCGAACCCAGAAATACTATTTGCTTATGCTTCACGGTTCGCAGATCGGGGATGTGCTCGGTATATTTATGGAGGCTCTCGCGCTCAAACTGCAGATTCGCCAGCTGCAGGTCTGGAACCGGCCCTGCCGTGTCGGCAGCATAGAGATCGGGCTCAACCGCATGGAGCACGTAAAGGTGGGTGTGAAATTCTTTAGCAAGCCGCGCAGCCAACTTTACCGGCGTTGCACTGGCGGGAGAGTAGTCGGTAGCCACCAGAATGGATCGGAACCGAAGACCCACTGGCCCCAAACGGGAATTCTCGTGCTCCTTTTGTGATGAGCTAATAGAAGCAGTTATCATGGCGGACCTCTTTTCTTCGGTAACGCGTCCGCATTGCGAGCGCGGACTTGTCTGCTGTGAGGATCGCGTAAGAACAGCTTTGCGTCTGTGATCGACATCACAAGCCATGGCCTTGCCGGCGACCCGGGCACCCGTCCAGTTCCTACTGGCTTCTGTTAGCAGGCTGACTCCTGCCGGATTGAGTTCTCACGCAGACGCTAAATCCCGTCGTGAGGCTTTCTTTTCGATCTCAGGGCCGGCGATGAATCGACACTAACGCTGCATGGCAATCTCCGCACCGTAGAGCGCCAGCAACGGATGGTGTATGACGGCGCGAAACTCATACTTACCGTTCTGCGAGAGGCCGTCGATGTGGGCCGTAAAAGGGCCTGGCTTGGAGACGGTCTGTGTCGGCGTCGCCGTCCATGTGGCGGTACGCGAGTTGACGTCTTCACCGACGATCGGACGGTATTCAAAGCCGACCTGTAGCGAGGAACTGTCGCCCATATCGAGCACCTCGCCCCGTAGCGTCTCCTGCTGAGCTTCGGAGGCGGATCCGGTGGTCTGCACCTGGGGCGGCGTGAGAGCCGGCTCGGCGTTCGTGATCTTCACTACAGCCGGGTTGGGCCAGTGAAAGTTGTCCTGCAGGCGCTGGGTCTGCATCACGCGCACGTGGAGGCCATCCTTTTCCTGATGCCAGCTGGATTTGGGTTTGATGTCAGGGTGGTACTCAACTACCTGGTCGTTCTGGCCAAGCACGCTCACTTCGGTCCTGGAGGTTGCGCGGACCGAATGCAGCGTGAATTCCTTCCAGGTGGCACGCGGCCAAGGTGTGTCGGATTCAACGATAGCGTAGAGCGCCTGGTTGTCTTTCTTTTTGGTGAACCAGATGTCGCCTTCATTGGTGATGACCCACGGCCTTACGGCATAAATCGCGTCGGAGTTCACGAACATCCAGAGGGCTATTTCGCGCAGGCGCTCCTCTTCTTCAATCGGCAGTTCGCCATTCGGCTTGGGGCCCACATTGAGCAGGAAGTTGCCACCCTTGGCGCGCGTCTGGATCAGCAACCGAATCAGCTCGCCTCCTGATTTGTAGTGCTCATTCTGCGGCTGGTATTGCCACGAAGTGCCCATGGTCATGCAGGTTTCCCACGCGCCCGGCAGGGGCATACCGGGTACGGTGAGCTCAGGAGTTTTGATGGCTCCGCGGGTAACGATGATTTCCGGATCCAGCTTCCAGGCGAGGTCGCGCAAGCCGACGGCCTCCCCGTCAAGAAACAGCGCATCGATTTTTCCGTAGTGGGTCAGTAGCTCGCGGAGCTGGGTCTGGTCGTATTCCATCAGGCCAGGATTATTGCGCGGCTGAACATCGGGAACCGAGCGCTCGATGGTCTTGCCGTTCTGGTGAAGCCACCAGAAATCATCGGGTGAATAGTAAACGCCCGTGGCAATCCCCTGGGAACGGAAGGCGTCGAAGACCTCCTTCGTAATATCACGATGAAAGGGCGTATTCATGATGCCGAAGGGAGTCGTCGTAGTGTCGAACATGGCGAAGCCGGAATGGTGCTTGGTGGTGAACATCACGTAACGAATCCCGGCCAGATGCGCTAAGCGAGCCCAATCCAATGGATGAAAACCGTCCGGGTCAAAGGTTTTTGGCAGCTCCTGAAAGAAGCGGTCAGTATATTCCGGAGACGCACCGACCAGCGAGTGGCTGATGACCACGCCAAGCTGACTGTCCACACTCCAGTGGATGAAGAGGCCAAAACCCTGATCGCGGAACCACTCCAGGCGATCCGCTTTATTCAGCGAGCCCACTTCCGGATCGTTCTCGGCAGCGAAGCAGGTCAAGGCAAAGAGATTGCCGGCCAGCAGGAGCAACGCCGGCAGACGCAGGATGCGGAAAACAAATCGCATTGAGGACATGGCAGATCGACCCGCTCAGAAATAGAGTGAAGATCCTCGTGTGAGGTTACCCACAACGATATATGAAATTGGCCTCTCCTCGCCCTCGCCAGGGCCTAGGGAAGCGTGACACTGAGAGCGTGAAAATCCCAGATGCCGGCGTCGCGTATCAACAAGGGTGAATCATCAGGCGCCAGACCAAACCAGTAGCCGATGAGAAATGGCGCCCCGTGAAAGTTCTTCAGGTCGGTCACTTCTTCGAGCTTGTGGGTGGCGACGGAGACGCGGAAAACCTGATCTCCTCCCGCCAGGTGGTTGAGGAAAAAGATGGAGTCTCCGTTATGTGACCAGGTTGGATAACCGATGGAGGCCTCGGCTAATTTGCTCCACGCGTGGCTGGCGAAATCGTAGAGGAATAGTTCGTTGCCGTCATTTGACATGGCCGCAAGACGACCACCCACTGGCGCCCAGCGGGGCGACCACAGACCCTCTGAGCCAGGTACAACGGTGACGCTTCGGGTTCGCAGGTCAAGCAGGCGAACGGCATTCACACGGGCTGCGTCTTTTTCCGAAACCGCCTGACCTCCAAAGGCTAGCGAATTTCCGTCGGGCGACCAGGTGGGATCGGCCTGGTCGCGTTGGTCGGGTATGAGTTGCTGTGGGGAGCCGCCCTGCGCGCTCACGATATATAGCTGCCACGGTTTGCCCGGCATCTGGCCCATAAACGCAATCCGGCTTCCATCGGGAGACCAGCGTGGCATGTAGGCCAGCAGCGGGGGATAGGTCAGCTGGGATCGTTCGCTGCCATCGGGCCGGCTGCGCCACAAACTCCCATCCGGGTAGCTCATATAGGCGATCCATTTCCCGTCCCTGGAAAAGTCCAGACCCGTTCCTTGAATGCCAGGAGGCGCGCCCGGAAAGAGCGGGTCATACTCGCCGGATTTCGCGTCAAAGCGTACCAACTGCCCGCGCGGTTGGATGGTCCGGACAAAGATCTGATTCGCATCTGTGCTCGGCAAGGGAGCAAAGGTGCTGGTGGGTCCAGAGGTCAACTGGACCGGCTGGTGGTCCACCCGGTGGAAGAGGCTATCGGCTTCGCGCATGGCCCAGATATCGGCTACACCACCACGCGACGACTGGAAGACGAAATATTTTCCGTCTGCCGTCCAGCTTCCGCAACACTCCGCCGGCGGCTTATTCCAGCCGGTCAGCAGGGGATGGAGGCGGCTTCCATCCGCTGCGATTTCCCAGATAGCGGAGCCGTTGGCGCCATTTACAGTGAAGCGCAAGCGGCTTCCGTCAGGCGACCAGCGGGGCCAGGAGGCGGTACCGTCCGCGGTCACCAGCCGGCGAGGCTCAAGGCCGTCGGCGCTGGCGATGTAGAGGTCCTTATTTGAGGTATAGGCTAACCTGTCTCCGTCTGCAGACCACGATGCGTCGGTGGCCACCACATTGCCCAATCGACGCGCGGCGCCACCCAGAACCGGCAGTGTCCAGGCGGCGTTTCCCTCGGGGACGAAGCTCTTATTCAACACCAGCAGCCGGGAGCGATCCTTTGAGATGTCAACGGGAAATATATCGTCCACTGATTCGTGGATGGGGACGATCTCCCCTCCGGCGGTAGAAACCTGGAAGATCTGTCCACTCTCGGAGAAGTAGAGCCGGGCGCCATCCGTGGCCGCTCCTGATTTTTCCTGTCCGTCTGTGGTGACTTGTAGCGAGCTGACGACTCTGGGCGGAGGCAGCGCCGGCCGCACGACAAACGCAACCGCCGCCAAGCCGGCAAGGGCGACAGCGCCGAAGCCAAGCCATCGCCAGTGCCGAGCAGTTTTAGTCGCCGCGGCCGCCGGCGGCCGGCGCATAGAACCGATTAAGGAAGTAGCGGGAGTCGCACTTGGGAAGGATGCTGTCGCGGCAGTCAAACGCTCTGAATTGAGATCCCGCTTCAATCGCTTCAGATCGCTTCTCAGTTCAGCCGCACTCTGGGCCCGCAGTTCCCGCTCCTTCTCGAGTGCCTTGCTGATGATTCCTTGGAGCGCAGGGGGCGCGGCTGGATTCAGACTGGTGATGGGCTCGGGGTTCTCATGCAGGAGCGCGGCAAAAACCTGTGCGGACGAGTCGCCCTGGAAAGGCACTCGGCCTGTAGCCATTTCGTAAAGCACTGCACCCAGGCTGAAGAGGTCGCTTCGCGAGTCAATTCTTCTGCCACAAGCCTGCTCCGGCGACATGTATTCCGCCGTACCCAAAGCGATGCCGGGGCTGGTCAAGCGCTGGGCATCCATAGCCAAAGTGGGCTTGTCCTGGAGGTGTACGACACCAAGGTTGGCGGAGTCACCGGGAGGCTGCGCTTCCTGCGCCGGCGCGATCGCTTTCGCCAGGCCGAAATCCAGAATCTTTAACCGGCCGAGCGAGGTGATGAAGATGTTCGCCGGCTTAATATCACGGTGAATGATGCCGCCGTGGTGCGCCGCATCCAGCGCATCAGTGATCTGGATAGCCAATTCGAGGAGCTCGTCAATTCCCATGGGTCCGGCCAGGAGGCGCTGGCGAAGAGTTTCTCCTTCCAGATACTCCATGGCAATAAACGGCTGGCTGCCGAATTCCCCTACCTCATGAATGGTGCAGATATTGGGGTGGTTGAGGGCTGAGGCGGCGCGGGCCTCTCGCCGGAAACGCTCGAAGGCCTGAGGATCATCGGCCAGTTCCTGGGGTAAGAACTTGAGCGCGACCATGCGGCCGAGGCTGAGGTCCTCAGCCTTGTACACTACCCCCATTCCTCCACTACCCAGCTTGTCCAGAATGCGATAGTGCGAAACTGTGGTCCCGATCATGCCGGTAGAAACCCAGGTGCCATGGCTGCTGGATGATAGGCGTAGGCGCGGGGACGAGTCAAGAAAGCATGGCGGTTGGGCCTGATGGCGCCAATAGCAAAACAACTGCCGATGTGAAACCCTAGTTGCACTCGATTATGGGAATGCCCTACTGGTATCGGCGAGTGTTTCTGCTCGCCATCCCTCTCATTCTTTCGAACCTGACCCAGCCACTGCTCTCCATGGTGGACACGATCCTTTCTGGCCATCTGCCTGGCCCGGCAGCATTGGGCGGCGTTGCCGTGGGAGGCATCTTTTTCAACTCGGTCTACTGGACTTTCGGCTTCCTGCGCATGGCGACCACCGGCCTGGTCGCGCAATCGCATGGAGCCGGCGATCAGGACCAGGTGATGCACCACTTCGGCCGCGCGCTGCTTAGCGCACTGCTCATCGGAGCCTTGATTCTCGTGGTGCAGAAGCCGCTCATCTCCGCATCGCTGGCGCTGCTTGGGGCCAGCTCGGAAGTGCATCGCAACGCGCTGCTCTATTGCAGTATTCGCATCTGGTCGGCCCCAGCAGCGCTGGCAAACTACACCATCCTCGGCTACCTTCTGGGCAAGCAGCGTGCTCGAACCGCTTTGCTGCTGCAAGCGGCGATTAACATCGTCAACGTAGTCCTGGCTCTCACGCTGGTCTTACGGTGGCACTGGGGCGTGGCCGGCATCGCCACCGCGACCATGACTGCGGAATGGGCGGGATGCTTTCTCGGCCTGGCGCTCATGCTGGCCAGCGGTGCTCGCCCCAGCCATGTGCGCTGGAGCGAACTGATCGACGGCGAGAGCCTGCGCCGGCTCTTTGCACTCAACCGCGACATTCTTCTGCGCACACTGAGCCTGGTCGCAGCCTATGCCTGGTTCACCCGCACTGGAGCCCGCTCCGGAAATGCGACCCTGGCTGCCAATGCAGTGCTCATCAACTTTCTCTGGATAGCCGGCTATGGGCTCGACGGTTTTGCCAATGCCACCGAGGCGCTGGTCGGCGAGGCGATCGGCGCACGGCGGGTGGCAGACTTCCGGGCTGTACTCAAGGCCAGCTCGGTTTCGGCGTTCACGGTCGCGGCTGGGATCTCACTGCTCTATCTCGTTTTCGGCCGTAGCATCATTGCCATTTTTACGAATCAGGAAGAGATACGTTCGCTGGCGGCGCAGTTTCTTCCCTGGCTGATCGTGATGCCCCTGGTGGCGGTGTGGAGCTTTATGCTCGATGGTGTTTTCATCGGCGCTACGCGGGCCCAGGAGCTACGCAATAGCATGGTGATCTCGCTCGCCGGATTCCTCGGACTGGCGATCATACTCACGGCTCGCTTCGGCAACCACGGCTTATGGTGCGCCATGCTGGCCTTCATGGCTCTGCGGGCAATCACGCTGGCCCTGCACTTGCCCGGAGTCGAACGAAAATCATTTGCGATCGCTGTAGATCCGGTCGAGGCATAGCTCGCGGTTCTGGTCCGTTTACGGACGTATTCGAACGGGAGCGAGTTCGGATGGCGGTTCTCCGGCTTCGAGCGCTTGCAGCCAGGCGTGGATGTCATCGCAGAGCAAGTCGACGGAGATGGCTCCGAAGCGGGCGGGATAACGCTCGAGCCGGCCCAGGGCGGCTTGCAATAACAGCGTAGTTCCGTGATGGTTATTTCGTTGCAGGTGATGGAAGGCCGCGGTCACCTGAATGAGCCCTTGGAGAAACATCTTTTCCGGCTCTTGCGCGCGCAGCCACACACTTTCCCATGCCTCATGGGCTGCGAAAAATTCTCCCGCATTATAGAGTCGCAGGCCCTCGGCGAGTGAGCCCTGGGTCCAATCGAATTTCGTGGGTGACGTCTCCATGCCACAAGCTAACATCGTATGGACAAAATGAGTGCAGAGCACAGCCACACGACGATCACCGAACCATCTCGCATTCACGTCCCCGCGGGCTGGTTCTCCATGGGGTCCGACGCCGATCAGGCGGTGGAAGGGCCTGTCCATCGGGTCTGGGTGGACTCCTTTGCCATAGCGGCAACGCAAGTCACGGTTGAGGAATACGCCCTGTTTCTCGATGCCACCGGGAGCACGCCCCCTCCCTATTGGGGCGACGCCAACTTCTCTCATCCACAGCAACCCGTGGTGGCGGTTTCGTGGTTCGACAGCATCGCCTATTGCGCGTGGCTTTCCGCAATGACCGGCTCGCAGTATCGGCTACCTACAGAAGCCGAGTGGGAACGGGCTGCGCGTGGGGGCGCCGACGGATTGGTCTTCCCTTGGGGCAATGATCCGCCGATGTCCCGTACCGGCTACCATGCTCGGTGGAAGACCGGCCCCGAGCCGGTCGGACAATCAGAACCGAACGGCTACGGGCTATTCGAGATGTGCGAGAACGTACACGAGTGGTGTAGCGATTGGTTCGCGGCCGACTACTACGCGATCTCCCCAGGTCGGAATCCGAGGGGACCGGAAGAGGGCAGCCGAAAAGCATCGCGCGGAGGTTCCTGGCGGCACCACATCAAGATCTCTCGATGTTCGGCACGTTCCAGCATTCCACCGGAATTCCAATACGCTGATTACGGCTTCCGGGTGGCCTGTGGCGAGGTTGGCTGAACCCTCTGCCTCTTCATAAGTTACTGTTTGAGCGAGTAGACCACGTTCACGGTTGTCTTAACCTCAACTGGATCCCCATTGAGAAGATAAGGCTTGTAGGTCCACTGCCGCACAGCATCGATTGACGATTGCTGAAGCTCGTCCGGCCCGGAAATGATGCGCAGGTTTGCTACATTTCCATTTTTGCTAATGACGGCGCTCAGGACAACGGTTCCTTGTATCTTGGCTTTCTTTGCGGCCTCCGGATATACGGGCACGACCTTGTTCAAGAGGTTCCCTTGCATCACGGCAGCAGGGACGGAGAGCTGCCTGGGTGGTTTTGATGCGTTGCTGTCGGCAGCCGCCGGATTAGTATTTACATGCATGCCCAGCGCCAGCGCTGACGCGCAGGTTGCCAGGCCTAATGCAGCACAAACAGCCAACGCGGCCACCCGGCGCATGCCTTGTATCTCTTTGTGTTTCCCGGTGAGGTTCATAATTCTCCTTTCAAACGCGTTGGCATCGAAGATTCCGATGGTATGAGGGGTGGCGCCCAGCGTTCCCGCTACCATCAGGGACGCCAGGCGCAAGAGAGATTGTGCGTATTCGTTTCGTCCAGTCATTGCAGCCGCCATCTGGTCGCAAACGATTTCGCGGCTTTCCATGATGTGCGCGCGAGTCAGCCAGAGCAGCGGATGGTACGTTACAGGGAGCGCGAACAACTCGTAGAACAAGTTCTTCATGAAGTCTTTTCTGTGCATGTGTGCGAACTCATGCGCAATGACGGTATGCAGGTCCACTTCCGGCAGGACGTCGACCATGCTCACGGGTAATAAGAGAAGCTTCCGCCGTAGGCCCATGGTGACGGGGGAGAAGATTCGGGACGAGGCGGCAATCGATACATCCTCGATCGCAAACCTGCTCGCGCATCGCGCCCAGAAACGCGCAGCTTCCCCGGTAAGGAGCACGGTCACGGCTTCTCGCCGTAGGGCGGAAAGGGTGGTGCCTCTCCATAGAAATCTGGCGGCGAAATATGCGCTTACCGCGGCGTACAAAATCGTGATCGTCATCAGCAGCACGCCCGGGAGCTGAAGAACGCCGATTGGGACTCCCGCACCCATCACTACGGATACATGCGCATCACCCGCGCGGCTTGCGTGCCAGTTCCAAAAGGAGAGCGTACGCAGCCACCCCCAGGAGAAAATAGAGAAGGCCGGAAGCAGACTTTGGAGCAGCAAGACGAGCACCCATACGCGGTGCTCGGCCGCGGCGCCGATCGAACGGAGCGCCCGCGCCGCGAGCCACCCCGCGGCAAACAGCAGCGGAACTTGCCATAGGGAATTAAGAAGATACGCCAATATCCAGAACTCGAGGCTTCTCATGACTTCCTGCCTTTCTGGTTGTATCGATCGGTGAGCTCCGCCAATTTCTTGGCATCGATCTGGCCGTTCTTGAGCAGGCTCATCACAAGTTCTTCGCTCGAGCCGCCAAACATGCGATCGATTAGATCTCGAACACCCTGACCCAACGCACTGGACTCTGTGATGGTTGCGCTGTAAATGTAGGCGCGACCTCGCAGCTCGCGCTTGAGCTTTCCCTTGCGCTCGAGAATGTTCAGCATGGTTTGCACTGTGGTGTAGGCCAATGGTGGCTCCAGCTCTTCCTGAACGGCACTGACGGTGCAGCGGCCACACTTCCAGAGCACCTGCATGATCTTCAGTTCAAGCCTGGTTAAACCGGCTTTGTTCGAGGCCTTCGCCATCCCGTCTCCTAATTGCTTAGGACAATATGCCGTCCGGTTTCTCTTGTCAACTAAGAATTTAGGAGTCGGCAGGGACATGGTGCGACGGTCTGCGGTGAGTCTGCTTATTGAGCCAGGGGAAGCTTAACCGGACATGGCTGGCGGCATTGCAATTCCGGCTCCGGGACGGGCATAGCCGGCGCAGCTTCGATGGCTTCACGATCCAGGTCGGCGGCTCCGATCCCCCCTCCATTCGCGGTCTCCATCAGCACGCGAATGCTTTTTGTCTTGGGCGGAACTCGTACCGTGAGCTGCAAATGGGTCACAAGTTTTGCCAGGTGCGATGGGTCCTGCGTGGGTGCTGAGGGGATCAATCTCTCCACCTTTGAAGCCAGAACGTTCTGGCTACCCGTTATGCTGACTGCGGCGACGGTGATGTCTGCGCTGCTCTTTCCGTTGTCGATTGCCTGCCAGTCGATGCCTTTCGATTGCAGAAGCAAGGTAAGGTCCGCCGTGCGGTTCTCCGGGTGCCGTACGATACCGGCGACCTTCAGATCCAATGCGGCAAAAGGAATGGTCGTTCGGGCACCACCGGACGGCCTTTCTTGTCGAGCACCGTCACATCCAGAAAGACCAGGGGCGACGTCACCCGGATTGTCGGTGCGTTTGAAGGTCCTTGTTGACCTTGAGCGGTTGATGCCTGGAAGAAAGTCCCAACCAACACGACAGCCGCGCAGAGTGGCGCTCGAAGGTGTCTCATGGCCAACCCTCGCTGGAAGTTTACTCCTGATGCATCGCAGCTCACCGAGAGTCAGAGGGAAAGAGCGGCAGTATCCTATATCTCGCGAAAAAAGAGCGAGATATGGGGCACCCGTCGTTGGTGAGGGAACCAGAGCTTATGAGGCTGACAATAGCGCGCTGGGGGCTCATTTCATTTTCCCCCTTGACATTCGACAGGAGATTACATTAAGTCTGTTGTCAAGCGGATCTGTGGCGGTGGAGCTGGCACTGGGCGGGCTCCAGAGGTCTCTTCATGATCAACGAGTTTTTGACTCGCTTACGCTTCCTTCTATCGAGGGCGCGGAATGGCGATCTGGACGCGGAACTGCAGTTCCACATTGAGCAGTCGGTCCAGGCGAAGATCGCAGGCGGAATCACTTCTGAAGAAGCACGCCGAAGGGCATTGATCGAATTTGGCGGCTTCGAGCGCACGCGCGAGCAATGCCACGAACAGCGTCCTGGATGGTGGACGGGGACGGTGCTTCAGGATCTGCGCTATGGGTTGCGCGGTTTTCGGCGTAATCCCATGTTCACGGCTACGATCATCGCGACCCTTGGCCTAGGCATCGGGGTAACGACCGCCGTCTTCAGCGTAGTGGATCCAATTCTGTTCCGCAGCCTCCCGTATGCGCATGCCGATCGCCTGGTTTCGGTTGGCCTCGTGGCACCGATCATTCAACAGGAATTCATGCTTGGCGGCTCCTACTACGACTGGCGAGACCAGCAGACGCCCTTCAGCTCGCTGACTTCTGAGATCGGGGCCAACTCCTGCGACCTGACCCAGGAGCAGCCGCTCCGGTTGAGCTGCGCTAGCGTGGAATCGAACTTCTTGCCAACACTCGGCATCAGCCCCGTCTTAGGCCGCAACTTTACCGCCGCTGAAGACCGCCCCAATGCTCCTAGAGTGGGCCTCATCTCTTATGGGTTGTGGAAGCGCCGCTTCGGCGCGAGTACGGGCGTCCTGGACAAAACGGTGAACATCGACGGCCGTGAAACGCGTGTGATCGGCGTACTACCCCCTGATTTCGAGATGCCAACTCTTGAAGCCGCGGATGTAGTTATCCCCCAAGCCCTGGATGAAGCCCAGGAACGCAAAGTGGGTTCTGGAAGCGTGTTGTATGCCTTTGCCCGCCTCAAGCCGGGAATGAATATCGAGCAGGCCAAGTCTGCGTTGCAACCGTTGTTCAATTACTCTCTCAGCTTGGCTCCCGCTGCATTTCGCAATGAGGTTCACCTCCGAGTTCGCTCCCTGCGTGACCGCCAAATGCAGAGCGTGCATCTGATGGCGTGGGTCTTACTCGGGGCTGTTCTAGCCGTGCTGCTGATCTGTTGCGCAAATGTAGCTGGGTTGTTGGTGGTCCGCGGTGCAAACCGGGAACGTGAGTTGGCAGTTCGTTCGGCGCTGGGAGCCAGCCGCGCCCGGCTGACTCGTCAGTTCTTGACCGAGGCATTGGTTCTGTCCGCAGCCGGAGCGGCGGTAGGGTGCGCTGTCGCGGAAGTGCTGTTGCGGTTCTTCATTGCGATGGCCCCCCAAGATCTTCCTTTTCTCAGGACGGTCCATCTTGATGGTCGCATTATTCTGGCCACTATCCTGGTCTCATTGTTCTGCGGAATCTCCTTTGGTGTCGCGTCCGCATGGCAACGCCCACGCTCACAGGCGCTTGTGGGGCGCTCATCGATGGCGGTCGCAAAAAGTACTTTGCGGCGATGGCTGGTGGTTTCCCAACTATCCATCTGCACGATTCTACTTGCGGCGGCCGTGCTCCTCTCCCGCAGCTTCATTAATCTTGAATCGCAATCACTCGGCATGCAGACGCAGAGCCTACTGACGACCAGCATCACGTTGGGCCAGAAGAATTATCCCTCAGCGGAAAGACAGATGGCTTTCTTTCAACGAGTGGAAGCGCGTTTGCGGCAGCCACCCGGCGCAGGCGCCGTCGCGTTAAGCGATACGCTCCCGCCCGGGGGCAATCACCGGGACACCATCTATGCGGCAATGAGCGTCGCAGGAAAACCAGTGCCCTCCGGGCCCACGGGAGGACGGGTTACCTGGCGCTGGGTTTCTCCTGGGTATTTTCGCGCCTTGGACATCCCCATCCTCAAAGGCCAAGGCTTCAGCGAAGAAGAGCTCAGTTCTTCCGGGCGCTTTGTCGTCTTGAGTAAATTGCTTGCGGATCGCTTGTTCCCTGAAGAAGATCCTATCGGGCGGCAGATCCAGCTACCGAAACTTACTGGACCCTTGTATACCGTCGTCGGCGTCGCCCAGAATGTAAAGAATGGTGGTCTCGCCGGTGAGGACGAGCCTGAATATTACCGCCTCAGACGCAACCGGGCCGAAGATTGGGACGGCACTTCCGCCATTCTTCTGAAGACTTCGTTGCCGCCGCAAATTGCGTCGCAATGGATGCGCGCAGAGATATCCGCGGTCGATGCAACCACACCTTTCACCATTGAGACCATGCGGCAGCGCGTGGACGAGTTGGCGCAAGGCCCAAGATTTGTTACAGCGTTGGTGTTGTTTTTCGCGGCCTCCGGACTGTTGCTCGCGGTCATCGGCCTCTACGGCATCATTTCGTTTGCCGCCGCCCAGCGCACACAAGAGATTGGCCTGCGTATGGCTCTGGGCGCGAGCAGACTCGACATACTATGGCTCATCACCTGGGAGGGGGCACGCCTCACTTTGTTGGGCGGCTTCATTGGAGTCTGCGCGGCTATCGGAATATCGCAGCTCCTCAAGAGCTTGCTGTTTAACGTCGGACCGCATGATCCGTTCAGCTTTCTCGCGGTCGCAATGCTATTGGCTTTTGTCGCTCTCGTGGCCTCGTTGCTGCCGGGACGAGCGGCCATGAAAGTCGATCCCGTCGTCGCTCTTCGTTCCGAATAACGCGGGAAGCGGTGGCGAGTAATGTTCATGTTGGCCTCCTACTTGGCGTCGTGGAAGATGATGCCAACGGTGTACCGTTGTCCTGACCGAAGACGGCTTACGTCATGGCGAAGTGACTACTTCCCCGTCCTTGACCGGCGATGTGCACTCGAACGCACCCTCCCCTCAACTACCTCGGGCCGTGATTGCATACGAGGCCGTTGCGCGGTGAGCACGAATTCGCCGCCGGTGAAATCTCTCTGCGGTTCAGAAGCAGGATTGCTACCTGTATCGGGAAGACGTGCTCCCCATAAAGATCCTGATGCAGGCAGTTGAAGTCGCCCTCGCCATAGTGGAGGAGCAAAGGCGTCGGCCGCTCGCTGCCCCGCATCGTGACATCGCCGGAGAAAATCCTGGTGATTTTCCGGATAGCGCACGTCGATCTCCATGGCCGTGTTCCAGCGATTCGCGATGGGCGCGAGCCGAGGGTAGAGCGCTGTACGCAGACCTTGAATCAGGTTGGGCAATGGGTAGCTGAAGTACTTGTACTCGCCGCGTCCGAAGCCGTGCGTGCCATGACGACGCGGCTTCGTAATAAGGAATCATCCGCGAGATACAGCGCGCCGAGCCACCAAGCATTCGCGGCAGACAGGAAATCCTGGGAACAGAGCGCTTCCTTGATCGTGCAGATCCTTCCCGATCAGCTGCCAATCGAGTGCGTTGACACGGGCGACCGCCTCATCAGCTGGAATGACCTCGCTTTTCGTTGTCGTGAGTTGCTCTGCGGAAAGGGTATTCATGCTTGGGCCTCTCTTCCAGTTGATGCGCGTTGCGTTGCGGTGGAAGGCGCTCCTTTTCTCACTCAAAGCCGCTTCCGATCGAGTCGCCGGCGTACCCGGTTAGGCCGCCGCTGGTTCCTATTACCCGATGGCACGGAATGACAATGCTCATTGGATTTCTGCCATTCGCCAGTCTACAGCACGAACCGCTGCGCGGTTCCCTATCGCATCTGCGAGCTGGCGATAGGTCCGCGTCTCCCCGTAGGGAATATCACGCAACAGGCGCCAGACGGACTGTGGTATGCCGCTTTTCGTTCAGGGCAAGCCGCAACGAGAAGTCGCGCCGCTGCAAAGCCAAGTATTCCGCAAGCTGCGCTCGAACGATCTCAAAGCCCGACAGGGTTCGCGGTCCTAGCGAATCGACCTCGGGACCGCGGAGGTGCTCCGGCATGTAAAGGCCGCTCAACACTCCATCGGTGTTGACTAACGTGAAGACGCTGCTCTATCGGCGACTCCATAAGAAGTGTTCCATCATCGACATATAACCTCTTTCGTGATCGAGCCCAGCCGTCTGTTTGTTTCGGTTTGCGCTCACTCCGTCAATGCTAATCACGTTTCAGGCTTAAAAGCCGTTCATCCGCAGCTGTCTTGTTAAATTCGCAAACTCTTGATCATTCAGGACAGTCTTCCACAAGCGCCGGGTAAGTTGTTTAGACGAACAGAGCACGGTTAAGACTTGCGAGCGAGGTAGGGCCTTGTTGACGTGAAGGCGCCACAGTCATCACTGAAGCTGATCCGCGCACTCGGTCCGGAGCCGACGCAGTAGCTGCACAGGTCGCCCGAGGAAGCGTCATGATGTACATATGACTCCTTCCCTCCGGCATATGCGTCTTTCCACACCGTACAGCGTTTCACTTGCCAGATTTGCGGAACTGCTTCGTGCCGAGCGCGCTGAGGAATGAATCGGCGACTGCTACTTCAAGGTGCTCGGGAGCTTTCGCTCCAAGTTTACGCAGGAAGACGTTGCGGTAAATGAGCGGGCCGAGCAGGAGGGCGAATCCTACCTCAGGGTCTAGATCGGGCCTAAGGATACCGCGCTGCTTGCCCCGCGCCATTATGTTGCCGAGAGCCTTGCGAGCCGGCTCAATCACACGGGAGCGCCAGGCAACTCCGAAGACCTGATTGTGAGAGGCGTAGGCAATCAGATGCGGCATAATCCGTTCGCGCATCACCTTCCGCTCGGCCGCCGGGTCATGCTGCAACTGCGCGATCAGATCCGCACGAAAATCGCCTGAGTCGAAGACGGGCGGGTGCTTGTCAAGGCCGTGGAGGTAGCCGAGCACCTCAAGGCATAAGGAATCCTTGTCTGGCCAGTGGCGGTAGATGGTCGCCTTGCTCACCCCTGAGGCCCTGGCGATCGCGTCCATACTGGTGGCCTCGATGCCACGCTCGGCAAAGAGGGTCACCGCCGCCTCGATGACCTGACTGTGCGCTCGTGCACTCTTCTGCTTGGCCATCGTTAGACTTCGATTTTAGAAAAGAGGTACGCACCAGCAGTGACAAAGACGGCGGCGATCATGGCAAGAATCGAGAGATCGAAGGCGGCGTTGAAATGCCATGTGTTGATCAGCACCCCTCGAAGACCATCGACGCCGTAGGTCAACGGATCAAGCCGCGTGAGGATCGCCATGAAGGCGGGGAGATTCGCCAGCGGAAATAGCGCGCCGGAAAGAAAGAAAATAGGCATTACCAGGAAGTTCATCACCAACTGAAAGCCCTGCATGTCCTTAATGGCGGATCCGATCGCGGTGCCCAGGGCGGCGAAGACAACGGCAATCATGATGACAAACAGAAAGGCAGCCGGAATGGCCACCCAACTGTGAGGGCGGAAGCCGGCAATGAGGCAGATGAGCAGAATGAGCGAGCCCTGAATGATAGCGACCGTGGCCCCGCCGAGGGTGCGGCCGAGCATGATTTGTATGCGCGGTACGGGAGCGACCAGGGTTTCTTTGAGGAACCCGAATTGACGGTCCCAGAGCATGGCAATGCCGGAGAAGACTGAGCTGAAGAGCACGGTCATCCCGATTACTCCCGGCGCCATAAATTGCAGATAGCTGCCATGGCCGGCTTGGCGAAAGACCGGGCCCAATCCAAAGCCCAAGGCGAGCAGGTAAAGGCATGGTTGGCCCAGAGAGACGACTATCTGCACGCGGGAGCGCACGTATCGCTTCAATTCGCGCAGCCAGAGAATGTATATCGCGCCCATTTATCTCCTCCACATCTTTGCGACTTGCCGCAGCGCGTCCGCGGAGTTTGCGGCCTCATCGCGCAAGGTTGAGCCTGTGAGCGCGAGGAATGCGCCTTCGAGTGAGTCGGTTGCGGTTTGCTGCTTCAGCTCCGCGGGCGTCCCCTGGGCGACAATGGCCCCGTGGTCGATAATGGCGATGCGGTGGGCCACCCGTTCCGCTTCGTCCATGTAGTGGGTGGTGAGAAAAACGGTGGTCTGCTCGGTTTCGTTCAAGTGCTTCACATGATTCCAGAGCAGGTTGCGGCTCTGTGGATCGAGGCCGAGCGTCGGTTCATCGAGGAAGAGGATGCGCGGCGTGTGCAACAGCCCACGGGCAATTTCAAGGCGGCGCTTCATGCCACCGGAAAAGCTCTTTACATAACTGTCCCGGCGATCCCATAACTCGAATAATTTGAGCAGGCGCTCGGTTCGAGTTTCGCGCAGTTGACGAGGGACATGGTAGAGGATGCCGTGGAGAGTCATGTTCTCGTAGGCGGTCTGTTCGTTATCGAGACTGGGATCCTGAAAAACGATGCCGAAGCGCTTGCGCGCTTCTTTCTGGCTGGTACGTGGATCAAGGCCATCCAGCTCGATGCTCCCGCTGGTCGGCTGGAGGAGGGTGGTGAGCATTTTGATGGTGGTTGTCTTGCCCGCGCCGTTCGGTCCCAGGAAGGCGAAGATCTCGCCTTGGGCTACGTCAAAGGAGATATCGCGGACGGCGGTGAAATCCCCAAAGGTCTTAACCAGGTGCTGAACCTTAATCATGCCAGCCTCGAGAGTCTTCATATCGATACTGAACGGTATCGTTTCGATTGTCAAGGCGGAATGGTTCACGCTTCGGCGTTCGAGCCCCGAAACAAGCACTCAGTGGGATGCGCTGGATCGGCTCTGCTTACGGCCTGAAGCGTTCGTGAATGATCGACCACGACACGCCAAATTTGTCCCGTAACTGGCCGAAGCGAGTGGCAAAGAACGTTTCCGCCAGCGGCGTATAGATCTCACCGCCCTCAGCAAGCAAGTTGTGGACCCTCTCTGCCTCTTCGCTGGAATCGGCAGCAAGGTAGAGGTAGACGCTTTTGATTTTCTGAAATACCGTCGGCGGGACGTCGTTTGCGATCAATACTGTATCTCCAATGCTCATCCGCGCATGGATGATCGCTTTTCCTGCGCTCTCTGGAGCGTTTGGCGCCTGACTCTGATTCATCATCATGATGATCTTTCCGCCAAGGTGCTTTTCGTAGAAGCGGAACGCTTCTACGCAGTTCCCGCCAAAATTTAGTTGCGTATATACCTTCATCGCTATCTCTTCCTTGTGTTTGGTTTGGCACAGAGAGAAACAGTCTATCGGGTGACCGCTGCATTGTCACAATGAGGGAATAGCTGCCGCCTTGGGCTCGGCGTCATGGGCTCTGGTTTCCTCACAGAGGACGAATGCGCAGCACGATCTTTCCCAGGACGTGTCCGTGTTCAATCCTGCGGTGTGCCTCCACCACGTCTTTCAGCGGAAACAGCTTGATCCTCAGCGGAATCGTTCGCGAACCAATGGCAGCATTCAAGCGGACGAACGCTTCATGCGACATGGCGCCATCGAATGCCGAGCCGGGATGGCCACTGAAATGTGGCTTCGGCTCCACGCCGTTGGGATAGGCAAACGGCGCCCCTGTTTTCAGATGGGATAAGAAGGCAGGAAGCACATCGCCGTTGGCGGCGACAAGAGCAGCATCAAATCCTTCGGGGGCTATGCGCTTCAGGAGGCTCTCGCGCTGCGAGGATTTCGGATTGACGGTGCGTGCCGCTCCAAGGGAGCGAACATACTCCTGCGCGTCAGGCTGTGCCGTTCCGACCACCGTTGCCCCGGCAACGTTTGCGAGCCAGACTGCCAGGGAGCCAACGCCGCCGCTAGCGCCAAACACTAATACAGTTTGACCAATGTTCACTTTCAAGAGCTCGAGCCCGGAGAGAGCCGTCAAAGCGACGCAGGGCATGGCACCGGCAACCGACATTTCTAGCTGAATCGGAACATGCGCCACCCGCTCCGCCGGAACGCTTACATACTCCGCGTGAAAGCCTCCACTCGTATTGCCGTAGCTGTAGGAGTACACACGATCGCCGACTTTGAACTGGCTAACATCCGCACCCACTGCGGCAATCGTTCCACTGCCGTCAGCGCCGAGGATCGTTCCCGGCTTTACCGGTCCCCAGGAACCGGCTCGGTGCGCCGCGTCCCACATTCCAAGCCCGGCATACTCGAGGGCGATGATTACGTGATTGTGCGCAAGCCTGGGTACAGGCACGTCCTTGATGTGAAGCGCACTCGGTGGTCCGGCGGCCTCCACGACCGCTGCCTTCATGGTCTCTGGAAGTGCTGATGTGGTGGTCATGGCGTACCCCAATCTCGCTTTCCATGGTAGTCAATTTTGCCGTCTCATGTCGCAGTGCCAGACCATGACCCTGCGAATTTTGGGCGCATCGATAGCCAGCCTCCTGGAAGCTCGATAGCATGAAAAGACCCTGGAGGTCCCATGAAATCCAATCGCCGCGTTCCACCGGTCTGGCTCATGGGGATCTCTAATGCTTCCTTCGGGCTCTACGGCGGCATAGCCTTTTTTGCCATACCCCAGCTGCTGGCGACGCGCCATGTTTCTGAGGCAACCATCGCCGGGATCACGGCGATGGCCTTGTCTCCTAACTTCTGGGCCGTGGTATTTGGCCCTATGCTCGACGTACGATTCAGCCGCCGTTGGTACGCTACCGCCTTCGCTGCCCTGGCAGGCTTTCTGATCTTTATCGCGATCATCAACCTGAGTCATCTGGTTGTGCTCGAAGTCGCGCTGGTCGCGGGCTCTGCCGCAGCCATACTGTCGACGACGGCGCTGGGCGGATGGCTTACAACGGTTTGCCCTAAATCTGACGAAAACAAGCTCAGCGCGTGGTATAACCTCGCGTACATTTGTTCGTCAGGCTTCACCATGGTCGTAGGGGGCGAATTAGTTCGCCATCTGCCGTTATGGCTTGCGGCAGGAGTTCTGGGAGCGCTGGTTTTTCTTCCCGCCACCATCTTCCTGTTTATTCCTGCTCCCGGTCCGGACAGGCGATTGGCGGGAGAGAGCTTCGCTCAGTTTAGCCGCGAGATCTTCGCACTCTTACGCCGCCGTGAAGTGCTGATCACACTGCTGCTCTTTATTACCCCTTGCGGATCATTCGCGTTGACCAACCTGCTGGGAGGCGTGGGCAACGACTTCAGCGCCTCACCGAGGACGGTGAGCCTGGCTGGCGGAGCGGGGGCAATCGTTCCCGGCATCCTCGGCTGCGTGCTCTTTCCTTTTCTCGCCAAACGGATGCCGCTGCGCTTTCTCTATCTCGCCAATGGAATATTAGGTGGCCTTTTTACGCTGAGCCTGTTGGTGCTGCCCCGTGCTCCGTGGAGCTTTACGCTGGCCCTGTTGGGCGAATTTCTTTTTCAGGCGATCTCCTACACCGGCACGGTGGCTCTTTCCTTTGAGACGATCGGGCAGAATAATCCGCTGGCCGCAACCACCTTCACGTTTCTCATCGCTGCCACCAACGTTCCGGTTGCTTATATGTTGTATTTGGACGGCAGAGCATACGGGTTCGGAGGAGTACGCGGCAGCTTCGCGGCCGACGCCATCATCAGCATCGTTGTATGCGTGCTGATCGGTTGGCTTCTGTCGCGGCTTCAGGGTGACGCATTTGGCTCAGGTATTCCTGACCCCGGCCATACGCTGCTGCGCGACGAATGAGAAAGGCCACGCCTACCGATCGTTCGCGTGAGGTGCCCCTAGCTGGCCGCCGATTTGGGGATCGGTGGTGCTGGGCTCTCCGTTTTCGAGGTGGCCGGCGAACTGTTGCAGGAAAGCCGGATCGGATTCGATCGAGATAACCAGGCTGTACCAGCCAGAGACCTTCTCAAGCGGCCAAAATTGCTCGAAGATCCTGCCCTGTTTGACGAGCTGAGTTATGGTCTCGTTGTCATACAGGTTGTGGACCACGAGCTGAACGGATTCGGAGCCGAGGTTCTGCGATTGTAAGGTGATACCGTACCGCACGAGGTCATAGTTAACGACGCTTTGAAGATTAGCGTTGCCTGACTGGCCCTTGTAAGCGCGGAAGAAACCGTTCGGACCATACACCGACAGATCGTAGGCTACAGCGCCAGCTCTCTCGAAGTTCCAGGTATCCACAATCTCAGCCTGGGGTTGGACGGTATAGGTCCAGGGGCCCATCGCCGTGTTGCCAGATCGCACATGGAAGACCGCGGTCTTACTTCCAGAATTTGCAAAGCGAATGGTGAAAGCACCGGCGGCGCTATCCACATCGCCGTAGGTATTGATGGAATAGGGAAGGGCGCAGGCACGCCGGGTAGCAGTCTCCTGCAAGGGCATGGCTTGTTGTGCTGGGGGCGTGGGCGTGTAATCCGGTTGACGGCCAATGTCCTTTGGCGCCTGGTAGGCGATGCGGGGCAGAGCTGTGTCGACCGCGGAACAGTGGACAAAGTCAAATGCCGAGGTGAGGTCCCCGGCGACGGCCGTACGCCACGGAGTGATGTTCTTTTCACTCAGCTCGCGGGGCCCGAAACGGGCCTGGATGAAGCGGATGAGCGATGTATGGTCGAAGACCTCAGAGTTCACCCATCCACCCGCGCTCCAAGGGGATATGACAAGCATCGGTACGCGCGGGCCGAGGCCGTAGGGCCCCGCGGGAAATTGGGAATTTCCCGCGTATATCTCATGGCTAAGGTCTATGGTGGATAAGCCTTGAGCCCTGTTCTGTGGTGGAGTTGGGGGAACCACATGATCGAAGAAGCCGTCATTTTCATCGTAGGTAAGGAAGAATGCGGTCTTGCTCCAAACCTCGGGATTGGCGGTAAGGGCATCAAGGATTTCGGAGACGTACCAGGCGCCGTAATTTGCCGGCCAGTTCGGGTGCTCGCAGTAGGCCTCGGGTGGGACAATCCAGCTTACCTGGGGAAGGTGGTCGCCCAGAGCATCTTGGCGGAGATGATCAAAGAGTGACTCGCCGGCGGAGGCGTTCGTGCCGGTCCTGGCTTTCTGAAACAAGGGGCTTCCCGGTTCAGCCTGCTGATATTGGGCAAATCGGAGTAAGGTATTGCAACCGTAATTGCCTATATAGGGGTTAGGCACGACCCATCCCCAATCGTTATAAATATCGAGCCCTAGCCCCTGATCCTGATAGATCTTCCAGGAAATACCAGCCCTGTCGAGCTCTTCGGGGAAGGTTAACCAACTGTAACCGTCAGCGTTTTCCAGGGCCGGGCCGCCGCCCTTGCCATCATTGCCTGTCCAACCGGTCCACATGTGATGGCGGTTGGGGTAAGTGGATCCGAGGAAAGAGCAGTGATAAGCGTCACAGATGGTGAAAGCATCGGCCAAAGCGTAGTGAAACGGGATATCGGCGCGGGTGAGATGCGCCATCGAGACAGGGCCCTTGTTGGGCACCCAACGATCGTAGTTCCCCTGGTTCCAGGCGGCATGCGTGGATGTCCAGTCGTGGGGGAGATCTTGAAGGAATTGCAGGCCGAGATCGGGAGCGGGGGGATGAAAGGGCAGAGTATGACCCCCATTACCATCGGGCTGGTACCAGACCGGCTTGCCTGAAGGCAAAAGGACGGCTCTTGGATCGGCAAAACCGCGGACACCATTCAGCGTGCCGAAGTAATGATCGAAGGAGCGGTTCTCCTGCATCAGGATGACGATGTGTTCGACGTCCAGGATGCTGCACGTGTATCTGTTGGGAATGATCGATAGAGCCCTGGCAATGCTATCGGGGAATGTGGCGCCCAGAGCAGCGCCGGCCAACGACTGCAGAAAGGAACGCCTGTCAACTGCCATAGATTGGTTGAAACCCCGAGGCCCTCTAGGAGCGACAAGCCACCACAACCGCTTTATTAGTGTATCGGCCAAGCCGGTACAGGCATCTGGGTGGTTGCAAATTGAGATCGGAGGGGTGCATAGATCAGCAAGGTCGCCGGGGCAGGTTGAAGGCGAATTATGGCCGGGCCAGATCCAGCAGTACCACGTCTGAGCGCTCCTGCACTCGTTCGAGGACAACTTCACGACCATCCGGGGAGATATCGAAGTCGCCAATGTCAAAATCGGGAGGGAGGTTGGTCAACTGCCGCTGGGCACCCGTCTCCAGGTCGATGAGCCATAGGTTCTTATGCTGAATGTCTCCTCGCAGGAGCAGGAGCTCCTGTCCTCCAGGCAGGAAGGCGAGATGTCGAGCCCCTCGAGTGAGGGTCAGGGGCGGCAAGGCGCGGGGTGCGGCCTCGGCGGTGACGGCTTTCACAGAAAATGTGGTGCCGATATCGGGTCCCGAGTAGACGAGGAAGCGGCCGTCGGGGGCCCACGCAGGATCAACCGAATATTCATGGACAAAGGAAGCCGGGGAGCGACCATCGATGGGCACGCGGAAGAGGTGTGGGACGCCGTGATCGTCGGCCGCCGTAATAATCGATTCGCCATCGCGGGCCCAGGCTGGAGCGCCTTGCAGATCGAGCGAATCAGCCACGACGCGCGCGTTCGTGCCGTCGGCTTGCACTACATATAAGAGTGTTTGGCCGTGTTGCCGGATGGAGAATGCGATGTTCCCTCCATCGGGCGCGATTGCCGGACCACCGAAGACTTGTGCGTTCTGTCCGCTCCACAACTCCGTGGCCGCTCCGTTGGCGAGCTTCCAGATACTCTCGCCCGTGCCGGTCGCAGAAACATAGAGAAGGTAATTTGGACCCAGGCGGGGGGAGAAGCCGGTGCTCGTTGTGAGCGAGATTTGAGCGGGGGCCGATGTCTGCGTGGGCGCATTACTCGATACCGGGATAGGCAAACGCCAGAGTGTTCTGCGCGGACTGGCGAGCGTGACCGCCAGACGGCGGCCGTCAGAGCTGGCCGCCAGCGACGTGTACCGGTCAGGGCCAGAGCTCAGCCGGTGGGGAATGCGGCGCTCGACATCCATGCTATAAAGCCACGGTCCGGAACCATCCGCATCGCTGGCGAGGTACATCAGCGTCCGCCGATCCAATAGGACCGGATGACTGACACGCCCGTTGTGGGACGTGATCCGCTCGGGAGTTCCTCCGCCTGGACGGATACGCCAGATATCCAATTTGTCCGGGAGAGTGCCTTGAACGAAGTAAATGAATGCCCCGTCGGGCGCCCACAGGGGAAAGTGGCCGTGGAGCCCGGCAGGCGCGGTGAAGATTGGGCGATCGTCGGATCGCCGGCTGCCGTTTGCCACGAACAGGGGGTCTCCTGGGCCAGGGGTGTGGTACGCGAGGCGGGAGCCGTCGGGCGACCAGTCCAACTCGGCCACACCTTCAAGGTATGGCCTGGGCTCGCCGCCCAGGGTCGGCACCGCCCAGATGCCAATGTCGCCGCCGTTCGGGCCGTTTGGCCTGCGAACCCAAAAGGTGACGAGAGAGCTATCGGGCGAGAACCCCAGAGTTCGAATCGATGGATTGGCGAGTTCCCGAACACTTCCATGGGTCAGGTTGTGGAAGACGCCCGAACCGGCTTGGGTAAGCCAGACGTCCATCTGTCCATCGCGGTCCGACAGAAACGCGACCAGATGACCGTCGCGTGAGATCGCAGCCCCCTCCTCCAATCCATCGAAGTCGGAGACGGTTTGAAAGCGTGCGTCTGCGATAGGGTTTCGCCAGAAATACTCCGTCTTGTGCAGCCAGAGGCTTGCCCCAATCGCCAGCACGGCCACCGTCGCTGCCAGCGTCAGGGCGAAGGTCCATCGAGTAAGAAAGGTCCGTATCGCCGGGTGGGGCGGCGGCGCAGGGGGCTTGGGGAGGGGATCATCCCCGCTCTCCTGCGCTACCGGCGGGTTCCGGCTGCGCGTCCACGCGTCCAATTCCGCCCGGGAGGCGTAGACCGAGCCCATCCTATCGTGCAGGTGCCGGTGGACGGGCATCCCCTCCCGCTTCTCCCAGCGCTGGACCGTGGTCACGTCGCGTTTGAGGTAAGACGCGATTTCCTTCCACGAATCCAGCCGGTCTTCGGATGGCGGTGTTCGGAGGGATGGTTCGCCCATCGTGCTCTCCTGGTTGGTCCGCGCACGTCACGAACCCGGGAACCAAATTGTACCCCTGCCCTGCAACCGCACGGCAAAAGACGGCATTCGACGGCAAACCAGGGAAACGCCTGTACCTCTGCACATTGCCGTTTGAAGGCGCCCGAGGAATGTCCGATGGTTTCCCTGCGTCTCAAGCGAATTTCAAACTGGAGGTCTTATGAAAAGCAAAACCCTGGCATCGGCGGTACGCGTGCTTTCCCTGCTCTTGTTGGTTTCAGGCACCTGTGCTTTGGCCGACGGCAGGCCAGTACACCTGACCGGCCTGCTCAACGATTACTCACCCCTGGATCCGACAATCAAAGGCAGCCCGTACGAAATGCACGGGCAATGGTCAATGGACGTTAACGCGGAAAAGGGCACCGCCGATTTCTCAGCGGATATGACGATGTCCGATTATGGAACCACAGCAGGTGTTCTCGATGCGACGAAGGGCGGTGCAGGCGCTCACACACACCACATCGCGTTGACGAACGTTAAGATCACCTGGAACATGACCGGCTGCCCCACCTACGCCACTTCCCCCCCCAAAATGGGCTTTCAGTTGAACGGCACGGTCAGCCTTATGACGGGGAATGGAAACATCGCCCCCTTCGAGACGGATCCGCCTTCGTCCACGCTGCAGGTCTGCGTTACCGGGGGAGATGTTGTCAAGTACTCGCTTCCGATTGCGAACATTACGCTGGTGTTCGGGGGGCCTGCGACTACACATTTCGGGCAGCAGGCCATCCACGGGGTCGTGCGCCCGTTCGGCGATCGATAAGCCGGTCGATGAACGACCAGGCTTAGTTCGAAGCGTCAAAGAAGAAAAATAGATGGGTGAGGGAGTGCGGTTCTGGGCAGGATCGGCATGGTCCGTCCTAGTCTCGCCTCCCTGACTCCGCTTCGCACGACAAGAGGAGAAGGTAATGCTCAAACTGACTATGGTTCTCTCCGGGATTGCAGTTGCACTCACTGGTCTCTAAGAAAGGGGGCCGACATGCGAAAGCGACTGGTATGCCTCGTTTTGCTTAGCGTCACAATCGCGGCCACGGCTCTCTATGATTCAGGAAAGGCCTTGGCGACAGAGGCTGAAGGATACAAAAGCACCTTGGTTGCTTTGGGTCACTTTCGCGAAATGGAAGTCACTCGTACCTTTACACGCGACCGGAAGACGGCCGGGGACGAGCAACCGCCGCAGTCACCGCAAGCGACAAAGGGATTGTCCGACGTGTACGTGCAAAGCAATGTTTGGGCGCCCGGGGGAAGCACCGGCTGGCATTCGCACCCTGGACATAGCCTGATCATCGTCACCGCGGGCACGGTGACGGACTATGAAGGCCACGATCCCGACTGCAAGCCGCATGTGTACAAGACAGGGATGGGATTTTTGGATCCCGGTGGAGACCACATACACAACCTGCGGAATGAAGGCGATGTGGAGGCGAAAACGATCGCTGTTCAGCTTATTCCTGCGGATGCAGCGCGTAGGGTTGACGTTGCTGATCCGGGGAACTGCCACTTTTGATAGCTACGTTTTTATTTCGCCTCATCGCCGTGTAACTAAGCAATTCATCTACCATCACTGGTCGACTAAATCGAAATCAGATTTGCTTGCCATCGGCTGCAGCACACCTGAAATATTGTTGCTTCCTTCTCGCGAAACCGACTCAAGGTGTCTGGTGTTCCGCATTCCAGATTCGGATGAAACAATGGCCTGAAGAACTGGAAGGGAGAGCAACCGATGAAGGCACTGCTCATTTCATTTGCAGTAGGTTTGTTTGTCGGCATTTTGTACGGAGTGATTCGCGTAAAGAGTCCGGCCCCGCCAATCGTCGCTCTGCTCGGCCTCCTGGGCATGGTGCTCGGAGAACAGCTCGGCGGTTGGATTCTTACGAAAAATGTCAGCGTGACCCATGCTGCATCCGTTTGTCTCGTGGGCAAGCATTGGGATCAGCGAGCGAATGTGCAATCTGCAGTATCAGTTCGGCCTCACGCGGACTGAAAGAGTTCTCATCGTGCCAATGAGCTGCGAGTTAACATCGCGTGATGCTGCGCCCTCTTGAAAGGAGACTCAATGCGTATCACTAAATCCTTTGGCGTGATTGCTATCGCGATTTTTCTGAGTACTGGAATTGCTGGTCTGTTCCCAATGTGGAGCACCGCCCTGGCAGTCGCCGCCAATGCTGCTACGGTTACGCCCAACGTGACCGTGGAGCCGCAATACGATACGACCCACGTCTACGTCGCGCCCGAGGACTTCGACCGCTTCGTCGCCAGCCTTGTAGCAACTTTCGGCGGGACCACATCCAAACAGGGCGTCTTCACCGTGACGCCAACTCCGAGCAGCACCATGTCCCAGTTGGTGCTGACTCCCGTTGGAACCTTTTCGGTTTTCGGGTTCAAAACGCCGGTTCCGTATCCGTTTGGCGCAGAGCGAACGGGTTACCTCGTGACCGATCTCGATGCGGCGGTGCAGGCCGCTCGCACGACAGGCGCCGACGTTCTTGTGACTCCGTTCAATGACCCAATCGGACGAGATGCCATTATCCAGTGGCCGGGCGGCGTGAACACGCAGCTCTATTGGCACACCGCCGCGCCGTCGTATAAGGCTCTTCAAACCATTCCGGAAAACCGTGTGTATGTGTCCGCCGACCGAGTGGCTGCCTTCGTAGACAGCTTTCTTGCCTTTAGCCATGGGAATGTCATCGCTGACGATGCGCACGCTCCCGGTGTTGAGATCGGACGGCCGAGTGACACCTATCGGCGAATCCGTATCCAATCCAACTTCGGCAAGCTGACGGTTCTGGTGACGGATGGTCATCTTCCGTATCCATACGGACACGAGATGATGGGCTACGAGGTTTCGGATCTCGGGGCTACCCTCGCCAAGGCCAAGGAGGCGGGGGGCCAGGTACTTGTCCCTCCCTACACTGCCGACCAGCGCACAGCCGCCCTGGTGCAATTCCCCGGCGGATATATTGCCGAGATCCACTCGTCCTCAAGCAAATAGCGTGCGCTTTACCATACAGAATCGGAGGATATGGAAACAAATCGAAACTTAAGGCAACCCATTCATGGACGGCTTTGGCACGACTTAGTCATAGGCTCCCAAGTGTACCAACAGGTGGAATACGCGAGGAGATT
>CAWJPV010000015.1:0-62347 GCA_963844785.1 uncultured Acidobacteriaceae bacterium | reverse complement strand
CCGAGCCAGTGAAAGCCAGATCAATTTCTAGTGGACGTTATGATCAAGATCAAGGAAAGAAGACATGCCTCGAGTTAAGAGGCTCGATACAGGTTGGGGACTCCCCGCAGACTCGCTAAAATCAGTTCATCTATGGTTCCAACAACAGTGCAGGACCGGCTTCGCATCGCACGCATCTAAGCATCATCCTGGCGACCGCGATCGCCTGTGTAGCCATCATCTACTTTGCCATTCCCATGAGCGATACCCAGCAACACCAATTCGATGTGATTCTGGTTTTGGGCAATCCGGCAAATGAAGACGGATCCATCGGGCCGGTTGCCCGATCGCGCGTTTTTAGAAGCGATCCGGCAGTACCACGCCGGCGTGGCGCCGCGTCTGCTGATGACCGGAGGCGCAGTGCAAGAACCGGTTTGTCGAGGGCCAGGTGATGCAGCAGTTTGCGCGTCCCAGGGTGTGCCCGATCCGCAGGTGTTTGCCGAAGGCGAAGCCCGGAACACCATTCAGAACGCGTATTACTCGTACCAGATTATGCAGGCTCACGGCTGGAGCTCAGCGCTGGTGGTGAGCTCGCCCAGCCATCTGCGCCGCGCCAGCCTCATCTTTAGCCACTATCCTTTTGCCTGGCAGATGCAGGCCGCGCCCTGGCCACCCAGTCTCCCGCTATGGAAGCTGGTTTGGTACTGGAGCAGCGAAGCCGGCTACACCAGCTACGGGCGTCTCTTCGGCTTTCCCAATGCAGGAAAATTTCTGCCCCACACTCAGTTCACATTGCCCAAGCTGTAAAGAAATCACCATTCATGCCCAAGCTCTCCAGCTTCCAGTTCAAGCGTCCGCAACAACTCGCAGCCCTGCTGTTACTGCTACTGGTGGCGCAATGCCTCTGGGTCTTTCATCGCCAAACCCTCACCTCGCGGGATTACGACTTCGCCCGCTGCGGACGCGAAATGTGGGAAAAACCAAATCCCCTGGCGGGCTACTTCACCACCTGCGGCAACATCCAGGATGGCACCCTGGGATACCGCATCGCCGGACTGCCCCTGACCCTGCAGCGCATCGTGGCCGGCCAGAGCCAGGACACGTCCACCTGGGAGATGCGCCACCAGCTCGGCTACGTACTGCTGCTGCTGCATAGCGGTTTCCTGTTCACGGGGGTCTTCCTGGGGGGCGCGCTGTGGTGGGTAACGCGGCGGCTCTTTGGCAATCCTGGCGGCTTTATCGCGCTGGCCTTTTATTGTTTTTGTCCTGCGATCATTCACGCCTGTACTTACCCCAACAACGAAATCCTCACTGCGTTTGGGCTGTTCGCCTCGCTCTATACAGCCATGGGCGTGGCGCATGCCATGCAGGGCCCGCCAAGAAAATGGCGCTCGCGCATCGTGCTGCTCACCCTGACCCTCGCTTTTACGGCGGCTTCGCATGTCGCCGCCTTTTTACTTGCGCTGCTGCTGGCCATTGGCTTCATGGCCTATCTGGCTGTCGGCCGCCGCGCCTATATCGTTCCCATCATGATGGCCGCCATCATCGGGACCTTGCTGCTGCTCTTCGCTTCCTACGATTTCAGCCCAGACGCCTTCAGTTACTTCTTTCGCAGCGGCGCCGGGCGCATCTGGTTTTCCTTGCAGCCAGGCCGCTACTGGCTCCTTAGTCTGCCTAACTCAGCGGTAACCCTGGCCGCGGTCACCGCCCTGCTGCTGTACCTGCCCACGCGCAGATCGCGTTACTTTGGCAATACCGTCCCTCTGCTTCTGGCCCTGCTGTTCTTTACCCTCATCACCCCCGGCATAGCCAGCGAGCCCACGCTGTGGGCGCTCCCCTTTCTGTTCACTTTCATCGCCGGGGTCTTCGCCGATTTTCTTGAAACCCGCTATCGCCCCCTCCTCCTCGGAGTGGCCGCTTCGCTGCTCATTCTCGAAGCTGCTCTAAGCGTTTTTTTGTTGCCCTAGCAAAGCCAAAGACACCCCCCAATTCCCATATACAAACTATTAAAATAAAAAGACTTAGAGCGGCCTCCAAGGCTTGCTGGGCGGCTCCGAAAGACGTATCATTAAAGTTAGCCCCTGGCCGCAGATTGCGCGAACCTCGCAAACGTTCTCCGCAGGCGATTCCGCCGTTCGAACAGCTAATCCGCGTCTAAGGCCCACCACTTATGGCAGATGATCAGAATCCTCTCCTTCCTCTAGGTCCAAACGGCAGCGACGGCAATCCACCCGACGGACCGGGAACTCGCCTCATCCCCATCAACATTGAAGATGAGATGAAGCGGTCGTATCTCGACTACTCCATGTCGGTCATCATCGGCCGTGCGCTCCCCGACATTCGAGACGGCTTCAAGCCAGTGCATCGCAGAATTCTTTACACCCTGCATGGCATGGGCCTGGAATTCAACAAGAAGTACGCCAAGTGCGCCAAGGTGGTCGGTCAGGCCATGGGTGTGTATCACCCCCACGGCGACTCCGCTATCTACGACACCATGGTGCGCCTGGCGCAGCCCTTCAGCATGCGCTATCCCATGATCGACGGCCAGGGCAACTTCGGCTCCGTGGATGGCGATCCGCCAGCGGCCATGCGTTACACCGAGTGCCGCATGACCCGCATCGCCGGCCAGATGCTGGCCGACATCGATCAGGACACGGTTGACTTCGTTCCCAACTACGACGAAAGCACGACCGAACCCAGCGTGCTGCCGACACGTATCCCCAACCTGATCGTGAACGGATCGAACGGGATCGCTGTTGGTATGGCGACCAACATCCCGCCTCACAACCTGACCGAAGTGATCACCGCCACCATTGAACTGGTTAAGAATCCCCAGGCTGGCCTGCCCGAAGTTTTGCAGCACGTGCAAGGGCCAGACTTCCCCACCGGCGGCTTTATCTACGGCCGCGGAGGAATTGCCCAGGCCTATAAGACCGGTCGCGGACGCTTTCTCATGCGCGCCAAAGCGGCTATCGAGCAGTTAAAGGGCGGCCGGCAGGCGATCATCGTGACCGAGATTCCCTACCAGGTCAACAAGTCCAAACTGATCGAGCGTATCGCGGAGCTGATCAACGACAAAGTAATCACCGATATTGCCGAAGACGACTTCCGCGACGAGAGTGACCGCGACGGAATGCGCATCGTCATCGGGCTCAAGCGCGGTGCGGAAGCGCAAATCGTCCTCAACCAGCTCTACAAGCACACCCAGATGCAAGAGAGCTTCTCCATGATCTTTCTGGCCGTGGTCAATGGCCAGCCGCGCGAGCTCGCGCTGCATGATGCCATCCGCCACTTTATCAATCACCGGGTCGAGGTGGTTCGCCGGCGCACCTCCTTCCTGCTCAAGAAAGCGCGCGAACGGGAACATATCCTCGAAGGTTACAAAATCGCCCTGGACAACATCGACCAGGTCATCCGGATCATTCGTGGTTCGGGATCGCGCGCCGAAGCACGCGAGAATCTGCGCCGTTTTTCTCTCTCCAAAGACATTGTGATCAAGCTCGATACGGGCGTGGTCACCGGGCCGGAGCGCGAGCCGGGTCTGACCTACCGTCAGATCGATGCCATCCTCGAATTGCAGCTCTACCGCCTGACCCAGCTTTCCACGGACGAGATCATCAAGGAATTAACCGACGTGCGTGAGCGCATTGCGGAGTATGAAGCCATTCTGGCCTCCGAACCAAAGTTGCGCGCCCTGATCATCAAGGAGCTCGAAGCGGTGCGCAAGGATTTCGGCGATGAACGGCGCACCCAGATCCTCGATGAGACGGCAGAGTTGCAGCTGGAAGATCTGATCGCGGATGAACAGGTCGCGGTCACTGTTTCTCATTCGGGTTATCTCAAGCGCACACCGATTTCCATCTACCGCCAACAGCGACGCGGGGGTACGGGGCGGTTGGGCATGAAGACGCGCGAGGAAGATTTCGTCTCCCAGCTCATCGTCGACTCGACCCACTCCTATTTGCTGTGCTTCACCAACACCGGCCGCGTCTACTGGCTCAAGGTCTATGAGGTTCCGGACGTAGGCGCCGCGGGCAAAGGCAAGTCGATGGCCAGCCTGCTCAATCTGCAGCCCGGCGAAAGCGTCCGCACCATCCTGCCGGTGCGCAACCTGGAAGAGGACGGCAAGTTCATCTTCTTCGCTACCCGTAAGGGCACCGTTAAAAAGACTCCGCTCAAAGACTTTTCCAATGTGATGGCGCGGGGCATTATTGCCATAGGTATCGACGACGATGACGAGCTGATCGGTGCCTGCAGCACGGATGGCAATCAAATCATCTTCCTGGCCACGCACGGCGGCATGGCGATTCGCTTCGGCGAGAACGATGTGCGCTCCATGGGCCGGCCTGCCTATGGCGTCCGCGGCATCGATCTGATGAAGAGCGATTACCTGGTAGGTCTTGCCGCTACTCCGCTCGAACGTAAAAAGAACGGCAATGGAGGGCACTCTCCCTCGCTGATCCTTTCCATTACCGAGCAGGGTTACGGCAAACGTACGGACGTTGACGAGTACCGGCTGCAGACTCGCGGCGGCCGCGGTGTTATCAACGTGAAAACGACTACCCGTAACGGCAAGGTGAGCGCCATCCTGCTGGTCGATGACAGTTCGGAGCTCATGGTTATCAGCCAATACGGCAAGATCATCCGCATCGACACCAAGACCATCCGCGCTGCGGGCCGGTCGACCCAGGGTGTCAGGCTGCTGCATCTCGAGGATCAGGACAAGGTCGCCGCAGCGGTCGTCATTCCTCCGGAAGAGGCCAAGACCGACCCGGAGAACGGCGCCCTGCTGCAATAGCCGGGCAAAGTAAAAGGGGTATCGCGAGCGCGATACCCCTTTCCAAGGCAGATTAATCAGAACTGCAAAACCTAGTAACCTCTGGTGGCAGTCAGTTTCGGCTGCTTGGTCGATGCGGACTCGCTTCCGCTGGTCTGGTGCGAATTGCCACAGTTATCGACTTCATTCCGGCCGTACTGGGGCTGCAGGTACAGAACGTATTGCTGGCCCACATACATCGGGAAGAAGCGAGGGCTGTTCTCGCTGAAAACCGTGACCTCAGCGTTAGGGTGGACCTTGCCACGGATCTTGGAATCGACGCGCACGGTATAGTTCACACCATCCAGAAAGTCCCACGACTCCGGAACAGGTTGCGCTGCGGTTACCGTACCCACCACTACGGCAGATGCCATATGCATCTCCTTGTGGGCGCTAACACGATCTGTCTTGCACTGGGCAAAAACGGTGGCGGCATTCAGGCAGAGGAACAATGCAATAGCAAGCTTTTTCACAAACCCTCCTAGGGTCACAAATCAAAGTTTTGCGTTACGACTTAAGTTGTATGTGTACTGCTTAAGTGGTAGATTGCCGTGTCCAACGGGGGATGGCAATTGTATTGTTTTGAAACACCCTTACTTCGGAGGAGGCAATTGGGCCGATGGTAATGGGAGGGCAAGGCAGCGCGCCTAAGCCTCTTGTTTGCAATATCAGCCACTAAGAAGGTGGCAGATACTGCGGACCCAGGGATTCTACGAATGGTGTGGCGGGGCAGAGCACGGCGGTACGTCCGTTTGCACCGGAGTACCAGACCTGCAATTTCATTTAAAGATGTAGCGGATGGGTGAAACGAGAAACGCCGGCTTAGTTACCCACGGCGTGGACCATCTGCTTGATCACCTTGCTCTTCTCATCCAGGGGGCCGGAGTTTCCGCACTTATTTGTCACCCAGTGCTGGTAGTTGTTGGTGAGAAAAAGCAGGTACTGTTTGCCGGTCTCCAGGTTGAAGCCGTCTTCGCTATGCTCGCTGAAGATGGTGATCTCGCCCGTCTGTTTGCCTTTTACTTTTTGGTCGATATGCACCACATAGTCGGTGCCATCCAGGGAGTCCCAGGATTGCGGCACCTGGCGCGACGACATCACGGTACCGATCACGACCACCTGAGATTCCTTCATCTCGTCGGTGACAGGCATGGTGTTGGTGCACGCCGCGAACGAAGCTGTGGCGAAAAAAACGCAAGCTAATCCTATGGCGACTCGCTTCAATATGCCTCGCTTCACTGCTCTATAGCTAATGATCCCACGACTGAAGAGCCATTCTCTCCACATAAGCCGCTCACGAACCAAGAGATTCATCCCGCATTCCACTAAAGTGGTAGTGCTTGGCCTAACAAGCTGCGGAAAAGCTCTGTTTACCCAAAGGGTGCAGGCTTAAGGTCTCCTAACAGAACCCATAGGAACTGGACGGGTTTCCTTCGTTCTCACGCGGGGCTAATCAAGCTGGACGGGTGCCCCAGGTTCGCCAAAGCGTACCTGGGCCGAACAAGACGGGCAAAGCCCACCAAAGCTTTTTGCTAATCAATCAGCTAAAAGCAATCGAAACATATCATTTTCGGCCCACGTACCCGGATTTCCTGCACGGGGCGCCACCAACACCCGCGTGTGTGGCTTTCTTTAAGGAAAGCCACATGAAATTCGCCAACGCCAGCAAGCTCCACAGGAAATCCGGAGTACGCTGAGGCGAACGTGGGGCACCCGTCCAGTTTCTAAATGGGTTCTGTTAGGAGACTGACTCCGGCCGTCCTATTCCGGCCAGCGGCGGAAGATAAGGGCTCCATTGGTCCCCCCGAAGCCAAAGGAGTTGGACAGAGCCACTTCGACCTCGGCAGATTCCGGCTTATTGGCGATGTAGTTGAGGTCGCAGACCGGATCGGGATCGTCGAGATTGGTGGTTGGAGGAACCACCTGGTTTTGCAGGGCCATGATGGTGATGCCTGCCTCCAGTCCGCCCGCCCCGCCCAGCAGGTGGCCAGTCATGGACTTGGTCGAGCTGACCCGTAATCTCCCGCTGGTCGCATGTTCCCCGAAGAGGGACTTGATGGCCGCGGTCTCCAGGGCGTCTCCCAGCGGCGTAGAAGTGGCATGGGCATTTACGTAGTCCACCGCGGAGGGTTCAAGCTTCGCGCTGCGCAGGGCATTTTTCATCGCCCGCAAACAGCCCTCTCCATTGGGCGCCATGCTGGTGATGTGGTACGCGTCCGCGCTCATGCCGTATCCGATAATCTCGGCCAGTATCTTAGCCTCGCGGGCACGGGCATGCTCCAACTCCTCGAGGATGAGAATGCCCGCGCCTTCACCCACCACGAAGCCGTCGCGGTCTTTGTCAAACGGGCGGCAGGCATGCTCCGGATCCCCATTGCGCGTGGAGAGGGCGCGCATGGCGGCGAAGCCGCCCACACCCATGGGCGTAATGGCAGCCTCTGCACCGCCGGCGATCATCACATCCGCATCGTCCCGTTCAATGGTGCGAAAGGCGTTGCCCACGGAATGTGCGCTGGTGGTGCAGGCAGTGGACGTGGCCTCGTTCGGCCCCAACGCTCCGTAGCGGATGCTCACCTGGCCGGCGGCCAGGTTCACAATCGTCCCCGGAATAAAAAATGGTGAAATCTTGCGCGGGCCGCCCTGCAGCATGGCACTATGTTCCCGCTCAATCACGTCAAATCCGCCGATACCGGAACCGATGTGCACACCCACCCGCTCGGCGTTTGCCGGACCGATCTTCAGTCCTGAGTGCTGCATCGCTTCCTGGGTAGCGGCAAGCGCGAAATGGATAAAGCGCCCCATCTTGCGCGCTTCCTTCTTATCCATGAAATCCAATGGATTGAAGTTCTTCACCTCGGCCGCGAAGGTAACGGGAAAACCCGTCGCATCGAAGCTGGTGATGGGAGCCATTCCGCTCTTGCCGTCGAGCAGGTTATCCCAGACTTCAGGCGCGGTATTGCCTACTCCGCATAACAGCCCAATGCCTGTAACGACGACCCTTCTTGCCAAATCACTTACTGCCTTTCGCGTTCTTCTCGATGTATTCGGTAGCGTCTTTCACGGTCTTGATTTTTTCCGCGTCTTCGTCGGGTATTTCCAGATCGAACGCTTCCTCGAACTGCATCACCAATTCGACCACGTCGAGCGAGTCCGCCCCCAGGTCTTCCTGAAATGATGCACTGGGAGTCACTTCAGCCTCATCCACCTGAAGCTGCTCGACGATAATCTGCTTTACCTTGTCTTCTACTGCTGCTGCCATGCCGTTCTCCTGTCTATAGAAACAACTAGTTAAGCGGGCTCACGCCCTGCAGGGTTAGGTGAACGGTCCGGAAAAGACGGTGCGCCAGGCGTTCCGGTTTTCCTCCAGGTGCCGCCTGCCACAGGAAAAGGACTTGGCTGCGCAGAAGGTCTCGAGCCGAGACCGGCAGCGCCGGAAGCCAATGCCTGGCAGGAGACATCAACAGGAAAAACGGCCTAACCCGCAACCCGCGCAGTTCACGGCCCCAAAGTTTTTAGTCTACTGAGCGCTCCAAGTGGTGTAAAGCGCGGCACTCCACAGGTTTCCTCCAGGAACTTTTGCTTCAGGGCGAGTAAAGTCAGAAAAAGAAGATGGCGATCTTTCCCGGTATGCTCATACTCGTTTTTGCCGCCCTCGGCGCCTTTATCGCCGGCATTGTGTTGGCCACGTATTTTGAGCGCACCCGCAGCAATGCGGAGCGCGCGAGTCTGGAAAAATCCTCCAAAACCTTGCTCGACCAGTTGAACGACACGCGTGCCCATCTGGACCAGGCACGCACCGAGGGCGCCAGCCAGAAGGCCACCATCGCGCGGCTGGAAGAGCGTCATGCGGCCACGGAGCGGGTGGTGGAGCAGATGCGGGTCGATCTGCCGGAGACATTCAAGTCGCTTGCCAGCCAGGTGCTGGAGGAGAAATCGAACCGTTTTGCGGAGCAGAACCAGGCCGGCCTGGGACAGGTTCTCGAGCCCCTCAAGGCCCGGCTGGAGGACTTTCAGAACAGGATTGAAGCCGCGCGCATGGAGCAGGTGAAAGGCGGCGTGCATCTGAGCGCCCAAATCGACAAGCTCTTCCAGTCGAATACCCGGTTCGCCGAACAGGCCAACAACCTGGCCAGCGCTTTGCGGGGATCCAGTAAAGCGCAGGGCGCCTGGGGAGAATTAATTCTGGAACGGATTCTGCAAGCCGCCGGCCTGCGCTCGGGACACGAATACCATGCCCAGGAAAATTACGCCGGCGAGAACGGTAAGCGAGCCCAGCCGGACGTGGTCATCCACCTGCCGGGCGAGCGCCACCTGGTCATCGACTCCAAGGTTTCCCTGATTCACTATGAGGCTCACAGCATTGCGGAAAGCGATGCCGCGCGATCGTTGGCTGCGGAAAGTCACACCAGCTCGGTGCGGGCGCATATCCGGAGCCTGGCAGAAAAGAATTATCAGACACTGTACGGTCTCAATTCGCTCGATTTCGTGATCATGTTTCTGCCCATCGAGCCCGCCTTCATGCTGGCTATCTCGCGGGACGACAAGCTTTGGGAGCAGGCCTGGCAGCGGAACGTGTTGCTGGTCAGCCCCAGCACGCTGCTTTTTGTCCTGCGAACGGTCGCCTCTCTCTGGCGCCAGGAGCAGCAGAAGCAGAATGTGGAGGAAATTGCCCGCAAGGGCGCGGATCTTTACAACAAGCTGGCCAGCTTTGTCGCTGACTTTAGTGAGGTGGGGACCCGGCTCGACACCGCGCAGCGAAGCTACGCGGATGCCATGTCGAAGCTGCACAGCGGAAAGGGCAATGTGATCCGCCAGGCGGAAATGCTGAAGGCTCTCGGCGTCAAGCCAACCAAGCAGCTCCCGCAGGGCTTAGTCGAGCTGGCCCAGCAGGAAAACCTGGAGCTGGAGGATTCCGATCAGAATCTCCCGGTCGAGACTCTACCCTAACCCACAGTACCCGCGGTTTCCTATTCACCCGTCATTGGTTACGGATTAAAGATCTGGCTGTGAGAATCCGGGGTTAGCCTCCTCCTCTAACCTCGGGCAAATCCCTCCCGCAGCCTTTCCCACGTGGCCTCCAGCGTCTCTGGCAGGACGCGCGTCTCTGCAATCACAGTCATGAAGTTGGAATCCCCGAGCCACCGCGGAAGCACATGCATGTGCAGGTGTCCGGCCACCCCGGCGCCCGCGGCCTTGCCCAGGTTCAGTCCCAAATTGATCCCGTCCGGTGTGTACACCTGGCGCAGAACAGCCTCGGTGCGTTGCGCCAGCGTCATAATCTCCTGCGCCGTCGGCCCGTTCAGGCCGGCCAGGGAGTCCTGGTGGGCAAAGGGCACGATCATGACGTGCCCGGAAGAGTAAGGGAAGGCGTTGAGAACGATGAAGCTATGTTCTGCCCGCAACACGATATTGGCCGCGCGATCGGCGTCTGCAGCCGACCCTCCCTGTTCCACCGCGAACCGGGTGGCCGCGATCAGGTTACAAAAGACGCAGTGACAGTCACCGGGCCAGGCCGCCAACGCCTTGGGTACGCCCTTGCGCGCACCAGGATCGGCATTGACCAGGTAAGGGTAGCGCCAGGGCGTCCACAAATAGTCCATGCAGTCCAAGTATACGGAGCGTTGCAGCGGCCCATCGAGGCCACGGCACACGCCAGGGAGCGGGGTCTTCACCATCCGGTTACAAATCAATAAAAATAAGTATTTCCAGCACTTATCATCAATTTCTGCACAGCTTGCATCGCCCACGAGTTCGTTGACATGCTTTCCCGACGGGAGCTATAGTTGTGTATGAAGGGTCTACGTAGAGGATTCGGCGTAGACGTCCATCGCCGCTCTTGCTTTACCCCCCTCCCGGATGCTCCTACCGGAGATTGATTTAAGTGCCAAGCCGATTCTGTCCGGCTACACTAACAGTCTCCCTCCGAACGTTTGCTGGTGGATGGGATAAGCACTACGGTGCCCCTACTTCGCGGACCAAGCCTGCAAAATAGTCTGGCGAAGTAACTGCGGGAATGAATCTCGGAGAGCCTTGGCTAAGTCTATTAAGACCAGGGACAACGTGATTCAACGAAGAACCGTAGTGGTGGACGGATCGGGCGTTACCGATCGAGAATCCGGAGCTGGCATTCATGGCAGACGTCCTAAATCCTTTACGAACCGAGAGCGCACCCCTGAACACCGAATTGCAAACCCCAACGCTTGATGCACCGGCGGATCATTTTGACCCGTCCGAGGAGTTAACCCACAACCCGCAAGCTGTAGCCGCCAGCGTGCCGCACCGCGTCGTCGATCCCAAGCCAGTCGTCACCCACTCCGCTGGGGATGAATCCGAACTGACAGGCATGGAAGATTTCGCCGCCGCACTCGAATCGTTTGACCGGGAGCAAGCCGCGGAAGCCGCCGCCCAAGCCTATGACGATAACGTCGTCACGGGCACCGTCATTAAGCTGACGGACAAGCACGTGGTGGTCGACGTCGGCCTCAAGTCCGAAGGTCTCATTCCTTTGGAGCAGGTGCTGGATCACAACGGCCAGCCCAAGCTCAAAGCGGGCGATACGGTTGAGGTGGTGGTGGAGCGCGAAGAAGCCGAAGGCGGCTTCCTGCTCAGCTACGACAAGGCGCAACGGCACCGGGTTTGGGATGCAATCGAACGCGCCGCCAACGACAAGACTCCGGTGGTGGGCACGGTATTGGGACGCGTCAAGGGTGGCCTCACCGTCGACATCGGTATCAAGGCATTTTTGCCTGGTTCCCAGTTGGAAATCCGACCGGTGCGCAATCTCGATGGTTACATTGGTCAGCAGATTGAAGTTCGCGTCATCAAGCTGAACAAGAAACGCGGCAACGTGGTGGTCTCCCGCAAGGAACTGCTGGAAGAGGAGCAGACCAGCAAGCGCACCCTGACCCTCGAACATCTGGAAGAAGGCGCCATCCTCACCGGCACGGTGAAGAACCTGACCGACTACGGCGCTTTTGTCGATCTGGGCGGAATCGATGGACTGTTACATATAACTGATATGTCCTGGGGACGCCTCACCCATCCCCGCGATCTGGTTAACGTCGGGGACGAGATCCAGGTCAAGGTGCTCAAGTTCGATCGTGAGAAGCAGCGCGTTTCGCTGGGCTTCAAGCAACTCACGCCCGATCCTTGGCTCGATGCGGTCGAACGTTATCCCATCGGCGCCCGCGTACGCGGCCGGGTGCTCAGCGTGACCGACTACGGCTCCTTTGTCGAGCTGGAGCAGGGCATCGAGGGGCTGGTGCATGTCTCCGAGATGACCTGGTCCAAGCGCATGAAGCATCCCTCCAAGCTGGTCAAGCCTGGAGACGAAGTAGAGACTGTGGTGCTCAGCGTCAATCCCAACGACCGCCGCATTTCGTTGGGCATGAAGCAGTTGCTGGAAAACCCCTGGGAGCATCTCTCGGAGCGCTATCCCGCAGGGACCATTGTGGAAGGCCGGGTGCGCAATCTTACCGACTTTGGCGCCTTCATTGAAATCGAAGACGGCATTGACGGCTTGGTGCACGTGAGCAACCTGAGCTGGACCAAACGGGTAAAGCATCCTTCTGAAATTCTCAAGAAGGGCGAGAAGGTTCGCGCCGTGGTGCTCGGAGTGGAAGCGGAGAACCGCCGCCTGTCACTCGGTATCAAGCAATTGCAACCCGATGTCTGGGAGACGTTCTTTGCCCAGCATCGTGTTGGCGATGTGGTCAAGGGCAAGGTACTGCGCACGGCGCAATTCGGAGCATTCATCGAGATCGCCGAGGGCGTCGAAGGTCTGTGCCATGTTTCCGAAGCTGCTGACGCCACGGGCCAGCCCATCAAGCTGGAAGCTGGGCAGGAGTACGACTTCAAGATCATCAAGATGAATCAGGATGAGAAGAAGGTCGGCCTCAGCTTGCGCGCGGTTGGCGAAGAAGCCAGCCGGGCTGATGTGGAAGCCTACAAGCAGCCGGTTTCAAGCTCCACCACCACGCTGGGAGATCTGGTCAACTGGAAGCGCCTCGAACACGAGTAAATCGTGTTCGGGCGCTGTTCCCGGTTTGTCTACTTGGGCGTCTCGATTTTCAGATCAAAGTTAAATTGCTTCTTGCTGTCGAAGGAGCTAATGGACCTGGTCTTCGACTTGTGGCCCTTGTACTCTGCCCATAGCTGATAGTCCACCTCTGAGCTCAGCTGCCCAAAGCGGTAGTGTCCATCTGCCTCGGTGATGTACGTCCTCACTTCCTGACTTTTCTGGTCCTGCAGGTAGACCACGGCGTTTGCCTGCAGCTGGTCATTGGAGTCCCGTACCACCCCTTGCACTACCCGCACTGCTTGTCCCACGTTTTGCGCAAAACCTGACGAACAGCTTGCCGCGTATGCTAACAGCAGCAGCAAGAGCAACCGCCAGCGGGTCCCGTTACGAAACACAACTCTCATTCCTCTTCCTCATCGGCCACTTCTTCGTCGTCATCTTCGTAGCCTTCCTCGTCCACTTGGGAGAGTTCGAGAGGCTCTGTGGCGACGACTTCGAACTCAGTGCCGCATTCATCGCAGACCACGATGTCTCCTTCTTCCACTTCGTCGGGGTCGAAATCGAGAACGCTCTCGCATTCCTGACAGACTGGCATATAGCTCTCCTTTCACGGAGCATTAAGATATTTGGTGATGACCGCCACCAACATGCGGCTTGGCTAGTTTCCGGGAGAACACCCCGCACGTCAAGGAACTCCACCCGAGACAACAAATCGTACCGCGAACGGAGACCAAGGGTTGAAAAAGAATACGAGTCTTCTACTCTGTCTCCTGCTAGCACCAATAGCGGGGCATGCTTTCTCCTCCGATAATCACCCCACAGTCGACTTCACTGCCGTGGGAGAGCCAATTCCGCCGGCTCCTGCCGATCCCGCCATTCGCCGCGCACTGCAGCAGATCTCCGCCGCGGAGATACAGCAGTCGATAGCCACCCTGGTGGGCTTCAATAACCGCAGCACCCTCTCATCCATGAGCCAGGACCTGCAGCCGGGCCAGGGCATAAACGCCGCTGCCGACTGGATCGAAGCTCAATTGAAGAAGGACTCAGCGGCCTGCGGCGGATGCCTTGAGGTAAAGCGCGACAGCTTTACTGAACAGCCCCAGAGTCGTATTCCACAACCGACGCTCATTACTAACGTATACGCCATCCTGCGGGGAAAGGATCCAGCGCAAAGCAAGCGAATGTATCTTGTAACCGGTCATTACGACTCACGCAACTCTACCAACGAGAACACCAGCGATCCGGCGCCAGGCGCCAATGACGATGCCAGCGGCGTGGCCGTCAGCCTGGCCTGCGCGCGGGTCCTCAGTCGAATGCAATTTCCCGCGACCCTGGTCTTCGTCGCCGTTGCCGGCGAAGAACAGGGCCTCAATGGAAGCCGCCATCTGGCCCGGTTTGCCCGCAGCCAGGGCTGGAATCTGGAGGGCGTATTGAACAACGACATTGTCGGCGGGGATACCACACCTGGAGACAAGCTTGCGAATAAGCACCTGGTGCGCGTTTTCTCCGAGGAAACTCCGGAGGCAGCCACCCCCGATGAACTGAGGCGGATCAGTGTCGTGGCCGGCGAAAATGACTCTCCTTCCCGGCAGCTGGCGCGTGCTATGGCTGCGGTAGCCCGTACCTACTTTCCGGCCCCTGCGTTCGCCCCCGTGCTTGAATTCCGCCAGGACCGCTTTTTGCGCGGCGGCGACCACCGATCCTTCAATCAGGAAGGCTTTGCCGCCGTCCGCCTGACCGAATGGCGAGAGAATTTTAATCATCAACACCAGAACGTACGCATCGAAAATGGAGTGCAGTACGGAGATCTCATCAACTTCGTCGACTCTTCCTACACCGCCAACGTAGCTCGTCTCAACGCGGCCACGCTGTCCACCCTCGCCTCCGCGCCGGGTGCACCGCAAAATGTGCTTATGCCGATCACTGTTTACGATGGCAACACCGCCCTGACCTGGACTTCACCCGCCGGCGCGCCGGCGGCTACCACTTACCAGGTCGTTTGGCGCGAGACCTCTGCTCCCGACTGGCAATACTTTGCTCCCAGCGTGAAATTCGGCGATGCTCCCACAAAACGAGAGGATGGAAGCGAGTTTCATGCGGTCACGGTTCCCATCTCCAGGGACAACGTTATCTTCGGAGTGCGCTCGGTGGATCCGGCCGGGCATTCGAGCCTGGTGGTCACGCCCCAGGTGAAAACGCGTTAGTCTTAAACAAGAAGTCCTATAGACGATCTGATGGCACGCTTCCCGCGCACCGGTTTCTCATCACTTTCATTCCCGAGCTTTAGTGGCGTAACCAGGCAACTGGTGCTGGCCAACGTCGTGGTCTTCTTTTTATTGCTCATCCTGGAATTCGCGGCGCCGCGTATGGCGCTGGTGCTTCTCACTTACTTTTCGCTCACGCCAGAGCTACTGCTGCACGGATGGTTGTGGCAGCTGGTGACCTACAGCTTCCTGAATGCCGGCGTGTTGCATGTCGCATTCAATATGCTCACCTTGTGGTTTATCGGTTCCTTCCTGGAAACCTCCAAGGGAAGCCGCTGGCTGCTGGAGATTTACTTTCTGTGCGCGGTAGGCGGGGCTGTGATTGGGAGCGCGCTTAGCTTCACCCACGCTTTTCATTCCAGCCCTTTATCCAGCACCAGCAGCGCAGACGGCGCTTTGTTCGGCCTGCTTGCCGCCTTCGCCGTGCTCTTTGGCGACCTCGAGATGTACATGTTCCCGTTGCCGGTGGCCATCAAGGCCAAATATCTGGTGATCGTTTACATGCTCATCGAGGTTGCTCTATTGCTTTCCGGAGGGCCTGCGCTCGCTTACTTTGTGATTCTTAGCGGCGCGTTCATCGGCTTCCTTTTCGCCCGCCGCGCCCCCCGCAGGGCTATGAGCACTGGTGTAAGTGAAGCCCTCTTCGGTTTGCGCAACAATTACTATCGCTGGAAGCGCCGTCGCGCCTCGCGCAAGTTCGAGGTATACATGCGCAAGCAGAACCGCGACGTCCGCTTCGACAGCGAAGGCCGTTACATCGACCCCGACGAGAAACGCGACCCCAACGACCGCAAGTGGATGAACTAACGACCGCACGAGTTTTCCTGGTTCCCTCACCCATTGGTGAGGGAACCAGCGGCGCCCGTCCCGTCAGCTCGTAGTCCGAATGTGCAATTCCCGCAACTGCTGCGCACTGACCGGCGTAGGCGCATCCACCATTAAATCGATGGCCTTGGCCGTTTTGGGAAAAGCGATCACTTCGCGCAGGCTTTGCGCCCCAGCCAGGATCATCGCAATTCGATCCAGCCCCAGTGCAATGCCCCCATGAGGCGGCGTTCCATAGGTGAGTGCTTCCAGGAAAAACCCAAACCGCGACCGCGCTTCTTCCTCGCTCATACCCAGCGCGCGAAATATCTCCTGCTGCACATCCTGGCGGTGGATACGAATAGAACCAGATCCCAGCTCCAGCCCGTTCATCGCCAGGTCGTAGTAGCGCGCGCGGACCGAGGCCGGATCGGTGATCAGCCTCTCCATGTCTTCCTCATGCGGCGAAGTGAAGGGATGATGCGCCGGTAGCCACCGTTGCGACTCTTTATCAAATTCAAACATGGGGAAATCCGTCACCCAGATAGGCCGGAAGGCCTTATCTCCGGCGATCTGCTGGCCGAGCAGCCGTTCCGGTGACTCGACCACTAGATCGGTGATCGCGGCGGTCTTATGCCGGTCGGCATATCGCCGGGCCAACTCTACGCGCAGGTTTCCCGCCGCCGAATACACACCGATCTCGCGCTCCGAGAGGTGGCCTTGTGTCTTGGTATCGCTGGCCTGCACATGGATGCTGGCATCGCCGGCCACCAGCACCAGCAAATCCTCCGCTTCGCCCTCTAGCCGCGCAGGCGCCAGTTGGCGAATTTTCCCCACCGCTTCGGGAAAGCTTTTTTCCAGCCGCTTCCAGTCATCGATGAGCTTCGCCCCCTTGCTGCCGTCGAACAGCGGCCGGTTGTCGTCGCGTTCCTTGCGCGAAAGCTCCCCCACCTTGGGTATGCACACCACCACCACCGGAAGCGTCGGATCGATGGCCAGAGCCTGCAAGTCCTCATCGCGGAACGCGGAGCGAACGTCAATCAATCCCGGCATCCGCAGATCGGGCTTGTCGATGCCGTAACGGCGCATCGCCTCGTCGTAGGTAATGCGGGGAAAGGGAGTCGTCAGCACCACGCCCACTGCGGCAAATGCTTCGCGCAAGAAGTTCTCCACCACCAGAAAAACGTCCTCCTGGCGCACGAACGACATCTCCAGATCGACCTGGGTGAACTCCGGTTGCCGGTCGGCCCGCAGATCTTCATCGCGGAAGCAGCGCACAATCTGGAAATAGCGGTCGAAGCCCGAGATCATGAGGATCTGCTTGAATAACTGGGGCGATTGGGGCAAGGCGTAGAAGTGTCCACCGTGCACCCGGCTGGGAACCAGGTAATCGCGCGCCCCTTCCGGGGTCGAGCGCGTCATGAACGGCGTCTCGATTTCCAGAAAGCCCTGACTCGACAGGCTTTCCCGCACTGCACGGGTGATCTTGTGGCGCAGCTCGAAGTTCTGCTGCATCTGCTGCCGGCGCAGATCGATATAGCGATATTTGAGCCGCAGCTCTTCGTTGGCGATGGCCTCTTCAGCGGGCGAGAAGGGAGGCACCCTGGAGTCGTTCAACACCAGCAACTGCTCGGCCGCCACCTCGACCTCGCCGGTGGCCATCTTGGGGTTGATCACATCCCGGCTGCGCAGGCGCACTTTGCCCACCACCGCAACCACGTATTCCGGCCGCACCTGTTCGGCCTTGGCGTGACCCTCCGGGACCAGATCCTTGTCCAGGACGATTTGCGTGATCCCGGTACGGTCACGCAGATCCAAAAAGATCAGGTTGCCATGGTCGCGGCGGCGGTTTACCCACCCCATGAGGATGACCTGTTCCCCAGCTTGCTGTTCGCGGAGCTGCCCACAACTGTGTGTGCGTTGAAGAGTGCCTAAAAAGTCGAGCAATGCGGATGTCCTAATTTGAAGTTGGAGGGTCGAGAAGCGAGGCCAGCTTCTGGCTGAGTTGGGCTCGGGGAACCTTGAACTGCTCACCGGTGGCGAAGTGCTTTACGGTCAAGATATCGGAGGCGATCTCGTCCTCGCCGACAATCACGATGGCGCGCGCCACTTTGTTTGCTGCCTCGAACGATTTCTTTAGACGAAACGATCCATCGCCCAGTTCGGCCCGTAAGCCGGTGGCGCGTAGTTCTCTGGCTAGAGCTAAAGCAGCAGGGTTCATGCGCTCACCCAGGGGAGCGACATAGGCCGCTGCCAGCTGGCGCGAATGCCTGCCCTGTGCCTCGAGCACCAGCACCAAGCGGTCTTCGCCAATAGCAAATCCAATGCCCGGTGCCTTGGGGCCGCCGATCGCTTCCGAGAGCCCGTCGTAGCGTCCGCCGCCCAGCAGGGCATTCTGTGATCCAAGACCACCCTCGCCGGGCTCCTCGTAAACAAACTCAAAAGTCGTTCGGGTGTAGTAATCGAGGCCACGCACCAGGCGATGGTCTTGCTCGTAGGGCACTCCACAAGCATCGAGAGCGGTGCAAACGGCGGCAAAATGTTCCTTGGAACCCTCATCCAGCGAGTCCCAGATACGGGGCAGTGTGGCGATGATGGGTTGATCTTCCGCATGCTTGCAATCGAGCACGCGCAGAGGGTTGGTCACCGCGCGTCGCTGGCAATCCTCGCACATGCGCGATACCACCGGTTCCAGGGCTGCACGCAGGGTCTGCACGTACCGCGGCCGGTCGGTCGCCGAGCCGACGGAATTGAGCAGCAATCTCCAGCCCGTAATACCCAGCTCCCCGAGCAAGGTGGCCAACATCTCCAGCACTTCGGCATCGCGCAGCGGTGACTCGCTGCCCGCGCTGGGTGGTCCGATGACCTCGGCGCCAATCTGAAAGAACTGCCGGTAGCGGCCCCTTTGCGGCCGTTCGCGGCGAAACTGGGGGCCGATGTAGTACAGCTTCTCCAGTTGGCCAGTCTCGCCCATCTGGTGCTCAATGTAGGCGCGAACGACGCCGGCCGTATTCTCCGGGCGCAGGGTCAGCGATTGCAGTGATTCGCCCTGGATCCGGGCCTCCGGGGTGAAGGTATACATTTCCTTGGAGACGATATCGGTTTCCTCTCCCACCCCGCGGGAGAAGAGCTGTGTGTCCTCAAAAATGGGCGTACGGATCTCGCCGAAGGAATAGCGCTCGAAAACCCGCCGCGCTGTGTTCTCGATGTGATTCCAAAGTTCAGTTTCCGGAGGCAGCAGGTCCCGGGTGCCCCGGACAGCTTGCAAAATGCTCATAAGTGCTGAAGTATCCAACTCTTTCCAGAATACAGGCGCACCCCATTGAGTTCCACTCGACCGAAAGACTCTCCGCCCTCAACCGTCCCTGGGACGTCTGTGTCATAGCAACGTCCCAAGGAATAGGACGGGTGCCCCAGGTTCGCTAAAGCGTACCTGGGACGAAAACGACGGGGCGAAGCCCCACGATCGCATTTACTCAAGCCCTCGCAAATTGCGCCTTGGATACCAAAAGCCAGATCACCCCCTACCACTGCTCCCGTTCCTTGAGATAGCTCGCCGTGTAATCAACATAATTCCGCGCATACTGCAGGATCGACTCACGGTCGTTAGGGTCAAGCTGCCGCCGCTCTTTGGCCGGTACACCCGCCCACAGCGTATTCGACGGCACCACCGTATTCTCTGTAACTACCGCACCGGCGGCAATGATAGAACCCTCTCCGATTCTCACGTTGTTGAGGATCGTCGCGCCCATGCCGATCAGGCACGCATCTTCAATCACGCACCCGTGAACCGTCGCATTGTGTCCGATGGTGACCCACTCGCCGACCCTGACTGGATGTTTGTAGCGCATGCCGTGCAACACCGCACAGTCCTGCACATTGCTGTAGGCGCCCAGATGTATGGAGTGCACATCGCCGCGCAAAACTGCATTCATCCACACGCTAGCGTGCTCGCCCAGCTCCACTTGCCCCACAATCTGGGCGGAAATATCTACATAGCAGGAGCTGGGAATGACCGGAATATGACCGAGATAGGAACGTACCATGTGGAATTTCCTTCTTCTGAGGCAGGGAAAAATACTGCCCAGCATGCTGATTAAGCTTGACTACTCACCTCAAAGGTAACGTAAGCTTATAGAACCCAATTGGGACTGTTTGGAGGTGTGGTTCATTTGGCAGAGGTTCGCGTGCAGGAAGGCGAGCCGCTTGAAAATGCATTGCGCCGTTTTAAGCGCAAGGTTCAGCAAGAAGACATTATTAAGGAAGTAAAGCGTCACTCCTTCTATCTGAAGCCTGGCGAGCGCCGTCGAGTAAAAGAAGCGTTGGCGCGCAAGCGGAATCGTAAAAAAGCAAGAAAAGAGCAGGATTAACCCTGCAATGCCGGCCTACCGAGTTGCTATGGCATGCGGTAGGCCGGCAATCCCGTAGTCTTCAAAGAATTTGCGAAAAGAGGTTGTTAAAGCCACATTTCCCCTCCCATTCCCGTATTTGGCGAATGCGAGGACAGTTGTCGTATGACAGACGAATCAGCTGGTTGGTGACACGATGCCAATTGAGCGTTTCGTCGACGGAATACTAAAAAATTCCAAGGCATGCTCGGGGGGACGCGTAAATGGATTTCATCGATAAGATTCTGAAGTGTTCAGATTGCGGTAACGACTTTGTCTTTACCGCCGGCGAACAACTGTTCTTTCACGATAAGCAGTTTAAGAACGATCCAAAGCGTTGCAAACAGTGCAAAATTAAGCGTGTGGCCGGAACCGGCAATGGCGTCCGCACCGAAACCCGGACCGTTTGTTCGGAGTGCGCAACGGAAACCACCGTTCCTTTTAAACCCACGCAAGGTCGCCCAGTGCTCTGCAGATCCTGTTTCCAGCAGCGGCGGCCACCGGTTCCGACTACAGTAGCAGCCAGCGCCGCATCCTGAAGTGAATCTCTCCGTAGTTGGGGAGAAATGCTGCGGTGGGCAACTAAACGGTTAGCAGAAGTTTAGGGGAGAGGTGCGACTTTGCGCGTCTCCTCAAACTCTGCCTGCAGACGGGCCTTGAAGCCGGTCGCTTGATCGGGTGATTAGTTTGCTGCCGCGGGCTTCCGTGACGGTGTTCGCCCAGTCGCCTTGGCGGGTGGGGAGACCTTTGCCGCCAGTGCTTTCTGCTTCTTGTCTTCGTGCGTTACCAGCAGCGCCTCGATTTGCCGCAACAGGTTCATGATGTTCATGGGCTTGACCAGCATCTCGTCCATGCCTTCGTCTCGCCACTCGGACCCTGGGACCGGGAACGCCGTCAGCATTGCCACGGCGGGCTGGTAATGGGCTTGCTTCGCCGCCCGCACGACGTCGAGTCCCGCCGACTCATTTTCCATGCGCATATCCGTGATCACCATGTGAAAGATACCGGCCTTTAGCTTCGACCGGGCCTCGCGAGCGGAAGCCGCCGTTTCCACCTCGAAGTCGTTCATTTCGAGGACCGCCTTGAGGGTCAACAGAATTGCGAGTTCGTCATCTACCAAAAGAATGCGACGTTTCATGGGAAAACTCCAGGGTACTGTGGCTGTAGGGCCCGGGGGAAAAAGAGGTCCGCCTCTTTGGATCCTACCTGAATGGCGTTGCGTTAATTAGACTGACAACGTGGCAGAATACCACGTTGAGAACTTCGGGTGCCGGGCCAGCCAGGCGGACGGCGAGATGATAAGCGCCCAACTGCGGCAGCGAGGCCTGACCCCGGCCCTGAGCCCCGCCCAGGCCGATGTAATCGTGGCCAATACCTGCACTGTGACTGCACAGGCGGACCGCACCGCCCGCGCCTTCCTACGCCGCGTGCGGCGGGAAAACCCCACGGCGCGCATCCTGATCACCGGCTGTTATGCGCAGCGGGCGCCGCACGAGCTGGCCGCGCTGCCCGGCGTCCACGCCGTTGTCGGCAATAGCCATAAGGCTCTTGTGGCGGAGATCGCCCAGCAGGCAACAGGTGCGGCCTTCGTCCCCCTGGCTGCCTTGCGGCCGGCCCCCCCGCTGTACGTGGACCACACCTTTGCCCACTCGGAACTTGCCATGCCAGAACCGGGGCCGGAATCAGGGCCGGAAGCCGGCTGGTGGGCAGGCAGCCAGACGCGTCCCAATCTTAAGGTGCAGGATGGTTGTGGCAACCGCTGCTCCTTCTGCATCATTCCTGCGACACGTGGTTATAGCCGCTCCCTCTCGCTCGAAGCTTGCCTGCGCCATGTGCAGTCCTTTGCCGCAGGCGGTGGTACCGAGCTGGTGCTTTCCGGCATCAACCTGGGGCGTTGGGGTCGAGACCTCACGCCGCAGCGCACGCTGGAAGAACTGGTGGGCGCCATTTTGCATGAGACCGCGCTGCCCCGCCTGCGTCTCAGCTCCATCGAGCCCATGGACTGGACGCCCGGGCTGCTCGCACTGTTTTGTGCCCATTCCGTTACCCTCGAGCCTCGGCTTGCGCGACATGCACATCTACCGCTGCAATCCGGATCCGACGCCATTTTGCGCGCCATGCATCGCCGTTATCGCCCCTGGCACTACGCGGAAAAACTGCGCCAGATTCGCCAGAGCATGCCCGATGCCGCGATCGGCGCCGATGTGATGGTGGGGTTTCCGGGTGAGAGCGAAGCCCTTTTTGAAGAGAGCTTTGCCTTTATTGCGGCGCAGCCCTTCACCTACCTGCACCTGTTTCCTTTTTCCGCCCGCCCCGATACCGGGGCCTGGCAGCTGGCGCAGGAGTATCCGGTGCCCCCCCAGGCGGTAGCGGAGCGTATGGCGCGGCTGCGTGCACTGGTGGGCGCCAAAAATCTTCGTTTCCGGCAGAGCTTTTTGGGCCGCGAGCTGCCCGCTGTTACCTTGAACACCGCGCCCGGCGAAGCAACTCCGGCGCTGGCAGACAACTTTCTTGAGGTGCGGCTCGAAGCCCGCCAACCGCCCAACCAGAATGTGCGTGTGGTGGTCACCGGGCTCACGGAAACAGGTCTTACTGGCCAATTAGCGCCATGGCAGAAATGACCCGAAGAGTTCTTCCGGTCGGTGTGCCGAAATGCTATGCTTTATTTGAGGGGCCCTGCGTCTCTCGTTTCCGGAGGAAACCATCGATAAGCGTTCGGCCAAGTCTTTCATCCGCATTAACGACAGAATTCGCGCGCGTGAAATCCGCGTCATTGACGAAAACGGTGAACAGCTCGGAATTCTGCCTCCCTTCGAAGCCCTGAAGATAGCCCGCGAGCGCGGCCTGGACTTGGTAGAAGTCTCGCCCACGGCGCAGCCGCCGGTATGCCGCATTCAGGACTACGGAAAGTTCCTTTACGAGAAGGACAAGAGCGACCGTGCGGCGCGCAAGAAGCAAAAAGTGATTGTGGTCAAAGAAGTCAAGTTTTCTGTGACTGTTGACGAGCACGATTACCAGACCAAGAAGAACCAAGCCGTCCGCTTCCTGGGTGAAGGCGACAAGGTAAAGGCCTCCTTGCGTTTCAAGGGCCGCCAGATGGCCCACCGCGAACTGGGTTACGCCATCATCAACCGCCTGATTCAGGATATGGGTGACGCCGGCATAGTGGAGTTCATGCCCCGCATGGAAGGCACCACGCTGCACGCCATTCTCGCCCCGGGCAAGAAAGCCGAGCCACCCAAGAAGCCCGCCGCGCCCAAGCCGCCGGCTCCCGGCCTGGTAGGCCAGCAGCAACCCCAATCCGCCCAGTCGTAAGCACCTGCGGTGCCCCATCCAAGCCCGGTTTTGGCTTGAGTGGCGCAGAACTCGACGCGTCTTTCTTTGTCGGCTGTCATTTCCTCCGCCGCTTTCCCGGCTTGCCACGAAATGGGCGACCCGGATTTCCTGTACGCTGCACCGGACAGGACCGCGTGTGCGGCTTTCAGTAAGGAAAGCCGCATGAGGTTCGCCAACGCCACCAAACTCCACAGGAAATCCGGGGGAAGCCCTCCTTTGTTTTTCCTGTAAGTCGGTTTACACGGGTGGTGAATGCATTGGAAAAAGGTCGTGTTCAACCCATGTACGCAAAAACGCGAACATGGGGCACCCGTCCAGGGGGCAAGGCTGGTGAGGAAGCGAGAGATTTTTCGCCCAACCAACGTCGCCAAGTCGAGGGAACTGCAGTTCAAGCCAAAGCTCCCGAGTAGCGTCCCCACCCACTCTCCCGTATAATCTCTAAAGTTAGAAACACGCTAAGTTAGCAGGACAACCATGCCCAAATTGAAGACCCATAAGGGCGCGGCCAAGCGCTTTAAGAAGACCGGAACGGGGAAAATCCTCCGTGGTCAAACCAAGAAGCGCCACATTCTGACCTCCAAGAGCAAAAAGGTTAAGAAGAAGTTGAGTGGCACAGTTCTGGTTTCTGATGGTGACAAGCGCAAGGTAGCGCGAATGATTCCCTACGCCTGATCGGCCCTGACGGGTTTGGGCCATTCATTGGCCCCTGTCTTCAAGACAAGACGATCGGCTTAACAGCGAGTGAAGAGGTATTTCCTACCTCCAGCCGCACAACGCAGCACCTAAAGGAGAACCAACCATGCCCCGCGTAAAACGTGGCACAAAACGCAATGACCGCCGCAAAAAGATTCTCAAGCGAGCCAGCGGCTACTTCCTAACCAAGTCCAAGCTTTACCAGGCAGCGCAGGAAGCTGTTGAGCGCGGTCTCAAATTCGCCTACATCGGCCGCAAGCAGAAGAAGCGCCAGTTCCGCAGGCTTTGGATCGTCCGCATCGGCGCCGCCGCCAAGCTAAACGGGATCAGCTATTCGCAGTTGATCCACGGTCTTAAGCTGGGGGGTATCGACCTGGATCGCAAGATTCTCGCCGACCTAGCCGTCAACGATCCGGCTGGCTTTACTGCGCTCACTGATCAGGCCAAGAGCGCACTCACCAAGACCGCCGCCTAACCCGCACCGTCCACAGAGTTTCGCTCCAGCCTGGTCATACTATGATCGGGCTGGAGTGCTTGTGCCAGGAACCCATGCCACCCCCAGAAATTCCTGAACTGAAAGACTACTCGTCGGCCTCGCTGGAGAGCTTCTTCAGTGCCATCCTGGCGCAGTTCGATCAGGATGCGGCTGCAGCCAATACCGTCGAGGCGCTTGAGCAGTTGCGAATCCGCTGGATCGGTCGCAAGCAAGGGTTACTGACAAGGGTCGGCGAGGTGTTAAAAGGTGCACCGCCGGAGGCGCGACGGGAGGTCGGGCAACGCTTCAACGCGCTCAAATCCGCCATCGAGCCTCGTTGTGAACTGGACCTCAAGCTGGCGCCTGCCACAAATGAATCCATCGACATAACCCTCCCCGGAACCCGTCGCACCCTGGGCGCAGAGCACCCGCTGATCCGGACCATGAACGAGATCGTGAGCGTCTTTGCGGCGATGGGCTACTCCGTCGGACTAGGACCCGAAGTCGAGACCGACTACTACAACTTTGAATCCCTGAACTTCCCCCCCGGCCATCCAGCGCGCGACACCCAGGACACGCTAGTGGTTGCCAACCAGGACCGCAAGCCGCTGCGCGAACGGCTACTGATGCGCACCCATACTTCCCCGGTGCAGATCCACACCATGGAACAGCAACCGCCGCCGTTGCGTATTGTGATCCCCGGCAAGGTGCATCGCAACGACGCCGCCGACGCCACCCACTCGCCCATTTTCCACCAGGTCGAGGGGCTCTGTGTCGATACCAACATCACCTTCTCCGATCTCAAAGGCACGCTCGACCACGCCATGAAGGCGTTTTTCGGAGCCAGCGTCAAAACCCGCTTTTTCCCGTCGTTCTTTCCCTTCACCGAGCCCTCTGCCGATGTGCAGATCAGCTGCATCTTCTGTGGTGGCCGAGGCTGCCGTAAGTGCAAGCAATCCGGCTGGATTGAATTGCTGGGCTGCGGCATGGTTGATCCCGCGGTCTTCGCTTTCGCCGCCCGCCACCAACCCGCCTATGACGCGAAAAAGATCAGCGGCTTCGCCTTCGGCATGGGCGTGGAGCGGATTGCCATGATGAAGTACGGGATCGGAGACATCGGCCAGCTCTACTCCGGGGACATGCGATTTCTCGAGCAATTCAGGTAAGTCGCAAACCTTATGAATATTCTTTCTCAGTGGATTCGTTCCTACGTGCCCGGCCTCACCTTGGCCGACCGCGAACTCGCCGAAGCGCTGACCCTGCGCGGGATTGCCGTCGAAGGCATCTTCGATCTCGGTCCGGGCCAGGGTTCGCTCTTCGAGATGGACATCACCACCAACCGCGTCGATGCCATGAACCACTACGGCATCGCGCGCGAGGCGGCTGCGATCGCGGGCCATGAGCTTGCAGCTCTCGACGTGACCCTGCCTGCACCGCAATCACATGCGGTTCCCATCCAGGTATCCATCGAAGCTCCCGAGCTCTGCGGGCGCTTCACCGCGCGCGCTCTTAGCCAGGTACGCATCCAGCCTTCGCAAGGCATAGTCGCCGAGCGCTTCGGCTTGCTGCAGCAGAAGCTCATCTCCAATGCCGTGGACGCGACCAACTACGTCACCATCGCCATGGGTCAGCCCACCCACGTCTTCGATCGTGACAAGTTGGAAGGCGGCATCATCCTGCGCCGCGCCCGCAGCGGCGAAAAACTCAGGACTCTGGATGGAATCGAACGTGTGCTCGACTCCGAAGACCTGGTCGTCGCCGATGAGAAGAAGGCCCTCGCCTTAGCCGGCGTCATGGGTGGTTGGGACACCATGATCACCGCGGAAACAAAAAATATTCTGGTGGAAGCTGCCTGGTTCGATCAGGCATCCGTCCGGCGCAGCAGCAAGCGCCACGGCCTGCACACCGATGCCTCGCATCGTTTCGAACGCGGAGCGGACTTCAATGCGCCGCCCGTTGCCTCCGCGTTGGTGAGCCGCCTCATCCTCGAAGCCGGCGGCCGCGTGGACAGGGAGTTGATCGACGTCGTCGTTCCCGCAGCACAAGCGCGCACCGCCCGCCGCCCCGCTATCTCGATAAGTCATCGTGAGGTTCGCCGCATCCTGGGCGCGACCGAAGATGGCCAGGGCGTGCTGCGGGAAACCACCGAGACCGTATTGCAGGCATTGGGCTGTCAATTGCAAAAAGTCGCGCAAGATGATTACCAGGTAACTCTGCCCAGCTGGCGCCTGGACCTCGAACGCGAGATCGACCTGATCGAGGAGATCGCCCGCGTCTACGGCTACAACCGCTTCGCCAATACGCTCCCCGCCTTCTCCGGCATTGTGCGCGAACTTCCCCACGCCGGCAAAGAGGCGGTCATTCGCCAGACGCTGCTCGCCCTGGGTTGGCACGAGGCGTTATCCAGCACCTTCTGTTCTGTTACTGAAGCGGTTACCTTTGCGCCTCAGCCCAGCCTGGCGGTACCCATGGGTAACCCGCTGAACGAAGAAGCCGGCATGTTGCGTCCCTCCCTGCTGCCCGGGATGCTTACCATGCTGGCGCATAACCTCAACCGCAACGTGAGCGATGTTCAGCTCTTCGAGCAGGGTGCTGTGTTTAGCGGCAGCACGGAGCGCGTCGACGAGCGTCCGGCTCTCGCATTGGGCGCGTCCGGTTCTGTCTGGAGCAGTCCGGAGCGGTCTGCGCACGCCATCGACTTCTATGACCTCAAGGGCACGATCGAAGAGCTTGTGGAAAAGTTTGCTGCGCGCTCCTTCTATTTCGATACCTTTCCTGCGGGAGCAGGCATTATCCCTGTGTGGCTTCACCCTGGACGTGCGGCCCGCGCTGTGGCCGATGGCTTGACTATTGCCTGGTTCGGCCAACTCAATCCAGCAGAGGCGCAACAGCGCAAACTCAGGCAAAGTGTTTATTTAGGTGAGATTTATCTCGACCGGCTCTACCGGTTACCTTTGCGTCAGCCCATTGTGCAGGAGCTCTCACGCTTCCAGGCTGTGGAGAGAGACTTCTCTTTCATCTTCGCCGATGCGGTGCCCTGGCAATCGATCGCCGAGGGGCTGCGCAACCTGCACATCGCTGAGCTCACGCGCTTCTCGCCCCGCGAGATTTTTCGCGACCCCTCAGGAAAAGGCCAAGCCTTGCCTGCCGGGCATTACTCCATTCTTATTCGCGTCACCTTCCAGGCGTTGGAGCGGACCCTGCGCGAGGAAGAACTACAAAGTTATTCACAGGCTGTGACTGCAGCTCTGCAGTCCCTCGGCGGCCGACAACGCGCGTAAATCCTCCAACATATTAAAGTTGGAGGAACATGCTATGACAATGCGGGTTACTTTTTTCTTGTGAATCGCGCGCAGACTTTAGAAGCTATACTTTCTCTAGCACGCAATCCCGCTTTTGTGTCACGAGGTTCTCATGTCTTCTGTCGCAGAACACCCTCCCGAGATAGCCATGACCGCAGATGATTTTCAGGCACTGGAAGAACGTGTGCTGCGCACCGTAGAATTGCTTAAGGGCGAGCGCGAACTTCGATTCTCCGTTGAGCAACACGCGCAGCGTCTTACGCATCGAGTAGAGGAGCAGGCCGCCCAGGTTGCTCAGTTAGAAGAGCAACTCGCTGGTCTGCAAAAAGAGCGGGAAGCGGTGCGCGTGCGCATCGAGCGCCTGCTCAAGCAGATTGATGAAGTAGGCGAGTGATCTTTGTGACGATCGGTGACCAATGGCAGAAAATAACATGGAAGTCCGGCGTACCAGCACCTCAGTCAGCGTAGACATCTACGATCAGACGTATCATCTGCGGGCCCACGATCCGGAATACATACAAAAGCTGGCCAACACCGTGGACTCCAAGATGCGCGCCGTCTCCGCCAACAGCAATACCGTCGACTCCTTGCGCGTGGCGGTGCTCGCTGCCCTGAACATCGCCGACGAACTCATGCGCTTGCAGGAGCACTGCCGCTTGCTCCGCGGCACCATGAGTGAAACGCAGACCGTGCTGCGTACCCGTGCCAACAGTCTCTCCGGCCTGCTGGATTCCGTGCTCGACGACGACCATCGCTACCACGGATCGGTCCCCGTCTCCGCCGGGCGGTAGCATTCTTACCGGATCGTCACTTGCCAACCGGCTTCGCTGCCGTTAGCATCCATTCAGAGACCGGCCTGCAAAGCAGGTATTGTCAGTTAACGCTGGTTGAACCAATATTCATCGAACCGGGACTCGACTCGAAAAATCGGCTCCGTGTGCAGTGTCCGCCAGTCCGGAATGCCTAAAGAGCTGCGGAGAGTCCCAAACGTCTCAGGACGGGTTCACCAGCGCACTGCTGCACGGCCCAGTGGGTCGGTTTCGTCTAATTTTACGTGCACCCGCATCTCTTCCAGTTCGGCCGCCTGGTCCTGCCGACATATGGATTTCTGGTTGCCCTGGGCACCATCCTTTCCCTGCTGATCTGCCTGCGTACCGCCCGCCTGCTCTCGCTCGACACCGATAAAGTCTGGAGCATGGCCCTGGTGGCCATTGTCACTGGCCTGGTAGGCAGCAGGATTCTCCTGATCCTCTTGAACTGGCCCCGGTATGGCGTCCGCGCGCTGACTATGAGTCTGAACGGATCCCGCAGCCCCGGACCAGCAGCCATCGCGATCGCAGTCGCCACCGGCGTGCTCTATGCTTTGCACCTTGGCCTCCCCCTCCGGAGAACAGCCGATGCCATTGCGCCCAGCCTGGCGCTGGGTAGTTCCGTAGTCTCGATTGGCTGCCTGGAAGCGGGATGCGATTACGGAACCCCGACGCACCTGCCATGGGCCGTGGTCTTCACCAGTCCGGCAGCGATGCCCGGAACCCCACTGGGGGTACCACTACACCCCACCCAGATCTACGCAAGCCTGGTGGAGTTCGCGCTCTTCGTCCTGCTCCTGTGGCTCTTGCATCGCCCTCATCGCGATGGAGAAATCCTCGGCTCCTGGCTCTTCCTGGGCGGCCTCTCCAGCTTCCTGCTTACCTCCCTGCGCGGCGACGCTGGCTGGTCGCTTTCCGGTCTGATCCCGGTTACGCAACTCGTGGCTGCGGCCATGGTGCTCGTCGGCGGCCTCTTGTGGTTGCGTCGCCCGCAAGATAATCAGGTCGCACATGTTGGATGACGAGCGCAGCCTGCGCCAGCTCACTGTTTCCGCCGAGGCCGACGGGCAGCGGTTGGATCTCTTTCTCGTCCAGCACCTGGACGATGTCAGCCGCTCCCGGGTGCAGCTGCTGCTGGAGCAGGGCAGCGTGCTGATCGGCGGCAAGCTGGCCAAAGCGTCGCGCAAAGTACGCGCCGGCGAGACGATTTCCATTCTCGGTGAGCCGCAGCCGCCACCCTTGCGCGCCATGGCGGAAGCGATTCCGCTGGAAATTATTTATGAAGACAGCGACCTTGCGGTGGTTAATAAGCCTGCCGGCATGATGGTCCACGCTGGTTCCGGCGCTACCGAGGATGCACGCAATCGCGGCACCCTGGTCAATGCCCTTTTGCACCACATGCGCGAGCTCTCCTCATCCAGCGGCCCCCTGCGTCCGGGCATCGTGCACCGTCTTGACAAGCAGACCAGCGGCCTCATCGTGGTGGCCAAGAATGACCTCGCGCATGCCAGGTTGTCAGCGATGTTCTCCCGCCGCCAGGTGCGAAAACTCTACCTCGCCCTGGTGCAGGGCGAGTTGCCGCAGGATAGCGGAACAGTGAATGCCCCTATCAGCCGCGACGCCGTGCGGCGAACGCGCATGACCACGCGTCGTGAAGGAGGCCGCCCCGCCATCTCCCACTGGCAGGTGCTGCGGCGCATTCACGGTCCCTACGGCAGCTTCACCCTGGTCTCCGTTCGTATCGAAACCGGACGCACCCACCAGATTCGCGTCCACATGGCTTCGCTAGGCCATCCTGTTGTTGGGGATACGCTTTACGGCGCCTCTTCCGTGATTGTGCCCCGGGCGGAATTCGCCCGGCTCCCGCGGCTCACCTTACAGCGAAACTTTTTGCATGCGGCGGAACTGGAGTTCGCCCACCCGGTGAGCGGCGAGCGCATTACTATGGTTTCCAACCTTCCCCCCGACCTTAAGGAGTTCATGGCGCAGCTCGCCTCGTCCCCGGCGGCCGAGTCAAAGAGTATGGAAGGAATGTACCTCGACCAATGATGGTCGCGGGTGGCGGCCCGGAATGCTCTAGAATAAAAAGGGCCTGTATGACCAAAATGAAAGCTTGCTGGCTTTTGGCTGCCTCGGTGCTTGGATTCGTGTTGCTGGTAACTCCAGCCGCCCCTGCTCAAACTGCGCCCACAGCGCCCACTGCGGCTCCCGCCCCTCCCGCTAATAACCAGCCCCCGGTCCCCGGATCGCTGGGTGCTGTTCCTCAGGCCCCGAATGGCCAGAGCGGTGATAACAACGGCAATTTCACCATTAAAACCAACGTCAATGAGGTGAATCTCATCTTCACCGTCACTGACAAGCACGGCCGTTTCATCCCCAATCTGCAGCAGAGAGATTTTGCCCTACTGGATAACCAGAAAGCTCCCGCGCAGGTTTTCAATTTCACCCAGCAGACCAACCTGCCCCTGCGGGTCGGCATCATGATTGACGCCAGCACCTCGATCCGGCAACGCTTCGAGTTTGAGCAGAGCGCTGCGATCCAGTTTCTGCAGCAGGTAATTCGGCCGCAGAGCGACTTGGCTTTCGTCATGGGCTTCGACGTTACGCCCTACGTCACCCAGAACTACACCAGCGATCAGGATAAGCTCGAGGCCGGGATCACCAAGCTGCGCCCGGGTGGCGGTACTGCCCTCTTCGATGCCGTATACACTGCCTGCCGCGATCAGCTGATAAAAGTGCCGCCCGCGCAGCAGGGTTCGGTGCGTAAGGCGCTCGTCTTGATCTCCGATGGAGACGATAACCAGAGCCGTGCTTATCCTGACGACGCTATTAAAATGTGCCAGCGCGCCGAAACGATTATCTACACCATCAGCACCAACGTAAGTCCCAGCCGGGACCGGGGCGATGACGTGTTAAGAAAAATGGCCGAAGCCACCGGAGGCTTCCCTTTCTTCCCCAAGCGCATTGAAGACATGACCGGCAGCTTTCACGACATCGAGGAAGAGCTGCGCAGCCAATATTCGCTGGCCTATCGTCCTGCGGATTTCAAAAATGACGGGGCCTTTCGCTCCATCTACCTGGTGGCGCTGAACCCCCACTACGCTGTCCGTGCCAAAAAAGGCTACTTCGCCCCCAAGTCCTGATCTCCGATCTGACGGCCCTAATAAAAGTCGCTGCTCTCCCCTTTGTCATCCCGAGAGGCTTGCGCCAAACCAATAAAGTTACCCGGCTCCCGCACAAAGGTCTCCGCTCAGGATGGCGATTCTGTGGGAGTATTGACGAAAAACAATCTAAACAAGTTAGCGCTTATGCTACTTGCTACCGCCCGCAGCCGGAGCGGTCCCATACTTGCGCACCGCCCGATCCACGATTACATACAGTAACTGATCGCGATCCGCCTTCGCCTGCGTCTTGATGTACACCCCGAACTCACGGCCGACCGTCTCTTTATCCGGCAAAACAAGGCCGCGTTTCTGCGCGGAAAGCTCCGCCAGGGCTTTCACGATAGCGAAGAATCCTGCTTCGTTCTTGCCGCCCAGTTCCCAGGCGTCGTGGACCGTGCTTGTCACCGCCTGATCGATCGTCCAGTTGGGCGCAGGTTCGGTGGCCGAAGACGCTTGTTGTCCAACCGCCGAAACCGCAATGCAGGGCAGCAGGCACGCAAACCATAGAACGGCAGCATATCTATTCTTCATCCCGATTCTCCTAGAAAGGTTCCGGTTTCAATGGCGGTAGTAGTTATTTTGCTGTCGATTGTCCTGCGCGGATTTCCCAATGATTGCGCCAATCCCCGCGCCGGCAGCACCGGTAATTAAAGAACCCTTGACGCCACCGCCGAACGCCGCACCCAGCACCGCCCCAGCGGCTCCGCCGATCAGTGCGCCCTTACCCGGGCCGATGCCCCCCTGGTTACGGTTGTCGTAGTGGTTGTCATGGTAGTGCCCTCCACCATAGTTCCCACCCTGGGCTCCGCGTCGTGCGCCATTGTAGAACTGGCTATTGTTGTTGCCCCGATTTTGCGCGAGCGTCGGGAACCCAGACCCCAAGATCGAGCAGGAAAGAAGCACCGCGGCCGGCAAAAAAGCAAATCGCATCGTTTTCTCCGTCGCGCAATTATATGCGCGCTTCTTCGACACTCATCCCAGCATCTCCAGAAGTTTTGCCTGATCAATCACCGGCACTTTCAATTCCTTAGCTTTATCGAGCTTCGACCCTGCGTCTTCTCCAGCCACCAGGTAGTTGGTCTTCTTGCTGACCGAGCCGGATACGCGGCCGCCGGCGGCTTCAATCCGAGCCTTTGCATCTTCGCGGGATAGCTCAGCCATAGTGCCTGTAAGCACAAACGTCAAGCCCTCAAGCTTGGTCGTTTTCTTTTTCTTCTCTGCCGTGAAGGTCAGGCCTGCGTGGCGCAGCTTTTCTATCAGCTGACGGTTTTTTTCCTCGGCAAAAAATTCCTGGATCGCCTGGGCCACACGCGGGCCGACCTCGTTGACCGACTCCAGTTCTTCCACACTTGCCGCCATCAGAGCGTCCATTGATCCGAACGCTTCGGCAAGCAACTGCGCGGTGCGCTCGCCCACGAAGCGAATGCCCAAGGCGAACAGCACCCGGTTCAACGGTAATTTCTTGGAACTTTCAATCTCCGCCAGCAGCGACTGTGCACTTTTCTTCCCGGTTCGTTCCAGCCCCAGCAGCTGTTCTTCGTTCAGCGCATAAATCCCCGCGACGCTGGTCAACATTTGTCGCTGTAACAGTTGCTCAACCAGCGCATCCCCGAGTCCCTCGATATTCATTACCTTGCGCGAAGCAAAGTGCAGCACGCTCTCTTTCAGGCGCGCAGGGCAATCCACATTAATGCACCGGTAATCCGCCTCGCCCTCCTCGCGCACCACCTCACTGCCGCAAACCGGGCAGGCAGAGGGGAAGACGAAGCTCTTATCCCCCCGCGGATGCTGCGCATCATCAACCACGGCCACGATCTTGGGAATCACATCGCCGCCGCGCTCCACCGTAACGTAGTCCCCGATCTTCACCCCCAGCCGCTCGATTTCGTTCGCATTATGCAAGGTCGCCCGGCTTACGGTTGTGCCGCCAATAAACACAGGATGCAGCAGCGCGACCGGCGTCAGCTTGCCCGTGCGTCCCACCTGTACGGCGATGTCGTCGATCTGGGTAACCCCGGAGCGGGCGGCGAACTTGTAAGCCACGGCCCAGCGCGGCGCACGCCCGGTATAGCCGAGACGGCGCTGCAGCGCCGTCTCATTCACCTTGATGACGACGCCGTCAATCTCGTAACCCAAGGCGTGGCGTTGCTCCTCCGCCCAGGCGACAAAAGCCAGCAGCTCGTCCATATTCCGCAAATGTTTACGATGCGTGTTGACGCGAAAGCCTGCGCTGCTTAATGCCTCCAGGGACGTCCACTGCTCCGCAAAAGCGCTCTCTCCCTTTTCCAGTGCGAAGTAGGCGTAGAAGTCCAATCTCCGCTGAGCCACGATATTTGGTTCGAGCGTCCGAATCGTTCCTGCAGCGGCATTTCTAGGATTCACTGCGGGCGGGAGTCCATGCTCTTCACGTTCCCGGTTCATTTTCAAAAAAGCATCGTCCGGCAGGATCACTTCGCCCCGCACCTCAAAACCTTGCGGTAGCCGGGCACGTTGCAACCTCTCTTTTGAAACCGAGAGCGGCACGGATCGTATGGTGCGTACGTTGCTGGTCACGTCCTCGCCCGTGACCCCATCGCCGCGCGTCAGGGCCGTCTGCAGCAACGCACTCCCTGCGGGTCCGGGCTCATATTGCAGCGCCAGCGACACGCCATCCATCTTCAACTCGCACACGAAGCTGACTTCAGCGCTGCCGATGAGCGACCGTACGCGCCGTTCCCAATCGGCCAGCTCTTGTTCGCTGTTCACGTTATCCAGCGAGAGCATAGGCCGCGAATGATCCACCTTGGCGAACCCCTCTTTGGGTTTGCCGCCCACGCGCTGGCTAGGTGAATCGGGTGTAATCAACTCCGGGTGGTGGGATTCCAGTGCGCGCAGCTCCCGCATGAGGGCGTCGTACTCCGCGTCTGAGATCTCCGGGGAATCCAGCACGTGATATTGATATTCGTGGCGTCGGAGTTCGTCGCGCAGCTCGTCGATTCGCTTTCCGGCTTCAACCAGGCTTGCTGCGCTGCTGGATCGGGTTTCGGGCATAGCGTGCATTATAGAAACCAATGTTAGCGAGGATCACGCTCTCTTATGGAACCGGTCACGCATTTCCTTACCGGCGCATGCCTGGGTCGCGCCGGTTTCAATCGCAGGACGGCTTACGCTACTTTGGCCATGACTCTGGCAGCCGAGGCCCCCGACATGGATGTCTTTTGGGGTTTCCGCGGCCCGGTAGCCGGCTTCGGGCATCATCGCGGCATTACCCATACCTTTGTGGGAGCGCCGTTCGTCGCCCTGGCAGTGACCGGTGTGGTGTGGCTCTGGCATCGCAGCCGGCGCAAGCCGCCTGTCGTCCCGCCACGCTGGGCCCTGTTGTGGCTCTTCTCCTGCCTGGCGGTCTTGAGCCACATCTTTCTCGACTGGACTAACAACTACGGTGTTCGCCCATTTTTTCCCTTCAACCCGCGCTGGTACGCGCTGGACATCGCCTTCATCATTGAGCCCATCATCTTCGCCGCTTTGCTGCTCGGCCTGTTGGTTCCGGCAATACTCGGATTGGCTGACCGGGAGATAGGCGCAGGCAAGCCCTTGTTCCGCGGCCGCGGTTGGGCCATTGGCGCGTTGGTACTGGTTGCCATCGACCTGGGGGTGCGTGCGGGGGAACATCATCGGGCGGTGGACTTGATAAGCAATACTCGATTCGGCGATCAACCTATGCTGCGTGCCGCGGCCGAGCCCTATCCAGTGACGCCATTCCACTGGTCCGCGCTGGTCGAAACCGCCGGTTACTACCAAATGGGTTCGGTAGACACCTGGAACGAAACGGTCGACACCAACGATCAGAACGATGTCATCTTCAAGCCGCCGGTGACCCCGGCGGTGATGGCTGCAAAGCGTTCCTGGTTAGGCCGTGTCTACCTGGACTGGGCGAGGTTCCCCCTGGTTGAGGACCGGGGCCACGCCAACCTGACCGCTTCCGACGACCTGGCGCCCGAGCCCCTGGACACAGTGGTCGAGTTCAGCGATCTCAGGTTTGCCTACCCCGTCCTCTCCCGCGGCAGAAGTGAGGCGACGCGGGCACTTACCGCCTGGGACTACATCACCCCGGAAGGGCGCATCGACGCCATGGTCATGAACGGCCGCGTGCAAAAATGAAGGGAGAGATGGTGGGATCGCCCGCGCGTATGCGGGCGGAGGAGCGCTTTAGCGCTGGCAATTGACATCACAAACCAGTCCCGAAGGACGGCTGAAAGTAGCCCAGGACGTCAGAGTCTGTGTGAGAGCTCCACCCGGCAGGAGTCAGTTTTCTAGCCGAACCCATTAGGAACTGGACGGGTGCCCCACGTTCGCCTCAGCGTACGTGGGCCGAATAAGACGGGCGAAGCCCACGATCGCTTTGAACTATCCGTCAAACGAAATCCGTTCGGTGTTGCTGAACCGTCCGACTAAAAGCAATCGAAAAATATCATTTTCGGCCCACGTACGCTGAGGCGAACGTGGGGCACTCGTCCAGTTCCTAATGGGTTCGGTTAGGAGGCTGACTCCTGCCGAGTGGAGTTCTCACACACTCTCGTCGGTCCTGGATGAAATTGGACCACTCGCTACTCAGGAAGCTTAGCCAACACCGTATCAACCCCGCTGCCCCGCCGTTTCCAAACCGTTCGCCAGACCCAATAACCCAGCGCGGCAAGGATCACTACCAAACCGGCCACCAGGACACCCCGATGCCGGGTCGCTAATCGTGCGGCGATGTGCACGATCTCTGGGCCGTACTCGATGGTCAAAATCGCGGTGATCATGTTCCGGATCACGCGGCCAATGAAGACTGCCAACAGGAAATTGCCCACCTTCATTTCGAACACCCCGGCAGCAATCACAAAGAGTTTCCAGGGCGTGGGAGGGGGCAGGATCGAAGGGATCATCATGGCCAAAAATTCTTGTTTTTCGAAACGATCCCGCAGCTGCTCAAACCGGACCCGGTTAATCCGCTTCATGAGGAGAAGCTCGCCGCCCGCTCGTCCCACCAGGAAGAAGACCAAACCGCCGAGCGCCGACCCAGCCGCCGAGACGATGACATAGAGATAAAAGTGCGCCTTGTCGGCCCAGACATACGTAGCGAGAATGAGGTCCATCGGCACCGGAAATGCTGCGGCGTCGATGAAGGCCAAGGCGCCCGCTCCCCAGAAACCGAGAGGTTTTAGCACCGCCAGCAGCCAGATCTCGTATTTAGCAAGGAAATGCAGGATTTTCTTCAAGATCGATCCCGATCGTCGTGGCCCTGTTCAGGAGAGATGATCCAGCCGCGCTTCAGGCTGGAGGTCCCGGGAGCTTTTCTTCCGTCCCGTGCTCGTGGTCTTGGCTCGCTGTTCCTTCAAGTAAACTTAAAGCATGTGGAATCATCGATATAACTGATTCCAGCGACGCTTTGGCGCCAGCCGGGCTGCCCGGCAGACTCACAATCAAAGATCGGCCTCGGGTGCCCGAAACTGAGCGGCTCAGGGGAGCAAATTGCGTTTGTTTCCTGCCCTCGGCCCGCATCAGCTCCGCGAATCCGTCCAGGATACGGTCGCAAACCGCTCTCGTCGCCTCCGGGGTCACGTCTCGAGGGGATATGCCGGTGCCCCCGGTCGTCACCACCAGGCTCGCCACCTCGCATTGCTGGCGCAGCGCATCCTCAATTTCCCCCTGCTCGTCGGGCACTACCAGGCGGCTGACTACGTGGAAGGCATGCGCCTGGAGCAGCTCGGCCACTACCCGCCCGGACACATCCACCCGCTGCCCCAGGAAGCAGGAGTCGCTCACGGTAATGACAGCGGCACGCATCTTAAGCAGGTAGATTCCTCGTTTGTGCAGTGGTGCCGAACACATTAACTCAGTGGCTGCACTCGAAACGATTGTAAGGGTTCTTTGTGAAACCCTGATCCCGGCCCCATTCGAAACAATGAGAGAATGAGAAGATCTGCGGAACCCAAGGCCGGACTTTGCTACGGGCCTGGATTGCAGCCCTAACTGCCGCCTGATGCCTTCAACCGAAGTTCCAACCAGCCCTCCCGGTCGACCCCCGGAGCCGTTCTACAAGCGTAAGCGCGTGCGCTTGCGCTACGAGGAGCTGGACCCTGACGAACTCCTACACCTGATTGACAGGCTCGAAGACGAGCGTTCCCGTGCTTTACGCCGTGAAGGCATTTGGATCTCCGTCATCGCTCACCTGCTTCTCTTCTGGTTTCTCTTCTACGGCCCGAAGTTTCGCAGCCATCAGCCCCATGTGGTCAACCCCAACGACAACAAGAAAGACCTGACCTACCTTAACCTTCCGCCCGATGCGGAGAAGCAGGTCAAGCCCAAGCCGCAGGCCCCACTTTCGGATAAGAACCGCGTCGCCAAATCGCCCCATCCGACGCTCGATCGCAAGACCCTGCAACAGCTGGAGGCCATGCGCCGCGCGGGGCCGCCACAGCCTGCTGCCCCGCAACCGGCCCCTCCGCAGCAGGCTGCGCCGGCCCCCGCACCCCCGCAGCAGGCGCAAGCTCGGCCGGCAACTCCACCACCGCCCCCGCCCTCTCAGCAGTCGCTGCTCAATGAGCCTAAGCCCGCACCCACCCCACCCGCCCGGCCCAACTTTGACAGCGGCCCGCAAAATGCCGGGGATGCCATCCGCCAGGCGGAACGGAATGCTGCCCAGAATCCTGGCGGCGGCACCTCGGGTGACTACGGACAGAATGCGCCCTCTCAACATCCGGCTATGGGAGCCGGGGCGGACATCCTCAGTGACACCATGGGGGTCGATTTCGGCCCTTACATGAAGAGGGTGATCGCCGCTACGTATCGCAGCTGGATACCCATCATCCCCGAGTCCGCCCGGCCGCCCCTCGACAAGCAGGGCCGTGTGGGTGTCCGTTTCAAGATCCTCCCCGACGGCAGCGTGAAGGAGATGATCCTCGAGTTCCCCTCCGGCGACGTCTCCCTGGACCGTGCAGCCTGGGGCGGGATCACCGGCGCGGCCCCCTATCCGCCTCTACCCAAAGACTTCAAAGGGCCGTTTCTCGAGCTGCGTTTCGGCTTCTTTTACAACCTGGATCCGGACAAGTTTCATTGAGGGAAAGAGCCTCGCTGTGCCATTTGATCCTGAGTTCCGCAAACGCCAGATTTACGGCCTTTTGGTGGTAGCGGTCATTCTTCTGCTCGCCGGCCTGGGCCGTTCCTCCTTGCACCAGCTCTTTCCCCCAGGGTGGTGGAGAGTTTGGTAGAGAAGAAGCCTTTACTGGTCGTCATTCTGGGCCCGACCGGTAGCGGCAAAACCTCTCTTTCTGTCGCCCTAGCCCAGCGCTTCGAGGGCGAGATTGTCAGCTGCGACTCCGTGGCCGTGTATCGTGGCCTGGAAATCGGGTCCGCCAAGCCCTCAGCCGAACAACGGAAGCTGATACCGCATCACTTGCTCGACGTAGTGGATCCCGATGCCTTCTACACGGCGGGCGACTACTCGCGAGCCGCCCGCGAGGCCATCGCCGGCATCGTGGGGCGAGGCAGGCTGCCTATTGTCACCGGAGGCACTGGGCTTTATCTCCGTGCTCTGCTGCAGGGACTGTTTCCCGGACCGCAACGGTCGCCGGCCCTGCGCGATCGCCTGCTGCGCAAGGCAGAGACGCGGGGTCCGCTTTGCTTACACCGCATCCTGAAGCGGCTGGACCCAGCCTCGGCTGCCCGCATCCACGCCAACGATACTGCGAAGGTCATACGCGCCATCGAGGTGACCCTGGCCGCTTCCCGGCCCATGTCGGAGGCCTGGAAGGAAGGGAGGGAAGCCTTGACTGGCTACCGCGTCCTGCGCCTCGGCCTGGATCCAGTGCGTCCGCAGCTCTACGAGCGCCTCAACGCCCGTGCGCGCACCATGTTTGCCGGGGGCTTGATTGAAGAGACGCGGGAGCTCATTGCCCGCTACGGCCGAACGCCCGTGCTTGACTCCCTGGGCTACCGCCAGGCGGCGCAGCATCTTGCCGGCGCGCTGACCCTGGAGCAAGGCGTTGCCGCCGCCAGCCAGGGTCACCGCAACTATGCCAAGCGCCAGCTCACCTGGTTTCGCCGCGAGCCCGAGGTTTGCTGGCTAAAGGGATTTGGCGATGATCCTTCCCTGCGCGCGCAGGCGGAGAGCCTCGTCGCCCAGCACGGTGGCCGGTAAGCAAAAGGGCAACGCGATCTGCTTTCCCCAGATACAATGAGTCTTAATTCAATAGCATCTGGAACAAAATAAAGAGCGCAAAGTCAAAGTAAAGAGAGCAGAGATCCAACGGATGAATGTGCGGTTGAGTGTGGGCAGGGTGTGGAAGATAGGAAAAGGGATGCGCACCGCCGGCTGGTGCATAGTGTTTCTGGGCATGGCAGCCGGGTTCACGGGCTCCGCGGCAGCAGCAGAAAACACCGCAGCCACCCGCACCGAATTGTCGGTTGCAACCAACAACGCAGGTCCGCGCACCCGGGTGACATTGACCGCCCACGTGAGCGCGGATGCGGCCGGCTCCCTCTCGGGAGCGGTGAACTTTCGCTCCGGACAAATGGACCTCGGATCGGCGTTTTTGGATAGCCAGGGCAATGCCGCCCTGGAGACGGACAACCTCCCTGCGGGCGACCACCAGGTGGTCGCCAACTATCAAGGCGGGGCCGGTTATGTAAGCTCGCTCTCCACTCCTGAGCAAGTGCATGCCAACGTAACGACGGTGGCTGGATTCACGGTGGCGGCCACGCCCACCACCCTATCCACAGCGGTAGGGGGCTTTGTCAGCAGTGTGGTGACGGTAACCCCGGTCAATGGTTTCAACGCCTATGTCAGCCTTTCCTGTTCCGGGCTGCCAATAAACACGACCTGCACGTTTACGCCGGTGAACGTTCCCGCGAGCTGCACCACCAGTACCAGCGGCGCCACAACCTGCACCCCCGGAACCAGCGTGATGCAGATTCAAACCCTTGCGCCCTCGCCGGGACCCAGGGCCGAAAATGCTGGGGACGCGGGGCTGGGGCGGTATGCCTTTATCTTCCCTGCATTGTTTGGCCTCGCAGGCTTGGGTGCGTGCAAGCGCCGGGCTTGGCGCAATCTGGCGCTGGCAATCGTGGTATTTGCCGGAACCATGGCCATGACGGCCTGCTCCCAGCGATACAACTATCTGAATCACGGGCCGCCGGGAAACACGGGAAGCCCAACCGGCAACTACACGGTCACGGTGGACGCGCAATCCTCCAACGGCTCGTTTACCGTTACCCCTCCAACCCAGCCGCAGTTAACGCTCACCATCACGAACTGACCTCGGGACGCTTACAAACTCCGCAATATGGACTAGCATGGAGTTGCAGGTGCGCCGGGCGGTCGCTGCCGGAGCGCTCGCGTGCTTCGGGAGAGGAAAGTCCGAACTCCGCAGGGCAGTGTGCCGGATAACGTCCGGGATTTGAGCTTTAAGGCTCAAAGACGGCCAGTGCCACAGAGAAGATACCGCCCCGGGCTTCATCGCCCTGGGTAAGGGTGAAAAGGTGCGGTAAGAGCGCACCGCGCCGTCTGTAAAGGCGGTGGCAGGGTAAACCCCACACGGAGCAAGACCAAATAGGGAGGGAATCCGTCGGCCAGACCCGGGCTGCGGATGCGTGCTGGTCCGGCGCGCTCACCAGGGTTCCGATCCCGGCTCGCCGGGACGGTGGGAAACCTCCGGGTAGGTCGCTTGAGCGGCGCAGCAATGCGTCGCCTAGAGGAATGATCGTCCTCGACAGAATTCGGCTTACAGGCCACTTGCAAACGCGGCCCCGCGGTTCTCACCGAGCTGCGGGGCCTCCGCTTTTTGGGCCATACGGATCCGCAGCGTCGGGGGCTTTAGCTGAGGGTGTGTAATAACCGGCGATGAACCGCAAATCGGACCCAGGCCCGGAGGGCCGGTAGCCAAACTTCAGCCCAGCCCGGGAGGGCTGGGACATCGATTCCGCAACACGTCGAGCGCCGGAGGTGCGGCACCCGGAATGTAGGTAGTGCCGCGCCTCTAGCGCTCCACAAATTTGCCGATCCGTCTCCCCAGCCCTTCCGGGCTGGGCTGAGTTTGGCTACCGACCCTCCGGGCCTGGGTCCGATTTGCGGTCTATTTTCGAGTTCCACAGACTCTTTAGAAGCCGCTGAGGGGCGTCTCTCCAATCCCTCCCAGCCGTGCCCTTCGTTCAGCGCTTTTCCGTCGCCCCTAAAGGCGCTCACCCGGGAACCGGTAACCGTCTACACTCGTATCAACTCAAAGCGTGACTTGGGCATGAACTTCACCGAAGCGGTCAAAATCGCGCTCCAGTCCCTATGGGCGAACAAGCTGCGCTCCATCCTCACCCTGTTGGGGGTAATGATCGGCGTGGCTGCGGTCATCATGGTGATCACGCTGGTCAACGGCGCGAACAAATTTGTCGCCACTAAGGTCTACGGCTACGGCGCGGATGTCTTTACCGCCTCCAAACAGCCTTCCGTAGTCTTCACCGACGCGGAATGGAACAAGTACCAAAAGCGCAAAGACTTGAAGATCGATGACTACCGCGAAGTAGCCGCCAAGTGTAAGGACTGTGCCAGCACCGGTGCCATGGCGAGCGTTACCGGCAAGGTGGTCTACAACAGCCACTCCAGCACCGACACCAGTGTCCGCGGGTGGACCTGGACCATGCCTCCCATCTACAACATGAACATCGATCGCGGACGCGGTTTTGTGCCCATCGACGAGCAGCACAACAGCAGGGTGGCCATCATCGGACCTGACATTGTCGACAATCAGATGGGATCGGTTGATCCCATCGGCAAGGAGATTCGGGTCGACGGGGGTCAGTACACGGTGATCGGCGTCGGAGAGCGCAAGGGCAAGACCTTGGGTCAGAGCCAGGATGACTGGGTAGCGATCCCGCTGACGACTTTTCTCAACGCCTATGGATCGAATCGCAGCCTGACCATCTATGCCCGCGCCCACGGAGTGGGCGATCCGCTCGAACTGGCCGTGGGCGAAATGCGGACCATTCTCCGTTCCCACCGCCACGACCTGCCCGGAGCCGAGGACAGCTTCTCTACCGACACCAACAGTACGTTCGTCGGCATCTGGCAGAGTATCAGCTCCAGTTTTTTCGCTGTCTTTGTCTCCCTCGCCGCCATTTCGCTGGTGGTCGGCGGCATCGTCATCATGAACATCATGCTGGTCAGCGTCACCGAGCGGACACGGGAGATTGGGGTGCGCAAGGCGCTGGGCGCGCGGCGTGGCGACGTCATGCTGCAATTTCTCATCGAATCGGCCACCATGTCGCTGGTCGGCGGCCTGATCGGAGTGATTGCCGGGGTTATCTTTGCCAAAGCCATTACCCTGATCATCGGCTTTCCCTCTGAGATTGAGCTATGGTCGGTCGCGCTGAGTCTCTTCGTAGCCACCGCGGTTGGTATATTTTTCGGGGTCTATCCTGCACGCAAGGCCTCGCTGCTCGACCCCATCGTAGCCTTGCGCTCGGAGCTATAGCATGAGCCTCGCCGACAGCAAAGAAGCGATCGGAATGGCGATGGACACGCTGCGCACCAACAAGCTGCGCTCCAGCCTGACCATGCTTGGCATCATGATCGGGGTCACCACCGTCATACTCATCTCGTCCGTCATCAACGGGCTTTCGGGCAACGTCAACGGCTTGATCAAGTCGCTGGGATCCAATGTTTACTGGGTTTTTCGCTTTCCTGTCTTCGGCTCGCGCCCCACGTCCGAGATGCTGGCCAGAAAGCAATTGACCTTTGAGGATGGTGAGGCCATGAGAGTGCTGCCCCATGTCGTCGCGGTCGACGCCTCGCAGCAATACCGCTCCCCTACCGGCTCTCAGGGCAGTTTCTCCGTCAAGTACGGGAGCCATAAGGTACAGAACACCACCCTGAATGGCGAGTCGGAAGATCAACCGAACGTCTACGACATCGACCTCACCCAGGGACGCTTTTTCAGCCATCAGGAGGCCCAGCGAGGGGCCAACGTTGTCGTTCTCGGTTCGGATACGGCCCAGGAATTATTTGGCAACGATCCTGCTGTGGGCAAGGAGGTCCAGATCGAGGGGGATTTGTTTACCGTGGTGGGGGTCTTGGCGCCCCAGAAGCAGGTCTTCGGCGGGGGCAAAAATCCCATGGACAACTCCGCCCATTTTCCCACCCAAACCTTCCACAAAATCCATCCCGAGATCCTCGATCACTGGATCAGCGTCAAGTACGACGACGTCAAAAATAAAATCGCCGTCGAAGACGAGATTCGCGAACTGCTTCGCCGCCGGCGAAAAGTCCGTAGCGATCAACCGGACAATTTCGCCATCTTCAGCTCTGACGCCCTGCTGGTGTTATGGAACCAGCTTACCGGTGGCTTATTCATCTTTCTTGTCGGGGTTGCGAGCGTAGGCTTGATGGTTGGTGGCGTCGGGGTAATGAACATCATGTTGGTGAGCGTTACCGAGCGAACGCGGGAGATTGGCGTCCGTAAGGCGCTGGGCGCGACGCGAAAGAACATCATGTTTCAGTTCACGCTGGAAGCGGTCACGCTCTGTGCTCTGGGGGGTGTGATCGGCATCCTGGTGGGCGGTGTGCTTACTTTGGTGCTCAAGCTGATCATGGGCACCGTGCTGCCGGCCGAAATGTCGGTAGCCTGGTCGGCCTCCGCTTTTGTCGTTTCCTGCGCCATTGGGCTTCTCTTCGGTATTTATCCCGCCTGGAAGGCAGCGTCGCTCGATCCCATAGTCGCCCTGCGTTACGAGTAAAGGGCGTCGGGGCTAAACTAAGAGTCGCTCTATGCTGCCTATCGTTGTCGCCGCCATCACGACCATTCTCAGCTTGGCCGGCCTGGGGTATTACTTGCTTGCGCTGTGGAGCGCGCGCACCTTCCATCGCCAACTGCGCCGGCCTTTGCCCGATTTTCAGCCGGGGGTCAGCATCCTCAAGCCGGTGAAGGGCTTGGACCCGGAGATGTATGCCAGCTTTGCCAGCCACTGTCAGCAGCAGTATCAGGGCCCCTACGAAATTCTATTCGGGGTCAGCAGCATGGCCGATCCGGCCGTGGCGGCCATCGAAAAACTCACGGCGGAGTTCCCCCAGCGGACCATCCGCCTGGTGCTGTGCCCGCAATTGCTGGGCGCCAACGGCAAGGTGAGTAACCTGGTGCAGATGCTGGGCAGCGCGCAGTACGACTATATTTTAATCAACGACAGTGACATAAAGGTTTCTCATCATTACCTGCGCCGGATCATGGGCCACTTCCATCTCCCCAAGCACCGCAACGGCCGCGTCGGCCTGGTGACGGCTCCATACCGAGGCAAGGCGCACGGTACCATCGGCTCCCGCATGGAAGCGCTGGGGATTGCCACGGATTTCATCGCCGGCGTGCTCACCGCGCGGCAGATTGAGGACGGAATTCGCTTTGGCCTGGGGTCGACCCTGGCCGTCTCGCGTGAGGCGTTGGAGGCCATCGGCGGTTTGGAACCGATGGTCGACTACCTGGCAGACGATTACGAACTGGGCGCGCGCATTTGGCGCGCCGGCTTCGAAGTCGCCTTAAGCGGCGAGGTGGTGGAGACCTTTTTGCCGGCTTATCGCTTCCGTCAATTTCTGGCCCATCAGATTCGCTGGAGCCGCAGCACCCGTTTTTCAAGAAAGCTGGGCTATACCGGTATGGTCTTCACCTACGGATTGCCCTGGGCCTTATGCAACCTGATCGCTTCGGGAGCCAGCCTCAGCAGCATTGCGCTGCTCAGCCTGACTTTGTTGGCGCGGGTGGCGCTTGCTCTGGCAGTCGGTATGGGAGTGCTGGGCGATCGCCAGGTGATACGCGATCTATGGCTGCTGCCGCCGCGCGACGTGGTGGCGCTAGGTATCTGGATCTGGAGCTTCGCGGGAAACACAGTAGCCTGGCGTGGCCAGCATTTCTCCTTGAAAGACGGCAAGATGAGCCGCCTCACCGCCGTCTAGCCTGAATTTCTCACAGACCTGCCTCTCTGCACCCGTCATTTGTTACCGGTCCAGAGAGGCAAGTTTGTGAGAAAACCCAGGCTAGACCCGCCAGCGGTTTCGCAATCGTCCTCGCGAACCTGATTAGCGCTGATTGCTGAGGATTTCTTTCCCCCCGCTGTGCGCGATCACCCAAGCCGGTCCAGGCAGCGCGGGAACCTGGTCCACTGGAGTCCACAGAAAAATCCGTTGCGGTCCACTCCAGAGCGGCTGAAACGATGCATCGTCATCGAAGATGTGCGGAGCATCGCCGAAGAACGAGCCATACCAGAGATCGGAAGAACGGCCATTGAGAATCCTGACTTGGCGCCGCAGATAGAAGCCCAGGGTTGATCCAGCCTCGTATTCGCCATGGATCTCGACCACGTCGCCGGCCTTCAATCGCGGCCGAATCGCATCAGCCAGAACCTTCGAGGAAAGCACAGGAGAGAACGTGACCAAAGCCAGGTGGGCCGCGACCAGGAATACAATCATCATCGCGACCAGCGCGTAGTTGGCCATCCGGACCCTGTTGGTAAAGCGTAGAATCAGATTGCCCAGCGTTCCAACCACCAGCGCAATCGCGGTCAGAATCAGCGGCAGCCGGAAAGCGCTCATGGCCCGCGTACTTAGATCGAGAAAATGACCCAGGGAGAGCGCATACTCTCCAGGGTTTTGCGTGAGTAGGGTGGATAAGTCCACGCCGGGGGCAGGGGCTTGGGCCCGTATAGCCAGGTACGCGGCGAGCAACCCGCCGGTCGTTCCCAGCAGAAAAAGAACAATGGCGATGCGGCGTCCGGCGATGCGTAGTGGATCGCGGGCAGGGCTGTTCTCTTCGCGGGCCAGCCAGCCGCCGATCATGAGGGCAAGGGGCGGCAACGCGGGTAGTGCATAGTATTCCTGGCGCGTAGAAAAGCTGAAGAAGACCATCACCACAGCGGCCCATATGCCAAGCAGTTTCCAGGCTTGATCCTTACGGACGGGGGCGATCGACTTGAACACGAACGCAATCCATGGCATCAGCCACGCAGCAAGCAAGCCCCAGAACAGCAGCAGCGGGACCGTGTCGTAGTCCCGCGGAACCCGCCGGTTGAGGTAGCGGAGCACCTGTTCGTTAATGAAATAGAACCAGAAGAACCCATGGACATTTCCCACTGCCGGCATGGTGCCGCCGGGGTTTCCCTGCGATGGATTGGCAAGGCCTGCTGCGACATGCCAAGGCAGCGCAATCAGCAGGAATACCAGCAGGCTGGAGAAAGGGTGCCAGCGTCGCAGGTGCCCCAGATTGCGATTGAGCAACAGGAAGATGACGACAATGGCGAGCGGGAAAACAACACCGATGAGCCCCTTGCTGAGCACGTTGAGGGCACACGCGGCGGCAAAGCCCCAGGCGGTCGCGCGCGAAGGTTGTGCTTGCCCCAGAGAGATCCAGAACAGGAGTATGGCCAATGAAAGCCACAGGCAGACGATGACATCGGGAATGATGATGCGCGTGTAAATGAAAATGCCGAAGGAGGTCAGCAGTATCAGCGCTGCATAAAAACCGGCGATATCGGAAGCGAATAGCCGGCGTCCGGTCGCGTATACAACCAGAAGCAGGGCCAGGGTAGCGAAAGCCAGCGGCAGCCGAGCAGCCCAATCCTGGGGACCGAAGAGAGTGAAGCTGGCAGCCATGCTCCAGTACATGAGCGGAGCCTTTTCGAGATAGCGGATGCCATTGGCGTAGAGGGTAATCCAGTCCTGGCGCGCGACCATTTCCCGGGCAACTTCGGCGTGCACCGAGTCGGCATCATCCAGCAGTGGCGGGCTGAAGAGCGTAAAGCTTGCGTAAAGCAGCAGCCAGAGGCCGGCAAGCGTGAGGATTATTTTCCTCGAACGGTGCGTGAACCGCGAAGGACCCGTATCTCCTATGCCAGTGCGGCCGGCCGGGACCGCTTGAAGTTGTGTGGCCACCCTCGGATGATACCCGCATTCGATTTCTTTAGCGGCCCAATACAGCGGCTCTGTAGTAAGAAAACCGCGCCCCGTAGCGCTATAGTAAGGGCAGGTTCTTCGGGATCGCGAGCCCATGGCACTTGACGCAGCAGCGGGAAGAGGACCGGCGATTTTTCCGGCCAGCGATTTGCTGGGGCCGGATACGTCCCTCATCTACAACGACTGGTACCCGGCCATGCGTAGCGGCGCTCTCCGAGGGAAGAAGATGGCTACCGCCATGCTTCTGGGGATCCCAATGGTGCTGGGCCGCAAAGAGGACGGCGGCATCTTCGCCATGCGCGACAGTTGTCCCCATCGCGGCATTCCGCTCTCCTGCGGATGGTTCGATGGCAGCGCCGTCACCTGCAAGTATCACGGCTGGGTCTTCGAGCCGGAATCCGGACAGTGCATGGAGATTCCGTCGCTGACCAGCCAGGATGCCTATCCGCGGCGCATCTACGCCACCGCATTTCCCTGCCAGGAGAGGGATGGATACGCCTGGGTCTACGTGCCCCGGCCGGGCAGTGGACGGGTCCGCAAGGAGGTCAGGGAGGGGCTTCCACCCGTGCCCCAACTCCCAACCTTCAGCGAACGGCACCGCAGCGCGCATCTGACCGCGGAACTACCCTGCAATATAGACCACGGCATCATTGGGCTGATGGATCCGGCACACGGGCCGTTTGTGCATCAGGCATGGTGGTGGCGGTCCCGCCACAGCATCCACGAAAAAGAGAAGCGCTTCGAGCCCATTCCGCAGGGCTTTCGCATGTCGGCGCATACGCCCTCAGCCAACAGCGCACCCTACAAATTGCTCGGCGTCTACGGCGAGCCGATCGAGACCACCATCGACTTCGTGCTGCCCAACCGGCGCTATGAGACGATTCGCTGCGGGCCCAAGTGGTTCGCCAGTCTCACCACCGTGACCCCCACTACTCCGGGCAATTCGCGCATCGACGTCTACGGCGCGTGGAATGTTTTCTACGGAGTGCCCTTCGTGACCGCGATCGCCAAATTCTTCGGCGACCGCTTCGTCCGCCAGGACCAGCTCACCATGGTGCAGCAGGCTCAGGGACTCAAATTCAATCCCGGCCTGATGCTCATCGATGATGCCGATCGACCGGCGAAGTGGTACTTCGCATTGAAACGGGCGCGGCTGGAATCCGACGAGAACGGCCGTCCTATGCAGCACCCGATGGATGGCCCGGTAACCCTCCGCTGGCGAAGCTAATCGTTAAGGAGCCAGGGCCTTCAGTGCCAAGGGCGCCAGTTCCCCCGAGGCAGGCATGCCGCGCGCGGCCAGCGACCCCTCTTCCACCACCAATTGCTCCACCGCGATCGAGAGCTGACGGCCCAACTCGAGGAAACTCGCCCTCCAGGCCTCTGCGGCGGCGTGATCCAAACCCAGCAGAAAGCGGTCGGACTTGGTCAGGGTGTCGTACCAGATGTTTTGCGCTTGCCATAGATTAAGCTCGAACGGCAGCTCGCGCAGGGTGCGAGCCAGGGTGAGCGCATGGTCGAGGCCGCCGGGCTCCAGCGGTTTGGCATGGAGCTGCACCATGGCCCGCTTCATGTGTTGATCGGTCAGGTAGCGGAGCGCATGGGTTTCCAGCACCACCCCGTCGGATTTCGCCAGAGAAATCAGCGAGCGGACGCGCGCCAGGTCGATGGGCTCATCTTCCAGCGCTCGCCGCAGTCCGGCATTGAGCGCGAAACCGGCAGCCATGGTGAGCGCCGGCGGTTTGGGAAGTCCGGAAGCATTCAAAAAGTGCAGCAGGGAAGCATGCTCCTCGTAGATCTTGACCAGGCTGTCTTCCACTTCGCTGAGCGTGGCATTGAGGATGACGCGCAGAATCCGCCGCTGGTCGTCTTTGAAAAGAGAGGCCAGGGAGTACGGGCTGCCGCCAAAGAAGCTATCGATCAGGCGAACCACTTCGGGCAAATTCGCCTGCGTGACCGCAGCGCTGCACTTCTGCTTGAGGTCGTTAAAGGCGGAGAGGTCTTGCGGCGTGGAGCGTTCCACGGCGGCGGTCACATTATGATCGCCGAAATGCAGCGCCGCAAAGGAAACCTCCTCCGTCTCTTCCGTGAGGTTGGAGGTGATACGGCAGCGCCCGATGGCGAGGCGTGAGCGGCCCGAGGTTACATTTTCGTAGTCCAGACGGCGGATGGTATAGCAAAAAAGCACCGTCTCTTCGGGATAGCTGCCAAAGACCGAAGAAATGGCATAGTGCGCGGCCACCTGCTCCAGGTTGACCTCCATCGGCTTGACCAGATGCCGGTAGATATCACCGCCGTCTTTCCATGGCGGACTGTTGCTCTTGGCATGGCGCAGGCGCTCTACAAATTGCCATTCGAATAAAGCGCAGTTGAGGCCGAAGATGTCTGCGGCCAGGCGCAAGGCGCGCGCCGCATAAGCCATGATCTGAACCGTCTCGATGCCTGAGATATCGTCAAAGAACCAGCCACAGCTGGTGTACATCAACTGCGTGTGCCGCTGCATCTCCATCAGCTTGAGAATCAGCGTCCGCTCCTCGGTCGACAGAACGCGCTGCGCATGGGCAGCGAAGAATTGGTCGATCGCCTCCTCTGCCCCGGTCGTTTTGGCTGCGAGTATGACAGCGATGTAAGCATCGCGAGCGGCCCAAACGTCCTTCAGCAGGCCGTGAGCCGCGGTTTCGCTCAACGGAGCAACCGTATCCCGCAGCCAGTCGAGTGCTTCGCGCAGCGGTGCGCGCCAGCGCTGGTTCCATCCCTGGCGGCCGCCATTGCAGCCGCAGTCGGCACGCCAGCGTTCGATACCGTGGGCACAGCTCCACGAAGTATCCTCCACGATTTCCGCTTCCCACGTGGGCGGGAACTGGGCCGCGAACTGTCCGTAGTTAATTAATTTCGCCAGCTTCTTGTCTTCGATGTAGCGCAAGCAGTAGGAGAGCGCCATCTCTCCGTGGCGATGATGGTGGCCATAACTTTCGCCATCGGTGGCCACATGGACCACCTGTGGTTCGGGATTGCTGGGGTCGAGGCCACGCGCCAGTCGCCAGGCGAACGTCTCGCCGTTGTTCAACATGCCTTCAAAGGCGATGGCGCGCGATATCGGGCCGTTGTAGAAGAAGACGGTAATGCTGCGCCCATCTTTCAGCGGCACCCGGTAGGGATGGTTAGGATTCACCGAGGCATTGGGCGTCTCTATCCAGCGAGCGCCGGCGCCATCGAGTTTGGGCAGAACGGGTTGCAGGGTGCTCTCTGCGCGCTCGCGCACCCGGGCGCACTGGTGCGGCGCAAGAATGGTGAACAGTATGCCATTTTGCGCCAACAGATCCAGGGTTTCGATATCCACCGCGGTTTCCGAAAGCCACATGCCTTCGGGGGCGCGGCCGAAGCGATGCTGAAAGTCGGCGATGCCCCAGCGTATCTGGGTGATACGGTCCCGGGTGATGGCCAGGGGCATAATGACGTGGTTGTACACCTGGGCCAGCGCCGATCCGTGGCCATCGTAGCGCAACAGGCTTTGCCGGTCGGCATCGCGGATCATGCGATAGGTGCGGGGCGCATTTTCTTCCAGCCAGGAGAGCAGGGTAGGCCCGAAGTTGAAGCTGATGCGCGAATAGTTATTCATGATGCGAATGATCTGGTTCTCGCCGTTGACGATGCGCGAGGCGCCATTGGGCGCATAGCACTCGGCCGTGATCCGTTCATTCCAATCGTGGTAGGGCGCGGCCGAATCCTCGGTCTCTACCGTCTCGAGCCAGGGGTTTTCTCGCGGCGGCTGATAGAAGTGTCCATGGACACAAATATAGCGTTCCGACGGCGCCGGATGGTCTGACATGCAGTTATGATAGCTGGATTTGTTCCCCGGGTGGCATGGGCGGCAACTCGCAGGCCCGCCACAGGTACCAGCTTGCTACCGATCGCCATGGCTTCCAGCGCGCCGCCCGGCGTTGCATCTGTTCCGGTTTTGGCAGCATATCGGCGGTAATGGGCTTACCCACCTTGGTCCTGCCGAAGCTCAGCAGATACCCCTTGCGGACTCCGTAATCCGTCGCCGGAAAAACATCCGGCCGCCCCAGGCGAAAGATGAGCAACATCTCCGCGGTCCAGGTCCCAATTCCGCGCACCCGGCTGAGCCGCTCGATGACTTCGTCATCGGACAAGCGCCGGATAACAGCCAGGGAGGGCACTGTTCCGTCCAGCGTCCTGGACGCGAGGTCGCGCAGCGAGAGCAGCTTTGAGCGCGAGAGACCGGCGGCAAGCAGCATCTCCTCCGGAGCGGCAAGCAGCTGTTCCGGCCGCGGATGCAGATCGCCAAATCCAGCCAGCAAACGCCCCAGGATGGCCTTGGCTGCATTGGCGTGCAGTTGCTGGTGCAGAATGGACTCGAGCAGCGCTTCGAAGGGCGAGTGCGCGCTTTTCACCCGCAGCGCAAAGGGGCCGACCCGTGCGATCAGAGCGCCCAGCTTAGCGTCGGCGTTGGCCAACTGTTCGAGCGCAAGCGCTGTATCGTAACGGACCGGGCGCAGGCCGTAGTTCATGAAAATATCTTAATCAGAGCCAGGCCATGCCCGTCAGACAATGTCCGTCCTCTGTTGGGGAACCAGGGCACGAACCGGAGGGTCTCACGCACTGTCGATTTCGAGCAAAGAGTACCGAAGATGTAAACAATTCGCAGTTGCGCAATACTTCTTTCCCGGATTGGTGCTTTCTATACGGCCATAAATTTCCCTTGCCGTATCCCAGGAGTTGCCTACCCCCCTAAGGTTGCTGCTATATTCAACTTTCCAGGCATGATGCCGGGGAGTGCTCCCGCGCCGTTATCTTGGATCTCGTCACTAACAGAGCCGTAGTGGATCCTTCTCAACAACACGCAATCTTAGGAAGCAGGAACCGACCCAATGGCGCAGATTTTTGACCGGAGTTCCAACGCGCTGGCCCGCGCGAGCTTGGTCTTGACAGGGTTGATTGTCATTGCCCTGGGAGTCACCCTGGATCAATTGCAGGGTTCTCCGTGGGTGACCAAGCAGGGACAGCGCGCCGAACAACCGGTGCCGTTCAGTCACAAGCATCACGTCATGGGCCTGGGATTACAGTGCCAGTACTGTCACACCTCGGTGGAGAAGTCCAGCTACGCGGGCATCCCCCCAACCAAGACGTGTATGAATTGCCACGCGCAGATCTGGACCAACGCAGCCCTTCTGCAACCGGTACGGACCAGTTGGGCTACAGGTGAATCGATACCCTGGGTCAAGATCCACGATCTGCCCGACTTTGTTTACTTCAATCACGAAATTCACGTGAACAAGGGGATCGGCTGCTCCTCCTGTCACGGACGCGTGGACATGATGCCGTTGATGTATCAGCAGAACACGCTGCAGATGGAATGGTGTTTGAACTGCCATCGCGACCCAGCCAAGAACCTTCGCCCCACCAGCGAGATTTACAACATGGCGTGGGAAGGCCCCACATCGCAGAAGCCGGTATGGTGCGGGAGCACGGGTCTGAAAGACGGCGTGCCTACAGCGCAGACGGTAAGCTGCACCACCGTCGATCCCAGCCAGGGGGGTGCCCAGGTGGCCTCGCTCAACATGCTGCCCGATGGATTGCATGGGCAAGTCACGAGCGATGCGCCGGCCACGGTGATTCCCGCAAGCTTGCACTATGAGAAATTGACCGACCAGGCGTCACTGGGTAAGTACCTGACCCAGCAGTACCACATCCGCACACCCCAGGAACTGAGCAGCTGCGAGACGTGCCACCGATGAGCAACACAGGCGCAGCGAAATCCAGTGAGCAAAACTTGAACAACACGCAACCTCTTGACCAGGGAAGACGCGAAGCGAACATGGCAAACGAGACGATCCACGGCCAGGGCCAAAATAACCAGGCACTCACGCTCGATGCTGCCAGGGCTAAAATTGCCGGCCAGACGGGGAAGACCTACTGGCGCAGCGTGGACGAGTTGGCCGACACGCCGGCCTTCCGGGAAATGGTGCAGCGTGAATTTCCTGCGCAGGCTGCGGAGTGGATCGACCCCGTCTCCCGCCGCGGATTCCTCAAAGTCATGGGCGCTTCCCTGGCCTTGGCTGGGCTCTCCGGCTGTACCAAGCAACCCGACGAACCGATCTATCCCTACGTCAAGGAACCGGAAGACCTGGTGCTGGGCCGTCCGGTGTATTTTGCTTCGGCCATGCCTTTCAACACCGGCGCGGTGCCGGTCCTGGTCAAGAGCGACGCCTACCGGCCGATCAAAGTGGACGGCAACCCGGATCATCCGGTCAACCGTGGCTCCTCCGATCCCCTGACCCAAGGCTCCTTGCTTGATCTCTACGATCCTGATCGCTCGCAGAGAGTCATCTGCCGCGGTGAGGTACGCCAGTTTGCTGCTTTTCTGGCCGTCTTTCGCGCCATGCTGGCCGACAAAAAGGCCAGTGGAGGCGCCGGCCTCTACATCCTGAGCGACACCGTGACCTCGCCCACCTTGGCGGCGCAATGGAAAGCCGCGCAGCAGAAATATCCCAACGCCAAGTGGCTGCAGTGGGATCCGATCAACCGCGATTCGGCCTACTCCGCATCGAAGACAGCCTTCGGCGACTACTACGACGCTCAGTACCGTTTGCAGGATGCCGATGTCATCGTCTCTCTCGACGCCGACTTTCTCTCCGGCATCACCCATCCCGGATTTCTTCGCCTGGCGGCCGACTACGCCAGCCGGCGCAAGCTGCTGGACCAAAGTGCTCCCATGAACCGGCTGTATGCGGTCGAAAGTGCTCCCAGCACCACCAGCTTCAAGGCTGAGCACCGTCTGGCCCTCAAGGCCGGTGAGGTGGCATCGTTTGCCGCCGCGTTGGCGGCTGCAGTGGGAGCAGGTGGGTCCAGTGCGCAACCGCCCTCCGGCCCCGCGGGCAAGTTCCTCTCCGCCGTGGCGGCCGACCTGAAGGCCAACGCAGGCAAGTGCGTGGTCATTCCCGGCGAGCAGCAGTCGCCCGAGGTGCATCTGGCGGCGATCGCCATCAACCAGGCGCTGGGCAACGTGGGCAAGACGGTGGTTTACACCGAGACCGTAAATCCCATGCCGTCGATTCAGGGACAGGACATCGTCACCTTGGTTAACGACATCAAGGCGGGCAAGGTCGACTGGCTGGTGATCCTGAATTCCAACCCGGTCTACACCGCGCCGGTGGACCTTCATTTTGAAGAGGCCTTGGGCAAGGTAAAGATGACCGCTCATCTCGGCTCTCATTTAAACGAGACCGGAGTGGTTACGGAATGGCATATCAACGGCGCGCACTATCTGGAAAGCTGGTCAGACACCCGGGCTTATGACGGGACAGCCACCGTAGTGCAGCCCCTGATCGACCCTCTGTATGGCGGCAAGTCGGTGCATGATGTGATCCAGTCCATGCTCGACGACCCCGACACTTCGCCTTACGATGCGGTGCGCAAGACGTGGCAGGGCAACCTGGGGCCAGACGCGGACTATGGGTGGCGCAAGATATTGCACGACGGCCTGGTGGCAGGAACGGCTTTTCAGCCCAAGACAGTTTCGGCCAACACTGCTGCCCTTTCGGTCACCGCGCCCAACTTCCCCGACGGAACCGTCGAGGTTATCTTTCGGGCCGACCCCAACATCTACGACGGGCGCTACGCCAACGTCGGGTGGCTGCAGGAAATCCCCAAGCCTGTGACCAGCATGTCGTGGGACAACGCGGCGCTGATGAGCTACCCCACGCTGGCGAAATTCGGCCTGGCTGAGCAGGATGTAGTGGCCATCGAGTCCAACGGCAACACGGTCATGGCGCCGGTGCTGGCGGTTCCCGGCCACCCCGATGGTTCAGTAACGGTGTACCTGGGCTATGCACGCCGCAATGGGGGCCGCGTGGCCGGTGGTTTGGGCTTTAATGCGTACGCGATTCGCAGCTCCAACGCTCTGCTCTTCGCCTCCGGCGCGACCATGAAGAAGACAGGCCAGACGTATGAGTTCGCGGTGACCAAGAGCCACTATCAGGATCACCGCTCCAAGCTAGCCGGTGGAGAAGGTTCGGGCAACAATTCACTCGAAGGCGACGAGGCTGCGACCCGCGGCATCATTCGCTACGCCACGCTGGACGAGTTCAAGCAGAACCCCAACTTCGCCCACGAAGGGGAGGATGTCCCCGAAGACCCAGATCCAGACACCAGCATGTTCAGCAACTGGCGCTACGACAAGAACGCCTGGGGCATGGCCATCGACATGAACTCCTGTGTGGGTTGCAACGCCTGCATCGTGAGTTGCTACGCGGAGAACAATATCGCCGTGGTGGGCAGGCATAACACCCAAACCGGCCGCATCATGCAGTGGATTCGCATCGATACCTACTTCGAGGGCGATTTGGACACGCCCCGGGCCCACTTCCAACCCATGACCTGCCAGCAATGCGAAAACGCGCCCTGCGAGCAGGTGTGCCCGGTAGGAGCTACCGTGCACTCGCCCGAAGGTCTGAATGTCATGGTTTACAACCGCTGCGTGGGCACGCGTTATTGCTCCAACAATTGCCCCTACAAGGTGCGGCGTTTCAACTTCCTGCTCTTCTCCGATTTCGAGACAGAGAGCCTCAAGCTGATGCGCAATCCGGATGTTACGGTGCGCAGCCGCGGGGTCATGGAAAAGTGCAGCTATTGTGTTCAGCGCATCTCCGCCGCCAAGATTTCGGCGGACAAGGAAAATCGCGACATCCGCGATGGTGAAGTGGTCACCGCTTGCCAGCAGGCTTGCCCCACCGGGGCCATCGTCTTTGGCAATATCAATGACCGCGCCAGCAAGGTCAGAAAACTGAAGCTGCAGCAGCGCAACTACGGCGTGCTCGCGGATCTCAACACTCGTCCGCGTACGACTTACATTGCGGAAGTTTTTAACCCCAACCCGGAACTGGCCGAGGCGCGCACTGAGCACGCGCCTGCGAAGAGCTGAAAGGTTAGCGCAGCATGGCGACCAAACCAGAGTTACCCATAACCGATCCCCAGTTGGATCCGAAGACAGGCGAGTTCCGGGTCATCGCGCCCGGATACACCTTCAAATCGGTCACCGATGTTATTTCGCGCATCGTGCTCACCCCTCATACGCCCTTGGGTTGGTTCTTAGGCTTTACCCTGGCGGGGAGCATTTGCCTCATCCTGTTCACGGCAGTGACCTGGCTGTTCCTCAAGGGTGTCGGCATCTGGGGCCTCGACATACCCGTGGGCTGGGGCTTCGCCATCATCAATTTCGTTTGGTGGATCGGTATCGGCCACGCCGGAACGCTGATTTCGGCCATCCTGTTGCTCTTCAAGCAGCAGTGGCGCAACTCCATCAACCGGTTCGCCGAGGCGATGACCATCTTTGCCGTGATCTGCGCCGGCATGTTCCCGCTCATCCACGTCGGGCGGCCATGGCTTGGGTATTGGCTCTTTCCTTACCCCAACACCATGAATGTGTGGCCGCAGTTCCGCTCCCCGCTGTTGTGGGACGTCTTTGCGGTTTCCACATACGCCACCATCTCTGTGGTCTTTTGGTACATCGGCATGGTTCCTGATTTTGGAACCATGCGCGACCGGGCGAAGAGCAAGTTTGCCCAATACTTTTACGGCATCCTCTCGCTCGGCTGGCGCGGGTCCGTCAGGCACTGGATGCGCTATGAGACGGCCTCCCTGCTGTTGGCCGGGTTGGCTACTCCTCTGGTGTTGTCGGTCCACACCGTCATCAGCTTCGATTTCGCGGTGGCCGTCCTGCCGGGTTGGCACACCACGATTTTCCCGCCCTACTTCGTCGCCGGCGCTATCTACTCCGGCTTCGCCATGGTGATCACCCTCGCGATTCCAATCCGAACGTTCTACCACCTGGAAGGCCTGATCACCATCCGCCATATCGACAATATGGGCAAGGTCATGCTGGCTACCGGCTTGATCGTTGCCTATGGCTACTCGATGGAGGTTTTCATGGCCTGGTATTCCGCGAGCCATTGGGAATACTTCATGATGTGGAACCGCATCTTCGGGCCTATGGGCTGGTCTTACTGGGTACTGATCACCTGCAACATCGCCCTGCCGCAGTTGTTATGGCTGCGCAGCACCCGCGTCAGTCCGACAAAGATGTTCATCATGTCGCTGATCGTCAATACCGGCATGTGGTTCGAGCGCTTCGTCATCGTCGTGACCAGCCTCTACCGCGACTTTCTTCCCTCGTCCTGGGGAACCTATCGCGCCACCCGCTGGGACTATGGCACGTTTCTGGGCACGCTGGGCTTGTTCACCGCCCTGTTCTTCCTATTCGTGCGCTTCCTGCCCATGATTCCCATGTCAGAGATCCGCATGATGCTGCCGCAGGCCAAGGTGACGGAACCGGAACCGATGGAGGCGGGTGACTGATGCCGATACGCGAAGGAATCTACGGACTGCTGGCGGAGTTTGATACTCCAAGCGAATTAGTTGTGGCCGCAAAGACCGCCTATGACTCAGGCTGGCGCCGGCTGGACTGCTATACCCCCTATCCTGTGGAAGAGGCGGCCGAAGCGATCGGTTTCCATCGCAACTACGTGCCTCTGATCTGTCTCGTCGGAGGGATTGCGGGCTTGGCTGCCATGTTCCTGATGGAGACCTGGGTATCGGTCTTCGCGTACCCGCTGAACATCGCCGGCCGTCCCCTCTTTTCCTGGCCGGCGTTCATCATCCCGGCTTATGAGTGGACCATTCTGTGGGCGGGTCTCTCGGCCGCTTTTGGCATGCTCGCCATGTGTGGCCTGCCGACGCTTTATCACCCGCTCTTCAATGCTCCCAATTTTCGTACCGGGGCGACCGTAGACAAATTCTTTCTTTGCCTGGAGGCAAACGATCCAAAGTTCGAGGTGGTGGAAGCGCGCAGCTTCCTGGAGAGCTTCCGCCCGGCTTCGGTGGTGGAGGTGGAGTATTAATCCCATCGTTGCAATCCCAACCTCGCATCCGACGCCAGTCTCACTGGACGGGTGCCCCAGGTTCGCACCAGCGTACCTGGGCCGAAAAAGATGGGCGAAGCCCTACCAAGCATTTGTCCTGAGCTTGGCTGCGCTCGCAAGCGCCGGCTGCCGCCAGGACATGCAAAACCAGCCCAAATTCATTCCCCAACGCAGCACCACCTTCTTTGCCGATGGCCGTTCCGTTCGGCCCCAGGTTGCGCACACTGTCGCTCGCGGGCAATTGGATGAAAACACCTTTTTCCTGACCGGCCTGATTGAAGGCAAGGAGGCCGACGCGCTTCCTTTTCCAGTCTCCATGCAGGTGCTGGCGCGGGGCCAGGAGCGTTTCAACATCTACTGCACACCCTGTCACTCCCGCGTGGGCAACGGCGCCGGAATGATCGTGCAGCGAGGCTACAAGCCCGCCGGCAACTTCCATTCCGCGCGGATTTTGGCCGAGCCGCTGGGCCACTATTTCCACGTGATGACCAACGGATACGGCGCTATGCCCGATTACTCCGCCCAGCTCACGCCGGCCGATCGCTGGTCAGTAGCTGCGTATATCCGGGCACTGCAGATCAGCCAGAGTGCTAACGAGTCTGAGGTTCCTGCGGGGGTTCAGGTGCAGAACCTCAAGGACATCGCAGTGCGGGAGGGATTTCCCGAGTCCTTTGCTCAGCCGTGGTCGTTGCCCGCGACTGCCGTCTCTGCAGAGCCGCCCGACGCCAGCCAGGGAACGCCGGGAATGGCCCCAGCGACGGGAGACAGCCCGATCCCGGCGATGAGTCAGCAAGGCATTCCGGCCACCAGCGGCAAGGCAGCCACGCCGCAGGGCGGGAAATAGGAAGAAAGATATGGCTCACGAACATCACGCAAACTCGCTACCCTCTGAGCTGAATGCTCCGCAGCTGCTCAATCAATGGCGGCGCCGGGCGATGGTCGTCGGCGCCATCTTTGCTGTTCTGTCGATCGTGCTGGCACTGCTGGCGGCGACCGTCGATCACGACGGAATCGATCACCTGCTGCGCTCCTATTTGCTCGGGTACATCATCTCGTGGGGCTTCACCGTGGGCGGTCTTGCTCTGCTTATGGTGCAGTACGTGAGCGGTGGCAAATGGGGTTTGCTGCTGCGCCGTCCGCTGGAGGCGATGTCGCGCTGCCTCCCCCTGGTCATGGTCTTGTTTTTGCCCATCGGCTTCTTCATGAAGAAGCTGTACCTGTGGGCAAAGTACAGCGACGCCGCGGAGGCTTACCGCCAGCATCTGATCACTCACGAACAGGCGCACGCGATTGCCTACAAGCACCCCATGCTGAACGTGGGCAGCGTTTGGATACAGTCGGCGGTCTGCTTCGCAATCTGGTTCGTCTTCATGTACCTGCTCAACAAGTGGGGGCTCGAACGCGATGCCGATACTCATCCGAACGTGCGCTTCTGGCAGGTGAGGCTGGAAAACCTCAGTGGTTTTGGCATTTTGGTCTATTCCATCACCATGAGTGTCGGCGCCATCGACTGGGTCATGTCGCTTGACCCAACCTGGTACTCGTCCATCTATGGGCTTATGTTCCTGGTCGGACAAGGCTACGCGGTCCTCGCGCTCTCCATCATTATCGTGCTGCGGCTTTCCCAGGTGGAGCCGATGCACACACTACTCCGCAAGACTGAGCAGCATGACCTGGGCAAGTTGGCTTTCGCCTTCGTGATGCTGAATATCTATCTGGCTTTCTCCCAGTTCCTCATCATCTGGTCAGGCAACCTGCCGGAAGAGATTCCCTGGTATCTCGACCGTATTCGCGGCGGCTGGGGCGTAATCGCCTCGCTCGATTTCGTATTCCACTGGTTCATTCCGTTTACCCTGCTGCTCTCGCGCGACCTGAAGCGCAACAAGGAGCGGTTGATTCTAGTTTGCAAGATCATGATCTTCGCCCGCTGCTGGGACATGTTCTGGCTGATTGAGCCCAACTTCGCCGACGCCCGGCGGAACCTGCACTTCAGCTTTGGGATCCTGGAATACGCGACCGTACCGGTAGTCGTGATCTCGATCTGGATGTGGTACTTCTTCCGCCAGTTGGAGAAGCGGCCGCTGATCCAGACCAACGATCCTCACCTGGAAGAGATTCTGGAGGCCGACCATGCCCACGCATGATCCCCATTACCAAGATGACCCAAAGGCACCGCTGGCTGACTCGCCCGGCTATGAAGTCACGGACGTCAACGTCAACGGCATCGTCGTATTTCTTGCGTCGCTGGGCGCCTTCGTCGGGGTCTTCTTCATTTTCTGCTTCGGCATGGGAAAGGTCATCAACACCGCGATCATCAAGAGCGATGGGCCGTCCAACAAGTGGAATCAAATTGGTTCTCAACCCCGTGGCAAGCGTGAGGATCTGACCTCGAATGCGGTCATGGAACAGCAACAGCTGAACCAGATGGTGCAGCGTTTTCCCACCCCGCGCCTGCAGACCGATGACGGCAACGAGGAGATCGCAGAAATGCATGCCCGGGAAGATCTATTGCTTGACTACTACAGTTGGGTCGATCGTTCCAGCGGTAAGATCCGCATCCCGATTGCCCGGGCGATGCAGTTGATAGCCCAGCATGGCCTTCCCGTAGCCGATCCGGAGCACACCGAAACACTGCTGGCGGGCGACAAGGCACCCGTGGTCACCGTACCCCTCACCGATGGCTTCGCCCGGACAGGCTACGAGCAGCAATACAGAGAAACGGTAGAGCAACAGCAGCAGCGGGGTGAAAAGCCGGGCGAGCAGGCAGCTCTCACGGCGGGCGCCACGGCAAAGTAGGTTGGTTCAAGGCCGGGGCGACGATACCATAGAGGTAGAAGGGCAATTGGGCGCCTATGAAGACAAAAGACGCAATTCGATTGACCGGCGCAAGCGGCTGCTTGGTGCTGGCGATGTCATTGCTCTTGGCTGCCGCAACGCCCGCGCTGGCCCAGGTAGCTCCCTATGGCGAAAAGAGCATGGGCGATCCAGCCCATGGATCGGCTGCCCGACATTCTCAACACGGTCAAGATCGAGCAGCGCCTAGGCAAGCCCCTGCCTCTGGACACTCCGTTTCGTGACGAGACCGGCAAGGCAGTCAAGCTGGGAGACTACTTCGGCAAGAAACCCGTGATCCTTTCGCTGGTCTACTACCAGTGCCAGATTCTATGCGCGGAAGACCTGAACGGTTTGGTGGGCGCGCTCGAAATGGTGCACCTGACCCCGGGCAAGGATTTCCAGATCGTCATCGTGAGCATTGATCCAGGCGAAACCCCCGCCCTGGCGGCAACCAAGAAGGCCGAGTACGTGAAACGCTACGGCCGCCTGGACACCGCAGACGGGTGGCATTTCCTGACCGGCGAGCAGCCGGCGATCAAGGCCCTGGCGGAGGCTGTTGGCTTTGGCTACGTGCGGCTACCACAG
>CAWJPV010000014.1:0-72746 GCA_963844785.1 uncultured Acidobacteriaceae bacterium | reverse complement strand
GTTATTCTACGGGATCATGCAATCCACAGCGGATCTCGCCCCGCTCCACAGGGGAGTGTTTGAGGCCACTGCAAATTTGCCTGTCTGGCTACAGTTTAAGCGGGCTTCCCCTCAACCGGGTCTCAGTCCTGCGATAGAAGGGGGTTGGCACCACCTTGGCCTTGACCAGGTTTCCGCGCACTTCGACCGCTACTTCCGTTCCCGGGACTGGTACGGTCCACTGGTACGTAGGCGAGGGCGATGTTCTTTTTCAAATAGGGCGAGGGCGAGCCGCTGGTCACGTAACCGATCGCTTCCCCCTCCAGGCTACAGACCTTGTAGCCATCGCGCGCGATGCCGCGGTCGATCATCTCCAGCCCCTACGAGCTTGCGCTTGGGAGCACCACTCTGCTTCAGCTGCAAGCAGTGCCTGCCCACCGAGAAAGTCGCTTTTGCCGAGCTTCGAGAAGCGCTCCAGGCCGGCTTCGAGGAGGTTGATATCCTCTGAGATTTCGTGGCCGTAGAGGGCCATGGCGGCCTCCAGGCGAAGGGTATTGCGCGCTCCCAGACCGCAGGCCAGCAGGCCGAACTCTCTTACCTGCCGCCGTCACTTCCTCCCATACGCGGGCGCTGGTGGGCTCGTCGGAGGGTATGTAGATTTCGAAGCCATCCTCGCCGGTATAGCCGGTGCGCGCGATGAGCACGTTGTGAACGCCGCAGACCATACCCCAGGTGAACCAATAGTTTTTGATCGCGCTCAGATTTACCTTGGTTAGTTTGGCCAGCGTATCCTGTGCGCGCGGTCCCTGGATGGCAAGCTGGGTGTAGTGGTCGCTGTAGTCGCTGATGTGGACTCCGGCGAAAGCTCCCACCTGGGAGCGAAATCCACTGATAGTCTTTCTCGCGGGTGCCGGCGTTGATGACCAGCAGATAGTCGTTGTCACTGAATTTGTGCACCAGGATGTCATCGACGAACGTTCCCTGGGGATAGAGCATGGCCGAGTATTGCGCCTGGCCTACGGCCAGCTTCGACGCATCGTTCATGGAAAGGGCCTGGATAGCGGACAGCGAGCCCGGGCCGCGGAACTGGATGTCACCCATGTGGCTGACGTCAAACAAACCCCACAGCGGTGCGGACCGCCATGTGCTCGGCGGTAATGCCGGAGTATTCGACCGGCATATCCCAGCCGCCAAAGTCGACCATTTTGGCGCCGAGTTGCCGGTGGACACCATTCAATGCAGTCTTGCGCAGGGCCCAGGAGCGACGGGAGAGCAGACACGGTGCAATCCTTGGGAGAAGTGACTGACATTCCACGGTAGCACGGACAGGCAAAGGATTTCGCGGTGGGGTGGGGTTGGGTCCGGTCGGTTCCCACTCAAGCCAAAACCGGGCTTGAATGGGGCACCCAATCCTCTGTTGCGGAGCCGGAAGGGATGACCAATCCAGCTTTTCGAAGGGTACGGGCTTCAGCCCGTACGTAAATCAACAAGAACGACAGGGCTTTAGCCCCTGAGGAATGCTCTTCAGCCTATCCTGCAGAAAAGCTGCCCTCAGCGGCTAAAGCCCGGTTTTTGCTCCCCTAATGTACGGGCTGAAGCCCGCACCCTTCAAAACTGCCACTATTTTTCCACAGCCCCAAACGGCAGTTACTCGCCGGTTTGCTTCGCAACGGGTTTCCGGTGCTGGTTGTGTAGTCCGGGTGTCGGCCCCGCCCAAGCCAAGCCATCTACGCCTTTGCCGGCATCGATCAGCGTATCTACCTTCCACTGCGACAGATCGACCACAGCAATCTGTTTCGCCTTGGAGCAGGAGACATACGCGACCTTGCCATCGGGACTGGCCAGCACCTTGACCGGATCGTCGGCAACATCGACGGTGCGCACGACTGTAAGGCTGGCGAGATCGAGCACCGCGAGCTTGTTGGCCTTGGGGAGCGCGATCAGCAGAAAGCGGCCGTCCGGGGTGGGCGACGTGCCATAGCCAACCGCAGGTAAGGATATCCAGGTCTTGATTTTGTTAGTCGCTGTGTCGATCACCGCCATCTGTGGTTTTGTCTGGTCAGAGGTAAATACCATTTGATCGTCATTGGAAATCGAGATTCGCTGGGATTCAGCCGAGATGGGTATGATCGCGATCGTTTTGCGCGCAGTCATGTCCAGCACCGAGACAGAACCCGGACCCACGTTGGAGGTGTAACCGAGCCTGCCATCATGCGAGATCACCAGCATGTGCGATTCCTTTTGCGTGGTTGGGATGGTGCCAACAATCTTCAGCGTCTGGGGATCGATGATGGTTACCGTCTGGTCAAGTTCCGTGGTCACGTAGAGCAAACCGTTCGCCCGGTCGTAAACCGGGCAATGGGGCCGTACGCCGTGGCCAAAGTCCACCTTGCCGGTGACCGTGCGGCTGGGAATGTCGATCACCACCATCTCACGGCCGTCGGTGCCCGGCTTACCCACGCCCGAGCTTCCGTAGATCGGCACGTAAGCGGTGAGCCCATCCGGAGAGGTGGCTACCTCGTGCCCGGTGATGCCTCCCTCAGGCACGGTGGCCAACTGTTTGGCAGCTACAGGATCGATGATGCTAAGGTCGCGATCACCTTGGTTGGTGGCCACAAGCAGCGGCTTCACCGGCGTTGCGGTATTGGCGGAGACATGGGTCATAAGCAGGGTCAACGGCAGGACCAGGCAGAGCGCACAAAGCATAAGGAACACGGATCTGGGTTTATTCATGGCGTGAGCATTATATTCCCCAAGAGCCTTGCCTGGGGCTACGAGATAAGCTAGAGGCGAACATGACCCAAGCCCCTGCCAAGCAACCGAACCCAGGCCAGCCCTGGTGGCCTGCTGTCGTCGCCGTCTTGGCCGTGTGCGGCCTGTATCTGTCCCTGCCGGAATCGCTCACCTTCGGACCCTCCTGGCTCCTGCTGGTGGTGGTGTTCGTGCTCATGGTCCCGGCGGTCATCGCCAAGATGCGGGGTTCCTTTGCGCTCAACCAGGTGCTCGGCTACATCGTGCTGGGCATCGTCACCGCGGCCATGCTCTGGTCGATGTGGATGCTCATCCGTTCTCTCATTCGCCATCAGATCACCCCAGGCGAACTGCTGCGCTCCGCTGCCGCTTTGTGGGCCACCAACTTCCTGGTCTTCGCGTCGTGGTATTGGCGTCTCGACGCGGGCGGACCCCATGCACGCCATCTGCGCGGCAATCACACCGAAGGAGATTTCCTCTTTCCGCAAATGACCCTGTCGCCCAGGACGGAGAAGCCGTTGCAGGAAAACTGGTCTCCCGGCTTTGTGGATTACCTCTTTCTCGCGTTCAACACCAGCACGGCCTTCTCTCCGACCGATTCGCCCGTACTCTCCCGTTGGGCTAAGGTAGCCATGATGGTGCAATCCACCATCTCCTTCGCCACCGTGGCCCTGCTGGCCGCGCGCGCGGTGAACATACTGTAGGCGTCAAACGGAAGGGTGCGTTGGTAGTGCAACAAATCTCTCCCTTGCTCACCAGCCTAGCCCCCGGACGGGCGCCCCATATACGCGAAAGTTCGCGAACATGGGGCACCCGTCCAGGGGGCTAGGCTTAGTGGCAAGCCGGGAACGCGGTGGACGAAATAACAGCCCACCCCCCGAATCGAGCTAAAGTCGTTCATTTCTCGTCTAACTCGCCCTCAGCGCGGCAGGTATTCGCCGAAGACCTGGCGCAAGCTGCCGGCGATCTCGCCCACGGTAGCGAAGCTTTCCACCGCCTCTAGGATCACCGGCATCAGGTTGCCGGTGGAGCGAGCTTGATCCGTGACCCGATCAAGGGCCGCCTGCCAGCGCAGAGGATCGCGGCGAGCTCGCAGCGCCCGCACCCGCTCGATCTGCCCCCGTTGCGCCGTCTCGCCGGCATCCTGATCCGCCACGCAAGCGGAACTTTCCTCAGGTCCGGTGAAGCGGTTGACGCCGACCATCACGGTTTCTCCCCCATCGACGGCTTGCTGGTGGAGATAGGCAGCATCTTCCATCTCCCGCTGCACCCAGCCGTGTTCGATGGCGGCTACCATACCGCCCAGCGCATCGATGCGCTCCAGGTAGCCGCGCGCCTGCTGCTCGATGGAGGTGGTCAGCGATTCGAGGTAGTAGGAACCGGCGAGCGGATCAACCGTCTGGGCGACGCCGGATTCCAGGGCAAGAATCTGCTGGGTACGCAATGCCATGCGGGCCGACTCCTCACTGGGAAGCCCGAGCGCCTCATCGTAGCCGTTCACGTGCAGCGACTGGGCGCCCCCGAGGATGGCGGAGAGCGCCTGCAAGGCGGTGCGGACCAGGTTGTTCTCCGGCTGCTGCGCGGTCAGAGTCGAGCCCGCGGTCTGGGCATGAAAGCGCAGCACTCCACACTCCACGCCGAATTGCTCCCGCAGCAGACGGGCCCAGAGGCGGCGGGCGGCACGGAACTTGGCCACCTCCTCGAAGAAGTCATTGTGGGCGGCAAAAAAGAAGGAGAACCGCATCGCAGACTGCTCGAGATCGACGCCGGCCGCACCCAAGGCCTCGAGGTAAGCGCGCCCGTTGGCCAGGGAGAAGGCGACCTCCTGCACCGCCGTGGCCCCGGCCTCGCGCATGTGGTAGCCGGAGATGGAGATGGGATTCCACTTGGGCAGGTGTTGACCGGTCCAGGCGAACAAATCGGTCACCAGGCGCAGGCCAGAGGCGAGGGGATAGATATAAGTCCCGCGGGCGATGTATTCCTTCAGGATGTCATTCTGCACCGTGCCCGAGAGCCGGGCTAACTCCGCCCCGGAGCGCCGAGCCGCCACGACATACAGGGCGAGCAGAATACTGGCCGTGGCATTAATCGTCATGGAGGTCGAAACCCTATCCAGCGGGATGCCGGAAAAGAGACGCTCCATATCTTCGATGGAATCAATGGCCACTCCGGCCTTGCCCACCTCGCCCAATGCCCACGGGGAGTCGGAGTCGTATCCAATCTGGGTGGGAAGGTCGAAGGCCACGGAAAGGCCATCGCCGCCCTGGGCCAGCAGAAATTTGTAGCGCTGGTTGGATTGCTCCGCGTCCCCCATCCCCGAATACTGGCGCATGGTCCACAGCCAGCCCCGGTACATGGTGGGCCGGATGCCCCGGGTAAAGGGGTATTGTCCGGGGTAGCCCAGGTCCCCTTCGGGGTCGAAGCCGGTCAATTCCTCGGCCCGGTAGAAGGGGCGACGCATTGCTTAAGGTCGCCTGCTATTGCTCATCTTGGGTCCCCGCCTGCTCTTACGGTAGGCGCGGGTGAAGGAGCTGACCGAAAACCAGCCGAAGATGAAGGCCATTGCGACGTAAAGCAGGAGGTGGGTGTGTTCCGGGCCCGTCCGCCAGGCGGTGTGCACGCGATAGATGCTTTGCACAAAAAAAAGTGCAAAGAGGGCGAAAAACAGGCCCGTGATCTCCAGCCACAGCACGCCACCGGCGTGGGTAAAGGGGCCTAAGAGGGCTTGGCCAAAGGCTTTTGCACCCCGCTTGGCGGTCGACACCCGGTGACTGATGGGGACGGAAAGGCTTGCGGGTGCAGCCGGCTGGGGAGAGCCATTTCTGGCCGTAGAAGGGGTGGGAACCGACGCGGAAGCCCGTTCCACCCGTTCGCGGACCATGTTTGAGGCCACGCGAAGGCCGATGCCGAGTGTCCGGCCTACTTTTTTCGGCTCCATAGCAAAAGTTTACCAGTCGGTTGATTCAGATTGCTCCGCTTCGCCATCACAAGTAAGGTAGGTAAAACCGCGCCCTTCGGTGGCGATTGGGGGTATTTCTTTGAATCAACGACTTCGTCGTCTAATCCAGCAGCTGGGGGAGGCCATCCATGAATCGGTTTCCGAGTCCGAGCAGATCTCTGAGGTCGTGCAGGACATCCGCAAGCAGGGCTTTGATGTGCTGCTAATGCTGGAAGCGACGATTGGATTGAACGAGGTAGAGCAGCAGCCAGCCTCCGAGCTGGAAGCCCCTGTGAATGAAAGTGTGCAGGGGGATGAGACTTTTAACGCGCAGGATGTACACTTTCTGCGCTCCCTGCGTATCTCGGTCGAGGAGGGCTGAAACGCCGGGGACTTTCGAGCATCACACCTCAGGTATAGAGTAGGCAACGGCGCTTAACGCGGCCTGAGGGTCGCGGCAGCGCGCACGGGCACCGCAGGGACGCGATGAAAGACACACTCGGAGTACTGCTAGCAGGGGGAGCAGGTGAGCGGCTTTTCCCCCTCACGCGCGATCGGGCCAAGCCAGCGGTTCCCTTTGGCGGCAACTACCGCATTATCGATATCACGCTATCAAACTGCATCAACTCCGACCTGCGCCGGGTCTACATCCTCACCCAATACAAGGCGCTTTCTCTCAACCGCCATATCCGCGAAGGCTGGACCGGCATCGTGGCCCAGGAGCTGGGCGAGTTCATCGAGATTCTGCCCCCCATGCAGCGGGTCAGCGCGAACTGGTACATGGGCACGGCCGACGCCGTTTACCAGAACATTTACTCGATCGGCGCCGAGCAGCCGAAGCATGTGCTCATTCTTTCCGGCGACCACATCTACAAGATGAACTACGGGCTGATGCTCGATCACCATATGGCGGCCAACGCGGATGTAACCCTGGCCACTCTGCCCATCGAGCCCTCGGACGTGGCGCGGTTCGGGGTGGTTGAGGTAAGCCGGACGGGCGAGGTGATCGGTTTCCAGGAGAAGCCCAAGACCACCAACCTGCGCTCGCCCTTTAATCCGACCAAAGTGGATGCCTCCATGGGCATCTATCTGTTCAACACCGACGTGCTGCTGCCGGCGCTGATGAAAGACGCCGAGGACCCCAACTCCAAGCATGACTTCGGGCACAACATCCTGCCCGGCATTTTGGGGCGTTACAAGATCTCCGCTTACAACTTCGTCGATGAGAACAAGCAGAATGCCCTCTACTGGCGCGACGTGGGAACGCTGGAGGCGTATTTTGACGCCAACATGGATGTGGCGTCGGTTTCTCCGATTTTCAATTTGTATGACAAGGCGTGGCCGATGCGCACGCGGCAGCGCCAGTATCCGCCGGCCAAGTTTGTCTTTGGCGAACCGGGACGCACCGGCATGGCGATTAACTCGGTGATCTCGGCCGGCTGCATCGTATCCGGCGCCGTGGTGCGCAACAGCGTCCTCTCCCAGGACGTACGTGTGAATTCCTATGCCGAGGTGGAGTCGAGCATCATCTTCACCCACGTCGACATCGGGCGGCACTGCCGCATCCGGCGGGCGATTATCGACCGCGACGTGCACCTGCCTGAAGGCACCGTGATCGGCTACGACCGCGAAGAGGACCGGCGCAATTACTTCGTGACCCAGAGCGGGTTGACGGTGGTCACGCGCGACTACTCCCTCTACGAAAACCCGGTTTCGCCGGACTTCATGCAGCAGTCCTAGACCAGTGGTGTTCCTTCCCGCCCCGGAAGACGCGACCGCATCCCATTCTTGAGCAAGTGGTTAGCTCATCATCCCGCTGGAATATGCGGATCCGGATAAAATCCGGGTCAGTGCGGCAGGTTCTTGAGTGGAGAGCCTACCTCTGGCTTATCTCCCGCGCCCCCTGCATGAGCTCCACGACTGTTCCGAACAGCCGGTTACTCGTCTCCAGCCGCACTGCTGCCCGGGTTACGTAGCGCACTACGATGTCCACGCCCTCACCCGCCGGGCGGATATCGACCGAAGGCGTCGCACTGAACTGGGGCAGACCCTTTTCGTGGGTCACGCGTTTCCACGCCTCCTCCGCCATCTCCGCATCCGACTCTGTCGCTTTTATGACTGCGTCGCGAATCTTGTCGATCAAAGGATAAGCCTTGACCGCGGACGGAATACTCACCTTGATCTCGTCCCACATCCATTGCCCGGCAGTGGAGAAATTGAAATACTTTCCACGAATCGCATAGCCGTTCAAAAAGGAAACCCGCCGCCCCGTGGGATGGCCATCCGCCGTCCAGTTTCCCGTCTCCAGCAACCAGGTGCGGAAGAGGCCGATCTCCACCGCCTCCCCTCCGACCCCATCAATCTCCACCCAGTCGCCCACCCGAATCCCATTCTTTCCCATGAGCACAAACCAACCACAGAACGCCAGGATAAAGTCCTGGAAAACCACGGTTAACCCCGCCGTAGCCAGGCCGAGGATGGTCGGCGTCTGCCGCGGAAGACCGAAGATGACCAGCAGCACCAGCAGCAAGCCGATCACTTGTGTGCTCAGGTTGAGAATGATGCGCAGCGTCTGCCTCTGCGACCGGTCCCGCGTCATGCGGTCGAACGCCACCTGCAAAGCCCAGCCCGCCAGGATGGTCAGCAGAACAATCGCCGCGATCAGGGAGAGCGAGCGCAGCATCAGGTGGAGCATGATCTTGTGTTGCAGCTGTACCTGGCCGGCCCAGCGGACGTAGAGCGCAGCCAACTGCTGCTGCGCCCCCAGCCGGTCGTCGAGGATGCTCAACACCGTCCGTTGGGTGGCCAGGCTTTGCAGTTCCTTAACCCGGGCCGCACTCGACTCCCCGGCCGCTTTGGCGGCAGCATTGGCTTCGCTCGTCTGGGCCTCCTGCTGCAGCCTGGCACGGTCGGCCGTGAGCGCAGCGACATCCGAGCGCGCCAGTTGCTCGGCCTGCTGGATCAGTTGTTTCCTGCTGCGCTGTGCCCACCACTCCACCATCTGCCCCGCCAGCGTGGTGTGCTGGCCGGCGGAAACCACGGCGGCCTGTCCCTGGCCCCCTGTTGCCTGCAGGTCGTACTTCTTCATCTCCGCTTGGCGTGCCGATAGCTCCCGCTGAATTTCCCCCCGATGATCTCCACTGGCTCGTGCCAATTCGTCCGTCGAATCCGATAACTCGTCCTGGTCAAGGCTCAGCTGGGCCTTGGCGACGTCCAGATCGTCTCCCACCGGCTCAACTGCACCGGCTGAAGCAGGGGCGGCGGCTGCCGTGAGGGCGGCGGCCTTGGTTGTCAACGCAGCGATCCGTTCCTGGTCTTCTGCGACTGTCTGCTGCAGCTCGGTGACCCGCTGCTGCAAGCTCAATGCCTCGCCGGTCAGCTGCCTGGTCTCCGCACTCGCCTGGCGCAGAGATTGAGCGAAATTCTGGTCTACCTCGTGGTCGGCCAGCCGCTCTGCTTCGCGCGCAAGCTGCAGCTCCTCCGCCGACACCGCCAATGCGGTCAGCGTCCTTGCGGTCGTCCAGGGCCGCTGGTCCACGATCCCATAGGGGCGCGGGATGGCGTTCCAACCTGCTTTTTGCCCATGCAGGAAGGGCAGATTCTCCATCACACCCCGGGTCAGGAAGCTCCCCAGCAAACACAAAACCAGCACCGCCAGCGACACCGCCGCGGCTATCTTGTGACCACGATTCATCCAGGCCTCATTTTTGAAGTACTTGACCCAGCGTAAACCCAGCGTTGGTGTAACCCATTGTGTTGGCAGGGAAGTAAACAGGCGATGGAGATACTCCGCTCTTTGAAGGGTCCGGGCTCAGCCCGGCAGAGGGTGTGTGAGAACTCGACCCGGCGGAGGTTGTGCCCTAACAGAAGCCAATAGGAACTGGACGGGCGCCCCAGGTTCGCCAAAGCGTACCTGGGACGAAAATGATATGTTTCGATTGCTTTTATCGGATTGAAAGCTGACTGAGTTTTCCGCAGCCTGAAATCCCGGTTCAGGCTGGAAACAGAAAAATGCCCTGGGCTCCAAGCCCAAAGGCATTTCTGTGGCACAGCTGGCGCTGTATGAGCTTTAGGAGCGAACGCTGACTACATTGGTTTGGCTTACCACCATCACAGCCCCAGGACCAGAGCCGTGGCCGGAGATATATCCCTTGCGATGGCCATTGCGACAGACGAACCACTGCTCGTAAAACCGATCGGAATGCTTGGGGACACCGGCGAGGTCTACCGTCTCATAGGCAGCCGGTTGCTCAGTCATCATCTCACCGCACTGTTTGCAACGTTCAGTAGGCATGCGTTCCTCCTTCTGCATTTACTTATATGAAGACCGATAGGACTTCGGCTAGAGTTCCGGTACCCATTTTCAACCTTTGGTAACGAGGGCCGCCTGGGAGCGGTCCCCTGGGGACTGGTTTGATAGACTTTCGCGATGAAACCACGACCCTTTCGCGCCGCCTTTCTTTTGCTTGCCTGCCTACCTCTCGTCGCGGCCGCCCAGACCCCGACCGCCCCGGTAACTCCAGCCCCTGCCCCCGCGCCTGCGTTCCCGCCCTACCTCTCGCCTGAGATCCACTCCGACGACACGGTGACCCTCCGCCTGCGTGCGCCCAACGCGCAGAAAGTCGACCTGGTGCTCGAAGGTACAACTACGGCGATGCAGAAGGATGCGGACGATCTATGGACCGCGACCACTCCCGTGCTCGCACCCGAAATCTATGGTTATCGCTTCGTAGTCGATGGCACACCGGTGCTGGACATCAGGAACACCGATGTGCGCGACAACCTGCTGACCCTTTGGAGCAATCTCACCATTCCCGGCACGCCGCCCCAACCGTGGGAGTTGCAGTCCATCCCGCACGGCATCGTGGAACACCACTTCTACACCTCGCAAGTGGTTCTCGGCCTGCCCAACAATCAGAGCGATTACTACGTCTACACGCCCCCCGGTTATAACCCGAAGTCCAAGCAGAGCTATCCCGTGCTCTACCTTCTGCACGGCTACAGCGATGCGGCCGATGGCTGGACCCAAGTGGGGAAGGCGAACTTTATCCTCGACAGCCTGATCGCCTCGGGCAAAGCGAAGCCGATGATCGTGGTGATGACGCTGGGCTATGGCAACATGGCGGTGCTCAAGCCGGGGCGCACTCCTGATATGAATCAGCAGAACTACGACCTCTATCAAAAGGCACTCGTCACCGAAGTGATCCCGCAGATTGAAGCCAACTATCACGTATCGAAGAAGCGCGAGGACCGCGCCATCGCCGGGCTTTCCATGGGTGGCCATGAGAGCCTCTTCGTTGGTCTATCGCACCCTGAGCTCTTCGCCTGGATCGGCACCTTCTCCGCCGGCCTCAATGCCAAAGCCATCGCAGATCTTCCACAGACCAATGCGCAGAAGGCAAACCTCCGGCTGCTGTGGATGGCCTGCGGTGTAGACGACGCGCTGCTCAAGCCCAACCAGACTGTAATCGCCGCGCTCAAAGCCGAAGGCCTTCCCGTGACCGCAATCGAAACCCCCGGTCACCACCAATGGCCGGTCTGGCGCGACAATCTCATCCATTTCGCTCCGCTACTGTTTCAGAAGTAGGATGTCCATCGGAGTGGACGTTTCACGGCTGCTTACTACAGCCTGGCATATTCTGCCTGGGCTTGTTTGAGGATCGGGATATCGGGATCGGCGTCTTTCCAAAGTGTGAGGAAATCCCGGTACGCCGACCTCGCCCTGGTCGTGTCTCCCGACAATGCGTACGCTCTACCGAGTTGCAGGTGCGCGAGAGCGCCTATAGAGTCGCTGCCCACGATCCCGCGGTGATCGAGAATTTTCTGAAACTCCGCAGCCGCTTCGACGCCTCGGTGTGCGGCCAGGTAGGCTTCACCCCGCACGTAGATCGGATAGAGAGCCCCAAAGTGTCCATGCAACAGGCTGCGCGGCGCGGCCAATTCATACGGGCTGGCGATCTGTAACTGGTCGATGGCCTTTGCAGGCTCCCCACGGTCGAGTGCCAGAAGGGCGCGAAGCGTCGGCGTGTAGTTAAATCTGACCGAGGTATCTTCGGGGAAGCGCTTCTCCAGGTTGTTGGCGACTATTTGAGACTGGGAAGAGTCCCCGAGGAGAGCCAGCGCAACAGCGGCGCCGAACTCCACCTCCCGGTCCCTGGAAAACTCAAGTGCCGTCAGTGCTTTCTGCTTTGCCAGGGTGGCATCCCCCAAAAAAGCTTCTGAGAGTGCTGCCCCGGTTTGGAATAGAGCCGAACTTTCTTTCCGGCCGGATTGCTGGGCCAAATCCGAGGCACGCTGTGACAACCTCCTTGACTGTTGCAAATGACCGGAATACGCCTGGACAAATGCTTCGCGGTAAGAGATCGAGGCTTCCGCCTTTCCCCGGCCTTTAGCCGTTTCCCGCACCATTCCTGCCTGGTCCCCTTTTAAAAAGGCGATGTCGTAGCTCGTGAGCGAAAAGCCAGCGGGTCCCAGTTTGCGCTCGCCTGTCAGGAGTGCATTCTCGGCTTCATCCAGGCGATTAAGGAAGATGTAGTTGTCGGCAAGACTGTCATACACGATGGCCGCGTCCGGCTCGAGCTCGATAGCCTTTATGTTTTGCTCTACTGCATCTTCGTATCTGCCCAGGCCCATATAGATAACTCCCGCCAGGAGGCCGTGGGGAAGCATCTGACGGGGATAGGTTTGCGCCCACGCCAGGCAGCTCTGTTCCGCCTTTTCCAGGTTTCCCGTCACCCGGATGTCGTAGTCGGTATTGATAAAGAACTTCTCCGCATCGCTGGCGCGATCCTGCAACTGATAGGCCTTGCTGATGTTCTCCGCAGAGAGGTCAGACTCTCCCATCTGGCCGTACATGTCCCCCAGCCACGCATACGCGATCGCGAATTGGGGGTCGATCTCAACCGCCCGCTGGTAAAACGGTAGAGCCGCGGTCTCACCAGTTGAGGAGAAAACTTTCCAAGCCGTGCTGTAGGCTTTCAGCGCTTCGAGTGAAGGTGTCGTTGCTTCGACGAGCGGAGTATTGTGCCTTTCCACCGTGGTGAGGGATTCACCGACTCGGGCCCTGAATCGACTGGCAATTTGGCTTAGGACAGTCAGCACGTCTTCTTTCTTGACCGCCTGGCCCTGCTCCTCAGCTAGAACCTTCCCGCTGCCGCAGTCCCGCGCACGCAGCCCCAGCACGTACTGGCTGCCGAGGCTTGCGACCGAGCCGTCCAGAACAGCAGCGCTTGAAGTGCGCTCACAGATTTCGGCGGCGATTTTCGGGGTAAGTCGCGCATCGGCTGGCTGAGCCATCTGGCGAAGTACCTGCTGGATGCGCCCTTCCGGGATCAGGCTCAGGAATGGTGACTGCTCGAGCTGCACCGACATGCCCTGCCTTAGAGTGTCGTCAAACACCGGATCGCCGGTCGAGTTGGTGAAGTCGGCAAGCACAACCGTATCTTTTTCGGTGAGGGCCTTTCTGCTGCGAGAGAAGAATAGGTATGCTCCGGCGGCGGCAACGAAAAGCAGGAGGATGAGGGAAGCAAAAATCCATTTGTTCCATGCCCTGGATCCGGCCGGGCGTTCCGCTGCGGCTGGGATTGCGGCCGAAGACCCTTGCGCGAACACGCCGGTGTTGAACGCTTCCAGAACCCCTTCGGCGAGAGAATAGCGCTCCGCCGGATTCTTGCACAGAAGCTTGCTCACGATGGGTCCCAGTTTTGTATTGGAAGGGGTCGTGGCGCTCACCGCGGGTGGGTCGTCGTGCAGGATGGCATGGAGCGTATCCACGACCGAGGCGCGAGGCCAAGGGTGTTGCCCGGTCAACATCTCGAAGAGAATGATCCCGACGGCGAATAAGTCGCTGCGCTGATCGACGGGGTGCCCCTGGATCTGCTCCGGAGACATGTAGGCGACGGTTCCCACGATCTGACCGGGAACACTTGCATCGGACGATGCGATGGTTTCTATCGGCGCCGAACGCGCGGTCGGCAACTGCTTGGCCAGACCAAAGTCCAGAACCTTCACATAACCGTCGAAACGAACCATGATGTTTTGCGGTTTGAGGTCACGATGCACAATACCGGCGCAATGCGCTGCGCGAAGTGCCTCCAGCACTTGCCTCATGATCTCCAGGCGGCGCTCCGGGGCGGTTGTGTGTCGGAGCCAATCGCGCAAGCTTTCGCCTTCCACCAACTCCGTCACCAGGTAGTTGGGGCCGACGTCGTAGAGAGTGCAGATATTGGGATGGTTCAGTGCCGATATCGCCCGCGCCTCCTGCTCGAATCGTTTGCTGAACTGCTCGGCGGAGATTTTAATAGCGACGGCGCGGTTTAAGCGGGTGTCCAGGCCGCGGTAGACCTTGCCCATACCGCCCTCACCCAGAAGGCCAAGAATCTGATAAGGACCGAGTCGCGTGCCCGGCGCCAGGAGTGCGCTATGCAGGTCGGCAGCGGGCGTTTGCAAGAAACTTCCGGCACTTTCGTCGGCTGCGAGTAGATCTTTAACGGCCGACTCTAATTCCTCATCTCCCTGGGCCAGCGCGCGGACCATCTCAGCTTGCTCGGCCGGCGGCTTGCCCTGCACAGCTGCAAAGATCTCCTTGAGCTGCATCCACCTATCCGCGGTCATCGGGCTCGTTTGCCGGTCCATCGTTATCCCTCGACTGGCTCAGGCATCCTGTTGCTTGCTCAGCTGGCGATACAACCAGGCCCGCGCCATGGCCCAATCCCGTTTTGCGGTGCGGTCAGAAATGCTTAGCACCTCGGCTATCTCGTCAAAACCAAGTCCGCCGAAGAAATGCATCTCCACCACCCGGCCCTGACGGGGATCCCACTCTGCCAGCCTGGCGAGCGCCTCATCCAGCGCCAGCAAGTCAGTCGCTTGGCCCTCTACAAAAACAAGCGCGGATTCGAGCTCGACCTTCTGCCTGGCCCCAGGCCGCTTTTGCGCGTGGGCGGCACGGGCATGATCGATCAACATGCGGCGCATCGCGCGCGATGCCAGAGCGAAGAAGTGCGCCCGGTCGCTCCAATCAATCTGTGAGTTTCCCACCAACTGCAGAAAAGCATCGTGTACCAGGATGGTGGCCTGCAGGCTGTGGTCCGGTCGTTCGCGCGCCATTTGGTTGCGCGCAATAGCCCGTAACTGGTGGTAGATCAGGGGCATCAACTCCGATTCAGCAGCTACATCCCCTTGTTTTATCTGCTGCAGCAGAGCGGTTATGCCGTCTGGATCGCGGGTTTGGTTTCGCTCATCCATAGCGCGATTCCCTCGCAGTCAAAGGACAGATTGGATGCTATTGAGTTTACTCACCTGGGCTCTCAAGTTGCGAGGCCGACTTTACTTACGAAAGGTTGTCACTCGATGACGTTTGTTTCCGCTTAGAGAGTGAACGCCGTTAAAGCCAGACACCTCAAGCAATGGAGACGACGATCATGAAACCTCTGGTATGCGCTCTTCTTTACGTAGCCGTCCTGCTGTTATTTGCCACCGTACCCGGCGGTGCAGAATCCCAACAGAAGGTAACCGTGTCCATGCGTCCTTACAAGGGTAGCCTCTCGGTTGTGGCGGTGAAGGTAAATGGCGCTGGGCCCTATGACTTCATGGTCGATACGGGGGCCACGGTCACGGTGCTGGATGCAGCCCTGTTTCATGAGCTCGGACTGCAGTCTGTGGGTTCATCGCGGATCGTCAGCTCAGCGGGAACGACCGACCAGGTCCTCTCTGTTGTGAAAGAGATCACTTTGGATTCTCTTTCGGTACGAAACGTCGCGGTGGTGAGCATGAAATCCCCGATGACAGGGACTGATTATCGCGCCGTGCGGGGAATTCTCGGCGAAAACTTCCTGCGCCATTTCGATGTCCTGATCGACAATCAGCATCGAACCATGACGTTGGACCCTGGAGATGGCCTGGCTGATTCCTTAGCCGGCGAACGCCTGCCGGTCACCTTTCCCCCTCTGCCCCAGGGCGATGAGCATCGCTATCAGCCCAGGATATCGGTGACCGTGCAGACCTATGGCGCCGCGAGCATGTTGTTGGATAGTGGAGCGGAGACGCTGGTACTACTGCAATGGGGAAATCCACGCAATGGTTGGGGGTACGGGTCGAGGCTGCGAACGGTGAACGGTTCAATGCCCTGCGAATCCACACATGACAAACTGCATTTAGGCAAAAGGACGGTGAGGGACCTGGCGATCATGAGGTGCCAAACTGTCACGGTGAAACTGTCGGCCGCCGAGGGCATTCTTCCCACCGCCATCTTTAAACGGATCTTCATCAGCCATGCCCGATCCTTTGCCATCGTCAATCCCACACCGCGTTGCAGCGTGGCGCTGGAGATGGCTGCTGTTACGCCCTCGTCGCAATGACTTTAAAGGCCGTAGTAAATGCGTTGAAACGAACTTGACTCCCAAGCCAGGCCCTTGTCCTCAAAAACCGACAGGAGTACCGTGGTTGCACGCACGTGTGGTCGTGGGGGCCAGATATGAAATGTGCCAGCATCCTCTCGCTCGCCATCCTGCTTACCGGTAACTGTGCATTTAGCCAGGAGCCCGTCACCGGTTCCACCGCAAACCTCGTACTAGCCACCCCTCCCTCGCATATGGACCGAACCAATTGTCCCGTCGGCCTGCAGGTAAAACATGGACCTGGGCTCCCCATGAGCAGGAACGCCGGTCCCACCATCAATGGGAAGCCTCTGAACCCTCAGGCCCAGATACCGGATCAGAATCAGGGCATTCACCTCACCTTAATCAATCTCCTGCCGCGGTCCATCGTGAGCGCGCAAATTGTCGTTCACGGATTCAGTAACAAGTGGAGATACGTCCCCTTGTCAGGAGCCGATCCGGATCTGGCCAGGACGGTCGACGTTGCCTTGGACGTGAAAGGAAACGGCGAGGCTTCGCGCAACCTTTCGCTAAGCCACTTTACTGCCATCACCGCCGTGGACGTGAACGCCATCACCTACGGTGACGGCTCCACTTGGCGCACCTTTTCACCGGGGGCCTGTAGCGTATCCCCCGACCTGTTCATGCTAGTGAACGCTGAACGATAATCGGGAGGAGAGCAGACATCGTATTCCCTGCGCCTCTCGTCTATACAGAGGTCAAGCGTTCGTACACTGCAAACCATGGAGGAATTGTTGCGATGAAGAAGCCATTTAGTTTTCGTTTACAGAGCGCGGTCCTGGCAGTATGCCTGGTGGGGGGCGCTCACCTCTTTGCCCAGGAGGCAGGTTCACCTCCGGAAACCGCCGCGCCACCCCCAACTGGTGGCCATCGCGGGATGATGGATCCGGCGCAGCAATTGGAGGGGATGACCAAGCGCTACAATCTGTCCGCCGATCAGCAGACCCAACTCAAGCCCATTCTGGCATCCCAGCAGCAGCAAATGCAGGCCCTGCGCGGGGATTCCTCGCTGTCGCGGGAAGACCGCATGACCAAGATGCAAAGCATTCACGCCGATACCAAGACCAAGATTGAAGCCGTTTTGAACGATGACCAGAAGAAGCAGTTTGAAGCGGATCAACAGCAAATGCAGGAGCGCATGCAACAGCGGATGCAAGGCGGTGGTGGGCCAGGTGGTGGCGGACCTCCGCAACAGTAAGGCTTGACCAGCCGCCCTGCGCGGAGCACTTGAAGTGGCTGGAATAGTGTGCTCTCATCCTGGGGTCACGGCAGCAGATGGAAATGACTCGTCTGCTGCCCAGGTTGAGAATGATGATCCGAGGCAAAGTAACGGCTGTGCTGCTCTTGATAGCGATGACCAGCCTGGTCAGGGCCGCCGATACCGATAACAATCTCCTCAAGAACGATGGTTCTCTTGACCGGCTCTTCAAGCAGGCCGGCGTCTACAACACCTCGAGCACGGGCAAGACGCCGGGTTTCGTGGTTGACCCAGCCTGGCCGCAACCACTACCCAACAATTGGATCCTGGGCCAGATAGGCGGGCTTTATGTCGACCCCCATGACCATATCTGGGTCTACAACCGTCCACGCACCATGACCAATGAAGAGGCCGGCCTCGAAGGACCGGTGCCCGGCGCCGTCAACGAGAAAGGGCAGCCGGTCAACGGATTGGGCCAGGTGCGCACCTATGGCACCATCGCCGATTGCTGCAAAGCCGCTCCCTCGGTGCTGGAGTTTGATTCCGCGGGCAAACTGCTGCGCGCCTGGGGTGGTCCCGCCGACCCTGGATTTATCGGCGGCAAGTGCAAGGCGGAGGCAGGCTGCCTTTGGCCCAGCAGTGAGCATGGAATCTATATCGATCAGAACGACAACGTCTGGCTCTCAGGAAATTCCGCGGCGGCCGACAATGGGGGCTCGCCCTGGGCCACCAACAAGCAAGGCGGCGACGGCTTCGTACAGAAGTTCGACATAGACGGCAATTTCAAATTAAGAATCGGTGGAACGCCGACCAAGCCGGACAGCAACGATACCCATGGCGGAGTGAATGGCACGCCGCTGCTCTACCAGGCCGCGGACATGGTGGTCGACCCCGCAACCAATCGCCTCTACATCGCGGACGGCTACGGAGATCGCCGGGTGCTGATCGTTGACGCCGATACCGGGAAATATATCGGCCACTTCGGCGCCTACGGAAACAATCCCGTCGACGACGCAGCAGCAGCCGCCGCCGGGACGTGGATCGAGGGCTACACCAATGGCAACAAGAAGCCCGCCTTCTTCCGCAACCCCGTGCACTGCGTCAAGATTGCCCAGGACGGCAAGATGTATGTGTGTGACCGGGGCAACGATCGTATTCAGGTGTTCGACATCCACGATCCCTCGTTGGGCAAACCCTGCAACAATCCGGCGGGCGCAGCCGGCAAATGCGGATTTGTGGCCGAGCAATTTGTCAGCCAGCACACCAACGTCATCGGCACCGCTGTTTCCCTGAACTTCTCTAAAGACGAGGCGCAGAGCTGTCTCTATATCGGAGACAACGCCAACATGACCATCTATCTCCTGAATCGCAGCAACCTGCAGGAGCTGGGCCGGCTGGGGCGCAGTGGCCGCATGCCGGGAGACTTCCACTGGCTGCACCAAGTGAGCCTGGACAGCCAGGGCAACATCTACACCGCCGAAGTCGATACCGGAAAACGGATCCAGAAGTTTCTCCGCTACGGCAGCACCGGGTGCAGCGGAACCGGATCGTCTGTGGTGGGCGGACCGATCAATCACTAGGCAATGCGAAGGCAAGGTAAGAGCGATGCACCGGCTGCGCTGATTGCTCCTCCGGCCCGTCTCTTGGTATCTCCGTCTGCTTGGCCGAGGCGGCACAGATAACGATATATTCGCGCCCGTCTACCTCGTAGACCGCCGGCACACCTTCGGAGGCAGCGGGAAGATCCGTTTCCCAAAGCACCTTGCCGCTCGCCTGGTCATAAGCGCGGAGCTTGCCCTCGTCTTTCGTAGCGATGAAAACCAGGCCGCTCGCGGTCACCACCGGCCCGTTCCTGGACATCATGATGCCGGTGTCTTGGAGATGTTCAGACTCACCCTGGGGAGCATTTCCCAGGGGCACCTGCCACTTGATCACTCCCCGGTTCAGGTCGTAGGCGGTGATCACGGACCACGGCGGGCGGATGATCGAAGGCTGCAAGCCGTACCCGGACCAGTAGCGCACCGGCTCGGATGCGCCCGTGGTCGCGGGAGGTTCGTTGCGGGAGACGATGGGGCCGGGCGCACTCGCCGGATTGCCGAGATATAAGAGCAGATTGTTCAGCAGCCGGTCGGTGAGATCGGGGAAAGCGGGCATGTCATTGAGCCCATAACTCACCACCCCTTTGATGGTTTGTGCTCCAAAGACAGAAGGGGCATTCACCAGCGAAGGAATGGCGGGCGGCGCGCCCGCGCGCTCCGGGCCATGACACCGCTCACAGTAAACGTGATACACCGCCTTGCCTTGCACCGCGGGTGCGGCCTGGCTGGGAATTTGCCACAGCGAGGGCGGTTCGCGGCGCTCGTTCTTGAGGATGGCCGGAATATCCATGGACACCACGTACATGGTCCCGTCTGCCGGATTGGCGGCGGTCATGCCCCAATTGACACCGCCATGGTTACCGGGCATCTCAACCGTGTCCGTCAATCCAGGCGGGGTGAAGAGCCCCTGGTTGGCGGCATTCTCTACTACCTTCTTCCACCGCGCTCGATCCGCCGGGCTCAGGATATAAGGATTCAGATCGGCCGCGGTGAAGGCCTGGCGGGCGAAGGGCGGTGGTGCGCTGGGGAAGGGCTGAGTGGGGGAAGCCTCGTCGCCGGGCATGTTTGTTCCCGGCACGGCGCGCTCCTCCATGGGCCAAAGTGGTTTGCCGGTGGCCCGGTTGAAGACGTAAACAAAGCCTTGCTTCGAGGCCTGGGCCACGATGGGAACATCCTCCCCATCGTGGCGCACCGTCAGCAGTTGCGGTGCGGCCATGGCGTCGTAGTCCCACAAATCATGGTGGATGAGCTGGTAGTACCAGACCAGCTTTCCCGACCGGGCGTTGAGCGCCAGCAAGGAGTCCGCGAATAGGTTGTTCCCCTTGCGATCGGCGCCGTAGAAGTCATAAACCGGAGCTCCCGTGGGGATGTAGACGATCCCCGTCTTTTCATCGAGGCTCATTTCGCCCCAGCAATTCACTCCGCCGGCGGATTTCCAGGCGTCCTTGGGCCAGGTCTCGTAGCCCGGCTCCCCGGGATGCGGGATGGTATGAAAGATCCAAACCATGCGTCCCGTGCGCACATCGTAGGCGCGGATGTCCCCCGGAGGAGAGCCATAGTCCTCTCCGGTGGAGGAGCCCAAAATAATCAGGTCCGCAAAGACCACGCCGGGAGTGCCGGACTGGATCTGGCGCATGGTCTTCGCATCCCGCCCCAGCCCTTCTCTCAAATTGACCGTTCCCCCATTGCCGAAGGAGGAAATCAGCTGCCCGTTGGTCGCGTTGATGGCCTCCAGGTTGTTGGCGAAGGAGATCAGCAGGCGCTTATCGGATCCGTCGCTGCTCTGCCAGTAGTTGATGCCGCGATGGCCTTCCGGTCGCGGCCCCAGGTTGCGCGAGTGATAAGCCCACAGTGGGTTCCCCGTGGCCGCGTCCAGGGCTACGATCGAAGTATTTTTCGCCAGCACGTACATGGTCCTGCCGACGACAATGGGGTTGAACGCATAGGGTTGTTCGCTTCCGCTGTCATAGGACCAGGCCACCTGTAACCGGCTTACGTTCGACCGGTCAATCTGCTTCAGGGCGGAATAGTGAGACCCATCGGCATTGCCCAGGTAAGTGCTCCAGGTAGTGTGATCCTTGGCGTTTTCCTTGGGGCTCGCGGACGCGACCGCGCCGGAGAGTAAAACCGTGAAGGTTGCAATCTTGCCCAGCAGGTGAAAGAACATGAAGCCCTTTCCAGGTTCTCGATATTGAACGGCCCATGAAAGACAAAGCGCATATTACTCGGCCTTGAGTACGGTTTGCGACTCGATTTTGGCGGGATCGAGCTGCACGTTGAAACCGGGGCCGGTGGGCAGGGCGATGTGGGCGTTGACCGGAACCAGCGGATTGCTTTCAAAGTGGTAGTAGTGCCGCATCTTGTTTACCAGGAACTCGCCCAGGGGAAAGGTCATGGGCGACTGGCTGCAGATGATGTGTATGGCCGCGCGCAGGCTATGGCCGTGGGGAATCACCGGCACATCATGCAGCGAGGCGACGGTGCCGATGCGCACCAGCTCTGAGGTGCCGCCGCACCACTCCGGATCGGCCTGGACTACGGAGAGCGCGCCCGCCTCCAGGTAACGCTCCACCTCCCACCGGCCGTAGAAGTGCTCTCCGGAGGCGATGGGAATGGTGGTGCTCCGGCGCATGGCGGCAAAGCTCTCGATCTTCTCCGGATGAGTGGCTTCTTCAATCCAGTGGGGGTGGTACTTTTCTACCTGGTGGGCCCATTCCAGGGTGTAGTCCTGATCCCATCCGCTGTAGGCGTCAAACATGATCTCGCTGTCGTCGCCCAGGGTCTCGCGCAGAATGCGCACCAGTTCGACATTCTTCTGCATTCCCTCCGGCCCGGAGCCGGGGCCGTAGCCCATGAACCACTTCTGATAGCGGAACCCTTGCTGCTTGATGGCCAGGGCGCGGGTGCGCACCGCCTCCGGCTGGAGGGAGAAGCCGAGACAGCTGGCGTACATCTCGACCGAGGAGCGCGTGGGGCCGCCCAGCAGCCGATACACCGGCACCCCGTAGTAACGGCCGCGCACATCCCAAAGCGTGTTGTCGACCGCGCTGATGGCCATCATGAAGAAGCCATCGCGCGAGTGCCGGTTGGAGCGATACATCTGGTCCCATAGCGCATCTCCGGCCAGCGCATCCTTGCCCAGCAGAAAGGGGCGCAGCTCCTGTTCGACCACTATGGCCGCGCTCTTCTCGATGGGCCCGTAGAGACCTTCGATCCCGCCGGCGTGCAGGCGCAGATAGATGGCGCTGGTGTGAACCTCTTTGCTGCCCGATGGCCTGTCGCTGTAAGGTTCGGGGCGCAGGTCGTCGTAGACGTCCAGTGGATTCACTTGCGGCTGCCCGTTGACCCCTGCTTCCTCGGTATAGCTGCCATGCAGTTCGACCAATTCCACGCCTTCAATCTTCAATGGACCGCCGGCATGATCATTGGCCGGAGCAAAGGCCGCAGCCAGAGCACCGGCGCGCGCGGTGGCCAAGGTCGCAGCCGCGCCCAACAGGAAATGGCGACGGTTGATTGGAGAAAAAACGGACAGAGAACCGGGGCGAGTGGAGTGAGGCGAGTGTCTCATCGTTTCCTTGTGATATCGGGCCGTGGCATGACGTATCCACTTTACTGCCTAACCAACCTTCGCGAAACTTTACCACTCGATACCCGCCGGCTGCGCCGCCACCCCCGCAACAGTTAGCTGACAGTGATCTCAGAAAGATTGCCCCGGCAAACTCCTAGAATTAAGTCATTCTCACGCGGAGGAGTATTGATGAATTCCTGCGCAGTACCGCAGCACGAAATCGACCTCGACTTTCACAGCATGAGCGACGAAAGGCTGATTGCGGCGGCGCAATCGGGCCAGGAGTGGGCCTTCGTCGAGCTGTGCGCGCGTAGCTCGAAACGCACCTTCAGCAGCATCTACAGCGTGACCAGAAACCGTGAGGACGCGGAGGATGCGCTGCAGGATTCCATGCTGCGCGCCTTTAAGAATTTACGGCAGTTCGACGGCAGGTCGAGCTTCGCCACCTGGTTCACCCGGATCGGCATCAATTCCGCGCTCATGATCCTGCGCCGGAAGCGGGTCCGGCCGGAAACATCGATGGACGTAACCGCGGAAGAAGAGTCCTGGAGGTACTGGCAAATCTCCGCGCACTCCACCGACCCGGAGAAACTTTACCTGGTCCGCGAGCGGTCCCGGCATTTGCAGTGGGCGATCGATCAACTGCCGGCCTCGCTCCGCGTGGTGATCGAGCAGGGGCAGATGAAGGGGCATTCCACCAAGCAGATCGCCGATCGTATGGGCATTTCGGTTCCTGCCGCCAAATCCCGCCTGGCGCGAGCCAGGGCAGCTCTGCGCAAGTCCATGACCCAGGGTCATCGCGCTACTTACCCTCCCTATCGCGACCAATCCGCGGCTGCGCAATCCTGCTTGCGCTGGCGCAACGAACTCTGATCGTCCCGGTGCTATATCTACCTGGTTGCAGCTCCTTCCTTGTCCAGCGTTGGTCCAGCGGACGGAGCTCCTCCGGGACGGCTTGCGCTAACAAGACTCCCGCCGATTTCGGAAACGCGGGAGGAAGAGTTGTCCTGGTGGAGCATTTTTCTATATGGAATGATGGCGTACGTATTGCTGTCCGCGATCGTTGTCGGCTTTTGGGGCATACGAGCGATTCGTTTCCAGCAGTTCGAGATAGCTGGGGGCAATGTACAGCCGGCTCTTTGCCGATGGCTCGAAGATTCGGGTCTGCGCACGAAAATCGTTTGCGACCCAGCGTGGGAGTTTGGGTTACTCACCACCATGTCGGATGGCGAGCCGATATACATCGTGCAGATGAAAGAGCATCGGCGCTTTATCACCTTTCAGGCCAATCTAGCGATACCTGCTGAGCAACAGGCAATTCTCAAAGCCATGCCCAGTGCGTATTTTGAGAAGCTGGCGCAAGAGGTAGTGCTCAAGGTTTTTCTGGCCAAGATGGTGCTGGCCATTCGCACCCGGCTCAGCGAGGTCTCGCTCTTTTCCCAGGTCGCGATCAACGACCTGACGGAAGTCGCGTTTTTCAAGCACCTGGACGATCTCGACAGCGCCATCCTGCTGGCCCGTAGCATGGTTTTGCAGGCCGTGGAACGCGCGCCGCGGTTAGTAAGTCCGCGAGATATACGTGTGGACGATCATCGCTGAGAACTTATAGCGGAAGGAAAAGTGTGGTCCGGCGTTATCAAGTTTGGCTCCTGCCACTGAAGCACTATTGGGTTCCCGGCGATATCTCTTGTAAGGTATGGCATACAGTGGACGCGGATAGTCGTTTCCAGTAAGTGGCTATCCTCTTCAAATGCAGGCGCACGGGAAAGACGGTGGACGGTGGTGCAGGTTTCCGTCGACCGGGAATCATGCCCACGACCCGCTCCACGCTGGGTTGAGGGCTTAGGCAAATCATCTGGCTGCCCGCCGGCACGATAAGCATCGGGCGCCGCAACCGCGGTGACGCGAATGTCATGCAACGGTGGATGACTTATGAACCCCGGCGCCGATGAGCTAGACCGATCCCTGAAGCAGTTAGAGGAAGTGTGGCGCGTGTCCAACAAGTACAACGCTGCGGCCTCCTGCACCATATGCAGTGGAGTTGTTCAGCACGAGCATTGGTGCGTGATCATCAACAAAGAGATGGAGTACGCCTTCCTGCTCGCCGTAGACCCTGTGGTCATCAGCGAAGGCGACAAGATAGCGTTGCATTCTTTGGGTGTGGCCTGGCAGTCCTGTTCTGGGCATATCCATCCAGAATCGTAACCACGGCAGAGTGCCATATCTCTCCGAGCCATTATTCCGGTCCTAAAATCAGGGGGCCGAACGGATTGTCGATCAGCGCCTTCCATCCCCCTTCCGGCTGCTTGCGAAAGATCGTGGTTGCAATAAAAGTGCGCGCTGTCCCGTCTCCACCCACGCCTTTGCTGTGCAGGGTCCAGCGGGACAGGAAAAGCGCCACCCCGTCGGCTTCGATGACTTGCGTCCGCAGTTGCTCTGCGCGAGAACTGGATTGCATCGCCCAGGCAAAAAAACTTCTCAGCTCCTCGGTTCCCCTCGCCGCTTTCCCCGGCTCCGTGATCACGACTGCTGCCTCCTCGTAGAAGCTGAGGACTGCTTCGAGGTCCCCTTGAGCGAAAGCGCGATCCAATAATTCCACTGCGTGCGCGGGACTGTTGGCGATCATTCTCATTACCCCTAAAAGATCTGTAACACGGGTGGTTGTACGCAACGGAATCTGGCCTTCAGAAAAAGTATTGCTTCGCCGGGGAATCACCCCTCAGCGGTTAGTATGCAATCTCTGAGACCACTCATAACCGCGCCGTACGTTCAGGGAGTTTTCCGTAGCCTGTTCAGCCCGCATCGGCTGGCCTCCTGGAACAAAGCTTGGCCAGCCGCAGGCTGCCCAAGCTCCCCCTTTCAGAGTAGGATGGCTTTCTATATGAAGCGTCTGTGGGGACGGATCTTCCAGGGTTTGCTGGCCATTCTGGTCGTCCTCTACCTCGGGGACTGGATCACTCTGCGCCTCAAAACCGGCGCTCAGGGGTCGAACAGCGTCCAGGTGGAGCAGTTCTTGCGCACCCCCCTGAAGGGCCAGAAAGAGGAATTCGATTATATGGGGACAGTCGCCGAACCCTGCGTGCCCGCGCTCTTTCCCCATCGCTCGGAGGCTCCCTGCTGGTGGGTGGAGCGGCATAAAATTCACTGGGTGTCGCCTTGAACCGGAGGTGGTTCGGGGTGGCCACATGAGAACTGGCTGTGTTTCTGGAACTCGCTAAATTCGCTTCGTTGCTGGGTAGCATTCTTTTGCTCGATGCAGTTTTTCACACTGCCTTTCTGGAGCCCGGGGGGCATCTCGAGGAACAATTGCTGCCCGCCCTGCGCATGCTCCTGCTGGCCGCTGCCGTTTCCCTCGGCAGCGGATACATCTTTCGCTCCGCGGAGAGACGGGCCACGCAGGGGGCCGTGCGGCACGACGGCAGTGTGGCCGGTTCCTTGCCCATGATGATTTTCTGGTGGGGCAGTGGAATCATGGCCCTGCTTTTTTTTCTCGCCTGGCTGGTCGAGCGCTACCATCGCCTGTGGCGCTGAACGGAGAAATCAAGCTTTCGGATCACCAGGACGGCGGGGATGGAACCGAAGCCGGGAACGGCGCGTATCAGCATGCATGAGTCTGGCCGCCACGCTTTCGCTGAACATCGCGCCCACTGGAGTGCGCAGTGAGCGCTACCAGGCCAACTCCGGGAGGCCCTATCCTACAAGCCGAGGAACCCCCGCGTTGAATCTCCCTTCGAACCCGCCGCCGGAGAGCGATGCGCGCCGGCAATGGCCGGCTGCGCGGCGGTCCGAGACCCCGGAGATCGATTGGCCGGCGCTGGTCAGGCGCTGCCTGGACGGCGATTCCTCCGCCTGGACGGAGTTGGTGGCGGCCCAGCAGCGCCGCGTCTACGCCCTCTGTTATCGCTTCACCGCCTCGTCCCACGACGCGGAAGATCTGACCCAGGACGTCTTTATCAAGCTGTACGGCAACCTGGCCACCTTCGACCCCGCCAAGGGCAGCTTCCAGACCTGGATCACCACCCTGACCCGCAACCTGCTGGTCGATCATTACCGCCGGGGGCGTCAGCAGCGGGTCACGGACTCCATGGACGCGGGCTGGGAGCAGGGCAGCGATGCCTCCCACGCGGATCCCATCGTCGACCAGCGAACCACCCCCTTCCAGCAGGCGGTGCGCAACCAGCTGGAAGAGATGGTGCAGCACGCCCTGGCCAAGGTGTCGCCGGAGTTGCGCGAAGCAGTTATCCTGCGCGATCTGCAGGATATGGATTACAAAGAGATTGCAGAGGTACTGGCCATTCCCCAGGGAACGGTCAAGTCTCGTATCAGTCGTGGACGGGCGGAACTAGCCCGGCTGCTGGAACGTACTAAAGGGCAGGTGATGTAAATGTCTGAGCGCGAGCAAAATACGCCGTCCGGCCGGCCAGGCCGGGTGTTACGGTGCGACGAATGGGAAAACCTGATCGCCGATGCGCTGGACGGGACCCTATCCGCGGCCGACGCGGCCGCCTTTGACCGCCATCAGGCCGAATGTGCGCTCTGTGCCCAGATGCTCAAAGAAACCCAGCAGGGCAAGGCCTGGATCGAGTACCTGGCCGAGGAGCCGGAGCTCCCGGCCGATCTGCTCAAAAAAATCCTGGCCCGCACCAGCGGCACGGTGTCGGGGGAGGAAGCGGGTGTAGTGCCCGGTGTCCCTCTGCCGGTACGCGCACTGCCGCCGCGCCCGGCGTGGCATCGCGTGCTGCCTATGGTTCGCCAGGTAGGCCGCCACGCATTTGAGCCCCGGTTGATGATGACCGCGGCCATGGCCTTTTTCTCCATCGCGCTCACCCTGAACCTGACCGGGATCAAGCTGACCGAAGTGCGGGCCGCCGACCTGACCCCTTCGCGGCTGCGCGCCACCCTGACCCGGCAGTACTACTCCACCAACGAGCAGGTCATGAAGTACTACGAGAACCTGCGCCTGGTCTATGAGATGGAGGCCCGGGTGCGGGAACTGCGGCGCTCCACGGAGGCCGAACCCGCGCCCCGTCCGGCTTCCCAGCAGACCCCCAAGCAGCAGACCCCGCGCGACGGCAGTCCCAGCTCGACCGCTCCCAGTGGAGGACAGACGCTTCCCGTACCCCAGGGCAGACGCACGCCCTTGCAGAGCGATGCCGCCCTGCCCGCCATGATGGTGGATTCCCGGCCGCAGCACTTCGCTGCCCGGCCAGCGGAAGTGCTACAGATGCCGGCCAGTTTTGAACGGAGTGGGAAAAAACAAAAAGTGAAGAGAGAGGTTTTCAGGGCCTTGCGGTCGACAACTGAAGACCAAGCGGAGAGGAGCTTGGTATGAACTGCATCAATCATCCTGATGTTGCGGCTGCTGCCTATTGTCAGAATTGTGGAAAGCCACTATGCACCGGGTGCATGCGCTCGGTAGGAGGCGTGATCTACTGCGAACCCTGCCTGGCGGCTCGACTGTCCAATCCGCCCCAAGGGGGCGGTGCCTACCCCGATGCCAACTTGACCGCCCTGCATGCCCATCCCGTACTGGCCGGCCTGCTGGGCTTCATTCCCGGGGTGGGCGCCATGTACAACGGCCAGTACGTCAAAGCCCTGGCCCACGTGCTCATTTTCGCGGTGTTCGTGAGCCTCTCCGACAAGAGCTTTGTGTTCGCCTTGCTGCTGGCCGCGTGGGTTTTTTATCAGGTCTTTGACGCTGCCCAGACGGCCAAAGCGCGACGCGACGGACTGCCCCTGCCCAATCCCTTCGGCCTCAACGACCTGGGGTCCAGGCTGGGCATGGCTCCGACGCCCGGGGCAGCGCCCTACGTGGCCGGCTTTTCCCCCGGCGCGGCGCCCGGCGGCCCGGCGGCTAACCCTGATCCCGGGCCCGGGACGGGTCCCTATTCCGCATCCGGCGCCAGTCAGGGCTTCCAGCCGCCTCCCTATACCTCGTCCTACGGCGCACCCCCGCCGCCACCCCCGCCAGCCCCCGGGTCTAGCCCATACAGTTCGGGTGCTTACAGTTCGGGAATCTATGGTGCGCCCGGCCCCGTCGAGCCGGCGGAACACAAACATCCGGTGGGCGCCGTGGTGTTGATCATCATCGGCATTGTGCTCCTGCTGCAGACCCTGGGGGTGTTTGAAGGGGAGTGGATCAGCCGTGCCTGGCCGGTGGCCATTATCGGTGTCGGCGCCTGGCTGCTCTACCGCAGAACCCGGGATACTCCGCGCGGAGGCCCGCAATGAATACCTGGCTGCTCATCCGCCGTCTGCGGGGGCCCGCTTTCCTGATCCTGGTGGGCATTACCGCCCTGCTCAACCAATGGGGCGTGCTCAGCTTTGGCCGCAGCTGGCCGCTCTACCTGATCCTGGCCGGGGTACTGGGGCTGGCGGAACGGGCCGCCATCGCCGCCGCCCCGTCGGCAGTGCCGCCCTCCTACCCGGGCGCCTATGCGGCTTCCTCCTTAACCCCGGCTGACCCCCTCACCGATCCCAACAGGAGGGCGTGATGGCGACCCTACCCCCGCCCTATTCGCAGCGCGACGCGGCTCGGGCCCAGCGCTACTACCGGCGCTCTCTGCGCCCACCCTCCATGCTCGGTCCGGTGGTGCTGATCGTGGTGGGGGTGATCGCCCTGCTGGTCGAAACCAATCAGCTGAATGCCTTTCACCTGTGGGCCTGGTACATCCGCTGGTGGCCCCTGCTGCTCATCGGCGTGGGCTTGCTCTCCCTCGGGGAATGGTGGCTGGACGGCCGCCGCGGCCAGGTGGGCCGCCGCTCCCACGGGGGCCTGGTGGTGCTCATCGTCTTGCTCGCCATCCTGGGCTACGGGGTCAGCCGCAGCCACCTTCATGGCATGCATCTCTTCGGGCACGGGGTGGACGACGACGATGTCTTCTCCCACCTGTTCGGCCAGGAACACGATGCCGACCATAACCTGAACCGGCCGATTCCGGCGGGCGCTCTGGTGGATATCCAGGTGCCCCATGGAGACGTGACCCTGACCCCGTCCGGGGACGATCAGATCCATGTGCAGGCCCACCAGGTGGTGTACGCGGCCAATGACCGCGCCGCCCGGCGCAACCTGGATGCTCTGGCTCCGCAGTTGACCGTCAATGGCAAGAGCGTCACCCTGCGCGCCGCCGACAATAGCGATGGCCGCGCCGACCTGACCATCGAGATCCCTAACGGCTCTGTGCCCACGGTCACCGCTGGGCATGGCGACGTGACCATCGAAGGCTTGACCGGGGACGCGCACGTGGTTGCCGAACGCGGGGACGTGAAAGTCGACAACCTGGCCGGTGGGCTCCAGGTGCGCATGGGCAAGGGTGAGTTTAATGCCCATGCCGTCTCCGGCGCATTGACGCTGCAGGGACGGCTGGACGATGTCTCCATCTCCGACGTGCAGGGCAACGTGGCCTTGGACGGCGACTTCTTCGGCGATACCAACCTGGCGCATATTGCCGCGCCGGTCCATTTTCATTCCAGCCGCACCGATGTGGAAGTGGGCAGCATCCCCGGAGATCTGGCCATCGACAGCGGCGATCTGCAGCTGAACAATGCCGCCGGCCCGGCGCGTATTTCGACCAGCGCCAAGGATGTGGAGTGCACCGGGATTACCGGCGACCTGCATGTAGAAGATGGGGACGGAGATATCTCGGTGGGCGCGCTTGCCCCCCTGGGAGCGTTGCAGATTCACAACCGCAACGGCGCCATCCACCTGACCGTACCCCAGGGCGCAGGCTTTCAACTGCAGGCGACGGCCAGGAACGGCAACATTGATTCCAAGCTGGACCTGCCCGCTAACAGCGCCGGCGAGGGCCAGAGTATAAGCGGCAAGGTAGGCACGGGCGGTCCCAGGGTCGAGCTGGTGGCGGATCACGGGGACATCGAGATCACGACCATGGAGCCGGTTCCCCCCGAACCCCCAGCCCCGCCCGCGCCGCCATCGCCGCTCGCGCCACCCGCACCGCCGGCGCCCCCGGGGACCAGGCTGCGCCACCTCCGCCCCTCCAAGAACCCTAGTGGGGAGGGGGAGCCGACCGCGCAGCCAGTCGTTCAGTAGCGGGCAGCCAGCCGTTCAGTAGCGGGCAGCCAGCCGTTCAGTGATGATGGCTTCCACCCGTTCCACCACCTCATCGAGCGAGAGGTCGGTGGAATCGATGATCACCGCGTCGGCCGCGGGCTGAAGCGGGGATTCGGCCCGGGTACGGTCGCGCCGGTCGCGCTCCCGCAGCTCCTGCAGCACGGATTCGGCGGCCGCGGGCGCGTTGGGCCCATTCTGCTGATAGCGGCGCTGGCCGCGCACTTCGGCCGCCGCATCGAGAAAAATCTTGACCTCGGCGTTGGGGAAGACCTTGGTGCCGATATCTCTTCCTTCCATGACCACTCCGCTGTCGGCGCCCAGCTGGCGCTGCATGGAAACCATCCATTGCCGAATACCCGGGTGGACGCTTACCCGCGAGGCGGCGGCGGTCACGTCGGCTTCGCGGATGCGCTTGGTGACCTCTACGTCGTCCAGGAAAACGCGGTTGCCCAGAGCCGCCGGCAGCAGCCGGATGCGGGTCTTCAGGGCCAGCCGGCCCAGCTCTTCCCGGTCATCGATGTCGCTATCGGTCTGGATGGCCTTGAGCGCGAAGGCGCGATACATGGCCCCGGTCTCCAGGTTCAGCAACCCGAAACGGGCGGCTATGCGGGCCGCGACTGTACTCTTGCCGGCGCCGGCCGGCCCGTCGATGGCGACCACCAGGGGTGGGCTGTGGCTGTCTGTCATGCTCCGGGTTTTTTCCTATCCGGCTTGCGCCCGCGAAAGCTGGGCTTTCCTGGTTTGGCCGCCGAGCCGCCGGCCCGTGGCCAGGACTTAGCCGGCCCGGACCTGGGAGGTTTGGACCCGGGGACGAAGGGCGGCCGCGGACCGCGATCGCTGCGTCCTTTTCCCCCTGCGCTCGCCCCAGGCTTTCCCCCCGGCCGGGCATAGCCGGCAGAACGCGGCCGGTCGTAATTGGTTCTGGGTTTGGCACCGGCACCCTCCGGGGAAGGCGGCCGGGGTGCGGCGGCCCCGGCTGGCCGCGGGAACGGCCGTCCCGGCTTGGCGAACCTTGATTTATCAGACCTGGGTTTGTCAGACCTGGGTTTGTCGAATCTGGGTTTGTCGAATCTGGCTGGCCTGGGGCCGCTGGGCCGGCCACCTTGCGCAGGGGGCCCGCTGCGCGCTTGGCCAGGGCGCGCTTGTTTCGACCGATAGGGAGACGGCGCACGGCCTTGAGCGCGAGCTGGCGTCGATCCTGTCCGCCTGCGATCCTCGGGTCCTCGCTCGCCTTGTGGCGTGCGCGGCCGGAATGATGGAGCGGGCTGGCTCGCGGAACCAGTGGCGGGCCGCTCCCGGCGACTCGGCGCGGGGCGGAACGGAGAATCGCCGCGGCCGCCGGGGCGCGGAGGCCGAGGAGCGGAGCCCGACTTCCTTCCCGGCAGGGCCCAGGGTGCGGGTCGTTCTCGTTTTGCTCCACTCCACCCGCCGGGTCTATTGGGCCGGGTTCCGCCAGGCGCCGGCGGTCTTTCTGCGGAGCGAGCATCCGGCGGTGTGGCGCCCGGTTTGACATAGGGCCGGTTTGCGCTGCGCCCGGGCATGAAAGGCGGCCGCGAACCCGACGCGGGACGAGGCTTGCCTCCGCCGCGCATACCCTCATCTTTTTGCCCCCAGCGCGCTCCACCGGCGGGCGGCCTGGTTGCCGGCTTCCACGCCGGCCGGCCTGGGGCGCCCGGTCTGGCGGGTGTCTTCCATCCTGCTCTGGCTGCGGGCTGGGCAGCGGGAGGCTTCGCCGCCGCTGGTGCGGGCCCGGGTGTGGGTTTGGTCCGGCGGAAGATGGGTGCGGAAGCGGGAGCGGCCGGCGGTGCAGCCGGCAAATCAGGGCGAGCCGTTGCCTGGATCTTTCTCGGTCTGGGCCGCTGCACCGGCTGGGGCGGAACCCCCGTCTCCACAGGAGCAGAAGGAGCGGCCACCTCGGCGAATTCGGGCAAGCCGTTTTCCAGAAAGTAGTAGGTCTGCGCGTCCATGGAGAGGGTATGGATCTGGCGCGTGGCGGATAAGCCGCGCACCGCTTCCCGCACCCGCGAGCGCGAGGTGACGGGGGAGAGAAAGACCTCGATCTCCTCGCTGGTGGCGGCGTACACCGACTGCAGGTACATGGAGACCAGGAGCGAAAGCGCGGTGACCTGGGAGGTGGCGCTGCCGATCTCGAGCGCCCGGCGGTGGCGCACGCGCAGCATCTCCCAGCGCGCCGGTTGGCCGCCTTCCCCCAACACCGGGGTAATGCGCAGGGCTTGCCACAGCTCGCACAGGGCACGCAGCACCGCGGCCTCGGTCAGCTCGCGGCCCAAGGTCTCCCGGGCCTCGGCGGCGGTCAGTGCGCCTTCCTGGTCCAGAATCTTCCACAGCTCGAGCACCAGGGGAGAGACCTTGTGCCCGGAGGATTTCTGCGGCGCATGCTTCCAGTCCGTATCGCCGCGCAGGGCGAGAACAAAGGGCAGGGCATCGCTGTGGGCGAGAAAATCCGGCTGCTCCCCCACTGTGCCCAGCAGGTTGAGCGGCACCACGCTGCCGGAGGCGATCAGCCGCGTCAGCAACTCCCGCGCCGGTTCGATGGCGGCCGCACCCGGCGTGGCCTGCCGGCTTCCCAGGCAAGCTTCGACGAAGGAGGGGGCAGGTGCCGGCAACTGCACTGGCCGGGGCAGATAAAGACACAGCGGGTGCTGGGCCAGCCAGCTCTGCGCGTCATCGAGGGTGAGAAGGGGGCTTTGCTTCTGGCGCCAGTGCGCCGCCCGTGCTGCCTGGAGTTGTTCTGCTATCAAGAAAGTCTCTTTTCGCGCGTGGTCATGACGACCGGACCGCACCCGCGTGGGGGCTATCTCGGTCGAAGGGGTTCAAAAGGCATTTAAAACTGCCTTAACAGGTTGCAGAAAAACTCTGGTCCTTGAAGGGTACGGGCTGCCTCGCCTCAGCGAGCTTCAGCCCGTACGTAACTGGTTGTAAACAGGTCCGGCTTTAGCCGCTGAGGGGCACATTTTCCCCCGCCATCCGACTTCTTCCGCAGCCTCTCAAATCCGGTGGAATGCCCGCTGGATGTCTTTCCAAGCATACCGCAGGACGATGGGACGGCCATGGGGGCAGCTGGTGGGGTGCTCGGTTGCGGCCAGCTCAGCCAGCAGCCACTCCATGCGCGCGGGATCGAGCGGGGTGTTCACCTTGATGGCCGCATGGCAAGCGATGGAGGCTGCGATCCGGGTGCGCGCGGCCTCCAGATTTTCTGCCTGTTCGAGCGAGTCCGCCTGCTCCAGCACCTCCACTACCATGCGCTCCAATGCGGAGCCTTCCAGGCCGGCCGGGGCCGCCTTTATGGCGATGGTGCGCGGACCGAAGGGCTCCACCTCAAAACCATTGCTTTCCAGCTCCCCGGCAATGGCGGCGAAGGTCACCATCTGCGCCGGCAGCAGATCGATCAGCATCGGCATGAGCAGCCGCTGCCGCTCCACCTGCTGCGCCTGGCGCTGGCGCAGCACCCGCTCGAAGAGCACGCGCTCATGGGCTACGTGTTGATCGATGATCCACAGCCCCTCCTGGTTCACCGCCAGGATGAAGGATTCGCGCAACTGCCCTAAAGGCCGGAGCGATGCCAGGCCATGCAGCGAGGGGCTGGACCCGGTATCGACTTCCTCTGCTTCCACCAGCGCCGAGGAACAGCTGGGGGAGCGGGTGCCTTTGGCGCTGGCCATGCTGGGGCTGCTGGGCGGCGCGGCGAAGGGAAGCACGCCGGGAGTCGGAGGCACCGCCGGCCCGGTGAGACGAAAGCCATTTTCCACCGGCGGCTCGAAGTCAGGCGACCACCCGCCGGAGCTGGGCGTCTCCCCGTCGAGTCCAATGTTGGGCCCAATATTGGGCCACATCGGGCTTGACGGGGAAACCAAAGCCGGCCCGGCGCTGGGATGCGCGCTGAGCGCCTGCAGAAAGCCCGCTGCCGGCCGGCCCAGCGTCAATTTGTTGCGAATGGTGTCGCGTACAAAATCGTGCAGCCACGCTGCCTGGCGGAAACGGACTTCGGTCTTGGCCGGGTGGACGTTGACGTCCACCTCCTCCGGCGGCATCTCCACAAACAGCAGCACCACGGGAAACGACGTGGGGGCCAGAATATTGCGGTAGGCCTCGCTCACCGCATGCATGAGCACGCGATCGCGCACCAGCCGGCGATTGACGAAGCAATAAATGGAGTTGCGGTTCAGTTTTTCCAGCTCCGGCTTGGAGGTGAAGCCGGTGATGCGCAGCCATCCCGGATCCGCCGCCTGGTAGTCCGCCGGCCGTCTCCAGGGCGGTGGTTCGGGCAGCCCGGCCCGCGCCAACTCCATCTCCGCCGCCAGGGGTAGCAGCTGGTCGAGCGTCTCCTGGCCGAAGATCTGGAAGATGCGCTCCGCTGCCTGGCGTACCGGGGCCGCCACCAGCAGGGCATGGGTGGCGGAGTGCAGCTCGAAGTGCTTATCCGGGTGGGCCAGCGCGTAATGCGTAACCAGAGCGGTTACGTGAGCCAGCTCCGTCGTTTCCGACTTGAGAAATTTGCGCCGCGCCGGGGTATTGAAGAACAGGTCGCGCACCGTGATCGTGGTGCCCGCGGGCGCCCCCGCATCCTCGCACGCCAGCAGCTTGCCGCCAGCAATTTCGATGCGCGTGCCGGAGCTCTCCCCGGCAGCGCAGGTCACCATCTCCACCCGCGCGATGGACGCGATCGAGGGCAGCGCTTCGCCGCGAAAGCCCAGGGTCGAGATCGAGAGCAGGTCGTCGCTCAAGCGCAGCTTGGAGGTGGCGTGGCGTTCGAAAGCCAGCAGGGCATCATCGCGCACCATGCCGCTGCCGTCGTCGGCAATGCGGATGAGCTTGCGCCCCCCGCCCTCGACCGCGATGACGATGCGCGTGGCCCCGGCGTCGAGCGAATTTTCCAGCAGCTCCTTGACCACCGAAGCCGGCCGGTCGACCACCTCGCCGGCAGCGATCTGGTTGGCCACCTGGTCGGCCAATATGTGGATGCGCCCCATGCAATACCTATCTTTAGCTAACTTAGCAGGGCTGAGAGGACAAAGACGCTTTTACCGCGAGCATGCAGCGATAAGGGACCTTAGATGGGGATGTTTGGGATACCCGTTCCCATACTGGGCACCGGAAGCTGCTAGACGCTCGCTACGAGATTTCACCACTCTCTGCCGGCAACAAGGCTGCCTTTGTTACCGGTGGAGAGTGGTGAGACATTCAGGCTAGCGGCCGGAGCGCACCCGCCGGGGCAATGCCTGGTTGGGCCGTTTGCTCTTGGCCAGCCCCTTACTGCGGGGACGCGCCACTGCATCCTCGCGCGCCGAGGTAGCCTCGGAGAGCGAGTCCCCCAGCACATGCAGGCGAAGAAAATTGGTGGAGCCCGACTTGGTCCGGGTGCCGGCGACGATGCCCAGAATCTGCCGTGGTTGGACGTGGCCGCCCGCTTCGAGCAGGCGCTCGGCGGTCTCGACCATTTGTTCCGCGGTGGCCAGCTTGTTGCACAGGATGGGATGGACACCCCACAGCAGGGTCATGCGATGGATTACGGCCTGCACGCTGCTCAGCCCAAAGATGGGCGATTTGGGGCGGTACTTGGAAAGTTGGCGGGCGGTGGTTCCGGTCTCGGTAAAGACCGCAATGGCGCTGATGTCCAGGTCCTCGGCGGCGTGGGCCATCGATTCGCAGATGGTTTCGGCGACCGACAGGCGGACGTGCCCCGGCTGGCTCCGCTCACTGGCCCGGGGAAGATCCTGGCCTTCGGTTTCGAGCACGATCTTGGCCATCATCTTGACCGCCTCGACGGGATATTTGCCGGCCGCGGTTTCCGCGGACAGCATCACGGCGTCGGTTCCGTCATAAATGGCGTTGGCCACATCGCTGGCCTCGGCCCGGGTGGGACGGGGATTTTCAATCATCGACTCCAGCATCTGGGTGGCGGTAATTACCGGCTTGCGATAATCGCCGGCGCGGCGGATGACATGCTTCTGAATGGCCGGCACCTTCTCCGGCGGCATTTCTACCCCCAGGTCTCCGCGCGCCACCATGACCCCGTCGGCCGCTTCGAGGATGCTTTCCAGGTGCTGAATGGCCTGCGGCTTTTCCAGCTTGGCAATGATCCAGGTTTCGGCGCCCAAGGAGGCCACGCGCTGCCGCACCAGGCGGATGTCTTCCGCGGTGCGCACGAAGGAGACGGCGATTGCATCCACGCCATTGAGTATGGCGAACTCCAGGTCCTCTTCGTCCTTGGCGGTCAAGGACGGCACGCGCACCGGGATGCCGGGCAGATTGATGCCCTTGTGCTCGCCCAGCATGCCGCCGTTGATCACCTCGCACTCCGTGTCCTGCCCGTGAATGGCCAGCACGTGCAGCTCAATGAGCCCGTCCGAGAGCAGGATGCGCGCCCCCGGCTCCAGGTTCTCGGCCAGGGTGGGGAAGGTGGTGGCGATGAGGGTGTTGGTGCCGGCAATATCGCGGGGAGTGATGGTGAGCCGCTGTCCTGCCTTGAGCTGCACCGGGATGCGGTTCTTCAGCCGGCCGGTGCGGATCTTGGGCCCCTGCAGATCGCCCAGGATACAGATCGGCTTGCCTTCTTCGCTTGAGACCTTACGCACCATTTCGATCAGCTTGAGCTTTTCCTGGTGGGTGCCGTGGGAAAAGTTAAGCCGGGCCACATCGAGCCCGGCGCGCACCAGCTCACGAAAGACCGGTTCATGATTACAGGAAGGGCCAAGGGTGGCCACAATCTTGGCCCGGCGGCGTTGGTCGGTGGCCAGCGAATAACTCGGTTCCATCAGGGTAAAACTCATTCGTCCCCCATACTGCGCTCCTGAGAGGTAGGACACTGCACCTCCTCTCCAGCAAGCTCAATTCTACGCGTACTCGCGCGCTCCAAGATGAGAGCCGGTTGACAGCAGGTTTCCGAACCCCCGGAGGTACTGTATTAGCCTTGGTGCGCCTTTCCGGCGGCCACCATGGTTTCCTTTTCCGGCGAGGCCGGGGCGCCCGCGAGCGGGGTATTGGGCAAGCGCTGCGGTTTGGGATAGAGGTGGGCGTTGAACTCGGCGCCGATGAGCACGCTCACGGTCGAGATGTAGAGCCAGACCAGGGTAGCCACCACCGCTCCCAGGGGGCCGTAGAGCACGGAGTAGTCGGCGAAGCGGGTCAGATAAAAACCAAAGCCCAGGGTGGCCAGAAACCAGATAATGGCGGCCCCGGTCGCGCCCGGCCATACATATTTCCAGGCCCGCCGCCGGGGGGTGCCGAACTGGTAGACCACGGCCAGCACGAAGATGGTGGTCAGCAGGCCGATCGACCAGCGCACGATGCGCCAGATGAAGAGCACGTAGGGACCCAGCACGTGATAGCTGTTGCTGATCACCCATTCTTCGATCTGGTGGCCAAAGGCAACCATAACCGTGGCAAATGCCATGGGCACCAGGCACAGCGGAACCAGGGCCAGTGAAACCAGGCGCTCCACCCAGAAGGGCCACTCCCGGCGGGGCAGATCATAGGCCCGGCGAAAGCCCTCCATGAGCGAGTTCATCACCCCCATGGCGGCCACCAGGCTGACCACGATGGCGGAAAAAAACACCTGTTCGCCCCGCACCTTCTGGGTAGTGAAGTAGGTGTATAGCAGGTTCATGGTGTCCGCCGGCAGCACATCGGCGAAGGCGGCGCGCATCTCGCCTCGCAGCGTATCCGATTCCGGGGTCAGGGCGAGCAGGGTGGTGAGCACCAGGATGGTGGGAAAGAGACAGAGAATCGCGGAGTAGGCTGCGCCCTTCGCCGTGCCGAATACGTCATGCGAGAGCGAAGTCAGTAAGGCGAGGCGGAATTTTGCGAGCCCACGACCCATGCCATCGAAGGTACATGAACGCCATCCCCCAAGGCGAGTTTAGAGCGGGGCCAAAAGGCCCGGGGTGGAAAGGACAGTCGAAGGGTTTTAGCCCTTCCACTGCAGCAGGAAGGCAGTCACCGCGGTGGGATCCAGTTTGCCCATGGACTCGAACTCGCCGTTGCGTTGGCTATAAACCACCTGGCCGCTGGCATCGAGCACGGCCAGCGCCGGCACACCCCTGGTGATGGGAATGCCGTAGCGGGCGGCGATGGCGAGATTCTCATCGTAGCGGCCGATATTGACCGGGACCAGCACATAGTTGCTATCCAGCAGATTGCGGTTGGCGGGTGCATGGAAATAGATCTCGAGCACCTGGCAATCGCCGCACCAGTTGCCGCCGAAATCGAGCAGAACGCGCTTCTTTTCCTTGGCCGCCTTGCCCAGCGCAGCGCTAATATCCGCCTCCGCCTGGGCGCCGTCGGGATAAATGACGGCCCGCCCCGGCTCCTCGGCAACCGGCGTTGCCTCCGGAGCCTGGCGGCAGCCCAACCCTGCTCCCAGCAGGAGGGCGGCGGCGAGGGTAATCGATCTTGCGGATAAACGCATTTGACTTTAAGTAGCTGCTTTCTAGCATGCCACAATCCTTCTCGGGCGAGTTGGGGAAGAAAACCGGAGCTCAATCCGGCAAGCGTCAGCCACCTAACAAAACCCATTAAAAACTGGACGGGTGCCCCAGGTTCGCCAACCTGCCCCGGCGTGCCGTGGGAGCGTACCTGGGCCGAATAAGAGGGGCGAAGCCCACCAAAGCTTCTTGCTAATCCATCAGCTAAAAGCAATCGAAACATATCGTTTTCAGTCCAGGTACGCTCCCACGGCACGCCGGGGCAGGTTGGCGAACCTTGGCACCCGTCCAGTTTTTAATGAGTTCTGTTAGGCGGCTGACTCCTCACTACGGGGCCAGCGCGTAACTGAACGTAAACCGGCCCAGTTGGATAAGCGGCTTGTCGCCCGGCGGCCAAATACGAAACGACTCCACCCGGGTGATAGAAAGATTGCGCGTGGCTTCCACCTGCCCCACCGGTTTCCCGCTCTGCGCCAGGTAAAACGTCACTTTGAGTGAGTCCTGTCCCCGCACCCAGCCCAGCAGGTACTGTCCTGGCGGGAGCAGGAAGTCGCCCACCTTGAGCGGCACCTGGGAGACGAAATAGTGGGAGTACTTGCCGTCGGCGGAGTATCCGGCGGTGATCAGCACCACCCCGGCGATGGAGTGGCCCTTGCCATCGGTAATGCCCGATGCGGTGCGGAACTCGGTTTCAATGCGTTCGCTGATCACCGGCGCGCGGGCCGGGATCAAAGCCTTCAGCTCCTCTTCGCTGGCCACGTGCCAGGCCGGGTTCGCGGCATAGGCCGCGAACGCCGCGAGCCACAGCAAGACCCAGAATGGCTTGACTCTAGTCAAGATGCACGATTCCCCTCTGCAGCGCGGTGGTCGCGGCCTGGGTACGATCGGTCACGCCCAGCTTGCTGAGCAGGCTGTTGATGTGGGTCTTCACCGTGGCCTCGGAGATGTTGAGCGCGGAAGCAATCTCTTTGTTGCTGTTCCCGCCCACGATCAATTGCAGCACCTCGGTTTCGCGGCTGGTCAGCGTGGGCGCGCTCATGCGCTCCGCCAGCCGTTCGGCCACTGGAGCCGGAATACGGGACTTGCCGGCATAGACGGTGCGGATGGCATCCATCAATTCTTCCCCGGTCATGCCCTTGAGCAGGTAGCCCCGGGCCCCCGCCTGCAGGGCGCGGTAAATGTCCTCATCGCCATCAAAGGTGGTGAGCACGATGATGCGCGCTTGGGGGAAATCAATGCGGATGCGTCCGATCGCCTCCACCCCATTCATCTGCGGCAGGCGCAGGTCCATCAAGGTGACGTCCGGCTGGTGCTGCCGAAAAAGTTCAATGGCCTTGCGTCCGTCGGATGCTTCGGCGACGATGGCAAAATCAGGCACCGTGCGCAGCAGCGCCGCCAGCCCCTGGCGCACAATGGCATGGTCCTCGACAATCATGATCCGGATGGGATCGCTCATACCTTCACTTCTTCTCCACTTTCATACCAGCGGCGCTTCGACTGAGATCCGCGTACCCCCGCCGGGTGTGCTCTCGAGCACCAGCGCGGCGTCGATCTCCTCCGCCCGCTCATGCATGCCTTTGATACCGTAGTGGCCTTCCGGCCCGCTGCGCTCCGGGGAAGGCTCGAATCCGCGGCCATCGTCGGCCACCTGGAGAGAGACCCGCGCCGCCTCGTAGATCAGCTGCACATCAATACGCGTGGCCTCCGCGTGACGGACCGCGTTAGCGACCGCCTCCTGGCCAATGCGCAGCAGTTCCTCTTCCGTCTTCGGCGTCACCGGCCGGTAGGTTCCCTTCACCTGAAGGTACACCTTGGATGGAGAGCCGCTGGCAATCCGGTTGCAGCTTTGCCGCAGCCGTCCCGGCAGGTCCTCTGCGCCCGCATTCTCGGAACGCAGATCCCAGATTGAAGTACGCGCCTCGGCCAGGCTGGCGCGGACCAGCGCGCGCGCCTGGTCCAGTTGCTGCAAGGCCGCCTCGCGGGAGGTGGCCAGCAGCCGAGCCACCAACTCCAGCTGCACCGAGATGCCGACAAAGCCCTGGGCCAGGGTGTCGTGAATCTCCCGCGCCAGCCGTCCCCGCTCCGCCAGCACCGCGCCCCACTGCGCCTCTACCTGGAGCACGCGCCAGCGATACACCAGGTATCCCAGCAGCAGCCCGGCCAGAGCCAGCGCGGAATAAAACCACCAGGTCTGGTAGAAGTGGGGCAGCAGGCGCAGGGCGAAAGACGCTCCGGCGGTATTCCAAACCCCGTCGTTGTTGGCCGCCATGACGGCAAAGCGGTAGCGGCCCGGAGGCAGATTGGTGTAGAACGCTGCCCGCCGGCTGCCGGCCTCGATCCAGCCGTGATCGAAGCCCTTCAGCTGGTATCGGTAGCGCACTTTTTGCGGAGCCACAAAGCTGAGGCCCGCGTATTGGAACTCCAGCCGGTTGGCGCCCGGCTGGATGGTGAGTTCCTGATCGAGTCCCCGAGCCTGGTCATCTACCAGCACCTTTTCGATGACCACCGGAGGGGGCACGCGATTTTCCGCAGCGTGCGCGGGATCAATGAAACTGACCCCATCCAGGGTGGCGAACCACAGGCTGCCGTCGGCCAGCTTCCAGGCCGCCGGGTGGCCGCTTCCGCTGCACTCGCGAATATTCATGCCATCCGCCGTGCCGTAGGCGTCCACGGTCATTCGATGGGACGGATTGTAGGCATTGAGCTGGGCCAACGAAACCCGGAAGATGCCGCTTTGCGAGCTTAGCCAGAGATATCCCCCAGCGTCTTCGAGAATGCCGTAGATGGTGCCCGGCAGCCCCTTCGAACTCCAGGGAAACGCCTGAATCTGCTCCCCTGGGGCCCCGCGCAGGCGATTGAGGCCCCCGCCGTTGGTGCCCAGCCAAAGGCTCCCCTGGGCATCCTGGGCGATGGCCGTGACCGTGTTGTTGGAGAGCCCCTGCTGCACCGTGGAGTTGATAAAAGCCTCGTGGTCGAAGCGGCTCAGGCCGCCCGAAGTCCCGATCCAAAGGTCCCCCTGGCGAGATCGCCCAGGGGCACCCTGGTTGGACCTAAAGATGGCGCCGATAAAGTCGCTGCCCAGGCCGTCCATGGCGGAGTAGCTGGTGAACTTGCCTGCGGCCATATGCGCCAGCCCATGCCGGGTGCCGATCCACAAACTGCCATCGCGGTCCGAGTAGAGGGAGCGAATGAAATCGTCGGGCAAACCGTCGGCGGAGGTGAATCGCTCGATGCGGCCGGTTTGTCTGTGCAGCAGATTCAGCCCGTTGGGGGTGCCGATCCACAGATCCCCGCCCGCCCCGCCGGCGAGCGAAAGAATGACGTTGCTGGACAGGCCATCCGCCGTGGTGAGGTGGGCAAAGCCGCTGCCCGTGCGGCGGTTCAGCCCCGCCCCGTCGGTGCCGATCCACAGCTCGCCCTGGGCGCTCTCAAAGACACAGCGCACCAGGTTGCCGGAAAGCCCGTCGCTGGTGGTGTAGGTAGTGAACTTCTGATCCCGGAGCAGGTTGAGGCCGCCGGAGTCGGTGCCGATCCACAGGCTGCCCTCCCGGTCCTCGTAGAGCGACAGGATGCGGTTGGCGGCTAACCCGGAACCGGGGACAAACGATTCCAGGCGGTTGTCCTGCAGCCGGAAGACTCCCCGTTCGGTGGCTACCCAAAGCACTCCCCGACGGTCGCGAAAGAGGCTATCCACCCGTTCGCTGCCGCTGTCTTGAATAGCGAGAGCGGCGCCGTCCCCGGCTAGGTGGACCATGCCGCTGGCCGTTCCTACCCACAGGCTGCCGTCCGCGTCGGGGTCGAGAGCCGTGACCTCGGTCTTGCCCGGTCGATGGGAGATAGGGACTGGAGTAAGCGAACCGCCGGCATAGCGTTCCATGCCCTCGCTGCCTCCGATCCAGAGCTTTCCTGCGCGGTCGAACGCGACCGTTTCCACCTCCGTGCCGCTGAGCAGGTGCAAGGCCAGGTGCGGAGTGGCGGGTCGTGTATCCAGCGCAAAGACCCCGCTGCTGCCTCCCAGCCAGAGCATCCCCTGCCCATCCTCAGCCAGACCCTGGCGATTTAGCGGGCTCGCAGCCTGGGTTTGGGCCATAGGCACAAAGCCTTTGCCATCGAAAAAGGCCGGCCCGGCCGCGGTGACGGCCCATAGCCGGTGGCGGTGGTCCTCATAGCTGAACCAAACCATATCGGCGGGCAGGCCCTGGGCGGTGGTGAACGCGCGAAAGCCTCCGCTGCGGTAGCTCAGCAGCCCGGCGGCGGTGCTGACCCATAGCGTGCCCGATGCATCCTGAAGCAGGTCGGAGACGGTATCGCTCTTGAACTGGGGCGTGTTCTCGGCGTCGAAGGTGACAAATTCGATGCCGTCAAAGCGCACCAGGCCTCCGTCGGTGCCCAGCCACAGATAGCCATCGCCGGTTTGCAGGATGGAGTGGACAGTGTTCTGCGGCAGACCGGAATCGGTGCGCCAGGACTGGTGACCGTAGTGGGCGAGCGAACGTTGGGGATCGAGCGCCAGTGCGCCGTGGCTCAACACCAGCAGCAAAGCCCACAGGACGCGCCGCTGCCATTCAATCGCTTTCACCCTTGCCATGCAACCCCGGAGCGTATTCTCGTGGCTTCAGTATGAACCCAGCGGAAATAGCGCCGGGAGCAAAAAAAAGCGCCCTGGGTGAGAGCGCTTTGGAGAATCAGTGTGAGAACGATGTACTCACACACCATAGGTTCCCGGCCCAAGCCATGTCATGGACCCAGGGGATGATTTGTGCTCAATCTTTGGATGGATACGGGTCGCGCCATCGGGACGCGGCTTTTCCTCACCGAAAAGCCGCATTTGGCTTGAGGGGTCTACAGAATGGGCGTCTTATCCGGCGCGATGGGGGAAACGGCCAGAGGCTTGCCTGGGGGCAGGGTGGGTTTCTTGGAGGCGCCGCCGGAAAGGCGTACAGCAATGCGGCGGGACCGCAACCGGTCGGCCATATGCTTGGGTACATCTACTGCCTTGATCAAACTCATCTGGGCTCCATCGTGTGCCGTTACTGGGTAAATGTGGGCTCGTCCGGAGCAAAAATACAGGCTATAGGCGAGGTCGAATCCGAGTGCACTATTACTAGTGTACTCCCGGCGACGGAATTACGGGGGAAGCGGGGGGATGATCCGCCGGCACCGCCGAAGTGGTGGCCGCTTGCTTATCCCAAACGATGGTGGCCGGGGGATCCCCAGGTGCGCCGCCTACCTCGGTCATGGTCTGGCCGTCGGCAGCCACGGTGTATTCGGAGGAGTCGACCACATTGCCGTTTAGTTTCTCCACCAGGCGAAACTTGTAAGGCCCGGTGCGGGAGAGGGAGAGGCGCAGCCCGGTGGGAACGTCCGGCCCATCGACGGCCACTTCCTTGCCGTTAAAATTGGTGACCGCGCTGGCTTTCAGGGCGGCAATTTTCAGGATCAGGCCATCCAGGCCGGATTCCTGAATGGTCAATTCATTGGGCGAGCTCAGCTTGACCGAAGTGCTCTTCCAGGAGCCCATCAGCCCGTCGCTCCCCTCGGTGCGCACATAGTCTTCGCTGTTGGTATAGAGATCTCCGTTGGCCTTCACCCCGCTGGTGGTGACGGTGAGGTTCTTTCCGTCGGAGGAGAGCTTCCAGTTATCGCTGCTCAGCAGCTTACCGTCGATGTTGCGATACTCCGTGGTCCAGCTACCGGCGCTGGTCTCTCTCCAGATGGCCACGTGGCCGCTGGGCAACGCGTACGGCTTGCCGTCCAGCCGGAAGGAATAGGTCGTTCCCCCGCCGCTCAGCTCGATGGCGTCGCCCTCCGCCGGCCTGAACTTCATGATGTCGCCGGCCATTTGGCTCTTCTCCTGGTTGAGCTTCCAGGTGCCGACAAAGGGGTTTTGCGCCACCGCGGTGCTGGCCGCGGCCAGCGAGACAAAAACCCAGAGCGTGGCCAATAACCATCGTCCTGATCGCATGGGATCTCCTTTGCTCTGCCCGGGGGATCGACTCCAGAGCCGAAGAGCACAGTCCGCCGCTTCTCCGCACACTCCCCGAGGCGCAGCGCTGTCCATGCCATTAGAGCACTTCTTCTGTTGCGGGAGTGTGGATTGAAGAGCGTGTAGGGCGGGTGTACCTGATCAGGAATAGTGCCTTTGCCCGATGGCCCACGGGGACACTTGTGGTGTATAGAGAGCAACGGGAAGCTAGTCGTCGTCGTCGGGGCGGGGATGACGGCGGGCGGTCAAAGCGTGCAGATGGAAGTGGCGTTCCATGTCCGGGCCGAATTCGTGCACCAGGTTGTTCACCACGATTTCGCCCATCTGCTCGTGGCCGAACTGGACTCCCTGCACCAGGGGGCTGAACTGGTTGTGGGGATACCAATAGGTAGAGATCATGCCCGAGCCGTAGGCGCTGGCCAGTTGTGGTACATCGAGCGCCAGCCGTCCGTCCTGGCGATAGGTGGTAAAGCTCATCTTCAGAGCGTGGGCGCTGCGCCGCAAGGTACCCTGGCATTTGCATACCGCGTAGCGCGGGTCGAGGCCGGTGATGCCGGCCAGGCCGTCGTGAATGACATTGCGTGTAGCCAGCTGGCCGTATTCGCTGGCGAAGCGCCGGGTGTAGCCACTTCCATCTCCATCCCACTTGGCCGGAGTATGCCGCACCTGATCCACCAGCGCGCCGGTGGCGACCCCCACAAAGGCTCCCGGAGAAGCATAGGATTCGTTCCAAAACAGGATCAGCCGGTCCTTACCGGTGAGCGGCTTGGGCTCCGTTTCCGGGGTCACCGGCGGAGCCGGAAGGCCCTGGCTGATGGCCGGGGTCATGGGCAGTCCCTGCAGCAGTGACTCATGGGTGGATACCAGCAGCTGGGGAAAAAACTCAACTCCGCCGGGCATGGTTTCGCTGGCCACCATCACGGTGTCGGCGGGCGGCATCGTGCTCGAAGGCAACATCTGCGCCTTCAGCACCGCGTCCGCGCTCGCGCCGAGCGTCAGCAAGAGAACCACCTGGCAGAACTTCATACACCCCCCGTGTCCGGGCAAAGAACGACATGACTGCGCTGCGTGAGCCCTGCCAAACAGGCGGGCTTCTTGGAGCAGCATGCAAAGGATGGCAGGGCGGTATGGCGGCTGGCAAGCAAACATCGCAGCCCCGCCCTTACGAAAGCGGCCCCCCAAGGTGCCCCGGGGCAACCGCGAGTAACACGTCCGGGTCAGGAAAGCCGGTATCTCACTCAGAACTAAGCGGAGGTTACCGCAACCGGTAATCGCCGTAAGGGGATAATCATGCTGCGAAAAAACTCATGTTGTATCAGGGCACGACTTCACAGGCTGCGGAAAAACTCATGTTTCTGAAGGGTACGGGCTACAGCCCGTACATAAACAGCTTGCAATGAATTCGGCTCTAGCCGCTGAGGGATGCCTTCCGCTCGTCTGTTTAACCCGATGCATTGCAGGAGGGGGCGTTCCCGCGGGTTTGAGAACCCGCTCCCCGGACTAAAAAGTCCCGGGCTGTCACGGATTGGCTACGGACTGGAAGACGGTTCGAGGGAGAAAACCGCCCCTCAGCGGCTAAAGCCGTTCCTACTCTTAATCGCCTACGTACGGGCTGAAGCCCGTACCCTTCGGAAACCTCACTTTTCCGCAGCCTGTACAGACCGGTTACGCCCCCACCAGCGCAAAGCGGTCCACATCCACCAGCCCAAAATCGGTGATCTTCAAGTGGGGGATGACGGGCAGCGGCAGAAAAGCCAGATGCAGAAATGGCTCCGCGAGCTGACAACCCATGGCTCGGACCGCGGCGCGAAGGGCGTAAAGGTTCTGGCCCACAGTCTCAAAGGAGTCCAGGCTCATGAGCCCGGCGAAGGGCAACGCGAGCTCGGCCAGGACCCGCCCGCCCTGCACGGCCACGAATCCTCCCCCCAGCGCCAGCAGGCGGTTGACGGCAATGGCCATATCCTCGTCTCCCGCGCCCACCACGCAGAGGTTGTGGCTGTCGTGGCCGACCGAGGAGGCCAGCGCACCCGAGCGAAAGCCAAAGCCCTTGACGAAACCACGGCCAATATTGCCGTTACGGCCATGGCGCTCGAGCACGCAGATCTTGAGCAGATCGTGCTCCGGATCGGCATGCCGCAACCCCTCGCGATAGGGCAGGCTGGCCTCCAACCGCCCGGTCAGGATCTTGCCCGGAATAATCTCAATGACCGGGGTCGCCGGGCCGGACGCTGGGGTACGAAATGCCTCCGCCGTGACCGGCGCGAGGTGCACGGTATTTCCGCCCGGCGGCGCCGGCTGCACCCGCCCGGCGAAGGTGTCCGCAGTCACTCGGCGGCCGAGGCGGAAGACGCTGTGGATCGCGCAACTCTCCAGATCGTCGAGCAACAGAAAGTCAGCCAGAAACCCGGGCGCGATCAGCCCCCGGTCCACCAGTCCAAAGCCGCGGGCTGCCGACCAGCTGGCGGCGCGATACACGGCGGCGGGCTTCGCGCCCAGCGCGATGGCGCGGCGCACCAGGTAGTCCAGGTGGCCTTCCTCGTGGATGTCCAACGGGTTGCGGTCGTCGGTGCAGAGGCCGAGAAACGGGGAAGTGAATTCGTTGATGAGCGGCGCCAGCGCCGCCAGGTCCTTCGAAACCGACCCCTCGCGGATCAGCACCTGCATGCCCTTGGCCAGTTTTTCCCGTCCCTCGGCCAGATTTGTGGTCTCGTGACAGTTACGAATGCCGCAGGATAGATAAGCATTCAAGGAGTGGCCGGAGAGCAAGGGCGCGTGGCCGTCGATATGCTGGCCGGCAAAGGCTGCCAGCTTCTCCATGCACTCGGGATCTTTATTGAGCACCCCGGGCACGTTCATGAACTCGGCCAGGCCGATCACCTTGGGGTGGTGGCGATGGGGGACCAGGTCAGCGGCAGTGAGCCGGGCGCCGGAGGTTTCGAGGTTGGTTGCCGGCACACAGGAGGAGAGCTGCACCCGCAGATCGAGTGCGGTGTGCTCCGCGGCATCGAGGAAATATTGCAATCCCACCCGGCCCAGCACATTAGAGATCTCATGCGGGTCGCAGATAGCAGTGGTGACGCCATGGGGAAGCACGCAGCGGTCGAACTCCAGCGGAGTCACCAGTGTGCTCTCGCAGTGCACGTGGCTATCGATAAAGCCGGGCACGGCGAAACGCCCCTGGGCATCGATCTCCTCTACTCCGCGGTAGCTATCGAAGGTGCCCACAATCAGGCTGCCGCACACCGCGATGTCGCCGGACTGCAATTCGCCGGTGACCAGGTTCAGGATGCGGGCGTTGCGCACCACCAGGTCCGCGGGCAGCCGGCCCAGTGCCTGATCGATCCGTCGTTCCAAAACATCTCTCATTGTCTGCCGCCTGCGCGCGATTCCGTATTATAGGGTGAGCGTTTCTGGGCCCGTCTTCACGGAGAATCCGGTCATGCTGCAATCTTTGACAGCGCGCAAGGAATGGAAGTTCTTCGCCGTGCTGCCCCAGGTGGATCCCGGTCTGGCTGCGGCCTGGTGGACCCTGCTGCTGCTGCGCGGCATCCTGCCCGCGGCCTTCGCCATTGCCATGGGCGTGCTGGTGGGCGCGGTGCAGCATAGTCATCCGCTCGCCGAGCCGCTGGCCTTTGCGGGCGCGATCTTTGTGCTCCTGCAGGTGCTCAGCCCTATTCATCAGGCGCTCAGCGCCAACCTGGGCGACCGCACCGCCGCCTGGCTCTACGACCGGCTCACCGAGGCCTGCGTGCGCCCGCCGGGCATTGGCCATCTGGAAGATCCCACCCTGACCAGCGACCTCACCGTGGCCCGCGACTTCGACCTGGGCATGACCGGGCCGCCGCTTTCCATCTCCATGGACTTTATCGCCACCGGCTTGGTCGAGATGACCGGCGGGGTGGCCTCGGCCGTGATCCTGGCGCGCTACGCGTGGTGGGCGCCGCTGCTGCTGGCCGGCGCCTGGCTGGCTACCCATTGGTTGCTGCGGGATAGCGCCATCTGGTACGACCGCCAAACCGAGGAGGTGCGCGCCGCGCAGCGCGATGCCGACTACGCCTACCGCCTGGCGGTCGATCCCCCGGCCAGCAAGGAGTTGCGCCTCTTCGGCCTCGCCGGCTGGACCATCGACCGCTTCATCGCCCGGCGCACCCGCCTGCACGAGCTGCAGTACGCCGCCACCCGGATGCGTGAGCGTCCTGTCCTGTGGAGCCTGCTGCTGGTGACCTCGGCCAACGTGCTGGTGTTCTGGCTGCTGGCCAGCGCGGCGGCCCATGGCCGCATCTCGCTCGGGGAAGCGGTGGTCTATGTGCAGAGTGCAGTCGGGGTCTCGATGATCGCCTTTGGGGGATTGAGCTGGTCACTCGATGGCGCTGCTGCGCCGGTAGCCGCGGTGCTGCGGCTGGAGCCGGCCATGCGTCCCACCGGTGCTCTTCGCCCGGGCAATCGGCCCGCGCCGGCAGCGGCGCCGGAGATTCGTCTGTGCGATCTCAGCTTCTCCTACCCTGGAGGCGCGCCGGTGTTGCAGCACTTCGATCTCACCATCCCCGCCGGCTCGTCGCTGGCCATCGTGGGCCAGAATGGCGCCGGCAAGACCACCATCGCCAAGTTGCTGTGCCGCTTGTACGATCCCCAGTCCGGGGCCATCACCATCGATGGCGTCGACCTGCGCGCGTTCGACCTGGCATCGTGGCGCGCCCGCGTCACCGCGGTCTTTCAGGACTTCCTCCGCCTGGAGCTGCCCTTGCGCGACAACGTGGCCCCGGCAGGAGCGCCCGACGAGGTGGTGCGCGCCGCCCTCGAGTCGGCGGGAGCGGACAACCTGGCCGCGCTCGATACCGTGCTGGCCCGCGGATACACCGGGGGCACGGACCTCTCCGGCGGCCAGTGGCAGCGCATTGCGCTCGCCCGCGCCCTGGCCGCTGTCACCCTCGGCGCCGGCGTGGTCCTGCTCGATGAGCCGACAGCGCAACTCGACGTCCGCGGAGAAGCGGAGATATTCGATCGCCTGCTGGCCGCGACCCGGCAGTGCACCACCATCCTCATCTCCCATCGCTTCTCGACCGTCCGCCATGCCGACAGAATCTGCGTGTTGGAGCACGGCCGGGTCATCGAGCTGGGCTCGCACGACCAGCTGATGGCGCTGGGCGGCCGCTACCGGACCATGTTCGACCTGCAGGCGCAGCGCTTCCATCTCGCAGAAGAGGAGGGCACCACGTATGAGTCCCTCGCCTGAACTGGAGCCGCTGCCGCCGGCGCTGTCGTCCATGTGGCGGCTGTGCAAGCTGGGGTATCGTCACGAGCCGCGCCTGATGGTCGTGTCGTTCCTGTTGTCGCAGCTGGCAGCGCTGCCCGATGCGCTGCTTGCCTTGTGGCTCGCGCTCTTGGGCAAGGGTTTCCTCGAGCACCGACCGGGTTTGATGCAAGGGGCGGCGATTGGCTTGGGCCTCTCCACCGCCGCAACCTGGTTTTTGAAGACGGTCAGCACCCGGGTGCAGCGGCGTTTCCGCGACAAGGTGACCATCGCGCTCGAGGCCCACGTGGCGCGGCTGCAGGCGACGGTGGCGACGGTCGCGCACCACGAGCGTCCCGAGTATCTGGATCGCCTCTCCATGCTGCGCAACCAGGTCTTCGTGCTCGACCACATGTACGTGTCGGTGTTTTCCACCCTGGGGTGGATCCTGCGTCTGGGCGTGACCATGGCGCTGTTGGCGTCGATTCATCCCGCGCTGTTGCTGCTCGCGGTATTCGCCCTCCCTACCATATGGACCTCGACCTGGCGGCCGGAGGTGGAGCGATCCGCGCAGGAGCGGGGGGCGCAAGCCGGCCGCCTGGCGCGGCACCTGTTCACCATCGCCACCACTGCCCCGCCGGGCAAGGAAGTGCGCGTTACCGGCATCGGCGAGCGCCTGGTCACCGATCGCCGGGCGGCGTGGGAGCGCTGGTACGGGCCGGTGGCGGCGGCCCGTTGGGGCTCCGCGTTCTGGCATGCAATGGGATGGGCGATCTTCGGCCTGGCCTACGTGGGCGCGGTGGTCTTTGTCTCCGAATATCTCCGGGCGCCGGCCAGCGCGGTGCTGCTGGTGCTGGCCGCGGGTGCGCGGTTGTCGGGCTACATTGGCGCCACGGTGGGCGAGATTGGATTCCTGCGCGGCTTCTGGATGGATGGTTCGCGGCGGCTGGCGTGGCTCGAGGACTACGCCGCCTCAATTGCAGCAGCCGGCGATCTGGCGGTTCCCGCCGTCTTGCATCACGGGCTGCGGCTCGACCATGTCTCCTTCACTTACCCCGGCACGTCGCGGGTGGTGCTGGAGGACGTATCGCTATTGCTGCCAGCGGGCGCAGTGGTGGCCATCGTGGGCGAGAACGGCGCCGGCAAGACCACGTTGGTCAAACTGTTGGCCAAGATGTACGAGCCCACCTCGGGTTCGATCCTGGTCGACGATGTGCCCCTGGCGCGCCTTCCCGCCGGGGAGTGGCGGGCGCGTCTCGCGGGCGCATTCCAGGATTTTTTTCGCTTTGAATTCAGCGCCGGGCATACCGTCGGCTTGGGGGATCTTCCCCGGATGGACGACCGTCCGTCGGTAGCCGCTGCGGTCGACCGCGCGGGCGCCGGCGACGTGGTGGAACGGCTAAAGTCCGGGCTGGACACGCAGCTCGGTCCAACCTGGCCCGAGGGAGTGGAGCTATCGTTCGGCCAGTGGCAGAAGCTGGCCCTGGCGCGCGGCTTCATGCGCGATCAGCCACTGTTGCTGATCCTGGACGAGCCCACCGCTGCGCTTGATGCCGAGACCGAACACGCGCTGTTCGAGCGCTATGCTGCCGCAGCTCGGGCCGGTGACAACCGGGCCACCGGCCGGATCACGATCCTGGTCTCTCACCGCTTCTCCACCGTGCGCATGGCCGATCTCATCGTGGTGCTCGACGGAGCCCGGCTGGTGGAGGTGGGCGCGCACGATGAGCTGATGGCTAAGAATGGCCAGTACGCGGAGCTCTACGGCATCCAGGCCGCGGCTTATCGCTAATTGCTTTCTTTTTCCAATTCCACCACCATCACTTCAATCGGCTTGTCACCGGCGTTCACGTCGGCGTGCATGGTGTTGGGCGGATTGGTGGGGAGCCAATAGGCCTTTCCCGTCTCCCACACGTGTTCTTCTGCTTTGCCCTGCTGGTCAACGATCTTCATGGTGCCACCGCTCAAGGCAATGATGACCCGCGGATGCTCATGCCGGTGCATGACCAGCGGTGCGCCTGGTAGCACCACCGACTTCCACACCTTGACATCTTCGTTGTCGAATTGCGGCACGCGCTGCGTCTGGGTTGGACTGGTTTCTGAATGCAGGACCGCAAAAGCCCCCAACAGCAGGGCAGCCGCGGCGAATCTCTGGAGCAGGAAAGTCTTCATGGGTCCTCCACGGCACATACAGGTGCGCTGCCCGGGGAGTAAACTCAAGCTCAGCGGGCTGCCCATGACCATAACATTCACCCCAGTGGTGCGCAGGTTTCGCTCCTACCAGCGGACCATTCGCCAGTCACGGATGGTAGCCCGGGCGATCAAGTCCAAGCATCATCCCATTCTGGCCCACATCATCCCTATGCGGCGCTGCAATCTCTCCTGTGCCTACTGCAACGAATACGACAAGGTTTCTGATCCCGTGCCCACCGCCGAGATGCTGCGGCGGATTGAAATCCTGGCCGGCATGGGCACGGGGATCATCACCATCAGCGGTGGGGAACCGCTGCTCCACCCCGATCTGGACGAAATCATTCGCGCCATTCGCCGTCACGGAGCCATCGCCACCATCATCACCAACGGCTATCTGCTGACGCCGGAGCGGATCCAGCGGCTGAACCGCGCCGGGCTTGAGCATCTGCAGATCTCGATCGACAACGTGCTGCCGGACGAGGTCTCGAAGAAGAGCCTGAAGGTACTCGACCGCAAGCTCCAGTGGCTGGCGCAATACGCGGAATTCGATATCAACATCAATTCCGTACTGGGCGGTGGGATGGCGCATCCCGAGGATGCGTTAACCATCACGCGCCGGGCTCAGGAGTTGGGATTTGAGACCACGGTAGGCATCATCCACGACCACGACGGTCAGCTGGATCCGTTAAAGGAAAATGAACGCGCCGTCTACGACCAGATTCTGAAGGAACGAAAGCCGGCGTTGTTTGCTTTCGCCTACGACAACCTCTTCCACAAAAACCTGGCGCTGGGCCAGCCCAACGACTGGCAATGCCGCGCGGGCAGCCGTTACCTATACATCTGTGAGCAGGGGCTAGTGCACTATTGCTCGCAGCAACGCGGCTATCCGGCGATTCCGCTGGAGAAGTACACCCAAGCCGACCTGGACCGCGAGTACTCGACCAAGAAGCCCTGTGCACCCTTCTGCACGGTTTCCTGCGTGCACCGGGTAGCCATGCTCGACCTGATGCGGAACCAGCCGCGCGAAGCGTTGACGCGCTTCTTCCCGCCAGCGACACCCGGCGGCCCGGCGCAGTTGCCGGCCGGAATCCAGGTGCTCACCACGATCTTTCTGCCACCAGCCAACGGCCAACCGAAAAGCCCAGCGCGGAAAATGGTCGCCGGCGCCGCAATGAAAATCTTCGGCGTCAAATAACCTTCTACATATTTGGGAGCTGCGCATTGGCCGGCGGAGGAGATTTGCGTATTGGATCGACGCGAACTTAAGCTGTGCCAGCCCCGGACTTTAGTCCGGGGGAGCGGGTTTTCAAACCCGCGAGAACGCCCCGGCATCGAAACTGAGGGCTTTAGCCCTGGTGGCGGCCGTCCGACTCCGATACGGTCCCGTTACGGAGCGCCAGTAAATTAGTTCAGTCAAAGATACGAATAGCAGCCCACAAACACAACCAACGCAGTCGCCGCACCGGCGAGCACATCCAGCGCATAGTGATACCGCCCGACCACCGCGCCGAGCGAAATCCAGACTGAAATGAACAGAAAGATCAAGCCCATGATGGGCGCATAATGCAACAGCACCAGCGAGACCGCGAAGGTAGAGGCCACATGCGCGCTGGGAAACGAAATAGCATGGATGCTGCCATGCTTCAAAATCCAGCGGTTGAAGATCCGCGTCTTACCCGCTTGCGTTGTTTGACCGCCGGCAAGGTCCCGGGGCGGGTAAGCAGGCACGAACGGCGTAATTGCGTAACAGAGATAGGTCGCGATCAATACCACCAGCCAGAAGCCGGCAACATGATTGCGTTGGCCCACCGCATACAGGGTCAGCAGGCCCAACGGGACCAGTGGATAGCAGAAGAGGTAGGCAACTTCCAGCACCATGCCAAAGCCGGTGCGGGATGTACCTGAGGTTCCCGCCGCTCGCGGCATCAGCCGCCGGTCGAAGGCCATCAGGCGCTTCTCGATGCGGCGATTCGGAGCCTGAAAAAATTGCCCTGTCTGCCAGTAAGGCACCAGGAAGAGCCCTACCGTAAGCCAGTCGCGCAGGGTGGAGACATAAAGCGGGGGCAGCAAAGCCGCACTCGCACGCGCCAGCGACACCGCTGCCCAAGGGACGATTGCCAGCAGCGTGATATTCCATCGCCGGCCGATAGGTAGGGGATGAGAAAACAACGGCTGGATCCAGGCCGCGGCCGCCAGAATGACGGCAAACCCGATCTGGATCCATTCCGAAGTACGCACCGCTACTGGCCGGACGCCGCTGTTTTTGCTCCCGTATAGCTCACCCGCCAGACGGTATTCGAGCCGTCGTCGGAGACCAGGAGCGATCCATCTTTGGCCACCGCGATGCCCACCGGCCGGCCCCACACCTTGCCGTCCGGCAGAACAAACCCGGTGAGGAAGTCTTCATACTCTCCCGTCGCCTTGCCGCCCTCCATGGGGATAGTGATCACCTCGTAACCGCCGCGCGGATCCCGGTTCCACGAACCATGCTCAGCCGCGAAGCCCCGGCCATGGTAGGTGGAAGGGAATGCAGAGGCCTCATAGAACTGCAGCTCCAGCGAAGCGAAGTGGGGGTTGAGCAGGACGTCAGGGACAATCACCTTGGACTTCAGCTCCGGACGCTTCCCCGCCTGCCGCGGATCCTGAATGCCGCCCATGTAATACCAGGGCCAACCGTAGAAGCCGTCCTCCTGCACGTGGGTAATGTAATCGGGAACCAGGTTATTGCCCAGCGCGTCCCGTTCGTTGGTGGAGCACCACAGCTCGCCCGTGGTGGGGTGAATGGTCTCTCCCACGCAGTTACGGATGCCCCAGGCGTAGACCTTCTCGAACTTACCTTCAGGCGTGAACTCGAGCACGTCAGCGCGGTGAAACTCGGCCGGAGTGGTATCTGAATCGTCGTCATTGGAATGCGAGCCCACCGAGACCAGCATGTGCTTTCCATCGGGAGTAAACACGATGTCGCGGGTGCGATGGCCGCCGCCGCCGGGCAGCGACGCCAGGGTTTGCGCCGGCCCGCTCGCCTTCAGGTCGCCACTCTTATAAGGAAAGCGGACCACGGATTCGGTGTTGCCCACGTACACCCATTGCGGGTTGGGGCCGCTGGGATAGAAGTTGATGCCGAACGGCCCTTTGAGGCCGGTGGCGAAGACCTCCATCTGGCCCGCCTTACCGTCTGCGCCGATGCCGCGAAAGACCAGGATCTTTCCCGGATCGTACTCGGCCAGGAAGATGTCCCCATTGGGCGCCATGCGCATCAGACGCGGGTTCTCCAGGCCGGTGGCAAATTGTTCCACCTTGAAACCGGCCGGCGCCTGGGGCCACACGCCATCCGGGCGGGGAAAGATCGCGGGCCCATTATTGGCCGATTTCGTGGCATACGGCTCAGGGAGATCGGCGACGGTGACCTTGCGCCGCACCCCGGGATGTTCCTTGGTGTAGTCCGTAAAGGCCGCCTGGCCGGTCAGCGTCTGCGCCGCAGCAGGAACCGTGGAAAGCGTGATAATAGCCAGCAGCGCGCCCGTGGTTACACAAAAGCAACCGAGGGGAGCGGAGAAATGGGGCAACTTCATGGGGTAAATCCTCCAAAGGCTGTTCCCAGTTTAGAGCGGAATGGCGCGCTTCGTGGGTATCGATGTCAAGACAACTCTGATTCACCTGAATGCGGCCAAGAATTCACTGCACTTTTATGAGAGGCAAGGCCATGGACAAGGCGGTTTCGGCTGCGTGACAAGGAGGGATCCGTCTCTTTGAGAGAATATTTTTATGCCAACCAAGGTTATCGTTACTACCGACCCCGGACAGGATGAGGCCGCGGCCATCATGATGATGCTGGCCGCGCCCGAGTCCTTCGAGATCCTCGGCTTTGTGGCCACCGCAGGCAACATCGGACTCGACCATACCGTCATCAACATGCTCAAGATCCTGGAGCTTGCCGGGCGCGCGGATATTCCCGTCTTTGCCGGGTGTCCGCGACCCATCTTGAAAGAGCTGGTGATTGCCGACCATGTTCACGGGCCTACCGGCCTGGATGGTCACGAGTTGCCGGCGCCCCGGACCAAGGTCCAAAAGCAACATGGGGTGGAATTCATCGTGCAGACGCTTCGCTCCGCGCCGCCGGGGGAAGTGCATATCGTTTCGTTGTCACCCACGACCAATCTCGCGCTCGCCCTGGTGCAAGCCCCCGACATCGCGGCGCGGATCGGCGGCATTGTGATGATGGCGGGCGCCTATTTTGAGTGCGGCAATATCACTCCTTCGGCGGAGTTCAACGTGTATGTCGACCCCGAAGCTGCGGACATCGTGCTCCGGTGTGGCGCGCCGATCACCATGCTGCCGCTCGACGTGACCCACAAGATGCTCAGCACGCGGGAACGGCTCAACCGCATGCGCGCGGTGGGCACAAAGTGCGCCATCGCCATCGCCGATATGTTGACTTTCTCAGAGGCATTCGACCTGAAGAAATATCAATGGAATGGCGCCCCCTTGCACGGCCCGTGTGTGCCCGCGTATATGTTGCGCCCGGAACTATTTTCCGGCAGGAAGATCAATGTCACCGTGCAATGTGGAGACGGGTTAACCGCCGGTGCATCGGTTGCTGATTGGTGGCAGATTACGGATCGGCCGCGCAACGTCACGTACATTCGAGACGGAAACTCCGACGGCTACTACGACCTCATCAGTGAGCTATATGCGAGGTTGCCTTAGTTCGGGGCTTTATTCTCCACGAATCTGATAATCTGATTTTATGAAAAAAATACCCATCAGCGTCACGGAGGCTGCTCGAAATTTCGCTGACTGCGTCAACCGGGCACACTACCAGGATGTCACCTTCGTACTGCTCAAAAATGGCGCCCCGGTGGCCCAGCTCGCGCCCAACGTGGACAAGGTCTGTACCGGGCGGGATCTTGCAGCTCTTTTAGCCAAGATCAACATGGCGGACAGCGAATCAAAGGCTTGGCGTCGCGATTTGATGGCCTCACGTAGGGCTTTGAAGGACGCCGAGGATAGATGGCAATAATTCTGGATGCCGATGTCATCATCAGTGGCGAGAAGGGCGTCTTTGATCTCCAACGCTGGTTAGCATCTCGAGCAGAAGATCAATTCGAGTTGGCGGCTATTACGATTGCTGAACTCTGGCATGGCGTTGAGCGGGCATCCGCAGGGCACAAAGTGCAACGGCAACGATATCTTGAGGCTGTCATAGCGGCTCTGCCGATTATTCCCTACACGGAACAAACGGCGTACCACCATGCGCGTATTTGGGCCAGGCTGGGGAGTGCCGGCAAAACCATAGGCCCCTATGACCTGATTGTGGCCGCCACCGCCCTGGAGCGCGGCAGCATCGTGGCAACCTTCAACAAACGTCATTTTTCCCAGGTCAAAGGTTTGGCGGTCATTCAACCCAAACTGACGCAGCCCGGCCTTTGATAGAGCCGGCCTATTTTCCCGAGGAAGCCTGGAGCTGATAGCCTTTTTTGTCTTCGGAATCGCGCTGGAGCCGCGCCAACAGCCTCATGGTCAACAAATAGCCGGCGCCCGTAATCAGGGGCACGATCACCGCGGGGAGAGCGGCAGTCGGCAGCAGGTAATAAACACCGCCCCCCAGGAAGCACCACACAATCGCGGTTACGTTCACACCGTGCCAGTAGTGATAAATACCTTTGGGGTCAAAAAGCGCGGCCACGTCGATGCGCATCCGCTCCACAAACAGATAGTGGAAGAGCAGCACACCGGCGACCGGTGCAAACAAGTTGCCCAGCGCGGTGGTCAACGGAACCAGGCGTTCCAGAAGCACAGGCAACGCGGATAGCCCAGTACTCACGACGCCAACAAAGAGCGTGTTCCAAAAACGGCCTGGGCCCTCAAACATGTTGGAGAGCGAAAGACCGCCAGTGTATAGATTCATCACATTGATGGTGCTCTCGTCGAGCGCGACCACAATGAGCAAAACAAGCATCGTGACCCAATGTGGATCCACTACGGCGGCCAGCGAAAAGGGATTCGGTTGCCGCCCCAGTGAAGCGGCGGCCCCATAGGCGCCGAGTGAAACCGACAATGCCGTGGCCAGGCCACCGGCCAGCATGGTGCCCCACCACATGTCTTTACGGCTGCGCGTGTAACGGCAGAAATCGGCCGCATCGGTAATCATGGTGAGCCAGCTCGCGGTCATGCTGTTCAGCCACACCGCGGCCACCAGGTAGGCCCAGCCGTACTGCGCATGAAAATGGAACACCGCGGTGGGCCGGTAATTCGCGCCCGGCCCGTGGGCCAATACAAAGAAAAGATAGATGATGCCGGCTACTTTGACCGGAAGAGTGAAGCGCGAGATCATCTTCAGCCATTGATAACCCACCAGCGCCAGTAGCACCTGCGCGCTGGCCAGGATAAGACCAGCCCGCACCACGGAATAATGGCGACCCGTCCACTGATGTGCGATGGCGACAAACACCGTCGCGCCCACAATGGTTTGCATGGCGAACCAGTACGCCGAGGCGATGGTGCGCATGATCGAGGGCAACCACTTCGCTCCTTGAATGCCGAAGACCATGCGGCAGGCCACTTGCCCCGTGATGCCATAGTCCACTCCGACCGTGGCCATCACGATATAAGCCGAAAAAGCGATGAGTATGCCCAGCGTGCTGGTAAGAATGGTGGCCCAGAAGGAAAGACCCGAAGCCACGGCCAGGCCGCCGATCAGGATGGTCCCAGGATTGACCAGGAAATTACTGACCAACAGGAAGAGATCAGGCCAGCGCACCGTCTTGAGCGCCTCTGGAATCGGCTCGATGCCGTAGGCCTCGATAGCGCCAGAGTGGGGAGGTGCAACGATGGCTTCCTTGGGTTCCATTCTCTGCGTCGCTCCATTCTGTATGTCAATACGGATGGTCATCGACGTGGATGGCCGGTCAAGCTTCACCGCTGTAGATCAGATTCGCATGGCCGCCTTCCTGCCAGGTATATATTTCCCACAAATTGTCTTCCGGGTCGGTGAAATAGCAGGCATAGGCGTTCCACGGATACGCTTGTGGTTCGACTAAAAACGGAACCCCCCGGGCCGAAAGCTCTTGATGCAGCGCGTGCACCCGGTCGCTGCTTTCCACCTGCAGGGCCGCCATGCTGCGCCAGCCGCCTTTCGAGGCCAGCCCTCGCGGCAGGCGCAAATGGCTCTGCATATGATCCACCTGCCACAGGGCCAGGGTCACCCCGGTGGTGAAGAAGTCAGCGAAACCAGGGGCCAGACGGCGCAGCTTGAAACCTACCCGGTCGCGATAGAACTCGATGGCGCGGTCCAGGTCCTGGACCAGAAAGCATATGTCGCTGATGGCCTCAGCCATGGGTTGGCATGGAAGTGCTCACCCCGGCGCGAATGCCAGTGGGCCAACGGCCGGTCACTGTCTTGACATGGCTGTAGAAGCGCACACCTTCCATCCCATGCACGTTGTGGTCGCCAAACAACGAGCGCTTCCAGCCGCCAAAGCTGTGGAAAGCCATGGGTACGGGAATAGGCACGTTGATGCCAACCATGCCCACCTTCACCTGGTTGGCAAAGGCGCGCGCGGTGTCTCCGTCACGGGTAAAGATGCACACACCGTTGCCATACTCGTGATCGTTCACCAGGTCCAGAGCCTGCTGAAAGCGGGGCACGTGCAGCACCGAGAGGACGGGGCCAAAAATCTCCTCGCGATAGATGCGCATCTCCGGCGTGACGTTATCGAAAATGCAGGGCGCCAGGAAAAAGCCATTACCTTTCGGCAGCGTCTCCTGGGTGTGCGCATCCACCAAAAGTTTCGCACCTTCTTTCACGCCCAGTTCGATATAGCCGGCGACCTTGTCGCGGTGCACACCGGTGATAAGCGGACCCATCTCGGCGCCGGCCTCGGTGCCATCGGCGACTTTGAGCTTGGCCATGCGCTCCCGCATGCGCGTCAGCAGGGCTTCGGCGGTGCCCTCGCCCACCGCGATGGCCACCGAGATCGCCATGCAGCGCTCGCCCGCGGAACCGAAGGCCGCGCCGGTGAGCGCGTCGGCTGCCTGGTCCATGTCCGCATCGGGCATCACGACCATGTGATTCTTCGCTCCGCCCAGCGCCTGCACCCGCTTGCCGGCCTGGGTCCCGCGGCGGTAAACGTACTCCGCCACCGGCGTGGAGCCGACAAAGCTGACCGCTTGAATGCCCTTGTGGTCGAGGATGGCATCCACCACCCGCTTGTCGCCGTGCACCACGTTGAACACACCATCCGGCAACCCGGCTTCCTTGAGCAGCTCGGCGAGCACCAGAGAGGCCGAGGGATCGCGCTCACTGGGCTTGAGAATGAAACAGTTGCCGGTGGCGAGGGCGACGGGCAGCATCCACAGCGGGACCATGGCGGGGAAGTTGAACGGGGTGATGCCGGCCACCACACCCAACGGCTGCCGGAAAGACCAGCTATCGATGCCGGTGCCCACTTGCTCGGTGAACTCGCCTTTGAGCAGATGAGGAATGCCGGTGGCAAATTCCACTACTTCGAGGCCGCGCGTTACCTCGCCGCGAGCATCGTCCATCACCTTGCCGTGCTCGGAGGTGATGACGGCGGCCAGGCGGTCGGTATTTTTCTCCAGCAAATCGCGAAAACGAAATAGCACCCGGGCGCGGCGCAGCGGCGGCAGGTTCGACCATTCAGGAAACGCCGCCGTGGCGGCAGCGATCGCCTGCTCCAGTTCCACCGTTCCATCCAGTGGAACGCGGCGCTTCACCTCGCCCGTGGCCGGGTTGAAGACGTCGGCAAAGGACTTCGACTGACCACCAACGGTCTTGCCGCCAATCCAGTGGGGAACGCTCTCTAAGGATTGCGTAGCATCTGTCTTTGGTTCTGTGGTGGCGATCGTAGCCATGGTGTTTTCCTCTCCTGTGCGCTGAGTCAGTCTCCACGATGATAACTCCAATGTTCTGGAAGGAGCTTGCCGGTTCCCCATGGAACTCTTAGCCTCAAATGCAATGAACTCCCGCACCCCGCGAAAGCTCCTCATCGATACCGACACGGCCTCCGATGACGCTGTGGCGCTCATCATGGCGCTCCGCTCGCCAGAGGTAAGCGTGCTCGCCATCACGGTCGTCGCCGGCAACGTCCCCGTCGAGCAGGCAACGCAGAACGCCCTCTACACCGTCGAGCTTTGCGCATCCACCGTTCCCGTCTTCAGCGGGGCAGCCGCGCCCCTGATCCGCCCGCTCGAAGATGCCGTCTGGTTCCACGGGCGCGACGGACTCGGCGATCACGGCTACCAACCGGCGGCGCCTACTGCCGCAGCCGGCTTTGCCGTAGACGCCATCGTGCGCACAGTTGCCGGCAATCCAGGCATAGAGATCATCACCCTGGGACCCTTGACCAACCTGGCCCTGGCGCTGCGGCAATGGCCGCAACTGGCCGGCAACGTGAGCCGCTGCGTGGTCATGGGCGGGGCGCCCTGTTGCGAGGGCAACGTGACCCCGGCGGCCGAATTCAATTTCTGGGTAGATCCCGAGGCGGCGCGGGTGGTGCTGCGCTCGCAGCTTCCGATCGAGCTGGTTGGCTGGCAGCTCTCCCGCGGACGCAGCAGTGGTGAATGCCGCCGAAATGGAAGAGATCCTCGCGCTCGGGACGAGCTTCGCGCACTTCGCCATCCAGTCGAACAGCACCGCCGCCACTGCCTACAAAACCCAGACCGGCGAGCAGGGCATAGCCCTTCCCGATCCCATAGCCATGGCAATTCTGCTCGACCCGGCATTGGCGCTGGTTTCGCTCAAGCCATTACATGGACGTGCAGGTCGATAGCGGCATCACCCGCGGGATGAGCGTGGTCGATCGGCTGGGCGTGGCCAAGGACGCCAGAAACCGCGCCGTCTGGAACGACGTCGCGGCCAGGCACAAAGTCGTCTGGGAGATGGACATCCCCGGATGGAAGCGAGCCCTGCTTGCGGGCTCTCCGTTGAGATGGCGATGAATGTCATCTTCGACACCGACCCGTCGCCCGACGACGCGGTGGCGTTCCTGGCCGCTCTTGCCTCTCCCGAAGAGCTGCGGGTACTGGCGATCACCACCGTAGCCGGCAACGTTCCGCTCGAGCTCACATCGAAGAACGCGCGCAAGGCGCTTGAGCTGGCGAAGCGAAGCGACATCCCGGTCTATGCCGGGGCCGCAGCGCCGCTGGTGCGGCCACTGGTTACAGCGGAGCATGTCCACGGGCGCACGGGTTTCGATGGATATGACTTGCCCGAGCCGGAAACACTCGCTGCGCGAAGGGTTTGCTCCCGAGGTGATCGTCGATCTGGTCATGTCGCGGCCGGCCCACGACGTGACGCTTTGTTGCCTGGCGCCCTTAACCAACGTGGCGCTGGCCATGGCGCGCGAGCCGCGATTGGCCACGCATCTGGCGGGCATTGTGCTGATGGGCGGCGCCATGTCTGAGGGAGGCAATATCACCGCGGCCGCGGAGTTCAATTTCTATGTCGATCCCGAGGCTGCGGCGCGGGTCTTCGCCAGCGGAGCGGCGATCACCATGATTCCGCTGGACTGCACCCACCAGGCGCTGATCACCGATGAGCGCCTGGAAATGCTGCGCGCCGCGGGAACGCCGGTGGGCACGGCCTTCTATCACCTGCTGGAGTGGAACAAGCGCTTCGACCGTGCCAAGTATGGATGGGCCGGTGGTCCACTGCACGACGCGACCGTCACGGCATATCTTCTGGCGCCGCAATTGTTCGCGGGCCGCAAAGTTCACGTGGATATCGAATGCGTAAGCCCTCTGACCCTGGGCGCCAGCGTTGTGGATTGGTGGAGTGTGAGTGGAAAGCCCGCCAACGCGCTGGTGTTGCGGAGTATCGATGCCGAAGCCTACTTCCAATTGATCTTCGGAAGACTGCTGCGACTCTAGTTCGGCGGAGTTACCCTAGCAGAACCCCATAGGAACAGGACGGGTGCCCCACTTCGCCATGGGCCAGGACCCGGTTTCTGTACGCTCACGGACACGGCGGTTGCGGCTTCGTAAGGAAAGCCGCTACGGTGCGCAGGCCGAAACCACAGATCCGGGCGAAGCCCCACCAGAGCTTTTGCGATATCGATTAGCGACCACTATTGATTAGGCGGTGCCGGCCGGTTGGGTTGCGGCCCCGGCTGAGGCAAGGAGCGCAGAGAGTTCGGCGCCGTCACCAATTTTTGCAGCAGGGCAACCGGCAGCGTAGCCGTAACCACCGCGCGGTCGTTCTTGTGGTCGATATTGGTGGAATTGAGCAGGTCGCGGATATCGGCATTGGTCATGGCCGAGGGAAGATTGTTCTCCGCCGCGCGGCCGATGGCGACGATGGTATTCAAGGCGTCGGATGAGACCGTGGCCGCCAATTCCGTAGGGGCAATCTCTTCGATCCTCAGGTGCAAAGCACCTCCCCACCGCAATGAGCCGATGAACGTGGTGTTGAGCGCCACGGGAAAATGGAAGCCCATGAGGCTGATGCCATCGCTCTTGAGCGGCACGCTGATCTTTCCAATCCCCCAGGCGACCGAGAGCAAAGGGACCTCGGCGTAATGATCGGTGAGCAGGGAAGAGCCGGAAAAGGGCAGCGCCGAGGTGCGATAGCGGTCGAGCATGGAGTGGATCTGCTCCGGCGTGGGCGTGTTGGAGGCGGCCACCATGTCATAGCCGAGCAGGGCTACGCGCACCGTGCGGCCGTGGCTTGGGATGTCGTAGATGGTATGTCCGGCATACTCTTCGGTCTGCGCGGCGATCGATCCCAGGTAAGCACTGAGGCGTTTCCTATCCAGGTGGCCGACAAAGATCTCGGAGTACGCCACCGCCCCATTCGGGCCCAATGGGTTAGGCATGCGATGGAGGGCGAAGGCCACCTCGTCCAGGTCGCGTTCGAATTCGAAGCCGGTGGCGTCGATAAACGATTGATACTGGGGGTCGTGGGGCACCTGGTGCTGGTCGAAGTGGGTATAGGCGCGCAGCGGCCGCAGGTTGAAATAGAGAATGCAGTCAGATTCCGGAAGCAGCCTGGCGGCCTCGGGCGGGGCCTTGCGCCGCAGGTACGCAGCCAGCGCCACCAGCAGGAGAAGGAGCAAAACAATGATGATGGTCGCCTTGGTGCGCCTGGGCATGCGAGGTACGGTTTACCACCCTCATCGGTCGAGGAATGATAGCATCCGGCCTCTGGGCGGACGGGATAGGCGACCGCACGCAAACGGATGCCAAATCGACCCTCCAGCAAATTGCGGAGCCCTTCCGCCCTGTGGTAACCTTGGCAATTGTGAACCTGCTGCGAGACCGGTGCCAAGGTCTTGTTTTTAGGGCGGGAAACACGGTTGTTCGGGCTGGCGTAGCTCAGCTGGTAGAGCATCTGATTTGTAATCAGACGGTCGGGGGTTCAAGTCCCTTCGCCAGCTCCAGAGTTTCGTTTCGCCGGTTAGCATTTTTCCTATGGCGTTAAACCGAAGAGATGGTGCAGACGCGGCTTTTTATCAAGAAAAGCCGCACATCACTACTCATACAAGGGACACCGTAATAGGAAAAATGCTTTAAGGTTATCCCGCCGCAATCATTCCACACTGACGGTATATTTCCTTTGGGCTGGCTGCGCGGGAAAGCGTCTGCGGAATGGGGTCGTGTGGTCTATCTCCGGCTTCGCGACGATTTTTTTTGTTCAGATCGGGAGCATTTCGCCCGGTCTGCGATTGTGCACAGGTGGCCGAGTGGTTAATGGCAGCAGACTGTAAATCTGCCGCTCCTTGGAGCTACGGAGGTTCGAATCCTCCCCTGTGCACCATGGGTTGTAATGCTGGGGTAGGAAATTGGACGAGGCGAGACCAGTGCACGTCGAAACCGGGCCCCGGTCGGCGGGGCGCAAGTGGATCGCGTTGGCCATACTCGTAGCCCTTGCAGGTTTGGCGGTAAAAACGATTGACCCGGGCAGGGTTCGCTCGGTGGTATTACTGTTGCTGGGTTTTTTCGCCTTGCGGATTGTGCTCACTGCCTCCGCTTCGCGATAGCATGGGTAAGGTTTAGGCTGATGTAGCTCAGTCGGTAGAGCACTCCCTTGGTAAGGGAGAGGTCACCGGTTCAATCCCGGTCATCAGCTCCAGATTTGTTGTGGGTGTGTTTTTGGGGAGAGCGGAAGCTGACCTCAGACGGAGCTTATAGGCATCAGCTCCAGAGTTTTTTGTGGTTGGGAAGACCCGGAGTCGCGGGAGTAACTCAGTGGTAGAGTCACAGCCTTCCAAGCTGTTGGTCGCGGGTTCGATTCCCGTCTCCCGCTCCAAACTTTTTTTTGTGTGAGAGCCCACGAAATGTTTGTACAGGCAGTCTTACCGGTTGAGGATGAGGCGCACTTCGCCGCCGTCAAGGCGTCGCTTGAGCCTTTGTTCGCCGCCGGCAATGTCGCCGGATTTCTGAAGCGGGTGCAGCGATCCAAGCTGCGGGTGCGGGATTTCGAGGGCTTGCTGCAGCGTGGACTGCTGGGTTCGACTACTGCTGAGGAATACCGGTTGCTAGGCGATTCCGACCGTGGCCAGGCGCGGGAGCTGTACCTTTCACTGGTGGAGAAAGTTGAGCCGGAGCTGCGCAACAGGTTTTTAAAGGTATATGCCTACTACTGAGTTGGCGATTCCCGTGGCTCGGGAAAGCACATATATCGTGGTCTGGGAGTTCCAGGTCAAGGAGGGGTGCCTGGCAGAGTTTGTGGCGGCCTACGGGCCGGACGGAGAATGGGCCCGCCTCTTCCGCCGCTCCCCGGAGTTTCTGGGGGTAGAACTGGTGGGCAGTGTGGGCAACGCCGGCCGTTTCTTCACCCTCGATCACTGGAGTTCGGCCTCAGGATTGGACGTGTTTCTGGCCAGCAACGCAACCGCGTACGACGTACTGGACCGGCGGTTTACTGGTCTTACGGTGTGGGAGCGGCGCATTGGCGCCTTTCCCAGCGAGGCCTAACGGAGGGGCGGCACGAAGGGCACGGCTTTAGCCGTGCCGCAAAGGGCTAAGTGAATGAGGGCTTTGGCCCCTGAGGGAACAATCCCTCGGTAGAAGTTTTTGATTTAAGCAGGAGAGAGGGACGAGATGGCGAAGGAGAAGTTTGACCGGTCCAAGCCGCACGTGAACGTGGGGACGATTGGGCACATCGATCACGGCAAGACGACGCTGACGGCGGCAATCACCAAGGTATTGTCGAAGCACAATCCGAAGATCCAGTTTCGTTCGTTTGATTCGATTGACAATGCGCCTGAGGAGCGGGAGCGCGGCATCACGATTGCGACCGCGCACGTGGAGTACGAGACGGCCAACCGTCACTACGCGCACGTAGACTGCCCGGGCCACGCCGACTACATCAAGAACATGATCACCGGCGCAGCGCAGATGGACGGAGCGATCCTGGTAGTAGCGGCGACCGACGGTCCGATGCCCCAAACCAAGGAGCACGTGCTCCTGGCCCGCCAGGTAGGCGTGCCCTACATCGTGGTGTTTCTGAACAAGTGCGATGCGGTGGAAGACGAGGAGCTGACCGACCTGGTGGAAATGGAAGTCCGCGAGCTTTTGTCGAAGTACAACTTCCCTGGAGACGACGTGCCGGTCATTCGCGGCTCGGCCTTGGGTGGGTTGAACGGAGAAGCGCAATGGGAAGCCAAGATCGACGAGTTGATGGATGCGGTGGACAAGAATGTACCCTTGCCGGCGCGTGCCGTTGACCAGCCCTTCCTGATGCCGATTGAGGACATTTTCTCGATTTCGGGCCGAGGCACGGTGGTAACGGGCAGGATCGAGCGGGGCAAGGTCAAGGTGGGCGAAGAGTCGGAGATCGTCGGTTTCCGGGAAACCCGCAAGACCGTAGTCACCGGCGTCGAAATGTTCAAAAAGCAGCTGGATGAAGGACTTGCGGGCGATAACGCGGGTCTGCTGCTGCGCGGCATTGCCAAGGAAGACGTGGAGCGCGGTATGGTTCTGGCCAAGCCTGGGTCGATTACGCCGCACACCAAGTTCAAGGGTGAGATTTACGTGTTGAGCAAGGAAGAGGGCGGCCGTCACACGCCGTTCTTCAATGGCTACCGGCCGCAGTTCTACTTCCGGACGACGGACGTAACCGGAACGGCGAAGCTGCCGGAAGGCACGGAGATGGTAATGCCGGGCGACAACGTACAGCTGGAAATTGAGCTGCACACCCCGGTAGCGATGGAAAAGGGTCTGCGTTTCGCCATCCGCGAGGGTGGCCGCACGGTAGGCGCCGGCACCATCAGCGAAATCATCAAGTAAGGCGTGGCCCGACGGCCTTTTGCGGGGTTTTCCCGGCAAAAGCCGTCGGGCGGTTTTGAAGACAAGTAATTTCAGGGACGTGCATTCGCCCCGGAATCGGTTAGGATAGACTAATGCGTGAAATAATTACCCTCCAGTGTCCGGAATGCAAAGAGCGCAATTACTCGACGACCAAGAACAAAAAGACGACCACCGGCCGGCTTGAGTTCTCCAAGTTCTGCAATCGCTGTCGCAAGCATACCCCGCACAAAGAGACGAAATAGCTCGGCGTTTGTTGGAAGCAACCACTGATTTTTTTTGCTGCCTCTGGCTCCTTAGAACGACTCGCTGTGATACGACATCGGTCAGGATCCCTTCACGACAGGGCGGACGTTGCCGTTTTGGTGTGGCAGAGTTGCAGCATTTTGAGCGGTTTCACAGCTGTAAATTTGAGGGGCGTAAGCTCAACGGTTAAACTGTCGGTCTCCAAAACCGAACTTGGGGGTTCGAATCCCTCCGCCCCTGCCAGACCGTTAGAAGTTACCCCTTGTGGCTAGGCGCGGGTGAGCCTGGGGAAGAGGAAGCATTATGGCGAAGTCAACGACCGTAGTTCGCGACGAGAAGCAGAGCCCACAGCCGGAGAAAGCTGTGACCAAGGCAAAAGTTGCGGACAAGTTGGCGGAACGAGGGCAGGAAAGTCCGGGGCAGGGTAACCAGCTCGTTGGGACGTATACCCGGACTGTGGATTTTCTCAGGGATGTGCGCAGCGAGATGCGCAAGGTGGTCACTCCGTCGCGTGAAGAAGTGCGGACCACAACGACGGTGGTGATTGTGACCGTGTTTGCCTTCGCCGCCTATTTCTATGTCGTGGACGCGGTACTGAGCCGAGTGATCCAGTCGTTGCTGCACTGGTTAGGCGGGGTACAGTAAGTGCTGAAAGAAAAACTAGAGAAACCGATGACGGAAGAGACCAACCCCGAGACCCCGCCCCTCAATCCTGAGGAAGGGCTCACTCCGTCGGCCAACGAGCGCTTCAAGTGGTACATCATTCACGCCTATTCGGGCTTTGAGCGCAAGGTCAAAGAGTCCATCGAGGGCCGGGTGCAGGCCTTCGGCCTGCAAAACAGGATTGGCCGCGTCATGATCCCGACCGAGCCGGTGACCGAGGTTTTCAACGGCAAAAAGCGTACCGTCGAACGGGTCTTTTTGCCCGGTTACGTGCTGGTGGAGATGGACCTGGACAACGACCTGTGGCACGTGATGAAGAACACGCCGCGGGTCACGGGCTTTCTGGGCACGGGAGACAAGCCGGTCGCGTTGAGCGAGCAAGAGGTCAGCTCGATCCTCTTCCGCACCGATGTTTCCAAAGACAAGCCGCGGATGAAGATCAAGTTCGAGAAGAACGAATCGGTCCGCATCACCGACGGCCCCTTCGCCAATTTCAATGGAGTAGTCGACGAGGTCAATGAAGACCGCGAGACGTTGAAGGTGATGGTCACGATTTTTGGGCGGTCGACGCCGGTCGAACTCGAGTTCGGCAAAGTCGAAAAAGTGGTTTAGTGAAAGGTTATTAAGCGATGCCTCCAGTTAAGAAAGTACAGACCCAGGTAAAGTTGCAGATTGAAGCGGGCAAGGCGACTCCGGCGCCCCCGGTCGGCCCCGCGTTGGGCCAGGCGCAGGTCAATATCATGGAGTTCTGTAAGCAGTTCAACGCGCGCACCCAGAACAAGGAAATGGCGGGCCTGATCATTCCTGTAGTGATCACGGTGTACGTAGACCGCACCTTCACCTTTGTGACCAAGACGCCTCCGGCGGCAGTCCTGCTGAAGAAAGCCGCCAATCTGGCCAAGGGCTCAGGCACCCCGAACAAGGACAAGGTAGGCACCGTAACCGAGAAGCAGGTGCTGGAGATTGCCAAGCAGAAGATGCCCGACCTGAACACCGTCTCCGTCGAATCCGCAGTCAAGAGCATCAAGGGCACGGCAAGGTCCATGGGGATCGAAGTCACCGCCTAGCGATTGCTGCTATAGCCCTGGGCGTTGACCCTTGGACGGCTATACACCCCTGGACGGGTGCCCCAGGTTCGCCAACCTGCCCCGGCTTGCCGTGGGAGCGTACCTGGGCCGAAAAAAATGGGCGAAGCCCTTCGGCCGCTTTTTGTTCCTGGATAAGGGCGTGGGCAAACGAGTAAAAGCTTTCGAAAAATTTCATATTCGTCCCAGGTACGCTGTTGCAAACCTGGGGCACCCGTCCAGGGGTTTGGGCTTGTAGAGGGTGTTGGAGTATCAGCGGTTTTGGTCTAGTCGTTAGGAAAAATTGTGAGATAATCAAAAGTGCGTCTTGAGCAGCAGGCAGACGCAGGTCAACGGTCGCGTAAGCAGTAATCGCGGCCCACACCACGGCGGGACGGCAACAAAGTCCAGGGCGGTGGAAGACAGAGGAAACATGGCAAAGAAAATCAGCAAAAACATGGCGAAGGTGCGCGCCCAGGTAGAAGACCGGCCGTACTCGCTGCAGGACGCAGTTCCCCTACTCAAAAAAGTTCAATACGCCAAGTTCGACGAGACCGTCGACCTAACCCTGCGTCTCGGCGTAGACCCTAAGCACGCCGACCAGATGGTGCGCGGAACGGTCGTATTGCCGCACGGCTTAGGCAAGACCAAGAAGGTAGCCGTGATCGCCTCCGGCGACCGCCTTCGCGAGGCGGAAGCAGCAGGCGCTGACGTTGTCGGCGGCGAAGACATGGTAGAGAAGATCCAGAAGGAAAGTTGGACCGATTTCGACGCCCTGATCGCCACCCCGGACATGATGAAGTCCGTCGGCCGGTTGGGTAAGGTGCTTGGCCCCCGCGGCCTGATGCCTAATCCCGAAGACCGGCACCGTCACCAACGACGTGGCGGCGGCCATCCGCGAGATCAAGGCCGGTAAGGTCGAGTTTCGGACCGATAAGACAGCCTTGGTGCATGTTCCGGTGGGCAAGCTCTCTTTCCCGCCGCAAAAGCTGATTGACAATGCGACCACGGTCATCAACAGCGTAGTCCGGGCCAAGCCGTCAGCGGCCAAGGGCAAGTACATCCGGGGCATTACGCTCAGTTCGACCATGGGGCCCGGGATTTCGCTCGATGGCCAAATCGCTGAGGCCGCCGCTAAACCCTAGTACGAAGTTTTATTTACCCGCGCCGGCATGGCCGCGCACACCCCGGTCGCCCCCACGGCGAGGGGATAAAAGGCTGGTTTTATGGCACTTACGAAGGCGAAAAAGGCAGTACAGATCGATCATCTCGCGCACGAGCTGGAAGGCTCGACCAGCGCCATTGTGGGCACCTTTGCCAAGCTCACCGTCTCCCAGGACTACGAGCTGCGCAAGGTGGTTCGGGGTGCCGGCGGCCGTTACCGGGTGCTCAAAAACAAGCTGGCAGCCCGCGCCTCCAAGGGAACCAAGGTAGAGCAGGCGCTACAGGGGCTGAAGGGCGTTTCGTCCGTGGCCTACACCAGCGGCGATCCCGTAGTCCTGGCGAAAGCGCTCTCCACCTGGATGCAGGAGAACGCCGAGTTCACCTTCAAGCTGGGCATTGTCGACGGGCACGTCATCACGGTTGAAGAAGTGAAGCAGCTGGCGACGATGCCGTCCAAAGAGGCGATCTTCTCCAAGCTGTTGTTCCTCATTAATGCTCCGGCACAGCGTTTGGCGACTGTCATCAATGCAACCGGCCGCGACATCGCGGTGGTAATCAACCAGGCAGTCGAGAAAGAAAAGTTTACCGCCCCCGCAGCGCCCAGCAAGCCGGCCGCAACGGAAGCCGCGCCTGTCGCGAAACCTGCGCCCGCTGCGGAAGCAGCTCCTGTCGCGGAAGCAGCGCCGGCCGAAGCGGCTCCGGTAGCAGCAGCTCCCGTGGCTGAGACCGTGGCAGCGGAAGCGGAAGCAGCCGGGACGGGCGAGGATTCGCAGACGGCAGCCGCCGCTACGGAACCTCCAGTCGAGGGATAAGTTGTTGATTATAGGTGCTCTTAGGCCCTGAAGAGTACAGCCTTTAGAGCCTGAGCAGCTCTGTTTTGTTCAGGGCACCGACTTTAGTCGGGCCGTAGCGCTGAATACGTTGGGCTTTAGCCCCTGGGATACTGCAAAGGGATGCTTGGTCTGGGCATATCGGAAACCTTCGCAGGAGTGCAGTAGGCGGGAATCGGATAACGATTTCTGCTAGTAACAAGTGAGTACAGCCAAGAGTTACCAAAGTTTAGATCGAGTGGAGAAGAAAAATGGCGGATTTGCAGCAGTTGGAAGATCAGATCGTAAGCTTGAGCCTGTTGGACGCGGCGGCTCTGGTAAAGAAGCTTGAAGAGCGGCTCGGTGTCTCGGCGGCAGCCGCAGCCCCGGTAGCCGTAGCTGGTGGTGGAGGCGGCGCTGCCGTCGCTGCGCCGGTTGAAGAGAAGACCGAGTTCACCGTCATCCTCAAGGATGCCGGTGCCAACAAGATCAATACCATCAAGGCAGTGCGGGAAGTCACCTCCCTCGGCCTGAAGGAAGCCAAAGACCTGGTCGATGGCGCTCCCAAGCCGCTGAAGGAAAACGTGAGCAAGGAAGAAGCCGAGACCGTCCGTAAGAAGTTCGAGGGCGTGGCTACCGTCGAAGTCAAGTAAAAAAGTCGATTTATTTCGATTAGCAAGTTGCGTGCCAAAGCAGGACGCGCTATCATTATTTTTAGCGCGTCTCTGCCAGGCATATGCTTGTTACCTGACCGAGCGGTTCTTTGCATGCGATTCTCAATTAGAGATGGCAATCACTCGTATGCGATCTACTATTCCAGGGCATTCTGCACTGGCACACACCTGCGAATTGGGCGGCGGACTTCGTGGTGTGGTGAACGATCTGCTGTAGGGCGGCGCACACGCGGCGTATTGGTATCAGCGGGATTCGAAAATTCTCATCTTGTCAAGTGCACAATTCGGTTGTGACGCTCGTGGGTAGCACTGTCCCCGCGAGCAGTTGGCGTCTCACCGCGCTGCGCTCTTGCCTGCCTGGCAAACCTCCGCTGAGGTCGATCGCGTTAAAGCCCTCACCTTCCGCCCAAGGGCCACCGGCAATTACATCTGACGTTCGCTCGTCAGTCAACGTTGCCTAGCACCTAAAGCGCAGTGCTTTCGCCGACACGAGGCGGCGAGAACACGTC
>CAWJPV010000013.1:0-290175 GCA_963844785.1 uncultured Acidobacteriaceae bacterium | reverse complement strand
CAGGAGGAACGACGAGCCAGATGCGTTCAGCGTCGATCAGAGCCGGAGCACGAGTGAAGGCATTGTGGGCGTTTCTGTTTGCATGCGCAATCCTCCTTATCATTAACGGGGCGGCAAAGAGTGATTCTGTCCCCACCTATGCCGCCGAATCCAACGACGGATATGTCGGTGCCCAGGCTTGCTCGGCGTGCCACCAGGGAATCTATCAACAATTTACGAGGACGAGCATGGGCCGTTCGATGTCCCTCGTGACACCGGCCTTTCTGCAGCAGTCTTCTCTCCCCTCGCAGTATTTCAATGAACGGCTCGACCGGCTTTTTGAGGTTTACTCCCAGGACGGAAAGCTTTACCAAAGCGAATCGGCGACTGGAACCGACGGCAAGGAAAGTTTTCGCGACGTCCACCAACTCGAATGGATTATCGGCTCCGGAGTCAATGGGTTCGGGGGCCTGCTGCGGAAAGATGGGTTTCTCTTTCAGGCGCCGCTTTCCTTCTATACCCACCCTATGACTTGGGAGCCCTCTCCCGGATATGAGTCTATCGATCTGGGTTTTAGCCGGCCAATCACGCCTGGCTGCATTTTCTGCCATAGTGGCCGGCCAAACCCGGTGACCGGAACGAATGGGCAATTTGACAGCACGCCTTTTTCCCAACTGGCCATCGGCTGCGAAAGTTGTCATGGCCCGGGCGCCGCTCATATTCAGGCCATGTCCGGGGAAACGCTTAAGACGCAGGCAAAAGCTGCGCCGATCGATGCCCGTATCGTTAACCCAGCCCGTCTCACTCCCTACCTCGCGGATAACATTTGCATGGGCTGTCATCAGAACGGCGATGCGCGGGTCCTCAAGCCCGGGAAGACCTACCAGGACTTTCGCCCTGGTACTCCTCTCGACGAGACGGTCTCGATTCTGATGGTTCCACCTAAGCCGGAATCCCCTCCCACGGCAGACCACCTTGAGCACTACTATTCCATGACGCTGAGCAAGTGCTATCGCTCAAGTAGCGGCCGCCTGCGTTGCATCACTTGTCACGACCCTCACGTGGAGCCGACACGCGAAGAGGCGCCAGCCTACTTTGCAGCCAAATGCTTGACTTGCCATACGAATCAAAGCTGTAAGTTGCCCATCGCGAAGAGAATGCCGGCCAACAACTGCATAGGCTGCCATATGCCGAAGCGTGACAGCCAGGTCATCTCCCACTCCAGCGCGACAAACCACCGCATTCTGGCCAGCCCCGACGAGCCGTTTCCAGATTTCGCTTTTCATCAAACGACGGCCCCGCTGCCTGACCTGATTCATATCAATCCAGCTCCCGGTCAGCAAGCCGTTCCGCCGCCGCTGCTGACGCTGTTGGCGGCTTACGGCGAGCTGGCGCCGAAACACCCGGAGTACGTCGCAGCGTATCTCAAAGTTCTCGATCGTCTGCAGCAGACCCAACCCAACGACCCGCTCGTTCAGGCCTCGCTGGGCCGCAGAGACCTGAAAAATGGCGACTTTCAGGCCGCGGCCGAGCACCTGCGGCGCGCCGTGGAAAATGACGCAACCACAGCGACGACTTACGCTGATCTGGGTGATGCCCTGGCGCACCTGGGGGAGACGGAACAGGCCATACCCCTGCTGCAGAAGGCTATCGATCTTGACCCATACAATCCATTGAGCCGCAGGATGCTGATCGTGGACCTGATCCAGGCCAAACAATACGAAAAAGCAGAAACCGCACTGGAGCAATATTCCGCCATTTTTCCCCAAGACGATGCCATGCGGAAGGCGCTGGCCCGCGCCCGGGCGAGTAGCCCGCAACCCTGAGACCTTCTCGGCAATATAGACTTTGAGGTGCGGTCTTCTTACCCGCCGGCATGATCCATCGCAAGCACACTTTTGGCGTTTGGCTTGAACTACGCGTCTCGCGTTTGCGGCTTCTCGCGGTGGTCACGTTTTATGTGTTGCCCATAACGCTCGCGGCGCAGAGTGTTCCCTGCAAAGGACCCAGCGATCTGGAGCAAACCGTCGCCTCGAATCCGTCCGCCGCCGCTTTCAATGCGCTTGGCGCCTACTTTGCCGGTGTCCGCCAATATTCTTGCGCCATCCCGGCATTCGAGTCTGCGATTCGTCTGGCGCCCAACCTGTGGGAGGGCCCGTACAACCTCGGGCTCGCCTTACTCAGCAGCGGCGACTCCCGGCGCGCAGCCCACGAACTGGAGACTGCTTCCAGGCTCAAGCCATCTGACGCGAGAATCCTGCTGCCGCTGGGCGTGGCGTTGAGCAACCTCGGGCAACAGGAGGCGGCGGCCGACGTTTTCAAAACCATTCTCAAGCAGGACGCTCAATCGCTGCCCGCGTTGGATGGACTGACCAAAGCTCTGATTGCCGAGGGGCGTTACGCAGCGGCCATCGCGCTGCTAAAAAACGCACCCTCGGATGAGGCGCTGCGCCTGAACCTGGCGATCGCCTACTCGAAGAATGGCAATACAGAGCAAGCGATCCAAATACTTTCGGCGACCGTGAAAGAGCGCCCATCCGACGCCCAGTCGCACCTGAATCTCGGAACCGCTTACAGCCAGCAACAGCGTTTCCCTGAGGCTGCCCAGGAATATGGGGAAGCGCTTCGCCTTAACCCGTCGGACGATGTGGCCCGCCTGTCGTATATAAAAGCGCTGGCGGCGTTGGTGCGGTTCGAGGAAGCCGAGCCAATGATTACCGAATACCTCAAGCGCCATCCGCATGACTTCGAAGCGCTGTATTTCGATGGAGTGGTCGAACGAGGGCTGGGCCATTATGCAGAGGCGGCAAGCGTGCTAAGTCAGGCCGTGGTCCTGAAACCGGATCATGTCCAAGCCAACTATAACCTGGGTTTCGTGCTCATGCGGCTAGGCAAGCCGGCCGAAGCCTTGCCGCACTTGCAGAAGGCATTGCAGTTGGACCCGAACTTCAACGATGCGCGCTTTCAGCTGGTTTTCGCCCTTCGCGCGCTGGGCCGGCAAGAAGAGTCTCGCGAGCAGCTTAAAATCTTCACCGAGGCCAAGCAAAAAGACGCAAACCTGAATGCGGCCGGGGTTAAAGGGAATCAAGCCAATGTGGATTTGCAGGCCGGGGATGCGCAGAAGGCAGTCGATCTTTATCGCGAGGCATTGGCCAACGATCCAAAGAATGCTCGCACTCACTATGACCTCGCTCTCGCCCTGGATAGACTTGGCGACTACGCCGCAGAGCGGGCGGCATTGCAAGACGCCATGAGGTTAGACGCGAAGTTTGCCCCGGTTTACAACCAGTTGGGCTTTCTCCAGTTCAAAGCCGGGCAAATCGCAGATGCCGAGAGCAACTTCAAAACCGCCATCGCGCTTGATCCGCAATACGCTGAAGCCCAAAGCAACCTGGGAGTGCTCTATGGCCAGCAAGGCAATCCGGCCCAAGCCGAACGCTTGTTCGTTGAGGCAACAGAAAACAATCCGCAATACAGCCAGGCCTTTGCCAATCTGGGCCTGATTCAGGCCAGCCAGGGGCGCCTATCTGAAGCCGCCACGACACTGGCCCGCGCAGTGCAGCTGGATGCCAACAATATTGCCGCGTTCACCGCGTATGGGATGGTACTGCAGCACCTCGGACATTCGAGTGAAGCGTTGGCCGCCTTTCGTAAAGTGGTGGAACTGCAACCGAAATCGCCGCAAGCGCACCTCAACCTCGGCAGCGCATTCGCCGACACCCAGGATTGGCCACAAGCAATTGCTCAGCTGAAGCAAGCGATTGAGATCTGCGGAAACTGTACCGCCCTGCCACAGCTCCACAAGGAGCTCGGTCTCATCTATTACCACTCCGGCGATCTGAAAAACGGACGAGCCGAGTTGCTCGTGGCACAGAAGGAGGCGCCAGAAGATGAGGAGATCATAAGATCGCTTCGCCTGCTGGAGGGGTCGGGTAAGGCAACAAAATAGCCGTGAGGTCTCTCTTGATCGAAAAACGTCTGCGCGCTGCCCTTGCTGTGGTGACTGTTTTCTTATCTTTTGCTGCGGCGGCCGGAACAAGCTCTTCCCAATCGGGCTGCATTGCGCCGTCGCGGGTTGTTCCCGGAAAGTTCGTCGACATCAGCGAGAAAGCCGGCGTTCACTTCCTGCACAACGCGAATCACACGGCAACCAAATATCAAATTGAAACCATGGGCTCTGGTGTAGGCCTCTTCGACTGCGACAATGATGGGCGGCTCGATCTTTACCTGCTGAATGGCGCTTCCTATCCAGATCCCGAACCCCGAGGTTCGATCCCACAGAAAAGTGGTCCCGGTGACTGGAACCGGATGTTTCACCAGAAACCCGATGGCGCCTTCGAAGACATCACGGAAAAATCCGGGTTGAAAGGCGTGGGGCTGGGGATGGGCGTGGCCATCGCGGATTACGACAACGACGGCTTTGAGGATGTATTCGTAACCGCATATGGCGGCAATCGGCTTTACCACGGAACTGGCAATTGTACTTTTCGCGACGTGACCGAAGAGGCGGGGCTGGCGCAGGCGCAGGCTCCTGGCAACACCTGGTACACCTCCGCCACCTGGGTAGACCTGGACAATGACGGACTGCTCGATCTTGTCGTGGAGCGCTACATCCATTGGGACTGGGAAGACGTATGGTGCGGCGAGCATCGTGAGGGGTATCGAGGCTACTGTCACCCGGATCATTTTCCCCCTATACCCATGCTGGTCTACCACAATGATGGCAACGGACACTTTACCGAGGTCTCGCACAAGCTGGGCCTCGACAAGCCTGCGAAAGCCTTGGGCATTGCCATCGCCGATTACGATCGCGACGGGCGCATCGATCTCTTTGTCGCCAATGACAGCTCCCCGGAATTTCTGTTCCACCAAAAACCGGATGGAACATTTGAGGAAGTGGGCATTCCATCCGGGGTGGCTGTAGACGCGGGGGGTGATCCATTCGCCGGTATGGGCGTCGACTTCGCCGACTACGACAACGATGGATGGCCCGATCTCGGTGTGACTGACTTGTCGGGCCAGAGATACGCAATCTATCACAACCGCCACGATGGAACTTTCGATTATGTGAGCGATTCGACCGGCATCGGCGCGATGACCCAGCCTTACTCGGGTTGGGGGATGCGATTCCTTGATTATGACAACGACGGATGGAAGGATCTTCTTATCGCGCAGGGTCATGACCTGGACAACATCGAAAAAACGCGCAACGACGTCCATTACCGTCAGCCCATGCTCCTCGCGCGAAATACAGGCAAGACTTTCGTCGACGTTTCTTCGATCTCTGGAGAACTGTTCAAGGAAGGTTGGGTGGGGCGTGGTATGGCCACTGGCGATTTGGATAACGACGGCCGCATCGATGCAGTCGTGAGCACCAACGGCGGCCTCGCTCATATCCTTCACAACGAGACAGCTACCGATAATCACTGGTTGTCGCTTCGTCTCACGGGCCACAAGAGCAATCGAGACGGTATTGGAGCCCTCGTAAAGTTGACAACTGCATGTGGTTCGCAATGGGCAACGGTCACGACCTCGAGCTCATACCTGTCGGCCAGCGATCCACGCGTGCACTTTGGCTTAGGGAAAGTTGATGCTGATGCTACGATTGAAATCCGCTGGCCGAGTGGGATTGTACAGACCCTGAAACACGTACGCGTCGACCAGCAAGTGCAAGTGGACGAGCCGCGCCCCTAAGACGGGTGCCGCGCAGCTTTGAGCACTTTAGGACCTGCGGTTTCTCTTCCGATTCTCACGCGGACCCTAAAGTGTTCAAAGCTGTGGGGGCACCCGTCAGTTGTTACGCAGAGAGAGGCGAAATCTGTGAAAAATTCAGGCTAAGGGCGACGCCGGCCTCGCCTTAAGAAACATCACTGTTTCTGAGCAACGTTCAAAGCCTTCACCACGTCCGTATCCGTAGGATTAAGCTTGAGCGCTTCCTGAAGTTCCTGTTTGCACTCGTCGAGGTTTCCGTTGCTGCACAAAGCCAGCCCGAGGTTTTTATGCAAAGCCGCGGCCACCTCGCAGTTTTGGCAAGACTCGAGGGCTTGTTTCAGTATTCTGATTGCCTCCGGCCAATCCTGCTTATTGGCGGCCACATACGCTTCATTGCCCAGCGATTTCACCTGGGCTAAATCTGCTTCCTTGTGCTTTTGCGTTTCAAACTCCTGCTGAAGTTTTTTGGACTCTTCCGGGTTGGTCTTTCGAAGCTCCATGGAGAGCATATAAAGCGCATTTGACGAGTCCGGCTTTAACTGCAATATGCGGTGAAGAACCGCAATCGTTTCCGCATTTTTCGACTCGCGCTGTAGGCTCTGTGCTAGCAACAGCAGCGCCGTCAGATTATCCGGCTGCAAGCGCACCAGTTGTTGAAACAACGAGGTCTGCTTTTCCAGATTGCCACGATCTTTTTCGAGCAGCGCCCAGTAGAAGAGACAATCTGGGTTGTTGGGGGCCAACTGGTGAGCAATCGCAAACTCCTTCTCCGCCTCTTCAGGACGATGAAGATCGGCAAGCACGCGCGCTCTGTTCAGATGGGCGGAAGCCAGCCTTGGAGAAAGCAATACCGCAGTGGATGTTTCCTTCAATGCTTCCTCGAGGTTGCCGGCGTCAGCCAGCGCAATGGCCAGATTTACATGCGCATCCGCCGTTTTCGGCTGGCCACTGACAACGCGCCGAAACAGGGCAATGGCATCGGCATGTTTGCCGACCCGACCCTCGACCTTGCCCAGCAAAGTCAGCACAGCGTAGTTCTCGGGGGCAAGTTCCGCGGCCTGCTTCAGCGGGACTTCCGCCTCCGCAAATCGACCTTGTGCCGCGAGATCTTGTCCCTGTTTCATCAATTGGTCTACCGGAGAGCTGGCCGTTCGGCGGTTAGTGGGTCTTGATTGGCCAGTAGCAGCAGGCATAACGCAGGCGCCGAGCGATAGCGACAGTAACACCAGCGAAACAGTGGACAGACTGAAACCACTGCAAGGATTGCCCCGTAACACCATAGGACGAGTTTAGATAGTATTGGTATCGCGTGCTACTCCCTGCGCGGCTCAAGCGTCTTCGGAGTCTCCAGTTCGTCTGGGAACTTTGCCGGAAAAGAGGATAATGAGAATCCGCAAATGTGTGCCGTGCCTTTGGTTAACCAGCGCTTTGCTCTTGGCCTGTCACCCTGCCCGGTCACAAAGTCCTTCCCCGCAAACGACGCAAGACCGCCTTATCTTTCAAACCGGGCACGCCTGGTCGCCACGCACCAACATCAATGCCGGCACTGTCATGGTGTATGGCATCGACGAGACCACCGCTGATCGCATTCGCTCCTGGCGCGATCATGGGTACCGGGTCACCGTCATGACGGGAGTGGCGTGGGGACGGTATGCTCCTTACCTGCGCGGAGACTTTGACGGTAAGGAACATTGGAACGAGACCCAGCAGGAAAAGAGCGGCAAGCTTATCCTCCACAGCGGCCGCGAGGTCCCCTATATTGCTCCCAGCCTCTCTTATGGCCGTTATCTCGCGCAGGGAGTAGAAGCAGCGATCGATGCGGGGGCGGAAGCCATCTATCTGGAAGAGCCCGAATTCTGGGCACGCGCCGGCTGGAGCGACAGCTTCAAACACGAATGGCAGTAGTACTACCACGAGCCCTGGCAGGAGCCAGACAGCTCCCCCGACGCACAATATCGCGCTTCGAAGCTCAAGTACTTCCTTTATCGCCGCGCCCTGGCGCAGGTCTTCGATGCAGTGAGAACCTACGCCGCAAGCAAGCATCTCGTCGTCCCTTGCTACGTAGCAACCCACTCCCTCATCAATTACGCGCAATGGAAGATCGTGAGCCCGGAATCGTCTCTGCTCGATGTCGGTGCCGACGGCTACATCGCTCAGGTTTGGACAGGAACTTCGCGCACGCCGAACGTCTACAACGGAGTCACCAAACAACGTACCTTCGAAACTGCGTTTCTCGAGTATGGTGCGCTGCAGAATATCGCTCGCTCCTCCGGCAAAAGCATCTGGTATCTCAACGATCCCATTGAAGACAATCCCAACCACTCCTGGGTTGACTACCGCACCAACTGGGAAAGTACGCTGACCGCCTCTTTGCTTCAGCCCGGTGTGGCTCGTTACGAAATCCTCCCCTGGCCTGAGCGTATCTTTGGGCCCAAATCGATGCATCCAGTGAGCGAGCAGACGGAAGCTAACCCCAATCCGGAAAAAAGCCTTATCCCCAAACAGTACGAGACAGAGCTGCAAACTGTCTTCCATGCCCTCGGCGAGATGGAGCAGCCCGCGTCGGCTATCCGATGGGAGTCAGCCGGGACCCAGGGAATAGGCGTTTTGGTTTCTGACACGCTCATGTTTCAGCGTGTCGCACCGCAACCGTCTGACGAAAACCTGGGGCAATTCTACGGCCTTGCGCTGCCGCTGTTGATGCGCGGCATGCCGGTCGAGCCGGTACAGATCGAAAGCGCCTACTCCAAATCCGCCGCCGGATTTCTCAAACCCTATAAGCTTCTTCTCCTCACCTACGAGGGCCAAAAGCCACCCTCACCGCAGTTCCATAGCGCGCTTGCCGCCTGGGTACGCGCCGGCGGAGCGCTCATCGTCCTCGACGATGATAAGGACCCCTACAACAAAGCCACAGACTGGTGGAACTCCCAGGGAAATCACTTCGCCACACCGCGCGATCATCTCTTTCAAGTGCTCGGTCTGCCGCCCTCCGCGACCGGTATTCACGCTGTCGGCAAGGGATATGTCTTGTACGAATCCCAAAATCCCGCCGCGTTGACCTACTTACCCAATGGCGGAAACCGGGTCTACGACCTGGTGCAACGCGCTGCCAAGTCGGCCCACCTATCTTTGAAAGAGACGAACGCGCTCGTGCTGCGTCGCGGTCCCTACGTGGTCGCGGCCGGGCTGGATGAAGATCCGGGCGTCAGCCAGCAAGCAGTCGTGCACCCGGCAACCGTGACCGGCGACCTGATCAACCTTTTTGACGCTGACCTCTCTGAAAGTTCAGAAGTGGCAGTTCAGCCAGGCACCCGCGCGCTCCTGCTCGACGTGAACTACTTCACAACCTCCACGCCGCGCATCCTCGCAGCCTCCGCGAAAATCACGGCAGAGCACGCGTCGGAGGGCAACCTCCTCTTTGAGGCGGAAGGCATCGATCAAACCAACGCCGTCGTTCGCATACTGTCCACCAAACCTCCGCGGGAAATCACGGTAAACGGCCAGCGTCTCGATCCTGGCCAATATCGTCAAAGTGGACGCACGCTTCTGCTGCATTTTGTGAACACGGCCACACCCCAGCAAATTCAGGTGTTTTTCTAAGCAGGCAAATCCGCTGGCTTTCACGTCACCAGGGTGTCAATAAGCCATCACGTTTAACATCGGTGCAATGCAGTCTGCAAGGGCTGACGCACGCGGATAATCTTCTACCGAAACCATCAGCGCGGGTACAAACTCATCTGAGCCCCTGGGGCGATGTAGGCCCTCTTCAGCGTGAATGCCGTGGGCGTGTAACATCGACATTACGCTCCTCAGGTGAGGACGATATTTAGAGTAGACCAGTAGACATTCCACGCGAGCTTCGCCGTTGTATTCCATGTTGCGACTCCTTAAACCTCTAGATCGGCGAGCTGCGAGAACACAGTAGGCGATATCTATCGGCACCTGTGCAAAAGACAATGAGGATAGACCGGCAACTTAATCGCTAACAAGTGCTCCGCTGGTGACGGGGCCGCTGGCAGCCATTGAGGTAGAATTTTTTCCTCGCTGGTCCTGCCTCAGATACAGTGCGACGCAGTTCTCTAAGTCCTCTATCTTCTGCGGCTTAAGATTTAGGACAAAACCGGTCGTAGAAATCTGGGCCCAAATGAGTCGCAATTTACGCAAAACAAAAGACATACTACCGTGGTGATTGAGGGCAGTAAGACACAGGAGGTAAGGATATGGAAACAGTTCAGAATGGACAGTGCGGTCTCTGTACTCACTTTGGGGAACAGCACAAGACAGACGTTCTGGTAAGCATTGTGAGCAGCCACAAAGCCGACCTCAAAATCATCGACGAATGTGGGCACCCAAAAAATGCTGCCTTACACTTGAAGGTCACGCCCATCAGCGGTTGTGATGGATTTGTTCCCGCTTCGGCAGCGTAACGAAACCGAGAATCCTCTGCGGACAACGGCCCGATATATCGGGCCGATCGGTGCGTTCTGTTCCGCGTTCGTGGTTCAGAATGGTCGCATCGACAGTTACTTACCGATCGCAGCTAGGAAATCCCCCCTCCCGTCGGCATCGCTGAGAGGGAGAGCTCCGATTCAATGGGCGCTTTTACGCGCGTGATGGAGAGGATGGTAATGTCGTCCTCCTGGCCGAAGGCGCAGGCGGCGTCGACTACCTGCTCCACGGACGGCCGGATCGACATGATCCCGGCGATCCGTTCGAAGCCGTACAACTCGCCCTTGCCGTTGCGCGCTTCGACGATGCCATCGGTAAACATGGTGAGAGTCTCGCCTTCCTGTACGCGGAAGGTAAGTTCGCTGAGTTCCGCATCGCTGATTAAACCAAGTGGAAGCGAACCAGCGACAGGGAGTTCCTGGCCGTCGCGGAAAGGCGCGAGATGACCGGCATTTGCCAGCTGGACGTTGCCGTCTGCATCCACGTGGAGCATCAGGCAGGTCACAAATCCACTCTCGGCCCGCCCCGCCAACCGGCCGATCAGCCGGCTGTTTAGACCGCGCAGGATCTCCGCCGGTTCGTGACTATAATCCGCGAGTGTGCGCACCGTGCCGATGATCATGGATACCGTCATGGCCGCCCTCAGTCCTTTGCCGCTCACATCGCCAAGGATAATCAGCGCACCGGTGTCGCGGCCGGAACCCGGGAGCGGCAGCACCTGGAAGAAGTCGCCGCCCACTTCAGCCGCGGGTTTGTAAACACTGGCAATGGAAAAGCCGGGAATCTTCGGCACTTCTTTCTGAATCAACAACTGTTGCACTTCGCGTGCCGAGCGCAGTTCTGTCTCAATCTGTGCCTGCCGGCGGCCCTCCTCCAGCTGCCGCCGCGCAATCGTCAGCAGCAAGACCGTAAATAGAAGCGTGTCCAGCAGGAAGCGCGTATCGAAGGCGTACCGGCCGAGGTGAAGGCCCCATCCCTGCAGATGTTCGCTCAGCGTCCAGTGAGTGAAGCGGACGCCCTGCGAGCTGACCTGGACGACGAAGTTCCAGACGGCGAAGAGAAAAGCTGCGATGCCGAGAGGTAGCAGCGCTGTCTGTCTCTTACGTGCCAGGCCAAAGCCGGCGATGAAGAAGATATACAGGGTCGTCAGTTCGTAGACCGCAGCGCTGATCGCATCGGTCCACTGGCCGCGGACGCCAAGATACTGCCAGTTGTAGAGCAGGGCATTGTCAACCAGTTCCGCGCCAAGATAGAGACCGGCAAGTACAACCGTCCACCGGCGCCAGTTCCTGAGGCTGCTGAGGCCGAAGAGAATCAGCAATACGCACCAGAGTGAAATGTCCTGCAGGCTGAAGTAAACACTCTCGATCATTTCAAACGGAGCGTAATGCAGCCCGTAGTACAGGCTGTCCAGCTGCATGAAGGAGCCAAAGCCGTCGTCTACCAAATAGATGGCGAGGAAGATATAGAGCCACTGGCTGCGATCGCGTAGAAAGAGCAGGAAGGCGAGCAGTCCCGCTACGACAATCACTGCTGCGATCAGAAATCGGGGAAGGTTCTCCTGTTCGTGCTGATAGCGGGGAACGGCCGCCTGCTGCTCCAGCAGCGGCCGGTAGCCGAGAACCGGCGACCGGGTGAGTCCGCCCAGCGTTGCAGCATCGAGAGAGGAAAGGGGGGATTTCCATACGCGAATCGCGAGCACCCCGCGAGCGGACGAGCCGCCGAGGGAATAAACCTCACTATGTCCATTGACCCACCATCGGGCATGCGGAGGAAATTGTCCGTACGCGCCGATTTTCTGTCCATTCCAATAGAGCTCGTAGGCGTCTTCGACCGGCGGGATCAGAATGCTGAGGGGTGGGTACGTGCCACCTACATCAAGCCGTTTGCGATACCAGGCGAAACCCGCGTAGGCAGGATGGGTTTGCGCGCCCCAGGAATCATCACTGCGCAACTGTTCCCATACCGAGTCGTAATCGGAAGGATTGGCCCAGGCAACATCGTCCCCGGTATGGAACTGCCATTTGCCGTCAACCACAATCGTGCCGATACCCGGATTTCCGCTCTTAAGCGTATCCGCGCATAGGCCCGGGAGGGGCGACAATAGAATCCACAAAAGAATTAGAAAGAACCGCAGAAAACCCCCCAGCGGCGACGACGTTCAGTACATCCGAATGGCCCTTCCCGATGGTACGGGATTGCTGGGTGGAGAAGCCGCCTCTAGAGCGGTTTCTTCCCCGGGGATCGCACCGTTAGCAGGATAAATCGGTTAAGCCGAACGGGCTTTCTTGCGTGCTGCGGTCTGGGGCGATACCGTTCTCTGCGACTTGCCCGCCGCGGTTGTGGCTTTGGAAGACGCGTTCGTTTTGGACGCCTTCGCATCCGAACCGGATGAGCTCGTTTCCGCCAGCTCTTCATCGACAGCCTGCACCGGCTTCTTCTGCAGCAGGCTCTTGCGCAATGCTTCCATCAGGTCGATGACCTTGCCCTGCTTCTTCTCCACCGGCTCTTCAGCTATCGGCAGATTGTTGATCTTGGCCTCCACTAGCTCGCGAAGCGCTTCTTCGTAGTGATCCTTGAAGGCGCTCAGCTCAAACGGCTGTGTATACGCATCGACCAATTGCTTGGCCAGCTTCAGTTGCGCGGCGTCGGCCTTCACCTCTTCCACGTTGTTCGAGTAATCGCGGGCGTTGCGCAACTCGGCGCCAAAACGAAGGGTGTACAACATCATTCCCGGCTGGTTGGGATCGTGGGGTGGCGCCAGCGCCATCAGGTGCTGCCGCCCGCTAAAAACGATCTCGCCCAGACCCACCATGCCGCTTTCTCGCAGACTGGTGCGGATGACCGCAAAGGCAGTCGCCTGGGGACCCGCCTTGGGCATTACAAAGTAAGGCTTCTCAAACAGCGCAGGATCAATCTCGCTCGCCCTGGAGAATTGCGAAACCTCGATGGTCTTCTTGCCCGCCATCCGCAGATTCTTGAGTTCAGCCGGTTCGATGATGGCGTATTTGCCTTTTTCGTACTCGTAGCCTTTGACGATGTCGGCGCGCTCGACCGTGTGTTCCATTGCGGGCGGTACGCTCGGGCTGGTGGTTAAGCTACTTTGCATCTGGCGCGCCAGGTGCAACACCTGGTTGCCCTCGCGTGGTTCCTCGGCTGCCGGCGTTTCCACCGACGCATCCGCTCCGTCTTCTTCCGGGGCCGGCCCGGGCGAAACACTTTGGCGCTTGACCCTGGCCATGGTGTTGCGATCAATCTCGTGGAAGGAGAAAGGCCTGGTGGTATTGGTTGCCGGGTAGATCTCGACTGCAAACCCGACTAGAGATATCTGGATGCTTCCTGACCATAATGGTCGCGCCATGGGACAATCCCCTTGCTGATAATTGCGAACCCGGGCTTGGTAACTGCTGAGCTATTATGCCTCCTGGCTGGTAAGAACGTCTCTCAAAAAGTTGAAGCGGCTCAACAGCTGAGCCAGTGCACGCCCTGTGCAGCGCATGAAACCAAAATAGCTGCCGTTAAACCCAACCCGTTATCGAAGGCGGCACACAACCGCACGACGGCATCTTAAACCAGCGTAAGAACGATTCCATCTAGTCCGAAGCGGCTTAGCTGCCGCTCGGAATCCCATCAGCACGTTCACCTATCGAGAGAGGTCTTATGGCATTGAGCGAAGTGTTACTAGACGAATTACGTGATATGTACAGCGCAGAAAACCAACTGGTCGTGGCATTGCCCAAGCTGGCAAAAGGCTCCAATAACAAGGAGCTGAAAGCACTTTTTACGGAACACCTGGAGGAGACTAAAGGCCAGGTGGAACGTTTGAAGCAGGTATTTACAATCCTGGGCGAAAAGCCGACCGGTGAGCACTGCAACGGGATGGAAGGGGTCATCGAGGAAGGCGCGGATGCACTGGAGAAAGATGAAGAAGGCGCATCCTTTGACTCCGGCATCATTGGTGCAGCTTTAAGAACCGAGCACTATGAGATCGCCGGCTACTCCGCGACGATTGCCATGGCAAAGACCCTGGACATGCAGGACGTCGCCAACCTTCTAACCGAAAACCTTAAAGAAGAGATGACCGCAGCCACCAGGATTCTTGCCGCAGCACAGCCAATCTTGAAAGAAGCTGCGAGCGAACCAGAACAGGAGAAGGAGCCCAAGTCCGGCAAGGAGAAATACTCTGAAAAGAAGAGCAAGGAGGATGAGAAGAAGGCAGCGCCGGCTCTCAAGCATTGATACCCCAAGCTGCATCCGTGGGAGCCGTAAACTCTTGCGGCTCCTATACGGTTGCCTTGCAAAGAAACTTTCGTCTCTCATTAAAGTTGCCGTGCGCTTGCATCCAATTGGTTGAGGTTTCTTATGAAAGCCGCGACAATTGTAGGAATCATTCTGCTCATCCTTGGTATCGCTGGATTTGCCATGGGGGGAATTAGCTTTACTCACGAAAAGAAGGATGTCGATCTCGGCCCTGTCCAGGTGTCTCATGAACAGAAGCAGACACTGCCGATATCACCCATTCTGAGCACGCTTTCTTTGGTGGCGGGGATCGGCTTGGTTGTTGTAGGGGCTCGCGCTAAGTAGGCGAGGCACTGGATTTCCTGCACCGGCAACGAACGTTGGGTGCCCCATTCAAGCCCGATTTTTGTGCTTGAGTGGGATACGCGGCACTCAACGACCTATGGCATCCCACTCAAGCCATTCCGGCGGGCCTACGAAGCCTGACGGCATACGTCGCAATTTACCAGGTGATCTCTCAGATTCGAACTCGCCAGTTCAACGCTCTCAACAGCGTCTTTGCGTTCCTCAGGATCGGGAAGCGTATTTTCCAGTTTCTTTTCGTAAGCAACCGCCTCGCGAGCGTTTACTTCCAAGGTCTCTTTTTGTTCACACGCCGGTCGGACCATATAGCCTCTTGACGCTTGTGTGATGTCTTTACCTGCCGCTAAGATGCCAGTGGCTTGCAATAGTCAAGAGCCACCATTCCGGTCCTCGGTGGAAGCATAGGAGATATGAGATGAAAGCAGTAGTTCTGCATGAGTATGGCGGTCCTGAGAAGCTGAAGCTTGAAGACCACGTTCCTGACCCGCAAGTGAGCGGAAATACGGTATTGATCGCCACCGCCGCGGCTAGTGTGAATCCGATCGACTGGAAGGTTCGTTCCGGGGCCCGCCAGAAAGATTTTCCCCTGTCGTTTCCAGCCATCCTGGGGCGCGATGTGAGCGGCATCGTGCAAGCTGTAGGCCCGAACGTAAAGCACTTCAAGCCGGGTGACCGCGTACTCGCGCTATCGAACAAAACCTATGCCGAGTTGGTAGCGGTTGCCGATTCGGATCTAACCCACCTGCCGGATGGTTTAGATCTGGCCGATGCAGCAGCGATTCCGCTGATTGCATTGACCGGAGAGCAATTGGTCAGGCTTGCGACCAAGGTACAGAAGGGGCAAACCGTGGTGGTGACAGGAGCGCTGGGAAGCGTAGGGCGAGCTGCGGTACATGCGGCAAAGAAAATCGGTGCGCAAGTAATTGCAGGTGTTCGCAAAGAATCGATCCAGGCCGCCGAATCCCTGGGCGTCGCGGGCGTGCTCGCGATCGATGATGACCATGCAATCGCTTCGCTCGGCCCGGTAGACGCCATCGCCGATACCGTTGGCGGCGAGGTGGCCGCGAAACTGTTCAAGAAGATAAAGCCCGGAGGCTCCTTTGGTTACGCATCGGTCGTGCCGGAGGGGATGGCCGCACTGAACCCGGCAGTGAGCATCACCCGTGTCTTCGCCAAGCCCGATCCATCAAAGGTTCGTGAGTTTGCGGATGACGCCCGCGATGGAAAATTCGTGTTGCCGATTGGTCGCCGTTTGCCGTTGCGCAACGCGGCGGAAGCCCACGTGCTGGGTGAGAAGGGCGGAGTGGGGAAGATTGTCCTTCTGGTCACAAGCGAACCGAATGCCTAATTCCAGCCGCCGATCGCCATTGTGTTTGCTAGAAAAAGCCGGCTGTCGCCAGCCAGCCGGCTTTTCCCAAACACCTACACTCCGACGTTAGCGCTCTTCGCCGCCTTCGCGTTGGCTTTTTCATGCATGGCCGCCTGCTTCTTTCCGACCCCGTTTGTGTACGCTCCCACGGGTGTCGAGTCCACCGGAGAAGTCTGTTCCGTACCCGGCTGAGGATCGTAGGGGTTCGCATCAAGTCCTGGGCCGCCCTTTAGCTCCGACTCAACCAAAGTCAAGCCGTTGCTGTGGTTCCAAGGACCGGAGAAGTCGTTCTCGCCGTACTGGCCCTCGCCCGTCGACGCGTTTAAAAACTGATCGACAAGTTGCGGGGTCGGTTGAATAATGCCCACCGCGAACTGCGGCTTCTCCATACTCTCGAGAGCAGCGGTAAACGCGCGCATATGGGTGATCTCGCGCGTCATGAGGAATTGCAGCGCTTGTTTCGAACCCTGGTCCTCGGTGAAGCTGATCAGGCGTTCATACACGATCTTGGCACGTGCCTCGGCCGCGATGTTGCTGCGCAGATCAACCGCCAGGTCGCCGGTGATTTTAAGGTAATTAGCCGTCCAGGCGTTGCCCATGGAATCGAACAGGGCAACCCCTCCGCCGCCGGCGATGGTGACCAACGGGTCCGCTTCAGCCGCTTCGCGGTCGCTCTTCATAGGCTTCAAGTGCATCCGAATCAGCGCCCCTACTACTTCCAAATGGCTGAGTTCTTCGGTGCCGATGTCCATGAGAAGATCCTTCCGCGCGGCGTCCTCGCAGTTGAATCCCTGAATGGAATACTGCATTGCTGCTGCCAGCTCTCCGTTCGCGCCGCCAAATTGTTCCAGCAGCATCTTACCGAATTTCGGATCTGGTTCACCAATGGTTACGGTATACATAAGCTTTTTGACGTGGTGATACATTAGGCCCCCTTGGGTCAGGTTGAAGGTTCGTTTGGTTGGTTGGCGATTTTCGCGGCTGGAACTGAAAGGCAAGCGCCGACAACAAGTGAGAGTCCCTTCTTACAGTCAAAGTTGCCCGGAGTATCTAGATGCGGCTTCTATTCTTCCCTTGACAGCTAGGGTAAGAGCCCGTAATCTTCTCTTACCATCGACGTCTAGGGTATTAAGTACATGGCAAAGAACGATCTGCAGGGTGCTCTCGATCTTCTGATTCTTAAAAGTCTTTCGCATCTCGGATCCATGCACGGCTTTGGCATCATCCTCCACATCGAACGTGTCTCTGATGAGCTGCTCAACGTGGAGGAGGGTTCGCTCTACCCCGCGCTCCACCGCATGGAGCAAAGCGGATGGGTGCGTGCGGAGTGGGCAGTGACCGAAAGCAGCCGCAGGGCGAAGTTCTATACCCTCACCGCAGCGGGCAGGAAGCAACTAGCGGCGAGAGAGAAGAACTGGGAACAGGTAGTGAAGGGTGTTCAGGCGATTCTGCACTTCGCATGAGGTGAGGTATGGGCATCTTTCGTCGCATCTGGGCGCTCGGAAAGCGCTCGAAACTGGACCGTGAGATCGAGGATGAACTTCGCGATCACCTGCAGATGCGCACCAACGCCAACATTGCCAAAGGGATGAACCCGGAGCAAGCAGCCCGCGCCGCCCGCCTGAGGTTCGGCAATCCTGAAGTATTAAAAGAGCATATCGAGGCAGAGGACGCGGCCCTCAGTCTCGAAAGTCTGTTGCGCGATGTTCGCTACGCCCTGCGCGGATTCACCAGGAGCCCCGGCTTCACCACGGTAGCAATCATCACCCTGGCGCTCGGCATCGGCGCCAATACCGCGGTTTTTCAACTACTCGACGCCGTGCGTCTCCGCAGCCTGCCTATTCAGAAGCCGCAGGAGCTGGTTGAACTGCGCATCATCGGTGGCAACAGAGGCTTCGGGGTAACCGGTGAACGATACGACCACTTCACCGTCCCCATGTGGCAGGAGGTCCGGCGCCATCACGATCCGCTCTCCGGCGTATTTGCCTGGCGCGAGGCGGAAATGAGGGTAGGCCAGCCCAGGGACGGGAAAAGTGTTCATGGGCTCGAAGTGAGTGGGGAATTTTTCAACGTGCTTGGCGTTCTCCCCTGGCAGGGGCGGCTGATTGAGCCGCAGGACGAAGCCGGCTGCGATCTGTCGAAGGTGGTCGCTAGTTATCCCTACTGGAAGGCGCAGATGGGCGGCCAACCCATCACACCGAATACCACCACCGTGGTTGAAGGCCATGCGGTGCAGGTGCTGGGGGTGACCCCGCCCTCCTTCTTAGGGTTAGTGGTGGGAGACCGCTTCGACCTCGCCTATCCCACCTGCATCCCGGCAAATCCGCACCGCGAATTTTTTACCTTGTCGGTGATGGGACGCCTCAAGCCGGCCTGGGATCTCGCCCGCGCGTCCGGTTACTTCAGCTCAATCAGTCCCGGTCTGTTTGAGAGCACAGCACCTACAGGCTATGACGCAGAGGGTGTAAAACTTTTCAAGTCCTTCCGCTTGGCCGCGTATCCAGCCGGTGCCGGGGTAAGCAAGCTGCGTGACGCCTATGACTCATCGCTGCTGTTGCTGCTCGCCATCACCGGGTTGGTGCTGCTCATCGCCTGCGCCAATCTGGCCAACCTGATGTTTGCCCGGGCCAATGCGCGTCAGCGTGAGATGGCCATCCGCATGGCGCTGGGCGCATCGCGTCAGCGTATGCTGCGACAGCTGCTCATCGAGAGCAGCCTGCTCGCGTTCGGCGGAGCAGCGCTGGGTGTCGCGCTGGCGCAGCCCCTCAGCCGGGCGCTGGTTGCGGCGCTCGGCACCAGCCAATCCTCTGTCCATCTCGCCATCGTCACCGACTGGCGAGTGTTGCTCTTCGCCGCGATGGTGGCTACGCTCACTTGCATTGTTTTCGGCACTATCCCGGCGATGCGCGGCGCCAATGCCGATCCTATCGCCGCACTCAAGTCCGGCGAGCGTGGAATTTTTGGCAATCGCCAACACTTCGTCGTCCAGCGCCTGATGGTCATTAGCCAGATCGCGGTCTCAATGGTGCTGCTGGTCGGAGCGCTGCTTTTCGTTCGCAGCTATCGAAATCTGATGACGCTCGACCCTGGCATGCGCGAAAGCGGCATTACTATTGGCCACTTCGGTTTCGATGCCTTGAACATCAAGCCGGAGAACGAAGCGGAGTTTAAACGGCAATTGGTCCAAGACGTCCGCAGCATCCCTGGCATTCAAAACGCTGCCGTGACCACCAACACCCCGCTCGGCGGAGGCAGCTGGGGCCACACTGTGCGTGTCGGCGCAACCGAGGATGGGAGCAGATTCACCTACGCCAGTCCTAGCTACTTTGCCACCATGGGCATTCCGCTGCTCACCGGTCGCAGCTTCACCGACTCGGATACCAACCATGCGCCCTTTGTCCTCATCGTCAACCAAGCCTTCATCCGCAGATTTATTGGCCCAGCCCAGCCCATCGGTAAGCTTGTGCATGTCTTGCCGGAGCCTCGATATCCAGAGCGCACGTACCAAATCATAGGAACCATTCCCGATACCAGGTATCAAGACCTGCGCGAAGATCCGCCACCCGTCGCCTTCGTTCCTGCCGCGCAGCTCCCGGTGGACGCGCAAGGTCCGTGGACTGCGATGATGATCGCCTCGAACACAGGGCCGGACGCGATCACTGCCATTCGACGCACCCTGGAAGCGAAATATCCAACCATGTTTATGCAATTCTTCGACTTTCAGCAAGGGATCCGCGACAACCTCGTTGGCGACCGCATGATGGCTATGCTCTCCGGCTTTTTTGGCCTGCTCGCCGCCCTGCTCGTAGTGGTCGGCCTCTATGGCGTGCTTTCTTACTTCATTACCCGGCGGCGTAACGAGATCGGCATCCGTATCGCGCTCGGCGCCAAGCGCAGCCAGGTGATAGTCCTGGTCATGCGCGACACTGCGGCCATGCTGCTCACGGGCGTCGTCTTGGGGACGGCTCTCGCGCTGCTCGCAGGGCAGGCAGCCACCGCTATGCTCTTCGGCCTTAAACCCTACGATCTCGCAACGTTGGCCTTCGCGATCGTGCTGCTGGCCGTCATCGGCATTCTGGCGAGCTTGTTGCCGGCGCTCGAAGCCTCAAACCTAGACCCGGTTGCGGCCTTGCGCGCGGAGTAATCCTGGTTCCGCAGTAGTTAAAAACAAATCAGCTATCGGCCAGATCGCGATCAGTCCCGAAGAGCCTGCCCTGAGCTTGTCGAACAGGGACGGCTGAGAATGACCCAGGACGTCAGTCCTGGGTGTCCTTGACCGCAGGCGAATGCAAATTGGCGATAATCAAAAGCCAACTCGATTCCCTTTGAGACCCATCTGACTCGTGGTGACCCAATCTGAAATATTTACCCAGCGCTTAAACCGAATCGTGCCCGTTCGGACTCTATAAAAATAGGAAGGCCGTTTCCGAATGGGCGAAGATGAGGGGGCGGGAAATAATTAAATTTGGTCATCTTCGTAAAACAAAGGACTTAGCTGCAGCCTGCTCCATGCGAGGAGATCACGGGGTGGTTCCGATCTGATAATTGAGAGCCGCAAGACTCAACTTGTATTGATACTGCGCGTTGGTGTTGTCAATCGCAGCGCTGGTCTGCTGCAGTTGGGCCTGGCTGAGTTCCACAATCGAACTGAGCCCAAGCTGGTAGCGGGTCTGCGCCAGCTGCAGCGCCAAATTCGCTTGCTTGAGCAATTGTGCGGTCACTCCGATTCGTTGATAGGCGGTGGTCGACTGGAGCCACGCCGTGCGTACATCGCGAACGATCTGATCTCGCAAGTCCCTGGTGCGCTCCTCATCCGCGCGTGACCGGTAGGCCGCCTCTTTAGCCTCTGCGGAGTAGAGAAAGCCGTTGAAGATAGGAATGTTCAGGTTGACGCCAACCGCGCCCCACCAGTTCGCAATGTAGTACTGGTCCGTGCGAACGGGCGCCGATCCGATCGTGCTCAGCGCGCTGATCGAGGGCAGAAGTTGATCCCACTGGGCGCGCGCGAACTTTTGCGCCGATTGTTGTCCTAGAATCCGCGCCTGCAGATCCGGACGCTGGGCCAATGCGGACTGAACGAGCTGATCATAGTCAGTAGGAGGAGCGTTGGTTTGCGCCGAATCGTCGACCAGCTCATAGGTGGTTTCGTGGTCCAAACCAAGCACGGCGTCGAGCGTAGCCATGGTGGCATCGGCGTTATTTTGGGCGTCGAGTTGAAGCAGCTGTGACTGCGATAGGTTTACATCCGCAAAACTAAGGTCAAGCGTAGACCTCAGCTTGTTCTGTGTCATCTGGTTCACTTGTGACTCCGTTGCCTGGCGGGTGGCTACGGTCTGCTTGGCAACTTGAAGAACAGCTTGTGCGGTCAGCGCGTCGTAGAAAGCCTGATCCGTAGCCAGAACAATCTCTTCCTGGGTCGCCAGTGCATTAGCGTTGGCTGCTCTCTCCTGCAGCTTCTGCGTCAGCACCAAATTGTGCGTTCGCCCAAAGTCCGTGATCAGTTGCGTTACATTGGCTCCCGTCCCGGCGTGAGTCAACAGCCGTGAGGCGGTAAGCGAGCCGGCGGAGAGGCGGCTTCCGTCCAATGCCTTCACGGCTGTGATGTTACCGTTCGCCGTGGGGAGTTCGGTTGCGCGGGCTTCGCGCACCACCTGATGTTGCGCCAGGGCCAGCAGTTTGCTCACGTGGATGCGCGGGTTGTTCTTGAGTGCCATCTGTTCGGCTTGCGCCCGCGTCAGTTGGTCCTTCGGGGTTGCGGCTGGTGCAGCCCCGGCCTGCGCAGACAGACTGAGACCAGTGGCGACGGGTGCGCTAGGCAGTTCGGCCACCACTGCGGGTGACTGCGCCAGGGCCGGCACGGAGAGCAAGGCGGCAGTGAAGACTGCGACGAGGCCGTTCATGCCTGTGCCCCCTGCTGGAGCCCGGTTTTTCGCTCCCGGCGAGTGTGGATCACCAGGTAGACCGCGGGAACCAGAAATACAGTCACTACGACGGAGACGCCAAGTCCGCCGATGATCGCCCGCGCAAGCGGTGCGTACTGTTCGCTCCCCGCCTCAAAGCCAAGCGCCATGGGAATCATTCCCAACAGCGTCGCCAGAGAGGTCATCAGAATCGGGCGCAGCCGTACCTTGCATGCTAGAACCGTGGCCTCCAGCAACGGCAGCCCTTTTTCGTGCAGGATGCCGGAGAATTCAACGATCAGAATACTGTTGGAGACGACGATCCCTGTCATCATGATGATCCCCATCAACGACATGATGTTCAACGTACTTCCCGTAAACACCAGGATCATCATCACGCCGGCCAGCCCGGGAGGGATCGCCATGAGGATGATGAAGGGATCGATGAAGGAAGTGAATTGCGCCATCAGGATGAGGTAGACAAGGGCAATGGAGATGAGCAGCCCCAGGCCGAACTCTTTGAAGGACTGGTTCATGCTTACCGCCGCCCCCCGCACTCTGAGTGTCGTGTTCTTGTCGGTCTTCGTATCCGCCACTAGTTTGTTGATGTCTTTTCCCACCGTCTGCAGCGCTTCACCGCGCGTAGCGACGTAGATATCGATCACGCGCCGGATCTGATAATGGTCCACTTCGGTGGGGGTATTGATCTCTTTGATATCTGCCACCGACCTAAGGGGCGTGTAACCCGTGGTGTGTGCGCCAACAAAGAAGCTGCGGGCATTATCGCCTGCGCCTCTACCCTCCTCAGATGGTGAGTAACCCACCGGGCGTACTCCGCGCAGTGGTATGTTCTTGAAGTCTTCCATGCTCATGTGGTTGATAACCTGGTTTGCGTACTGGACCGTGACCAAGTAGTTGTTGCCGGTCTTGGGGTCGATCCAATAGCTCGGCGCGACCATGCCGTCCGAGGTAAGAGCAGTGATTACGTTATCCACGACATTTTGGGCTGATAGACCGATCAGGCTGGCGCGTTCGCGGTCGATATTCAGTAGGAGCCCCGGATAATTGAGATCCTGAGGTATGTAGACGCCGCTCACATTAGGGAGCGTCTTGATTTTGAGGGATAACTGCTGTGCCAGATCGTACGCGCTGTGAAGGTCCCTGGAGCTGACCTGCACGTCGATCGGCGCGGGAAGGCCCTGATTAATAACCGAGTCGACCAGGCCGCCGGCCTGGAAATAAGTTGTCAGCTCCGGCATCTCCCGCGAAAGCCTTCGTCGTACCCGTGACATGTACTCGTAGCTCCCCAGGCTGTGATCTTGCTTCAGGCTGGTCTGTACAAACGCGGTGTCCATGGATGCGTTTGTGGTGTAGATAGCGGAGAGATCGGGATATACGCCGATATTGGAAACGATCATGCCGAGGTCATCCGGCTTGACCGTTTCGCGGATGATCTTTTCTACCTTGGCGATGTACTGATTGCTGACCTCGAGGCGACTCCCGCTGGGCATCCGGACATCAATAACGAACTGTCCCGGATCGGTGCGCGGAAAGTAGGCACGACCCAGGAATGGGAAGAGAACCAGAATGATCAGGGCTACCCCGGCGAGGATGGCGGCGGCCGTGAGCCCTGGCCTTATCAGGACCCGCTTGGCCAACGCTTCATAGCGCTCCAGCATGCGCTGGAAATATTGATTGAAGCGGTCAACGATCCTGCGAAAGAATGACACTTTTCCATGCCCGGCCCCAGTTTCTTCATGGGAAATGCGGATAAACGTCGCGCAGAAGAGCGGCACCACGGTCATGGCGAAGACATACGATGCAAAAATGGAAAGCACGACCCCCAGTGCCAGTGGCGTGAAGAGATATCTGCTGACGCCGGAGAGAAAGGTGACAGGGAAAAAGACGATAGAGGTAGTCGAGGTCGCGGCCAGTACGGCGAGGGAAACCTCCATGCCCCCCTGCTCCGCCGCTTCCCGGGGCGGCACACCCATCTCCATAAAGCGGAAGATATTTTCCAGCACCACGACGGAGTCGTCGATCAAACGCGAGAAGGCCAACGCCAGGCCTCCCAACAGCATGGTGTTGATCGAGAGACCCATGGCATTCGTCAGAAGCAGACATACCAGGGCAGAGAGCGGGATTGATAGCAGCACCGCAAAAGTCGCCCGCGGATTGCCCAGAAAGACCAGAATCATCAGCCCTGTCAGAACCAAGCCGATCGAAGCCTCTTTAACCAGATTCTTGATCGCGAGTTTAACGAAAATCGATTGATCGAAAACGACCGCAGTCTTCAGGCTGTCAGGAATATCTACCAGGCGTTTAATCGCGGCCTTCATGCCATTCACGATGGTGATAGTGTTGCTGTCGCCCCCCTGCTTGAAGATTGGAACGTACACCGACCGCTGCCCGTCGATGCGAACGATGTTGTACTGCAGTGCCCCGGAGTCTTCGGCGTGGCCGACATCGGCGACCAGCACGGATGAGTTTCCATAGGACTTCAACGGCATGGAGTTCATCTGCTTTGCATCGGGAAACTGACTATTGGCGTAGATGTTGTAGTCTTTGCTGCCTATGCGCACGTCGCCCGCCGGCAGGATAAGGTTGGAGCTGTTGACCGACTCGACGACGTCGTTGAGGCTCATATTATGGGCCTCGAGCTTAAGCGGATCGACATAGATCTGGATCTGGCGGTAAGTGCCCCCGTACGGCTGCGGCACCGAGGCGCCCTGTACGCTGGATATCTGGTTGCGCACCTGGAACTGCGCGAGGTCTTTGAGTTGGGTTTCGTTAAGGCCCTGGCCCTTCAGCGTAACCAGGCAAACTGGCTGGCTCGAAGCATCCATTCCCAGCACGACGGGTGGCAATGTGCCTTGTGGTAGCCGGCGCAAGTCGGCCATGGCAAGGTTGGCGATGTTGCTCAGCGCAGCATTCGGGTCGGTGCCCGGTTTGAAATAGATCTTGATCAGGCTGACGCCGGTCAGAGAGCGCGACTCGGAGTGATCGATGTTCGCGCCGAGAGTGAAAAAGCGCTCAAACGTATTCGTGATATCCGCCTCGATCTGTTGCGGTGGCATACCGTTGTAGAAGGTTGCAACCACCACCACAGGAATATCGATCTTTGGGAAAAGATCGACCGGCATGCGGAACACGTTGAAGACGCCGACCAGCATGACCATCAGGCACAGCATGATGACGAAATAGGGATATTTGAGAGCAAACTTGGGCATTATTGTTCCCCCTGATCATCGTGCAGGTCGATCGTGCTGTTAGGTGCGCGGGTAACGTCGTTGGCAGATGTGGGCGTCAGGACAGGGCGAACCAGCTCACCTTCCTGATACTTGCCTTGCCCGCCAACAATGACATGTTCTCCTTCGCCAAGGCCGCTCTTGATCTCAGCCAGTTGCGACCCCTCGAGGCCTGGCTGGACGGTTCGCTCACGGACATGGTTCTGGTCGTCGACGACATAAACGACTTCCTTAGCGCCGCGTAAGACGAGCGCCTCTACCGGGATGGTAAGCACGTTCTCAACGTGGCCGAGTTGCAGTTGGGTGTTCGCATACATCCCGGGATCGATCGACAGATCTTTATTGGGAACGTCGACCTCCGTTTCCATGGTCCTGGTTTCGAAATTTACGCTGCGCGTGAAGCGAACAATTTTTCCCGTAAAAGAACGACCCAAGGCATCCACGCGAATCTGCAATTCGTCGCCAACCTTGATGTATTTCACTGCGTCTTCCGGCACCGGCATGCGCAAACGCAGCAGACCACTCTCGGAGAGCTTTACGATGGGCAGAGCCTGATCGTTTGAATCCCTGCCCGACTGAATCAACGCTCCAGTATCCGCATAGCGCCAGGTGATGACTCCATCCAACGGAGCGACGACCTTCGTATATCCCTGGATCGCCCTGACCCGGTCACTATCCGCGACCGCCACTTGAGAGGCTCCGTGCGCCGCCGCCAGCGCGGCTTTTGCTGCATCCACCTGGGCGGCTGCGGAAAGATCCTTCGACTGGGTGTCATCCAGTTCCTGTTGGGCGATCAAGCCGGGCTGGGCTTTCGCTGCCTCTTGCATACGAGTGTTGTTCGCGTGCAGGGCGGCATATTCAGCCTCCGCCCTGGCCACATCGTGCTGGGCACGAACGATCTCGTCGTTCCTTTGGCCCACTTGGGCTACGGTCCCCTCTAACTGCGCCTGCAACTCAGGCACTTCGAGGACGGCAATCGTCTGTCCTTCCCGGACCTTGTCCCCTATGTCCACGTAGATGTGTTTGATAAACCCAGAGACCTTGGGATGAACGTCGATCACCTGGTAAGCCTGGAATTGCCCGGCTAATGACAGCGCATGGGTGATCGATCCTCGCTTGACCGCAGCCACAGTGGCCGATGAGATTTCTGCTGCCTTAGCATCGGGGTCGCTGCTCTTGCAGGCAACCGTTGCGTTCGAAGCGATCAGGGCCAAGGCCGCTACAAGAATGGAGAGCGTTCGCTTTCGCATAGATGGAATACACTCGTTTCGTCGAGTTTGCAATCGAAGGTCCCAAAGCAAGACAGGGAACAATCTCGGGCTGAGAGAGCGCACCGGTCGATGACCGATAGCGTAGACCCACCCGAGACCAGGCTACTGATTTCTAGGAGTTTGAAACTAAGACGAAAGTGTCGGAGGAGGTCTGAAAAAAAACGCGTTTAGGCTCGCACTTAGAGAGAGCAGCCACGGCCGCATGCGCTCTTGTTCCGTTTGGGTGGCTCCTGAAATGGGAGGGAGCCCTAAGACAAGTGCAAAAAGCATCAGGGTTAAATCGCCGCCACCTACGAAATCGCTCGGAGCCTTCACGGTGCTCGTCAGGAGACCGTCGGTCGCTGTGGCCTGCTCATTCTTGGAAAGCAGTTTTGCTTCTGGGAGCTGGTGGTACGTGGAATGTTTTGGATAGTACAGCGAGAGCTTATATTGCAGGCCCCAAGTAAACACGGAAATCGCCAACCCAACGAAAACGAAGCTGAGTCTACAAAGGCGAGGGCGAAATGTGTCAGGGACCTTCATTAATATCAGGGAGTCAGTTTAGCACCATGGAAAGACAAACCCCACCACCGGGATTTGATACACGTTCTAGTCCCTTGGTTGCCTGAGCTCTCTATGTAAGCCCACACGAAACCGCGGCGCCGTTACCGGCACCGGCACAGTGAGGGATTTTCAGCCGGGATTGACGCGCGATAAGGCAGGCTTTTCGCGCGTCTCTAGCGGCGCTGTAGTTTTGTGGGCTACGACAATTCTGGAGAGAAACTACCGTCCGTCAGGTCCTTGCCCGATGCAATGTATTCATCAAGGATTGCCTGAAGTTCGCTCTGCACCTGCGGATGCTGGTCGGCGACACTCTGCAGCTCTTCGGGATCATTCTTGAGATCGTAGAGCTGAGGCTTGTAGTTTCCCTGGTACTTGTCTTTGTTCCACACCACTGAGTAATTCCATTCCGGGGTGCGCACCGACGCGATGTAGCCGTAGGACGAAATTGCGGCTTTCCGCTGGTTTGTCTTCTCGTTAGTAATGTAAGGCCACAAATCTTCTCCGGTAGCGCGCGCCGGGGGCTTGATATTCAGCCGGCCGAGCACCGTGGGCACAACATCCGGGGTCTGCGCGAACCCGGAAACTCGCTTGCCGGCGTATTTCTGCCCTGGGACGTGTACGATGAGCGGCACGTGCGTGACCTGCTTGCGCAGTCGCTCGGGTCCCTTCGCCCACTGGCCTTGCTCGTTGAGGAGCACTCCATGGTCAGCCAGAAATACGACCACCGAGTTGTCGTACAGGCCGAGACCTTTGATCGTCTTCAGCACTTCCCCATACCAATGATCCACATTCGACGCTTCTCCCGCGTAGTTGGCGCGCAGCCGCTTTACGCCTTCTTCCGGGACCTTGACGTTGCCGTAAGGTGGCTCCGGCCAGCTATGGGGGCCGGGATCCTTAAGATATTTTTCCAGGAAGTGGGCAGGCGGATCCCATGGCTCATGCGGATCAAAGATCTCTACCTGCAAATAGAAGGGGCCCTGATCGTGATTTTCTCTAAGCCAATCGATGGTGCTGGTAGCGGTTGCTTCCGCAATCGAGGGCGCCCGCTTGAGCCAGCGCTTGCGATTGGCCAGGTACTGGTTCAAGAACTCGACAAAGCTTTCTCCCCTCCCGCCTGGAGTCGCGCCTACAAGCTGCAGGTAGTCCTCGGGAAATAAAGTGCTGAAGTCCGCGGTTGTGCGCGGCGCTTGCGCGTAGTAATCGATCTCCTGACCGCGCACCCACTCGAAGTAGTGGAAGCCCCGCTGAAAATTGCGGCCCGGTTTGAACAGGTGAGGCAAGTCGGCGATAAGTGCGGTCTGGTAGCCGGCCGCCAGCAGCGTCTCGGCAAGGGTCACGTCCTCGATGAACAGCTCATGCCATCCCGGCAGCTTGACCGAGTCCTGCTGGAAGTACTGGTGGGTGGGAAAGATGCGCCGCCCGGTGTAAAGCTGGCGCCGCAAAGGTATGGTCGGCAGCCCCTCCGGATAGTAGCTATCAAAGACAATCGACTCCTTGGCAAAGTCGTTGAGGTTCGGAGTTTCTACCCAGGTGCTGCCATAAGCCGCCAGATTATCGGCGCGGAAAGAATCGGAGACCAGCACGATCAGGTTGAGATCGTTTCCTTTTTGGTTCGGAGGAGCCTCCCAGTGCGCCTGGGCCTTTTGCGGGGTAGCGCCGGGCTGGGTAGCGGTGGGAGCTTTGCAGCCCACGACGCCCGCAAGGCCAGCCAAGGCCCCGCCCTTCAATAAATCTCTTCGTGTTGGGTTGCTCATGTTTTCTTCCTTCTTCCGGCAAGCGGGGTGTAGTTAAGCCCTGAAGGGCCCAGCTGGGCAGAATCTTCGTTGTGTGGGGAGAAACCTAGGGGAGGATCAACAACACGAAAGACAGGGAGCCGTCTCGAGATCATGCATGGAACGCCTGGATAAAGAAACAAACTTTTGCATGATTGCCACGATCGTAATGTTCGGAAGAATCTGTGTCAAGCAAGCGGCCGCCTGCATAAATTCTTCAGCACTCACGATAGGAATACTTTATTCTTTACTTACGCAACAGGAAGCGCGGATTGCAGATGCACCCCTTCGCACTACACAAAAATACCGCCAAAGCGAACCTTGTCCGGCTCTGCTGTTGTTGTTGCCCCTCCAGATAAATCTTCCTTTCTATCTCAGCACATTGTGAGACGCCGCACCTATCCTGTGGACGCGATATCTAAGCCAAGCCTTTAGGGAGCATTGGATGATGAAACGGTTTGCACGCTGCGCCACGGTCGCTATGGCAGGTTGGGCGCTCTTCAACGTAGGTTGCACACAAACAAAAAGCACTCCGGAAGTATCGAAGGTGCTGCCTGCTCCTGCTCCCCAATTCCAGGGCGTGATCAGTACCGATCCAGCGAAGGCAAAACCGGCGTGGCCGGCAGAGGTTAAACCTGGGAAGGACGCCCCCAACGTGGTTCTCATCCTGGTGGATGACGTCGGCTTCAGTGCGACCACTTCGTTTGGCGGCGTAATTCAGACGCCGAACTTTGACAAGCTGACGACGATTGGTCTTCGGTACAACAATTTTCATGTCAACTCTCTTTGCTCGCCCACGCGGGCCTCGCTTCTGACCGGAAGAAACAATCATCAGGTAGGATTCGGCACGGTCGCGGAGGCGGCGACCGGCTTCCCGGGCTACAACAGCCTATGGCCGAAGAGCACCGCGTCGATCGCTGAGGTTCTGAAAGACAACGGTTACAAAACGGCTGCTTTCGGTAAATGGCATAACACGCCAACCTGGCAAGTAAGTCCGGCCGGCCCGTTTGATCGCTGGCCTACCGGCCTTGGCTTTCAGCACTTCTATGGCTTTCTCGCCGGTTATGACAACCAGTATTTTCCCCGCCTCTTTCGAGATACAGTACCCGTTGAGCCGCCGGCCACGCCGAAGCAGGTTTACAGCCTTACTACCGACATGACGGATGAGGCGATTCGCTGGCTGCATCAGCAGGAAGCAGTGGCGCCCGACGCGCCTTTCTTTCTTTACTACGCGCCGGGCGCGACGCATACGCCGCATCAGGTGCCTGCGGCCTGGATCAAAAAGTACAAGGGAAAATTCGATGCCGGTTGGGACCAGATTCGTGAGCAGACATTCAAACGTCAGAAGCAGCTGGGCGTGATTCCCGCGAATGCGGAATTGACGCCGCGACCCGCAGGCCTGCCCGCCTGGAACACGCTCTCACCCGACGAGCAAAAGCTGCTGGCACACGAGGCCGAAGTCTACGCCGCCTTTACCGAGCAGACCGATTACGAGATCGGCCGCTTGCTCCAGGAGATCGACGACACGGGCAAGGGCAGCAATACCCTGGTGATTGAAATTTTTGGCGACAACGGGGCCAGCGCGGAAGGCAGTCCATACGGATACGACGCCAGGGATGTCCAAGGCAAACCCCTTTCAATCCAGCAGCGGCTCGCGCTGAGCGACGGCGACGGCAGCGAACTTTATATGAACCACTTCGCTGCGGCGTGGGCCTGGGCCCTCAGCTCTCCCTTCCAGGGAACCAAGATGGACTCTGCGCATTTGGGTGGCACAACCGATCCTATGGTTGTCTCCTGGCCGGCCAGGATCCAGCATGGCGGCGGGCTGCGCACGCAGTTCCAGCACGTGAACGATATCGCGCCCACCATCTATGAAGCTGCAGGGGTGCAGGCGCCCGACGTGGTGAACGGCACCGAGCAACTTCCTTTGGAAGGTTCGAGCTTTTTGTACACCTTCGATCATGCGGAAGAGCCTAGCCACCACCGCGTGCAGTATTTTGCGATGGTCGGCAACATCGGGATCTATAAGGATGGCTGGTGGGCAGGACGCCACTACTACTCACCTTGGGAGCAAGGATCGCCGTGGAGCAAAGGAGCTAGTGCTGAGCAGCACCCATGGGAGCTTTATAACCTCAATGAAGATTACAGCCAGGCTCACAATGTCGCGGCGAAATATCCTGACAAGCTAAAAGAGCTACAACAACTGTTCGATGAAGAGGCAACCCGCAATCAGGCGTATCCATTGTTCCAGTCGGGCGGCAATCAACCGCCGCGTGAAGGCAACAACGAGTTAGTCGTTTACCGCGATGGAGTGGACCGCTTGCCCAACGCAGTTGCACCCCACATCGCTGGACGTAAGCACACCATCACGGCGGATATCGAAGTGCCGGTACAAGGCGCAAACGGAGTGATCGTTGCCCAGGGCAGCCGTTACGGCGGCTTCACGCTCTTCTTGAAAGACGGGCACGTCATCTACGAAGTGAATGCCTTTGGCAACCGTGCCGGTCAGCTGGTTTCACAAGCCTCTCTCAAGCCGGGCAAAGCACACATCGTGCTTGAAGTAGAACCTGACTCAGCATCGCCAAACAATGCCACACTGCTATCGGCGCCTCCGCCACGGCCGGGCAGCGCTTCCCTTACCATCAACGGAGTAGCACAAGGTAAGGCAAGCTTTACCAACCTCAGCGGCAGCTCGTATACCGAGACTCTGGATGTCGGCAGCGACCTTGGTTCGCCGGTAAGTTCGGCCTATCAGGTGCCAAATCGATTTGCCGGTAAGATCGATGAGGTAACTATCCAACTCAAATAGACACGGCATATTTCGCCGCAGTCTTCTCGTTCAACTTGATGCCCAGTCCAGGCCGCTTCGAGAGCACGAGAGCGCTGTCAACAATCTGCTCTGGTGGATCGATGAGTTCCGCGCGCCAGGGCACCTCGCCATACGAGAATTCCAGGATGTTGAAGTTCGGGATGGTGGCGATTACATGCGCGGCGGTCACGTTGCCCACAGGGCTGGCTGGCCCGTGCGGGGATGCGATCAACCCTGCGCCTTCGGCGAGGGCTGCTATCTTCTTCATCTCCAGCATGCCGCCGCACACCTTTACGTCAGGCATCACGATGTCTACCGCTTCCGCCTTGATGTAGGGATAGAAGCCCGTCACTCCGTGGATGGATTCGCCGCCTGCGGTAGGCATGGTCGCGGCTTTGTTGATGGCGGCCAGGTCTTCCACTGGGTTGGCGGGAGTCACCTCCTCCAGCCAGAACAGATGCAACGGCTCAAACCGGCGGGCGAGTTCCAGACCATCGTCGCGAGTGAAATGGCTGTGGCCGTCGATGAGCAGGTCGCGTTGCGGCCCTATCGTCTGGCGAACTGCTTGAGCGCAGTCAATGCCGCGTTGCATGAAATGCTCGATTGCTTGTTTGTCTGTCAATCCACGTGGCATCTCGTCAAACGGCGCAAGCTTCACCGCATCGAAGCTTGCGGCTACAGCCTTTTCCGCCATGCTGGCGAAGCCTTCAGGCGTTCTCTCTTCTGTCGAGCGATTAATGTTGGCGTAGATGCGAATCCTGTCCTGAATACGGCCTCCAAACAAGTCGTAGGCAGGAACAGAAAACACATTCCCTTGAATATCCCAGAGGCATTGGTCGAGTGCGCTCGCTGCGACCGCCGCCGGTGCGCCATACTGGGCGATGACCGGAGCGGTTACTTTTCGCAACCATTCCACGTCAAAAATGCTTCGGCCTTTCAATAGATCCGAAAACTGCTTGAGATAGATCAGCGTCTGGTCGTCCTTGCCGCTTTGCGATGCGTCGCCCAGGCCACTGATTCCTCCGCTGGTGTTGAGGCGGACGATGGTCCAATTCCCGCGGCGATTTACTTTCACCTGGAATACTTCCAGACCTTCGACCGTCAGCTTAGGCAGGCTTGTTTGTGACGAACCGAACTTGTCTGCGAGCGCAACAGGACTGAATGCAAGCCCCTGCAGTACGGATCTTCGATTCATCATCTAATCACCTAGAGCCAGTTGTGACTCATCACGACGGTCGCGCTGCGATTGTCGGCTCTTGGGGAGATATCCCGTTGGGATCATTCGCAACCGCCCCTGGCGGTGCTGCCACTGGTCCCTGTAGTAACGGATCGTTGGTGGAAACCATCCAGGCATGCAACCGGGCGCGCATATCGCGGGCGACTGCTAAGTGGGCCGGATCGTTCACTAGATTTGCATGCTCAGTGGGGTCAAAAAGGAGATCGTAAAGGCTCTCCTGGTCCAGAACTTGCGAACCCCATCCAGCTTGCAACCAAAGCTCCTTGCTCGGGCTATCGTCGCAGTTAGGCAGGACTGGTGTCCGTCGGTCCCCGAAGCGGCGAATGTATTTCCAGCGCGCAGTTCGTACTGCGCGTTTTGGTTCATAGGAGGCGTGGTAATTTACCTCGGCGAAAACTTCCTCGTGTATCTCCGGTACCTGCCCCGAGAGCACCGGCAGGAAGGACTTGCCTTGTAACCAGGCGGGGTGGTCAATGCCTATGTAGTCACAGATGGTTGGGAAGACATCTATGTGCGAAATCAGAGCATCGCAAACAGCCGCGTGGGGAAGCTTGGGGCCGCGCATGATCAGCGAAACTCCCCAGCCATCGTCGGTAAGATTGCACTTCATACGCGGAAACGAGATCCCGTGGTCGGTTGTGCTGATGATCAGCGTGTTTTCACGAAAGCCATTTCGGTCGATCGCTTCGAGAACCTTTCCGACGCCTTCATCCAGGATCCTGGTGCTCGCCCGATAGCGCGCGAAGTCGCCCCTGGTCGCCGGGGTATCCGGAATCGGTCTTGGCAGGGGCGAGTAGTTAGTCTTGTCTTCCGGCGTGGCCTCCGGGTACTCGCGATGTGTTTCAAAGAATCCTATGTCCAGAAAGAAGGGTGAGGTTGGCCGGCTGTCCAGGAACCCAACAGCCGCAGGCGCTACATGCACAGCGCTTGTATCCTCGTGCGGAAGTAATTGGTCATAGCCGATCGTCTCGGGAACCTTGGCCACGTGCTGCAGTCCAGCCAATACCGAGATATAGCCAGCAGGTTTGAGAGTGTGCACAATGTGCTGCTGGTAGTCATTCAGCGAAAAGCCGCGATGGGCAAGTCCGAGCATGCCGCTGCTGTGGGGATAGAGCCCGGTGAGCAAAGCAGCCCGGCTGGGGGAACAAGTGGGCGCAGCACTGAAGGCTTTCCGAAACAGGATGCCTTCCTGCGCGAGCCGTTGCAAGTGCGGGGTAGGCACTGACTGGCCGTAAGGCGATAGGTATCGCCCGGAATCGTGGGAATGGATGTAAACAATATTGGGCCGGAATTTGTTTGAAGGCCCTGCATCGCCGGCAGAGGCTCTTGTCTGCAGGGCAACACCTGCGGCAACCATCCCTTGCAGGAATGAGCGCCTTGACACTCCAAAGTTCTGGTTCAGGTCTTCAGGCATTGCGGAACCCAACTCCCAGGGCACTTCAAGTTGTGCGTCCTGTTGCTGATGTATACAAGGTATCAAATCTGGTCGCGGCTTTTCCGCAAGAGAAAAGCCGCGATTTACGGCAATGCTCTAGAAGGTGTAATGCGCGGCCAATTGGAACTCCCGCGAGGCCGTCGAGCCTGTCGACAACGTTGTGATCTTGCCAAAGTTGGTAGAACCAAAGCTCGTACCAGGATTGCCAAGGTTGGGATGATTGAGTGCGTTGAAGACTTCCGCACGAAATTCAATCGCGTGCTCCTCGTGCAGAACCACACGCTTGAGCAGAGTGAGATCGGTGTCCGCCAGGGTAGGACCGCGGCCGAATGTGCGCGGCGCGTTGCCGAAGGTGTAGTTCGGGTTCTGCGCGAAGGCGCTGGTGTCGAACCATTCGGCGATCTTCTGCTTCCTGGCGCGTCCTGGGGTAAGATCGCTCGGATTGCCGACTATGTTCGGCCGTACACCATCCGAATAGCTTCCCGTGTTGTTGGTAGTGTCGATCGGACTCAGAGCGGTTCCGGAACGAATCTCTTCCAGGCCGCTGATGGACCAACCACCGATGATCTGGTTCAGCACGTTCGATCCCGACTGAACCAGCTTGCCAGTCCCAAAGGGCAGCTCGTAAAGGCCATTGGCAATCAGGCGATTACGCACATCGTTGCCGGAGAGCCCCCAGCGTGACTTCTGGTCGTAATAGTTGGTAAAGGCCGAGCTTGGCCCCGAAGGGCCGGTCACACTGCCGGCTGGATAACCAGCCACCTCAAAGCGCGCGGTCGTACTGTCGATGAACTTCGACCACGTGTAGTTGACCTGGTATTGGAAACCGCTGCTGTAACGCTTCTGTATTTGGAAGTTGCCCGCGTTATATCCAGACCCGCCGTCGGAGGGATACAGGCTCTGCACGTTGCTGAACTGCGGGAAGGGACGCAGCGTCTGGGAGTTGTAAGCCGTGGGGTCGGCCGCCAGCAACGCAAGGTTTGCCGGCGTGATCTGGTTGATGCCTTCCGCGTAGGGACTCACCAGTCGATGACCGATGGTTCCCGTATAGCCGATATCAATCAGTGTATTGCCGCCAAACTCATGCTGCCAGTCGAGGTGCTCCTGATACAGATAGCCCGTCTTGTGGTTCTTCTGGATAAATTGCACCGCCGTAGTAGGCTTCCCACCTACGGGAACCGCGCCAAAGCTGGGCGTCAGGTCGGCTGCGGTCGGATAAGCGGCAAGCCCCGTTCCTTCTGTGCCATTTTCCTTCAAGAGGAAGGCCGGTGTGCCGGCCACCGAGTTCGGTGAGGCAAGGGAGACGGAGTTGGAGAATCCGAGGACCAGCACAATCGGTGTCGCCTGGTCATACTCGCCCTCATACAGGATGCCTGCGCCAAGACGCACCACGTCGTGCGGGCGCGGCGTCCAGGCAAAGCCGAAGCGCGGCCCGAAGAGCGAGTGATCGAAATTATTCGCATACTTGCTCTGCCCGTTGAGGCCCGCGAAGGTGACCACGCCAGGCGTGCCCGAGACCGGGTTGATCTCTGTCGGGTTAAAGGAGTTCTGGCGATTGGTGCTCAGGTAGCGCGGGGAGTCGAGATCCCAGCGCAGACCATAGTTGATGGTCAGCTTATTGTTGACATGCCAGTCGTCCTGCGCATAAAGGCCCCAGCTCCAGGCAAGAGAATAGAGCGGCAGCGTCTCCTCGCGAGAAGCCGCGTCTACTCGGCCCAGCAGCAGGTTGGCCAGGCTGCCCGCGGCTGTATTCGTGCTGGCGCCGTTAGGCGTGAAGGTAAACCAGCCGCCGGCGGAAGGCGAGTAGCGGTCGCCATCGGCCGAGGTGCGATAGTCAGCGCCGAACTTTAGCTGATGATTGCCCACCTGCCAGGAGAAGTTGTCGGTGTATTCGTTAGCGAGAATGGGCGTCTGCAGGCGCTGCTGCTGACCGCTGGTGCTGGCCGATGTGTTCCCGATAGCAGCAAGACCATTGACGGTGACACCGGGAAAGAAGTCCGGGTTGGTACCGGGCAGTCCGAGCTGCGTAGCGGCCGCGGAGTTGACTCCATGGCTGATGGAAAGTGACTGGCGAAACGAAAAAGTAGCGCGCGCCTCGTTCAGCATGGTGGGGCTGAAGACATGATTCCACGTTCCCGAAGGATTGTAGTAATAGGTATGCGTAAGGATGCCATAGCCGTCCGTCCCCGGAGTCGGATAGACATTCGCCGTGTTCGTGTGCCCCGGATTCCCGAGGAAACGGCCATAGATCGAGTCCTTGTCCGAAAATCTGTGATCGATGCGAACGACGTAGATGTTGCTGTTCTGCGGCTCCGGATCGTTGGCCGAGAAGTTGTTGGTATTGAGCGCCGCGCCGGTTACGTTCGGCAGAGGATAGTACGCGGCTAGCGCGGCCCCATATGGATCGAACTCGGACGGCGGAAGCACGTTCTTTTGTCCGTTATAAACCGCTTGCTTGCCGGTATTGGGATCAATAACTGGCGTAGAGATCTCGGAGAAGTTGCCCGCGCGCTCCAGCGCGTCCGGCACGCTGATCGTCACCTGGTTATTCGTGGTTTCTACCAGGCCTTGATAGGTGAAGAAGAAGTAGGTGCTGCCCCGCTTGATGGGGCCGCCGATACTGGCGCCGAAGAGTTTGTAGTTGAGCGGTGGGACGAGCGGCTTGCCGGTCAGCGGATTGTTGGGCGTAAAGTCCGGTATGGCCTGCAAATCCTGGCTGCGGTAATAGATATATCCGCTGCCGTGGTACTGGTTGGTCCCCGACTTGGTGGTCATCTGGATAAAGCCGCCGCCGGAGCGTCCGAGCTCGGGCTTGTAGTCCGAGATGCTGAAGCTGAACTCCTGGAGCGAGTCGATGGGCAGGTTGATTTCCTGCTCAGGCACGCCCTGCAGCAGATTCTGCGTGGTGCCGCCGTCCACGGTGTAATTGGCATTGTCGCCGCGTCCGCCGGCAACGGCAAACTCAGTGCTGGAGCCCGTTCCACCGCTAACGACCAACCCGCTCAGCCTCTGCAACTGCGTCGCGCTGCGGTCCAGAAGCGGATAGTTCGTGATGGTCTTGTTCTCTACCACATCAGTGGTGGAGGAGGTCGTCGTTGCCAACTGCGCAACGTCGCTGCGGACCTCGATCCTCTCCGCTACCTGGCCGACATCGAGCGAAAAGTTCACCGCCGTCGCCAGGCCGGTAAAGACCTCGATCCCGTCCTTGGTCTGGGAGGCGAAACCGTCTTTGTCGACGATGACGCTATAGTGGCCGGGAAGGAGCACGGGGAAGGAATAAAAGCCGGAGCCATCGGTCGTCTTCGTTTGGGACAGGCCAGTTTCCGTTCGCGTGACCGTCACCGTGGCATCTGGAATCTGCCCTTTTTGAGCATCCTGCACAGAACCGGAGATAGAGCCTTCATTTTGAGCAAACGCGCGTATCGTCCCCAAGCCGCTAAGAAGTACAACCATTGCAATCAGGGCGCGCACAGACACAGCAACATGCCCTCGTATGTGAAGGGTATTCACGTAACCTCCTTAAAATTTTCGGGTAAAAGAAAAAACCGCGACGGGAGTCGTGGGCGATTGCAGAAGAGATCCACCGAATCCGCTCAGCTGCTAATCATGCATATCGCGCACCACGACGCTGCCGAATAATCGGCAAACAACATCGTCCCGCCCGGGCGTATAGTGTTGCGGATTGTGCGTTGCGTTCCATGTTGATTGTTATGCCTGTATCGGCACGTTGCCGAATTCAAGTTCCTCAACAGCTTTTCCAGGTTCAGCATCGGTCCGTACTACCGGACCATCGGCCGCCAACTCACTGCCCGGAATGTTTGATTTGAAGATCGGCCACAGAAGCTGGGCGTACCAGGGATCGCCTTCATAGTGCGAGATGCCATATTCCTTGGGATATTGGCGGGAGATGTGACCTGTTCCGAAAATGACGTCCCACAGGAAAAACATGTTGCCGAAGTTGCCTTTGTAGTATCCGATCCCATCGTCCGTAGTCGATGCGTGGTGCGCATGATGAGTAGCAGGGGTAGAAATGACTCGCTCAACGATCCAGGCAATCGGGTGGAGAGCCTTATAGCGATAGAGAGGTTTGTCCCAGGGAATACTGGAGTGGGCCATTGTAGTAATCGTGGACTTCACTCCCAACACCACCACTGCGGCGGGGCCAAAGCCCAGATATACGAGGATGCTGGTGAGATAGGTCTGCGAGAAGAATATGGTGTAGATGGCATTTTGCCGTCCCGCCATCGACATCCCCATGTACGGCGCAGAGTGGTGCGTCCGATGAAATCTCCATAACCAGGGAATCTCATGGTGTACCCGGTGGTACCAATATTGCGTGAGGTCATCGGCAATGCAGAGGATCAGGACGCCCCAGAAGAACGGGACCCAGAAAAAAATGTTGTGTTGATGCGGAAACAGAACCGGAAGTACCTTCAGACTGAACCAGGCAAAGAACGGCGCGAATAAGAGCTTGGGGATAGCAAAGCACGCGAGATCGAGCGCTTTTTCATTCCGGGTCCATTCCCGGCCGTAGAGACCGAGGGAAAATTCCACCACTCCCAGGACGACGATGAAGAGCAGAAAACCGTAACCATGCGCATGATCCGATGCAGCATGGTGCATGCCTAAGCCGCTTCCAGCTATGTGTGCATTCTCCCACGGCCTACTATGGCGGAGATACAACGTGAGAAACATCAGGAGAACGGGCAACGCATAGATGAACGCGCTGAGAGCCGCATTCCTGATCATCCTGCGTTGAATATGTGGATCCATCTTCATCGTTCGTTCGCTCGCATGAGTATCTGCTTGGGAGTTTCACACCCGGATAACTAATGAACCAGTAATCGTCTCGTGGCCCATAGTCCGCCCGCCAGGATCAGCAGGGGCGCCAGGGTGACGGCAACTCCGACCGCGATTTTCTTTACCAGCAGAGCAAAATCCGCTATTCGCATAAACAATTGGGTGACTGCACAAGGCGACAAGTCACCTAAAGACAGTTAATTTGTTAGGAGCGGGCTAAAACTGGAGGCTCAGTTCAGAAGAACTTGGCCCACAAACATCCGTCTTGTTACCGCTTAGTAGCGGCAACAACAACATTGAGAAGACGAAATGTTCGGCAACCGGGAGGTTTGCATTGGGCTCAGTGTCGCGGCCAAAATACTGCCGCTAGGTCAAATCATCCGGTTAGAGCCGCGTTTTGTCAAGCGATTACAGGTTAAATTGACACGCTGAGTCATGCGCTTTTATAGTTTGCCCAGAGCAATGACCAGGCATAGCCTCAAGATAGCTGCGTCGATCGTGCAGCCGGTTCCGCCCTCCACCGCTTGTTGTTGACTGCGTAGCCTGCTCATCCTTTACTCCTAAATCAGTGTCGTTTTCTCCCTTGCCCGCTCGCGATTCTTTTCTCGCGCAGAGACGGTTTCACCTTAACGGTTTGTTAGGAGAGTTATGCCAGAGCAGATAGACAGCAGAAGGTCCTTCCTCAAGAGTTCCCTGGCAGCCGCTGTCGCAGCTGCGGTTCCAGCCCCGGCCGAAGCGGAAGACAAGGGTGGTGCTAAACCGCCAACACAGCCGAATATCATTCTGTATCTCTCCGATCAGTTTCGTTGGGACTTCATCGGTGCTAACGGCCACAATAGCTCCACCCGCACGCCGAATCTCGATGCGATGGCCTCTCGCGGTAAGAACTTTACTCACGCAGTCACTAACCAACCTGTCTGTGCTCCCTCACGATCGGTCTTGCTCACCAGCCGCTACGCAACGGAAACCGGCGTCTGGCGCAACGGGATTGCTCTGGGCCAAACTCTGCCCACGCTAGCCGGAGAACTGCGCCAAGCTGGCTACACGGCAAACCTGATTGGCAAGTGGCATCTTGCCCCAAACACTGAGGCTGACGGAGGCGGTCCAGGCGCGGTGAAACCAGAGTTTCGTGGCGGCTTTCTCGATCTGTGGGAAGGATCCAATGTGATCGAGTTCACTACCCATCCTTACGAAGGAACCATCTGGGACCGCGACGGCAAAGAGATCACATACAAAGACGAATATCGCGTCGACTTCATTACCGACCGCGTGGAGCGCTTTCTTCGCCAGAAGCAGGAAAAACCATTCTTCCTCTTCATCTCGCAGATCGAGCCGCACCAGCAGAACGACATGCATCGCCCCATCGGCCCTCATGGTTCCGTGGAGCGCTTCGCGAACTCCACGGTTCCTGAAGATCTACGGGCGCTTCCTGGAACGTGGCAGGCACAACTGCCGGACTACTACGGTTGCATTGAGGCGATCGACGCCTCGGTAGGGCGTGTCCGCCGTATCCTCGAAGAGGAGCATCTCGCCGACAACACCATCTTCGTCTTCATGAGCGATCACGGCTGCCACTTCATGACCCGCAATCAGGAGTACAAACGCAGCACCCATAGCAGCTCCCTTCGCGTACCTTTGCTTATCGACGGACCAGGCTTTCATGGTCCGCAGCAGATCCCCGAGCTTGTCGGCCTGATCGATCTTGCGCCCACTCTGCTCGAAGCCGCAGGCGTGCCGGCGCCGTCCGGGTGGAAGGGCCGGAGCCTGCTGCCGCTGCTCAACGATCCCGGTGCTCGGCAGGCGTGGCCTAACCAGCAACTGATTCAGATCAGCGAATCGATGACCGGCCGCGCGATTCGGACTAAAGATTGGACTTACTGCGTCGCGGAACCTTCTGGCGCATCGAAAGAACCCGCGGCTGCAACTTATCATGAGTACCAGCTCTATGATCAGCGCGCCGATCCCCACGAGCTGGTGAACCTGGCTGGACGCCAGGAGTATCGTTCGCAGGCCGGTGAATTGAGCCAGCAGTTGAAAAAACTCCTGGTTGCAGCCGGCGAGCCCGAACCAGAAATAGTGCCGGCTAAGCTCTATCCTTGAACTTGGGTGGCTGCGCGCACGTCAAACACTCCAGATAGCTCGGCCTCAAACATCGGCTTCCGCTGCGTAAGAGCTACGACGAAGCAGTAACGAAAAAGTAAGCCGCAAAATGCCTTCAAGGGGCGCTTAATTCAGTGTTTGCGCGCTCGGAGCCGGCTGCGCAACTTTTTTCTCTGTTTACTCTCTAATTAACTAGAGGTATTGAACTACTATGCCAAGGTTGAAGGCGATTCTGCTTTCGCTGGCGACTCTGTGCGCGCCTGTAGCTTTAGCGCAGAACGCAAACCCAGCCGTTCCAGGGACTGTTAACTATGTAGAAGGGTTGGCTTCGATAAACGGCCGGCCATTGAATCAACAATCGGTGGGTTACGCCCAGCTCCAGCCGGGCCAGGTGCTGCAAACAGCAGATGGCAGGGCTGAGTTGCTGCTCACCCCAGGTGTGTTTCTCCGTGTGGGAGACAACAGTGCTGTGCGCATGATTTCCCCAAATCTGCTGAATACGCAGATCGAACTGGACCGCGGCCGTGCCGACGTCGAAGTGGATGAAATCCACCCGCGCAACGATATACAAGTGTCCGTTGGCGGTGCGAACACTCGGCTGCTGAAAGGCGGGTTGTACGCTTTCGATGCGGATAAGGGCACTGTCCGGGTGTTCAAGGGAGAGGCTGAGCTACTGGAACGAAATGGCAATATCCAGAGGGCACTCAAAATAAAGGGCGACCGCCAAGTCGGATTGGCGGAGAACGCAGAGGTGCAGAGCGTCAGTTTCAACCGCAATGAAGCTGAGGACGCACTCTACAACTGGAGCAGCCTTCGTTCTCAATACTTGGCCGAGGCTAATCTCACGCTGGCCTCGCAGTACGCCGGGTACGGTGCCATGGATCCAGGTTGGTATTGGGACGCCGGCTTCTTTGGCTATACCTGGCTTCCGGGTGATGGGCTGTGGTGGAGTCCCTTCGGATGGGGCTTCTATTCGCCACGGTACATCTTCTACGGGGGCCCGGTTTTCCGTGGCGGTCGCGGCGGCTACGCTGGCCGGAGCTTTGCGCAAGCCAGAGGAGAAGGCTTTTCTGGTGGAGGAGCACACGCCATGGGTGGTGGAGGTGGTTTTCATGGCGGCCGTTAAGCAAACCTAAGACAGGTCAACAAGAAATTTTCCAAGCCCGTTCTTCATGGACGGGCTTTTCTTTTCCCTACGAGCGCATTTGACAGATGCTCTCTGCGGGGCTTATGTATCTTCCGGGACATCCTAGACATTCGATGGCACGAATCGACTCACGCTTGAGCCGCAGATGCATATGCATGCCGAGTCTTTTGGCAGCGCTGGTGTTCATGCTGTTTACCCAAGCCGCCTTGGCCCAAAACCTACCACCAGCGCGCGATTGGACCACATGGGGCTACGATCAGGAACGGAGCGGTTGGAACCGGGGCGAGACCTCGCTAACCATCCACAACGTTTCGGGGCTCAGGTTGCTGTGGAGCGCCCAACTAAGCACGCCACCCAAAGGCGTCGTGCTTTCCACGCTCACCGCGCCGCTGGTGGTGGAAGGAGTGAGCACTGCCCAAGGCGCGAAGAATCTGCTTTTCCTGCTTGGTGCCGACGACACTGTGTTTGCACTGGACGCAGATACGGGCAAAGTTTTCTGGCAGAAGACCTTCGCCAATCCCGCTGCGCCCGTCTGGCCTGCTACCTGGCTGTGCTCAAACACGGTGAACGATACTCCGGTGGTCGATAAGCCGAACAAAATCATTTTTCTGATCACCAGTGACGGCCAGCTGCGTGGTCTCAATTTGAGTGACGGCGCGGATCGCATGGAACCCGTCGAGATGGTCGAACCCTTTGCGCGTGCCTGGAGCCTTAACCTCATCGACAACGTGGTCTACACCACGAGCGGCCGCGGTTGTGGCCAACTGCCGGCAGTAGCGGGTGCGAAACCCTCGGTGGTGCCGGGAACCGTCTCGGCGATGGATGTGAGCGATCTTGCTCATCCGCGGCTAACCCGTTTTTATACCAGCGGCACGAAGTATTCCGGTCCCTGGGGACGTGGCGGTGTCGCGAAAGGCCCGAACGGCACCGTGATTGCGCAAACAGCCGACGGCTTCTACGACCCGGCGGCCGGTGATTTTGGCGAGAGCGTGCTCAAGTTGGCTCCCAAGGCAACGCGACTGCTGGACTCATTCACGCCCTCGAATTGGCAATTTTTGAACGCTAAGGACCTTGATCTGGGATCGGCGAGCTCAGATGTTTTTCCTTTCCAGAACCGGATGCTTATCGCCGTTGCCGGCAAAGAGGGTTTCCTCTATTTGCTAGATGCCGCCGATCTCGGAGGCCATCCCGGTCACTCGACGCCTTTATACAAATCACCGCAGCTTGGTAATGATGCCGCAGAAGGCAAAAATCCCGGTCAGGGAGCGTGGGGCTCTATCACCAGCTATGAGACCTTGGATCACAAACGTTTCTTGTATGTGCCGATGTGGGGGCCGCCTTCGAAGAATGTGCCGCAGTTCAAATCGAACAGCGGCGACGCACCCCACGGCAGCATCATGGCATTCCAGGTCGTCGCCGAAGGAGAGAAGGTAACTCTAGCTCCGCAGTGGATTTCGCGCGACATGCTCGTGCCCGATCCACCGGTGGTGGCGAACGGAGTGTTGTATGCCATCCAGACCGGAGAGCAGACCATCCAGAGCCCGGCTTATGTTCACGGCACGCAGGATCAAATAAATCACAATCCGCTATCGGCGGAGTACCGTTCCACTCCAATCAACAATCTCACGCTGTTTGCATTCGACGCAGAGACAGGGAAGCAACTCTATTCCAGCGAAAAAATCATCACCGATTGGGTGCATTTCAGTGAGCCTGTGGTGGCGCTGGGCGAAGTCTTCGTCGTTACCCATGATGCCCAAGTCTATGCATTTGGGCTCAAGCGCTGAAAGCGGTTCAATCAAAGGAAAAATACTTGTCTAAAAACAGCTCTTCACAAGGTCTCAAAAGGCGTGAGTTTATTTCTTCCGCGTTGGCGTGGTCGGGCGCGGCAGTTGCTGTGGGTGCGTTGGGGAACTCGAATGCGTGGGCGGCCGGCGGCGCTGACAAATCTCTCGACCCGGTCGACCCTTACATTCGTTTTGGCATAACGGGCGCCTTGTGGGGTGATTGGCCCAATGGCAACCTGCGGATGTCCACCGATATGCAGCAGATCATCGCAGACACGGCTCGCTTCGGTTTGCAAGGCATCGAGCCCTACTCAGGACAAGTCGTACAGTTTTTGGGCAACCCGCTTGCGCTCAAGCGAATGTGCGATGCGGCTGGGATCCAATTGATCGACGTTGGAGATTTGCCGCGCGCGCCAAGGCCCAAGCCAGCTTCGCAATCTAGTGCCCCATCTAATCCTTGGATCAATGCGGAGGGCAATGCCGAGCTCATCGCGGACATGGTGAACTTTGCACACGATTTTCTTGCGCCGTGTGGCTGCGACCATTGGAAGACCAATATGGGCAGCCGGCCGGAAGGTGGGCCCAGCGACGATCAACTCAAGAGGCTGGCTAACACGCTGAATGAGATCGGCAGGCAAACCATCGCCTTTGGAGTAAGGCTGGCTCCGCACCCCCATATCTGGGGACCGATGGAGCGGGAGCATGACATGCGTACCGTGATGGCACACACGGATCCAAGAAATGTCTGGCTCACGGCCGACACCGCGCATTTGACCCTGGGTGGCGGCGATGCGGTGCAGATCATCAGCGATTATTTTCCGCGGATCGCGGAGGTGCACATGAAGGACACCTATCCCAAGTATCGCGGCAATACCTCGACCCCGACGCAGGCGGAGCATCACCAGGCAAGCCTGTACCATAATCTCGGTGTTGGCGGTGTGGATTTCCCGGCCCTGTTCAAAGTGTTGCGTGATCGAAAATTCAAGGGGTGGGTGGTCTACGATCTCGACGCGCCCCGGCCGGGCGACGGCACCGGGAGCATTCAAAACAATCTTGCGGTCAACATCAACTATCTTAGAAATGCGCTCCACGTGAAATTTCCACGACCGCCGCCAATTCAAAATTGATTCTCGGCGGAGCCTGTGCCTAACAGAACCCAATAGGAACTGGACGGGTGGAAAGAAACCGAAGGTCCCTCCAGTTCGGAACTAACGCAAACCTTTCCACCAAGCCCCAACCCCTGGACGGGTGCCCCATGTTCGCCCAAGCGTACATGGGCGATGAAGATCTTTTTCGAATGCTTTTTTACTCGACCCGCAAAGAGCCTTGGATGGGCTTCGCCCCGTCGTTTTCAACCCATGTACGCTTGGGCGAACATGGGGCACCCGCCCAGGGGTTGGGGCTTGGTGGTGAAGGGTTTGCGTTAGTTTCGAAGTGGAGGGACCTGCGGTTTCTTTCATCCGTCCAGTTCCTACCGGGTTCTGTTAGGAAACTGGCTTCCCCGGGTCGAGTTCTCATGGTGACACAGTCTACGGGCGCTCTGGCCAGGAGTGTCTTGGATACCGGCGCATCAGTTCTCGCCGCACCTGCGGATAGAGCCGCTCCCAGAAGCCCGCAAGGTCGGTTGTCGTCTGCACTGCTCGCTGATTCGGAGCGAGCAGGTGGACCACCACCGGCGTCCGCTCCCGCCCAATCCGCGGCGTTTCCCGCATCCCAAAAAAATCCTGCAGGCGGGATGCGATCCAAGGTGGCTTGCCGGGTTCATAGTGAACCTTGGTCTCCCGGCCGCTGGGCAATCGGATGCGCGGCGGAGCAATCTCATTGAGCTGCCGCGTCCCCATCTTCCGTTCGAGTGCGGGCACGAACTGCGCCGCCGCGCTCTTCAACTCAGTGAAGCTGCGCAGCCCCAGGCTCAATTCGCGGAGCGCCTCGCCCACATCCGGCGCTTCGACACCGGCGAACTCCGCGCGGGCTAAGAATTCATCGAGCGCATTCCTGTCGACGAAGCGATCGATGCCTGCCTCCAGCGCTTTCTGCGCCAGCAGTTGGGCTGCGGCTTCCGCATCCGGCAGTGCGCCGCGAGATTCTTGAATTACCAGCTCGTCGTACAGCAGCGCGCTTACCGCCTCGACTCGCTCGGTCTGGCGATTCCACTCTACGCTCGACTGCTCGCGCACATGATCCGGAAATAGTTCGATCAACCACTCGGGCTCGATGCGAGCCGCCATACGTATCAGTGGCAGAGGCTTATCTTTGCGATCCTCTGCATCCACCGCTACCATGAATTCGTAATGCGGAGCTTCCCCCGCTACCTCTGCCGATGCGCCAGTCGACAGCAGCACCTGGTTGCCCGCACGCCGCCGCGCGACGCGATCTGGAAAGCCCGCCAGTATCGACATCAGCAATGCATCGTCGTTGTGCTGTGTCTGCCGGGTGGGCCGTGCAATCCTGCGCAGCTGCTCCGCCTGCTGCCGGGTGCGGTAATCCTGGTCTGCATCGATGGCTGCCAGCAGGTCATTTTTCTCCGAGCGCGCACCAGAACCCAACAGCGCCGCTGCGATGCAGCCGTCCTCGCCCACACCGCGCTCCATGGCGGCGATGAGAATGCGCGACAGCCGGGGATGCAATGGATACCGCGCCAGCTGCTGCACCATGGCTCCAGTGGCTCCCAGGCGGTCGAGAAGTGACTCCGCTCTTTCCACGGCTGCCGCTGGCGGCGCGTCCAGCCAGTCGATGGGACCAACGCGCATCGCACGCAGAGCAAGGCAAAGCTGGGATAGCTCGCTGCGCGCGATCTCTGGCTCATCGTGGTCCGGCCGACGCAAGTAATCCTCCATGGTGTAGAGGCGCAGCACGCGCCCGGGGCCGGTGCGGCCCGCCCTCCCCGCTCTCTGCTTCGCTGAAGCCTTGCTTACCCGGCCGACGTGGAGTGTCGGTAAGCCGGTCCATTGGGAATACGTCGCGATGCGCGCCAGGCCGCTATCGATGACCGCGGTTACACCCTCGACCGTCACCGAGCTTTCCGCGACATTCGTAGCCAGGATGACTTTTCGCTGGCTGGCGGGTGCGACCGCGCGATCCTGTTCCGCCGGCGTCAAGTCACCGTGCAGCGGCAATACCAGCAACCCGGCCCGGCGCGCGACTGCCTGGCTCTCGCGCATGGCTCGTCGTATCTCCGCTGCCCCAGGCAAGAAAGCCAGAACGTCTCCGGAGGGCTGCTCAACGATCAGCAGCTCAAGCGCTTCCGTTAGCTGTGTTTCCAGGGGCTTTGGAGAATAGGGCAGATGGCTGATTGAGAGGTCGAACTGCCGCCCCTCAGACCGCAAGACCGGACAATCTTGAAGGTAATGCGCCACGGGAGCGGCATCGAGCGTCGCGGACATGACCACGATCCGCAGATCAGTTCGAGTCTGTTGCAGGCGTTTCAGCAATGCGAGCGCCAGGTCGCTGTCCAGGTGGCGCTCGTGGAACTCATCCAGCACCACGGCGGCGACACCCTTTAAGTCAGGATCGGAAAGCAGGCGGCGGGTGAGTATGCCCTCGGTGACAAACCGCAGCCGGGTTCGCGGGCCAACTGCTTCCTCAAACCGCACCTGGTAGCCAACGGTCTGGCCAACCTGCTCGCCGGTTTCCCAAGCCACGCGGCGCGCAGCCATCCGTGCCGCAATGCGGCGTGGTTCGAGCACCACCACTTCGCCGCCGACAATCTCCAGCAGCGCCGGCGGCACGCGAGTGGTCTTACCCGCGCCTGGCGGTGCTTCGATCACTAGGTTAGGACAGCGCTTTAACGAATCGATAATCTCCGGCAGGATCGAGTCCACCGGCAGAGCGGATCTGGGTTTCACCAATTTTCATCCAAACATGCTCCTTCCCAACCGTCAAACGCTTGCGACACCCGCTCCTCTGTGACTAAACTCCTCCCCATGGCGTTCATCGTGCCTCATGCCGTCCGATTTGCCGTCGCTGCTTTGCTTCTTTCTCTCGCGACCCCTGCCGTGCACGCGCAAGATTGGGCCAGGGCTCGCCTCGAAGCCTCGCCCCGCCATCACGAGTATGTTCCGCTCAAGCACGGCAACCGCACCGTCGAGGCGTTCGTGGTCTACCCCGAGGTCAAAACGAAAGCTCCGGTGGTTGTCCTCATTCACGAGATCTTCGGCCTCAGCGATTGGGCCAAGGAAATGGCGGACGAACTGGCTGCACAAGGGTTCATCGTGATTGCTCCCGACCTGCTCTCCGGCTTCGGGCCGAATGGCGGCGGATCGAGCGAGTTTCCCAGTCAGGACACCGCCGTGAAGGCCGTCTCCGGCCTTGATCCCGAGGTCGTGATGGCGGATCTGGACGCTGCGGCTGACTATGGCAAAGCACGTTCCCGCGGGCAACGGGAAAATTGCCGTGACCGGCTTCTGCTGGGGCGGAGGAAAGTCCTTCGCCTTCGCTGCCCATCGTAAAGATCTTTCTGCGGCCTTCGTGTTCTATGGCACCGCGCCCGCGGACGTCACCACCATTACTGCTCCCGTCTTCGGCTTCTACGGGGGTAACGACGCTCGCGTTGACGCCACTATCCCCGCCACCACGGCAGCGATGAAGGCGGCCGGCAAGACATACGAGCCTGTGACCTACGAAGGTGCTGGTCACGGCTTTATGCGCGCCGGCGAAGATCCTACCAACACCGTGCCCGGAAACAAGACCGCCAGGGAACAAGGATTCGCCCGCCTGGTCAAGCTCCTTAACGCAATGTAGAAAGGGAGCCCAATGGCCCAAATGTCTACGATCGTCTCTGTCGAGGCACGCACCGTTCATATCCCGCTCAGCCAGGCCACCGCCTTCGCGCGCCGCCAGGTAACGTCGCGCGACTACAGCCTGGTCAGGATCCGCACCGAGGATGGGGTCGAGGGCATTGGCCATTGCTACGCCGGGCATTCCGGGGGAAACGTGGTCACCACTGCGGTGCGCGAGATGCTGGCGCCCATGCTCATCGGCGCGGATTCGCACGCCACGGAATTGCTTTGGAAAAATATGTATCAGGAAGTGTTGCTGCATGGCCGCGTGGGCTCGGTGATGCGCACGCTCAGTATTCTTGATAACGCCCTATGGGACCGAAACGCCAGGGCGGCCAACCTGCCGCTTTACAAATATCTCGGCGCCGCCTATGAAGATACGGTTCCCGCTTATGCCAGCGGTGGCTATTACCTTGAGGGCAAGACGCCTGCGATGCTGGGCGAAGAAATGGCCAGCTACGTGGCGCTTGGTTTCAACGCCGTGAAGATGAAGGTAGGCCGCGGCGATCTAAGATCAGAAGAAGTGAGGATCGAGGCGGCGCGCAAGGCGATCGGGCCCGATGTGCTGCTCATGCTGGATGCCAACAACGCCTGGTCTGATGTGCCGACCGCGCTGCGTTACGCGGAGCGCTTCGCGCCCTATGATCCCTACTGGATTGAAGAGCCGTTCAGCCCCGATCAGATCGATAACCACGCCAAACTGGCGGCGTTGATCAGCATCCCCGTCGCCACCGGCGAGATCGAGGCCGGGCGTTGGCGGTTCAAGGAGTTGCTGGACAAGCAGGCAGCGTCGATCCTGCAGGCGGACGCCGCGGTCTGTGGTGGGATTACGGAATTCCGGCGCATCACCGCACTCGCCGATGCTTATGGCGTGACCATGTGCCCGCATTGGTTTCATGATTTGCACGTGCACCTGGTGGCGGCTTCGCCCAATGGTCAGTTTGTTGAATACTTTCCCGACGGCAAGGTCTTCAATTTCTGCGAGATTATCGACCGCCAACTCGAAGTGCGAAATGGCGGCCTGGCGCTGCCGGCCGGCCCCGGCCTCGGGTATCTCTTCGACGAAAAAGCCATTGCGCGCTTCGAGGCGGATGCGTGGAGTTAGGGGCTGTGTGAGTTCCCAAACCAAGGACCCGTCCTTGGTTTGGGAACCAGGCCCCTATTTTTTGGGTTCTGCTTCGGTATGATGGCGTACACAGGAACCCTTCATGGACCTCGGTTTAAAAGACAAAACTGCTTTGGTGTTAGCCGGCGGCGGTGGCTTGGGCCGGGCGATTGCCAAGGCGCTGGCCGCCGAAGGCGCAAAAGTAGCCGTGGCCGGCATAGGAGCGAAATCCATCGCCGGTACCGAGGCGGAACTGGCAGCCATCGGCGGTAAATCCATCGGTCTTCTTTGGGACCTTTCCGACCTGGCGCAGATCGACGGCCACATCTCGAAAATCGAACGCGAGCTAGGCCCGGTAGACATCCTCGTGAATAACACCGGCGGCCCGCCACCCACATCGGCCAGCGGCCAGGACCCCGCAGTGTGGTCCAGGTATTTTCAGACCATGGTGCTTTCGGTCATCGCTATCACCGACCGGGTGCTGCCCAATATGCGAGCCCGGCATTGGGGCCGGGTCATCACCAGCACTTCATCCGGCGTGGAGTCGCCCATCCCCAACCTCGCCATCTCCAACACCCTGCGCATCTCGCTGGTCGGGTGGTCAAAGACACTGGCGCGCGAAGTCGCCAAAGACGGCATTACCGCCAACATCATCGTGCCCGGGCGCATCGCGACGGATCGGACACAATTCCTCGATGAAGCAAAAGCCAAGCGGGAAGGACGCAGGGTAGAGGATGTATCAGCCGAGAGCACGGGCGGTATTCCGGTGGGACGTTATGGCAAGCCGGAAGAGTATGGCGACGTGGTTGCGTTTCTTTCCAGCGAGCGCGCTGCCTATATCACCGGCTCCGTTATCCGCGTCGATGGCGGCCTGATCGCCGCCATCTAGAAATAACAGCTCAGTGACCAACATGATGACGGAACGGACAACCATGGAACTAGACCAGAAGACGATGGCCACACTCTCCGCCGTAGCCACGGCGACGCTCACCACGGTGTTGCTGAAAAAAGGCCTGCGCAACGTCTGGCTGCGCGGCACCAAGCCGCTGCGTCCTGGCCAGAAGCGGCTTGTGGGGCCGGCCTTCACCCTGCGCTTTGTCCCGGCGCGCGAAGATCTGGCCACGCCGGAATCCTGGAGCTCCCCCATCTCGACCCGCGCCGCGATCGAAGCCATGGCGCCTGGCTGCATTGCGGTGGTCGGCGCCATGGGCATTACCGACGCCGGTATCTTCGGGGATATTCTCTGTGCCCGTATGAAGGTGCGCGGCGTCGCCGGCCTGGTCACTGACGGCGTAGTACGGGACGTCGCTGGTGTGCTTGCTACCGGTTTGCCGGTGTGGTGCATGGGCGTGGCTGCGCCCCCTTCGGTCGCCGGTCTCACTTTCGTCAACTGGCAGGAACCGATTGGCTGTGGCGGGGTCGCGATTTTTCCCAATGATGTGATCGTGGTAGACGAAGACGGCGCCGTTGTCATTCCCCGCGCGCTGCTCAACGAGGTGGTGGAAGCGGCCGTCGAACAGGAGAAACTAGAGGACTGGATTATTGCTGAGGTGCAAGCGGGTGCGTCCCTGCCCGGGTTGTATCCGCCCAATGCGGAAAACAAAGCCCGATACGAGGCTTTCCGTAGCGGACAGGCCAAGACTTCCGTTTAGACGGAGTTGGCACAGCGTCCAGCTGCAGGTTCGCTGCTGGACGCCGTGCGCCGGGCACTCGCCCGGGAAAAGCTAGCTAGGCTCTTTGAGCTTCTGCATATATTGTTCCAGCAGTTTGGCCGGAACCTTGCTTGTGGTCTTCGTCCATAGCGGGTCGGTGATGGCGTAGGCTTCGTCGACAAACTTCTCGAAGAAAGCCCAGGTCATGGTGTAGTACTGTCCCCACGAAATGACCCGCGCTCCGCTGGCGTTGTAGCCCGCCAATACGACTGCGTGACCGCCGACGATGGTGTTGTCAGCCTTGGGTTCGACGTCCCAGACCGCCAGCGGCGGCTCATTGGGCGGCATGATGTATTGCGGCACGTTGAAGCCGATATACGCCACGCCGTGATCGTAGATAGTGCGCTTTATGTTGTCGATGTTCTTGACGTCGACTTCAGCAAAGGCGGTGATCTTGTGCCGCTGCTGCCCTTTCGAGCCGAAGGGCGCGCCTTGCTTCAGAATGTAAGTAAGAACGTGCTGTTCATTGCCGCCCGGGCCTTCTCCGCCCTGCTGCGGGTTGTAGCCGCAAGCCTGCTCATAAAGATCCACCACGTCCACGTCCGGCTCGGTTTCGATTTTCTTCGCCGAGTTGAAACTCCAGACCTGGATCGCGTGATAGAAGGCGGCGCAGGTGCAGTCTCCCAGCGTGTTGTTCGCCATCATGCCCAGCTCTGCAGGCATTCCTGCGGTGTAATCAACGGCCGGTTTTACGGGCTCCAGTGGCTGGCCCTCGAGCAGGGTGTGCAGCATGGGGATTTTGTCGTTATGGGAGCGGGCAAGCCGACCCAGCTTGAACGAGGTCTTTTCCGCGGTTGTTGATGTCATGGGTGCTTCTCCTTATTTGCGAATGGGTTCTACGTTCGTAGTTGCCCCGCGCGCATCCCTGACAGGAGCGATGCGCCCAAGTTTGAAGGCAGTGCCTGCTGAAGAAGTGTCCGGCCTAACCGATATACCGGTATGGATTACGGCCCAAGCCGCGATCACGCTGCCGGCGGTGGTGAGTCCGCCGTACTTGGCGTAGATTTGCGCCGCCTGCTGATCGGCTTGTTCTATGTTGTGGTTTGGGTTCGGTATCTGCGGGTCAGAGGCGTTGCGAATCGCGTGCCAGGCAAGACCTGGAATGCCCTGCAACGCGCTCGCGACCATGGCGTCGCCCATCTCGCACACGCGCCCCAGCCCTTCGAGCTTGTAGTAATCGGTGGAATCGTCGAAAGCGAAGGTATCAGTGGTCACGATTGCATCGCTTGCCGCGCTCCATATCTTCGGAGTGCTTCGCGAGTTGGGCACACGCGATGCATTGAGCTGCAGTAACTCAGGAGTCATTGCGCTCAACGCACCGGGCGGCAGCGGCGAAGGGGTAAAAGCCGCGTCGTGCCACGGTTCGTTCTTGAACTGCGTGGTGCAGTCGAAGCGCACACTGCCCCCCACGACGACATCACCGAGCAGGACGTTCGCGCCGATGGCTCCTGCTGTCCCAGTGGTGATGAAAACCTTGGGACTGACAGCCTGCGCAATTTCAGTCATCAGCTTTTTCACCGGGGTTGCCGGGCCGTCGTAGGCAAAATGCAGTCCGCTCTTGAAGAGCAGAACCTTGGCATTGCCGATCTGGCAAGGGAAGTAGAGCCCCAGGCTGTGGTAGTAGCGCGCCATCTCACGGGATTGATCGTTAAAGGGAGACTTGGCGCCGGTAACCAGCGGCACATAGGTTGCGACCCCGTGCCGGTACTCATACCACGTGCTGGTGGGATGCGCGGGAGTGAACAACGCCGCCAGGGCCGCGGCCTCGGCGGCTGTCCACGTAACCACCACGGCATCGTAACCTTGGAACCGGGAAAGGTCGTCGGACGGGGTAGGTATGGGCGTTAACGAAATGGGTTGGGGAGCGCCGCCGGCAGGCCATGGGGGAGCCGACGGAAGCTGCGCCGATGGATTGGCGAATGCTGCTTCCAGGCCGGCATCACGAAAGCGCTGTTGCGGCTCGGAGGGATCATAGTTCAACCTCACATCAGCAAAGCTCAGCTTCGGCATGGTAATTTCCCTTCTTCGGTTGGGCCTTTGCGAACGCGTTGGCAGTCGAAGGGTCTGGCAGTCTACCTACCAGGCTTTCTGCGCCGCCGCAGGGTGCGGGGAACGGCACACGAAAAATAGTGCCAGAAAGGAGTAAATCGTTACAGGAATTACTGGCCAAAGAAGCGCCAGCCGGCCCGGAGTATCCGGAAACGCCGCTTTTAAATTTCCCAAGCGTCTTTGCAACGTTTGTTGCTACTTCACCACTACTCGGTACGCGCTTCTGTCGTCAGCAATCTTCGCCGGCCACGACTGCTGATACTTTTGCCTTGGTTCTTCAAGCCGGCACCGGAGGAAGTGGAGGAAGTATGGATAATCGGACCTCCATCGCGCCAAGTATTGGCGTCAAATGGCCGGGCCATTCAGGACGGCGCAGGAGAACCGGGTACGTGAGGCCGAGTCATAACCGATTAGAGTGCTTAAAGGGTTCCCTGGGCGGTGTAAACTTGGACGCGCTCGCTGTCGCCGTGGAGGAACCGGGCTTGGAATTCTTTGCGTTCGACGCGTCCTACGTCGAGAAACTTCGATCAGGGGACACGCATATCGAAGGGCACTTCGTGAGCTACTTCAGCGAACTGATCCGGCTCAAGCTGCGCTCGCGATTGAATTCTAAAGAAGCCATGGAAGATGTCAGGCAGGAAACCTTCCTGCGCGTGCTGGCACTGTTGCGCGCCGAAGAGGGCCTCAGGCAGCCTGATCGGCTTGGCCCCTTTGTCAATTCGGTTTGCAACCATGTGTTACTGGAGCATTATCGCTCGCAAAAGAAAGCGACCGCCACCATCGATGACGAAACTGAGGCCACCATCGCCGCCCGCGAACCAAGCGCCCTCAGCCTGCTAGAGGCCAAGGATACGGAGCGAGTGGTTCGGCAGATTCTTAACGAGCTAACCGAGCGTGACCGGCGCCTGCTGCAAGCGGTGCTGCTGGATGAGCGCGATAAAGATGAGGTTTGCGCCGAGTTTGGCATTAGCCGCGAATATTTGCGAGTGTTGTTGCACCGCGCAAAACAATCGTTCAAGTCGTTCTATATTAGCCGCTTAGGGTAAAAACCAGCGAGTGGGCGGCGGTACCGGAATGACTATGAGGCCCTAAATTATGGATCATAACCAGGCAACACAGCTCACGGCAGTAGAGAAATATCTTCTGGATGAACTGCCTCCAGAAGTGCGCGATGAGTTTGAGGAACATTTCTTCGATTGCCAGGAGTGCGCCACCGATCTTCGTGCAACCGCCGGTTTCATCGATGCCGCCAAGAGGGAATTTAAGGTAAAGCCCGCTGCCGTTGCCGGGAGCAAATCGCGCCTGGTTTCCATTTGGCCGTCGGCCCTTGCCTGGGCTGCCCTGGCAGCCTCGCTGCTGGTGATCGCCTATCAGAATGTGGTGGTGTATCCCCGCTACAAGACCGAAATTGCCGAGTTGAAAGCGCCGGAGATTCTGCCCCAGGTCTCGCTGGTTGGGGGCAACAGTCGCGGGGGACAGATTCCTGAGGCCAAGGTGAGAACTGGCCAACAGTTTTTGTTGCTGCTGGATATCCCAACCGAAGACCGTTTTTCGAGCTATACCTGTCTGCTGTATTCTGCTCCCGGTTCGCTTGCCTGGCGAGTAGAGGTTTCCCCGCAGCAGGCGAGAGATACGGTTTCGATACGGGTGCCATCGGCCGGCCAGGGGGCAGCAGGGGGATACACCCTGACGGTCCAGGGCAATACGGCCGGAAGTGCTGTCGATCTAGCCCACTACCGCTTTACCCTAAGCAGTCAAAACTAAAAAATCTGCCTAACGAGGTGCACTATGGCGTCCAATGTCAATAAGGTTCACTACTTCCATGCCGAGGCGAACTCGTTCGGCGGGTTCATTGAGCAACCGATTAAACAACAAGTTCCTGCCCAGGCATCTGCTTCGCTCCCAGCAGTGGGTGGCCATGTGACCAACCGCACGGAAGCCTTCAATTTCCAGGGGATCGTCTCCTGTAGTGGGGCGTACACGCGGGTTTCAGGCCGCCATCTCGAGACGGACGGCACGCCCTCCACCCTGGTCACCTCGGTCGTCGAAGGATTCAATCTCCTGGAAATCGTGACCGCGGACAGGATCGTGGCTCAAGTCTCCATTGAGCACCCAGCGGGGGGAGACCCTGTCGTCACCTTCACCGGTTCTCGTTTCGAGGGGCTTAAGATAGGCGGTCAGGACGCTTCTCTCACGCTGAATTCCAGCCTGCTGGATGGCGGCGCCGGGACGAGCCCAATTACCTGGTCCCTTTTTCAGAAGACTGGCCGGCACCAAGCTGCCAAACTAGTCAAGAGCGCTCAAGGTGGCGGGGCTGCCTACCAATGGGTGGTCGACCGTTATAGTTGGATAGCTCCAGCAAAAACTCCCGGATCCACTTTATGTTCGTTGGTCGATGGTATAGGCTCGGCGGTCCCCGGCAAGTCTTTCGGCCACGTCATGGACATTCCGAGTTTTGGAAAGGTCATCTTTGGAGAAGTATTTGCCTTCCCGGCATCCGTCCACCTCTCCATGATTCGGGCGGAATTAGGTTCCCCGACGTCGGGGGGAATGAACTTCGCCAGTGCCCATGTCAACGGCAGCACCATTCCGCCAAGTATGCAGTAATGGCCCTGATGGCAGCTGCCCTCTTGGCAGGCTGCCATTCTTCAAAAACCGCTGATCCGGGAGCGACTTGGCAAAGCATCCACGAAGATTTTCTTCATGGCAACCTCGAGGTTGCCCGGCAGCGGGCAGATCAGGCACGTAGCGATTATTCAGCCGGCAACCCGGAATGGGGCACGAGGTTTCGGCTGCTCGAAGCCGAGATACTTATCAACCAGGGCCGGCGCCCGGATGTGATCGCTCTGCTGAACAGCCCCGGCGTCTCTTACCCGGTGGTTGGTGATGATGCGATCAAGAGGAACTTACTTTGCGCTTTGGCGCACTCCGGACTCGGCCAGGCGCAGCAAGCTGATCTGGAGTTACAGCAAGCGCGACGCCTGTCCGATGCGAGCCACTCCAAATTGAATGATGAGTTGCTGCAGACCGAAGCTTTGGTTCAGAACGGTCGCGACCACTTGGCCGAGGCTGCGCGGCTCTTCAGGGAGAGCCTAAAGGTCGCTCGTGAGGACCGGGATTCATATGTCGAATCCACCGATCTCTTAAACCTGGGCTTTTTGGATTTAAGACTGGAGCATGACGATGAGGCATTGACCCTTTTGAGCGAGGCCGCAGATCTTGCCAGACCGATTCAAGCGCAGCTGGTCACACAAGTAGCATTGGGAAATATGGGTGTAGCCTATGCCGGCCTGGGGGATTTTGAGAAGGCTCTGTCGAACTTCCAGCAAGCCGAACAGGCAGCCAGGCAAGTAGGGACCACCAGCGTCCAAATCGACTGGCTATGGAGCGCCGGGTCGGCTTATTACAATCTCGGAAATTTGGAAGCAGCCAGCAGGTGCTACCAGGAAGCTCTGCAAGGCGCGGTTGCCATTCATTCCCCCCAGGAGATAGCAGGCATCCATACACAAATGGCGTTCCTGCTCTATCAGCAGCGGCAATTCGATGCTGCCAGGGAGCACAGCGAAGAAGCGATTCAGACAGCTCGCATGGCCGGACATAAGGACTGGGAGCTGGAACCATTGTTCCTGCAGGCCCTGCTTGCTGAACGACAGGCAAATGGGCAGGATGCCGAACGAATGCTGATGCAGCTGCACGCGCGATCCTTGGAGAGCCCTTCGCTGCGAGGGCAGATCGAAGATGCTGTCGCAAACCTGTATGCCGGCCGTCATCAGCCGGCGCGAGCGGATCTCTGGTATCGAAAATCCATCCGTACCTTCGAAGATCAGCGAGCGGCGGTTAAGGATGAAGAACTAAGGCTGCCTTTTTTCGCCAACGGTGATGCGCTCTATCGCGATTACGCAGGCTTCCTGATCGCATCGCAAAAGCCGGAAAAAGCTTTGCAGCTTCTCGATGTCGGCCGCGCGAAAACGCTGGCCGAAGGCCTCGGCCCAGCAAACCAGAAATCAGCCCCGCGACCGGAAAATGCAGTCGACGCACAGGCGGTTGCTCGCAAGCTCAATGCCACCATTCTGTTCTATTCGCTGGGCCGGGAAAAATCCTGGTTGTGGGCGGTTACAGCGCATCGCACGAATCTGTTCCCGCTGCCTGGGCAATCGGTAATGGAAGCCCAGGTTCAGGGATATCAGAAAGTCATCCTGAGATCGGATGACCCGCTGCGAGACGCAAACGAAAACGCGAAGACTCTCTACCACACCCTTGTGAGCCCAGCCGCTGCAATGATTCCCAAGGGCTCCAAAGTATTTGTCATTCCGGATGGCGTCTTGAACGGATTGAACTTCGAGACGCTTGTTACCCAGGGAAAAGAGAACTCCCACTATTGGATTGAAGATGTAACCGTTACTAATGCAAATTCTATCCGCCTTCTTTCCAGGCTCGACCAGGACTCCCCGGTAGAGGATGAAAAAAAGCTGCTGTTGATTGGCAACCCCATCGCGACCGGGACCGGATATGACAATCTGATGAATGCGTTCGCCGAGATCCGGGGGATTGAAAAGCACTTTCCGGCGGACAGCGAGACCGTGGTCACCCAGTCCGGGGCGGTACCCGCGGCATATGCGGAGAGCACACCGGAGCGATTCTCATATATCCACTTTGTGGCTCACGGCACGGCAAGCCGATTGGATCCACTGGATTCGGCGGTGGTGCTCTCGCCTCCGCCCCAGCACCCGGAAAGCTTCAAGCTCTACGCGCGTGACATCATGCGTTACCCGCTGCATGCGAAGCTAGTGACCATCTCGGCCTGCTATGGATCAGGTCTTCGCGCTTATGCAGGCGAAGGGCTGGTGGGTTTGTCCTGGGCGTTTCTGCGCGCGGGCTCGCACAATGTAATTGGTGCACTGTGGGAGGTAAATGATGCTTCCACCCCGCTACTGATGGACCGGCTCTATGGCGAGCTGGAGGCTGGGAGCAGTCCGGATGCAGCTCTCCGCACGGCAAAGTTGTCGCTCATTCATTCCCCAGGGGTATACCGCAAACCCCTGTACTGGGGCGGGTTTCAACTCTATGCCGGTTCGTGAACTGCCGATGGTGCTCCGCTTTCCCAGTTTGCCACCAAGCCTAGCCCCCTGGACGGGTGCCCCATGTTCGCGGACTTTCGCGTACATGGGTTGAAGATGAGCTTTTTCCAATGCTTTCACCACCGGTTTCCACCGACTTGCAGGAAAAGAAAAAGGTGGGCTTCGCCATCTTATTCAACCCATGTACGCGAAAGTCCGCGAACATGGGGCACCCGTCCAGGGGGCTAGGCTGGTGAGGAAGCGAGAGATCTGTCGCACTACCAACGGATGACGCTTACCGCAGCTTTTCTCGGCCTCCAGTGCATCTAATAATTCAAAGGCCGATGAAGGCCAAAATAAAGCTGCGATCAAATGAAACGAATGCCGTGTCTGCATCACAACCGGGTGTGGATGCAAGCGCGCTCATCAAGAGGAGAAAAAACGTGGCAACCCTGGCCAAGTCAAAGCCTGACGCTTCCGCGGATCACGTGCGGCGATTCGAGCGGAAACTCCGCGAGGTGAAGCAGGCAATTGCCAACCTCCCTGGCGATGAATACCACGAGGAGCTGCTCAAAGTCGTTCGCCGCGCTGGCTGGACAACGCTCGCGGAAGGGATCTTCTTTGATGCTCTGGTCGAGTCGATGTTGGCCCATACGCGCGACCTCACGCAGCTCCACCAGCGCCTCAAGGCCGCCTTCGAGGCCGTCCAGGAAAAATAAAACCTGGAGATTCCCCGAAGTAGCGGCCCGGCGCGCCGTGCACTAGTATTGCGGCATGAGTGATCGTCGGGGACGAGACGGGCAACGAGACCCCAATAGGGGTCTGCGCAAGGGGCTGACCAGCTATGGTGACGCCGGTTTCTCCTTATTCCTGCGCAAAGCCTTCATCAAGGCCAGCGGATATTCTGACGATGCCCTCGATCGCCCCATCGTCGGTGTAACCAATACCTTCAGCGACTTCAATCCCTGCCACGGCAATGTGCCGGAACTGATCGAGAGCGTCAAGCGCGGTGTCATGCTCGCGGGCGGTTTGCCGATGGTCTTTCCTACTATTTCCATCGGCGAAAGTTTCGCTCATCCCACCTCCATGTTCCTGCGCAACCTGATGGCCATGGATACGGAGGAAATGATCCGTGCCCAGCCGATGGACGCGGTGGTGCTTATCGGCGGTTGCGACAAGACCCTGCCGGCGCAGGTCATGGCCGCGGCCAGCACAGATCTACCCGCCATCGTGGTGCCCACGGGGCCAATGGTGGTAGGCCATCACAGGGGTGAAGTGCTGGGGGCCTGCACCGATTGCCGCCGGTTCTGGGCGCAGCACCGCGCCGGCGCCATTGACGTTGCCGAGATCGAATTGATTAGCGGCCGCCTCGCCCCTTCTGTCGGCACCTGCATGGTCATGGGCACGGCCAGCACCATGGCCTGCATCGTCGAAGCGCTGGGACTGGCGCTGCCCATGAGCGCCACGGCGCCGGCAACCCATGCGGACCGCCGCCGCATTGCCGAGGCTAGCGGCAGGCGCGCCGCTGAGATGGCCATCTCCGGCGCGCCCAAGCCAGGGGATCTGATCACCCCAGCCTCCGTGCGCAATGCCATGATCGTCTTGCAGGCCATCGGCGGGTCCACCAATGGCTTGATTCACTTGACCGCCATAGCCGGCCGCGCCGGCGTGAACATCGACCTGGAGGTCTTCGATCGGCTGGGCCGCGAGGTCCCGGTGTTGCTCAATCTCAAGCCCTCCGGCAGCCATTACATGGAGCATTTCCACCATGCGGGCGGCTTGCCCGCTCTCCTCCGCGAGCTCAAGACGCTGCTCAATTTGGATGCGCCCAGCGTATCCGGCGGCACCATCGGCGAAGCGATTGCCGGGGCAGAAGAGGTACCAGGACAGGATGTGATCCGCAGCCTTGCCGCTCCGCTGAAGAAGGAAGGCGCCATGGCCGTGTTGCATGGCAACCTAGCTCCCAACAGTGCCATCATCAAGCAATCCGCCGCTTCCTCAAACTTGATGCGTCACACCGGGCGCGCGCTGGTCTTCGACTCCGTCGAAGACATGACCAGGCGCATCGACTTGCCGGAGCTGGATGTGCAGGCCGGGGATATTCTGGTTTTGCGCAATGCCGGCCCGAAAGGCGCGCCGGGTATGCCGGAGGCAGGCTATCTGCCCATCCCCATGAAACTGGCTCGCCAGGGCGTGAAAGATATGGTGCGTATTTCCGATGCCCGGATGAGCGGCACCGCTTTCGGTACCATCGTGTTGCACATCACGCCCGAATCGGCGGTCGGCGGCCCGCTGGCGATCGTTCAGACCGGCGACCGGATTATGCTCGACGTGGAAGCGCGCCGGATTGAACTGTTGATCGACGACCAGGAACTCGAAAGCCGGCTGGCGGCCTGGAAAGCGTCGCCCCCGCAACGCAACCTACCCACGCGCGGCTATGCCATGTTATTTGAAGATTGCGTATTGCAGGCCGACCAGGGGTGCGATTTCGATTTTCTCCTGCGCGAAGGCCCTACCCAGACAGGTTCACAGACATGAAGTTGGATCACACCGCGAACGGCGTTTACGCCATCGCCGCAACTCCCTTCAAGCTCGATGGGGCGGTCGACACGGAATCGGTCGATCGCATGACAGATTTTTATTTGTCCTGCGGGGTTACCGGCTTAACCATTCTTGGCATTATGGGCGAAGCGCCCAAGCTGGACCCAGCCGAGGCCCTGGCGATTTCCCACCAGGTGGTCCGCCGGGCCAGGGTGCCGGTGATCGTCGGCGTCTCCGCGCCCGGCTTTGCCGCCATGCGCTCGCTGGCCCGCGGTGTGATGGATGGCGGAGCTGCCGCAGTGATGATCGCACCGCCGCCTGCCCTGCGCACGGATGATCAGATCGTCGGTTACTACGCCCAGGCGGTGGCCGCCATCGGCACCGATATCCCTTTCGTGATTCAGGACTATCCCCTGCTGTTGACCGTGGTGATGACGCCCAATGTCATTCGCCGGATTGTGATGGATAATCCCTCCTGCGTGATGCTGAAGCATGAGGATTGGCCCGGTCTGGACAAGATATCCGCACTGCGCGGCTTTCAACGCGATGGATCTCTTCGGCCGCTTTCGATTCTTACCGGCAATGGCGCCTTGTTCCTGGACTTTGAGATGGAGCGTGGCGCGGATGGCGCAATGACCGGTTACGGGTTTCCCGACATGCTGGTGGATGTGGTGAATTATGCGCAGGCAGGAAAGCGAGATGCCGCTCATGATCTCTTCGACGCGCATCTTCCGCTGATCCGCTACGAGCAGCAGCAGGGCATCGGTCTCGCGGTGCGCAAGTATGTCTTGCACAAGCGCGGCGCGATTGCCCACGACACCCAGCGTGTTCCTGGCGCATCGCTGAATGCGGCGGCGCGCGCCGAGGTCGACTACCTGCTGAGCCGGCTCGCTCGTTATGACGCGCGCGCTGCCTTCTAGGCACAGTTTCCGATTTGGTCCGGCGAGACATCCGGGTTAGACCTTTAACCACCAATGGGTGGCGCCGGCACCGCTTTGTAGTATTTCGGCCAGTCCCGGCTGGATGCATCATGAAGCTGTGAAACAAACCAACCCTGACTTCGACGCATTACTGGTATTCCTGGCCAACTGGGAAGCGATAGAGCGCTCCGCGTTGGGGAGAATCCTAACCGCAGGCCAACTGGCCGACGTGCAGGAATTGGAACGGTTGTACGCGTTACCCTCAGCAAGCGCCGAAGATTCCTCAAAATAAGTCGCCCCTCTGGTTCGAGAGCGCGCGGTTAAGAAGTTCTGTTACAAATCCTCCTTTGCCTGCCATATAGGCGTCCCGGTCCCGCGAAAATTTCAAGGCGAGTGCCTGTTTCAGGTCGCCATACGCTTTCGCCTCCTCTGGATGGGAGCGGAGATAGTCCCGCAACGCCAGGTGTCTGCGAAACTCACGGCTCTGTGGCGGGCATACGTAAAGGTGATGTGGAGATTCGCCGGCCGGCGTGCGAAAGGCTTCGCGTTCAGGGATACCCAGGTCACCCTGGTGGGTGTAACCCAGAGTCGCCAGCCGCTCGATGGCCGCAGGAAGCGCATCCCCGGATACCAGCAGGACATCCATGTCGATGATGGGCTTGGCAGCCAACCCGGCCACTGCAGTGCTGCCCACATGCTCGACGGCTGTCGCCAGGCCACCGAGTGCAGTCATGATCCGGGCCCGAAAAAATTGAAACAGCTCGGGCCAACTGGGATCGTACTCTACCACCACAACCGGGTTCATCATCGATAAGCAGACGTTTAACGAGAGATCAGCCCTGGGGGCCCTTCCGGCTTGTCGTGGGCCGGCCCCACCTGTACCACCGACATAACGCCGTCGCTGACGATATCATCCCCAGTGGCGTTGGCAGCATTGTGTGGTGCGTTCGGACGGTTTATATCCGCATAGCCAGTCGCGCTGCCGATAAAGAGTAGATCGCTTTCCACCCAGTCTCGCTCGCGGTCGATATGGGGATCGATGCGGTGAGTCCACTTGGTCATGGTCTTGGTATGCTCTACAGCGATGTCGTGCGTGGCCGCGCCTACCCAGACCTCGCGGCCTTCATACGTAGAAGCCAGCTTCCAGATCCGTATGTGATGCCGCTTGGCAAACGTGTCGAGAGACTTTTGAAATACCAGGTCGGGCGGGCGGCCATTGATCATCAACGTTGAGACCGGGGCATTGGAATAGCCTGTTTGCCGCAAGGTGGCCTGCACGACTTTCATATTTGAGCCGAAACCGGAAGGAACGGCCTCAAACCACCCCGCCTCGTTAAAGGCGGACATAATTTCCTCTCGTGTCCCAAGGAACATCAGGTTGGTTACATCCGAAACCGTTCCGTTCGCGGTGTGCGTGCGCAGCGGGGCGTGCTCGACCAGGGTGCGAAGCTTGGGGGTTACAGGGAGTGTTGGCCACGCCTTCCAGGGAGCCTTTTCGGTTAGCATCGACGGGCGAACGATCTGGACCTGGACATCTGTCCCAGCCGGAAAGAGAATTTCCCGCCGGATCGACAGACCATACACAGCTCGGACTCCATTGATGGTATATCCGGCGATGGGATTGATCGCGCCCAGGGCGGCGAAGGCGATCGAGACCTTGCCCGTTACGTGCGGCTGAATGATGCCAAGAATCTCGTTGTTACGAACCGTTTCGCGTGCATTGTCTACGTCAATCACACGTGTGTAGAGCGGCGAGGTCTTTCCGTCTTTGTACACGACATTGGAGAAATCGAGCACCAGGCGGGGGCGCCAGTACTTGTCCGGCGCTTTCTGCGCAAACAGCACGGTCCCGTTCACTTTGGTTCCAGGCGGGAGCAGCAACTGATCCGGCTTACATGCCAGCCACTCGCCATTCGCACACAGCGGATAAGTGACGACACCTTCGATCGGGTCACCGGTGCGCGAGCCATCGCTGGAGGCAGGTGTGGTAAGCCTGATATCAATGGTCTGCCCCGGCGTGAGATCGGCTTGCATGAAGGCAGCAACTCTGGCTGATTGCGATGTCCGCCGCGTGGTTGGGCGGCCGGATGCAGGAGCTGCCGCTTCCGTGTCGGGTTCCGGAACCTGGGCGATGGAAACAGCAGCAGGGAAGCTGTGCCCGTTCGCGACATGATTTGCAGACGCCCGGGGAGCCGGATCCTGGCCGGTTTTGCACTCTTCCAACTGATTGAGGAAGTTGAAGGATGCAGCTAAAAATCCGCTGCTTGCACCATGTTCTATCAGCAGCGTCTGCATTTCAAAGTTTGGCGAGTACAGCAGGTAGTCAAGCGCAGTGTCGTTGTAGACATCCTCATGATTGATATCCACGCCGCGCTCAATAAGAGCCGCCGCTATCTCTTCGTAAGCAACAATCAGGTCCTGGTTGTTGGCGTAGCTCGATCCAAAGATTGCCCAGTGGAGCGCGGTACGTCCCATCGAGTCCGTCGCCTTTACGTCTGCGCCGCCGTCAATCAAGGTCTTCGCTTTGGCCAGATCATCCACTGTGGGCTGGGTCTTGGTCTCTCGAGTCGCGGCATAGAGCACTTGAATGAGATTTGAAGACTTCGAAACATCGATTTGAATCGATGCCGGCGCCAACTCTCCTTCCGGTAGCTCTGTGTCGTCCGCATCCTGAGCCGAAGCGTCAGAAACGCTCGCTGCCTGTCCTGTGGCTGTAGGCGGAGCAGCCGCCTGAGCCAAAACCGGCAGTGCGCTTACACTCAAAGAAGCCAGAAGCAGCCATCCTGCCGCTTTGCATCCGGGCCTGACAAAGTTGGGTATCGACAACACAGTAGCCTCCGCTTCGGGGCCCGATTTTGGCGTCGCGGGGTTAGTGTAATACACCGTCGCACGGGCACCTCACCAGTTGTGTAGGTGCCGGTCAATTATGGTGTTCCCGAAGTGAAGGTCCAGGTCTTGATGTTCTGGATCGCGGTTTCTCCGCCGGTGCCTGCGGTGAAGCCGACGTAAGCCGTGTTTGCGCCGACGGTTGAGGGGATGTTGACCGTGAACGCATAGCTGAAGGCGGCATTCGTAACCGTGTCGGTAAGATTGAGCGTCAACGTGGTGCCGTTGTAGACAAGTTGAACGGACATGGTGTCGCCGCTCGATAGTACGATCCCTGAGGGTGTGAGATCGACTGCCGGGACCGTGGGAGTTGCCCCGTTGGTATAAATACCGGTGGAGTCGGTGCCTTCGCCGGAGTTGTTGTAGAGATCGAATTTGATGGCGACACTCTTGGCAATACTGGCCGTTCCCGCCGCGCCGGGGTCTGGTCCGTAACCGAGCCCTCCGCCGGATCCTCCGAGCGCAGTCTTGCCGGCATTCTGGATGGTGAAGGTGAATCCGTCGGCAGCAGCGCTGGAAAGCTGGAAGGTGAAGTTGGTGGTGAAGGCCTGAATGTTGACCGGTGTAGTCCAGAAGGCGCTCGAAGCTTGAGCCATGCCTCCATTGGTAAGTTCCAGGAATTTGCTGGAGTTCACTTGGGTCGAGCCATTCAGTTGCAGGCCGGTGGCGCTGGGAAAGCCGCCGGCAAAGTTGATCGTGCTGGTCCCGCTGGATTGAATGACGTAGGCCGCTGTGGCCAGTGCACTCTGCGTAAATCCAGGAGCGACTGCGATCGCCTCCAGCGTGGTGCTGCCGTTGACGGGGATCACCGAGCTATAGACGGCAGAGGAAGTGGTTGGCGCGGTCCCGTTGGTGGTGTAGTAGATCGTCGCTCCGGGGGTGGTGTCGGCGATGGTGACTGACTGGTTCGAGGTATAAGTGCCCGCACCAGGGGAAAAAGTGGGCGTGGCCGCGGCCGACTCCGTTGGAGTGTAGGTATAGCTCGCCGAACCCTGGGCGCCTTGCGTATAGCCGCTGGCTGTGGCGATAGCGTGGACGGTGGTGGTTGCGCCAATGGTGAACGGGCCCGAGTAGAGCGGAGAACCTGTTGTCGGCGTACTTCCGTCGGTAGTGTAGTAAATCGATGCCGACGGGGTCGCATCCGCAATGGACACACTCATGGGGGAAGAGAAACTCGTTCCGCTGGCTGGGGTAAAGGTTGGCGTCGCCGCCGCAGTTACTTGAGTTGTTCCTGAGGTTAAAGTCCAGTTTTTGATGTTCTGGATCGCGGTTTCTCCGCCGGTGCCTGCGGTGAAGCCGACGTAAGCGGTGTTTGCGCCAACGGTTGAGGGGATGTTGAGGGTGAACGCATAGCTGAAGGTGTCATTCGTAACCGTGTCGGTGAGATTGAGCGTTAACGTGGTGCCGTTGTAGACGAGTTGAGCGGATATGGTGTCGCCGCTCGACAGTACGATCCCGGAGGATGTGAGATCGACTGCCGGGACCGTGGGAGTTGCCCCGTTGGTATAGATACCGGTGGAGTCGGTGCCTTCGCCGGAGTTGTTGTAGAGATCGAATTTGATGGCGACACTCTTGGCAATACTGGCCGTTCCCGTCGCGCCGGGGTCTGGTCCATAACCGAGGCCTCCGCCGGATCCTCCGAGCGCAGTCGTGCCGGCATTCTGGATGGTGAAGGTGAATCCGTCGGCGGCGGCACTGGAAAGCTGGAAGGTGAAGTTGGTGGTGAAGGCCTGAATGTTGACCGGTGTAGTCCAGAAAGCGCTGGAAGCTTGAGCCGTGCCCCCATTGGTAAGTTCCAGGAATTTGCTGGAGTTTACTGCGGCCGAGCCATTCAGTTGCAGGCCGGTGGCGCTGGGAAAGCCGGCGGCAAAGTTGATCGTGCTGGTCCCGCTGGATTGAATGACGTAGGCCGCTGTGGCCAGTGCACTCTGGGTATATCCAGGAGCGACCGCGATAGCCTCCAGGGTCATGCTGGCGCTGACAGGGATCGCAGAACTATAGACGGCAGAGGAGGTGGATGGCGTGGTCGCGTTGGTGGTGAAGTAGATCGTCGCTCCGGGGGTGGTGTCGGCGATGGTGACTGACTGGGTCGAGGTATAAGTGCCCGCACCAGGGGAAAAAGTGGGCGTGGCCGCGGCCGACTCCGTTGGAGTGTAAGTATAGCTCGCCGAACCCTGGGCGCCTTGCGTATAGCCGCTGGCTGTGGCGATAGCGTGGACGGTGGTGGTTGCGCCAATGGTGAACGGGCCCGAGTAGAGCGGAGAACCTGTCGTCGGCGTACTTCCGTCGGTCGTGTAATAAATCGATGCCGATGGGGTCGCATCCGCAATGGACACACTCATGGGGGAAGAGAAACTCGCTCCGCTGGCTGGGGTAAAGGTTGGCGTCGCCGCTGTACCCTGGATCTGATAAGTGCCCATAACTATCGGACTACTCTGATATCCGGTCGCGGCGGCAAAGGCGCGAATGGTAAGCGAAGCTGCACTCACCACGATCGGTGCGCTATAAACCGCAGAGGAAGCCGTGGGGGTTGATCCGTCTACCGTGTAGTAGATGGTTGCGCCGGTCGTCGCACTGCTCAGGGAGACGTTTTGTGCCGAAGTATACGTACCGGGCGATGGGGTGAACGTGGGCTCGGCAGCTACTTGGGTTGTTCCTGAAGTGAAAGTCCAGGTTTTGATGTTCTGGATCGCGGTTTCTCCGCCGGTGCCTGCGGTGAAGCCGACGTAAGCCGTGTTTGCACCGACGGTTGAGGGGATGTTGACGGTGAACGCATAGCTGAAGGTGTCATTCGTAACCGTGTCGGTAAGATTGAGCGTTAACGTCGTGCCGTTATAGACGAGTTGAGCGGATATGGTATCGCCGCTCGACAGTACGATCCCGGAGGATGTGAGATCGACTGCCGGGACCGTGGGAGTTGCCCCGTTGGTATAGATACCGGTGGAGTCGGTGCCTTCGCCGGAGTTGTTGTAGAGATCGAATTTGATGGCGACACTCTTGGCAATACTGGCCGTTCCCGTCGCGCCGGGGTCTGGTCCATAACCGAGGCCTCCGCCGGATCCTCCGAGCGCAGTCGTGCCGGCATTCTGGATGGTGAAGGTGAATCCGTCGGCGGCGGCACTGGAAAGCTGGAAGGTGAAGTTGGTGGTGAAGGCCTGAATGTTGACCGGTGTAGTCCAGAAAGCGCTGGAAGCTTGAGCCGTGCCCCCATTGGTAAGTTCCAGGAATTTGCTGGTATTTACTGCGGCCGAGCCATTCAGTTGCAGGCCGGTGGCGCTGGGAAAGCCGGCGGCAAAGTTGATCGTGCTGGTCCCGCTGGATTGAATGACGTAGGCCGCTGTGGCCAGTGCACTCTGGGTATATCCAGGAGCGACCGCGATAGCCTCCAGGGTCATGCTGGCACTGACGGGGATCGCAGAACTATAGACGGCAGAGGAGGTGGATGGCGTGGTCCCGTTGATGGTGTAGTAGATCGTCGCTCCGGGGGTGGTGTCGGCGATCGTGACTGACTGGTTTGAGGTATAAGTGCCCGTACCAGGGGAAAAAGTAGGCGTGGCCGCGGCCGACTCCGTTGATCCGGACTGAGACGTGAACGTCCATGACAGAATCTTCTGGCTTGAGGTTTCACCACCACTACCGCCGGTAAAGCCGATATATGCGAGGTTGCTACCGATGGTTGTGGGAATATTGATGGGAAACGTATAGGTAAACGTCTTGTTCACGACGATATCCGTGAGCGTCATGACCAGGTTGACCCCGTTGTAGGTCATGTGCGCAGCAATTGTGTCTCCACTGAGCAACACCACGCCAGATGAGGTCATGTCGACAGCCGGAACAGTGGGGGCAGCGCCGTTAACATAGAGTCCGGTTGAATCTGTGCCTTCGCCGGAGTTGTTATAGATGTCGAACTTGATGGCGACACTCTTGGCGATACCGCCAGTTGTTCCTGACGGCGGGCTGGGTCCGTATCCCAGGCTTCCCCCGTATCCACCCATCGCGGTCGGACCGACGTTTTGTATGGTAAAGGTGAATCCGTCAGCCTCGGCATCCGAGAGTTGGAAGGCAAAGTCCGTGGTAAAGGACTCGATGTTGGTTGGAGTGTTATAGAAAACGCTTGATACCTGGTTTGTCAGGCCTGTGGTCAACTGCAGGCGGCTGTCATCTACGTTCGTCGCGCTTCCGTTCAGCGTCAGTCCGGCGACGCTCGCAAAGCCGTTGCCATAGTTAATTTCACTTCCATTCGGCTGTATGGTGTAGGAGGCGCTCGCCAGGTCACTGTTTGCCAATCCGCTGTAAGCAGCGATGGCATTGATGACGGTGGTGGCGCTGACGGAAATCGGACCCGTATATTTTGTCGAACTGGTACTGGGTGTCGACCCATCTGTCGTGTAATAGATAACCGCACCAGAGGTGCTGTCGGAAATGGTGACGGATTGCGTGGTAGTGTAGCTGCCCGTCGCCGGAGAAAACTGCGGCGTGGCCGTCTGCGTGTTGAAGGTATAAGTAGCGCTCGCCAGCGTGCTCTGCAGATATCCACTGGCGCTGGCAATCGCCTGTACGGTTGTGTCGGTCGAGAGTTGGAATGGCCCCGTATAGGTCGTCGACGAGGTGGTAGGAGTTGACCCATCGGTGGTGTAGTAAATGGTGGCGCCGCTCACGGTATCCGTGATGGTGACTTGTTGTGAGCCGCTGAAGGTGCCTCCCGCGGGTGAAATGACGGGTGCGGGCGCCTGCGAAGCTCCGTTCAGAAGACCGTAGACATCGATCTGGTAACCCGCGCCCACATAGACCTTCCCGTTGGTGATGACAGGAACTGTGAACTTGATCGCTGGTCCCGGGTTGTCGCGGTTGGAGTTCTGATTGCTGCCGTAAAGTTCCTGGGCCACGTTCGTGGCGTTAAATGCATAGAGAACAGAGGTTCCGTTCGAGATGTAAGCATCGGTCATCAACGCCCACACAATCCCGTCCTGTGTGCCGTTGGACGAGACTACCGGGGAGGCTCCCGGAAACGTCGAAGTAGCCGAAGATTGCGCCGTGGCCCTGGTAGCTAGAACACCATTGGTGATAGGAAACATCTTCAGGGCATCATTTTCCGCCCACATATAGACATTCCCATTCCAGTAGGCCGGCGTGCTCCACAAGCCTGAGTCTGATCCCAATGCGCCCGTTATATCCTGCACGGCATTGGTGTTGTAACCGGGATTGGGGCCAACATAGCCGCCCAGACTATCACGGTTGATTACCAGGATCCGGCCTTCCTTGCCAACCTGGACGAGGAGGTGCGGATAGATCCCTGTTTGATTCGGGAGCAGGAGAATACCACCTGAACCTTGATCGAGATCCGCGCCGGTCAACGCAGATTGATTGAAGTCTGTGAAGGCGTCGCTGATGGCAAAGCCGCCATTCGACAGATCGAAACGAAGAATGCTTTCCCCATAATCGACGTTCGTGGTGAGCGGGGGGTAGCTGGTCATGTCACCGTTGCCGGTGGCCAGAAATGCCCTGCCGTTTGCGCTCACCGTGTCGATAGGGAATCCTGCGCCGGCTCCCCAGATCCCATCGCCGTCTCCGTTGGGGGAGCTGCAAAACGCCGCTGTTTGTTTAAGGGTGGTCTCGTTGTAAACCAGGACCCAGCCATGCCAGGGCCCATCATCGCCATGAGAGCCAAAGCCAATGTAGATGTTCCCGTTAAACAGATCGAGTGCCGAACGATTGTTTTGCCACATGGTGCTGAAGGCCAGCGTGCCTCCGGAGCTTCCCGTGCCGTTGCCAGGCACCGATGCCGAGAGGGACACCGGACTGCCCGATTGCTCGTTGCCGGTCAGAATATTGAGAGCATGCAGCCTTTGCACATAATTGCCGTTCTCTTTGCTCTTGGCGAGCAGAAAGAGGGTGTTGGTGGTGAGATCGATGACCGGGGTGGAGGTGATGCCAATCTCGGGATGAATGTCTCCGGCACCACCTTGGACATCGGTATAGGGGACGGTTGTCGCTCCCGATGCGGCCCCATGAGCTGTGCTGATCATGCTGGCTTGCCACAGGGGCGCACTATTCGTACCGCCGTTGCTGTCGGCATCGAAGGCGTAGACAGAATCATGTTCGTCAGCAATGAAAATGACGTTGTGGGTAGCGCCGTTTACGGTCAGATTGGCTACGTAGAGCGGTTGCGCATAAACCTGGCCATCCACGGTTTGGCTGAATAGCTTGCCGAATGTGTTGGTGTTTACATTGGTCGGAGTAAGAACCGTCTCTTGAGTGTTCTGACCCTGATGAGTGTTGTCGTAGCGCCATGTGAGTACGTTGGGGATCTGCGCGAGCAGAGGCCGTGCCGCGGCCAGGAACAAAAGACACAGAAGCAGTTGCCTGGTTAGCCGAAAAATAAGACCCTCCTACCCGGCTGGGGACTTGGGGCGCAATTCCAGCTACGTATTGCGTGGCCCGGTCGGCCCCACCGTCAAACGAATTGTTGGACTGGCGCAGTCCTGTGGAAACAGGAGGCTTGCAGCCCAGGGGATAAGGGATCGCACAGGGGGGATGGAGGGGGGATTTCGAAGACGCAGGTCGACTATACAACAATTGGGGTATGACGAAAGAGATTAATTCAATTTCCTAAATCCTTAATCTGGATAGATCCCAGTTGGCCTCGTACCGGAAGGATGCGAGACTTAGGTCAGCCTCAAGCTATGAAATCCGCAGTCTTGCTCTTTGCCCTGATAGCCGCAGTTGTTTGCAGTGGGCCCGCCCTGGGAGGTGCGGCTGGGAGCGAGACGACCGGAATGGTGTGGGAAAAGCATGGGGACTGGCATTTAGATGGCAGCCCCAACGCGCTCCGATTAGGGGAGGCGATCCCGCCAGGCGGTTTGGTCACCGCGGACATGGAAGGTCCGGCGCACTCGATTGTAATTCTGCTGCCCGACGGACAGCGGATGCTGTGCGAATGCTACGAAGCGAAAACGTGTTCCCAGGGTTTCCGCGTTCCCGCGATCACTCCGCAGCCCCCGCCCGCGGTTTGGGACATGTTTGTCGGTGTCAGAAACGTCTTGTTGTTGCGGCCGGCTTCGGCTGAGACCGCTTTCCCCACCCCAACAGGGCGGGCATCGATGGCGATCAACGCTGAGATGGTGGCGGCCGTGAGCCCACAGGGCGAGATCTCGATCGCTCCGGCGCTCCGTGTTCTGCCCTCGGGCCAATACGGGCTTGGGGTAGCCACGGATGGGCAAACTCGAGCAACAACCGCGCCCAGCGTCCAACCGCTGGACTGGTCGGCTGCGCAGAAGGTAGCAACAGTTCGAGTAGGCGGACCGGGCCTTTACAGGATTCGGGTGTCGGATCAAACATACGTGCCGCGATTCGAGATTGAGGTGCTGGCCACCCCTCCGGCATCGTTGGGAGCCGAGACTGCCGGTTTGAAAATGGCCCGTGAGACTATCCTCAAGTGGACCCACGAGGGGTGGAACCTGCATGGTTTCCTACGCGTTTACCTTGAATCACGCCTGGGTTCACTTTCGCAATGACCTGGTAATGTAACTCAATAAGTTACGAGTAGACCAGTGCAAAACTTTGTGATTTCGTTCTCGGCTTTCCCGGTTTGCCACGAAGCCTAGCCCCCTGGACGGGTGCCCCATGTTCGCGTTTCCGCGTACATGGGTTGAAAACGACCTTTTTCCAATGCTTTCACTGCCGGTCTATACCTACTTACAGGAAAAAGAAAAAGGAGGGGCTGCGCCCATCTTGTTCAACCCAGGTACGCTGTTGCGAACCTGGGGCACCCGTCCAGGGGGCAAGGCTGGTGAGAAAGCGAGAGATTTGTCGCACCATTAACGCATGACGCTGCGCCCGGGGTGCGGTTGCTAATGTCGGCCCAGATATTCAGCCAGCCGGGCATCCACGGGACGTGGCCGGCCGGCTTCTGCGGCTTCATCGATACGCAGAAAAGCGCTCTGCAAGTAGCGCACCACCAGCCAGCGCAGCGGTTCCATTTCCCAGTTCGGTGAACGTCTCTGTGCCAGCGGAAGCGTCTCCAGGCCGGTTTGACGATTCGTGATCAGGCCCGCCAGCAACCGTCCGGACAGATTGCTGGTGGAAACGCCCTGTCCGGTATAGCCCATAATCGAACCGATCCGCGAGCTGGTGTCGAAACGCACAGCGGGCATCCAGTCGCGGGGCATGCCCACCGGTCCACCCCACGCATGCGTGAAACCAATGCCTGCCAGCGGCGGAAACCAATCCACCAATGAGCGATGGATCATCTTCATGGTCGCTTCATGGGTATCTTGCCGGTCTGTGATCTTCGAGCCGAAGGCATAGGGTGCACCACGGCTGCCAAAGAGAATGCGTCCATCTGGTGTTTTGGTCAGATATACAACTGTGTTGCGCGTGGAAGCAACACTCTCTCCGTTCTGCCATCCGATCTGCGACCACTGCCCGGCGGTCAATGGCTCGGTCAGCGAGATCAGCGAATAGACCGGCAGCAGCGACCGGTGCAGGGCCGGGAGGCGGGTCAGATACGCCTCCCCGGCGAGCACAGTTGCCCGCTTTGCGCGTAATTCTCCGCCGGGCGTGATCAGGCTTCCAGCTTTGAACCCGGTCACCGGTGTCTGCTCATAGACGATGCCGCCGCGGGCCTCGACCGCCCGCGCCAGGCCGCGCACCAGTCGCGCCGGATGCAGGCTGGCGCCGTCCGGGGTATACAGCCCACCATGCACGCCGTTCACGTAAAGGCGTTCTGTGGCTTCCGTGGCGCTAAGCATCTGGTAGCGATCGCCCAGCCCCAGCCGCTCATAGGCGGCATAGCTCGAGCGAATGCCCGCTAGCTGATGCCACCCGCGCGCCAACGTCAGGACGCCGCCTTTATGGAACCGCGCATCGATCTTTTCCTCGTTGCAGACGCGGCCGACCTCATCCACCGCGGCGCGCATGGCCAGCAACAGACTACGCGCGGCCTCAGCCCCGAAGCGCTTCTCCAAGGCGCCAGCCGTCACTGGAAAATTTGGCGAACACCAACCTCCATTGCGTCCCGAGGCGCCGAAGCCCACGATCTCCTTATCCACCACGGCAACGCGTAGTGTGGGCTCATGCAGCAGCAGGTAGTAAGCCGTCCACAGGCCGGAGTAGCCGCCGCCCAGGATGGCCACGTCGACGTCGGTCGAACGCTGGAGCGCCGGCCGCGGCGTCAGCGATTCACCTGAGTCCTCGAGCCAGAAGCTGTAAGTGGAATAATCGCGCATCCAGAGGTCGTATCAACCTGCCAACAGGAAGCCCGCCAATAACGCGCAAGCAACGCCAAGGCCCTCGCGCCGAGTGATCGTCTCGTGCAGAAAGAGGACACTCAATGCGATGGTGACCACCGGGTAGAGCGACGACATCGCGATCACAGTCGAAACCTTGCCCTTTTCAACGGCGGCAAAGAAGGCTAGAAAGCCGACGAAATTTACGAAGCCCGCGGCAGCCGACCAAGCGAATCCTGGTGGAGACCAGTCAATGTGGAAGCGTTCCAGCGAGAGCACCACCAACCCAAAGGCCATTACGCCGACTACCTGAAAAAGCAGTGTCTGTCGCGGCCGGGTGTAATTTGAGGCCAGCTTGCTGAACACACCCCACACGCCCCAGGCCACCACGGTCATGCCTGCATAAAGGATCCAAGGCTTCATCAACACCGCCGTTCAGAATTTAGTGATGGCTCATGCTCCAGACATACGCGGCCAGGGCTTTCACCTGGTCGTCGGTCAGTTGTGCCCCGCCCATGGGCGGCATGGGGCTACGATATTCTTTCGGCTGCGGCACGCCGTCGGTGATGGTTTTGGCGATTCCGGCCCAACTGCCATCGTTCCACAAATACTTGGTGTCGGTGAGGTCTGGGCCCAGCGGAGTGCCTTTGCCGTCTGACCCATGGCAACCCGCGCACGAAGCTCCGCCCACTTGTCCGTGGTAAATGCGATCGCCCAGTGCCACCATCTCTGATGTCGCTCCTGTAGGAACGGAGAGGCCGGCATCCGGGTTTGTGCCTTCGGGCGGTTTGGCATTGGCTGTGTCGATAGGCCCGGGAGAAGCCGAGGCGCTCGGGCATGGAGTAGTCTGCGCACCGCCACCGGCGGAGCCGCCCACATACTTCACCCGGTATATCCGCCCGGTATTATCGTCGGCGATGTAGAGCGACCCGTCCGGTCCGACCGCAACGCCACTGGGGCGATGCACGGCTTTTTCAGGGGTCTCGACTGCCCCCGCGAATCCGTCGGCGAAAATTTCGCACGGACCGGCGGAACGGGCGCCGGCAAGCGGCTGAAAGACAATGTTGTAGCCCCCCTGGGCATAGGGGGATCGATCCCAGGAACCGTGGAAGGCGATGAACACGCCATTGCGGTAGTGGGCCGGGAACTGTTTCTGGTCGTAGAAGACCGCCCCATTGGGCCCCCAATGTGCGGGCATAGCTGCCACCGGGGCGATCTTGTTGGCGCAGACGCCCACCTTATTGCCGCCGTCTCCGCCGTATTCTGGCGCTAGCACCAGCTTCTGCTGCACTGCGTCGTAATAGCACTCGGGCCAGCCATAGTCGCCGCCTTGCTTCAAGAGCAACAACTCTTCTGCCGGTAAAGTGGCTTCCTTTGGCAGCGGGTAGAGATCAGGCCAATTCGCATGCAGCTGGTCGCGTCCGTGTTGGGTAACAAATAGGCGCTTGCCGGCTGCGTCGATGGCAAAGCCTTCGCCGTTGCGTATCCCCGTGGCGAAGCGATCTGCCGGGGTAAATGGTTGGTTGGTCTTGTTCGCGTCGTAGCGCCAGGTGCCGCCTCGGGTCTCCAGTTCCGTACACGGGTCTGCGCCGGGGGACTTGAGGGTTCGATTCTTCAATTGGCAAGAGTTGGTTGCCGTGCCCACATCGACGTACAAGGACCCGTCAGCGGTGATGGCAAATGGGTGCATGGGGTGATCGCCGCCCAGAGGCAGTCCGGTAACGACGGTCGTGGCCGGTCCCTGGGGGACGATGGACCCCGCCGTCAACGCGTAACGCACGATGCGATCGTTGATCTCCGCGTAAATCGATCCCTTGTAGAGGGCAATGCCGGTGCCACCGGCTCCGCCGGTCTGGGCGGTTTCGCCAAAGCGTTCAATCACGTCCGCCTTGCCTGTGCCCGCCTTATCTTGCAGGGCAACCAGAAATCCGCCTGCGGGAGGTTTGTCTCCCGGGGGATAGTAGTCTCCGGACCACGTATTGACATAGACGACTCCGTTCGGCGCCACCACCAGGTGACGCGCGTGGCCAATACCGTCGGCGAATATGATTGCGCAAAAACCGGCGGGTACCTTCAATCCGCTGTCCTCGTTCGGGCATCCCTGGCTCTTGGCTTCTGCGCCAGGCCGACCCGACGCCAGCGTACTGCCCACACACAATGCACTGAATGCGGCGATGGCAGGCACGAAAGTCTTAAACAGACTGGAAAATCGCACGGACGACCTCCTCAGCAGCGAACTAATTTCCAAGCGTACTCGAATAATTAGGCAATCGACAGTCTTTTAGCGTCCATATATTGGGAGAGGTGGTTGCTGTTCCCTCCTCCTCAGGTCGCCGTGGTGCGCTTACGTCTCTTGCCCCTATGGTTTTTGATTCTCCTGGCTGGGCCTTCGGCGCTGGTCCGAAGCCGATTGTTGGCAGAAAATCCTGACGCCGCGTGTGCCGGCTGCCACAGAGGAATTTATGACAGCTACCAGAGAACGCCCATGGCGCAAGCCAGCGGAGCCGCCATCGATGGCTTGCTGCCGGGTGAGTTCACGCACGCCGCTTCCGGGGTTCACTACCGCCTCTTCGTGCGGAATGGCCAGGCGTGGCTGAGTTACGACCGGCCCAACGCGCCGCCGGAACGCGCCTTGAAGGGGGAGCAGGAGTTGAGCTACTTTGTCGGCTCCGGCCAGAGAGGCCGCACATACCTTTTCCAGAATCAAGGCTATTGGTTTGAGAGCCCGGTTAACTGGTACAGCAAGCAGCGGGTATGGGACATGAACCCGAAATCACCCAATGTGCGGGAAATGCCTTTTACCCTGAAGGTGGATGCAGGCTGCCTTCACTGTCACGCCACTGGCGTGCAGCCATCGCTGCCGGGCTCGCGGAATCATTTCGGGGTGCGGCCTTTTCTTTACGGGGGCATCACCTGCCAGTCATGTCACGGCGACCCAGCGGCGCACCTGGCGAGCGGAGGAAAAGAACCGATACTGAACCCGGCCAAGCTCTCGCCCAGCAAGCGCGACTCGGTATGCCTGCAATGTCACCTGGAAGGGGAGACAGCCGTCAACATCCTGGGACATTCGCTGTCCGATTTTCTACCGGGCGAGGATCTCTCGGATTATGTAACTCACTTTGTCCACGCCGGTGAGTTGGGTCCGGCCGGCAGGGCGACGAGCCAGTGGGAAGCACTCCTGCAGAGCGAGTGCAAGCGGAAGAGCGGTGACCGGCTTACTTGCACCACTTGTCACGATCCACACAACTCGCCTCCGGTGGAACAGCGGGTAAGCTACTTCAGAAGCCGTTGTCTCAGCTGCCATGGAGCGCCCTCATTTGTCAGCAAGCACCACCCCGATCAACCGGACTGTAGCCAGTGCCACATGCCGCGTGAGAAGACAGGAGACGTGGCCCACGAACAAGTGACCGACCATCGCATCCAGAGGCGTCCTCGGTTATCGCTCGACCAGGGCGTTGCATATACGGGCGACCTCACGGTGGTGGGTGGCGGATCCGCGAGTGATCGTGAACTGGGACTCGCCTACTTTCAGTTTGCCGAACGGGGCGATGTGCAGGCCGGGCATCGGTCCATGCAACTGCTGCAGCAGGCCGAGCGCAGGGGCGTGGAGCAGGCAGATCCCGATTTGCATACCGCACTTGGCCTCATGGAGCAACTGTCGGGTGATCGTCAGGCTGCCATGCGTGAGTACCAGGCCGCACTGCGTGCGAACCCGGCCGATTCTGTCGCCGCCGGCGATCTGGCCATACTGGAGGCCCGAGCCGGTGACGCAAAAGATGCGGTCGCCGGATTGCAGCGGGTGAGCGACCATGATCCCGCGGACACTTCGGCGGGTATCGATCTGGCGATGCTTGAATGCTCGATTGGTGATCCTCAGGCTGCAGTCACAGCGCTCCGGCACTTACTCCAGTTCTCTCCCGACGATGGAAAGGCGCGCCAGGCGCTGGCTGCAATTGAAAGTGAACGGGAGCGTTGCGGCCGTTAGAAGTCGAGGCCGATCCTACAATCGGCCGAACTTCTTTACCGCTTCTTCAATGGATTTAGTGTTTTCGATGAACGCGTACATGCTGTGTTCTTTGAAGTCCAGTTGCTGTGACAATACCAATACTTTAGGCGCGATCTCCCGGGGTACGACCACGACTCCGTCGCTATCTGCGGCGACAATGTCGCCGGCATTGACCTTGACTCCGTCACACACGACTGGAACCCCCGTGCCCGCAACCCGATAATGCCCGGCGGAAGTGGACGGGACGATGCCGCTCGCATAGACAGGGAATCCAATCTTGCGCAGATAGGCTACGTCACGCACGCCTCCGTCGATGATCGCGCCTGCGAATTCGCGCGCAGACATGGCCGTGCCCATCAACCCACCCATCCCTGCAATGTCCGCCCCATCCTGCACCGTCATCACATACACCGAGTCCTTGGCTCCCTGGTCGATCGCGGTGAGCATGGGGGTGAGCGCATTGGGATCGTGATTTTCTTCCTTCACCATCTTTACGGTTACGGCGTAGCCGGCGAACTTGGTGGTGAAGATGGGCTGCATGTGGTGCGTCATATACTGCCGCTGCCCGGTGAGCTGCTCAATCGCGTCGGAGACCGAGGAGACTTCAACGTGCCGGTATCCGGCAAGCATGGCCACGGGATCGTTTGCATACACCGAGGCATCGGGAAACGTTTGTGCGTGCACGAGCAATGCAATGGCCAGGCAGGGAACGATCAGAGCTCCGGCCAGAAAGATTTTCTTTCGCGAGTAATTCCACTTCACAGTTCTTCTCCTCCAACTACCAGTCCAAAATTGCGCCGTCTGCGGCACGTGCTACCGAGGTAGCAAAGGCTTCCTGCTTGAAGGGATGTTTCGCCGCCTCAACCTCGTCCACTTCGATTCCCAGGCCTGGAGATTCGCTCTTCGCCCAGTACCCGTTCTCCATCTTCAAGCCATGCTTGACTACGTCCCAACGCCAGGGCACATCTGTAAGCATATCTTCCTGGATCAGAAAATTCGGTGTCGATAGAGCAAAGTGGAGTGCGGCCGCATTGGCAATCGGCCCCAGAGGGTTATGGGGCGCGACGCCCATATAGTAGGTCTCTGCCGCCGCTGCTATCTTTTTTGCCTCGTAAAGGCCGCCGCAATGGCACAAGTCGGGCTGAATCACGTGGCACGCTTGTTGTTCGAAAACCTCGCGAAACTGGTAGCGGGAAACCAATCGCTCGCCGGTAGCGATGGGAACCCTGACCGCTTCACGAACCTGGCGCAGCGCCGGAATGTTTTCCGGGGGAACTGGCTCTTCACAGAAGTAGGGACTAAATTCTTCAATGGCGTGGATATATTGGATCGCCATGGCGGGTGAGGTTCGTCCGTGGAAATCGATCATGATGTCGATCCTGTCTCCCACGGCCAGCCGCAGTTTCTCGAACATCTGGGAAAACTGGCGTACATATTGCCGCCCCATCAACGGCTCGGAATAGGGAACAAAGACTACTTTCAGCGCGGTATAGCCGCGAGCAACCACCTGGTTGGCAAGATCGATGAGCGGCTGAGGATCGAAGGTCTGGTAAACGGACTTCATATCTCCGCCGCCAAGGTGGGTATACATGCGGACCCGGTTCCGTACTTCGCCGCCGAGTAGTTGATAGACCGGAAGACCAAGCGACTTGCCGAAGATATCCCAGCACGCTTGCTCCACCCCACTGATCGCGCTCATGCCAATCACGCCCATGCGGAAAAATGAATGGCGATAGAGCTTCTGGTAGAGGTGCTCGATATTGCGCGGATCCTCGCCGATCAACATAGGAGTGAAATCTTCGATGGCGCCAGTTACCGCCCGCGTCTTCCACTCCAGTGAGGCCTCTCCCCAGCCAAACAGGCCTGCCTGGTCGGTGATGACCTTTACGAATATCCAATTGCGCATCTCTGCGTTGACGACGATGGTCTCAACACCGGTGATTTTCATAGAGCGTCCTGCGAAAGGTTGGAGTGGGTGTCAGGCGAAATCCCAGCGTCTTGAGTCCGTACCCTGGGGCACCCGTCCAGTTCCTGCAGTCCGCGGACCCTTGGGCGCCAAATTCTAAACCGGCAGGTTCTGACGCAATCTCTTTAAGCTCTGGGCTGTGCTGTGCGATGTCCCGACCCAGCTCAGTGTGCCTTGGCGACCGCATGCGTAGCGGGAACCGCGCTCTGCGGCAGCGCAAACGCAAACAACACACTTCCGCTGCTCGTCAGCAGGTATTGCCTGCCGTCCAGTTCATAGGTAATTGGAGAGCTTCCGACGCGCCCTCCTGAGCCAGAATGCCAAAGAGTCTTGCCGTTGCTGGTATCGAGTGCGAGAAAGTTTCCTTCGGCATCCGCGGTGAAGGTCAGTCCGGAATCCGTGCTCAGCACTCCGGCGCCGGAACCTCCCGGGCCGAGTTCATGGGACCAGCGGATCTTGCCGGTTTGGTAATCGATGGCCTCCAGCACACCCTTGCCCCACAGCCCATAATCCGCACCCGCCCAACCGTAGGAACCATCCGCCGGCTTGTTGAAGTAGACGCTGAAGGCGGGGTGAGCATCGACAATAAACAGGCCAGTCTTAGGGTCGAAGCTGGGCGAACGGTAGTTGGTCAGTCCACCCTCATCGGGTGCAATCAGGCGCCCGTCGGGCGCCGGATCCTTCGCCGGATTCGGAATGGGACGGCCTTGCTTGTCCACGCCCGAAGTCCAGTTCACGGGGCCGAAAGGAACCGTGAGCAGGCTCTTACCGTTGGTCCGATCCAGAACGAAGAAATATCCATTGCGGGAGGCTTGCATGAGCATCTTGCGCGGCTGACCATGGAAAGTTCCGTCTACCAGCACTGGTATTTCAACCGCGTCCCAGTCATGCGTGTCATGCGGCGACGGCTGAAACGACCACACTAACTTGCCTGTATCGGGATTCAGAGCCACGATGCTGGCGGTATGCTCATCGTCGCCCGGCCGGGCGTTGCCGTCCAATACTGGCGTCGGGTTCCCCGTTCCCCAGTAAATGAGGTTCAGGTCAGGATCATAGGTACCAGCCATCCAGGTCGTGCCGCCCGTGGTGACGTTCGGGCCCGGCGGAGGGGTGACGTTCCATTGCCACTGTGTCTGGCCCGTCTCCGGATCAATCGACTTCAGGAACATGGGTATGTTATCGAGATCGCCGCCCACACCCACCAGGACATGGTTACCCACAATCAAAGGCGCCTCAGTCGCCCAATAGCCTTTGTTCACGTCGGCGAGTTCGATGATCCACCGTACCTTGCCGTCCTTGGCATTGAGAGAAACCAGGTGCGCATCCGGGGAGACAAAGAACAGCCAGTCCTTATACATGCCCACGCCGCGCTGACCGATATGGTCCCCTTTGTTGGGTGGATAGGTGTACTGCCAAAGCTTGTGCCCGGAGCGCGCATCCACCGCCCAGACATTGTCCGGGACGGTAAAGTACAACACGCCATCGACCAATAGCGGAGAGGATTTGATTTCCGCCGGCTGGTTCGTTTGAAAGGCCCAAGCCAGGCTCAGATCGCTGACATTTTGCGGCGTAATCTGCGTCAGCTTGCTGTGCCGTCTTCCGGAGTAGTCGCCATGGTACCCAGGCCAGCTGTCGGCCGGTGGGTGCAGGAGCATGGCGGCGTCCACATTCTGTGCCTTCAGCGGGATTGAAGTTGCGAAGGCCAATCCCGCGCCCACGGCAAGAAGCAACGTATTTCTCAAAGCAGTCAAAAAATGCTCCTAGCGCAGTGTCTGTATATACGCCATCAGGTTATGGATATCGTCATCGGTGTATTTGCTGAACAAAGCCACGTGGGCCTCCACGGGTGCGTCAACGGAAACCTTCACAGCGCTCGTGGGCCACGACCGGTACGTTCCTGTGGCATCCCGCAGTCCCACCGTGAATTCATCCTGGTAGGCCAGTGTCCCCGTAACCTTTTCTCCCGAGGCGAGGGTCACCGTTACCTTGCTCTTCACGTCTTTGGGATACAGCATTCGTTCCTCGAGCTGCAGTCCCTCATAACGTGAGGCGACGCCGGCCAGGTCGCCGGTCGGCGAGTGGCAGGTCGAGCAGCCGCCGGCGCCATTGAAATAGGCTTTACCGGCCTCCACATTCCCCGTTTGAAGATCGGACACATCGACGCCTTTCCTCTTGCCGCTCACCGCCATGGCCTTGGTCTGCTGGGAGTGGATAAAGGCCGCGAGCTCGCTGATCTGGTCACCGGAGAAGGGGAAGGCGGGCATTCCCTTGTCGGGCCGTCCATGCAGCACGACATCCCCAATCTGGTTTCCACCCACATCTGCGGTCACCAGCTTAGACCGGGTGAGGTCAGGGCCTGTTTCTCCGCCGCCGGCGTCCCGGCCGTGACAGAAGGCGCAATTCTGTTGGAAAAGGGAACCGCCGGCAGCAGCCAGTTGCGCAGATTGGGCGGGCGGCGCATTGCCACCGTGGGTGGGCCCGGCGTTTTGCGTCGTCGGGGCCACCGGCGCCTGAGCTGCATAAATATTCAATTGCCTGCCCTGGTAGGCAGCCAACCCTGCGATCGCCGCCAGCATGGCAACATCCCGAAATCTCTTCATCCTTGTGATACCACCTTCGTTACCATCGGGTTCTACTTCACTTAGCAGGTGCGGAGCCGGCCGGCCGCGGGTGCGATGTTGTGCTGCCCTCGGTCATCCCCAACGACCACTTAATCGCCTCGAAATACATCTTCCGGATGTCCGGATCTTCCCATGCCTCTTCCGTATGGCCGAGGGTGGAATAGAAAACTCTCCCTTTACCGTACATCTTGCTCCAGGCCACCGCGAAATCATGGTCCGTGCGGTGAATACGCGGATTGTTCTCATAGTTGAGTTTGCCTGGGTCCAGGCTGAGCAGCACGTTTACGTTGCTTCGGGACCAATCCTTAGGCTGGTAGATCTCGTCATATTTGACGAACGCCTTGGGAAAATGACGCACTGCGGGAAAGTCGGGGTCTTCATTGATAATCGGCGCATTGAACGTCATCCATGGATGCTGATCGAACCATCCTCCGATCATCTCGCCATACTCCGGCCAGGTATAGTTCGTGTCCAGCGCGGCATGGATCCCCACAAACCCCTTCCCGTCCTCCTTGATGAACGACATTAAATCCTGCTTCTGACCCGCGTCCATGTCCAATTCGCCGGTGGTACTGGCGAAGATGACGGTGTCGAAATAGTTCAGGTTTTTTGCGTTGTTCTTCAGTTCTTTCTTGGTCAGCAGCTCGGTGTCGGTGCGCAACATGGTGTCCCACAGCCCACTCTCCTTGCCCATGTCGTAAATAGCGGCCATCGCGGGTGAGACCGAGTTGTGTTCGAAACCCTTGGTCTGACCGATCACCAGAACGTGCTTGAGGTAGATTTGCTTGGCGTGCGGCGGAGGAGCCACCAGGTCGTTTGCTGGCTGTTGTGCCTCTACTTTGCCGGTCTGGATCAGGAACTGGGGACTGAGAAAGGCAAGCAAAATAAAAAGGAAGAGCCGAAAAGCACGCACGTAGTCTCCTTACAAACCTGAAAGAGCCGAATTTTTGCCCGGAGAGAAGTTTATTGAGGATTGCGCTTAGACGCAATCGTGCGCTCTTGGGGCGCAGGCACCCCGGCCCTGAAGGAGGCAAATAAAAGAGGGGCCTTTCAGAGTCTCCGTTTTCACAAGACCCTGAAATGCCCCTCCGCCCCAGTGATTGCGAACCTGCGTTAGAAGGCTAGCTTAACCCCAAGTTGCGTGGCTCGCCCGGGTTGGGGATCGGTTGATTGCCCCCCGAAGGAAACCGGAGTCGTCACGGCCAAGATTTGTCCAAAAGTTGAATCGCTGAAGTCTCCATCCGGCTGGCCAAAGTTGGCGTGGTTAAAGACGTTGTAGGACTCCAGCCTTAACTCCAGGAATCGCGCGCCTTCCTTCCCCAGCGGGAAGTCTTTATAAAGCGACATGTTCGTGTAGTTGAAGCCGGGACCATGAAAGAAGTTGCGCCCGACGTTTCCGAAGGTCCCCGTCTGTTCCGGAGAGAAGGTTGAGGTGTTGAACCACGCATGACCGCTGCTACGCGGGTTCAGCGTGTTGATCTTGAAGTTTGAAGTGTTGGGAGCATCCGCGCAGTCGTAGTAAGTATAGGCATCGCACCATAGCGAAGCGAAAACGCCTGTTTCGGAGATAGTCACAGGAAAGCCGGTCTGCAGTGCAGTAATGCCGGTCACGTGCCATCCGCCGAGAGCTTCGTTGATGATGGCGTTGTCTTTCATAGACTGTAGCAGGGGGACTTGGTAGTTATAGAGGGCCACGAAACGGTGGCGAGCGTCGTAATCAGAGTTTCCGTAGTTTAGATAATCGAATCCGGGCACAAAGTTGACGGCTCTTCCGTTATAACTCCCGACGCTGTTGGGAGCGCCGAGGTTGTACGAGGATTCGTAGCCGGAACCGTTATCCAGCGCGTGCGAGTAGGTGTACGCCAAGGTAAAGTAGAGCCCGTGTGAGAGCTGTTTCGCCAGGCTCATCTGCAGTGAGTGATAGCTCGAAGCCCCGTTCGACAGCTGATTTCCTACGCTGAGGTACCAGGGTATGCCGTTCGGTGCAAGGGTCGAGATGGATCCCGGGACTATCGCTGGTTGGGCTTTATATTGTGGATAGCTAAGGGAGATCTGGTAACCGCTCGAGGAGCAAACCGGGTCGGCCAGGCAGGCGGCATGACCCGCGGCGGTGATGGGGTCGCCCTCAGAAGTCCGATTGAGTTTGCGGCCGATAGAACCTACGTAGCCAATCTGCATTACCATGTTGCCGGGCAGTTGCCGCTGGATGTTCAGATTGAAGTTGTAGAAATAGGGCACCAGGTAGTTTTTGGCCACGTTGCTTAGGTCAGCCTCGGCATAGCTCGGCCAGTCGAGCTGACTGCCAAAAGCTGGACGAACGTATGGAAACGGATTGGCCTCCGAACCATTCCCGGCGATGTCGGTAAAGGGATTTTGGAAGCTCGGACTACCGCCAAAATCAGCTGCACCGCGGGATTGGTAAAAGTACGGGGGTACGTTGAGATTCTGCAGCGCTTCCTCTTCCTGATCGCGGTCATAGTAGATGCCAAACCCCCCGCGTATCGCAAAATCATGGCTGCCCTCCCTTCCCAGCAGCATCGAAGGACCTGAACTTGGCGACCACGCAAAACCCAGACGTGGTCCGAAGTGGTTGTACTTGGGAGAGGCTAACCCGTAGTTAGTGCAACCTGGGTCACCCGGGTACAGCAAACCGGGGGCGCCATTGGGATAGATCTTTGAGGTGGCATTACTGTTTTGCCAGCAGCTAATACCTTCCCCATTGAACTGATGATTTGCCCATGGTGTCTCGACGTCCCAGGAGATTCCGTAGTTCACCGTGAGGTCGCTGGTCACCCTCCAGCTGTCTTGTGCGAAGAGATAGTACTCATGCGACTTAGCATCAATCAGGCTTCCCGATGCTTGTACGTAAGTGGAGGGAATACCCACAAGGTAGTCGAGGGCCGGATCACCCGAACTGTAAGTGCCGGTTCCGTTGAACGCGTAGTTGCCGTTATTGTCCGCGTAATAGGGATTCGCCACCCCAAACTGCTCGAAAGTAGCCCCGAACTTCAGGCTGTGAGTGCCGACGATTTTGGTGAAGATATCTGTGCCTAGAAGATTGGTATCCTTACGTGGCTGCGGGCCGTTGGGGCTGAAGCCGAGATTGAAATATCCGGTGAGGTCGATCAACGGAAGGCCCGTCAGCGGAGATTGTGGACTGATGTTGAAGCCCACACTGCTTGGAGGGACGATCGTCTGCGGGCTTACAGCAGTGTAGTTGAAGCGAAAATAGCCGGCACGCAGCTCGTTAATGGTCGACGTATTGAATGTATGCGTGTAATCAGCGTTGAAGATTTTGAAGTGTTGCGCATTCGTTTCCGCGAAGCCAGGGAGGGTCGATCCCACGTAGGGCAATGTATCGGTAAAGGGTGAAGATTCAAAAACGCTTGACCCCCAGAGAGTGTCGTTCGCTGAAAGATGGTAATCCGCGCGGATAACGCCCTGGTCTCCAACCTGGGAATCTTTGGTGTTGAAGTTATAGAGATACGACGTTACTCCATTGTTTGTGGTGGTCACGTTGGCAGCCGGCACATATTTCTGGGTCAGCGTCAGGGCCAGCGGATTAAAGGCGCCCGTAGGCACAACGCCATTGGCGATTGCAGGGCACTGGTTCCACGGGGTTCCGGCGGCACACCCGCCAACGGCAAAGGGAATCGGGTTACTCGACAATCCGGCAGAGTTTGGGCCCTGGGTGGTGAGATTGTTGTCGGCGCTGAAATCGCCTGAGAGCTGGGCGGGGCTAAACACAGGCGTCTGCTGGGTTGATCCGGTCCTATTTCTAAAGCCCTGGTAGGCGACAAAGAAGAACAGCTTGTTCTTGATCACCGGCCCACCGAGGGTACCGCCGAAGAGATTTTGGTGGAAAGGAGGACGAGTCAGAGAGAAGTAGTTGCCATTGTTCAAGAAGGTATCGCGGTAGAACTCGAAGCCATTTCCGTGGAAGGCATTGGTGCCGGATTTTAGCGTCTGGTTTATGATCGCGCCGGAATTGCGGCTGTATTCGGGATTCAACGTACTGGTAACAATCACCTCGTCTGCGATAGCGTCAGGGTTAACCACAACGCCAAGATCCTGCAGTGGGCCATCGTTCACATCGGCGCCATCCAGCAGGAAATTGCTTTGCGTCGTTTGCGAACCGTTGGCCGAGAAGGTCCCGAAGCGATCACTCGACTCCAGCACGCCGGGCGCAGTCTTTTCCAGCTGGGAGGCGTCGCGGCCCAGGAGAGGCAACTCAGAAATCTGGGCTGCGGGAATGTCGGTTTTGAGCTGTGTCTCGGAAGTTTCCACCTGCACTCCGCTCGACTCGACCTCCACCGTTTGGGCGGTTGGGCCTATCTGCAGCTTGCCGGTCACCTCGCGATCGTCATTTACGTTGAGCGTGAGGTTGTTGGCTTGATAGTTTCCGAAGCCGGATGCCGAGAGGGTGACCGTGTAGGGGCCGCCCGGCTGCAGCGGGGTTACGGCAAAAGATCCCTTGCTGTTGGCAGTGGCGGTGGTCGTGATCCCTGTGCTGGTATTAAAAACAGTAATAGTTGCGTTCGGAATGACCGCACCGGACTGGTCGGTGACTGTGCCATGAATCGCTGCGCTGTTTACCTGTGCCACCGCATGGTGGAACCCCAGCAGCCCAATCAAAAGCAGCAGAGCGAAGCTTGCTATCCACCGGCCGTGCAATTTCATTCTTTCCTCCCGAGTTGAAACTGATCTGTTGCACGCACGCTGCCAAAGCTTACGTTAAGCGGATAAAGCGGGAAGATCCTAGGTAATGCGCCCATTGTTTCCCACTTGGTAAACATTACTTTAGCCACATATGCGCCCCCCATTTCGAAACCGGGCAGGTATCCCACCCGCGGTATAACCTCTGGAATCTTGACGAAGCGTCGACCCGGGATGGGATGCGGCGTTCGATTGGTTCGTCAGAAGAAAAGGCCGGTAGGAACTGGCCAACACGCGATGACCCATGAAATTTGAGAAAAGCAGCTTTGTGCTGGGTAGTGGGACAGGTCAAAGCACCGAAGCGTCCACTTTGTTGCTATATCGCATAGAAATTCTATGAAAAACGGTATCCCACGAGAGATGTAGCCCGTTTTAACACTTCAGTTTGCTTAGTAGGTCCTTTTAAATGTAAACAGATGTGAAGATTTGTCGCTTCCCCGCCGTTTGGCGATTCGATTGCTATTGTCACGTTCACCAACATGAAACCGCTCTGCCATGGCGCAGACAGGCCCTTAGTCCTGGCGATTCATCCGTGTTCTGGTTTACCCGGCTGCTAATTGCAAAACACTAAGCCAACCGATTGAGGAAGGGAATTATGAAGAGATTTTTGCATTACCTTGCTGGCGTCCTCGCCGTCATGTTTCTATCCGTGGCCATTGCCTCGGCGCAGGTCGAGAGCGGACAGATCGCGGGAACCGTTGCAGATCAGTCAGGCGCAGTGATCACAGGTGCAACTGTGACGCTCACGAATGTGGCCACGGGTGCTGTGCGTACAACGCAAACGACTGCGACCGGAGCCTATCTGATAAGCGGGCTGGAGCCTGCTTCCTATCAAATCACCATAAATTCTGGCAACTTCAAGCCATTTAGCGCCAAAGCTGAGGTCACGGTCGGTGGTCACACGACGGTGGATGCCAAGCTCTCCGTCAGCTCCGAGACCACCGAAGTGCAGGTGGTCGGCGAGGGCGGTGTTGCCGTGAATACGCAATCCCAGGAACTGGCGCAAGTGATCGACACGCAGCAGCTGGCCCATTTGCCTAGTCTCACCCGCAATCCCTATGACTTTGTGGCGTTATCCGGAAATGTCAGCTCCGGAGACAATACCCAGGGCGGCATGTCCTCCAGCGGTGGTAACAGCGGTCAGAATGTCGCCAACGCCGGCGTGGGCGTCGCCATGAATGGACAACGCGAAACAGGCACCGAGATTCTATTGGACGGCGCCGAAAATGTAGCTATCTTCAGTGTCAACATCGGCAACCAGACTCCGATCGACTCAGTGCAGGAGTACAGCGTTATTACCAACAATTTCTCGGCAGAGTATGGGCGGGCATCCGGCGGCGTGGTGAATCTGGTCACCCGGTCGGGCACCAATCAGATTCACGGTTCTGCATGGGAATTCAATCGACTCGCTGCCTACACTGCGAACACTTACGCAAACGACGCTGCAAACAGTGCTGCCGGTTCGATCGTTGCTCCTAAAGGTCAGTACACACGCAACGTGTTCGGCTTTGGGGCCGGCGGACCGCTCCTGAAGAACAAGCTGTTTATGTACGAGAGCACGGAATGGACGCGAGTCCGGAGCCAGGCCTTAGAAACCCAGGAGATCTTTGACCCGTCCTTCATTGGTATGTTGCCGGCCAATGCGCAGGCTTATTTCAAGACGTATGGAACAGGCGCTGTGGCGCCTTCCGGCGCCGTCGTGACCGCCGGGCAGCTGGCCAACGCTGGCCTTACTGTTGGCCCGATCAATGGCACTACGGCGGTTTCCCCTGGACAGCCGGTGTTTGATGTTGTCAATTTCAAGGTGCCGTTCGACGCCGGCGGTGATGTCCCGCAGAACACCTACAGCCTGGTCGGCCGCATCGACTTTAACCTGAGCGACAAAACTACGATGTATGGCCGGGTGGCCAGGCAGAACCTGGACGAGTTCCAGGGCTCCGACACCTACAGCGCTTACCCGCAGTACGATAGCGGCAGCACCACAGTAAACTCCAGTTACCTGTTTGCTTTGAACCACATCTTTAACGCTAGCGTGTTAAACAGTGCAAAGATCAGCTACACCCGCTTCAATAACAACACCTCATTTGACACATCTCTGACGAATACCCCGAGCCTGATGCTGGTTAGCCCTTCGGATCCGGTGACAGGGGGGGTTATTCAAATGCCTGGGCTGCAGAACTCAAGCGAGCCCGGCGAAGGCGGCCTGCCCTATGGTGGACCGCAAAACACCATCCAGCCCCAGGACGACTTTAGTTGGACCAAGGGCAGGCACGCAATGAGGTTCGGCGGCCAGTTTACCTATATACAGCTGAACGTGGCGTACGGTGCTTACGCGCAAGCAGTCGAGCAGCTTGGTGCAGGGACGCAAGATAGCTTCAACGATTTAACCAATATTGCGGGAAATCCGGGCGGCAGCCAGCTCATCTCTTTTCAAGCCAGGGTCAATCCGCAGGGCAAGCTCCCTTGCCCCCTCGATATCTACGGTAATCAGACAGAGAACGCATCCTGCGCGGTGACTCCGCCGCTGGCTTCGGCCTCCTATGGGCGTAGTTATCGCTACCAGGATTGGGCGACCTATGCCCAGGACAGTTTCCGTGCGACTCCGCGCCTCACGCTGAATTATGGTGTGCGCTACGAGCACTATGGCGTACAGCACAACAACAAGGCACAACTGGATTCCAACTTCTACTTTGGTCCCGGCTCGAACACTGAGGAGCAGACGCGAACCGGCGGAATCCAAATCGCAGATCAGAGTTCCGTAGGGGGCTTCTGGGCGCCGTCCTGGGGGACGGTCGCACCCAGAATTGGGTTCGCCTTTGACCCGGTCGGCGACGGCAAGAGCAGCATTCGCGCCGGATATGGCATCAGTTACGAGCGCAACTTTGGCAATGTGACCTACAATGCCAGCTTCAATCCTCCTGCGAGCGCAGTGTTGAGTTCTAATTGCGGCGCCGCCACAGTTAGTTGCACGACGCTGATTACGAACAACAATCTTGGCCCTCTCGGTCTTCCTGGCCCTACAAGCTACCTCGGCCCGGTTGAGCTACGCATGCCCGATCCCAACATCAAAACGGCGCAAACTCAGTTCTGGAGTTTGGCGGTGCAGCGCCAGGTCATGCGCAACTCTGTGATCGAGTTGTCCTACAGCGGCGCCAAGGGTACTCACCTGTATGACATCGAGAACATTAACCAGGTCGGTGCCGGTCAATATAACCTTGGCGATCCGCTGGTGCAGGGTCCCCAGTGCGCCAACACTGGCTATGAAAACTTCACCACCGGAGTGGCGACCTGCCTTACTCGGCCAAACCAGCAATATGCGGCCATCAACATGCGCGGCAGTTTGGGTTCAAGCAGCTACAATTCTTTCAACGCTAAGTTTCAGACGCAGAACCTCCACAATACCGGTCTCAGCCTGCTTGCCAACTACACCTGGTCGCACTCATTCGATGATTTGAGTACCACCTTCGGATCGGACACGCAGGGTGGCTCCGGGTACATCGGCTCTCTCGGATACACAGACTTTACCAATCCGGGGCTCGACTGGGGCACCTCCGACTTCAACGTAGGCAATCGAATCGTGGTGGCTCCAATCTGGGAAACACCTTGGTTTAAGAGCGGTGGTAATGCTCTTGCTCGTCAGGCACTGGGTGGCTGGACCGTCTCGAGCATTATTAGTGCTCGACAGGGCACTCCTTTCTCGGTATTCGACGAAAACAATCTCCTCATTGGGTACACTATCCCGCGTTTGACGCCGGCAAGCCCAATTACAAATAAGAGGGTTGCATCCTCTCCGCAGGCAGTAGGTCCGAATCTGTTCAATTCTTTGTCGGTTCCTCTTCCGTCTAGTTTCGACCCCCTTAACTCTGAATTGGGTATCTCGGATCTTGGGCCGTTTCCGGCAAACATGAGCCGCCGCAATACCTTCACCGGGCCTGGAGCATGGAACACCGATTTGGCCGCCAGCAAGACATTCAAGGTGACTGAACGTTTCGGTTTGGAGTTCCGAGCCGAGGGATTCGACGTGTTCAACCATCACAACTACTACGTAAACGAAACCAACCTCTACTATTCCGGAGGCCCGACCACGGCTCCGGTGAATGTCACAGAACTAAAAGGTGGACTTGGGTCCCTCGCCCTTGGCGGCAATCACGACGAGCGCCGCTTCGGCCAGTTCGCCCTGAGGGCCACCTTCTAACTCGGACGCAAACCGTATCGTAGAAATCAGGGGCATCTGTTGCCCCTGATTTTTTTTGGATGGCGGAATTACTTGGAACTGCTACTGGTCTCCTCTTGGAGACGGCCAAAAACCCGGTCCATGGCGGAGATGGTTCGTGCCGCATCGTCCGCGGTATGTACGGTGGACACATACATGCGGCCATCGGGCACCAGGACGAGCCCTTCGCGCAAGCTCTCAAGCAGGCACCGCTGCAACAAGACCGGATCATCTTCCAGCACGTCGCGATAGTCGCGCAATTCCGAACGCTGGGTAAAGTGCAGGGCGAAGGCAGTCCCAAAACCAGTGACCAGCAACGGAAGGCTGTGCTTGTAGGCCGCCGCCTGGATTCCGCGCATGATCTCCTCTCCCCGCTTATTCGCCTGCTTCAATGGCTCTCCCCCGGCTTGAGCCAGCTCTGTAAGCGTCGCCAGAGAAGCCGCCAGGGAGAGAGGATTGCCGTTGAACGTCCCCCCGAAGGCCACTCCTTCTTTGAACATCATTTCCAAGATTTCACCGCGGCCCACAATCGCGCTCAGGGGCAGGCCGCCGCCAATGGCCTTGCCCAGCGTCGCCAGATCGGGGGTCACGTTGTAGTAGCTCTGTGCACCTCGGACGTCTCTGCGGAAGCCGGTAATGACCTCGTCAAAGATCAACAGCGCCCCGTGCCGCTTAGCCAACTCTGCCGCTTGCTCTAGATAATGGTTGCCCGGTTCAATGCATCCGCTGTTGCAGAGAACAGGCTCCATGATGATGGCGGCAACTTCCGAACCACGCTCCCGAAGCAGCGCCTCTAGTTTTTCCGCATCGTTCCATGGCAGGACAAGGATATTGTCGACGGCGTTGGCTACTTGCCCAGCCGATCCGGGGATGCCGTCTAAAGGTTCAGCGTGTCGCAGCTGGTCGGCACTTGGCTTATAGCTCAATAGAACCGAGTCCATCCACCCGTGATAGTGGCCCTCGAACTTCACGATGAGCTTTCGCCGCGTGAAGGCTCGAGCCAGCCGCAACACAATCTGCACCGCCTCGCTCCCGCTAGAGGTGAACGCGACCCGCTCGGCGCATGGAACCAACTCCTGAATTTTTTCCGCCACCTGGTACTCCAGCTCATGCTGGGCGCCATAGATGTGCGGCCGGTCGGCTTGCTCACGGATGGCTGCAACCAGCTTGGGATGGCGGTGGCCCAGAATCAACGGTCCCCAGGCCAGCGCGTAGTCGATGTACTGGTTGCCATCCACGTCCGTCATCGTGCTTCCCGAGGCATCCGCCAGAAAGAGTGGAACCGGGGCCTTGGCGCGAAATGGGCTGCTCACGCCGCCGGCCAGAGACCGGCGAGAGCGCTCAAGCAGGGAACGCGAGGTGCTCCATGGATCACTGGGCGGTTGCGCGTATATAAGAGCTTGCAGTGGTTCGGCCATAACACCGACGATTCTACCCGTCAGCCATCCAGGCAGAGCATAGGGCAAGCATCAGATAATTATCATATTATTAACTGATGAAGACTCCTAGGCTCGATACTCGCGAGATCCATTCCCTGACCGATTTCCTGCGGAACCATAAAGCGCACGTCACTCGGTTGAAGGAGACGCAGGCCCCGGAAGTGCTGACGGTGAACGGGAAGGCGGAAGTTGTCGTGCAGGACGTGGCAAGCTACCAGTCAATGCTTGACCGCTTGTACCATATGGAGACTCTGGCGGCAATTCAGGAAGGAATGGCTAGCGCCGAACGCGGCGAACTGAAACCAGCCGCTCAGGTGCTTGACGAGATGCGGGCCAAGTATGGCCTATCGCGTTAGTCTCTCGGCTCTACATGCTACGCAAAAACTCTCGGGACGAAGGGCACGGCTTTAGCCGTGCCGTAAAAGCCACAGCAAAGGGGGCTTTCAGCCCGTACATAGTCCGATCAGAAGCATTGCGGCTAAGGAATTGCGTGAGAACTCGACTCAGCGGAGTCTGTGCCCTAACAGAACCCAGTAGAAACTGGACGGGTGCCCCACGTTCGCCTCAGCGTACTCCGGATTTCCTGTCGAGCTTGCTGGCGTTAGCGCACTTCATGCGGCTTTCCTTAATGAAAGCCGCACACGCGGGTGTTGGTGGCGCCCCGTGCAGGAAATCCGGATACGTGGGCCGACCATGGTTTTTTCGAACGCTTTCCCTCGATGCGGCAACCGAACCTCGACCGGATATCAAAAGCTCTTGTGGGGGCTTCGCCCCGTCTTTTTCGGCCCACGTACGCTGAGGCGAACGTGGGGCACCCGTCCAGTTTCTACTGGGTTCTGTTAGGGCACAGACTCCGCCGGGTCGAGTTCTCACACACCCTCTTTTAGCCCCTGAGGTACGCTTCTTCGTGCAAAGCGTTTTTCCGCTCCGGGAGGGCAAGCAGCTTGTGCTCGTGTTGCAAGCCTGGCACGTGTCACGCGATGCCGTCATCAGTACCGACCTGGAGGACCGACGATGCCCGATTTTGTTGCCTGCCATCGCGCAACGGACCATCAGCTAGCCGGCGGAGTGAAACTCGATCTCGAGTTTCAATGAGCCGAGATCGTTTAGGCTTGGAGGCATTATGGTCAAGCAAGGGAACAGTCTTTCAAGACGAGACTTTCTTATTCAGGGGAGCGCGTCGCTGGGAGCGATGGCCACCGCGCCGGCATGGGCTCAGTCCCTGGCTGATAAGCAGTCGGGAAACAAGAAAGTCATCCACATCATCGGCTACTCGCACATCGACGCCGCCTGGCTATGGCCGTGGCGCGACGGCTCGGATACCGTGCTCACCACCTTTCGCAGTGCACTGAATCGTATAAACGAGACTCCTGGATTCTGCTACAGCCACTCGTCGTCGGCGCACTACCGTTGGGTCGAACGCACCGATCCAGAGATGCTAAGTGAAATCAAACAGCGAATTCGCGAGGGACGCTGGGAGGTAGTTGGCGGTTGGCCGGTAGAGCCCGACTGCAATATTCCCGCGACCGAGAGCTTTGTCCGCCACGCACTCTATGGCAAGGCTTATTGCCAGTCCGCTCTGGGCGCGGACGTCAAGATCGGCTTCAATCCAGATTCCTTCGGCCACGCCGCTGGCCTACCTACCATCCTGAAGCGTGCGGGATACGGCTATTACGTCTTCATGCGCCCACAGGAGCATGAAATGGATTTGCCTCTTCTGTTCTGGTGGGAGGGCGCCGACGGATCGCGAGTTCTCACCTTGAGAATCTGGCACAGCTACGACGGCGGCCCCAAACTGATTCAACCCGCGGCCACCGGAGCGTTTGCGCCGGGCTTTGATCATGCAGCGTTCTTCCTCGGAGTGGGCGATCATGGCGGGGCCGTCACGAAAGAGCAGATACAGCAGATTCTCGCTTTGCAACAGGATGCAAGCTTGCCCCAACTGCGCTTCAGCACCCTGCGCGATTTCTTCCTGGCGGTTGAAAGCTCCCCGGCGTTTGCCGGGTTGCCCGTGATCCGAACCGAGTTGCAGCACCACTCTCGCGGCTGCTATTCGGCCTATGGAGAAGGAAAGTTCCTTAACCGGCGCGCCGAGCGCTGGCTGGGCGAGGCCGAAACCATCTCTCTTGTAGCCAATCTAAGCGCGGGCCGCGCATACCCGGCAGATCAGTATGCCGAAGCGTGGTGGAAGGTTCTGTTTTGCCAGTTCCACGACATGATGGCCGGAACCTCGCTCTACTCGGACTATCAGGATGTACGTGACAGTGTCGGTTACGCTTGCGAGGTCGCGCAAACCTCAAAAGTAGAAGCACTGGAATGGATGGCCAAGCGGGTCGATCTGAGCACAGTGGAAGAGGGCGCGATCTTCCTCTTCAATCCGCTTCCCTGGAGGCGCAAGGCTCTCGTTGAGTACTACACCGAGCAGGACCCGTCGCGTAAGTCCCCCATCACCTGCCTCTCCTCCAAGGATGGCAAAAGGATACCCGTGCAGTGGAGACCATCCGCGAGCATGACCAACTTCTTTCCCCGGCTGTCGGCGTGGGTGGAACTGCCTCCCTGTGGATACAAGGTTTTCGCCCTGGCCCACGGCGACCCGCCGGCTCCTGAGCCCTATCGCAACTTCGTCTCCGTGTCGAACTCCGGCTTCGGTATTTCTTCTTTGAAGGCCGAGGATGGTACCGAGCTGCTGGCTGGTCCCATAGGCCTGGTAGCCATCAGCGACACCAGTGACACCTGGGCGCACGGCATCGATGAATTCCGCCAGGAGATGGGGCGGCCCACGCTGGTCTCGTCCGCAGTGATTGAGAACGGTCCAGTCACCCGGGTCACGCGTCAGCGGGCTTCCTGGCAAAATTCGGAAATCGTTCTCGACATAGCTGAATTCGCCGGGCTCGATTTTGTCGAGCTTCGCTTCGTGATCGACTGGAGGGAACATGAGCAGATACTCAAGCTCGAAATCCCCACTGCGCTCACGCAGCCGAAAATCTACGCAAGAGTGCCGGGGCAGGTGCTGGAGCGCGGCACCAATGGGCAGGAGGAGCCTTATCAGGATTGGGGTGCAGTGCAGGGAAGAATTGGAAACGCCGACTATACGGTGGCGTTGCTCAACAACCAGACCTACAGTTATGACTGCTTGCATTCGCTTTTTCGCACGGTACTGATCCGCTCAGCGCCCTTTGCCCGCCACAACCCGAACCAGGTGCCGCACGACGATAACAACGCGTGGCAGGACCAGGGAAGGCAGGAGCGCAGGTTCTGGCTACTCGGTGGCCGTGGTGGTTATGCAGAACTAGCCCTCGATCGCCGTGCTGAAGAGCTGCAAACGCCCGCCGAGTATGTGATGGACTCAGTACACCACGGCGCCGAACCATGGGAGCGGTCCTTTCTCGAGATCATGCCTGGCAATGTCTGGGTGTTGGCGATCAAGCGCGCCGAACGAGTGCCGGACGGAACCATTTTGCGCGTTCAGGAGCGATCGGGAAAACACACTCAGGCAACTCTCAAGAGCGTCCCCTTGGGACTGGAGCACACCATTGACCTTGCCCCGTGGGAGCTAAAGACGTTGTTGGTCACGCGGATGAAGACCGGCCGCAGCCAAGTCAAGGAAGTAACGCTGCTCGAGGTGTAGTTTTATCCCCGCTGGTTAGTTGACCTCAACTAAATCCAAAAGCAAAGATTCCCGTCCCCGCTTCCGCTTGCGCTGGAATGGGGATTTTTTTTTCCGTTTCAGAAAAATCTGGGAAGTGTCTACCGAATCTAACCATACAAGCGAATCCTACGCTGCCTTGGATCCCCGCTCACGCATAGTCACTCGCTGTTCCATCCCGTGCCGGTCAGAACGACTAAGAAAGGACGGCATTGCACTTCGGAGGAGGTCTTGTGAATCGATTTCTGTCAAAGCCAGCAGGCCCAGGTATCTTAGTCTTCGCCCTTTCCTCAATCGTATTGTTCGCGGCACTTGTACTCGCCCCCGCACCCCTCAAAGCTCAGACGATCATTTCCGGCGATATCGCCGGCACAGTGGTGGATCCTGCGGGCGCCGCAGTGCCCGGCGCATCTATAACCGTCACCAACACAGGAACCGGAGCAGTGAACCAGGTCAAGACCGGTGGCGCGGGCGATTATCGCGTATCCCTTCTGCCACCAGGCGCCTACACGGTATCCGTGAGTGCAGGGGGCTTTCAGACGACGCAACTCAATGTCACTGTCCGGGTCGGTCAGATAACAAATGGAAACCTGAAGCTCTCTCTGGCCCAGGCCTCACAATCCGTTCAGGTCGAGGGTGATGAGGAGCCCTTGCTGCAAACCGAGAATTCTGATCTATCGACTACCTTTACCATGGAGCAGGTACAAAACCTTCCCAACCCTGGTGGGGACATTACCTATCCTGTCCAGACCACCCAGGGTGTAGTCATGAATACCCAGGGCGGAAGTGGTAACTCCTCCGCTTTTGGTTTGCCTGCGACCTCAAACAACTTCACCGTGAACGGCGCGGAAGATAACGATCCTTTCTTGAACCTGAACAATTCCGGTCCCAGCAATTTGCTTCTGGGCCTCAATGATGTTGGCGAGGTGAGCGTGGTGGCCAACGCCTACAGCGCGCAATACGGAAGCCTGGGAGGCATTCAGGAAAACATCGTCAGCCGCTCCGGAAGCAACAGTTTCCATGGCAACGCGATTTACTACTGGACCAACAGCGACATGAATGCGAACGACTGGTTCAATGACCACTCAGGGGCTCCCCAGCCGTTCTCCAATGCCAGCCAGTGGGGAGTTTCCCTGGGTGGCCCCATCATCAAAGACAAGACATTCTTCTTCGTCAACTATGAAGGTTTGCGCTTTGTGACGGCGCCGGCGGATTTTGTACTGATCCCCAGTGCCTCCTACCAATCCTCCGTTCTCGCCAATCTGGCAACGACAAACCCGGCGGAAATCCCTTTTTACCAACGCATCTTTAATCTTTACAACACCGCGCCAGGCGCCACGCGGGCTATCCCGTACGCCGGAACAAGCTACGCGAACTCTTTTGAGGCGAATCCCAAGAACTTCCTTCCTGAGGATTTGGTAACCGCGCGGTTGGACCACAAACTCGGCCCAAATGACAACATGTTCGCCCATTTCAGGTGGGACTATGGCGTCCAACCAACGTTTGTCGATCCTATTAATTCGGCATTCAATGCGCTGAGTTCGCAGCCTGACTACGAAGGCCAGTTAGAGGAGACCCACACCTTCGGGGCCAACGTAGTGAATCAGTTTATCTTCGCGACGTCATGGTATGGGGATCTCTTTGTCAGCGCCAATCCAGCTCTTGCCGCCGCGACCTTCCCTTCTACGATGACATTTGGAGACGGATCCTTTACCGCTCTGGGTGGTGAGGGTTATGAATGGCCGCAAGGGAGAAATGTAACCCAATACCAGTTCAACGACGACGTAAGTTGGAACCGGGGCAAGCACACTGTGAAATTCGGTTTTACTTTCAAGCGGAACGATGTGACCGACTTTGACCTGGGCATCAACACCACCCCGAACGGAACCGAACTCGGGCCGGCGTCGAATGGTCCATTGGGAACCCAGGATTATTTTGGGGCCGGCTACCTGTACGAGGCCACGCAGAACTTTCCCTTGCGTCTCTCAGAACCAATCGCGCTCTACAACCTGGGCTTCTATGTTCAGGATCAATGGAAATTCACTCCCAACTTTCAGTTCACCGCTGGCATTCGCGTGGAACATAATTCAAACGCGGTCTGCCAGACCAATTGCTTCGGCCGTTTTGGAAACAGCTACACCAGCATCACCGCCGGCCTCGATACTCCCTATAACAGTGTCATCTTGACTGGTTTGCGTCAGGCTTTTAATGGTCTGCAGGGCGTCACCGTCGATCCCCGTATCGGCTTTACCTGGTCACCGCCGAACCATCCCAACACGGTTGTGCGCGGCGGCTATGGCATGTTTACCGATATTTTCCCTGCAACATTCGCCGATGATCTGCTCGACAATCCCCCGCTGAACCCGCAGTTTACGGTCGTCGGAGGACTCGCAGACCCAACCCTAACCGGTAGTTATGCCACCCTTCTTGCCGGCACCAATCAATCCTTCAAGACCGGATTTGCGTCCGGCGGCAGTTACAATTCGATCTCTGCGGCCAACCCCAATTTCACGCTACCCTCCGTTTACAACACTGATAAGAACATCCACTACCCCACGTATCAGGAGTACAGCCTGCAAATCCAGCAGCAGATCGGCAGATCCACAAGCGTGCAGATCGGATACGTGGGCAATCACGGATATCACGAGCCGGTGGTCAACAATGGAGTGAATACCTATGGATTTGGCGGTGCGCCGGCAACACCGGCGCTCCCCGCGTTCGCCACGGTTACTGAGGTTCAGAGCAATGCCAGTTCCAACTACAACGGCTTATTGGTATCGGTCAAAAATCAATCGAAGTACGTGACCTTGGGCTTTAACTACACTTACAGTCATGCCCTCGATGAGGTCTCGAATGGCGGCTTTCTGTCCTTCGGCATCAACTCGTTGGGCGAATACAGCCCTGGAAATTCTATCGATCCATTTAATCTGGCTCTACAGAACTACGGGAATGCCGATTACGACATTCGGCACAGCTTGAACGGAAGCTACCTGGTGACAGTTCCTCACTTCGGCGGTCCGCGGCTGCTAACCGACAACTGGCAAATCGGGGGCACACTCTTCTGGCACAGGGGCTTTCCCTTCAGCGTGACCGACGGCACCGTCACAGATGCTCTGGAGCCGAATTATGGGAACACGTCATCCGTCTGGATGCTGGCCGATGTGGTCAACCCTGCGGTTTCGCACCACTGCGGCAAAGCGGCTACCATCAATCCCTGCTTCGGGGGGCCGGCCAGCGCTGATTTCGCCAACCCTACCTCGTTCGGTGGACAGCGAAGAAACCAATTCACCGGCCCCGGATACTTCAACACGGACCTATCGGTGATGAAGGGCTTCAAAGTGCCTGGTTTGGAATCCGGGAAAGTTCAGGTTGGCGCGCAAGGCTATAACGTCCTGAACCACCCCAACTTCCAGAATCCCGACTTCAACTATTCGTCTCCAACCTTTGGATCCGTTGTCAGCACGGCCAGTCCTCCCACCAGCGTCTACGGCTCATTCCTGGGGGGCGACGCCTCGCCGCGAATTGTCCAACTGAAAGCCGTTTTCCAATTCTGATTTCAAGCGAGAAGGCCTGCACGGTTTTATGCCGTGCAGGCCCTCTCCTCTGAGTCGTTGTTATCTTGCGACCCGCCAGGCTATTTAACGCCGCATGGCTTTGCGCATCTGCGCTTCCGCATCATCGCTCCAGTACTTGCAATTGAGCTGCAGAAAGACGGAGGTGTACGGAACCGTCATGGTGGTCTTAAGCACGACGATGTGAAAGGTCTTTCCCACCTCGTCGACCTTGGCGATGATCTGTTCGTGTGGCAGTGACGTGATTGCGCGCCCTTTGAGGGCGGTCTTCACCGCTTGACGGTAGGCCGTCACTCCGGGAGCATCCTTCTCGGGCACGAAGGGTAGCTCTGCATCCATGTAAACAATCGGCCGCACATGGATCGATTTGTCGATGGTGTCCAGCACCGTGCGGATCACTTCCAACTGGTCAGTGTTTGTCTCCAGCGTTTCCACCCCGGCGGAACTCTGCAGCGGATACGCTGAGTCCACGATCATGATCCAGTTGCGGTGTCCGAGCAGAGGCAGTATTTGCCCCAGCTTTGTTTGCCAATCCGGCGCGGGCTGCGCCGCGGCCGTAAGGCCTGTCATCATCAGCAATAGGAACAGCGAGAAGACTGACTTGGCTGTGCGCATCATAAGCCCCCTCCCGCGAGAGGCTCTCTCCGTTTCATCCGCACTCCGACAAAGGAGTAAAGCGCGATTCCGCAGTAGCAAAAGAGCGGGACCATGTAGGCCGTAGCAATACTGTGCTGCGTCTGTGAAATCCAGCCCATAAGCGGCGTCAGCACAGCGCCCCCCACGATCGCCATGACGATCAGCGATCCGCCAATCTTCGTATTCTGATTCAGGCCATCGATGCCGAGAGCAAAGATGGTCGGGAACATGACCGACATGAAAAAGCTGGTAACGAAGATCGCCCACAACCCAACCCAGCCGGGAAACGCAACGCCAACCGCCACCAGAACAATATTCACCAGGCTGTAAACGCCCATCAGATACGCGGGTTTGACGTACCGCATCAACGCCGCGGAGCTGAACCTGCCCACGCCGAAGGCCACCAGCGTGCCGGTAAGGAAATATCCAGCGATCTTCTCCGGCTCGTGGGTGCCATCCTGCACATACTGGATAAAGTAGCTCCAGGTGCCAACCTGGGCGCCTACATACAGGAACTGGGCGACGATCGCGAAGAGAAAATTAGGGTAACGCAGCAGTTCCTTGAAGCTGCCATGGTCCTGGCTATTCTCGTGCTCCCGGGCGATGGTGGGGAACTTGGTTCGGGCGATCAGGAAGGCCCAGATGAGTGTAATCACTCCCAGCACCAGGTAGGGAACCACCACCCGCATCGTCTCATGCTTCAGGTAGGCATCGTAGGTGTTGGCCGCTTGCATGGCGGAGGTCTGAGACGGTGTCAATTCGATGCCGGAGAAGATGAACACCGTGCCCCCCAGTACGCCGGTGATAGCGCCCAAAGGATTGAATGCCTGGGAGAAATTCAGGCGGCGGGCAGCACTTTCAGGCGAGCCCAACTGGGCGACAAAAGGATTGGAAGCAGTCTCCAGGAAGGAGAGCCCACTGGCGATGACGAACAGCGCCAGGAGAAAGAAACCATAGCGTCCAATAACGGCGGCAGGCCAGAAGAGGAAGCTCCCCGTGGCAAATAGCAGCAGACCCACCACGATGCCGAATTTATAGCCCATCTTGCGCATCAACAGCGCGGCCGGAATGGCCAACAGAAAATAGCCCATGTAGAAGGCGGACTGCACCAGCCCGGCCTGGAAACGGGAAATGGCGAACGACTTCATGAACTGGCGAATAAGAACATCGTTCAGATTGCTGGGAACCCCCCAAAGAAAAAAAAGCGCCGTCACCAGGAAGAAGGGCACAGCCAAGCCCTTAGGGACCAGTGACTGTTTCGTATAGCCAGCTTCCTTTGAGTCTGTAGACAGAGGCACGAGCATCGACGCGGTGTCCTTTCCTGGTTATAAACAGCTCAATCGCCACAAAGGTGGACGTGGATGCCCAGGTCCGCCATCATTGCTGCCTTGGCGGCCAGCGCCTGGTCGGCTACCTGGCTGGTCGGAGCGTAGGCCACATTGAGATGGTTCGCTCGATGCCGGGCCATGAACTGGTCGCGGGTAACGCCGTGAAGCAGGGTATGCATAATGGGCCACTGCGGGGTGACCGACTTCAATCGCCGCTCCGTCTCCTGGGGTGGTAGTTCAATCGCGGTGGCCCGGCCCAGGTCAACATGCAGCGCGCCGCCTTCGACAAAAACGCGGCTCCAAACCACGTGTCCAGGCTTGCAGATTCCGTTAAGCGTGCCCCCGCCCAGCCGGAAGTACATCGGAACCTGGCGCTCGCTGCGCGCCTTGGCATAGCCGCCCGCGATATGCGAAGCGGGAACCGCGCCGGAGATCTGAAAAACCCAGACGAATTCGTCGATATCGCCGCCGCTGTAATACTCGCCCCAGCGAACGTCATGCAGCGTGGTGGCCGGATCAAGTTGCATCGCAGTCCAGACCCGGTTGGTGGTGAGCGCGTCCAAGCCTGCGCATTCGTCCACCTCGTTGAAGTGCGGCAGAGGCTTGCCGGCATACAGTTCGCGACCCTGGGTATCGAAGACCGGCGGTCGGTCCACGTTGTTGAGCAGCCCTTCGACCAGATCCGAAGCCGGGGCCAGGTCCGTCAAGCCTAGCTGGTATTGGATCCCGATGGCATCGCAGCCGAACTCGTCGGCAATCCGCATCGCCGCGATATACATCTTGCACTGCCCCAGGATCTGCTGGTCGGTCAGTTCAGTCTCCTCGTTCGTGCCGACAACGAAGGTCAGCCCGCGGCCGTCCAGCCAGCGGCGAATCGCTTGTGCCTCGGTGTCGGTCACCTTGGCCATGCCGGCCACCAGGGCTGACTGGCTGAGCCGTTCCTTATAGACTCCCGTGGGATTCAGGAGATAGTCCTCGATGATGGCGTTATACATGCCCATGCAACCCTCATCGAAGACACCGAGGATGGCCTTGCGCGTCTTGAGACCGTGGGCCAGTAACGCGCCCAACTCCCGCTCCGCTTTGGGGAGAACAGACAAGTCGAGCTCGTGCACGTGGCTCAAATCCTGTTCGATCGCTTGTCCCTTAAGCCACTGCCGCAGGCCACTGCGGAAGAACTCGTCCTTGAAGTCTTTGCTCCACAGGGTGCTGAAGGTCACTCCGCCCTTATGCAGGCAGCCATTCAGGTTCAACATGCCCACCAGCCCGGGCCACTGTCCTGACCAGTTAGCCACCGTGAGAATGGGGCCGCGATGATGCTGAAGTCCGGAGAAGACGTTGTGGCTGTACTGCCACGCCGCTTCGGCGACAATCACCGGAGCGTCAGGATGGATCTTCATGAAAACGTCCATGCCCATGCGCTGGCTATTGATGAAGCCGTGGCCCAAATCCTCGCGATAGGGATGTGCGCGGCGCAGGGTAAAGCCTTCGGCCTGCAGGGCTTCGGTGAGTTGCTTTTCCATCTCCGACTGGGTCGGCCAGCAGATCTTATTAGCGGATTGACGCAGATCGCCGCTGGCAATCAGCAGCACTTCACCGGGGGCAACCGGTGTCGGCGATTCCAGGACCGGGACAGCATAGGATGACATCTGCAATTCTCCTCAACCTTTCCATCTCTGAGTAGACGGCCGCGAAGATGCTTCCGCCACAACTACGGGGGATCAGGGGAATCCAGCCCAGGAAATTGGCGACTCACGAGGCCCTCAGAAACCGCGCGTGCGACGGTCGCGGAAACGAGTGGGATTCGGGCAAGCGCTAACGATAACAGTTGCTCCTGACTTGTGGCAAAATGGGGGTCTTGTTTTTCGATCGACCGAAGGTGGACGTGCATGAGTGGCCATTTCGCCAAGCCGTGGGTGGTGCTGGTAGGCGGCTTTCTGGGATCCGGCAAGACCACGCTGATTTTGGCTGCAGCGCGTGAGTTGCAGCAACGTGGCCTACGCAGCGCCATGGTTTGGAACGACCAGGGGACGGATTTAGTCGACAGCCGCTACGCGGCTTTATCGGGCATGCGTTCGGGCGAGGTCACCGGAGGCTGCTTCTGCTGTCGTCTTTCCCAGTTGATCGATGCCATCGGCGACCTCCGCGCGTACGCACCAGACGTGATTTTTGCCGAGCCGGTGGGCAGCTGTACCGATCTCTCCGCTACTGTGCTCCGTCCGCTGCTCGAGTACAGCGAGACCTACCAGATGTCGCCGCTTACGGTGTTGGTGGATCCTCTTCGTGCCCGCGCAATGCTTGAAGAGGATGCCAATCTCGACATGCGTTTCCTTTTTGAGAAGCAGTTGCAGGAAGCCGATCTGGTTTGTTTTACCAAGTCGGACCTCTATCCCGGCTATCCGGAGATGGGGATCCTTAACGCGCGGCAGCTAAGTGCCAAGTCAGGACAGGGCGTTGCGGCATGGTTGAATGAAGTCCTCTCTGGAGCCATCGCCGGCGGCGATCAGGCACTGGAGATTGATTATTCAGAATATGCACGTGCAGAAGCGGCGCTTGCCTGGTTGAACCTGCGAGCGGTCTTCGAACCCAAAGGGCTCCTCTCTCCAGCAATGCTGCTTGGGCCTTTGCTCGACCATATCGATACCGCCCTCAGCGCGGAGAAGATCTCCATCGCTCACTTGAAAGCGATTGTGACCTCGCCAACCGGCTTCCTCAAGGCAGCGATCTGTGGCAATGGGCAGGAACCAATCGTTGAGGGAGATCTTGACGCCTCCCCTGCCGGCAAGCTCGAACTGCTACTGAATCTAAGGGCGGTGGGAGAGCCGGCGCGCGTGCGGGAAATCGTAGAACGGGAGATTCGCGAGATGGACGGCGGCCTGACACAATCCACAGTCGACTGTTTTAGCCCCGCGGCGCCCGTACCGGAACGGCGCATTCTGAAAGCCGTCTGAGCACCTTGTTGTCATGCGTTGGTGGTGCGACAAATCTCTCGCTTCCTCACCAGCCTTGCCCCCTGGACGGGAAACCGGGAAAGCGGAGGACGGAATGACAGTCAACCCCGAATAGAGTGCCACTTCTGGCCGCCACGCTCGCCCAAAGAAAATAAGCGTCAAACGCGCTTGGCGTTGACTTTAGTGGCGAGGCCCACTTTTTCCAGCATCCAGATTCCCAAGTAGTTGACATCGAGTTCGTACCAGGCCATTCCGTGCCGAGCCGAAACCGGGTGGGCGTGGTGGTTGTTGTGCCAACCCTCGCCGCCTGTCAGCAGGGCGACCCACCAGTTATTGCGGGAGTCATCCCGGGTTTCGAACCGCCGCGAACCCCAAATGTGGGTTGCGGAGTTCACCAGCCAGGTGACGTGTAATCCAAGTGTGACGCGAAAAAAGATGCCCCAAAGCACCCACGGCCATCCGCCGACCGCCAGCAGGCCAAAACCCAGTACCGTCACCGGCAACCAGTGGAATCGATTCAGCCAGCGGTAAAAGCCCTGCTTCATCAAGTCGGGGGCATAGCGCTGGAGAACCCCGCTGTCGTTATGCAGCGAACCATTCAAGATCCAGCCCATATGCGACCACCATTTGCCGTCTCGCGGGGAATGTGGGTCGCCCGGTTTGTCGGTAAATTGGTGATGCAGCCGGTGCACCGCGACCCAGTAAACCGGGCTGCCTTGCAGGGCCATGGTGCCCAGGATCGCCATCGTGTATTCCAGCCACCTGGGAACGACATAGCCGCGATGGGTGAGCAGGCGATGATAAGAAAGGCCGATGCCCACGTTCTGGGTAAGCACCCAGGTTACGGCGAAAACTGCCAGGGCGGACCAGCGAAACTCAAACAACGCCAATACCGCTCCCAGGTGGAAGATGCCAATGACCAGGGCGAATTTCCAATGAAACTTGCCCCGATTCGGCTCCAGGGCCCTTTGTAGCTCGGCTGCTTCTGTGGTTGCGCTTGCCGCGGCTGTCGCCATCATGAACTGCTCCGTATCCTCTTCAGTAGGCTAGTGGCCGCAAGCCCCAAGCGGTGTAAGAGTTGCGTAATACCTGTTGGCCAGACGGATGCCCCGTTATCCCCCTTACCCACCAGCCGGGCAGCCGGTTGTGGTTGTTTGGAAATAGGTCGTATACTGAATATGCGACCAGCACGGTCGGAATTGCATCTCTAGGTATAGCGAGAATGCTGAGGCTCACCAAGAAGGCGGATTACGGTTTGATGGCGCTGAAGTTCCTGGCTGAGCGCCCCGACATGCCTTCCCTGAGCGCTAAGGACATCGCTGAGGCTTACGGGATTCCACCCCAATTGCTGGCCAAGATTCTGCAGCGGCTCACTAAGGCAGGGCTGCTCCGCTCGCACGCCGGCACCAACGGTGGATACGCGCTTTCCCGCTCGCCTGAGGACATTACGGCCTTTGAGGTGATCGGCGCTATCGACGGGCCACTGTTTATTACCTCTTGCGCCACTGGCCCTCATGGTTGCGACCTTACGGATAGCTGCACCATCCGGGAGCCGTTGCGCAAGGTGAACGAGAGCATCTCGGATGTGTTGAAGGCAATTCGCGTATCCGATCTGTGTGAGCACGAGCCCGGCCGGAAATACCATGGCAAGCCGGTGGAATCCATGCTGGTGAGTTTGGGCAGCTGAGTACGAAGTAAGAGAGTTCGCAAAATTGAGTACAACAATGTTGAGAGCAGGAGAGATCGCAATGAGCACCGTTGAGACTGCAGTGACGGCCCCCGCAAACGTAAAGCTGCCAATCTACATGGATGACCACGCCACCACGGCGATGGATCCGCGTGTGCTTGATGCGATGATTCCCTTTTTCACCGCCAAGTTCGGTAATGCAGCCAGCCGCAACCACTCCTTTGGATGGGAGGCCGAGCAGGCCGTAGAGCAGGCTCGTGAGCAGGTAGCGAAGCTAATTGGCGCCACCGCCAAGGAAATCATCTTTACCTCGGGCGCGACCGAGAGCAATAACCTCGCCATCAAGGGCATAGCCGAGATGTATCGCGAGCGCGGCAACCACATCATTACCCAGGTAACGGAGCACAAAGCGGTGCTTGATTCCTGTAAGCGCCTGGAAAAGTACGGCTACCGCATCACCTACCTGCCGGTTAAGGCGGATGGCCTGATCGACCTCGAAGACCTGAAGCGGGCCATCGACGACAAGACCATCCTGGTCACTATCATGTTTGCTAACAACGAGATAGGTGTGGTCCAGCCGGTCGCGGAGATTGGCAAGATCTGCCGCCAGCACAACGTGATCTTCCACACCGATGCGGTGCAGGCGGTGGGCAAGATCCCGGTCGACGTGAACGCCATGAACATAGACTGCCTGTCACTGACCGGACACAAGATTTACGGCCCCAAGGGCTGTGGCGCGTTATATGTCCGGCGCCGCAACCCCCGGGTACAGATTTCAGCCCAGATCGACGGCGGTGGCCACGAACGCGGCATGCGTTCGGGGACCCTCAACGTGCCCGGCATCGTTGGCCTGGGCAAGGCTTGTGAGATTGCCGGGGAAGAGATGGCGTTTGAGGCCGAGCGGCTGGGTAAGCTCCGCGACAAGCTGAAGGACAAGCTGTTGGCCAACCTGGACTACGTCCACGTCAACGGCTCCATGGAGCATCGTCTGCCGGCCAACCTGAACGTCAGCTTCGTCTACGTCGAAGGTGAGTCGCTGCTGATGGGCATTAACGATGTCGCAGTTTCCAGCGGTTCGGCCTGCACCTCTGCGTCGCTTGAGCCATCTTATGTATTGAAGGCTCTGGGGTTGGGTGACGACGTGGCACACAGTTCGATTCGTTTTGGTTTGGGCCGCTTCAACACTGAAGCCGAAGTTGATTACGTTGCGGACAAGGTCATCGATGTAGTGCAGAAGCTGCGCGAACTTTCGCCGCTCTATGAAATGGTGAAAGAAGGCATCGATATTTCAAAGATCGAGTGGCAGGCACACTAAAAGCATTCACTTTTTGGTGTTAGACACGCAAACGCTGGATACGAAGTCAGGGAGAAGAAAATGGCATATAGCGATAAAGTAATTGATCACTACAACAATCCGCGGAACGTGGGCCAGATGGATAAGACCAAGTCTGAAGTAGGTACGGGTCTGGTCGGCGCCCCGGAGTGCGGCGACGTCATGCGTTTGCAGATCCGCGTCAATCCCGAGACCCAGGTCATTGAAGAAGCAAAGTTCAAGACCTTTGGCTGTGGCTCCGCTATCGCCTCCTCCTCGCTCGCCACCGAGTGGGTAAAGGGCAAGACGGTTGCGGAAGCGATGCAGATCAAGAACACCGACATCGTGAAGGAACTGGCTTTGCCGCCGGTTAAGATTCACTGCTCGGTGCTGGCGGAAGATGCCATTCGTGCGGCCATCGGCGATTGGAAGAAGAAGAACGGCGTAGCCGAGACGGTGGAAGCCACTGCCGCGGTAGCTCATTAATACAGAGGCAAGATGGATCTAGCTGTCCTCAATGCGGAAAATGCAGCGCCGAATCAAAAGGGCATCCAGGTCACGGAGCGTGCCCTGAAGCGGATTCGCATAGCCATGGCCAAAGAGGGAGTCTCCCCGACCGAGGGGGGACTCCGCTTGGGCATTCAGGGCGGGGGCTGCTCCGGTCTTTCCTACAACATTCGCTTCGACTCGCAGCCGCGAGAACGCGATCGCGTGTACAACTTTGAAGATGTGCGCGTCTTTGTCGATCCCAAATCGTTTATCTACCTCCACGGCATGATTCTCGATTATGAAGAGACGCTGATGCGGCAGGGCTTTAACTTCATCAATCCCCACTCGACCAAGTCTTGCGGTTGCGGTTCATCGTTTTCGGCGTAGACGCGCCGCGGTCTGCTCGCCCGTATGCAAATTATCGACAGAGTCAGTGCGCCGGCAAAATGCTGGTCCTGCGGCCAGGAGGTCTTGGACGGGCAGCCCTTCTGCGCCTCTTGCGGCAAAGTACAGCCGCCCCAGCAGGCCGGCTACTTCGGCATGTTTGGTTTGCCGCCGAAGCTGGATTTAGATGTTCAAGCGCTGGAAAAGCAGTTTTATCGCTATAGCCGCAAACTGCACCCGGATGTGTATGCGCGCGCTACGCCGCAGGAGCAGGAGTGGAGCCTCTCGCAGGCCTCGCTGCTAAACGACGCCTATCGCACTTTGAAGAATCCGCTCGAGCGGACGAAGTACCTGTTGAAACTTGAAGGGGTGCAGTTCGAAGAGGATCGCGGAGCAGGCGATCTGAATCCCTCCAAGGTGCCCGCTGATCTACTGGAAGAGGTCTTCGAGCTGAATATGCAGCTCGAAGAATTACGCCAGAACCAGAAGCTGGGCGAGGACGACCCGCAATTACGCCGCGATCTCGAGGCGGCAAAGAACCAGTTTGCCGCTCAGCTTAGCGCGCTTGACGAGCAAGTGCGTTCCCGGTGGTCGGCTTGGGATGCCGCGTGGGAACAAAACGACGAAGCGCAGAAAACCACGGCCAAAGAAGCGATGACCTCGTTGTTGCAACGCCGAAGTTACTTGCAGAACCTGGTTCGTGATGTGGAACAGACTCTGGGAGAGTCATAGGTTATGGCGGAAGAGCGCGTAGTCGGTATTGACCTGGGCACGACCAACTCCTTGGTCGCCTTCATGCAAGGCGACAAGCCCGTTGTCATTCCCGGGGAAGATGGCCTGAACCTGGTGCCCTCCGTGGTGGCGTTGGCGCCTGCTCGTGATGGCGGCCGTCCAGCCATGCTGGTTGGCAATGGAGCACGCCACACGTTACTGCATGCGCCGGAGCAGGCCATCTACTCTGTTAAGCGGCTCATGGGCCGCGGGGTCGAGGACGTTGTCGAGGAACTAAAATTCTTTCCCTTTCGGCTGGCCGAAGAAATCCAGCCTGGCGAGGTACTGCGCATTCGCCTCGGGGACACGGAATTCACACCGCCGGAAATTTCCGCGCACATCCTGCGCCAACTCAAGAGGAACGCGGAGCGGTACTTCGGCGCGCCGGTGACCCAGGCGGTGATCACGGTGCCCGCCTATTTCAACGACGCCCAACGGCAAGCGACCAAGGATGCGGGACGCATGGCGGGGCTCGAAGTCCTGCGCCTGGTCAACGAACCGACTGCCGCTGCCTTGGCCTATGGTCTTGATCGCGAAAAAGAAGGCATCATCGCGGTCTATGATCTGGGCGGCGGAACCTTCGATATCTCCATCCTCAAGCTGCATGAAGGCATCTTCGAGGTCATCGCCACCAATGGCGATACTCACCTGGGCGGCGACGACATCGACAACCTCTTGATTGCCATCGCGCTCGACGACATCGCCGGCGATACAGGAACCGATGTGCGCCAGCAACCCGAGGTCATTCAGGCGATACGCAAGGCTGTGATCGAGGCTAAGATTGCGCTTTCGTCGCAGTCCGTCGCGCAGATGGATATCGAGCTTCCGCAGGGTGGTCGCTACCGTCGTGAAATCACTCGCGACCAATTCGAACAGCTGATTCAACCCGTCATCTCTCGTACCATCGCCCCCTGCCGCGACGCGCTGCGCGATGCGCACCTTAGTCCAGATCAGATCGGCGAAGTCGTGCTGGTTGGCGGTTCAACCCGCATACCCGCGGTGCAACGGCTGGTCAGCGATGTTTTTGAGCTCCCCGGTCGCGGTAAGCAGCCCCGCACTGAACTTAATCCAGATGAAGTGGTTGCCCTCGGCGCCGCTGTACAGGCCAATATCCTGGGCGGCGGATCGAAAGCGACCGAGGATATGCTGCTCCTCGATGTGACCCCGTTATCCCTGGGCATCGAGGCGCTGGGTGGGGTGGTCGCCAAAATCATTCAGCGTAATTCAACCATCCCCGCCTCTGCCTCCGAATCATTTACCACCGGGGTCGACGGGCAGACCAATGTCGCCATCCACGTACTGCAGGGTGAGCGTGAGATGGCCAAGGATTGCCGCTCGCTGGCCCGCTTCGATCTCAAGGGAATCCCGCCCATGAGCGCGGGAATGCCGCGCATCGAGGTCAAGTTCCTCATCGACGCCAACGGCATCCTGCATGTGTCCGCGCTCGAGCAGCGCAGTGGCAAGCAGGCGGAAGTCTCGGTAAAGCCGGCCTATGGCCTGACTGACGAGCAGGTCGAGTCGATGATTCTGGAATCGTTCGATCACGCCGAAGAGGATATTCATCTCCGCCAATTGGTCGAGGCCAGGAACGAGGCGGACACCATCCTCAGCGCGGTAGAGAAGCATCGTTCCCACCCTGCGTGGCAGCTGCTTGAGCCGGACGAGAAGGCAGAGATTGGTGCGCTCAGTGCAGAGCTAAGCGTCCTCAAGCAGGGCGATGATCTGCAGGCGTTGCGTGCCGGGACCGAGGCGCTGGACAAAGCCACGCACCGCTTCGCGGAGCTGATGATGGATGCGGCGGTATCGAGCGCAATTAAAGGCCAGACGATGCAATCGGCGGATGACAAGTTGGGCCAGGGCCCGACAGCTCCGCACCCCATCGCCCAGGCCGAATTCATGGAAAGAAAGTAAACCGATGACTGACAAGATGGTCCGCGTCACATTTCTGCCCGAAGGCCGTACCGTGGAGTTTGAGTACGGCACATTACCTTACGGGCATCATGGAAAGCCCATGTCGTTCCTCGACGTGGCTGAGCACTTCGACATTTTTCTCGATCACGCCTGCGGTGGTTCCTGTGCCTGCACCACCTGTCACCTTTGGACCAAAGATGGCAGCGAAGCTCTCTCACCGGCCGACGATGATGAGTTGGACCGGTTGGACATGGCGGCGGATCTTCAGCTTAATTCACGTCTTGGCTGTCAGGCCGTGATCACTGGGCCGGGGAGCTACGTGGTCGAGATTCCCAAGTGGAATCGCAACTATGTCTCTGAGGGCAAGCCGCTAAGTCTGGCGGAAGAGAAGTGAGGGGCTAACGATGGGGCGTGAAATTACCTGGAATGACGCGGAAGAGATAGGTATCCAGTTGCAGGAAAAATTCCCCGACGTGGATCCCTTCACAGTGCGCTTCACCGATCTGCACAAATATGTAACCGAGCTGGAAGGCTTTGCAGACGACCCCGCAAAGTCAAACGAACCCAAGCTCGAAGCCATTCAGATGGCCTGGCACGAAGAATACAAAGACGCCCAGTAGCGGCTGTTCCGGGGGTTGGCTCTCATTTCTTCCTCCGCTCTACCGGTTTGCCACTGAGCCTAGCCCCCTGGACGGGTGCCCCATGTTCGCGTTTTTGCGTACATGGGTTGAACAAGATGGGCGACCCGGATTTCCTGTACGCTGCGCCGGACATGACCGCGTGTGCGGCTTTCAGTAAGGAAAACCGCATGAGGTTCGCCAACGCCACCAAACCCCACAGGAAATCCGGGCGAAGCCCTTCCTTTCTCTTTTCCTGCGAATAGGTATAGGCCTGTAGTGAAAGCATTGGAAAAAGGTCGTCTTCAACCCATGTACGCAAAAACGCGAACATGGGGCACCCGTCCAGGGGGTTAGGCTGGTGAGGAAACGAGAGATTTGTCGCACAACCAACGCGTGACGCTTACGCTTCGCTCGCCAAGACATTAAGCTTCAGCGCCAATCGAACGCGCCGCGGATGAGCTCAAAAGACTCCTGGGCTTCGTAATAGATTGACAAGATGTCGAAGCGAACCTGATCCGGAACAATGGGCATTGCATGAAGGTATTGACGCGCCATCCGGCGGAGCATCCGGATCTTATCCTCGTCAACCGCCGCCTCAGCAGTGGCAAAGCTTCGGCTGGTGCGTGTTTTCACTTCGATAAAGCAGAGAGTCGTATCTTCCCAGGCCACCAGATCAAGATCGCCACGAACCTTCCCGCTACGCCACCCGCGCGCTACAACGATGTAACCACGGCGGCGCAAGTAGAAAAAGGCTGCTTCTTCTCCACGGCGCCCCACCTCCAGATGTGCCGGGCGCGTCGAGCCTCTCCTTAAACGCACGGCGAGAGAGTCACTGGCGTGAACAAATCCCTCGAGTAGCCTTAGCATGGGCACCATTGTCGCCGGAGCGCGGCTCTTTGCCAACTATTCCCGGTACCACCCCTCCACCATCTCGGCAAATCGATCCCCATCCCAGTCCATAGGCTGGAACCGCGGCAGCGTAAAGCGATTGGAAGACCGGGTCACAAGTCCGCCGAAGTTAGAGCAGGCACAGGCAAATCCATTGGCTTGTACGGTTGTGACCGTGTACCGGGTGTAATGGTTCTTCTTGCCATAGGGATAGGCGAAGCTGCTGACCTTCCTGCCCGTCAGCCCTTCCAGCCGCCGTTTGCTGCCGCCGATCTCGTGCTGTTGCTCATCCGGCGCGAGGCCCGCAAGCACAGGATGAGTCAGGGTATGCGCACCGATCTCCACTAACTCTCCCCCACCCAACTCGCGCAGTTCATCCTCGGTCAGGCAGCGATGTTGCCGCCGGTCGGCATAGGGCGTTGCCCCTCGGCGGAGCTGTTCGAGCGCAGTTTCGCGTTCACTGTCCGACAGTTTGAGGAGTATGCCATAGACCGCCAGGTATGCAGTCTGGCGGGGCCCCGGCGCCTCTTCCCAGGCTCGCCACTTGCGGTGCGGATCTGGGCCACCGGCCTCCCGGTCGGCCGGCGGAAAAGCATAAGCGTAATGGTAGCCGTTCACACTCAGGCTTAACTCGTCTTGCCTCGACGCCGGGTCGAGAATAAGTTTTGCCAGCTCATCCCACCATAGGTCTTCCGGCACACCGATATATCCCGGCGTAATAAACACCGTACCCGGCACGCGATACGACTCGAGCGCAGGCTTGGCCGCATACAAGTTGTCCGCATAGCCGTCGTCAAAGGTGACACAGACTGGCCTGGGTGGAAGCTCGCGGTCAGATTTTGCCCTGATCAGGTCCTGAAGCGAAACTGGGTTGGCGATCGTCTTGAGAACCTGCAGATGCTGGGCGAAGTGAGCCGGGCTGACGCCCAGGGCCCATGGGTCCACGTTGGCCTCGGCTACCCGATGGTAGACGAGGATCATCGCCTTCTTTTGGAAGACGGTGCGCAAACGGTGGAGGCGCCGTGCCGCCTCGTTGAGCGTGCTTCTGAACGGGATATTCTTTGGAACGTTGATTTACTTTCCCTCGTGGGGGTGTATCCATACTTACTGCAGGGCATCTTCGACGCGACTTGGCCCCCCGACCTGCACCTGTTGGAGGAAGCCTGCCATAAATTTGCGCCGGCTGAATGCGGGATGAACACGCAACAGCATGATCATCAATAATCCTTGCGGGTAGTAACTGCACAGCCGCATGAGCTTGCGGAGAAGATGATTCGTGCGCAAGGTGGAATTGGAACGCGCCAGTTCTGACGCCAGCTGACGCCCATACTGCTTTCGCCAGGATCGAACGCCCTCACGGAACGCGATTAAGCGCCCGGGGTCATAGTCCAAATAGCTCGCCTGGCTTTTTAGTACCTGCAGGGTCGTGGTCAACATTAACTCGGAGTCGCGCGATGTATTGGTTCCGTGCATCCGGTATTCTGCGACGATTACGGGGTGGCAGCAGATAGGCCACTCTCTCGCGATGCGCAGGTAAAGCTCGTAATCCTCGGCCACCCGAAGCGTGGCATCGAATCCCCCTACCTCATCGAAAATGCTTCGCCGGAACAGTACCGAGGAGATCATTTCAATGAAGTTGCTCCTCAGCAGCGCCTCATAGTGGGAGTGGAGGTGGCGCTCCTTGACAGAGTCAGCTAAATAGGAGCTGTCGGGCGCGATGAACACGTGATCCCCTACCGTCAGGGCGCAATCCGGGCGCAGTGCGAGCGCGCCAAGGCCGGTCTCGATTGCCCGCGGCTTCAGACGGTCATCCGCGTCCAGAAAGACAAGGTAGCTGCCTTTACTCTCACGAATACCCGTATTTCGCGCCTCGGACAGGCCGCGATTCTCCTGGCGAATATAGCGCACAGGAAACCGCCGTGCGATTTCTGCGCTGTTATCGGTCGATCCGTCATCCACCACCAGAACTTCTACCTCGTGATAGCTCTGCGCCAGTGCGCTTCGCAGCGCTTCTTCAAGGAATTCAGCTGCGTTGTAACAGGGAACAATGACGGATACTAATAGGTCGCGCGCTTCTGAAGTGGAGACGGCGGTGGTGGCAAGAGCAGCGTTATCCACATATCCAACCGGCAAGGTTTCATCTCCGGGACTTCTCTTAGTCCTATCGGACACTGGCCCAGGAAACTGAGGCCTCCGCCTGACTTTGTCAGGCCGTTCCAGGATGAGTCATGATTCTCGAGCTTCGACCAAGATTGCGACACCGGCCATGTGTCCCGGCCGACGGGCTACACTACTGGGAGCGTGCGCCGTGAAAACTCCGATCACCATCTCGAAGGAAGATTATCTAAAGGCCGTTCTCGAAGCGGAAAGCGAGGGGCAGGCAGTTATCCCCGCAACCCTGGCTCACTGGCTTTCTGTGTCGCCGCCCGCGGTCACCATGGCGCTCAAGCGTCTGCGGCGGGATGGCTATCTTGAGGTCAAGCCGGACGGGATTGTGCGGCTTACGCCCAAAGGCAAAGAGACAGCCTACCGAACCGCACTGAGGCATCATCTCATCGAACGCATGCTGGCTGAGATGTTCGGCATGGAATGGTATGAAGTACACGACGAAGCGGAACGCCTGGAGCACGCGGTCTCCCCCGCTTTTGAAGCCAAGCTGCTGGAAAGGCTGGGCTCCAGGGGAACCTGTCCTCATGGCAATTGGGTCCTGCCGGAAACTCCGGAGCAGCGCGGTAAGCGCGGGATGGTGCTGCTTTCTGAAGCCAGGGAAGATACCGGGTATACCGTGGTGAGCCTGTATGAGCGGGATCCCAAGTTATTGCTTTTCCTGCACCAGGCGGGCATCGCCCCCGGGGGCCGCGTAAGTGTTCTGGCGAAAAACTACGACCGGACGATATCGATTGAGACCTCCGCCGGCCGCTCCACCCTGGGGCACCCCGCAGCGGAGAAGGTCTGGGTTAAACGGCGAAACTCAGGCAAAGCATAGGTACAAATTGGTTTTAGAATCATCATAGGTACTTAGAACGTAGGTTTCAGTCGCGATTCCCAAAGTAATGGATTGTCGCAGAGTTGTCGCATTGTGAACTGGTGTCGTTGAGGTAGCCTCGATGCGAATGAGGAATCTTTCCTTTATCTGGTTCGTCGGTGCGGTGGTTTGGTGGATTGATGCCGCTGTCGCCGTCCACTATGGCAACAAGGCGCACGCGATCCTGGCGCTTGCCGTCGCCTGTGTCTTCTTCGCCGCAGGCATCATGTGGGTGAAGAGCACCGAAAAGCGCTAGCGCTACAGGTTCTGAAACCGCGCCTCGCTGAGGTCCAATTCGCGCTCGATGGTTCTCAGCAGCTCGTCGTTGATCTTGTCCTCATTGCGCAAGCTGACCGCGGTGGAACGCTCCAGTGCACGGAGTTCCTGGGCAAGATTGCGTTCATAGCGGGCCAGGGCGATCTCTTCTTCCGGCCTTGGCTCTTCGCTGCCGCCTTCGATCAACGTCGCCCGGGCGCGGTAGTGGCGCATCAAGTCTTCGTAAATGGTCGCGTGCTCTGACTTAGCTTGCCGCGACAGATCCTTGAGGTAGTCGAGCACGGCATTCAGTATGAGCAGCCGGGCCTGTTGTTCTTCCAGGTTGCGTTTGCCGCCGGCTGAGAGTCCCAGCTTCCTGATCACCGCCGGCAGGGACAGCCCCTGCAGAACCAGGGTGGCGAAGATCACGCAAAAGGTAAGAAAAATGATGAAGTCCCGCTGTGGGAAAGGTTCACCATTCTGCAGCACCGTGGGCAGCGAGATGGCGGCGGCCAGGGCCAAAACCCCGCGCATTCCTGTCCAGGCCACGATAAAGACCGGTTTGTGGCCGGGATAGGGCTCTACCTGAAGCAGTAGATGGTTTCGGATCCAATAGGCAATCACGGCGCCGGGATATACCCAAATAATCCTCAGCGCTACCACCAGGAGCGCGAACGTGGCCCCATAGCGCGCGAGCTGGCCCACGGAAAGGTCGTGGATACCGCTCAGAATCAATCGCAGCTGCAAGCCCATGAGGATAAAAACCAGGCCGTTGAGACCGAACTCCAGCGTCTTCCACACCGCGGTACTTTCGATACGTGCATTGATGGACAAAACCTCGGAGTTCTTGCGGCCGAGATACAGACCGCAGACCACGGCTGAGAGCACGCCCGATGCATGAATCCCCTCGGCCGCCAGGTAGGCCAGGTAAGGGGTGGCAAGGGAGAGGGTTATCTCCACCGGAGAGTCAGTGATCTCGAGGGAGACTCTGTGGATGACGAAGGCGGCAAAGAGACCAATCGATACCCCTCCGGCTATCAACCACAAAAGTTCCAGCATAGCCAGGCCAGGCCCGGTCCGCCGCCCGGCGACGACCAGGGCAACGGCAAATTGCAGGGCCAGCAGCCCACTGGCGTCGTTGACCAGGCTTTCGCCTTCCAGTATGTCAACGATCCGGCGGGGGAGGCCGAGACGCTTGGCAATTGCGGTCGCGGCGATCGCATCGGTGGTCGAGACCACGGCTCCCAGAACGGCGCCCAATCGATAGTCGAATCCGGGAATCAGCCACGACGAACCCAGCGCAACGCCGAACACCGTAAATCCCACCAGGCCAAAGGCCAGCATAAGAATACTGACCATATTGCGGTGAAAGTCGCGCCATGAAGTGTTGAACCCGCCGATGTAGAGCAGCGGAGGCAGAACCACCAGAAAGACAACATCAGGATTTAAAGCAATCTGGGGCAGATGCGGCAGGAGAGAGAGAACCACACCACCGATGAAGAGCACGATGGGATAAGGGATTTTGAAACGTTGCGCAAGCGTGGTTAGCCCGGCAACCAGGAGCACCAGAAAAAGAAGTGTGAGCTCAAGGTGGTGAATGCCTGCGGCCTGCACGGGGCGGTCTCCAGAGACTCCAGATTAACCCAGAGAATAGCGCATGCCCCAGCTCGCAAAGAGCATGGGGCATGCGTTCATGCCCTACAGAGTTGCTGAGGCAAAGGTGGCCGCCTGTGCGTGTTCCTGCTCCACTTGGGCCACGCATTGCTCGAAGATATCTAGACCAATGGTGGCTTCATGTTGATTCACGACCAGCGGGGGCGCCAGGCGGATGGAAGTCTCTCCGCAGCCCAGTAGCAGAAGGCCCTGTTCAAAAGCCAGGGAAACAATGCGGTCGCGTAGCGCCGGCGCGGGCTCGCGGGTGAGCTGGCTCTTGACGATCTCAATGCCGATCATCAGCCCTCTGCCGCGCACGTCGCCCACGATCGGATGCTTCGCCGGCCAGTCCTGCAACCGGGAAAAGAAAGCTTCTCCCATGGTGGCGGCATTGGCGATGCCCTCACGCTCCAGCACATCTATGGTGGCCAGAGCCGCGGCGATCGCCACCGGGTTGCCGCCGAAGGTTGAGGCGTGGGAGCCCGGTACCCAATTCATGAGCTCCGCCCGCGTCATGCAGATGCCCAGCGGCATCCCCGAGGCAATGCCTTTGGCGATGCAAACCATGTCTGGCTGTACTCCGGAGTGCTCGACCGCCCACCATTTGCCGGTCCGCCCCGCTCCCGATTGCACCTCGTCGACTACCAGCAGGATGCCGTGCCGGTCGCAGATGCGCCGCAGTTCCTGCATGAAGATATCCGGCGCCACCACGTAGCCGCCTTCCCCCTGGATGGGCTCGACGAAAATAGCCGCAACCTCTTCGGGAGGAAGTGTGGTCTTGAACAGCTTCTCTTCAATGTACCGGGCGCAACCCAGGGCAAAGCGCTCCTCCTCTTGCGGGCCGCCGCTACACCCGCGATAGGCATAGGGGTAGCGCACGTGCGTGACTCCGGGAACCAGGGGAGCAAAACGGCGCCGCTGCTGCGGCTTGGAAGCGGTGAGCGAAAGAGCACCCATGGTGCGCCCGTGGAAGGCCCCGAAAAACGAGATCACGTTCTGCCGGCCGGTGTGATAACGGGCCAGCTTCAGCGCGCACTCGATGGCCTCAGCCCCGGAATTGCCGTAATAGAAGCGATGCGGCCCGGGCATCGGCGCAATGGCCGAGAGGCGTTCGGCCAGCGTCACCATCTGTTCGTAATAGAAATCGGTGCCCGAGATATGGATCAGTTCGGCGGCCTGCTGTTGGATGGCGGCGACTACTTCGGGATGGCAGTGTCCGGTCGAAACCACGGCGATGCCGGCGGCAAAATCCAGAAACTCGTTTCCGTCTACATCTTCCACGCGCAGCCCTCGGCCGCGCTTGGCCACCATGGGATAGGAGCGGGTGTAGCTGGGCGAGACATAGCGGTCGTCGCCGGCGATGATCGCGCGGGCTTTTGGCCCCGGCACCGGACCCACGAGTTTCGGACCGTACTGGGCAAGGATCGTGCTGTTCATATGACCATTATTCTGCATAATGCATCTCTGCTTTCTCGGCGTCTTCATGGACGCGTGGCCTAAAGACAAAAAAAGGACCGCCGCCGATAACATATAAGGCGGACAGAGGCAGGGCAGAGCTTCGGCGGAGTAAAGCTAGTCGCCGCCGAAGAGACTAGGTCGGGTGCAGGCGGGTGGCACGCTCAGGTGCTTGCGTGGCGCGGTGGGACGCGCTGACCAGCGGAAGCAAGAAACGGGCATGGGTGAGGCACCGGTATCCGCACTGCACGGTCTTTGGCTTCTCACGCGCACCTTATGCATCCTCTTGCATACTAAGGTTAGCACGGCCACCCAAGGGGGCTCAACGAAGGGCAAACCGCCGAAGAGTCAGTCTGCTAACAAAACCCATTAGGAACTGGACGGGTGGCCCTCGATAAAGCGTACCTGGGACGAAAATGATATGTTTCGATTGGTTTTAGCCGATCGATTAGCAAAAAGCTCTTGTGGGGCTTCGCCCGTCTTATTCGTCCCAGGTACGCTTTGGCGAACCTGGGGCACCCGTCCAGTTCCTACTGGGTTCTGTTAGGAAACTGACTTCTGCCGAATGAGTTCTCACGCGATCGAGCTACCGCGGACTATTTCCTTTTCCAGCGGGCGCCGTCTTTGGAATCCTCGATCAAGATTCCGAGCGCCGCCAGTTCTTTGCGGATGCTGTCGCTGCGGGCGAAATTGCGGGCCCGGCGAGCCTGCTCCCGCTCCGCCAGCAGGGCGTCGATTTGTTGGTCGCTAAGCGAATACGCGGCCACAAGTTCGGGGGCCGCCTCGCCGCCTCGTCCTTCTTCTTGCGCCCATTGCAGTGCGCCGCGGGCGATCTCCGCATCGCGATCTTCGAGAATGCAGAACACCTCATCGAAGCGGCGTAGAGCCTCCAGGATAGCCTCGACGTTGCCGGAATAGAGCTTACCGGCGTCGGCGGCCACGTTCCCGGCCCGCACCAGGTCGAAGACGGCTGCCCGGGCCTCCGAGGTGTTCAGGTCGTCTGCCAGCGCCTCGCTGAAGTGCTGCTCCGCTTTCGCGGTCTGGGCCTCCAAATCCGAATTTTGTCCGGCCGGCCAGCCGCCGCCACGGATCCGCTGGTAGAAGGTCCGTACCCGCTCCACCGCGCTGGCTGATTCCGTTAACCCCTCGGTGGTGAAGTTCAAGGGATGTCGATAGGGAACTGAGATTAGTAGAAAGCGAATCGCCGATGCCTTGTAACCCTTGAGCAACAAGTCACGCAAAGTGAAGAAGTTGCCCTCTGACTTCGACATCTTGCGCCCGTCCACCAGCAGGAAACGCACGTGCATCCAGTGGTAGGCCAGGGTCTTCCCGGTGGCCGACTCGGACTGAGCGATTTCATTCTCATGGTGGGGGAACATCAGGTCCTCTCCACCGGCGTGCAGGTCAAAGCTTTCGCCCAGGTACCTGAGCGCCATGGCGGAACACTCAATGTGCCAGCCGGGCCGGCCGGGGCCCAGCCTGGTATCCCAGTGTTCCCCAGGTTTGGCGGCCTTCCACAGAGCAAAATCACGCGCCGAGTCCTTGTCATACTCGTCCAAATCCACCCGGGCGCCGTCGTTGATCGCGGTGAAGTCCTTCTTGGACAGCTTGCCGTACTCGGGAAACCCGGCGATGCGGAAATACCAGGAGCCATCCGGCGCTTGATAGGCAAGGTCCTTAGCCGCCAGCCGCTCAATCAGAGCAACCATCTGCTCGATGTTCTCCGTGGCCCGGGCAATAATCTCCGGCCGTTCGCAGCCGAGTGCGTCCAGGTCCTGGAAAAAGGCGCGCTCATATTTCTCGGTGTATTTCTTGATCGGCAAATGTGCGGCTGCGGCGTTGCGGATGATCTTGTCATCCACATCCGTGATGTTCATGACCTGGCGTAACTTGCGCCCCTGTTGCTTGAGGAAGCGGCGTAACACGTCCAGTTGCAGGAAGGTGCGAAAGTTACCGATATGCCCGTAGTCGTAAACCGTGGGTCCGCAAACGTAGATGCGCAGCGTCTCCCCATCAATCGGCTCGAGAACTTCGACGGTATTGGAGAGGGTGTTAAAAAGCCGAATGGTCATCCGGGCCGGAGTCTTATGCGGCGCAATTTTGTCGCCAACCGAGCCCATCGTTGCTGGCATGATCCTCATCCTAACGTCTTCAATGATCGAACGTCCACCGGGCTGTTCTTGCCGGTACCCAAATGGGCAGGGGATTCAGGGTAGCGCTTTCCACTACGGCAGCAGCTGCTTGACCTCGGCAATCGTCTTCCCCTTCCAATGGCGGGTAAAGTTCTCGAGCGAACATAGACTTACGCTGCGCATGCGATCTACGTAGAGCGCTCCCGATAGATGATCGATCTCGTGCTGCAGGATGCGCGCGTACCAGCCCGAGGCCCGAATCACCTTCGCTTGGCCATGCTCGTCCAGGCACTCGACCTTTACCTTGCGCGCCCGGGGAACCAGGGCTACCAGGCCGGGCAGGCTAAGGCAGCCTTCAAAAAACTCAATCTCTGCTGGTGATTCCAGGGTGAGCACCGGGTTGATGATGACGTGAAAGGGCACCACCTTGCGCTCCCGCTCGGCCAACACCTCGCGGCTTAGGTCTTTTATGTTTTCTTCGCGGTCTTCGATTACGGCGAGCTGCAATGGAACCCCCACCTGCGGCGCAGCCAGGCCGACCCCTGGGGCATCGTTCATGGTCTCGCGCATGGCAGCAATCAAATCCCGGGTGCTGGGCAGCAGGATCTCTTCCGGCCGCAGAGCCTTGGCGCGGGAACGGAGAACGGGCTCTCCGACAGATCGAATTTTCAGAATCATGGATACCCCAGGGCGAGCGATGCGTGTGCGGTCAGATCCAGGGGCGCGAAGGCGCCGGCCAGGAACCTGGGCCACGCAGCGGCAGCGATCATGGCCGCGTTGTCGGTAGAGAGAGCCATCGTCGGGAAAGCAATGGGTAGTCCGCGCTTGGCCGCTTCTGCAGTGAACCGCTCCCGCAGCTCGCGGTTGGCAGCGACGCCGCCCGAAACCAGGATGCTTTCCGCACCCAACGCCTCAGCAGCCTGGAAGGTCTTTCGCTTCAGGTCGTCCACCACCGCGCGCTGGAACGACGCGATCAGACCGAGCGTCCTGGCATCGCACAGCGCAAGTGCCGACTCGGGTCCGGCAAGTGGTAGGGCAGCCAGCGCTTCACGCCGCCGCTCGATCGACGGGTAAAGGTCGTGAATCTGGACGTAACGAAGCACTGCGGTTTTGATGCCGCTGAAGGAAAAGGGAAATCGAAGTGTGTCCTTGGGGGCATCGGGCCGATGCGCTTTTTGCTTCACCTGGGTGAGGGTGAAGGCGACCGCTGAAGGATCCCCATGCGGGGCCAGCGCATCAATCCACGGGCCACCCGGGTAGCCCAGTCCCAGCAGCTTGGCGACCTTATCAAAGGCTTCTCCGGCTGCATCGTCGAGCGTGGCGCCTACGTTGCGGTAAGTGAAGTTCTCTCCCTCATGCCGGGTCAGGTAAAGATGAGTGTGGCCGCCGGAAACCACCAGGGCCAGGGATCGGCGATCGCCGTCGTCGAGCATTTCTTGCTGCGCCATCAGAACGGCGTGAATATGACCCTCGAGATGGTTAACCGCGATCAGCGGCTTGCCCAGGGCAAAGGCCAGCGATTTGGCGTAAGCGACGCCCACCAGGAGCGCGCCCGCCAGGCCTGGGCCCTCGGTCACCGCGATGGCGTCAAGGTCCGCGAAGCCGACGCCGGCTTTCTCCAATGCGGCGCGGACCACGGGAACAATGTTGCGCAGGTGTTCGCGCGAGGCGAGTTCCGGAACCACACCGCCATAGGGCGCATGGATCGCTATTTGTGAGGCCACGATGCTGGACAAGATGTGGCGCCCGCGGCGCACCACTGCAGCCGCAGTCTCGTCACAGGAGCTTTCAATGGCAAGAATGAGGCCGTGGGCCGGGGTGTGGGGTTGACTCACGTTTCTATAGTAGTAGACATGGCAGTATCGGCACGCAGCGGAGCCCGGCATGCAGCAGGGGAGATCGTTGCCCAGCTGCGCGCCGCCGGCCACCAGGCCTACTTCGTTGGCGGTTGTGTCCGCGACTTGCTGCTGGGTCGCGAACCTGAGGATTTCGACGTTGCCACCAGCGCGACTCCGGATCAGGTGCTCCCTATGTTCGAGAAGACCTTTGCGGTGGGCGCTCATTTCGGCGTCATTTTGGTCTGCAGCCCAGGGCCTGGAGGCCAGGAGGTGGTGACCGAGGTTGCTACCTTTCGCAGCGATGGCGCCTACACAGATGGCCGGCACCCGGATGCGGTGCGCTTCTCCACCAGTCCGCAAGAGGATGTAAAGCGCCGGGACTTCACCATCAACGGCATGATGTTGGACCCAGCCAACGACACTGTCTTGGACTTGGTGGGCGGCGTGCAGGACCTGAGCGCCGGCTTGATCCGTGCCATCGGGGACCCCGGCGACCGATTTGCAGAAGACAAACTGCGCATATTGCGGGGGGTGCGCTTTGCTGCGCGCTTCGCTTTTGCGCTGGAGCCCGCAACAGCCGGGGCAATCCAGCGACTGGCGCCTGCCGTGAGCCAGGTGAGCTACGAACGGGTGCGGGACGAGCTGACCCGGATGCTCACCGAAGGTCACGCAAGGCGCGCCTTCGAACTGCTGGATGCGACCGGGTTGCTGGTCCAGGTGCTACCTGAAATGGTCAAGACGAAAGGTGTGGCGCAGCCTCCGCAGTACCACCCTGAAGGGGACGTGTGGGTGCACACGCTGTTGTTGCTCGAGGGGTTGCCTGCAGGCTGCCCAGTGACCCTGGCGTGGGCTGCCTTGCTGCACGATGTCGGCAAACCGGCCACCTTCCGTATTGCGCCGGACCGCATCCGTTTCGACGGGCATGTGGAGGTCGGAGTGCGGATTGCTGAAGAGATTTGTCGCCGTCTTCGATTTGCCAATCACGAGACGGAGCAGATTCTGTCGATCATTGCCAACCACATGCGTTTTGCCGATGCGCCCAGAATGAAGGAGTCGACTCTGAAGCGCTTCTTCCGCCTGGCGGACTTTGACCAGCATTTGGCCTTGCATCGGCTCGATTGCCTCGCCAGCCATGGATCTCTTGAGTTGTACGACTTTGTCCGGGAGCGTTTTGAGACTTTGCCGCAAGAGCAGGTTCGGCCCCAGTTGCTGGTGAGCGGCAAGGATCTGATCGAAGCCGGATATCGCCCCGGGCCTCAATTTGCCCAGATGCTGGCGACGGCCGAGGATGCGCAACTGGAAGGGGCAGTACACACCCAAGAGCAAGCCCTAGCACTTATTAGGGAACGTTGGCCTAAATCCTGATTCGGGGGGTTGGCCGTCATTCCATTCTCAGCTTTCCCGGCTTCCCACCAAGCCTTTCCCCCTGGACGGGTGCCCCATGTTCGCGAATTTTCGCGTACATGGGTTGAACAAGATGGGCGGAGCCCCTCCTTTTTTCATTTCCTGTACGTAGGCGTAGACCGATGGTGAAAGCATTGGAAAAAGGTCGTGTTTAACCCATGTACGCGAAAGTTCGCGAACATGGGGCGCCCGTCCAGGGGAAAGGCTTGGTGAGGAAGAGAGAGATTTGTCGCCCAACCAAGAGCAGCAGTGCGGTTTCACCTATCTCCCAACAACCCGTTGGGAGATAGGCTCATCCGGGGACTCTACTTCTGCGCCCGTTCGAAGCGTTTGTTGATCTCGTCCCAGTTTACCGTCCCCCACCACGCGGCAAGGTAGTCCGGCCGCTTGTTCTGGTACTTGAGGTAGTAGGCGTGTTCCCAGACATCGTTGCCCAGGATGGGAAAGAGCCCCTGAGAAATCGGACTGTCCTGGTTCGGCGTGGTCACGACTTTTAGCTTCCCACCTTCAAAAACCAGAAAGCCCCAGCCGGAGCCAAACTGCTTGGCGGTGGTCTCATTGAACAGCTTCTTGAAATCCGCGAAGCTGCCGAAGTCCTTCTTGATCTGGTCGGCGATCTTGCCTGTGGGCTCACCGCCTCCACCGGGCTTCATAATCGTCCAGAACATGCTGTGGTTCACGTGGCCGCCGCCGTTGTTGCGCACAACACCGCGGATGTCCTCTGGAATCGTGGCCAGGTTGCGCAGCAGGTCTTCAGGCGAGTGTTTGCCAAGTTCGGGATGCTTCTCGATAGCGCCGTTGAGGTTGTTGACGTAGGTGGCGTGATGCTTGTCGTGATGAAGCTTCATCGTCTCAGTGTCGATGTGCGGTTCAAGCGCGGCGTAGTCGTAGGGAAGTGGTGGCAGTTCGTAAGCCAAAATATCCTCCTGGGGACCAGTTCGCCCGGATCAGGGCGCGGTGGGGGTTAAAGCATTTCAGAAGTGAAAATGCTGTCAGGAAACCATTTGCGGGCAAAAGCGATGGACGCAGCGGTTGCGCCCGATGGCCCACACTATATTGCGTCTCCCAGCTATGGGATGCAACTCGGGCTGATCAGGTTCCGAATCTGGGCATAAGGCGATGGCAGTACCCGGGCGGTTCCCCTCACCCCTTATGGTGATATCGATCAGGGGCCGCGAGTTTACACTCAGAATAGTTGGCTGTGCTGCCCCGTCAGCCCGGATTTTTAGATTTTGAGAACCCATTTGCGTTGACCCGTACACGAATAACCCGCAGGCAGCTTTTGCGCCAGGCGGGCGCTAGCGGAGCGCTCGCCTTCGGCGCGCACGGGCTGGCAGCCGCTGATGGACCACAAAGCCAGCCTTCCCCCGTCGCCGGAAATACTCCCAAGACCGAGAGCCAGGCAGCGGAAAAATACGCTCATCCGCCAGGCGTCTTCATCAATCGCCCGCTCACCCAAGTCTCCAGGATGGCGGAAGCCCTTCTCGACGACATGGCGGGCAGAAACTCTGATTTCTTCTTCAACGAGGCTAGCCCCAGGAGCGGATTGGTACGTGACCGGGCGCCGGTTGTCGGCCGGTCCCTCAGCCGGGTGGCCAGCATTGCCGCCACCGGCTTTGGACTGAGCGCGTTGTGCATTGCCGCCAAATATAGCTACCTCCGCCCGCTCGATTGTGAGCAGCGAGTCGAGAAGACCCTCGCCTTTCTGTTGGAGGAATGTCCCCACGAGCACGGTTTCCTCTACCACTTCATCGACATCGATAGCGGACAGCGGCTCTTCGGCAGCGAGTTGTCGTCGATCGATACCGCGCTGCTGCTTTGCGGCGTGCTTCACTGCCGCCAGTACTTCAGCGGCAATACCCGTATTGAAGCGCTTGCCACTACGTTTTACCGCCGCATCGACTGGCAGTGGATGATGAACGGCGGCACCACCCTCTCCATGGGCTGGTTGCCCGACCAGGGCTTCCTCAAAAACAGATGGGATATCTACTCCGAGCTGACCACCATGTACCTGCTGGCCATCGGCTCGCCCACCCATCCCGTTCCCCCCGAAGCTTGGGACGCGGTACAGAGGCCGGTCGTGTCCTATGGTGGCATCGACTACATCAGCGGCAATGCGCCGCTCTTCATCCACCAGTACCCACAGGCGTGGTGCGACTATCGCAACCAGCGCGACCGGCACGCCAACTACTTCACCAACTCCATCGCCGCCACCCGCGCGCATCAACTCTGGTGCCTGGTACAGGGGCAGAAATTTCCCTGGATCGATCAGGACATGTGGGGCATCTCGGCTTCCGATTCCCGTCAGGGATATCGTGTCTGGGGCGGGCCACCTTCCATCGGCCCCCTCGACGGAACCCTGGTGCCCTGTGCCGCCGCAGGCTCACTCGCCTTTCTGCCTGCTGAGTGTTCTCACGTGTTATTAACCATGCGGGAGAGATTCGGCGATAAGCTTTACGGACGCTACGGATTCGCCGATGCCTTCCAGCCCAAAGTTGGTTGGTACGGCGATGATGTGATTGGCATCGATGTGGGTATTGGGATGTTGATGGCAGAGAATCTGCGCAGCGGATTTGTGTGGGAGTGCTTCATGAAGAATCGAGAGATTGTCCACGCAATGCGTGAAGTTGCCTTCCATCCTGACCCCGACGCAAACACCCAAGTCCTTTAAAATTCCAGGTTTCTTCTTCACCTTTCGCGTAGCCGGCCTGTGGAAATCTCTCGCTCGGTTATTTTCAAGTCCTTTGTAACTTCGACGGCATCAATCCGTCAGGTAATTTTGCAATCCCAGTTCGCTTTATGGTCATGAGGAACACAATTTGATGACGGATCAGGCTTCCAGCTATCGCTGGATAGAGGGGGAGGGCCCAGCCTTCGGATGGCCCGGAGTGGAACCACGTTGGAGTTCCGCCAAAAAAGACGCAGTGGGCATGGCGTACTCCGCTTCCAGCCGCATTTGGTACACCCTCTCGCACGGCATCCTGAACGAGATTTACTATCCCACCATCGACCGGCCGCAGACTCGGGATATGGGGTTCCTGCTTACCGATGGACAGACATTTGTCCACGAAGAGAAGCGCGATCTGGGACGGATCTTTGAATATATCGACGGCTATTCATCGGCCGTGCGGCTTACCAATTATGACCCTCAGGGCCGCTACAAGATCGTCAAGGAAGTCATCGCCGATCCGCACCACCCGGTGGTGTTGATGCGGGTGCGGCTGGAAGGAGACGAGAGCCTGCTTTCGCGCATGAAAGCCTACGCGCTGCTGTCCCCCCACCTGGATGTCGGCGGAGCAGGCAACTCGGGTTTTGTTCTGGACCTGTCAGGGAAACAGGTGCTGCTGGCGACCAAAAATGGTATCTCGCTGGTGATGGCGGCCAGCTGCGGATTCTCCCGCGCCAGTTGCGGCTACGTGGGCAGAAGCGACGGCTGGCAGGACCTGATGGACAATCTTCAAATGGATTGGCAGTTCGGCTCCGCTGCCAATGGCAACATTGCCCTCACCGGCGAGATCGATATTGCCCGGCACCGCGAATTTGTCGTGGCCATCGCTCTTGGAGAGGGACACCACTCCGCCTTAACCACCGCTTTAGCCGCGGTAACCACGCCTTTCTCGCAAAACCTGAAACGCTTCAATGAGCAATGGCATCGGGCCGCCATCCCGGAATCGTTGAAGGGTGCTGCCCTGGATGCTGGCCGGCTGTTGCAGGTGAGTCAAAACGTAATCCTCTCCCACGAGGACAAGTATTTCTCCGGCGCCTTCATCGCCTCCGCCTCGATTCCATGGGGTCAGTACAAGGGAGATGACGACGTGGGTGGATACCACCTTGTCTGGACCCGCGACATGGTGCAAAGCGCCACTGCGCTGCTGGCGTGCGGTCGCGTAGACACTGCCCGCCGTGCCTTGGTGTACCTCGCCTGCACGCAAAAGCAGGACGGCAGTTTTGCGCAGAACTTTTGGATCAACGGAACCCCCTACTGGAATGGCATTCAGCTCGACGAGGTCGCCTTCCCTCTCATCCTGGCGTGGCGCCTTTGGAAGCTGGACGGCTTGGGCGATTTTGACGTCTTTCCGTTTGTGGAACGCGCCGCCGGATTTCTGGTCCGTCACGCTCCAGTCACCCAGCAGGAGCGGTGGGAAGAAGCCGCCGGTTACTCCCCCTCTACACTGGCTGCGGTCATTTCCAGTCTGATCTGCGCCGCCGACATCGTACGTGCCAAAGGGTCTGAGGTGCTGGCCCAGTTCCTCGAACATCATGCCGACTGGATTGAGTCGCACCTCGAAGACTGGACGGTGACCAACAACGGCACCCTCTTGCCCGGCGTGCCGCGGCACTATGTGCGGATTCGTCCGCCTCAGTCCGGAGACCCCTATGCGAGTGAAGGCCGCCCTGACCAAACCGTGCGCATTAACAACCGCGGGCCGGGGGAACAAATCGACTTCGAATGCCGCAATGTGGTCGATGGCGGCTTTCTGGAACTGGTCCGGTACGGCATCCGCTGCGCACAAGATCCGCTCGTGGTCGACTCGTTGAAGGTGATCGATCACGTGCTAAAGGTAGACACCCCCGTGGGCCCATGCTGGAGGCGCTATAACCATGATGGCTATGGACAGCGGCACGATGGGGGTCCCTACCTCGGCTGGGGGCAGGGTCGTGCGTGGCCCCTCTTGACTGGAGAGCGCGCCCACTACGAGCTGGCGGCGGGCCACGATGTAAAACCCTACATTTTGGCCATCGAAGGGTTCAGTTCGCAGGGCGGTATGCTACCCGAACAAATCTGGGATGCGCCCGACATGCCCGAGAAGGGGCTGCGGTTGGGCAGGCCTACCGGCGCCGCCATGCCCCTGGTGTGGGCACACGCGGAGTATGTCAAACTGCTACGGTCGGTTACCGACGGTCAGATATTTGATCGAATATCCGTTGTCGCGGAGCGCTACGGCCAGAATAAACAAGCGTGCTCGATTGAGGTTTTCCACCTCGATCGCCAACTCAAGAGCATCGTTGCGGGGAAAAAACTGCGTATGCTGGCCGATGAGCAATTCTTCCTGGTGTGGACGCTGGATGATTGGAAGACACAGCACAACATGGACAGCCATAACCTGGGTTGTGCCGGGCATTTCGCAGACATGGAAACCGAGCCGAGCCAGGCCGGCCGGGTGATCTTCACCTTGAAATGGAGACGTGAGAATCGCTGGGAGGGCCGCAATTTCGAAGTCCAGCTCGACCAAGCTAAGCAAGAGACCAGAAGCGCGCCCGCTTCATCTTAGGACGAAGACGAAAAGGGCCGGGGCGCAAGACGTGAACCGCAAACCGAAGTATTCTCGATAGGAAGGGTGAGGTTGTTATGAGCGAACTGGATCAATTGTCGATCAATGCGCTGCGGTTTCTTGCCGTAGACGCCGTAGAGAAGGCTAACAGCGGGCACCCGGGAGCGCCGCTGGGCGATTCTCCGATGACGTACCTGCTCTTTCATCAGTTCATGCGCCATAATCCGGCGAACTCCAAGTGGACCAACCGCGATCGCTTCGTGCTTTCCAATGGGCATGCGTCCGCCCTGCTTTACTCGGTGCTGCACCTTACCGGTTACAAGGTCGGCATCGAAGACCTGCAGCAGTTCCGCCAGTGGGGCTCGATCACGCCCGGCCATCCGGAGTACGGTCATACGGACGGCGTGGAAGTGACCACCGGCCCGCTGGGACAGGGTTTCGCCATGGGTGTGGGTATGGCGATCGCTGAAAAGCATCTGGCGGCGCGTTACAACCGGCCCGGCTTCAACATCGTGGATCACTACACCTACGTCATGTGCGGAGATGGCGACTTGATGGAGGGAGTGTCGCACGAAGCCGGATCGCTCGCCGGAACTCTCGGTCTAGGCAAAATGATTTATCTCTACGACGACAACCTGGTCTCGCTCGACGGGCCCACCGATCTTTCTTTTACCGAAGATGTAACCCAGCGCTTCGAGGCCTATCACTGGCATGTGCAGTTGGTTGACGACGGCAACGATCTTGAGGCCATTTCCCAGGCCATCAAGATCGCCCAGAGCATCACGGATAAGCCTTCGCTGATTCGCGTGCGGACGATCATCGGCTACGGCAGTCCTAAAGCGGGCACCAACAAGGCCCACGGTGAGGCCCTTGGAGCCGAAGCAGTGAAGGCCACCAAGAAGAAATTGAACTGGCCCGAAGACAAAACTTTCTATGTCCCGGACGAGGCGAAGCAGAACTGGCTGCAGGCTGTCGAAAAGGGCAAGAAGTACGAGCAGGAGTGGAATGACCTGTTCGCGGCTTACAAGAAAGCATTCCCCGACGTGGCGGCGGAGTTCGAACGCGTGCAGTCGGGCGTGCTGGCCAGCGGATGGGAGAAGAGTCTGCCCGTGTTTAAGGCGGACGCCAAGCCCATCGCTACCCGCAGTGCCGGCGGCGAAGTGATGGATGCCATTTCCCAGGCGGTGCCGGAGCTGATTGGCGGTGCAGCCGATCTCACCACTTCGACCAAGACGATCTTGAAAACCGGCGGCAACTTCCACCTCGACCCTGCCGGGCGCAATATCTGGTTCGGCGTGCGCGAGTTCGGCATGTGTGCGGCGGTCAATGGGATGGCCGTTCACGGCGGCTTGATTCCCTACGGATCGACCTTCTTCAACTTCAGCGACTACGCCAAGCCGGCCATTCGCCTGGCCGCATTGATGGAGTCGCACTCACTGTTTGTATTCACTCACGATTCGATCGCGCTGGGTGAAGATGGACCCACCCACCAGCCCATCGAACAACTCTCCATGCTGCGAGCCACACCCCATCTGACCGATTTTCGGCCGGCGGACGCTAACGAAACCGTTGCCGCGTGGCGCCTGGCCCTGGAACGAAAGCTACCGGCCTTCATGGCTCTTTCGCGCCAGAACCTGCCCATCCTGGACCCTGAGAAATACAAGGTGGCCGAGGGTGTGCGCAAGGGCGCCTACATTCTTCAGGACGGTGGAGCTTCGCCGGATGTGCTGCTGGTTGCCGCCGGCGCTGAAGTCTGGCCGGTTCTGCAGGCTGCCGCTGATCTGAAGAAGGAAGGTATTTCTGCTCGCGTGGTCTCCATGCCCAGCTTCCGCATCTTTGAAGAGCAGCCCGAAGCATACAAGCAGCAAATCTTCCCCGATCATCTACCCGCGCTCGCGGTTGAAGCCGCCGCTCCCATGCCGTGGTGGAAGTATGTCGGGCGCCACGGAGATGTAATCGGTCTGGAGCGCTTCGGCGCCTCCTCCGTGGGTGCTAAGGCGTTGGAAGAGCTTGGCTTCAGTCCGGCCAACATCACCAAGCGAGCCAAGCAATTATTGGAGCGCGTACGGCCCGCGGTCGCCGCCGGCAAGTCCTAACGTCATTTCCCATAACGAATGACGGGTATCCATATCTGGCAAAACGAGCGATATGGGGACCCGCCATTCGCCGGGAGAACTACGGACTTCGTTTCCCATCTCGTATCTGAGTAATGCTCGGAGAGGGTGTCATGGTCGAGATCAGCACAATTCTTTGGGATGTGGGCGGCGTTCTGCTGACCAATGGATGGGATCACAACGAACGCGCTGCCGTCCTGAGGCAATTCGATCTGGAAATTGCTGCTTTCGAAGAGCGGCATGAGCTGGCTAACGACCCCTGGGAGAAGGGCCTAATGACGGCCGAGCAGTATCTCCTGCAGACGGTCTTTTATGAGCCACGCCCCTTCACCCCGGCAGCTTTTCTGCAAGCCATGAAGGAGCGTTCCGTCCTAATACCGAACAGTGCCATGCGAATCCTTCAAGAGCTTGCCGCATCAGAGGAAGTGGAACTGGTAATGCTCAATAACGAAGCCCGGGAGCTAAACGACTACCGGATCGAGCAATTCGAACTGGGCCGGTACTTCGACGTTTTCCTCAGTTCCTGCTATCTGGGACTGCGTAAGCCGGACGCCAAATTCTTCGAGTTGGCGCTTGATGTCCTGCAGCGAGATGCCGAGGAAGTAGCCTTTATCGACGATCGGCCACAGAACTGTGAGGCGGCGGAAGCGCTGGGAATTCACGCAATCCGCTATCACGATGAGGCACAATGCGTGCAGGCGCTGGAGCGGTTGGGACTTGATGCCGGCGTAAGGACCTAATCACCACTTTGCGAGCGAGGAGTAAGATCCCATGGCAACCACAGAAGTGCAGTTTTCTCCCGAAGATCTGAAAGCGGCGCAGAGTGCCGAGCGCATTCCGGAGCCTACGGCCGTGGTCATCTTCGGCGCGTCCGGCGACTTGACCAAGCGCAAGTTATTGCCTGCGCTCTTCCATCTCGAGCAATCTGGTCTCTTGCCGGAAGAGTTCTCGGTGGTCGGCGTCGCTCGCCGTCCCTTGCAGGACGAATTTCAAAAGGACATGCGCGAAGGCATTCTGCAATTTGGCGGCGTCAAAGAAGGCGACCAGAAGCTGGACGACTTCATGAAGAAGGTCACCTACCACGCCATGAACTTCGATGACCCGGAAGGCTATGGAAAATTGAAGACCGTGCTCGAGGGTATAGACCAGAAACAAGGTACCAAGGGCAACCGGCTTTTCTACCTGGCGACCGCGCCGGAGTACTTCGCTGACATCATCGAGCAATTGGGCGCGCACGGGATGGCGAAGCCCGAGCAGGGCAAGGTGCACACCATCATCGAGAAACCCTTCGGCCATGACCTGGATTCGGCGCGGGAGTTGCTCAACGACGTGAACCGGGTCTTTGCCGAGGACCAGATCTTCCGCATCGATCATTACCTGGGCAAAGAGACCGTACAGAACATCCTGGTCTTTCGCTTTGCCAACGGGATCTTCGAGCCGGTCTGGAATCGTAACTACGTCGATCACGTACAGATCACAGCCGCCGAAGATATCGGCATCGAAGGCCGTGGGCCCTTTTACGAGAAGGCCGGCGCACTTCGTGATGTGGTGCAAAACCACGTGATGGAGCTGCTCTCTTTCGTCGCCATGGAACCGCCAGTCTCCTTCGATGCCGAGGCGATGCGCCGGGAAAAGGTTAAGGTGTGGCGTTCGATTCACGCCCATCCATGGTATGGACGCGGTGCGCGGCCAATACGGTCCCGGCAAGGTGGATGGTAAAGATGTGAAGGGCTACCGGCAGGAAGACCGGGTCGATCCAAACTCCGCCACCGAAACCTACGCCGCGCTGAAGATCGGCATCGAGAACTGGCGCTGGGCCGGTGTTCCGTTCTATCTGCGGGCGGGTAAGCGGTTGGCCAAAAGGTCAACCGAGATTACCATTCAATTCAAGCAACCACCGCAGTTGCTATTCAAGCAGCAGTCCGGGGCGTGCAAGGAGCTGCAGCCGAATCTGATCGCCATGCGCATTCAGCCGGATGAAGGTATTTCCCTGCGCTTCGGCGCCAAAGTGCCCAGTCCGAATATGGAAGTTTGTCCGGTGAACATGAACTTCAGCTATGCCGACGCTTTCGGCAAATCGTCCGCCAACGGCTACGAGCGTTTGCTGCTGGATGCGATGCTGGGCGATGCCACCCTGTTCGCTCACCGCGATGGCGTGGAGGCCACCTGGTCGCTGCTGACGCCGATCCTCGAGCAATGGGCGGCCAGCAAGCCAAAGGGCTTTCCCAACTATGCCGCCGGCACCTGGGGACCGGAATCCGCCGACGAATTGCTGTCGCGGGATGGACGCTCCTGGCACAAGCTTTAAAATACGAGTTGCATGGCTGAGACGATCGAAGTTCTCTATTACGTGGATGCGAGTGCGGATGCGGTAACCAAGCGCACGGCGCAATACTTTGTCGACGGCATTCGTGCCGCCGCGGGGGCGCGAGGCAAGGCGCGCATCGCCATCTCCGGGGGACACACTCCGAAGAATGCGTTTGCCCTCCTGGCTGACCCCAGCGCCCAATACCGGGAGCAGATTCCCTGGGAAAACCTCGAGCTCTATTGGGTCGACGAACGCTGTGTTCCTCCTGACCACCCGGATAGCAACTACCGTATGACCCGCGAGGCTCTGCTGGACCAGGTGCCCCTGGCCAAAACCCAGATCTTTCGTATCCAGGGCGAGCTCGATCCCGAAGAAGCCGCGGACAGATATGAATTTGACATTCGGCAAAGCTTTCGTCTGGAAGGCGCGGAGATCCCCACTTTTGATATGGTGGCGTTGGGGATGGGCCCCGATGGTCACACCGCGTCCCTTTTCCCCCACACGGCTGGTTTGCACGAAATCATGCGCATTGCGATTGCCAATCACGTGCCGCAACAAAAGGAAACGTGGCGAGTCACGCTTACCTGGCCGGTCATCAACCGGGGACGGGATGTCTTCTTTCTCATTGAAGGCGCCGACAAAGTTGCTGCGCTCAAGCAGGTCTTTACTGGCCCGTATGATCCGGAAACCTATCCATCGCAATTGATCAAGCCGGCCACCCGCCGCATCACCCTTCTGCTCGACGCCACTGCCGCCGCCGCATTGCCCCCGCCGGGGGCCAATGGCGTGGGCAGACTGGAGATCGAGCGATGATTTTGGCCGGAGACGTGGGTGGCACCAAGGTCGACTTGGCCTTGTGCAAGTTTGAAAATGGACAGCTTCTGACCGTACACGACCACAAGTTTCACGCCAGGGAATTCCCCGGCTTGGTGCAGGTGGTGGAAGCGTTCCTGAAGGAATGCAGGCAGACCCTTGGGCAGCCTGTCGACGTACTGGCGGCCTGCTTTGGGGTGCCCGGTCCGGTGCGCCATGGCCGTCTGAAACTGACCAATCTTCCCTGGGTGCTCGACGCCAGCCAGCTTAGGATCGATCTCAAGATCGAACATGTTTTTCTGATCAACGATCTTGAAGCCAATGGCTATGGTATTGCCGAGCTAACACCGGACCAGATTCTTGTACTCAGCAAGGGCGACCCGGGGGCGGAAGGAAATCGCGGCTTAATTGCCGCCGGCACGGGGCTGGGAGAGGCCATCCTGGTGTGGAATGGCCACACCTATCTGCCCATGGCGTCCGAAGGTGGCCACAGCGACTTTGCCGCACGCAATGAAGAAGAGATTGGGCTGCTGCGCTATCTGCAAAAGACTCTGGGCGGGCGGGTGAGCTCGGAGCGTGTCATCTCCGGCCTCGGACTGGCCAATGTCTACGCTTACTGTCGCGATGTGAAAGGCATGGAGGAACCGGCCTGGCTGAAGGACCGCATGCGCAAGGAAGATCCTAACGCCGTGATCGGTGAGTTGGGCGAGTCGGGCGCCAGTGACCTCTGTGTGGAAGCCTTGAATATCTTCGTCTCTGCCTACGGGGCAGAAGCCGGCAATCTGGCGCTGAAGATCCTGGCCGTCGGCGGCATGTATGTGGGGGGTGGAATTGCTCCCAAGCTGCTGAAGAAGATGCAGGATGGTACATTCATGAAGGCGTTCACCGACAAAGGCCGGCTGAGTGATCTGCTGGTACAAACGCCGGTTCGCCTCATTCTGGAAAGCCGCGCTGCGTTAATGGGCGCCGCCGCCTACGCTGAAGCCCGCGCGGCAGAGATAAGCGGACACTCGGAGCGCGCGCAGTCCGTTCAAATGGCGCCATCGTAGTCGACGTCGTTGTTCCCTGGAGAGTGTGGTTATGCATAGCAAGTCACGGCAACCTTTTGCCGGCGTCATTGTATTTTTAGTTGCGGTATTGATAGCCGCGAGCCCTCGTCTGGCTCTGGCTCATGCCGTGCTGTTGAGTTCCAGCCCCCAGAAAAATGCCTCCGTGAACGGCCCGGAAATCACCATCAATCTCAAGTACAATTCGCGCGTCGATGGGGCGCGCTCATCCCTTAGCCTGGTGAAGCCCGATGGCTCGATAGAAAAAATCGGCGCCCTGACACAGCCTCTTCCCGATACGTTGTCCGCTACTGGGCATAAGCTTGCTAAGGGAGCCTATGTGCTTCGCTGGCAAGTGCTTTCCAGCGATGGTCACATCACGCGCGGTGAGGTTCCTTTCCAGGTGGAGTAGCCGCCCCGGCCTGTTCCAAGCTCTGTCCTAACTCCAGCCAGGCAGAGGGCCTTTTTTCTAATTGAGATGAATCTTTGATCTGGCTCCTGCGCGATATTGATCTTCTGAGCACGTTACTGCGTGCCGCAAATCTCTCCTTCGAGGCCTTGCTGCTGGGTGGCATCGCTTTTTTGCTGGTCGTTGCGCGCCCCGCAAAAGCGAGCTCGATGGTCGAATCCATCTGCCTCCGCGGTATTGGTTGGGCCGCTCTGGCCCTGGCTCTGTCTGAGGTAGTGACGGTCGTTCTCTCCGGAGCATCGCTAATTGGCGATAGCGACCTGCGTCTCGGCGCTCTGCTCAGCGCTAAATTTTTTCAAGCGGGGCTGAGTGCCGCTCTGCTGGCGTTGCTTTTATGGGCTTGTTCGCGATGGAAAGGTAGCAAAGGCGCTGCGGCCATGATTCCGTTGGGCCTGCTGCTATTGGCCGCAGCGGTTTCAACCAGCCACGCCGCGGCACGCATGGATGACCGCTGGTTGCTGGCAATGGCCACCGCTGTCCACCACTTGGGAACAGCGGCATGGATCGGAGCCATGCCCTTCCTCTTGGTTTCCTTACCCCGCGCCGAGAGTGTAGAGGAGGCGCGCGCGATGGCCCGGCGCTACTCCTCAATGGCGTTGCTCAGCGTTGTTGTCCTGATCCTGGCTGGCGTCTATATGGCATGGTCTTACGTTGGGACCTGGAATGGGCTTTATGGCACCAACTACGGTGTCCTGCTGCTGGCCAAAATCTACCTGCTGCTGGTCATCCTACTGATGGGTTCGGGGAACTGGCTGATGGTGCGGCGGTTGAATACCGATCCGAATCCGCTGTTGGCCAAGCTCAGGCACTTTGCCGAGGCCGAGATTGGTTTGGGATTTACCGTCATTCTGGCCGCTGCTTCGATGTCCTCCCAACCACCAGCAGTCGACGTTACCGATCAGGTTTCGCGACAGGTAATTGTGGCCCGCATGCGTCCGGAAGCCCCGCGCCTCAAAAGCCCATCCGTCTCGCAGCTTACGCCGCCCACTTCGATTGAAACGGAAGTGCAGGTTGCGGAGTTTCATCCCACCGGCGGAAGCGACGCGACGGACAAGGAATGGTCCGAATACAACCACCACTGGGCGGGTTTGATCGTTTTGGCTGCGGGGCTGCTAGCTTTTGCCAGCCGTTTTCCCGGCATGCGCTGGGCTCGCTACTGGCCGCTCTCCTTCGCGGGTCTGTCCGTTTTCATTCTGCTGCGTGCCGACCCCGAGAACTGGCCTTTAGGTCCACGTCCGTTCTGGGCAAGTTTTTCTTCCCCCGATGTACTGCAACACCGCGCAGCCGCGGTACTCATCCTGTGCTTTGCGGCCTTCGAGTGCGCGGTGCAGGCAGGCAAGTTAAGGGTTCGATGGGCATCCATGATTTTCCCCGCCATGTGCGCTGTGGGGGCTGCGGTCCTGCTCACGCATAATCACGCCCCCAGCGATGTGCAACAGGACCTGCTGGCTTCGCTGAGCCATACCCCCATTGCCTTACTAGGCGCCACGGCGGGCTGGTGCCGCTGGCTGGAACTGCGGCTGCCTCCTGGCCGCACATCCAGAATCGCGGGATTCGTCTGGCCACTGTTCCTGGCCGCTGCCGGCCTGGTGCTGCTGAACTATCGGGAAACCTGACCGCATCGGCAGGCGTTGCCCTACGGGGCTTTTGAGTCTGCGTGAGAACCCTTTCCAAATTGAGTCCCGTAGGGACGGCTGAGAGTAGCCCAGGACGAACCCGGATTTCCTGTACGGGGTTGGGCTTGGATGATTGCCATAGCATTCACGTATGGTCCAATTCACCCAGGACTGACGTCCTGGGGCATTCTCAGCCGTCCCTACGGGACTGATTGCGATCTGCCCGATAGCTGCTTTGTTTTTAACCACTGCTATCTGAATCAGCCGATCAGAAAAACTAACTTGGACAAGACTGACTCTCAGCCCGTCCCTCCGGGACTCAATTCGGAGAGGGTAGTTCTCACGCAGACTCTTTTGGCCCACCTTCGGTCACCGTGACGCGAGGTCCGCCCTGAAAGCATCTGACAGTCAGAACGCTTATGGGAGTCCTCACTTGCTGCGCTCAATGACCCGGCTTGGCCATTGTTTCAAACCTAAGCCGCTAACCCGCGGGCTACGATCCGTTGTAGCGTCACTTCTGATTTCAGCCGGTTGCGCAGGCCCGGTGGAAGCCCAACAGGCCCCTTCGTCGCTGCCCAATCAGCCGCTACCCGCTCAGCCCGCAAGCGGCCTGCATGCGGTGGATGTGCTCATGAGCCTGAGTAGCGACATGCAGACGCTGGCCCACGCCATGGAGCCGGCCGTGGTCAAGATTTATGCCACCGGTCTGGCGCCGGTTGAGACCGGGGACACGAACCGGACAGCCTTCCTGGCCCAGCAGAGATCGGTCGGTTCTGGCGTCATCATGGACGAACAAGGCTACATCCTTACCAATGCGCACGTGGTACAGCACGCGCGCACTCTCAGTGTGCTGGTGTCTGATATGAGTGGAGTGGTGGCCGTTGGCGAGGACCGCGCTGAGCCGCCAGCAACCGCGGTGCCGGCTCGCATCGTAGGCATGGATCCGGTGACCGACCTGGCCGTGATCAAGGTTGAAAAGCCGGGCATGCAGGCGTTGAAGTTCGGCGACTCCGATCGTGTCCATCCCGGCGAGTTGGTGCTGGCTTTCGGAAGTCCGCTGGGCTTGCAGGATAGCGTGAGCTTGGGCGTGATCAGCGCCATCAACCAACAGCTTGACCCGGACAGTCCCATGGTCTATCTACAGACCGATGCGGCCATCAACCCCGGCAATTCAGGCGGACCGCTGATCGACATGCATGGGGAAGTGGTGGGCATCAATTCCATGATTGAGACCCAATCCGGAGGCAATGAGGGGGTTGGCTTTTCGATCCCCAGTAACACGGCTCGTATAGTTTACGAACAGCTGGTGAAATATGGGCATCCCCGCCGGGGAACGATTGGTGTGTACCCGACCAACCTGACCCCGGTGCTCGCGCAGGGCCTGGGACTGTCGAGAAACGCTGGAGTACTGATTGAAGATGTTGTGCCTAGTTCGCCTGCAGACAAGGCCGGGATCAAGATCGATGACATTGTGCTTTCCGCCGACGGCCGGCCGATACGGGATACAAAAGAGTTCGCGCTCATCATGTTTCGCAAGCGGCCGGGAGAGACCGTTCACCTTTCTATCCTGAACGGCACGCTCAGCAGGCAGGTAGACGTTCCGGTTTCGCAGTCACCCCGCGACACAACAGCTTTGCTTGATCCCGCCGACACCGATAAATACATGATCCCAAGGCTGGGCGCCTTAGTATTGCCAATGACTCCCGAGCTCGCCAACCAGTTTGGCGGTCAACGGGAATCGGGAGGTTTGTTGGTTGTCGCCCGCACCTTTGGCGCGGCGGTCGACGAGGTGAAACTGAAGACGGGAGACATCCTCTACTACGCCAATGCCACCAAGCTCGAGTCCATTACAGACCTCAAGAACTTTGTCCAGGGACTGAAGTCGGGCGATGCTGTGGTGTTGCAGGTCGAGCGCAGTGGTCTGCTCAGCTTTCTCGCCTTTCGTTACGAAGAATAGTCTAATCAAGTGGCCGCCCGCGGCTCGGCCCCGAGGAGTGGCCATCGATTGTTAAAAAGAGGAACGAGTCTATTCGCGGCCGTTTTGATCTCAGCCGCGGTCCACGCCCAGCGGCTTCCTGATGCGGCACTTCCCCAACACTACACCTTGCAACTGACGCCAAACTTGCAGACCGCTACTTTTACCGGCAAGGAGACGATCGATCTCACTTTGGCGCGGGCCGCGGACACGATCGTGTTGAATGCCTGGCAGCTGAAATTTGACACGGTCACGGCGGAGATTGAGGGCAAATCCTTGACCGCGGCAGTATCGCTGGCTCCTGACTTGCAGCAGGCAACGTTTCATTTTGCACGCAAGCTGCCCGCCGGGCCGGTTGCCTTGAAGATTGCCTACAGCGGCACCCTGAATGGAGATCTGCGCGGTTTCTATCTTTCCAAAACGGCCACGCGGAACTACGCCGTGACTCAGTTTGAGCCAACTGACGCGCGGCGGGCCTTTCCCTCTTTCGATGAACCGGAGCTCAAGGCAACCTTCGACGTAAGCCTGATCGTGCCCCAGGGAGATACGGCGATTGGCAACACCAATATCGTCTCCGATACGCGCGGACCCGGCCCAGGGGAACACACCATCCGCTTTGCCCGCACCCCAAAGATGTCAACCTACCTGGTGGCATTTCTGGTGGGCGATTTCAAGTGTCTCGCCGGCCAGAGTGACGGCGTGCCGATTCGTGCCTGTGCCACTCCGGACAAGGTCCAGTTCGCGCAATTCGCGCTCTCCGGCGCCGAATTCTTCCTGCACTATTACGACGCTTACTTCGGCATCAAGTACCCCATGCCCAAGCTGGATATGATTGCCATCCCCGACTTCGAAGCGGGAGCCATGGAGAACTTCGGCGCTATCACCTATCGCGAAACCGCCATGCTGGTCGATGAGAAAACCGCCTCTGTGGACGCCCAAAAGGTCGTCGCCGTCGATGTGGCTCACGAGATGGCTCATCAATGGTTCGGCGACATGGTGACCATGGAGTGGTGGAACAACATCTGGCTGAATGAGGGCTTCGCCACCTGGATGTCGTACAAACCGTTGGCCGCCTGGAAGCCGGAATGGGAAATTCCCCAGGATCAGGCCTCGGACCTCGACAAGACTTTGGACCTGGATGGCGGTCGCGTCACCAGGACGATTCGCGCCCGCGCCGAGACGCCGGCTGAGATCAACGAGATGTTCGATGGCATCACCTACGGCAAGGCTGCAGCCGTGCTTCTGATGACCGAGAACTATCTCGGCGACGAGGCCTTTCGCGCCGGCGTTCATCGCTATCTGCAGGCGCACATGTATGGCAATGCCACGGCGGAGGACTTCTGGAATGCATTGCGGCAATCCAGCGGCAAGCCCGTGGACAAGATCATCGAGAGCCTGGTGACGCAGCCGGGAGAGCCGCTCCTGACTTTTGGCCCGGTGCGCGACGGCCGCGTGGAAGTCACGCAGAAGCGCTTCTTCCTCAACCCCAACGAAAAGGAAAACCAGCAACAGAGTTGGACCTTGCCGGTTTGCATGAAGAGCAGCGCCGGTCAACCGGTCTGTCCTATCCTCAGCGCGGATACGCAGCGCCTGCAGGCGCCGCACGCGGAAGTCTTTTACGGTAACGCTGGAGGCAAGGGCTACTATCGCAGCCGTTACGACAGCGCCGACTATCAACAACTTCTGCGCCGGGTAGAGAGCAGCCTTACGCCCTCAGAGCGGATCACTTTTTTAGGCAGTCAATGGGCGCAGGCCCACGCCGGGATCGCCACGGTAGGCGATTTTCTCAATCTTGCCGCCGCAGTCCGTGACGATACCAGCCCGGCCGTGATCGACACCGTCTCCACCGCTGTGCGCGGTATCGATCAGCAGATCGCCTCTACGCCTCAGGAGCATGCGCAGATCGCTGCCTGGGTGCGGAAGAACTTCGCACCGGCGCTCTCTGGCCTGGGTCTGCCGGCTCCTGGCGACGCTCCCGACAAGAATCTGTTGCGGGCGACGCTCTTCAAACTTCTGGGTGACATCGGCGCCGATCCACAAATCATTCGTGAGGGGCAGCAGATTTCGCAGCAATATCTTCGCGACCCCGCTTCCGTCGACCCCACATTGGCGGCCAGGGCACTCACCGTCGCCGCGCAACACGGAGACGCAGCATTCTTCGATCAGGTGCGAGGGGTGAGTGAGACCGCCGGCGATCCGCAGCTTCGCGATCAGGCGTTGCAGGCCCTGGCACAGTTCCGCGACCCAGCGCTGGTCATCCGCACTCTGGATTATGCAGTGTCTGCCAAAGTAAAGAATCAGGATGCCGTGCGATTAGTCCGAATCGAGATGAGCGATCGCCGGACGAGGGATATAGCGTGGCAGTGGATGCAGGAGAACTGGCCCCGGGTACAGGCCCAGATCACCACTTGGGGAGGAGGCTACCTGGTCGAGTCCACGGGCAACTTCTGCAGCGCGGAGCGGAGCAGCCAGGTCACGGAATTTTTTCGCGAGCATACGGTACTGGCGGCCTCGCACGCGCTCGACCTGGCCCATGACAACATTATGGATTGCGTGAATTTGCGCGCCGCACAAGGGACGAATCTGAAGCAGTGGCTGCAAACAGAAGCTCCAGATGCCTCCCATGCGTCCTTACGTAAATCCGGGCTTTAGGCGGTCTGTCCCCTAACAGAATCATTGGGAATTGGACGGGTGCCCCAGGTTCGCCAAAGCGAACCTGGGCCGAAAATGATATTTTTCGATTGCCTTTAGCTAATTGATTAGCGAAAAGCCGTGGTGGGCTTCGCCCTCTTATTCGGCCCAGGTACGCTTTGGCGAACCTGGGGCACCCGTCCAGTTCCTAGGGGGTTCTGTTAGGAGAGAACCCTGCCGAGACTCATTTTGAATCGGAGGTTCCTCACTTCGCTCCATGCTTAGGTCTGGCGAGCGCCTCGCCAAAAATCCTCGTGCAGGCGGGCGCGATCAGCGCCATGCAGGTCCAGCAGTCTTTGCGCTGCCTGCTCACTGGACAGACTCTCCACCGAGACCTCAATGGTCTGCACCTGGTGCCATGGATAGACGAATTTCTCCCAGATCAGAAATCCTGAAGCAGCCCAGCCTTCGAGCAGCCCGGCCAATTCCTTTTTGACGTCCGTCTCATGCCGCACCGGAAGCAGGTCCACGGTTTCGCCGGTGACAAGGTGCGCTTTGACGTGAGCTATGAGCATGAAAGACTCTCCTCCGAGTTGGATGCATAACGATGCATGTACAAATGGCCCAGTATTGCACAAAGGTTGTACGACTAAACGTGATCTGTCACTTGAGCGGATACATTGCTTCTGCTTCAATCGTGAAGTGAACCCCGAGCCTCATTCCCCAGTTTCCACTTCGCAGCAGCCGGTCCCAGCCAAGGTGGTTGAGTTTGCTGATCTTCGCCTTTCCACGCCCATGACCGGCCAGCCACTTGTGCTGTTTGAATACGAAGACCGGCAAGGCATCCGCTCGATTCACCAGGTGGCGTTAACCTGCACCGGCCAGGGTCGCGGAGGTCTCATCTACTTCGGCGGTTATGACAAAGGCAAGTTCAGCATCTTCCGCGCCGATTGTATTCACCGTGTAGTAACACTCTAGAAAACAGTAAGCCAGTCCCCTTTGCTTGGGTTTCAAGAGAAATATCCTCCCGCTTGCCCAGCTCGCCGTGGGCCTGCCCGGGGCGGTGGCCCCAGCATGATTTCCCGCTGCCTATTGTCCACAGGGCGGCCGAATCCCCTTCCGCAACAATCCTAAGTACTCCAGGAAAGATCTAAAGAGTAAACTTTCGTGCCCTCGTTCAGCATGCTTGTAAGTGACTGATTATAAATAGGAAATGAGCCATCATTCGTTCTGCTGAAGGGCGTCTCTGGCTTATCGCTGGGGGCGCGCGAGGTAGCTTTCCCACCGGTGTTTTCAAAAACGTTCCATTCTGCAACAGCAAACGTGTAGCCTAGGTCTCGCTCCCCGTTAAACTGCAACTTTTGTGTTAGCGGGCGATGCATTGCCTGTCGGGCACCCTCTTTCTGCCTGCGGTTCAAAAGGGGTTGCAACTTATTAACCTCCCCGTAGACTAGGGAGGATCGAACCAAAGTTGTACAGGAGTGCCGTTGCCATGTCCGTTATGCCATCGAGGTTTCTCGCGATCTGTTCACCTTCGAAGTTGAAAATATTCAGCAGTTCCATCCTGGCAGTCGTTTTCAGCGCTTCCGGCGCATGGGCGCAAGCCCCTTCCGTCTTGGTCGATGCCCAGCAGAACATTGGGAGCGGCTTCAACACCCCACAATCTATCGCAGTTTCCAAGAACGGCACGATCTACATAGCGGATACCAACAACAATCAAGTCGTCGCCGTCGTGAATGGTGTCAGCAACCCGGTGACGACCGGAACGTTCCTCCTGAACGCCCCGGCAGCGCTCACGCTCGATGCCAATGGAGATCTCTTCGTCGGCGATATGCCCCCCAGTGGTAGTACAAGTGTCGGACGCATCATCGAGTTGGCTGGGGATGGAAAGGGAAATCTGACCGGAGTCGCGACGCAGGTCTTCTCCGGGGCTCCGCTGACCAATCCCATCTCGCTCACGATGGACAGTGCAGGCACGCTGTTCATCGGTGACTACCCGGCTTCGGGAGATGGAGCCATCTATTCGCTGGTTTCGGGTGGTACACCGCAGTTGCTGAATGTCACAGGCCTCAATACTCCGTTCACTCCCGCGTCGTTGTTGAGGGACTCTGGGAACAACCTCTACATCGCGGACAATGGCAACTTCACAGGAAGCAACGGTGGCGTATACGAAGTGGTCGACACGGGCGGAGCCGCCCAACCGGTGCCCACTGGCTCTTTCGTCATCACTACTCCTTCAGGTCTGTTGCTGGATTCGAAGGGTGATCTTTTCATCCTGTCGCTGCTGGGAACGGGTACTGGCGTCAACGCCGGCCAGCAGGTGGTCATTGTCCCGGCTGCTTCGCCAACCACGCCTTACATCCTGCCCAATACGGGCCTCGGACTCGCCAGCGGTATGGCACTCGATCCTCAGAACAATCTCGATGTGCTTGATTTTGTCAACGGAGTAGTAACTCAACTGGACTACCTTTCCCCTGTCAACCTGGGCAGCATAGCGGTCGGTAGCGCCGGATCGAAGATTCTCTTCAACTTCGAATACAACCAGCCCACGTTCCTTAACGGTTTTCGATTTGTCTCCCAGGGTGACATCAGCACCGAGGTCGCTCAGGCCGCCGGCGGAACTTGCACCAACGGCATGCACGATCGTTTGCCTCGCGGACCCGGGATTTCTCCTTATGCCCCCTACACCTGCAACGAGAACTTCCTTGGCGACCCTATGTACCCGGGAATTCGCTTTTCGGCCATTCAGGTTAAAGGGCAAGGCAATGCAATTCTTGCTTCCACCAACGTCTATCAGACTGGCCTGGCTGGAGCAGAAGTCACTTATCCTGTGACGGAAACTACGACCGCGCGCGGCCTGCAGCAGCCCCAGGCGCTCGCGATTTCGGGCCTGGACAATAAGGTTTACGTCGCCGACACCCAGGCGGGCAGAGTGTACTCAATCAATGGTCTGGGAGGCGGTGGGTTGACTCGCGTTTCCACCGGGACCATCAGCGATCCAGGGCCCAGCGCGCTGGCTCTGGATGGAGCCGGAAACCTGTTTATTGCTGACTTCTACAACGGCAAAATCATCGAGGTACCAACCACCACCGGCCAGGCGCCCTCGGTGGTCAATACCGGGGGATTGGTGCAGCACCCAATTGCCTTGGCCTTCGATGTCTTGGGAAACCTTTATATCGGCGATGCGGGTCCCGCCGAAATCCTTGCCGGTACCGGCGATCCTGGATATTTGGTGAAGGTTCCGGTAGGGGGTGCGCCGTTTAAGATGACGATTCCCACCGTTTCCATCATCTTCCCGCAGTCGCTGGTTACGGATCCCAAAACTGCCGCTCTGTGGATCGGCGATGGCGGAGACCCGTCCGGCAGCGGGCAGGTGGTTCAGGTTTCCGCAGACGGCACCACCGCCACCGCCGTCGCCATCAGCGGGGTCACCGATCCGTCTGGGCTCGCCTTTGACCCGGCCGGTGATTTGTATGTACTCGACGGCATTGTCAATACCATCACCGTCGTTCCCCCGTCGGCGAGCGGCGTAGCAACCCACTTGTTGGAGTTCAACAACACTTCGCTCGCCGCCGCCAGTGCCTTGGCCATCTCCGCAGGGGGGCAGAGTTTTGTTATCTCCAATATCGGAACCGGCAGCAGCAACAACCTGGTCTATCTGAACGGCAACGCGTCCGCGCTGGCGTTCGGGAGCGTCAACGCCGGAACTCCAAGTCAGCCCATGACGGCGACGGAATATAACATTGGGAATGTTGGTTTGACCCTGCCATCGCCGTTCTATACCACCAACCGGCCGGATGCTGCATTCAGCGTGCTGGGTAGCTCAACCTGCTTTAACTTCACCACCGAGGCGCTGGCGTCCTCAAACCCCTGCAGCATCAACGTCCAGTTTACGCCGCAGTTTGTGGGCGGGACCACCCAGCAACTCATGGTCGTTAGCAGCGGCTACAACAGCGGCGGACCGATCCTCACCCTGAGCGGAACTGGAGCCAACGGCGATGTCGCCAAGCGCCATGAGCACAGACGGGAAGATGATCGGGATCGGCGTTAAACCAGACGCCGGAACGCAGACCATCGCGTTCCGGCGTTTTTACTTCTGCTGTAATTGCCGGCTTAGTTTGGGAAAGTACGTGAGCTGGATCTGACCCGTGAAGTCGTGCTGTGGTCCGGGATACCAGGCAGGAACCTTCCAGAACTCAGCCTGGCCGAAGGCATTGAGCTCCAGGTCGGGTCTGAGGCGAAGCACTGCTCGTACATTGAAGTCGTTCTGCGTTGTGCCCCCGGGGACAAAGTTCTTGGAGACCTTTGCGTTGCGGTAGCCCAGCTGGAGGTACTCCTTAGGGCTCAGCCAGTCGGTCAGCCACGCCTGGCCTCCTTTGCCCTCGCGGCCCATCCAACTTCCCATCATGTTGCCTTTGACCGTATAGCCGTCTGGATATTCAAATTCGTAATAGAGGAATTGGCCTCCCTGGTGGGATCCAGTGGGGTCCGTCGATACCGCCTCGGCGCGCAGATCGACATGCGGCAGCCTGGGAAAGTGCGACAGGTAGAGACCGGGATTGATGGCGGCGCGACGCGGAGCGGCCAAGGGGCTCACGTCATCGTGAACGATGGAGTCGGAGTAGAGAGTCAGCCATTTCTCCATCCAGGGTAGCCTCCACGTAAAGTCAAAGCTGGAACTGCGGAAGCCAGGGTCGTTGCGGCTCTCTTTGTCTGCCAGGCTCACATTGCTGAAGCTGGTGAAACTGTGCCAGAACGAGCCGAAAGTGAGCGGAACGTGATCTTTGCCGGCGAAGATGACCACCCGGGAAAAGCCGAATTCCAGGTTCCTGGTCGGTTTGAAGCTGAATTTTTGCGCTTGGAGCCAAGGGGCGTTGGGGTAACGATGCCCCTTCAGGGAGCCAAATATCCCCTCGTAGCGAACCGGGCCAAAGATGTCGGAGAACAAGGGAACGCGCCATGGCACCACACGGTTGATGCGCAGGGCGTAGTTGGGCTCAATGTTGTTGCTGATTGCCATGCTTCCGGCTTCTGTCGGACCCCAATAGTCTTCCACCTTGCCCACCGAGAACTCGTTGTTGGCCACCGAAACGGCGAAATTGGCGTTGATCAAGCGAAAGACGTTGGTCGCCGGTATGGGCTCGGGCGCCACCAGGGGAGTGCTGTCGATCTGGGCAAACAGCTCTTGAACGGATTCGGGATAGGCTCCGCTACCTGGGGCGTGTTGATACTCTCCCCGCACGTCGAGCGACATGTGATAACCCTCAGCCCAGGTTGTGAAGCCGTCCAGAGCATTGAAGCCTTGCTGATAGGGCCGTCCGTAATCATTGACGAGGGTCTGCCCGAAGTGGAAGGAGTTATTGATGGGCGGACCCTTGATGTACATATTCCGGGTGTAGAGATCCCAAACCTCGGCGCTGGGCGTGGTCAGTCCAGCATCGGCTCCAAATTCCACCGCCAGGGTTTGGAAGATGTTCCAGGCCTCTTTGTCCTGGGGCGCATTCTGTAGCTTGGGGTAGGTTTCCTGAAGAATCCGCAGACAGGCGGTGCGCGTCCAGGGCCGCATGCCCAGGTACGCAGAGTCGGCATACCCTAATGCAAACAGGCGTTCGAAGGCTGGATAGATCCAGCTATCCAATGGCATGTAGACCAAACCATAGTCGCTGTTCTGGTCAGGCTCCTGGCCGGAAAAGAGCGGCTCGAGGGCCGCCGGCAGGTTTGGTGGGGAGGCAGTTTGCTGGCATAGCGCAGGCAGCCAGGGCAGCGAAGTTACGGCAAAAATCAGAACAAGCCGGCCCCAGCCCCTCGGCATCAATGTTTGTTGCCGGATGCACCGGCCCCACTTCTTTGCAGATTCAAACACCCTCTCCCAACACGAGCCCATGTACATCGAGCATAGCGCAGGGGAGGGGTTCGCAGTTTCCCCTCAGGCCGGTCACGAACCTCCTAAGTCTCCCTGGTAGCCGACCACTCGGCGTGGCCGTATTCCCCCAGCGCGACCGTCCCGCTCATGGAATCGCCATTCACCGTTCCGCTGAATGAGTATTGAATCTCATTTCCGCCCACCGGCATGACACTACGGAAACTTACCTGCTGCGCATGCACCTTGCCGGTCAGATTCCCGTTGTAAATCTCGCCTTGATGAACGCCTTTGACTCCACCTTCCTGCTGCTCCAGCAGGAACCGTTGCCAACCCTCGCCGCACAGGTATTTCATCTGCACCTTCCAGATGCCGGCCACATTGGCCGGGGCGCCTTGCGGAATTTCAGGATCAGAGAACTTCGGCGGGTGCGAGAGCGCGGCAAAAATCGCGTCCGCTACGATCTTGTCATCACCCGGCATCATCATGTAGGGCATGATGGTGATCGAGCTTGCCATGTGATCGGGACGACTGCCTGTCCATTCATCGAACTGAATGCGCGGTGTACCCGCATCGAGTGTCTGGACCAGCTCATCGCCGCTAATCTTCAATGCATTGCCATCCCACTTGACCAGCAGCCGCGGCGAATGATTCGACAGATCTTCAGGCATTAGATATTCGGTGGTGACTGAGGGCAGTGGCTTGACCTTGGCTTCGATGTTGGCCAGCCACTCCCTCCACGTGTTCCATTCGGCCTTGTGGTCGCGCTTGGTCCACATCTCCACCGCAGTGAGCATGCCCATGATCTCTTCCTTGCCCACCTTCATGGAGCGCCCGACGTTGTGGTGCGGCGCAGCCTGGAACCACGCTGCCTGGGTCAGCTTCTTGTCACCCAGTAGAAGTCCGGCGCACTGCGGCCCGCGCAGGCACTTGCCACCGCTATAACCGACCAGCGTCGCGCCGGCAGCAAGATGAATGTTGGGGATGGTGAGCTCTTCCGCCGCGGCGTCCACGAAGACAGGAATCTTCCTGTCTTTAGCCGCCTGGCAAATATTAGCGATGCTGAGCGGGCCGCTGGCCGCGTCGGGCGAAGAAAGTATGTAGATCATCGCCGTCTGCGGGCCCATCGCTGCCTGTAATTGCTCCGGCGTTTCCACCTCCACCACCTGTACGCCAAGTAAGCGCGTGCCTACGTCATAAGGATTGCGCGAGTGCTTGGGGATGATCACCTGGTTCTTGAGACCACCCTTCGCGAAGTAAGGCATCATTTGCGACTTTTCCGGATCGGTCCCGGCGATACAAGCTGCGGTTGCGTTGGCGATGGCGGCGGCACAGCCCCCGGTCACGATCCCCCAATCCGCACCAGTGATCTTTGCCAGGCGAGCACCCACGGCAGCCATGAGCTCATCCATGTTCACGTAGTGGCGTCCGGCCTCTTCCATTGCCTGCTTCACTTCGGGTAAAGAGAGGGAACCGCTGATGATGGTGTAAGTGCCCTTGGCGTTGATAAGCGGGCGCACGCCAATCTCCTCGTAGAGATTGGGACCGACGGGCACAGATACAGGAACCGCTGCGGCCTGACCGGCCGTTGGCAGCAGAGAAGTGGCCGCTCCAGCTATCAACGAGCGTTGTACGAATGAGCGCCGGCTTAACCTCGACGTGGACAGATTTTCCATTTGTTTCTTTGACCTCTCAACACAATGAAACGAAAGCGATGCAGTTATCTAGGACATACGACCTAGTACTTAGGGCAATTTCTAGACAGAGTGTCCGCTATGCCCCTGTTGCGCGTCAAACGCGGTATCTCCAGCAAGATACGGCTCGCTCAGGTGTCGAGAATTCTTGACACCATGCCGGATCGCCAGTACGCTTTTTATCATCGTTTACCTTTTTTTAACATCGTTTGGTTTCGAGTACCCTGCACCACTGATTCTTATTTTGAGAGAGGTCATACCTGTGAATCGAATCCTGAGATTAGTGTCTCTTCTTGGCGTACCCTCGTGCTTACTCCTGGGAACGCTCGCGGCCTGGGCAGCCATAACCGGTTCGATTTCTGGAGTGGTCACTGACCCCAGCGGCGCAGTAGTCCCAGGCGTGACTGTCGTCGCCACCAGCGTCTCGACTAACGTCCAGAGTAAGGCGGTCACGGATGCGAAGGGCTTTTATAGATTTCCCACGCTCAGCGTTGACAACTATAACGTCACCGCCAATCAACAAGGCTTCCGGGATTATGCGCAGACCGGGGTAAAGATCGACGCTAATTCTGACCTCCGCATCGATATCACGATGCAGCTCGGGACCGTTACCAATACAGTGAACGTCAAGAGCGACGCACTGCAGGTGGAAACGCAGAGCACGCAGAATGGCGTCGTCATCCCGGACACCAAGATCACCTCTGTGCCGCTCAATGGACGTTCCTACATTGACCTTTTGAAGTTGCAGCCAGGCGTGTCGCCTTATTCGCACAGCACGGACAGCGCCACATCGGGTGTTGGCGCGACGCAGGTTTCGGGTGACCTGGACAACGGCCAGCAATCCGTGAACGGCGGCCGCACGGGGTCTAACGCGTTCATGGTTAATGGGGCCAATGCAGAAGAAGGCGTGCACAACGGCGCCGCCATGATCCCCAATCTCGACTCCATCGCGCAGTTCCGTATCATCACCAACAACTTCGATGCGGAGTATGGAAACTACAGCGGTGGCCAGATCAATGTAGTCACCAAGTCGGGAAGCAATCAGTATCACGGGACAGTCTTCGATTTCCTGCGCAACACGGATCTCGATGCCAGAAATTACTACTCTCCGACTCGCGGCGTTTACATCCAGAACCAATTTGGGGGAACGGCCGGTGGGCCAATCCGCAAGAACAAAATTTTCTGGTTTGCCGATTACCAGGGAACGCGACAGATTCTGGGAGCAACCCAGAGCTATCCTGTGCCTTCAGGTTCGGACCGCACAGGTGACCTTTCCGACCAGGCGGGCGCACTCACCGGCACCGTCGTCGGTGCCGGCTGGGCCAACACTCTTTCCCAGACATTGGGATATCCCGTAGCGCAGGGCGAGAATTATTACACTCCAGGCTGCGCGGACCCCGGAACCTGCGTCTTTCCGAATGCCGTCATTCCTCAGAGCGCGTGGTCGCCGGTTGCGACCAACACGCTGAAGTACGTCCCTACGGCTAACGGAACTGTCAACGGTACGCCGAACTACGCCACCTCCGCCTTTAACGAGACGTTGAGCGACGACAAGGGAAGTGGCCGGATAGACGTTCCTACGCGATTCGGCGCTGTGTTTGGCTATTACTTCTTCGACCAATTCAATACGTTAAACCCTTACAGCCAGGTCAACGTCCCGGGCTTTGCTGCAACCAATAAAGGGAAAACCCAAATGATCAATTTGGGGTTGACGACCACGTTTAACACGTCGACCGTCAACGATCTTCGTCTCGCTTATCTGCGCGACGTAAACCAAACCGGGCAACCGACCGCCGGCCAGGGTTTGGGTGTCAGCCTTGCATCGCAGGGTTTTGTTACTCCCTGGGGCCCCGCAGGCGGTATCTCTCCCACCACCCCTGGGTTAGAAGGTGTTACGAATCTGATGTTCAATAACTTCAGCCTTGGCGTCCCGCCGGACGCATTAAGGCAATACAACAACACCTTTCAGATCATCGATAACGTCACCAAGGTTCTTGGAACGCACACTCTACAGTTTGGCACCAACCTTCACTACAACCAGATCAACGAGCGGAACTACGACTGCTATGACGGTTGCTTTGGCTTCAATGGGGCAGAGACGGGCTTGGATTTTGCCGATTTCCTGATCGGGGCGCCCGCTAGCTTTGTGCAGGCCAGCCAGCAACTCCTTGACTCGCGCAGCAAATACTACGGGTTCTATGGTCAAGATAGCTGGCGTGCGACCCGCAATCTCACCCTGAACTACGGCCTGCGGTGGGAAGTCGCCACTCCCTGGTATGACACCCAAAACAAGCTCGAGACTGTGGTTCTCGGTGAGCAGTCACTCGCTTTCCCTGGTGCTCCCCTCGGCCTGGTGGTTCCAGGAGACCCGGGCATTCCTCGCACCCTCGGACCCACCAAGTACACGAACTTCGGTCCCCGGATCGGCTTTGCCTATGCGCCAGACGTCAGCGACGGTTTTCTCGGCAAGATATTGGGCGGTTCCGGAAAAACCAGCATACGTGCCGGTTACGGTATCTTTTATAGCTCTATCGAGGACGCCACTGGATTCGTCGAGGTAGGCGATGCTCCTTATGGCAACTACTATTCCGTGTCATCCACTGAGCTGGCCACCCCGTTTGTCGATCGGCCGTCGGGAGTTGGGGCGGGACAAAAGTTCCCCTTCGTCTTTCCTCCAACCAACGTGTCTCCGAAAAATCCCGATACCACCTTCAATTGGGGGGCGGCGACACCCATCGGCGGATCAGACTACTACTACTATAAAAACAAGATGCCCTATGTTCAGGAATGGGAACTGTCTTTCCAGCGGCAATTGGGAACCGCAACTGTGCTGAGTGTGAACTATGTGGGCACGGTGGGAAGGCAGTTGCTGACGTTTGAGGAATCGAACCCTGGGAACCAGGCCCTTTGCCTGCAGTTGAGTAACCCAGCCAATGTCGCGCCCGGTTCAACCACTTGCGGCCCCTACGGCGAAGACACGGTTTACACCACCGCGAGCGGCGGCACAGTGAATGGAACCAGGCCCTTCGGGATTAATTTCAACAGCAACCCCTATATGAAAACGGCGGTAAGCTCCAGCTTCAACTCCCTGCAGGTCACCCTGGAGCACACTGAAAAATACCTCAACTTCCTGATTGGTTATACCTTTGAGAAATCGCTGGATAATGGCTCGGATTCCTTTGACGCAACCAATCCGATCAATCCGGCCCAAACCCGGGCATTGTCGAGCTTTGACGTCCCGCATAACCTGGTCGCCAGCTACACCGTGCAGTTGCCCTTCGATCACTTCATCGGCGGAGGGGATCTTGCGAAGCGGTTCACTGCGGGCTGGGAGCTTTCCGGGGTATCTACCTTTGCCAAGGGAGAACCGATCACTCTCAATGAGAATGACGATAATTCGCTGCTTGGCGCCTTTAATGCAAACGTAGATGTGCCCAGCTACGCTAACAACGGCAGCCCTCTTTATGGAAATAAGAACCCGCGAAAGGGGCTGCCCTATTTCAACCCCAACTACTTCGTCCCGGAACCAATCGGGCAGGTAGGCAACGCGATGCGGCGATCCTTCTCCGGTCCTGGCATCGATAATTATGATATGGCTCTGCTAAAGAGCACCACCATCACCGAAACTACTAAGCTGCAGTTTAGGGCAGAAGCATTCAACGTCTTCAACCATGCGCAGTTTGCGAATCCGAATGGGCTGGTCAACAACACTGGTCAGGGTGGTTTCGGTTATGTGACTAGTACCGGTGGCAACAATCCTCGTATCATGCAGGTAGCACTGAAGTTCTTGTTCTAAAGTGAGAAGAGGATCCTTGGCGAAGATGGTTTGGGGGCGGGGCATCTTCGTCCGGGTTGCAATTCTTGTGCTACTGTCGACGGGCGCGCTGCCTGCGCAGCAGCCCGGCGCCCCTATATTTGCCGCAAACTGCGCCGGCTGCCACGGCGCCGATGGCCGCGGCGGGGAGCACGCACCAAACATCGCCACCGCCCCCGAAGTACAACACATGTTGGATCGCGAACTGGCCGGCATCATCCGCTACGGAATTTCCGGTGCGGGCATGCCGGCCTTCTCATCCCTAAAACAGCAGGAAGTAGCGGACGTCGTCCGCTATTTAAGAACCCTGCAGGGCAGGGGAGATATCGTTAAACTTCCCGGAGATCCGAATCAAGGAAAAGCGCTCTTCTTCGGGAAAGCCCACTGCTCTGACTGTCACATGGTCAACGGTCAAGGAGGTTTTATTGGCAGTGACCTCTCCTTCTACGGCGCCGACGCCAAGCCAGATCTAATGCGCGCGATCATCCTCGACCCCGACAAGAATCTGCCCGCGGACAAGAAAGCCACCACCGTGGTGACACTTACGGGACAGAAAATTACAGGGATGCTCAAGGTCAACGACAACTTTTCCCTCTCCATACAAACCCCGGATGGAGCGTTTCATTTCCTGCCCAAGCCTCAACTCGCACAGGTGGATATCGGCTCTCGTTCCCTGATGCCGGCCGGATCGTCCTTGAGTGGTAAGGAAGTGGATGACCTGGTCAGCTATCTGCTCCAGACCGGGGATGAAAGCAGCAAACGCTCTCCCACGCACTCCGCAAAATCTGACGATGACGACAATTAGACACTTCACGCGCACCATCGCGGTCGCTTCTCTAACCTTCGCGGCGATACTTGGACTCAGGGCCGACAATCGTAAGTTCTCCCTCGAAGCCGTCGAGCCGGGCTTTTGGCATTTATTCGACCATAAGGCCCAATTGACCACGGTGGCCTCGGGCTTCGGCTTTACGGAAGGGCCTGTCTGGGATCCATCGGGCTATTTGTGGGTTAGCGACGAGACGCTCAACAAGATCTTCAAGGTAAATATTGTTACTGGCCAAAAGCAGGAGATCCTCTCCCTGGGAGATCCTGACGGCAACACCTACGATCGCCAACACCGGCTGTTGGATTGCGCCAGCGTTCTGCGCGCGATCATTCGCCTCTCGCCTGACGGCAAAAGCTACACTACCGTCGTCGATCGATACCAGGGGAAGCGTCTCAACAGCCCCAACGATGTGGTGTTGGGCCCTGATGGGGCTATCTACTTTACCGACCCAACCTCTGACCTGCCCAAAGATCAGAAGCAGGAAATCCCTTTCAAGGGCGTCTACCGATTTGCCGATGGCCAGCTCCAACTTCTGACCAAGGATCTCGAGGACCCCAATGGACTCGCCTTTTCCCCCGACGGCACCAAGTTCTATGTAGACGACTCAACGCAACGCAACATCCGCGTCTACGATTTTCGAAATGGCCAGTTGAGCAACGGACGCATCTTCGGCGTCGAGCCGGGCGGCAAGGACGATGGTGTGCCGGATGGCATGAGGGTCGATCGCCAGGGGAACCTATATGTGGTTGGCCCAAAGGGCATATGGGTTTGGGATGCAGGCGGCCATCACCTAGGGACGATTGTGGTGCCGGAGCAGCCTGCGAATCTTGCCTGGGGTGACTCCGATTACTCGACGCTCTACATCACTGCGACCACTTCTGTGTACAAGATACCGACCCGGTCGCACGGATTTGTCCCCTACTTGTAATCACGCTGGGAGAGGTATTCGTTACCATCAAGGATGAAGGGCGCTGATCGCATGAAATTTCACCGCGTGTGGATGTTGATTATTTGCGCGTGCGGCTTTGCTGCCAATGCTTCGGCGCAGCTGATTACCGATACCATCCAAGACGACTGGCCTACTTACAACGGAGACTACACCGGCCGCCGTTTCAGCAGTCTCACCCAGATCACTCCACAGAATGTCGCGCATCTTGAGGCGCAATGGGTCTTTCACACCAGGACCCCCGGGGTCCTGGAAGGGACGCCGGTGGTGGTGAATGGCATCATGTACTTCACCGGCTCTAACGATGTCTTTGCTCTGAATGCGCAAACCGGAGAAGTGCTATGGCACTATGCGCGGCCGGTGTCGCGCGGCCTCATCGATGATGCCTCCGGTCACATCAATCGAGGTGTGGCCATATCAGGCACCCGGCTGTACGCGGAAACCGACAATGCTCACCTGGTCTGTCTCGACTCCCGGTCAGGCAACTTGATTTGGGACGTTGCTTACGCCGATTGGAATAAGAACTATGGGGCGACCGGTGCTCCGCTGATTCTCAAAGACAAGGTACTGGTGGCTACGTCTGGCGGAGACGACGGCGTGCGCGGATTTCTCGCCGCCTTCGATGCCACCACCGGAAAACTGGCGTGGCGCTTGTGGACGATTCCAGCCCCCGGAGAATTCGGCTCTTCCAGCTGGCCTGGCGACACCTATCTTCACGGCGGTGGCACCGCATGGATGCCCGGCACATACGATAAGGAGTTAAACACCCTCTACTGGGGCACCGGCAATGCTTCGCCGGACTACGATGGAAGCGTTCGCCCCGGCGACGATCTCTATACCGCCAGCCTGCTGGCGATTGATCCGGATACCGGCAAGCTGAAGTGGTACTTCCAATTCACTCCCCATGATCTCTATGACTACGATAGTGTGGAGACCCCTGTTCTGGTAGACACGCAATACGAGGGACAGCCGAGAAAGCTGATTGTCCAGGCCAATCGTAACGGTTACGTTTACGTGCTTGATCGCACCAACGGAAAATTTCTATCTGCCACGCAATTCGTTAAGACCCTGAATTGGGCTAAGGGGGTGGATGCCAATGGCCGGCCGGTGCCCAGTGATTTGCTGCCAACCGCGGAGGGAACTACCATTTGTCCGGGAGTCGAAGGGGCTACCAACTGGCATTCCCCCTCGTATAGTCTGACGACGAATCTGTTCTACTTCATGACTCTTGAGAGTTGCTCAGTTTACTTTCGCAAGCCGGCGCCATTCGAAGAGGGCAAGGAGTATTACTCCACTGGAACCAAGCGCAATCCGGGTGAGAAGAGTGTACAAACGCTTGTTGCCTTCGATCCGCGCACTAAGGAATTTGTATGGCGTTATCCGCAGGCGGGTGATTCTCATGGCTATGGCGGCGTCATGACAACCGCGGGCGGCTTAGTATTTTTCGCCGACAATCAAGGGTTCTTTGAGGCTGTGGACGCAAAGACGGGAAAATCGTTGTGGCACTTTAACACCGGGCAAACCCTGCATGCATCCCCGATGAGCTATGCGGTGGGCGGCAGGCAGTACGTCGCTGTCGCGTCCGGCAGTGACTTATTCAGTTTCGCCTTGCCTCAGTAGATCTACACCAGCACCAAATCGATTTTCTTGGCATCCGGCTCCAGCGGCTTAACCCGGAAGCTGCGAATCTGACCCACGTTGATGCCCTCCGGCTTAGCGGGTCCGCTGCTGGGGCCGCCCTTCCAGCGCGCCTTCAACATGGAGCTCAGCGATGACAGATCCACCCGGCCTTCACCCGATGGCGCTTCTGCAACAGGGCTCTCTGTGCCTGTCCGCCATGTGCCCTCGATGCCTTCGCCCAACTCCACCCGGGCCAGTCCTTGCGCAACCTCGACAATGCGGCCGGTAACCGTGCTACCCGGTGGGTGTTCGGCAAGATATTCGTCCACGCTCACGGTCACCCGTTGCTTCATGCTCAGCCGCAGCTGCCGCTTCACCTTGTCCACTTCGAGCACTTGAGCCTTGACGGTCTGGCCAAGGCGGAGCACGTCCTGTGGATGATGAATGCGTTTTTCCGCGCTGATCTCGCTCACGTGGATCATGCCTTCCACCCCATCCGCAAGCTGCACGAACGCGCCGAATTTGGTGAAGCTGGTGACCGGCCCCTCGATTGCGGAGCCCGCCGGAAACTTTTGCTCGATCTCGGCCCAGGGATCGCCCAGCGTCTGCTTGAGCCCCAGTGAGAGGCGGCGTTCGCCCATATTCACGCCCAGGACCACCGCTTCCACGGCGTCGCCTGTCTTCAGCACATCGCTTGGCTTCCTCACTTTTTTAGCCCAGGACATCTCTGACAAGTGAATCAAGCCCTCGACCCCGGGCTCTATTTCAACGAATGCCCCAAAGTCCGCGACACGTGTCACGGCGCCGTGTACGCGATCCCCGGCTTTCAGTTTTGCTGCCACTCCATCCCAAGGGTGGGGTAGAAGCTGCTTCATGCCTATCCCGACGCGTTGTTTCGCGGAATCAATCTTGAGCACCTTGGCTTCGATCTGCTGTCCCACCGAGAGCACGTCTTCAGGATTACTGACGCGGCTCCAGGAGATATCTCCGACGTGGAGCAATGCGTCGACGCCGCCTATATCGACAAACGCGCCATAGCCGGTAAGGCTGCGCACCTCGCCATGCACCGTATCGCCTTCTTTGAGCTCAGAGTACCGCCGCTCCTTGTTGGAGCGATCCTCTTCTTCCGTGACCACGCGGCGATCGACCACTACATCTTCTTCGGTGACTTCCAGCTTGATGATGCGGCAGCGGATCTGCTGTCCGACGAGACGCTCCAAATCGGCTGCGTCGCGTGCTCCGCTGCGCGAGGCGGGCATGAATGCTCGCACGCCCACATCCACGCTTAGGCCACCTTTGATTACGCCTGTTACCGTTCCGGCGATGACCGCCTTGGAGGTGAAGGCCTGCTCCAGCGCAGACCAGTCCTTCGGCTGTTCCACCTTGAAGCGTGAAAGCTCGTAGTAGCCTTCGAGATTGCGGCCTTTGACCGATACCAGCAACCGGTCGCCTGGTTTTACCGCTTCGTTCCCACTTTGAAATATGGCCAGTGGCAGCACGCCTTCGGTCTTGTAGCCGATGTCCACGAAGACCGAGTCGACGGAGACGGCGATAACCGTTCCTGCGATCTGTGTGCTGCCGCCTTCGCCTTTGCGTGCATGGCTCTGCTCGTACTCTGAAAAAATCGAGCCAAAGGATTCGCCGCTTTCGGAAGCAGCTTCTAATTCCGGATTGTCAGGGTGAGGACTAGGCATGGGACCCAAGCTTACGAGCAGCTGATTTGCTCAGGATATCACTTCCGAAAGTGAGTCCCCGCAAAGTCTATGATCTGGCAAAACTCAATAGGAACGGAAAGCCGCATGACGACTTTAGCTCTATTCGGAGGTTGGCTGTCATTCCGTCCTCCCCTTTCCCGGCTTGCCACCAATCCTAGCCCCCTGGACGGGTGCCCCATGTCCGCGTTTTTGCGTACATGGGTTGAACAAGACCGTTTTGCCGATGCTTTCCCCTCCGGTCTACACTTATTTGCAGGAAAAGAAAAAGGAAGGGCTTCGCCCATCTCGTTCAACCCGTGTACGCGAAAGTCCGCGAACATGGGGCACCCGTCCAGGGGGCTAGGCTGGCGAGGAAGCGAGAGATTTGTCGCACAACCAACGCATGACGCTTACTTCGCTTGGGTCGCGAAGTCGTTCGCGACGCACCTTCTGCTCGAAGCGGCGTCCACCAATTTACCCCGCTGCCACCTCATCTTCTTCGCGTTCCCGGGGCACAATCATAAGGTGCTTGAGCGCGGTCCCGCGGAGCAGGCTAACGTTCTGCGGCTTCCCCGCGCGCTCCGTGGTCAGCAGACGATGCAAGTCGTCAATCCCCCCGACCGGCTGCGCCGCAAAGCCAACAATTACGTCGCCTTCCATCATCCCCGCAATCGAAGCAGCGCCATTCGCCGCGACTGTAGTGGCCATCACGCCTGAAGACAAGGGCAGCTTGTACTCATACACCAGTCGCCTCGGAATCGGCACATTTTGCGCCGCAATCCCAATCGAGCTGCGACGCACCCGGCCGTGTTGCAGGATCTGGGCCACCACGTACTTCGCCGTATCAATACCAACAGCAAAAGAAAGGCCCTGGGCGCCCTGGATGGTGGCCGTGTTCACGCCGATAACGAAACCGGCGGAGTCCAGCAGCGGCCCACCGGAATTGCCCGGATTGAGCGGCGCATCGGTCTGGATAATCTCTTCCATCGTCCGTCCGGAGGCCGACCGCATCGTGCGGCCGAGCGCACTCACCACCCCCGCGGTCACCGAGAACTGAAAGCCGAACGGATTGCCCACGGCGATCGCGATCTGCCCTATGCGCAACTGTTTGGAAATGCCCAGAGGGGCAGGGGAGAAGACCGCATGCTCCGTTCTGAGCACCGCGATATCCGTATCCGGATCCTCTCCAATCAGCACCGCGCCACTGCGAGCGCCATCGGTAAAGGTGAGCGAAATCTTTGCTGCACGGTGAACCACATGGCTGTTGGTCAGGATCAACCCATCGGGAGTAAAAACGAAACCGGAGCCCGACCCCTCCTGGCCCGGCCGATTGCCCCGGCGTGCGCTTTGAACGTCGATCTTCACCAGCGATCCGCTCACCCGCTCGACTGCCTGCGTTACCGCGCGAGAGTAGTTATCCAACAGATCGGAATCGTCGAGTCTGCTTGAGACCACACCCACACCGCCGGAAACCAAAGATTCGTGTTCCATTCGCTTCCCCTTTTAAATTGCTACCAGGCCACGCGTCACGCCAATTGTCACTGCTTCTGTACGCGTACGAGCGCCGAGTTTAGCCATCACAGAGCTCACGTGAAACTTCGCGGTATGCTCTGAAATGTTGAGCGCCGCGGCCAATTGCTTGTTCCTGTAGCCCCGCGCCATCCATCGCAAGACTTCCACCTCTCTGGCCGTTAGATGTTCACTGCCTGGAATCGATTCTTCCGGCTGGGAAGGCGCGCGCGGCAGAGTGACAGCAAAACCTGCCACAGTGGCTGAGATGGCGGCGACCAGTTGCGCTGTGGTGACCTCCATCGGAAGCACAGAATAGATCTTCATGCGGGCCGCATTGCGCACCGTGGCCGCCCCCGGTTCAGCCGCGAGCAGCACTGTGGGTGTCTCCGCAAACACTTCCTCCAACGCCCTGCGATGGCGCACGCTGGCCAGGAAAGACTCGCCGGCCGCAATCAATATCGCGTCCGGAGTTTCACTCTGGGCGCGAAACAGCAGCGTCGACGGAAGCGCGACTGGTAGCATCTCCAACTCCGGGGCAGCGCGAAGGGCCGCGAAGCGGCCAGCGTGGATCAACGAATCCACGCCAGGCAAAACTACCAGTCGTTCGTGTTTGCGATCTTCAGTCACGATCCGCAAGGATTACCGTCAGATCTATTCTTACGCCTCCGCGTATCACTGCCACGGCAACCGGGTCTCCAACCTTCAGGTTGGCGAGTCGATGCTGAACATCGTGCACGTTGTAAACCGCTTGCCCGTCGACCGACAGCACCAGGTCACCCACCAGCATCCCCGCTGCAGCGGCCGGCGCATTGGCTTCCACGTGCAGCACCAGCAAAGCCTCGTCAACGCCTGCGACGAAGTGCGTCCGCAGGGCCTCGGGGACAGGAACGGCTTGCATAGCAGCGCCAAGAAAAGGGCGCGGCACATGGCCCCGTTCCAAAATTGCATCCACCACTCGATCGATGGTTGTTGCCGGTATGGTGATGACTGCGCTGCGGGCCAGAGCCGTGCTGTTGATCCCCAGCACGCGACGGCCTTCGTTCACCAGCGCGCTGCCTGATTGGCCTACGTAGAGCTGCAGGTCCGGGCGGATAAGCTGATCCATCTGCCCACCGCGCCAGGTACGCCAACCGCTGCCCAGGCGCGCGATAATTCCCGCGCTGGCCGAAATGTCGCCGAGCGTGGAACGGCCTACGGCCAGCACCACCTCGCCTACGCGCGTTGGCTGGGAACCGATGGCCTCCGCGGGCTTGCCTACGCTGTTGTCTACGCGAAGTACCGCGAGGTCGGTTCCCGCATCTGCGCCCACAAGCGTGGCCGGGAACGGATCACCGTGGTGTGCGGCTTGCAGCGAGTCGCTTCGGCGCAGCCCCTGACGGACAGTCACGATGACTCCAGGCCGCCACACCACACCGCTCGAAGTCGAGCGGCCGCCACCACGCACCGTCACGATGCTGTCTTGAACGGCTTCAATTGTTTCTGCTATTGACTTGGAGAGCCCACTCCAAACCCCTGAATCCTGCACTGCTGTCGCCATGATTTTCTCCATTAAGGACAAAATCATGGTGACACTTCAAGGGAGTGAGCACATCGCCCAGATGACTAGGTTCGCAATCAGTCCTGTTGATGGAAGAGCGCGTTGTTGATATCCGGCCAGACTTCCTTGAAAGCGAAGGTACAGCCATCAATAGCTAGATTCGTGACCCATCGCTGGTAGGTTTTAGTGAGCGTGCGTTCCTGGCTCGGATAGTAGAAATTAGCCACGCCCGAGAATGCGCCGGCTCCCAAAATCTCGCTGAAATTAAAGGTCTCGTGGCCCTCATCGGAACGCGTGACTATGATGCGCGTAAATGCGTAACCCAGCCGCTTGGCAAAATCTCCCTTACCCAGCGTGTAATACCTCGTGTCCTGATGCAAGACTGAAGGGACAATGAACTCTACAAAGGTGTTCTCGTTGACGGCGTCCGCAAGGGTGTGCCAATAATATCTGCCATAACCCCTGGCGCCCTGACCAAATTCAGGGTAGGAACTGTTCGCCTGCGCAACCCCAGCCTGACCAGCTACGAAAATGAACGAAGAATAATCAAAGCTGTCGAGCAACGAAGTCTTGAGCTTCTCCTTGACCGTCTGCGGTGGTAGCTGTTCATCTGCGCTCACCGCGCGAAAGTTGGGGATGACGAAAAGAATGCGCTTGGTTTGTCTTCCCTCAGCAAGCGGATCGACAGCAGCACCGGTGCCCAATGTGGATCCCGATCCCTCCGGTGGAGGCTCGCCAGAAGCTGTCTGCTGCTGCACTCCGCTACCCGGGTCATCGGGCAGGTCTGCATCCGCAACATCGGACGATACCGCCGTTAGATAAGCCACCGTCCCCTGCTGGGCCGTCGCCTGTACCTCAAGAGGCGAGCCTTCAGGGGAAAGTTCATCCGTGCTTGCTTTCGCTGCAGGTGCAACGATACTCCCCAGCAAAAGTCCAAAAACAAGAACAGATGATCTCTCGGAAAACTTCATTGAGGCCCTTTGAATCCCGTGGTGTGAGTTCGGCTACAAGCTACCGTGACTGTAGGATCTCTCTCGGCAGTATCAAAGCGATATCCCTCGGTCGTTGGATACTGATGGGTCGGTTCTGCTAGTCCTTAGTGGTTCTTTTGTTTCACGCGATGGAAGCTCTTTGCCTGCCATCACCAGGCGCAACCCGATTGCGCTCACTCACGATCACATTCTCACCAACGACGGTCTCACATTTTGACGGGAGAATCGAGCAGAAGTGCGCCAGGGGAGAAAAAAAGTTCCTTTGAAGAAACTGTTGGCCTACAACCTTTAGGGGAGGAGGTACTTTTTCAGCGCCGTCAAACCCTCTTCGATCGCCTGTGGCTCGATGGCGTAGCCAAAGCGCACATGCCCCTCGCCTTGTCCTCCGAAGACCACCCCGGGAATAGTGGCCACATGCGCTTTCGTCAGCAGCACCCTGGCTGCGGTGCGGCTGTCTTTGCTGATCTTCGTCACTCGCGGAAAAGCGTAAAAAGCCCCCTGGGTATCTCGCAGGGCAGCCCGGCCTCATTCAATCCGTTGACCAGCAGATCGCGTCTCTGGCGGTACTCCTCGCGCCGCGCATCGATCTCGCTGCGGGGAATGCGTAGCGCTTCCAGGGCAGCCCACTGTGTCATGGTGGAGACGCCATTCGCGGAATAAAGAACCAGCTTGCGCAACCCGCTCATAAAAGGTTCCTGGGCCACGGCGTACCCCACCCGCCATCCGGTCATGCCGTAGGTTTTCGAAAAGGTGTAGGTCGAAATAGTGCGTTGCGCCATGCCCGGCAGGGAGGCAATCGAGAAGTGCTCCCCATCGTAGACCAAATCTTCATAGGCCTCGTCCGCAATCACCAGCAGGTCATGTTTCCTGGCGAACGCCGCCACTTCCTCCGCTTCCCAGCGAGAGAAGACTGTGCCCGTGGGATTCTGCGGCGTGTTGTAGTAGATCGCGCGCGTATGCGGCGTGGTGAAATCCTCCAGCGTTCGCGTCAGGCCTGCGCTGCGCGCCGTTGCCGTCGGCACCAGCAGGGCACGCGCCTGGCAGCTCGTGATCATCTCCCGGATCGGGGTCCAGTAGGGAGAAAAAAGCAATACGTCGTCGCCCGGATCAAGCACCGCCTGGAACGCGACATATAGTGCATGCGCTCCGCCGGCGGTTACGATTACATTTTCCGCGGAGACCTCGAGCCCATTCCGCTGGTTCAGCTTGACGGCGATTGCCTGGCGCAAAGGCTCTATGCCTGAGGAGGGCGCATAGCGGGTCTTGTTCTCGACCGCGGCGCCGATCAATGCATACTTTATGGAGGCGGGAGTTTCGAAGAAGGGTTCGCCACCGTGGAACGCGTGCACCGTTTGCCCGGCCGCCCGCAGCTCCATCACCTTGTTCCGCACCTGGACGATGTCAGAAAAACCGACTTCGTCCAATCGCTTGGCCAACCGCATTGCGTCTGCCGCCATATTGCCCTCATCCCTCCACATTGCTAGTGTTGAGCAAATGAAGTCCAGATATCTCTACCTTGCGGCGGCCGCTGGCTTCCTGGCGGGTGCGGTGGTGGAATTTTTACCCCCGCACAACATTACGGCCGCTGTTCTTGATGCGGTCGCGGGAGCCATCTTCCTCTTTCTCGGAGCGGGTGCGCGGAAGCAGAGCTAGATCTTGATAAACACTTTCTTCCGGTACATCAATACCACCGGGATGAAGCAGACGAGCACGAAGGCAATCGAGTAGAGCAGCGATCCGAAAGACGGATTGATCACCGGGAAGAAAAATCGTTGGTAGATGAATTGCTGCAGGCTGGTGATTCGGGCGCCGTCGTGCACGTGAATGGTATCCACTCCGGCGGCCAGCAGTTCCGAGAAAACATAGGCGGTAATAGCATTCGACCCGAAGACCAGCCACGGAAAGGTCCAGCCGCGCGTCCACTTTTTGATTTCCACTGCGTAAAAACAGATGGCCAACAGCAACAGCGTGCAGCCTGCCGCAAACAGCACATAGGAACTGGTCCAGAGCTTCTTATTGATCGGGAACCAGACGTTCCATATCTCTCCCAGGACCAATCCGCTGATCGCGGCGCCAAGCAGGCCGGCCGCTTTGGTGGATAGTGATTTCGGGCGACGCAGCCAGATTCCGGTGAGTACACCAAAGAGGATGGTGCCCATCGCGGGGATATCGCTCAGCAGACCTTCGGGATCGCGAACCCCTTCGTAGAGGCGGCCGGGAAGCAGCTTGCGGTCCAGATAGGCTACCCAGTTCTGATTGGGATCGAGGAGGGGAACACTGTGGGTGGGAACGCCGATTCCCGGGACCGGTACCCAGCGCATCAGGATCCAATACCCTAACAAGGCTACGACCGCAGTTGTGGCGGCTACCCATGCCCGGCTATTCCATAAGTAGAGCAGGCTGGCCAGGAAGAAACAGATAGCGATGCGTTGCAGCACGCCGTAGATGCGCAGCGTTTCCAGGTGAAAGAAGGGAAAGCCATTGACCACCAGGCCCAGCAGGAACAGGATCACTGCACGTCGCAGCACATGGAGACGCAGGGTGGTTTTCGATTCTCCACGCGCGAGGCGCGTCTCGGTCGAGAGCACGATGGAGATGCCGGCGATGAAGAGGAACGATGGGAATACCAGGTCGGTTAGGGTCCAGCCGTTCCAGGCGCTGTGCTCCAGCTGGTGGTAGCTATACTTCCCGCTACCGCCGTTGTTTACCAGGATCATGAAAGCGATGGTGATTCCGCGCGCTACGTCGAGCGAGACCAGCCGGCGCATGGTTTCCACCATGCTTTGCGGGGCCGTGGTCGTTGTAGCCGCACTCTTGGTAGCTGAGGTAGCCATGCTGGGAAGTGTATCTGCTGCATCGAAGCAGTGTCGACTGGTAATCTCCGTAGCATGCGGGGCTCTGTAATCTGGTTCGCGCTAGCCGTCGCCTGGGCGGTTGACTGCCTGCTGGCCTTCCTCCATCAGAATCGGGTGCAGGCTGGCCTCACCGCCTTGTTCGCTTGCTGTTTCTTCGCGGTCGGCTTGTTCTTCCGCAAGCGGGAACAGAAGCTCATACGTAGGCCGCAGGTCCCTCCACTACGCTAGCGAGCGTCATGCGTTGATTGGGCGACAAATCTTTCGCTTCCTCACCAGCCTATCCCCCTGGACGGGTGCCCCATGTTCGCGTTTTTGCGTACATGGGGCACCCGTCCAGGGGGATAGGCTGGGTGGCATAGAGCTAAAGTCGTTCCCCAACCGGGGACCTCACGTTGCGAGAATTCCCGAATACACAGCCATGCCGGCGACTGCATCCACTCCGATCGCGTCCAGGGCGTCAATCTCAGCTTGCTCGCGAATTCCGCCGGCCACAATCAACTGCCGTCTCGTAATCTGCCGCAAGCGCTGCGCCACCTCGAGGGGAAAGCCCTGCATGGTCCCTTCCCGATCGATGTGGGTGTAAAGAAACGCGCCACAATACGCCTCCAGCTGCGGAATGGCCTCATCAGCAGTAAGCGACACCTGGTCCTTCCAGCCCTTTACCGCCAGACGTCCTTGCTTTGTATCCACGCTGAAGACCAGCTGCTCCACCCCTACCTCCGCAGCCAGGGTCCGCGCAAATCCCGTATTCACCAGCTCCGCGCCGCCAAAAAGCGCCGACCCGACAATCACCCGCCGCGCCCCCGCACCCAGCACTGCGGCCGCTTTGTCAGCCGAGCCGATGCCGCCGCCCACCTGGCAAGGCAACTGCTTGGCGATCTGGGCGATCAGCTCGCCATTCTCGCCCTGCCGCATGGCGGCGTCGAGGTCGATCAACTGCACCAGGGGATAGTGCTGAAAACGGCCAATCCAATATTCGAAATCGTCGAAGGCCAGCTTGAGCTTCTCGCCCCCCACCAGTTGCACAATCCGGCCGCCCATCAGGTCAATCGATGGAATCAGCATGGCAGCCTCACCGGTACACCCTTCAACGCCAACTCCTGCTTCAGCGCCCGTACGTCGGCGATGCCGAAGTGGAAGATGCTGGCCGCCAGCGCCGCATGCGCCTTGCCCGCCTGGAATACCTCAGCAAAGTGCTCCGCAGTCCCGGCGCCCCCGGAGGCAATCACAGGAATCTCCACGGCCTCGCTGACCCGGGCGGTCAGCTCACAATCGAAGCCCGCACGGGTGCCGTCAGCATCCATCGAGGTCAACAGGATCTCGCCTGCCCCCCGCGCTTCGGCTTCCCGCGCCCATTCGATCACCTGGCGCCCTGTACGCTTACGCCCGCCGCTGACAAACACCTCCGCCTGGCCCACCGGGTCGGCGCTATCCGCGGCCCGCCTGGCATCAATGGCCACAATCACCGCCTGGGCGCCAAAGCTGCGCCCGATAGCGTCAATCAGGCCAGGGTCGGCAATCGCCGCCGAGTTAACACTCACCTTGTCCGCCCCGGCATCGAACACTGCGGATGCCTCATCCGCTGAGCGTATGCCGCCGCCCACCGTAAACGGGATGAACAGCTCCTTCGCCGTGCGTCGCACCGTATCCAATAACGTCCCCCGCCCCTCGTGCGTGGCCGTGATGTCCAGCAAAACAATCTCATCCGCGCCGGCAGCCGCATGCCGTTTGGCCAATTCCGCCGGATCTCCAGCATCCACCAAATCGACGAACTGCACCCCCTTCACTACCCGTCCACTGCGCACATCCAGGCAGGCGATGATCCGCTTGGTCAGCATGCCAGCTCCACAAAGTTGCGCAGCACCCGCATGCCCGCCGTTCCAGACTTCTCCGGATGAAACTGCACCCCCATCACGTTGCCCCGCTCCACTGCCCCGGAGAAAGGGCCGCCGTACGCGGTGACCGCAACCGTCTCCGTGACCACGGGAGCCCGATAGGAATGGGTGTAATAGAAAAAAGCGCCGTCCTCCACGCCGCGCATCAAGCGCGATTGCGGATCGACGCGGACCTCATTCCAGCCCACGTGGGGGACCTTTACCCCAGGGGCGAACCGCTCGCACTCGCCCGGGAAGAGGCTCAGTCCTTTTACAGCCGGGGCCTCCGTGCTGCCCTCGAATAACCATTGCAGCCCCACGCAGATTCCCAGGAAGGGAACACCCCGGGCAATGGCCTCGCTAACCGAAGCGGTGAGGCCCGTTTCCTCCAGTAGCTGGGTAGCTTGAAAATGGCCCACGCCGGGTAGGATGACCTTCGTCGCCCTTCGCACTACCTCGGGGTTAGCAGTGACCGTGGCCTGGCAACCGAGGGCATCAAGAGCCTTCATCACCGAGGTCAGGTTGCCGGCCTTGTAGTCAATTACAGTGATCACAGCAATCCTTTGGTGCTGGGCAGCATCTTGCCTAATTGCTTGTCCCGCGAGCAGGCTACACGCAGTGCCCGGGCGAAGGCTTTGAACAGGGCTTCAATCTTGTGATGGTTGGAGCGGCCGTACATAGTCGCTATATGCACGTTGGCCCGCGCGCCGCGCGCAAAGCCTTCAAAGAAGTCCTCTACCAGCTCACTTTGCAGATCGCCTACCAGGCGCTTCTTCACCTTGGTCTTAACCACGCAGGCCACTCGTCCGCTCAGGTCAACCGCGGCGACGCCCAGGGTTTCATCCATCGGCATCAGAAAGTAGCCCGCGCGCAGGATGCCCTTTTTGTCGCCCAGCGCTTGATCGAAAGCTTCTCCCAGCGCAATGCCCACATCCTCCACGGTGTGGTGCTGGTCTACGTCCAGGTCGCCATCGCATTTGAGCTCAAGATCGAATGCCCCGTGGCGGGTAAACAGCTCCAGCATATGGTCGAAGAAGCGAATCCCCGTCTTCACCTTGTAGTGTCCGGTACCCTCGATCGTCAGCTTCAGCGAAATTTTAGTTTCAGTTGTCTTGCGCTCAATAGCGCCCCGGCGCACTGTCTGCTTTGCCATTATGCTTTCTCCCACCCGATCTCGTTCAGCGCCTCCGCCATGGCGGCCACAGCCTGTTTCATCTGCGCTCGCGTGCCCACCGTCAGGCGGACACAGCCATCGCAGCCCTGGTCCTTCGACCGGTCGCGTGTGAGCACGCCGCGGCGCTGCATGGCCTGTACGAACTCGGCGTGCCGGGGTCCAATCCTTACCAGGATGAAGTTGGCCTGGGAAGGCCACTGGGGCAAACCCAGCTGGCGCAGACTCTCCACCATCTCCGTCCGCGCCGCCTTTACTTCCTCCACATACCACTGCAAGTACTCTTGGTCATCCAGCGCCGCCGGAAGGCAGGCTAGCGCCAGCGAGTTCACGCTGTAGGGGGAGATGACGGTTCGCAACCACTGCTGAACTTCCACCGGCGCGGCGAGCATGCCCAGCCGTAGCCCGGCCAGTCCATAGGCCTTGGAAAAGGTGCGTGCCACGATCAGGTTTGGCACCTGCCCCACCAGGTCGATGACCGTTTGGCCGCAGAAGTGGTAGTAGGCTTCATCCACCAACACAGCGACATGCGGCGCATGGTGAAGCACCTCAAGAATCTGCTCCCGGCTGGCCGCGGTGCCAGTGGGGCTGTTGGGGCTGGCAATGGCGATCAAGCGGGTTTTCGGCGTGATCGCCGCGAGGAGGGACTCGAGCGGGAAGGCAAAGCCCTCTCCTGACGGGACCGTCTTGACAGTTGCATCGGTGCAGGAACCGTAGACCTCATACATCGAGTAGGTCGGGGTAGGGAAGAGAAACTCGTCTCCGCGATCCAGATACGTCTGACAAAGCACATGGATCGCCTCGTCCACGCCGTTGGTAAGCAATACTTGTTCGGGCTCAAGCGACAGGTGTTGAGCAACCTTGGCCTCCACCTGGCCTCGCTCGGGATACTTCGCCAGGTCTGCAGCGGCGATCCTGGCCAGCGCCTCGAGCACCCGTGGGGAGCAAGCGACGGTGTTCTCGTTAAAGTCTAGCCGCAGTCCCTGCCGCCCACCCAGCGGAGGGTGATATGCGTGCATTCGCTGCACAGCCGCCCTTGGTTTCGGTGCTTGTTGCAACACAATCTCAGCCATCGATTCCCCTTGCCCGCACTGCTTCTGCATGGCCAAGCAATCCTTCCGCATTGGCCAACGTGATTGCCGCCGGTCCCAGCTTCTGCAAGCCCGCCAACGTGTATTCCTGCACCGTGATCAGTTTCAGAAAATCCATCACACTCAGCCCGCCCCGCACCTGGGCCACCCCACCAGTCGGCAGGGTGTGGTTAGGGCCGGAGACGTAGTCCCCCATCGGTTGCGGCGAGTAGCGGCCAATAAACACCGAACCCGCATTGCGCACCCAGTCGAGGTCCTCGTTGGCGTCGACGCTCAGGTGCTCGGGAGCCAGCCGGTTGGTAATCTCGCGTGCCTCGTCCACCGAACCTGCGACGATCGCCAAGCCGTTGCGCTCGATTGCCTGTTTGGCGATGGAATTCGTTTTGACCCGCTGCGTTACTTCCTTGACCACAGCGCGTGCCAGGGAACCATTGGTGGTGATCAGGATGGCCAGCGCTTCGGGGTCATGCTCGGCTTGGGCGACCAGGTCAGCGGCGATCCCTACCGGATCGCCAGTTTCGCTGGTTACTACGATCTCCGTCGGGCCGGCCAGCATGTCGATCGCGCAATCGAAGGCCACCATTTTCTTGGCTGCGGTCACGTACCAGTTGCCAGGTCCTACGATCTTGTCCACGCGGCGGATGGTTTCGGTGCCAAAAGCGAGAGCTGCAATCGCCTGGGCGCCACCGATGCGATAAAACTCGCTTATGCCGAGCAGCGCCGCGGCTGCCAGCGTCTCCTTAGCCGGTTTCGCCGAGACCGCCACGATGCGCTGCACTCCGGCCACCTGCGCCGGGATCGCTGTCATCAGCAGGGTAGAGGGCAATGGGTAGCGTCCGCTGGGTACATAACACCCCACCGCGCCCAGGGGCCGGACCCGCTGTCCGGTGGTCAGCCCGTTGGCTGCTGTGCTCCAATCCTTCGGCATCTGCCGTCCGGCGAATCGCCTGATGTTGCCCGCGGCGGTCTCCATCGCGGCCTGCAGCGGTTTGGGCGTTGCTTCCCACGCCTGTTCCATCTCGGCGCGGCTTATTTCCAGCGGCTGTTGCGGCGCCAAGCCGTCCAGCTTAGCTGCGTACCGGCGCAGCGCCCGGTCCCCACCCTTGCGCACATCGGCCACAATGCGTTGCACCACCGGCATCGTGCGCGCCGTGTTCCGCGCGCCTCTCAGCTCCAGCTCGCTCAGCATCTGACGGGTTTGCTTACCACCCCGGCCCTGTGTGCTCACCAGCCTCATGCAGATGCTCCTAGAAAACAATCTTATTAAGCGGATACTCCACGATCCCCGTTGCCCCTGCACTCTTGAGCTTGGGAATTACATCGCGCAATACGCTCTCCTCAAGCACCGTATTCAACGCCGCCCACCCGGCATCGCTAAGCGTCGAAATGGTCGGTGAATCCAGCGCCGGCAGTATGGCCAATACCTGGTCCAGGTGCTTCTTCTGCACGTTCATCATCAAACCCACCCGGCCCTGCGCCGCAATCGCGCCATTCAGCATGAGCGAGATATTGTCGATCTTCTGCTTCTTCCACGGATCGCCATACGATGCACGATTGGCAATCAAATGGGTTTCGCTTTCCATCACCGTATCAATAATGCGCAGCCGGTTTGCTCGCAGCGAACTGCCCGTCTCGGTTACCTCCACGATAGCGTCGGCCAACGTGGGGGGCTTCACTTCGGTCGCGCCCCAACTGAATTCCACTTTCACGGGAACCTTCTTGCCCGCGAAATAGTTCTTGGTTACCTCGACCAGTTCGGTCGCGATCACCTTTCCGCTCAGATCTTCGGCCTTCTGATAATCAGAATCCTCAGGCACCGCGAGCACCCAACGCACCTTGGTCCGTGTCGCCTTGGAATAAGTCAGCGCAGTAACGCTGGCCACGTCCAGTCCGCTTTCCACCACCCAATCGATGCCGGTGAGCCCTGCATCCAGAACGCCCTTCTCCACGTACCGCGCCATCTCCTGGGCACGAATGAGCATGCACTCGATCTCGCTATCGTCGATGCCTGGAAAATACGATCGGCCGTTGGCATAGATGTGCCATCCCGCGTGTTCGAACAGTGCAATGGTTGCATCCTGCAGGCTTCCCTTGGGAATGCCGAGCTTCAACTTACCTGCCATTCCGGGCCTCCATTTTCCCCGTCGTGGGCAGTGCGATGTCATTCGTAAAACAGCTCACTGTACCCTCGTGGCAAACCAGCCCATCGCCTTCGACGACTACGCGAAACAGGACCGTATCCTGGTCGCAGTCGGCTGAAGCGGAGACTACCCGCAGCCGGTTTCCGCTGGTCTCTCCCTTCATCCACAGCTTCTGCCGCGTGCGGCTCCAAAATGTCACAAACCCCGTCTCCAGCGTCTTGGTGTAGCTTGTCTGGTTGAGAAAACCCACCATCAGCACTTGTCCGCTCTCCGCATCCTGCACGATTGCAGGCAGCAGTCCGTCCATCTTCCCAAAATCGAGTTTCACTGCTTCGTTCATCGCCGCCCTCTCTGTTCATCACTCTGTAAACACAAAAAAACCCGCCTTGCGCTTCTCGCGCCGGCGGGCTGGTCCTGATCCTGGTTTCCTGGCCTTTATCGCTGGCCGGAACCGTCCGCCGACACGCTCGTCACGTGGTGATGGTGATGACGATGATGGTGGGTGCGGACTTGCATAGCTAATAAAAAGCTAACTGTCTCTTCCCCTGATGTCAACTTTAGCGGCCGATGCTGTCTTTCCATCGGTCTGCTACCATGCCGCCGGAAGCACTTTTACTATTGGAATAACCGAGGAGCCTGCTCTCAACCCCCGGGGTGGAAAGAATGGCGACACCTGGCGAATCCAACCAGATCGCAGGAAGTAATTGTAAGAACGCCTTAAAGTCTTCATGCAAACCAACCCCGCCAAACTTCCGTATCTGTTGCTGGCCATCTTGGCTTTTGGTTCTACGCTCTTTTACGTCGCCAGCACCGCTGCGACCTTTGACAGTTTTTTCAATGCCGGCCGTGCCCGGTTGCCGCTTGATTACTCCCACAGCGCCCGTTTCCTGGTACAGCCGCTCCCCGAGTCGCGCCGCGCCGGCATGCAAGCTGAGGACCAGGTTATTTCCGTGAACGGACTCCCGTTCACCGGCATGGCCGGGCTGATTCGCCAGACCTTCCATGCTCGTCCGGGGCAGACCGCTGCCATCGTTTATCGCAATACAGCGGGGGAAATGCACACCGCACAGGTTGGGCTGATGGCGCAGCAACGGGCTCGCCCTACCTTTACCGGCTGGCTGATCAACATCGTACTCGTTCTGCTCTTCCCCGCATTCTGCCTCTTGCTGGGATATTGGGTGGTTTTGGCAAAGCCGTTTGACCGGAATGCCTGGTTCCTGCTCGGCATCATGAATGTGGTTCCCGCCTTTATCGGTCGGGTGGGATACTTTCCCGGCTTCCTTGCGCCCTTCACCATCTTCTGGCAAATCTTCGCCTTCCAATGGATGTTCATCTCCCTCATCCTGTTCAGCATTGACTTCCCCGTCCGTTCGCGCACCGACATACGTTACCCGTGGTTGAAGTGGCTGATCATCATCCCGCAGATTCCTATCGTGCCTGCCACCTGCGCGCTGCAGTACGGCTTGCTATATCACATCCGCTTCATCCAGCCCTATCTCTCCGCGTTCGATCCGCTGGTGCTCGCGGGCAATGTCTTCGAGTCGATTTCTCTCTGCATCTTCATCACTGCGATCATCAGTAAGCTCTTCCACGTCCCGGAGCCGGATGCCCGGCGTCGCCTGGCAGTGGTAGCTGCTGGTTCGCTGCTCGGTCTTGGCCCGGTGCTCGTTCTCCTGCTGACTTCCACCTTCTCGGAAAAGCAGGTCATGGAAATGGCGCCTTCCTGGGCCCTGTTGACCGTGGCTGTTCTCTTTACCTTCTTTCCCCTCTCGCTCGCCTACACCGTGATCGTGCAGCGTGCTCTCGACCTGCGTATCATCCTCCGCCAGGGCACGCGTTACGCCTTTGCTCGCGGCACGCTATGGGTGTTGCAAATCATCGTCTTTACTTTCCTGGGCTACCGTATCTTCCACTTTGCTCATACTTCCGGCCGCGCCGCCCAGCTCATCGCCCCGGTGGTCTTCGTTGTCATCGTGCTCTTTCTGCGCTTTCGTATTGCCCGGCCGCTTTCCCTGTGGCTTGACCGGCGCTTCTTCCGCGAGGCCTACTCCGTCGAGCAGATATTGATGGAACTCTCCGAGCAAGCACGCACCTTCACCGAAACCGAGCCCTTGTTGCGCACCATCGTTGAGCGCATCGGCCAGACGCTGCACGTGGAGCGGATCGCCTTCCTGCTGCGCCGGGGAAATCTCTTCAGCTTGCAGTATGCGCAAGGAATTCCTGCTACGATCGACGTTTCCCTGGCGGACAATTCCTCCACCATCCGCGCGCTCGCCATCGGCCGCAGTCCCAAACAGGTCTACCTTGAACATCCCGACCCCTGGCTGGCATTAGCGCCCGATAATGAACTCTATGTGCTCAACCAGCTGGAGGCGGAGCTGCTGCTGCCTTTGCCTGGCCGCTCGGGTTTGATCGGCGTGATGGCTCTGGGGCCCAAGCTAAGCGAGGAACCATATTCCCGTTCCGACCGGCAGTTGCTTTCTTCCGTCGCCCTGCAAACCGGCCTGGCCATCGAAAACAGCGCCTTGGTTCACCGCCTGGCGGAGGAGTCAGCGCAGCGCCAGCGCATCGATCGTGAAATTGAAATCGCTCGCGAAGTGCAGGAGCGCCTCCTGCCCCAGTCCTATCCCGTCGTAGCGGGGCTTGATTTTGCCGCCTACAGCCGGGCTGCGCGCGACGTCGGCGGGGACTATTACGACTTTATCTCCCTCGAAAACGGCAGCCTCGGTATCGCCGTCGGCGATGTCTCCGGAAAAGGCATCTCTGCTGCCCTGTTGATGGCTTCCATTCGTGCCGCTTTGCATGGGCTAACCTTCAGCGGCGATCTCGATCTGGCTCGGGTCATCGAGGGCCTTAACCGCATCATTTACGATTCCTCCACCAGTAATCGCTTTGTCACCTTTTTCTTTGGTGAATACGATCCCATTGCGCGCACACTGGACTACGTTAATGCCGGGCACAACGCCCCCATGCTCTTGCGTCCTTCGACCCACGATGGTTTTTGCAATCCCGAGGCGGAGTGCATGGTACAGCGCCTGGATACCGGCGGTCCGGTGCTTGGCATTTTTACTGATGTTCACTATGAGCAGGGCAGAATCCAGTTGCGGCCTTACGACTCCCTCATCGCCTTCACCGACGGAATCAGTGAAGCCATGAACGCCGGCTTTGAGGAATGGGGAGAAGAGCGCTTGATCACGGCTGCCAAGGGGAGCACCCACCTTTCCGCGCAGGAAATTGTCACCGCGGTGATTGCCGGTACCGACCAGTTCACTGCGGGTGCTCCACAGAGCGACGACCTGTCCCTGGTCGTGCTCAAGGTGCTCTGAGATGCTTCTTCGCCGGCTGGTTGTAGTCGTTCTGTTGGGGTTGGCCGCAGCCTTGCGCGCACAAACGCTCCCCGTCGAGTATGAAACCTTCGTGAGCCAGGGCAAAGCCGTTTCGTGCGCGGTTTACGGCTCCCATGAGGCCACCGCGACCATTATCTTCCTGCGTGGAGCGAGCCCTTCCGATGTGTCTCAAGGCCGGCTGGAGGCGCGGTTCTTTGCCGAGCACGGCTTTCGTGTCTTGCTGCCCGACTATTTGAGCGCCACGCCCACCGCTGACACAACCACCGCAAACTATCGCCGTTGGGCCCAGGTGGTCGAGGATATCGTTGCCGATCTGCGCTCGCGTCCGCTGTTACGCAATAAAAAAATTGCCCTCGCTGGGCAGGATCAGGGAGCTTCTGTCGCCCTCATTGCCGGCACCCAGAGGTTAGAGGTCGAAGCGATCGCAGAATGGTCCGGCCTTCTCCCCAATCAGTTCTTCTCCCAGGTACAAAGCATGCCTCCGCTCCTCATCCTTCACGGCGAGCTGGACAAGCAGGTCCCCATCGTAAACGCCCGCCAGTTGGTCCGTCTCTGCCAGCTCCGAGACTTCACCTGCGAAATCCAAATCTATGCCGGCGAAGGCCACGTCTTCGCTCCTCACGTCATGGACTCTGCCAACCAGCGAGCCCTGGCCTTCTTCCGCGTCTATCTGCTCACAAACCACTAATGCGAAACAGCAGGTCCTTGCTTTGCTCCGGCACCTAATCAACAACCGGCTTTGGCGACCCAAGCGAGGTGGGTAGTCATGCGTTGGTTGGGCGACAAACCTCTCGCCTTCTCACAAGCCTTGCCCCCTGGACGGGTGCCCCATGTTCGCGTTCTTGCGTACATGGGTTGAACAAGACCTTTTTCCGATGCTTTCACCACCGGTCTACACCGACTTACAGAAAAGAAAAAGGAGGGCTCCGCCCATCGTGTTCAACCCATGTACGCAAAAACCCGAACATGGGGCACCCGTCCAGGGGGCAAGGCTTGGTGGGAAGCCGGGAAAGCAGAGGACAAAATGAGAGCAACCTCCGAATAGAGTCTTTTAACTCGCCATCGGCGAGTCGACTGCTCAAGATGGGTTTAAAGCAAACCAGCCACATCCTCAGCCGGATCCTTGAGCCGCAGTCCCGTCATCTGCCGCCGGGACGCTTCGTGCATGTAATAGTGCAACCTACCCGCCGCTTGCGCGTACCCCAATCCTTCTTCCCGGATATTTGAGATGCAATTGCGTTCTGCGTCTTTGATGCCCCGCCGCGGACCCCAGGTAATGTACACGCCGAGGGAATCAGGCGAACTCAATCCTGGCCGCTCTCCAATCAGCACCACGGCCAAGCTTGCGTGCAGCGCTTCCCCAGCCGCGTCCCCAACCGCGACGCGGCCCTGCTCCACCACGCACACCGGCGCCAGCCGCCAACCCGCAATCAAAGGCAAGACCTCTCGTAATAAACGCAGCGCATGCCGCTCCACGGCCAGCGCCGAGAGCCCATCCGCGATCACGAAGACCACGTCGTATTCCCCGGGAGTCAGCAGCGCCGCGGAATCCTTGCTCAATGTCCGCCCCAGGTCCGGACGCCTCAGATAGGTCGCGCGGTCCCCAGCCTGACTTTCCAGCGCCAGCGCCGGAAGTCCCGACCGGCGCAGCTCATCGCACAGCATGCGCACATCGATAGCCCCATGGACCGCATCGCGTGCTCGCGCATGTGCCAGTTGAAAGTCGAGCAGGGGACGTGTCGCCAGGCTCACCCCGGTTCGCTGCAGGGCGACCCGCGCCGGCGTGTAACTGCGCAGGGCCTCGCGTGCTGCGTACGTCATCTCCGGCGGCGTCAGATCCAGATCCGGTTCGGAACGCTGCGTCTTGGGACTCCGCTTACCAAGCATCGGCGGTTACGTGAGAAAGGCCGGTACACTCAGGCGCAACCGGGCATCACCGTTGAGCCAGGCTTCAAACTCCGGCGCTGGCCGCAAGCCCAACGCCCGCCGCAGGTACAGTGCATCGTGAAACGATGTGCTTTGATAATGCAGCATCACGTCATCGGCCCCGGGCACGCCCATGATGTAGTTCACCCCCGCCGCGCCGAGCAGCGTCAGCAGCACATCCATATCGTCCTGGTCGGCCTCGGCGTGATTGGTGTAGCAAACATCACATCCCATGGGCAGCCCCAGCAGCTTGCCGCAGAAGTGATCCTCCAGGCCGGCGCGAATGATTTGCTTGCCATCGTACAGATACTCCGGACCGATGAATCCCACCACCGTATTGACCAGCATCGGCCGGTAGCGGCGGGCAACGGCGTAGGCCCGGGCCTCACAGGTTTGCTGGTCAACCCCATGGTGGGCATCGGCGGAAAGTGCGCTGCCCTGGCCGGTTTCGAAATACATCACGTTGTCGCCCAGCGTAGGTTTGTGGCCATTGTCGGCAGCGAAGGAAGCCCCGCGCTTGAGCTCCCGTGCCGCCGCGCAAGCCTCATCCAGCAGCGCCAGGCTCACTCCGAACGATTGGTTGGCGGCCTCGGTCCCGGCAATCGATTGAAAGACCAGGTCCACCGGGGCATTCTGTTCCAGTGCCGCCATGAGCGTCGAGACATGCGCCAGCACGCAGCTCTGCACCGGAATGCCATACTTCAGGCGTACGTGGTCGACCAACTGCAGCAGGGTCTTCACGCTGTTCACATTGTCTGACGCGGGATTAATTCCGATCACTGCATCCCCGGAGCCGAGCAGCAGTCCATCGACCATCGCTGCCGCGATGCCTGCCGGATCGTCCACCGGATGGTTCGGCTGCAGCCTGGTGGAGAGCCGGCCGGGCAAGCCTACCGTGGTCCTGAACCGCGTGACCACGCGTATCTTGCGCGCCACCAGGATGAGATCCTGCACCCGCATCAACTTGCTCGCCGCCGCGGCCATCTCTGGAGTTAAACCCGGCGCGACCGCCGCCAGCGCCTCGCCCGTCGTGGCGTCGGAGAGCAGCCAATCGCGAAGTTCGCCCACGGTAAGCATAGCGATCGGGGCAAAGGCAGCAGGATCGTGAGAATCGATAATCAGCCGCGTGACCTCGTCGTTCTCGTAGGGCACCAGGGCCTGCTGCAGAAAGGCCTGCAGCGGAAGGTCGGCCAAGGTCATTTGCGCCGCTGCTCGCTGCTCGCCGCTCTCCGCCGCAATGCCTGCCAGGGCGTCCCCCGATCGGTAGGGGCTGGCCTTGGCTAAAAGATCGCGCAGATCTTCGAAGTTATACGTGACTTCGCGGATCTTTCGGCGCAGGCGCATAGTTGGACCATAGTAATACGCTCCGCCGGGGGCAGGTCCGCGCTCTGATCTCTGCGCTCCTGATATCCTGCAAACGATCTTGGCCAACTATCACAGATACAACCGAGGCACTGCCCTGACGTTGGCGTTCGCCGCCGGCATTGCGTTCGCATCGCGCGCACTGGCCCAGGCTCCGCCAGTCTCTCATCCCCTGGTTCTCCATGCCGCGCGCCTGCTGGATATCGAGGGCGGCCGCCTGCTGACCCCCGGAGAGATTCTGGTCGAAGGAGAGAAGATCGTTGCCGCCGGCTCCTCTGTTGCCCATCCCGCCGGAGCCGAGACCATCGATCTGGGCGACACCACCCTGATGCCCGGCCTGATCGACGCCCACGTGCATCTTTTCCTCCACCCCGGAGCCGAAGATCTGCAAACCGTGACCGAGTCCGTACCGCAACGGGTGATCCTGGCCACCCTGGCTGCCAAGGCCGACCTGCTGGCCGGCTTCACCGCGGAGCGCGACATGGGCACGGAAGGCGCCGGGCCGGCCGACTCAGCCGTGCGCGACGCGATTGATAAGGGGCTTATCCCCGGACCACGTCTGCGCGTCAGTGGCAACGCAATCAGCGTGCTCGGTGGCCACGAAGATGCTCTCCACTTCAATCCCGAACAGCACGTGCTTCCCAACGCCACCTACGCCAATACCGGCGATGAACTCGTAACCGTCATCCGTCAGCAGATCAAGGACGGGGCGGACTTCATCAAGATTTACGAAACCGGCCGCGATTTCTTTAAGGACGGCCAGTTTCACAGCATTGTCCAGTACTCTGAGCCGCAGCTGGCGCAGGCCGTTGCCGAGGCTGCACGGCTGCAGACACGCATCGCCGTGCACTGTGAAGGAGAACCGGGTGCCCTGTACGCCGCCCAGGCTGGGGTAGCCTCGATTGACCACGCTGATCAGCTGAGCGACGAGACCATGCGCCTGATGCGCGAACGGCAGATCTATGCCGTCCCGACCTTCACCATTCAGGAATACTTTGCCGCGCACGCCAGCTCGCCCGATGAGGCGGCGGAGGAACATCGGCTCCTCGACTATCACGTGCAGGAGTTTCACCGCCAACTGGAGCACGGCGTACCGATGGCAGTGGGTTCCGATGTAGGCCCTTTTCCCCACGGCACACAAGCGCGCGAGCTGGAGCTTATGGTGGAATACGGCATGAAGCCGCTGGAGGCGCTCAAGGCGGATTTGCTGAACGGGGCCCGGTTACTCGACTGGGAGCACGAGATCGGCGTGCTCAAGGCTGGCTACAACGCCGACGTCATTGCCGTCCCTGGTAACCCACTGGAAGACATCCGCGTGCTCGAGCGCGTCTCCTTCGTCATGAAGACGGGCGTTATCTACCGCCGCTAGGGAACAGGTTTTCCCTGGATCCTACGCAACCGGGGAATTTTGCATCCAAGCAAATGTTGTGGTCCTGGCGATCCTTCATCCTGCGGAGAAAAGAAACTTGTATAGTATCCTCAACGGTCACCACAGTAGTTACTCCCGACTCATTTAGGGCCCAGTCGTGTGCTATGGCGGTTTTTTTGCTGCAGATAGTCGATATAAGTCTTATAGGAGAGAGCATGAGAAGAACAGTAGTAGCGCTAAGCCTGGTAGGCCTGATGGTTCTGCCCGCTTTTGGACAGGATAAGGAAGTAGATCGAGTGAAGGCCGCGGGAACTGTGATTTCCGAGATCATGAACGTTCCTGACGATATTCCGCAGAGCGTGATTGATAAGGCGGATTGTGTCGTCGTATTGCCCTCCGTCCTCAAGGCCGCCTTCGTTGTGGGCGCCAGCTACGGGCGGGGAGTGATGACCTGCCGGAGTGGCGCACATTTTCACGGTCCCTGGAGCGCACCAACCATGATGGCTCTCGAAGGCGCAAGTTTCGGACTCCAGTTAGGCGGCCAGGCCACGGATTTCGTGCTTCTGCTCATGAGCCCTAAATCTGCGGATAACATTCTTACCAGCAAGGTCAAGATCGGTGGGGACGCCTCCGCGGCGGCCGGCCCGGTCGGCCGTAACGCCTCCGCTGAGACGGATGTAACCATGCGGGCAGAGATCCTCTCCTACTCGCGCGCACGTGGACTCTTCGCTGGCGTCTCCCTGGCAGGTTCCACCTTGCGTCCTGACAATGACGCGAACAAGAACCTTTACGGAAAAGAAATCGATGCTAAGGCGATTGTCTTTGACAAGGCAGTACCTGCTCCGCCCTCCGCAGCACTCTTGTTAAGCACGTTGAACAAGCATTCACCCCACAACCTGTCCAAGTAAGCCGGCAGACTGCACTGTTTTTGTATCAGGGCACGGCTAAAGCCGTGCCCTGATACACCTTCCTGTACCATCCCCACCCGACGCTTCCTCGTTACGGTAATGCCCCGCTTATCCACGGGTTCCACAGGTCTCCATCCCCTGAACCCGAGTTACCGCCTTGATCGATCCTCCCCCCGGGCGTAGCCTCGATCCAGAGGCAACATGCAAGCTCCCCTACCGAATTTGCCCGGGTAGGCTGGCCTTTACCGATCCACCGATGAACCTCAGGGGGCCGAACCCGCGCCTGCAGCGGCCTTGCGGCGTTCTCCACAGTCGTTTGTTCGGCTTTGGGAATCTAATAGGGAGAATATGCATATAAACTACTAGATGTAGTGGTTCTGGCTTGACACACGCCATGGAGAGCGGTACTTTCGCATCTCACGGTCTTGCTCTTTCAATCTTCGGTTCCACCGTTTGCGGGTGTTTCGTCCACCAAAGCCTGGGTTTGGTATGTGTTTCCAGTAAGGCCGGTTTGACCCCTGGTTTTTAAGGCGCCAGCTACGAGCGCCCGGGGCGGCTTTTCTGTCAATTTTTAAAAATAAGCGAGGAGATCTATGGCCGAGGCCACCAATTCCGCAACTTCCGCCGCTCAAAACGGCTGGGCCGCCCACTACAGCCAATCGGTGTCGAAGCCCCAATCCACCTTCGGCGTACGCTGCACGCGCCTCTTCTCCAAGCCCGGCGTCTCCCCCTATAGCGAGGTCGCCTGGGAGCGCCGCACGGCTTCCATCACCGATGCCACCGGAGGGTCGATCTTCGAGCAGAAAGACGTCGAGGTTCCCTCTGACTGGTCGATGACCGCCACCAACATCGTCGCTTCCAAGTACCTCCACGGCCACGTTGGCACTCCCCAGGGAGAGTTTGGCGCTCGCGAAACCGGTGTCCGGCAACTCGTCGCCCGGGTCGCAGAGACTATCCGTGACTGGGGTATAGCGGGGGGGTATTTTGCCAGCCCGGAAGACGCGGCTATCTTCCACGACGAGCTGGTGCACCTGCTGCTTACCCAGAAGGCGGCCTTTAACTCGCCCGTCTGGTTCAACGTCGGCTGCGAGCGGCTGGAGCCCAATTCCGATGCCCAGAACTGGCATTGGAATGCCCATAGCTGCGCCGTCGAGTTCTCTGTTACCGGCTACCGCAGTCCGCAGTGCTCCGCCTGCTTCATCAACTCGGTCGACGATTCGCTCGATTCCATCCTGACCCTGGCCAAGACCGAAGGCATGCTCTTCAAGTGGGGATCGGGCACCGGGACCAACCTTTCCAGCATCCGGGGATCGATGGAAACCCTCTCCGGCGGTGGCACCGCCAGCGGGCCGTTGAGCTTTATGCGCGGCTTCGATGCCTTCGCGGGTGTCATCAAGTCTGGCGGCAAAACCCGCCGGGCGGCCAAGATGGTCATTCTAAACGTCGACCATCCGGATATTGCGGAGTTCATCGAGTGCAAGGCCAAAGAAGAAGTCAAAGCCTGGACCTTGATGCAGGCCGGCTATGACGGTTCTGGCCCGGACTCGGAAGCCTACAGCTCCATCTTCTTCCAGAATGCCAACAACTCCGTTCGTGTGACCGACGAGTTCATGCGCGCTGTGGAGCGGGACCAGGACTTCACCACCCGCAAGGTAAAGGGCGGCGATCCGGCCAAGGTGTACAAGGCTCGCGACCTCATGCGGAAAATTGCCGAGGCTACCTGGCAGTGCGGCGATCCCGGCATGCAGTACGACACCACCATCAACAAGTGGCACACGTCGAAGAACTCGGGCCGGATCAATGCCTCCAACCCTTGCTCCGAGTACATGTTCCTCGACGACTCGGCCTGCAATCTGGCCAGCTTCAACCTGCTCAAGTTCGTTACCCCAGCAGGCGCCTTTGACGTGGACGCGTATCGCCATGCCATCGACATCATGATCACCGCCATGGACATCCTGGTGGACAATTCCGGCTACCCCACCGAATCGATCGTGCGCAACTCCCACGACTATCGGCCGTTGGGTTTGGGCTACGCCAACCTGGGCGCGCTGCTCATGGCCATGGGCCTGCCGTATGACAGCGACGCGGGCCGGGACTTCGCCGCAGCCCTCACCGCCATCATGTGCGGCCAGGCTTATCTGCAGTCCTCGGTTCTGGCGGAAAAGGCGCCGGCGTTGGTCTCCGCCACCGCCCTTTGCCAGCAGGCGCAGTATGCAGACGGCGCCAACGGACTATCCCAGCGGGGCGGCGCGTGCCCTGGCTTCTACGTCAATCGTGAGCCCTTCCTCGACGTCATCCGCATGCACCGTGCGGAAGTGAACAAGATCGGCCATGCCAACTCCAACGAGCCCTTCACCACGCCCCAACTGGCTTCGCTCATCGAGGCCAGCAAGGACTGCTGGGATCAGGCTCTGGCCCACGGCGAGCAGCATGGCTACCGCAATTCGCAGGTCACGGTCCTTGCCCCCACAGGCACCATCGGCTTCATGATGGATTGCGACACCACCGGCATCGAACCCGATCTCGCCCTGATCAAGTACAAGAAGCTGGTCGGCGGGGGAATGATCAAAATCGTCAATAACACCGTTCCCGTAGCCCTCTTCAAGCTCGGCTACACCAATCCGCAGGTGGACTCCATCGTCAGCTACATTGATTCCACCGGCACCATTGAAGGCGCGCCCGGCATCAAGCCGGAACACCTCGCAGTCTTTGATTGCAGCTTCAAGCCCAGCAAAGGGACGCGCTCCATCCACTCCTCCGGCCACATCAAGATGATGGCTGCTGCCCAGCCATTCCTCTCCGGAGCCATCTCCAAAACTGTCAACCTGCCTCATGACGCCACCCTCGACGACATCATCCAGGCCTATACGGAAGCCTGGCGTCTGGGCCTCAAGGCGGTTGCCATTTACCGCGACGGCTCCAAAGGTGCTCAGCCGCTCAACGTTTCCGACGGTAACAAGGCCAAGGTCATCAAGAATGCGCTGGGCGCGGAAAGCAACGTGGATGTAGCCGTCAGTGCTGCCGCCGACCGTGTGCTCGCTGCCATGGCACAAGGTGACACCACCTCGATTGGAGACGATCTAAAGGTGCTGGAGGAAAAGGTCTCGGCCCGGCTCGAAGTCACGGCCAACGCGGTTGTGACTGCAGCCAATGCCTTTTCCGCGTCGATCGCCAACGCGGTCAACCTGGGTCAGGCTGCTGCGCTGCGCGAAGATCCGGAAGCGACCCAGGGACCGCCGCGCGCCGTTCGCCATCGTCTGCCCGAGGAGCGTCCGTCCCTGACGCATAAGTTCTCTATCGCAGGGCACGAAGGCTATATCACTGTCGGCCTTTACCCCAACGGGCAACCGGGCGAAATCTTCATCAAGATGGCCAAGGAAGGTTCCACCGTCTCCGGGTTGATGGACTCTTTTGCCACGGCGGTCTCGCTCTCCCTACAGCACGGGGTTCCGCTCAAGGTTCTGTGCGAGAAATTTGCCCACACTCGCTTTGAACCCTCCGGCTGGACTGGCAGCGAACAGATCGGCTTTGCCAAATCCATCATGGATTACATCTTCCGCTGGCTGCAGTTGCGCTTCCTTTCCGGACATCAATTGAGCCTCTTCACCGGCTTGGCAGCAACCGCGCAATCCCCTGCGTCGCCTGCCTTGGCGGCTGACTTGAGCGATGAGCCGGCGGGCTCCCTGCCCGGGTTCGAGAGCGCAAGGTATGAAACCAGACCGCCGGCCAGCGGTATTGTGCCCGAAGCTGGAACTCTCGGTCAGGGCCGGGCCTCCTCATCCAGCTTCAACATGGAAGATCGGGGAATCTTCGGGGCGCCCGAAACTCGAAAGGGTGGGTCAGTCTTTCACGCAGCCGACGCGATGAAGGAGTATCTCGACATGGGCGATGCGCCCAGCTGCCACACCTGCGGCGCCATCATGGTACGCAATGGCAGCTGTTACCGATGCATGAGCTGTGGCTCGACCAGCGGCTGCAGCTAGGGGAAACACCTTCGGGTGCCCACGAAAGAGGGCACCCGTTTTGTCTTCTCCCCCGGCAGAACATCTACAGCGTTGGTGCGTACAGCTCTTTTAGATCGCGCATGCGGCTGCGCGTCAAAGTGATCAGGCAGCGCGTCCTTGCGCTTGGCTCGTCCGACCCCGGATGCTTGATCGTGCCCAGGTCATAAACCTTCACCAATGCGTCGCACGCCGTCACCCGGTATTTCTCCCAAACCACCTCTGTTCCGTCCAGCGTCAGGGCATTGGCATCGTTGGGCGAGCTCTGGATCAGAGCCTCCCGCAGCGCGTCGAAAAACTGGGTGTAGTTCTTGTAGGTCTCGACGCGAGCGTCGTTCAGGCATACGTCGCGGTCGGTAATGGTCTGCGCCTCGGGGCAAGCGCCAATATCATGCGCCATTTCGGCTTCATAGGCCAAATCGGCAATTCGCTGCTGCTTGCCATCCTGGGCGGCGGTGCTGAGGGGTTTGCCGAGAGCGAGCAGCAAAAGAAGGATCGCGGCTGATGCGCGTGTGATCATCGCTTCACACCTCCGCCACAATCTTATAGCTGTCCCAATCTCGGACCTTACGGCCTTCGTACAAAGCGTTTTCCGCAGCCTCTTTAGTCCGGGCGGGAGCAGGTTTCAAACCCGCGAGAACGCACTTGTATGGAAATTGAGGGCTTTAGCCCTGGTGGCGGCTTTAGGGGGATTACAGAAGGAAGAAGCCTGGGGAAATGCGGCCCGGAAGCAACATTTCCCCAGCGGGGGAGACTGATAAAGGAGAATTCCCTCTAGTAACCGAGGAATTTCCCCATGGTGCCGTAGGTCGGCTCGCGCCGCTCCTGCACCTCGAGCGCAACCGGCGAGTCCTGCCAACGTCCCGACGTTTCTGACTGGACGGGCTTCTTCGCGGACAGTGGCTGTCCCTTTTGCGCCCAATTTCCGATTGCCGTTACGATCCGGGCCGCGGCTAACCGCCTGGATGTCGCATCACCCTTGGCGCCCCCCTGGAACTCTCCCAGGGATTGTGGCGCTCGCCCATCTTCCAGGGCATTCAAGGTCCAAATACCGTTAGGCTGCGGCGACATAACAAAAATCGCCCTTAAACTCCGCACAATAAATTCCACTGTCGGTTTGCCGTCTTGCAGATCCAACCGGGGGTCGAGTTCCAGCTTTTCCTTGCTGGTGAAGTCGAATGCCGCCTCGATCAGGTGTGACAGCTCCAAAAGCTTGGCTTCCCGTTCCTTTTCGCGAATTCGGTCGTTTTCTTCCGCCAGTCTGCGGTCGGTATCGACCACCAGCTTGCGTGCCTGCTCAAACATCTCTAACAAAACCGGCTCCATACTCACACCCTCGGGAGCAGTATGCTGGCTTAGAGATGTAGGCGGCCATACAACTAATGGCACATTCCTGTGTCACTGGCGAGCACTTCAGTATCGCCGGCGATCCCGGTCGCGATTGCCGCCACCGCCGCCGCCGCCGCTTCCACCACGGCTTTGCCGTCCGCCGCCGCCACCCCCACCGCCCCCTTGTTTGGGTCGATAGCAGCTCTTGCAGTAAACCGGACGGTCCCCACGAGGTTCAAATGGCACCGTCGTGGTTTGTCCGCAGCTGGCACAGACCACGGTTGTGCCCGTGCTCATCCCAGCGCCGGCGCCCGAGCCGCCGCCGTAACCACCACCCTCGTGTTGGGAATGGGAGGGGGCGTGGCCACCCCCACCGGCGCCCTGCTTGGCTTGGCGGCATGGTTTGCAGCGACGGGGTGAGGAGTAGCCGCGCTCCTGGAAGAACTGCTGTTCACCTGCGGTGAAGGTAAACTCCTGACCGCAATCGCTACAGGTAAGTAACAGGTCGCTGCCGCTCATGGCCACGCCCCCTTCAGCGAGTGTACTGAGAACGCCGCACGCGCAATGGAATGGTACACGCAAACATCGCTGCATCGCACTTGTCTTTGTATAACCCTGGCTGGTTGCACAACCTTGTGGGCAGGAAAACGATTTAAACTGAGAATTCGTTGCTGGGGGAAGGGAACCGATGAGGAGAGGACCGATACTGGCGCTGCTGATCCTGGTGTGTGCCACAACGCTGGCGCCGGCCAAGCAGCTTGGGTGGCAGCCGCTTTTCGACGGCCATGATCTGCGCGGCTGGAAGCACGTAGGACCGGGTGGCTTCACCGTGGAGCACGGGCTGCTGAAGACGCAGGGGGGAATGGGTCTGTTGTATTGGGCCGACCACCCCTTCAGTGATTGCGAGATCAAAGTCGTCTACCGCATGGAGCACGAGAACGATAACTCCGGGGTCTTCATCCGCATCCCCAGCGAGCCCACGGAACCCTGGATGCCGGTCAACCGCGGATACGAGGTGCAAATCGACAACCACCCGGAGCTTGGCGGTGAAGACGACTATCACGTAACCGGCACGCTTTATTCCTTAACCAAGCCGCTGGCCAAGCCGGGCAAGCCGGGCCCGGAGTGGAACACCATGTTGATTCGCCTGGAAGGAACGCGCACCCAGGTGTTTGTGAATGACGTCAAGGTGACGGACTACACCGAAGGCCAGCCGGTACCGCCCAAAAAGCTCCCCTACGAACCAGACCGCGGCCTGCGGCCCGAAAAAGGCTGGATAGGTCTGCAAAATCACAGCGATAAGGATGTCGTCTACTTTAAATCTGTCGAGGTCCTACCCCTAGGCACCGAACAAGATTTGGGCTTTTAGCCGCGCCATACGAAGTACGCGATCGGAGAGGGATTTCTCAGAGATTTCGCTTCTCTGTTACCGGTACAGAGAAGCGAGGTCTGTGAGAAATTCGGGCCAATCCGGACCCCACTCACATACCGTCATAATTCGGACCGCCGCCGCCTTCCGGCGGGACCCACGTAATGACCTGGTACGGATCCATGATGTCGCAGGTCTTGCAATGAACGCAGTTGGCGAAGTTGATATGCAGCTGTTTGCCTTCCGCTCCATCCACCATTTCGTACACCGCTGCAGGGCAAAAATGCTGGCACGGATTGCCAAATTCCTGCACGCAACGGTGGTTACAAATATCCATATCGCGGATCACCAGGTGCACCGGTTGGTCATCCTCGTGACGCGTGCCTGAGTAGTAGACGTCGGTCAGCTTGTCGAAGGAGAGTTTTCCGTCGTTCTTCGCCGGACCCAGCGTCGCCTCGCGCCCATAGGTGGAGCGTCCAATGGCGTCCAGGTGGTGCATATTGCGGTAGCCGGCGTGGTTTTTGAAGTCGGGGCCAAGGTTTCCGCCTCCCAGCACCTGTTGTACGGCGCTGTGCGCCAGCCCGGGCAACAACCCGTGCTCAAAACCCTGATGAAAGTTACGTACCGGGTACAGCTCTTCCTTGATCCAGCTGCCCTCGACCCGACTCTGGTAGGCCGCGAGAGCCGTGCTCGAGTTGTCCCCTACCCGCATGGATTCGAAGGCGGTTTCCGCCGCCAGCATCCCACTCTTGATGGCCAGGTGGATACCCTTGAGCCGTTGCGAGTTAAGAAAGCTCGCCGAATCCCCCAGGATCATCCAACCCTTCCCCGCCAACTTCGGCATCGTGAGCCAGCCGCCGTAAGGCAGGCTCTTGGCGCCGTAGCGAATCATCTTGCCCCCTTCCAGCAAGGGCCGCACCAGGGAATGTTCTTTGAACGACTGAAAGACGTGTTGTGGGTCCAGCCGCGGATCCTGGTAATCGAGGCCAACCACGTAGCCCACCGAAAGCAGAGTGTCGGAGATGCCATAGATCCAGGCCCCTCCATACTCTTGCGAGGTCAGCGGATATCCCAGGGTGTAGATCACTTCCCCTTTGCCCACCCGCCCTGCGGGAATCTCCCATAGCTCCTTGATCCCCACACCGTAGGTCTGCGCATGCTCCGGATTTTCCAGCTGGAAGCGCTCGATCAATTGTTTGCTGCAGGAGCCGCGCGCTCCTTCTGCCAGGATGGTTATTCTCGAATGAAGATCATAGCCCGGCTCGAAATTAGCCTTGGTATTCCCTTGCTTATCGACCCCTTTGTCATCCGTCCGCACCCCGGTGACCCCATCCTGATCGAAAAGCAACTCGCTGCCCGCAAACCCAGTGAATATCGTGATTCCGGCCGCCTCCACCTTGGCTGCCATCCACTTGACGAACTTGTTGATGGAGATCACGTACATGCCATGGTCGCGCAAGGGCGGGGGCACGACGGGAAACTTGTGATGGCCCTTCTCGGTCAGGTAGTAAACCGATTCCTTGATCACTTCCGCATCGATGGGCGCTTCGGCTTCAAACCCGGGCAGCAGCTCGCGCATGGAACGCGGGTCCAGCAGCGCACCAGAAAGGCAATGCTGGCCCGCCTCGCGCGCCTTTTCCAGAACGTAAATATTCTCCTTGGAAAGGGGTGGAGCCGTGGACTCGTTCAGTGCGAGCTGATCGTTGTAAGCGTCGATCAGTTGCGCCAGTCGCAGTGCACAGGCCATACCGGCCGGGCCGCCGCCGATGATGACCACATCCGCTTCCATCTGCGGCCGTTCGATGCCCTCGATTGGTTTACGGAAGTGGATCATGGTCTTGCACGGGGCCGTTTTTTTGAGACTTAGGCTTTCGCTTTCTTGATTTCTTCGGTGAGTGCCGGGACCACGTCGAAGAGGTTGCCCACAATACCATAATCGGCGATCTCGAAGATGGGAGCCTCTACGTCCTTGTTAATCGCAACAATGGTGCGCGCGCCCTTCATGCCGACGATATGCTGGATGGCGCCGCTAATGCCAAGCGCAATGTAGAGCTTGGGCGCCACGGTCTGCCCCGAACTGCCAATCTGCCGCTCCAGGGGCAGCCAGCCGTTGTCGCAAATAGGGCGTGAGGCAGCCACCTCGCCCCCTAATGCCTTGGCCAGATCTTCAGCGATGACGACGTTCTTCTGTTCCTTGATGCCCCGGCCAATGGCTACGATCACTTCAGCCTGGGAAAGGTCTACGGCCTGCTTGGCTTCCTGAAAGACCTCGTGCGGAGTGATGCGCAGCGCTGGCGGCGCGGCCGCTTCTACTTTCTCCATCGGCGCCGACCCGGGTTCTGCCTGGTCCGCGCGATAGGTCCCGATCTGTAAGGTCGCGAGCCAGGGAGCATCGCCGGAAAAGGCCACGTCGGCAACGAACTTCCCTTGAAACATCTGCCGGGTGAATAGCAGCTTGCTGTTTTCGTACTTGTAACCGATGGCGTCGGAGATCAGGGTTCGGTCCAGGGCAAGGGCCAGCCTGGGGGCAAAATCGCGCACCTGGTAGGTGTGGGGAAAGAGTACCAGCTTCGGCTGTTGGCTCGAGATAAATTGCTTCAGGGCATGGACATAAGCGTCCGAAGTATAGGCTTCGAGAGAAACTGCCTCCAGGTCGTATACCTTGTCGACCTTGTAGCCCGCCAACACCTGCGCCAAGGCAGCGGTCTGGCTACCGGGCAAAACTACTTCGACTGTCCACCCGGTCTCTTTGCCGATCGCCTGAGCAGCAGCGAGGATTTCCAGCGAGACGCGGTTGAGCGTACCTTCGCGCTGCTCCGCGACCACCATGATCCGTTCTGCCATGGAGAGATTAAAACTCCGGTGCGCCGCGCCGCAGGTATGCTCCGCTAAGCCCGGAGACTCCCGAAATGCCCAGCGCGATCACGAAGTAGTAGAAGACGGGATGCGCCCATCCCGGCGCGTAGGTCAGATCCTGCACGATCCAGAGCAGCAGCACCGTCGCGATGATCCCAAACTGGCCGGCAATAACCATGAGCATGAAGCCACGGTTTCTCCGTTTATCGAGTCGCTCCACCTGGTTGGGGGTAAGATTCTGTTCTTCGATGGGTAGCAGTAAATTGGCCATGCCGTATTCCTCAAGCGCAACACTGAATTGTACGAGATCACAAGTCTGCGGCGAAAGAGCCGCCTTTCAAATCACGCGTGCCTGGTTCTTTAATTGCTCAACCAGCTTCTTCGCCACCTCGGCGGGAGGACCCTCGAGCATCTGGGTCTTCTTTTGCTTCACCGGCACATACAGCCGTTCAATCTGCTGCTGGTTTTTGCTCAGTTTCGGCTCAACCTCAGCAAAGGTGACCTTGCGCAGGGGTTTCAGCCTCGCCTGCTTGATACCGATCAGCGTGGCGTAGCGCAGCTTGTTGATACCGCTTTGGATGGTGAGCACTGCGGGCAGCTGAACATCCACGTGTTGATACCGCCCGGCCTCGAGTTCGCGTTTCAGGCGCAGGCCGGCGTCGGTCTTTTCAATGCCGATGATGATGGTGGCGTGTGGCCAACCCAGCACCTCAGCCAGCAAGACACCGGTCTGGGCGAACCCAAAATCATCGGACTGCAGCCCGGTCACAATCAGGTCAAACGTTTCTCCGGCGATGGAGGCGGCCAGGGCGCGCGCGACATTCGCTGCATCCAGGGTGGCGAAGCGGTCATCCTCTAGATGGATGGCGCGGTCTGCTCCCTTGGCCAGAGCTTCCCGCAACACTTGTTGCGACCGGGCTGGGCCGGCGGTCACAACCACCACCTCGCCCCCGTGCTTTTCCTTTTGCCGCAGGGCTTCTTCCAGCGCGTAGGCGTCCGGCTCGTTCACTTCATAGGAGACATCTTCGCGAATCCAGGTGCCGGCCTCGTTCAGCTTGAGCGGCGCATCCTTCTGCGGTACCTGCTTGATGCATACCAGTATTTTCATAGTTAGAGGAACGCCACCGACTGCAGGCTTGATACCTCGAACCGCTTGCGGCAGCGGATGTTCTTGCATCCGACGGTGTCATCCTTGCGCACCATGTAGGACTGCGCCTTGGCAAAGCGGGCGCGGTCGCGCTCGTCAGGTCTGCCGTGCAGTTGTGCTTTCTTGCGCCGTACCAGCCAGCCCACTTCATATTCTTCGGACTTGCCACAATGCGGGCAGGTCAGCGTGTGTTTCCGTTGTTCCGCCTTTTCCTCGAAGAAGTCCCGTTCTTCCATAGCTGAGCCCTACTTTCTCGGCGGTCGAAGGAAACTCCTCACGCCGAAAGTATAAGAAGTATTCCATACTTGGACAGGGATTCCATAACCGTGGTCCGGGACTGGCAAAAATTGGCGGCGGCAGCCGGCAGGAGAGTCGTTTTATGGCGAAGAGAAAGCGGCGGCCGGAAAAATTCTCAGTCGTCAAAGCGGTCAAGGCCAACGCGCGGGAACGGGTAGGGCAGCCCCGGCCGGAGCGGGTGATTGTCGACGACCAGAAAAGGGAAAACAGCCGCAAGCCCAAGCATAGGCAAACTATGCCGCAGTTATTGATCGGAGAATGAGGGGGAACGATGACGCGAGCCACGGGTGTGGGTGGGGTCTTCCTGCGTGCTGCGGATCCAGAGAAGCTCCACGCCTGGTATGAGGAGCATCTAGGTATCAAACGCACCGAAGACGGTGCCTTTGCCTTCTTCAGTGAAGGCCCTAGGGAGATGACTGTATTCGCCTTCTTCCCTAAAGACACGGATTACTTTGGCCCCTCGAAGCAGCAGGCCATGTTCAATCTACGAGTGGACGATCTGGATGCGGTTCTGGAAAAGCTGCGCACGGCCGGCGCGGAGATTGATCCCAAGCGCGAGGACCACGATTACGGGCGCTTCGCCTGGTTTAACGACCCGGAGGGCAACCGAGTGGAACTTTGGCAGCCCCCCGGAATTTCAGAACTTAGCTAGTTGTGTGCGTGTGCTGCTTCGCTCGACGCCTTGTGCGCGGCGGTGGAGTGGTCGTGGGCCTTGACCGAGTGTTCGTGGGCTTGGATGGCGTGGTCATGGGCTTTCTTGTGATCGCCCTTGATGTGGTGCTCGGCGGCCAGGTGATGATGCTTGGCTGCTTCTTCGTGGTGCTCCGCGGATTTGTGGTGTGCTTCGTGTGCCATTTTGATTGTCCTGTGGGAAATCTCCCGGCGCGATCCTACTCGCCCGTCGGTGAAATCGTCGTTGCCTGTAGCCGAAGATTCACATGGTTTGCAGGAAATTCACGAGGCACGAAAAAGGCCCCCCACTTCCAGTGGGAGGCCTTTTCTTTCCCGCGCGTGTTACTTAAGCAGCGGAGACAACGAAGGGATCTACGATCAACGGCTCCATCGCGGCCTGGGGCAAAATCTCCGGCATGTGCACGTCGGTGTACCGCCCTGCGGCTACGTCGACAAACACCACATTCGCGGTATCTTCCGTGCGGGTGGTGCTGATGTGCAGTTTGCGAACTGCTTTGATTGCCACGGTCGCCAGAAGGAACCGGTTCGCTATCTTGATACCTGCCGAATAGACCAGTTCAGAACGCATAGAGCCTCACAGTTTTCAGGTTGAATATCCTCTAAGGGGACTAAGGCTCATGAAGACAGGACGTAAGCCGAAGCTTTGCAAGCACTCTTACCAGCATACAGCCGGGCTGCCATTGTTCCTACCTAATTCGTGACCGGGAACGGCACACCTACCACATTGGTAACCAGGTTGTGGTGCCACCGTATCTAAGCCACCCACCCTCTTTCCCCCTGGACGGGTGCCCCCAGGTTCGCCAAAGCGTACCTGGGCCGAAAAAGACGGGGGTGCGAGCCCCTACGATTGCTTTGCCAATCAACACCGTCCAGCCAGAACCTCTGCCAAATGAACAGCATGGCGGGGAGAGTTCTGCCGTATCTGTTCCCTGCAACTAAACCCATCCGAGACCAGGATTGTTTCCGGAGCAGCCGAGCGTACCGCGGGCAGAAGCACCCGTTCCCCCAGCGCCTGCGAGACCTCGTACTTGTCCTTCTCAAACCCGAACGGGCCGGCCATCCCGCAGCAGCCGGAATCCAGCATGTTCACCTGTGCGTTCGTCGCCTGCAATAGGGAAAGCTCATCCTGCATGCCCATCAGCGCCTTATGGTGGCAATGCCCGTGGAGGACCATCTTCCGGTTGGTCAACTGCGGAGGCTGGTAACCCGGCGCGTGGTGGGCAAGAAATTCGCTAAGCAGGAAGGTCTGCTTAGCCAGCCGCAGAGCGCGCTCGTTGGTGGGAAAGAAGTTCGTCAGCTCATCCCGGAAGACGCTGGCACAACTGGGCTCGAGAATCACGAATGGCATCCCCGCGTCGATCTGCGGCCCAAGGCGCTCAAGAATCTTCTGCAAATAAGTCCGTGCCTGATCGAGAAAACCGAAATCGTAGAGTGGCCGCCCGCAGCAAATATGCTGTGCAGGGAACTGCACCTGGAATCCGGCCGAGGCCAGCACCTCGTGGGCTGCGCCTAGTACCTGGGGATGAAAGTAGTTGTTCCAGGTATCGGGCCATAGCACCAGTGGCGTCGCGGTTGCCTCGGCTCCACTCCCCCCGGCGTATTTTCTGTACTCCGACTGAAAGCTGCGTGGCGCGAATTGCGGCAGTGTGCGCTGCGGCGCCACGCCGGCGATGGCTTTCACCAGGCTGCGCACTCCCGGGGTGCGCATGGGCAGGTTGGCCACGCCGGGGGCGGCGGCAGCCAAATGCGCCCAGCGGTCCATAAACCCGAATAGGTAATGCTGCAGCGGGTGCACCCGCCCCTTATAGTGGTGCCCGAGAAATTCGGCCTTCCAGGTAGCCATATCCACGTTGACCGGGCATTCCGTTTTACACGCCTTGCAAGAAAGGCAGAGATCGAGTGCCTCCTTGACCTCCGCATTGCGGAATCCGTCCGTAATGACCTGGCCTTGCAACATCTCCCACAGCAGGTGAGCTCGTCCCCGGGTGGAGTGCTTTTCCTCCCGTGTGGCCATATAGCTGGGGCACATGGTGCCGTGGTCCTGTTTACGGCAGGCCCCCACACCCACGCAGCGCAGTGTGCTTTCGCCAAAGCCGCCCGGATCCGGGTATTGGAACCAGGTCTCCACCTTCTTGGCCTTGTAGCCAACCCCAAGCCGAAGATTGTCCACCGGTTCGTACACCCCGACCGGATCGATCATCTTGCCCGGGTTCATGCCGTTATCCGGATCCCAGAGTGCCTTGAATTCCTGAAAGGCCTTCATCAGCTCGGGGCCGTACATTTTGGGTAGCAAAGCCCCCCGCGCCTGACCATCGCCGTGTTCGCCCGACAAGGATCCCCCGTGAGCGAGAACGATATCCGCGGCCTGCTCGATGAACTCGCGATATTTGGCGATTCCCGGGGCGGTTTCCAGATCGAAGGTAATGCGCATGTGAACGCAGCCTTGGCCGAAGTGCCCGTACATGGGCGTCGTATACCCATAGTTTTCCAGCAACTGATAGATGTCGCGCAGATAATTGCCCAGCTCTTCGGGCGGCACGGCGGAATCCTCCCACCCTTCCCATCCATGCTTTTCCCCGGGAACAAAGACGGTGGCGCCCAGTGCAGATTCGCGCACTTTCCAAACCCGCCGGGCCTCTGTATCCGAGTAGCGCCGCACCGTGCATGTCTTGCCGAATGCCAGCGCCGCCCGGGTAAACACTTCCGCGATGGTGTCAGCGTCGTCCGCCGAATCGGCACCAAACTCGCATAGCAGAAAGCCGCGGCCTTCCGGTAGAAGCAGCACGTCGTCGACCGCCAGGTGCTTGCGCAGCATGTAGTCGACCATCAGGCCATCGAAGCCTTCCAGGCCGATGGGCTTGTACTTCAGCACTGCGGGCACGTGATCGGCGGCGATGAAGGGATCGGCAAATCCGAGCACTACCAGCCGGCGATGCTGCGGGCTATGTTTGAGCGCGCAGCGGGACTGGAGCACGGTAACGCACGTGCCTTCGGAGCCTACCAGCGCGCGCGCTACGTTGAAGCCGTTTTCCGGCAACAGTTCGTCCAGGTTGTAGCCCGAAACGCGGCGGGGGATCTTGGGAAAGCGCTGGCGGATCAGGTCGCTGTAGGTATCCCGAATGCGCGCCAGGCCGGTATAAATCTCGCCCCGCCGGCCGCCGCCGGCGATGATGGCTTGCAGTTCCGCTTCCGAGGTAGGCCCAACCGTGAGCCGGGTACCGTCGTAGAGAAGGATGTCGAGTGATTCGATGTTGTCGACGGTCTTGCCGCCCATGAGCGCGTGTACGCCGCAGGAGTTGTTGCCGATCATCCCTCCCAGCGTGCACCGGCTATGCGTGGCCGGATCCGGGGCGAAGGTCAGATCATGTTCTTCCGCGGCATCGCGCAGCCGGTCGAGCACGATGCCGGGCTGGACGCGGGCGAATTTCTGCGCCGGGTCGAGTTCCAGAATCGCGTGCATATATTTCGAGAAGTCCATGATCACGGCCACATTGCAGCACTGGCCGGCCAGGCTGGTACCCCCTCCGCGCGAGAGAACAGGTGCCCCCATCTCCCGGCATGCGGCCACGGTGGCCACCACGTCGGCCTCATCCAGAGGCAGAACCAGGCCGATGGGCACTTGACGGTAATTGGAAGCATCGGTGGCGTAGAGAGCGCGTGAAGCCTGGTCGAACCGAACCTCGCCGCGCACTACCTGGCGCAGCTTCGCTTCCAACTCGCGGGAAGCGGAAAAGCTCTCGTGGGCATGCGTTGCGCGGGGCGTCTGCTGCAGGATAGGAAACGTGGTAGGGACTGCCATAGTGACAAGATGTTATCAAGACGGCAGGCGATAGGGCACTGAGCGGCCGGTCTTCCGGTCTGCTAGCCGAACCCATTAGGAACTGGACGGGTGCCCCAGGTTCGCCAAAGCGTACCTGGGCCCAATAAGACGGCGCGAAGCCCAACGATCGCTTTAAACTGTCCGTCAAGCTGAATCGAATCGGTGCTGCCGAGCCGTCCAACCGAAAGCAATCGAAACATATCATTTTCGTCCCAGGTACGCTTTGGCGAACCTGGATTGGATAAGGAAGAAGGCTTCAGCGATCCTAGAGAGAGTCTTGAGGGTGGGACCGAGAGACTCTGGGATCAGGAGAAGCCTTATGAAGATTATAGGATGTGATTTTCACCCTAGCTTTCAACAGATAGCGATTTGCGACTTGGAGACGGGAGAGTTCCAAGAGCGGAAGTTGAGCCACGCCGACGGTCAGGCAGAGCGGTTCTACGGGGAGTTGGGGGAGCCGGCGTTGATCGGGATCGAGGCGACTGGAAACAGCCAGTGGTTCCTCGATCTGGCGCAGCGGTTGGGCCATGAGGTACGGGTAGGGGATGCAGCCAAGATCCGCGCCAGCTATGTGCGCAAGCAGAGTACGGACAAGCGGGACGCGGGTCATATCTTGAAGCTGCTGCTAGAGAAACGGTTTCCACAGTTGTGGACGCCGAGCGCGGCGATGCGGGACCAGCGGCAGTTGTTACGTCACCGGGACAAGCTGGTCGAGATCCGAACCAAGGTGAAGAACAGCTTGCAGCCTCTGGCGATGAACCGGGGGATGCAGAAGAAGAGCCGGCTGTGGACGCGCCAGGGGATGGAGCAGTTCCAACAGCTGGCGATGCCGGGCTGGGCTGCGACGCGACGGGAAGATTTGTTGCAGCTGCTCAAGCAGTTGAACGGCCAGATCGAGCCATTGGATCAGGCAGTGAAGCAGGCCGCCGAGCAACATCCCCAGGCCCAATTGCTGATGACCCAGCCTGGAGTGGGCCCAGTGACGGCGCTGGCTTTTGTGCTCACGATCGGGGATGTGGCGCGCTTTGCCGGTAGCAAGCAACTCACCAGCTATCTGGGCCTGGTTCCCAGCGAACACAGCTCGGGCAGCAAGCGCTGGCTGGGAGCCATCACCAAGCAAGGCAACCGCTTTCTACGCAAGCTGCTGGTGGAAGCGGCGCAGACCACAGTGCGCAAGGATGAAGGTTTTCGCAAGGAGTATCAACACCGTTGCCGTCCTCGCCCTAAGGGAGTAGCCAAGGTGGCGGCGGCACGCAAACTGGCTGTGCGACTCTACTGGATGCTACGTAGCCATGTCAGCTATCCAGAGATCGCTCATATCGAGAGCCCACCCGCGGGTGCCCCTGGGAGATGTTTAGCCCGTAACTTTGATTGGGTGCTCTCGCATCCAGACCGGTCTATGCAGAAGACGGCGCAAGCGCCTTGGAAAACACCTCCGGTGTTTCCCACTTCCGCACAGACTCGGCGGCTGGATGTCCGATAGAAGAATCATGATCGTAGTTTCGGTCGTATCGATGGTTCGGTGGAGCGATCCACCAGAAAAATGATTCAGCGGTGATGTCCCAGAGTCTCGGTCCCACTCTCTCTGCTGGCCAAACAAAGCGGTGCTCCGCACCGCTCAGGATATCTTCGCCCTTGACAAAGCCTTTTTCCTTATCGAGGGGCACCCGTCCAGTTCCTACTGGGTTCGGCTAGGAGGCCGACCCCTGCCAGGAATTCTCACGCAGACACTTTAGCCCTGACTACCGATGTACGAGAGGGCAATGAGCCGCATCCACCTGCCGTCGGGATTGAACTTCCTTTCCATCTCATTTCTTCGGCAGTTCAATTCCAGGGAAAGCGCGGCGAGGCCACGCGGGGGGGCGCAAACAACACCCTCCCCCCGCGAACCACTACGCCCCACTACTGGCAAGTCGTTCCATTGACCGCGAACGACGTGGGCACAGCGTTGGTGGTGTTGTTCCAGCTTCCATTGAACCCCACTCCGGTGTAACTGCCGCCGGCGGGGATGCTGCCGTTGTAACTCATGTTGGTTACGGTTACCGTGCTCCCACTCTGCGCCACGTTGCCATTCCAGAGCTGAGTTACCGTCTGCCCGTTGGCAAAGCTCCAGGTCAGCGTCCAGTTCGAGAGCGCTGTGGTTCCCGTGTTGTCGATGGTGATCGAGGCCCCGAAGCCGCCTGGCCACTGGCCGGTAATCGTGTAGCCAACATGGCATGTGGAACCGCCGCTGGCAGCCGAAGTCTCCGCCGTGGCTTGCGCCGATGCCGTCGAGGTACCGTCCGCGTCCACCGCTTCCACAACGTAGTAGTAGGTGGTCGCGGGCTTGAGGCCGGTGTCGGAGTAGCTTGTACTGGTTACCCCGCTGGCTATCTGGTTGCTTGATGACGGAGTGAATCCACTGGTGGCGCTGCGAAAGACATTGTAGGAGCTGATGGTGCAGTTGGCCGGAGCTGTATCGGCGGTCCAGCTCACGTTGATGACGCTGGAGGAAGCCGGCGTCCCCTTCACCCCGCTGGGCGCCGACGGCACGGCAGCGCAGGAAGTGCTGCCTCCGCCGCTTCCCGCTGCGGCGCTGACCGAATAGCCGCTCATGGCGAGTCCCTGGCCGCCGGTCCAGATCTCAAACCCGTATTCCACGTCAATAAGCCACCATGACGGTTCCAGACTGCCTCGGGAGACAGCATCGCTGAAAAAGGGCAGGAGATTCAGGTTGCTCACCGAAGTGACCGGGGTTTCCCTCACATACGACACGATGTTCCATGATGATTCCCGGCCCGTCCAGACCTCCCAGGTGGCTCCATCGATAGTTTCCGTCGCCGTTTGTGACCCGAAAGGCTGGATGGATCCCTGGTGATTGATCCAGATCATGATTTCCGTGCCATTGGGCTGCCCCGACGTCGTCGATGTCTGGTTGAACCATATGTCGTAGGCCGCGTCATTGTTGTACCCGGAGGGCTGGGTTATGCTCACGCTGGTGCTGGCGGACGCAATGTTGTTTTCCTCGATAGGAAAGGGATCGGAGCTGGTGCAATTGCCCCAATGGCATCCCCTGAAGATGGAGGGATAGGTTGCCGGAGCGCCGTTGGTGGCTTGATCAAAGTTCGCGGTGGTGAGGGTGAAGCCGGTTCCGCTGACCGTGGCGCATTGTTCCAGGCTCGAATTCCACTCGTTGTTCTGGAAGATATACGTGCCGCTGTCGATCGAAACAGTGCCGTAATTGGAACATGTGGATTGCGCCGCCGCCGAAGCCGGTAGCCCCACGAAAGCGCAGCAGACTGCGAGCGCCATCGCCAACATCGGAAAAGTGGATCGATTCTTCACAAATAATGTCTCCTTTACGGTTACATTTATTGGTATCTACCTCTCTCCACTCACGAAGCGCTTTTGAGCGCGCCTCACCCTCGCACTGTACATCCGTTCTCTGGATGGCGAATGAAACCGGCAGGGGCAACCAGGTTACCAAGGTCATGTTGTGCTAACCGCCAACCAGTCTTACCTTATGGCCCTATCGGCAGTTCGATTCCAGGGAATATCTTGATTACGGCCGAATCGTCTTCCCTCCCATAACCGGAACTCGCTGCCTGCAGAAACATCTGGTGCGCGGTGCTGGCCAGCGGCAAAGGAAACTTGCTGGCCCGCGCAGCATCAAGCACCAGGCCGAGGTCCTTGACAAAGATATCCACCGCCGAGAGCGGAGTGTAATCCGCGGCCAGCACGTGAGCCATCCGGTTTTCAAACATCCAGCTGTTGCCGGCGCTATGCGTGATCACATCGTAGAGCGCCGCAGGGTCAACGCCCTGACGCAGGCCCAGTGCCATCGCTTCTGCCGCGGCCGCGATATGCACCCCGGCAAGAAGCTGGTTGATGATTTTTACTTTGCTGCCATTGCCGGCGGAGGAGCCGAGGCGGTACACCTTGGCCGCCATCGCATCCAGCGCGTCACCCGCCCGGGTGTACGCCTCCGGGTGGCCTGACGTCATCATGGTGATCTCACCCTTAGCCGCCTTGGCCGCTCCTCCTGAGATTGGCGCATCGAGATAAAGGATGCCTTTCTCCGCCAGACGCTGCTCGAGTGCGATCGACCAGCCAGGGTCAACGGTTGAGCACATCACGAAGACGCTTCCGGCCTTCATGGCCGCGGCGGCGCCTCCCTCGCCAAACAAGACCGCCTCTGACTGCGCTGCGTTCACCACAACGCTTACCACCACGCCGCAGGCCGTGGCCACCTCAGCCGGGCTACTGGAGGCAACGCCCCCTTCCGCGGCAAAGGCCTCCGCCACCTCGCGGCGAACGTCGAAAACATGGACGTTGTAACCGGCTCGCCGTAAAGAATTGGCCATGCCCATCCCCATGGCGCCCAGCCCGATCAATCCAATGCGCTGTTCACTCATTAACTTTTCCTCTTGGGTTCCTATGCTTGAATAGCTGTCAAATCCTCTGCCGGCGCGCTGCCGGAAATCTTCAGCGCCAACGAGACGATGCCCGCAACCAGAAGATTGAGCCCCAGCGCAGGCAAAGCTGCATACACGTTATAGACATGTCCGGCAAAGTGTAGAGGATAGATCGAGCTCCTCAGTCCGAGAGACCCAACCATGGCCGTGCCCGCGGCCATGCCCGCGACCCATCCGCAAAGCAGCGCCGGCCCATGGAAGAAGCGGGTAAACAGGCCGCCCACCACCGCCGGCAGCACCTGCAAAATCCACACTCCGCCCAGCAACTGCAGTTCTATGGCGAACTGCGCGCGCACCAGCAGAACAAACGCCAGCGCCCCTAGCTTGATCGCCAGGGAGATGAGTTTTGCCATCGCCGCCTCCTGCCCACCCGTCATGGCGCTCGAAGAAAATGAGCGATGAAGCAGCTCGCCATACAGGTTGCGGGTGAAAAGATTGGCCGTGGCAATCGACATAATCGCAGCCGGGACCAACGCGCCAATCCCAATCGCGGCCAGGCAGAAGCCGGCAAACCAGGCAGGAAACATGCTGGTCAGCAGCAACGGAACGGTACTGGACGAGTTCGCCGTGTGAACCCCCGCGGCAATGGCCACGTAGCCTAGCAGCGCGATCAATCCCAACAACAGGTTGTAGGCCGGCATCAGGGCTGCATTGCGGCGAATCACGCGGTCGCTGCCTGCGCTAAGCGTGCCGGTGATGGTGTGCGGATAAAGCATGAGCGCCATGGCCGATCCCAGCGCCAGCGTGGAGTAGCTCATGAACTGCGCCGGGCGCAGGATGATCGAAGCCGGCGGCGAATGCTGGGCCAGCGAGGAAGAAGCAACCGCGAAGACATGTCCATACCCACCCAGGCGCGCAGGGATGATCAGCACCGCCGCCAGCACCATGATGTAGAGCATTACATCTTTCACGATGGCGATCAGGGCCGGCGCCCGCAGGCCGCTCGAGTAGGTGTAGGCGGCAAGAATGACAAACGCTGCAATCAGCGGCCACTCCCCGCGAACACCCAGGGCGCTGATGACCTCGCGCATCCCAATCAGCTGCAGCGCGATATAGGGCATGGTGGCGAGAATTCCTGTAACCGCTACAGCGACAGAAAGCCAGCGGCTCTGGTAGCGCCCGCGTACATAATCGGCCAGGGTTATGTATCCGTTACTGCGGCATATACGCCATAGCGGCGGCAGAACCAGCATCATCATCGGATAACTGATGATGCAGTAGGGAATGGCGAAGAACCCGATTGCGCCCGCCCCGAAGAGCGCAGCGGGAACCGCAATCACGGTGTAAGCCGTATAGAGGTCGCCGCCGATCAGGAACCAGGTGACCAGGGTGCCAAACTTGCGCCCCGCCAAACCCCACTCGTCCAGATCGGCCAGCTCCGACCGCCTCCAGCGTACCGCCCAGAAACCCGCGCCGGTCACCAGCAGAAAGCAGGCGCAGAAGACAACAAGTGCGACGGGTTGGACCGTGGACGTCATGTGGCTCAGGCGGCGCGTACGTTAAACAGCAATGCTAGCGCAGCAGTGCGCCATTGGAGCCCGTCCACTCATCCACCACCACCCCAAGGTCGTTGAGAATCTGGATGGTCGCCTCCACGTTACGGCGGATAGCGACCCGCTCGGCTCTCGGAGCCGTGGGCGACTCCTCAATCGCGACCACCCGGCCATACGGCCAGACGTCGGGCGAAAGGGCGGCCAGTGCCTGGGGCAGATCGGCTGGTCGCACGTCGACCTCCTGTTTGCGGGCTTTTGCCGGACGCAGCACGCCCCCCGCGGTGAAGGCGTTCGGGTCCTGGTCGCGAAAAATAATCGTCAGCGTGATGCTCTGGGGATGGACGACAAGAAATGGATTCGCATACGCCTCTTTGGTGCGCACGCTCAGATAGCGATTCTTCGATGGCGGCGGAATCTGCTCCAATTCCTGCCGTGCGGTGTCCATCTTGCTCTGTGCGGCCTGGCGTTCCTGCCGGACCTCTGCCCGCGAGGGCCCGGAGTTCGATGCAGTACCCTTGCAGCCGGTGGCGGCGAGCCCCGCGGCGCATAGTAAAGCGAGCTGGAGAGACAAGGCTTTCCAGCGCCATTGCCGGCCAGTCGGGGAAGAAGCAGTGAGGGATTGGGGCCGAGCCACGAAATCAAGCATAGCAAGGGGAGTGCGCGGCGGACGCAGAGTCTGCGTCCGCCGGTTAGTCATCATGGTTCATTTTCCGCTCCATTTCGCGGCGCGTTTCTCCAGGAAAGCCTGCGTGCCTTCCGTCTTGTCGCTGGTGGAGCAGATCACGCCAAAGAGCGAAGCCTCCAGCTCCAGACCGCTGGCCAGCGGCAGATCGTAACCGGAGTTCACGGCGCGGATGGAGTCCCGGATGGCAAGCGGCGCCATCCCAGCTATGGTTTGGGCAATCTGCTCCGCCCGGGCCAGCAGTTGGTCCGGTTCCACCACCTCATCCACCAGCCCCAGGCGCAGGGCCTCGGCGGCGCTGATCATCTCGCCGGTAAGAATCATTTTCAGTGCAGCGCCCTTGCCGATCAGCCGCGGCAGCCTCTGGGTCCCGCCATAGCCGGGGATAATGCCAATTTTGACCTCAGGCTGCCCCAGCTTCGCGTTCGAACTGGCGATGCGCAGGGTGCAGGCCAGCGCAAGCTCGCAGCCGCCGCCCAAGGCAAAGCCGTTGATGCAGGCGATGACCGGTTTGCCGCAGTTCTCGATCAGGCTGAAGATACGCTGCCCGCGGCTCGTGACCTGCTCTCCTTCCAGGGCGGAGAGCGTGGCCAGTTCCCGGATGTCGGCCCCGGCGACGAAGGCCTTCTCCCCCGCTCCCGTAAGCAGAACTGCGCGGATGGCAGCGTTCTGCCGAATGTCCAGAAAGACCTCTTCCAGCTCCGTCATGCTGCGATGATTGAGCGCATTCAGCACTTTGGGCCGGTCGAGGGTGACCACCGCAATCGGCGGCCGCAATTCGTAGCGCAGGTTCTCTAAATCCATGTCAGATCGACTCCTTGGGCGAAGCTGTGAGTCTAGAGCATTTTGCTATCGGTGCGTGCGAGGAAATCGAAATGGACGCGGCCATTGGACAAGAATGGCCGCACCTAGCCGCTCCCAACCACATGGCCGTAATAGCAAAAGGCTCCCCAAAGGGCGCCAACCGAGGCCTAATCCCAGTGTTACAGTCAGAAGAGAGATGATTAAGGGAATCACCATTGTCCGGCCGGCCGGCACACCCGAGGCTTATGCCAGGCTAGCCAGTTTTTTCTCCGCGCTCGGCTTTGAGGCTGGCCGGGGATGGGAAGAGGAGCTGAGCCGGGGCGTCTCCTTCCTGGCTCCGCTGGGGAATCTGGAATTCGCAGATGGCATTGAGCCCAGTCCCGCGGAGATCATGGTCGAAGTCACCGGGCTGGAGGCCGTGTACACCGTGGCCCGGGAGTGGATGACCCGCACCTGGGGGGAGCAGGAAGTTGCCCGCAGGCTGAACCCCGTGACCGAGACCAACTGGAAGACGCGCCTCTTTACTGTGGAACCTGCGCCTGGCCATTCCATCGCCTTCTGGGAATGGGACGACCCTCACAAGGGCCGGCCGGTGGCAGTGGAAGGCGATTTAAGCGCCCACGGAATGCGTTTTGCAGTGGTGGTGGCGCGCTGGAACGCCGTGATTACCGACCGCTTGTTGCAAGGAGCGCTGGACGGGCTCTATCGCAGCGGCGCCGTCCGGCACGATGTGCAGGTGATCCGGGTGCCCGGAGCCTGGGAAATACCCTTGGCGGCGCGCAAAGCTGCCGTGAGCGGCAAGGTGGACGCCGTGATCACCCTGGGGGTTCTACTGCGCGGCGAAACCGCACACTACGAGGCCATTTACAACGAGGTCTCCCGCGGCATTGGCCAATCACAGCAGGAGACGGGTATTCCTCACGCCTTCGGAGTGTTGACCTGCGAGACCCTGGAGCAGGCGCTGGATCGTGCCGGGCTCAAGGCCGGCAATAAGGGATTTGAAGCCGCCATGGCCGCCATTGAGATGGTCTCGCTGGAGCGCAAGATGAGCCTTTCATGAGCGCCACCGGTAAGCGGCGCAAGTCGCGCGAACTGGCGATGCAGATGCTTTTTCAGGCAGATGTAGGCAAGCACACTCCCGATCAGGTGCGCAAAACCTTCTGGGATTCACGGGAAGAAGTAGATGCTGAGACGCGGGGCTTTTCCGAAGATATTTTCCGCGTAGCCACTGCCCGCAACGAAGAGATCGACGAGCTGATCCAAGCTCATTCCGCCAACTGGCGCCTGAGTCGGATGCCTGCCGTCGACCGCAATGTTCTCCGGGCGGCGATCGCCGAACTCCTGGGATTTCCTGACACCCCGGTCCCCGTAGTCATCAATGAGTCGCTCGAGATTGCCCGCCGCTACTCCGCCCCAGAGTCGCTGAATTTCCTGAACGGTGTACTGGACGCGATCGCCCGGCAGAGGAAATCGCCGGCCCAACTATCTCCGGCCACCCGAGAAGAAGAGGAATAGATTGCCTCTCTCTACCCGTCATTCGTTACTGGTAGAGAAATCCAGGCTAGAGCAGCTTCGTGTCCAGAAAAAAGACATACAGACACATTGGGCACTGCACATGCATGGCGTCCACCTCGATCAGTGAATCAACGGGAGACACCGACCTGCAATCCTTGCAAACCACGGTTGGGTGCTCGCGTGCCTCATCGGGGGCGTTGGTTAGCGATTCCTGAATCTGCTCCACATAAGTTGTACGTTCCTGGGCGGTCTTTGGATTTGTCTTTACGCTTCGTAGACCGCACCGGCCTTTTGCCCGGCAATCCGAACGGCAAACGTCCGGGATCAAGGTAAACTTACCCCAGTCTCACGACTTCAATTTTAGAAAGCTGCCATGAGGGCGAACGCTAATCATCCGCGAAGTGTGTCCCGCGAACGCGGCCACGGCGCGACAACCTGGAGAACAGAGCAATGGGCCCCTTTCTGCAACAAGGACATGCGTGCTAATTTCCCCTTCGGTGAGCTTTTCCCGGCTGGGAGCCATCTTTTTGACCGTGTGTCTGGCAGGCGCCGCTCAGGCGCAGGCGGTTTCTTCGGCGAACAGCACAGCTGCGACTGACGTCGCTCCAACCACACACCAAACTCAGACCGCTTCTGCCTCCCCCTCAACCTCCATGCCCGACGCGCCCATACCTGCGGCCCAAGTCGACATCGCGCCTGGGGAAACCCCAGCCGGCCAGCAAGACGCCACCCCGCGCCCTCTAACCCAACAGGAAAAAGCAGAGCAGCAGCTCCGTCAGCAGGAGAAGCAGCGGATTGCCGGGGTCGTGCCCAACTTTAACGTCTCTTACAACGCAGATGCGGCACCGCTGTCGCGTAAGCAGAAGTTGCACCTCGCTTTCCGCACCGCCACGGATCCAGTTTCCTTTGGTGTCGCCGCCTTTGATGCGGGTCTCAGCCAGGCGGAAGGCGACTTTCCCGGGTACGGCGGAGGGATGCAGGGATACGCCAAGCGTTTCGGTGCTTCCTATGCGGATAATTTCGACGGCACCATGCTGGGGAACGCAATTTTCCCCATCCTCTTGAAGCAGGATCCGCGCTATTTCCGGCGCGGCGAGGGAAGTTTCATTAGCCGTTTTTTGTATTCGATTTCGACCACAGTCTGGTGCAAAAACGATAACGGATCCCACGGCCCGAACTACTCCAACATTCTGGGAAACCTGGCTGCCGGAGGAATTTCGAACCTCTACTATCCTGCTTCCGACCGCGGCGCGGGGCTGACCTTGGAGCGCGGCTTCACGGTGACCGCCTACGGTGCGTTCGGCGGCGTCTTCAATGAATTCTGGCCAGACATCGCCAAGAAGCTTTTCAAAGACAAGATGACCAAACTACAGCCCACTGTTCCGCCGAAGCTCTAGCGTCACTGACTGCGCTTCCTACTTCAGATCCATCACTACAATCCGGCCGTCGGATTGAAAGGTGCCGCCGGTCGCCGTCTTGGCAGTAGTCAGAGGATTACTCGGCAGAACATAAGCTGCGCCGGCCAAAACCCCCGCGCCGGAGAAGCTCTGCTCCAAAAAATCGCGTTCCTGATCGACATTGGGATCGATGTGATGGGTGACTCCGCCATTTCGTTGATCTTTCTCAAACCCATTGTCGTGGGTGGCGGAGCCCACCCAAAACGGTTCGCCGCCTACGGTTTCCGTCGTCTTCCACACCCGCAGGTGGTGCCGGATCGCGGCTACCTCCAGCGGCGCCGCGCGCGCAAACGACAGGTCCTGCGATCTGCCGAATAAATAAAGAATGCTCATCGGCATCTCGGTGTAGGCCTCGTGGGAGAGGGTTGAAATAAGACCGTGCACCACGGCATCCTGCGTCGTCTTATCCACCTGCACCCATCCCGCGGCGGCGAATGCCTTCGTCACCTGGTCCTGGGTACCAATCAGAGAGAAGTTCACCATGTCTCCCGGATTGCCTTGCAGATCCCCCACCCGCCGGGGAATGTTAGCAAACAGTTGTGGTGACAGAAGGTGAGCCAGGTCTGGTGCGGAGACAGTTTTTTGCGCCTGCTGGGTGGTGAGCTTCATTTTTACCGCGATGCTTCCGGATCCGGTGAGGTCGGAGCTCAGGTTCAGCCGCAAATAGAGATGGCCGGTGCCGTTAACACTCACGTCCTTGCTGGCGCCAATGAGGAAGGGAACTGCCGCGGCGTCATTGCCGATGCGCCCGATCAGGGCGCCGCTGTTGGCTGTATTCAGCGGGTAAATGCGGATCAAGTCTTTCCATCCGCGTGTAAGCCCATCCGGCGGAGCAGTTCTTCCGTCGGCCAGAGCCAGGCTGCCGGTGGCGGTAAAGCTGAGCTGATCCGCCGGGGTGACTTCGACCCCGGTGTCAGTCCAATCGCCGCTATCGATGGTGAAGGAATAGGAGCCCTTGCGCGCCTTAAGCACCGCTGAATCGGGAGCGGTCGCCTGGATAACCTCCACCGGCGGATGGGTGGTGCTGGACGCGGATGTCTGTGCCCATGCCTCGGCTAAAAAGACACCGAGGAAACAACCGATAATCGCAGCCACAGCTTTCATGCTCATAAGACGTTGAAAATTGTAAAAGAGACACTGCGCGCGGGGCCGGAAAGAGAGAGCCCCAGCCGTCAAGGCTGGGGCTCCTCGATTGTACGCAGTTGATTAATAGCGATAGGTTTCAGGCTTATACGGGCCTTCCGGCGCCACACCCAGGTAGTTAGCCTGCGCTGCGCTGAGCGTCGTCAGCTTCACGCCGATCTTTTCCAGGTGCAGTCGCGCGACTTCCTCGTCCAGCTTCTTGGGCAGTGTGTACACATCCACCTTGTAGACGTCCTTGTTCTTCCACAGGTCGATCTGCGCCAGGGTCTGGTTAGCGAAGCTGTTGCTCATCACGAAACTGGGATGCCCGGTAGCGCAACCCAGGTTCACCAGGCGGCCTTCGGCCAGAACGTAGATGGTGTGTGCTGCCTTTCCCTTGGCTGCGGCAAAGTTGTACTGGTCCACCTGGGGCTTGACGTTGATCTTCTCCACGCCCGTTGCACTGTTCAGGCGATCGATTTGGATTTCGTTATCGAAGTGGCCAATGTTGCAAACGATAGCCTGATCCTTCATCTGTGACAGGTGTTCCAGAGTCAGCACATCCACATTGCCGGTGCAGGTAACGTAGATGTCGCCCCGTCCCAGGGTGTCTTCGACGGTGGTGACTTCGAAGCCTTCCATCGCCGCCTGCAGGGCATTGATGGGGTCGATCTCCGTGACCACCACCCGCGCACCCATTCCGCGCAGGGAGTGAGCTGAACCCTTGCCCACATCGCCGTAGCCGCAGATCACGGCCACCTTGCCGGCCACCATGACGTCAGTCGCCCGCTTGATGCCATCTGCCAGTGATTCGCGGCAGCCATAAAGATTGTCAAACTTCGACTTGGTGACGGAATCGTTGACGTTGATTGCGGGTACCAACAGCTTGCCTTGTTCCTTCATCTTGTACAGCCGGTGAACGCCGGTCGTGGTCTCTTCCGAGACCCCGCGCCAGTCCTTCGCGACTTTGTGCCAATGCTTGGCATCTTCCCCATGTATCTTCTTCAGCAGATCCTTGATCACTTGCTCTTCATGATTGGAAGAGGCCGTGTTGACCCACTTGTCGCCTTTTTCCAGTTCGTAGCCTTTGTGGATCAGCAGGGTCACATCCCCGCCATCGTCCACCACCAACTCTGGTCCCTTGCCCTCTCCATGATCCAGAGCCTGGGCGGTGCACCACCAATACTCTTCCAACGATTCGCCCTTCCAGGCGAAGACCGGAACGCCCGCGGCCGCGATCGCTGCCGCCGCATGGTCCTGGGTGGAAAATATGTTGCAGCTTGCCCAGCGCACCTTGGCGCCGAGCTCCACCAGGGTCTCAATCAGCACCGCGGTCTGAATGGTCATGTGCAGCGAGCCGGTAATGCGCACGCCGGCCAGGGGCTTCTCCGCGGCATACTTGCGCCGGATAGACATAAGGCCGGGCATCTCGTGCTCGGCAATCGAAATCTCTTTGCGGCCCCAATCAGCCAAGGTGAGGTCAGCAACCTTGAAAGCGGGGGAGGCGGCGGTAAGGTCAATCGTAGCTGGTGTCATGTTTTTTTAAAACCTCATATCGATACATCTGAATATGTTGATACAATAGTCGGAAAGAGCCATGACGTCAATCGTAAAATCGCTGCGCATCCTGGGTGACACAAATCGCCTGCGCATGGTGTTACTTCTGGCACGGGAAGAGCTCTCCGTGGCCGAATTGCAGGAAATCCTGGGCATGGGGCAGAGCACCATCTCGACGCACTTGGCGCAATTGAAGGGTGCGGGTCTGGTGGAAGACCGGCGCACGGGCAAGAATATCTGGTATCGATTCAAACCGGAGTCTGGCGTGTCCGGCCTCCTCCACCTATTGCAGCAGGCCCCCAACGAGATTCCGGAAGGAAAGCACGACCAGGCCGCCTTGGAGCTAATCCTGCGCAAGCGGCAGGACAAGACCCGGGCCTTTTTCGATGACATGGCCGGGCGGTTGGGGCGGGAATATGTTCCGGGGCGTTCATGGCAGAGTATCGCCGTGGCCCTGCTGCAGTTGTTGCCGCCGCTGGTGATCGCCGATCTGGGTGCGGGCGAGGGGGCCTTCTCCATGCTGCTGGCCCAACGTGCGCAACAGGTGATCGCAGTCGACAACTCCGACAAGATGGTCGAGCTGGGGAGCGCATTGGCGCGCAAGCAGGGAGTTACGGCACTCGAGTATCGCAAGGGAGACTTGGAGGCCGTCCCGATTGCCGACGGCACGGTAGATCTGGCGCTATTCAGTCAATCCCTGCACCATGCCATCCATCCCGAGCGCGCAGCTGCGGAAGCGTGGCGAATCCTCAAGCCCGGTGGACGCATCACGGTGCTTGATCTGCTGCAACATCGCTTCGCCGAGGCCCGGGAGTTATACGCCGATGTGTGGCTAGGCTTTAATGAAGTGGAGCTGGAAAGTTTACTGGGCAACGCCGGCTTCGGGAATGTGTACACCGCCGTCGTCCACAAAGAAACAGAAGCACCCTTCTTCCAGACCGTGCTGGCTACCGGCCTCAAGAAACCTATCTAGCAAAGCTGTCGCAACGGGCTTCAGCGTCTGCGTGAGGACTCCACTCGGCAGGAGTCGGTCTGCTAGCAGAACCCGTCCAGTTCCTACACCCGTCCAGTTCCTACTGGGTTCTGTTAGGAGACCGACTTCTGCTGGGTGAAGTTCTCATACAGATCTTTCCGCCTGCTAAGGCTCGTTTTGCGGGTTCATCTCCATGCTCAGCAGCTTCTTCTTGCGCTCGGTGCCCCAGCGGTAGCCGGTGAGTGAGCCGTCGCTGCCGATCACACGGTGGCAGGGAATGGCGATTGCTACCGGGTTGGTGGCGCAAGCCCGTGCCACAGCCCGGACCGCACTCGGTTGGCCGACCGCCCGAGCTATGTCTGCATAGCTGCGCGTCTGGCCCCGGGGAATCTGGCGCAAAGTCTGCCAAACCCGCGCCTGAAATGCGGTGGCGCGCAGATCGAGCGGCAGATCGCCGGCCGCGGGATGCTCGGTCATAGCGGCGAGAACAGCCGCCATGTGCTCCGCCATTCCGGAGGCATTCGAGACCACCGTTGCCGCGCTAAACTGCTGCCGCAGCAATTGCTCCAGCTCCCCTGCTTCATCGCCCAACATAACGCTGCATATACCGCGTTCGGTGGCCGCGACCAGTAGCAATCCCAGCTCGCTGGGCGTGGTAGCAAATCGAATGGTCTCGTTCAAGCCTCGCTCTCGAAATCGTGTCGGGCTCATGCCGAGACGAATGGCCGCCTGCTCGTAAAAGCGGCTTGAGGACCCGTAGCCGGCCTCATAGATGGCGCCGGTTACGCTACTCCCAGGCGTCGAGAGACTGCGCCGCATATAAGTGGATCGCAGTTGCGCTTGATAGGCGCGCGGACTGATGCCCAGCACGCGGGTAAACTTTCGCTGTATGGTGAACGGGCTGCTCCGGGCCACTTTAGCGAGATCGGCCAGGGTCACGGCGCGGTCACGGTGGGCGGCAAGATAACGGCACACCCGGGCTACGATTGCCGCCTCGCCCCGCTCACCGATCGGAGCGCATCGCTTGCAGGCGCGATAGCCCGCCGCCAGTGCTTCGGCGGGGGCGGTGAAAAAACATACATTGCTTGGGGCGGGACGCCGGCTGGGGCAGGAAGGACGGCAAAATATGCCGGTACTGGCTACGGCATAAACGAAATTGGCGCTCGCGTCCCGTGACAGTACCTGTTGCCAGGCCTCGATTGGATTGAGTTCGGGTTGCTGATTGCTTGACATGCCAAGATCATGAACCCACGCCAAGCGTGATGCCATCCGTATCTTGCCGGCAAATAAAATCTTTGCCGGCAAGATACGCGCCCAGCCTGCCGAAGCTGACCGGGGGAAGCTGCTACTTGGCTGCGCCCGCGAGCTGAGCTTTTCCTTTGAGACCAGCCGCCTCGCGCAGTGCTTGCGCTTTATCGGTAGCCTCCCAGGTGAAGTCCGCATCAGCCCGTCCGAAGTGACCGTAAGCAGCCGTCTTGCGGTAGATCGGCCGGCGCAGGTTGAGGCTCTCGATAATGCCCTTCGGAGTCAGCTTGAAGTTTTCCCGGACCAACTGTTGCAGGGTGGCGGAGTCGACCGCCCCCGTGCCAAAGGTCTCGACGAGCACGCTGACCGGTTCGGCCACGCCGATGGCATAAGCCAATTGCACTTCGCAACGCTTCGCCAAGCCTGCCGCCACGATGTTCTTGGCAATGTAGCGCGCCATATAAGCGGCTGACCGGTCAACCTTGGTCGGATCCTTGCCGCTGAACGCGCCGCCCCCGTGACGTCCCATGCCCCCGTAAGTATCGACGATGATTTTTCGCCCCGTAAGACCGGTGTCGCCCATCGGGCCGCCGATCACGAAACGTCCGGTCGGGTTGATGTGGTATTTGGTGTCGGCATCGAGCAGGCCGGAAGGCAACGTAGCCTGGATTACGTGCTTAAGGATGTCCGCCCGCAGCTCCTCCGTAGAGATGGTCTCGGAGTGCTGGGTAGAGATAACGACGGCGTCGACCCGGACCGGGTTCATATCTTTGTCGTACTCCACCGTCACCTGGCTCTTGCCGTCGGGCCGTAGATAGGAGAGCAGTCCGCTTTTCCGCACTTGCGTCAGCTTCTGGGCCAGCTTATGGGCCAGAGAGATCGGAGTAGGCATCAGGTCTTCATTCTCGTTCGTCGCATAGCCGAACATCATGCCCTGGTCGCCGGCGCCACCGGTGTCCACGCCCAGGGCAATATCGCCAGACTGTTTGTTGATGCTGGAGATGACGGCGCAGGTATTGGAGTCAAAGCCGTAGAGCGCGTTATCGTACCCGATGGATGCCACCACCCCGCGCACCAGGGATTGGAAGTCAACGTATGCCTTGGTCGTGATCTCGCCGGCGATGACCACCAAGCCAGTGGCGGTAAGGGTTTCGGCGGCTACGCGGCTGAAGGGGTCTTGCGCCAGACAGGCATCGAGAATCGCATCGGAAATCTGGTCGGCGATCTTGTCCGGATGTCCTTCGGTTACCGACTCGGACGTGAATAGAAATCTATCGTGTTGTGACAAGCAGCTTTCCTCCTGTTTTCATCCCCGGGGAGAATTTCGGCGGTCTTTTCCTGATTTGCAGGATCGAGCGCACTCCAGCCGTGATCCCTCATCCGGCGCTCATGAGAAGGAGCGTCCGGCCCGGTCGCTCTTTAAGTCTCTTTAAGACGGTATCAGAGGGGGGTCAACGAGGCAAAGGCACCTGTGGTACCCCACGCGATGGAGGGTTACCTGCGATGTAGGAGTGTGTCAGTGCTGCCGTATGGGTAATCTCCGCCGGCGTGATCAGCGAGACTTTCTTGTGGACATAACTCCATACAAACCAGCTGAGACCGGCTACCAGCAGCAACAGCACCCCAATGCCGGTCCAGCGCAGCCGCTGGTCGGGACGGTTCCCTGGTCCGACTTCGCTGCGGGCTTTGCTGGCATTTTCAGCAAACCGCATCCAGCCGTCTTCATCCGTTTGCATCCCGGTCGATTGGTGCGCCGAGAGGTAGCGTCCGACCCACTCTTCCTGGTCGAGGCCTACCACCCGGGCGTACTCTCGCACCATGCTCTTGTTGAATACCCCGCCCGGGAGAACATCGAAGTGCTCCTGTTCGAGAGCTACCAGGTGACGATTGCTGATCTTCGTAATCCGGGTTATGGCGTCCAGCGTGATCCCGCGGAACTCCCGTTCCTGCCGTAATGTGTCACCGAAATTGCCCATACATTACACCCATCGATTCAAAGCGATGGCTCCATCAAAAGAAGGATGCAGGTCGGCCGCGGGTGATGCATAACCCCATACTGATATTCTCAACCATACGGCCGCACTCCTGCCAGGTCAAAAGCAACTCCCTGTAGCCCTTTGGTTTGTGCGCGCTACAGCATCTTTTGAGTTACTGGACCGAGATTCTCCGGGGAGCGGATTAAGCTACCTGCAATTTTGCTACACTCGGCTCAGTCAGGCGAATAGCATGAATAGGTTAGTCCTCGGCAACCTTCTCCACCGTCCGTTGCGTTCGTCGATCAGCATACTCGCGGTGGCCATTGAGGTGACCATGATCCTCTCGATCGTGGGCATCATGGTTGGCATGATCCAGGGGTCCCGCACCCAGACAAACGGTATTGGCGCTGACCTGATCGTTCGTCCCCCCAATCAGACTTTTCTCGTCGGAGTCAGCGGAGCGCCGGCTCCGGCAAAGATCGCTGACGTGCTGCGAAAGCTCCCCCATGTTGCGGTCGCGTCCCCGGTCATTCAACAGATCTCCACGCAGACCGCCGTGGAGACCATTTGGGGCATCGACTACGAGAGCTTTAACGCCTTGCGGCCCTTCGTCTTTCTCTCTGGAGGTCCATTCCAGGGCCCAAATGATGTGCTTGTGGATGATTTCTTTGCCCGCAGCGGCAAGGGCTACCGCGTGGGCGACAGCATTCCCATTCTTAACCACACCTTCCGTATCTGCGGGATCGTTGAGCACGGCAAGGGTGGCCGCAAGTTCCTGCCCATCAAGACTCTGGGTGCGTTGCTGGGCGCGGAAAACAACGCCACGCTCTTTTACGTAAAGACCGACAATCCGGACAATGAAGCTCTGGTGAAGCAGGAAGTACAGGCTGTTCCGGGTCTTTCCGCTTATCAGGTGCAAACCGTCCAGGAGGTGCTCTCCATGTTGACACCGGAGCACCTGCCCGGTTTCAACATTGCATTACATATCGTGATCAGTATCGCTGTGGTGGTTGGTTTTCTCGTCATTTTCCAGGCCATGTACACGGCTGTCCTCGAGCGAACCCGTGAGATTGGAATTCTCAAGTCGCTAGGCGCGTCCCGGCTCTACATCATCAATCTTGTCTTGCGTGAAACCGCGTTTCTCTCCCTGGTTGGCATACTCCTGGGCATCGGAGCGGCCTTCCTGATAAAGGCTGGGATGAGCGCTCGCTTACCAACGCAACCGTTTCCTATCAGTACTGGATGGATCGTTGCCACCATCCTCATTGCCTTGGGTGGGGCGCTGGTGGGTGCCATGTACCCCGCGCTGAAGGCCGCCCGAAAAGATCCAATCGAAGCCCTCGCCTACGAATAGATCAGCATCAAATGCCGGTTGAGGGCTAACGCTGTGACGTTGAAAAGCCCTGCCGCTCTCTCCCTACCGCGAAAGCACCTGCAAAACCCCCTCATGACCGCGCTCCCGAGCATAGTCGGCGGGAGACTTACCCTGGTCGCATCGCATATCCGCTTTGGCCCCTGCTTCAAGCAGAATCGTAATTATCTCCACCAACCCCGCAGCCGCAGCCTGGTGTAAGGGGGTATAACCTCCGGCCTGCGCCATGTTTACGTCCGCCCCCTGGGCAATGAGGATGCCCACCGTCCCCGGGTCACGGCTCAAGGCAATACATGCGTGCAATGGCTGATTGCGCATCGGGTTGTGCGAGAAACGGTGTACGTGTGCGCCATGGGCAAGCAGCAGAGCCGTCGCCTGGGCGCCCCCAAACCCCGCTGCCAGGTGGAGGGGAGCCCACCCGTCGGCTGAGGTCGCATGAACCAGCATGGGATCCTGTCGTAGCAGCGGCTCCAGACGAGTGCAGTCTCCCAGGGCGGAGGCCTCGAATATATCCAGCGCCTGTAGATGGCTGAGCAGGTAGTCCCTGATCAGCGGCTGCTGGTTATAAATGCTCCACAAAAAAGCAGAGACGCCCTGGGCGTCTCTGCAGGTAAGAAGCGATTGATCTTCCTCCGCGGCGGCGGCGACCTCCGCCGTTTGCCCACCCCGGATGAGGTTAAGAAAACGTTGGCTCACCGCACCAGATTAGCATCGCCATCCGTGTCGCCTGCAGAAGCGGCCAAAACCGTATCCTTCGATTCCTTCGTTACCGAACCGGGCTTGGTCCGGTTGGAGTAGATCCGGAAGGTGACGACCATGTCGATCACCACCGGGACCGCCTGCCCGTTAACCATCGCCGGCTGGAAGTGCGACTTCTTGACCGCGTCCACTGCCTGCTCGTCCAAACCGAAACCAATGGGGCGGGCGATCACTATCTGTCGCGGAGTTCCCGAGGCATCGACCACCGTGCGCAACTGCTCCATACCCGCGATCCCGTATTGCTGGGCAAATTCATTCGAGCTGGGATTGATGCTGTTTAGAACCTTGGGCGGCGTCATGCCTTCGCTGACCACCTTGATGCTGGCGTCGGCTGGCATGTACTGCCGGTGCTGGCTCCTGCTATGGAAGTATTCCTGCCAGTAGTCAGGCAAGTGGGAGAGCATGCTTTGATCGATGTCGCTGGCAAAGATGTTGTCCAGGGCCTTGTTCATCAGCATAGCGCTGTGCGCCGGAGAAACAGCTGCCAGGGCCTGATAGGTCTCGGCAGCGGCCCCGCTGGTGGCCGGTGTTGGTGGTGCCGTGGCCGCTGCGGCGTCATCCCGGATCTTCAGCGTCTGGGCTGCGGCGATCTCCTGCGGAGTAGGCTCCTTCTTCTTCTTCTCTTTCTTCACTTTGGGGATGACGATGAGCTCGCGGTCAATGGAGATGTGAACCGGCTTCTTGGAAATCTTGACCTTATCGAACGACTTACTCTCATCTGTTTCGTAGGGCAGCGCGCCGAAGTAATGCAATCCGTAGCGATCCGCCTCAATCTCCAGCTTGCGCTTAGAGAGCTTCACTTTCCTGACTTCGAAGGCGGAAAGGGTGAACGAGGCGACGGTGGGCGCACCGTTCACCCTGCCATCCTGGTCGAAGTTCAGATCGTCGCCGAGGTAGGACCCGCGTAGAAAGATCAGCTTACCGACGTAACGGGCGCGCAAGGCATCCTCGGTCAAAGGAGGAGTTGACTTGATCAACGCAGCATCCGTCGCCGAAATCACGGAGATGGGAGACGTTACAGTCGTTGGGGTGGCCGCTGGGGTAGGAGCTACGATTTCGCTGCCAGCCGCCTGCTGGGCGCCCGAAGGTGTGGTAAAAGTACCGCACAGTAGGGCCGCGGCCATAAGCGACCAGAGTTGCTTTTCGAACTTCATTCGGTCTCCTTGCCCGTACTTCCCGGCCGCGAGCTACGCGATCCGATTAGTTCGAGCGGCGGGCAGCTTGAATTTGCAGCTGCAAGCTTGTGTGACTGCCAGCCCGGGCTGGGTGCGACCGGGCCGAAACAGGGTGCGATTGGGCCTGGGCGTTTTCGGCCATCAGCATGATGGCCAGGGCCAGCAACAATCCGATGCGGATGAGCGCAGCTACCAGGGATTCAGAGGCACGTTGTGTCATACGAGGGGGGACCTCCGCTATATTCCAAGGAGAGCGTATGATCTTTGCAATGAAGCGGAAATGCCTCTTTTGTGCGTCATGAGTAACCCCACCCCCGTTGACGCCCTTGCCTGAATGCGTTACTCTGAAGTTCTTGCGCAGTGCCGCGTCCGGCCCTCTGTAGTCGCCGTCTGATCCGACGAGGTGAAGTCCCGGCAAGTTCGGGGAGCCACTTCACAGCCAACCGATCCGAAGATTGAGCGAGCCCAGGTAGCCTGCCAGGAAAGCGAACGAAGAAGCGCTTTGAGCGATTCCCTGTGAAACCGCTCTAAATTTAATCTTCGCCACTCAAGCGATCTGAACCTTTCGTTTGCGGGAGAGCAGTTGCCGGCCGCGAATTTTTGCGTCGGTGTGCAACGCTTGTCCGAGCGAGGGTTTTTTGGGAGAACTGGTAACGATGTCTACGTATTTTCCGAGCTCGCACGATATCACCCGCAAATGGTTCGTGGTCGACGCCAGCGGCAAGACCCTGGGACGTTTGGCCACCGAAGCCGCCAGCATGTTGGCCGGGAAGAAAAACCCCAAGTACACCCCCTTTATCGACATGGGTGATCACGTGATCGTCGTCAACGCGGAGAAGATCGTGCTCACCGGGCTCAAGAGCCAGCAGAAGGTCTACCGCCGTTACACCGGCTTTCCTGGCGGTCTGCGGGAAGAGTCCTTTGTGCGCCTCATGGCGCGCCGGCCGGAGAAAATTGTCGAAGACGCCATCAAAGGCATGCTGCCCAAGAGCAAGATGGGCCGCCAAATGGCAACCAAGCTCAAGGTCTACAAGGGCGATAAGCACCCCCACCAGGCGCAGCAGCCTGAAGTTTTGGAGTTGGCGGCTCGTTAGCCGTCAGCACACAGTAAAGAATAGGACGGACATGGCAGATTTGGTTCAGTACTACGGAACAGGGCGTCGCAAGGCGAGTGTAGCGCGCATCTTCTTGCGCCCCGGCAGTGGCAACTTTGTCGTCAATCAGAAACCTTTCGAGACTTATTTTGTTACCCATCAGCAACGGGTTTCCGCCAAGCGGCCGCTGGAGCTGACCGAGCATTCGGCCAATTTCGATGTTTTGGCCACCGTCAAGGGTGGAGGCGTGAGCGCCCAGGCCGACGCAGTGAAGATGGGCATTGCCCGCGCTCTGCTCGAGTTCAACCTGGAGCTGCGCAAGACATTAAAGGCTGATGGTCTGCTGTCCCGCGACGCGCGCATTAAAGAGCGCAAGAAGTATGGACAGAAGGGCGCCCGCAAGCGCTTCCAGTTCAGCAAGCGTTAAGAACGTCCGGTGACGGGGCATCGTTGCCGGACATGCATGCAGTGAGTCGATGTCATTTTGTCAAAAATCTTCCCCGCCCCGGCTTTCTGGAGCGGGCGAGGGAAATCAATTCCGGCCACGCCGGAATGCAATTCAAGAGGAGGTAGTTTGGCCACCATCACGATGAAGGAGCTGCTCGAAGCAGGTGTTCACTTCGGGCATCAAACGAAGCGTTGGAATCCTCGCATGAAGGAATATATCTTCGGCGAGCGTAACGGGATCTACATCATCGATCTGCAAAAAACCTTGAAGATGTTCAAGGAAGCAAGCAAGTTTGTCACCGACCTCACCGGGCAGGGCAAGGTCATCCTTTTTGTCGGCACCAAGAGACAGGCCCAGGACGCGATTGCCGAAGAGGCGAACCGCTGCGGCATGTTCTACATCAACCAGCGTTGGCTGGGTGGATTGCTGACCAATTGGATCACTGTACAAAAGTCGGTCAAGCGCCTCCAGGAACTGGATGAAATGGCCACCGATGGCCGTTACGAGCTGCTGACCAAGAAAGAAGTCATTCGACTGGAACGCGAGCGCAAGCATCTGCAGGCGAACCTGGCGGGCATTAAGAATATGCGCCGGTTGCCCGACGCTCTCTTCGTGGTCGATTCAAACAACGAAGCCATTGCGGTCAAGGAAGCGCGCAAGCTGGGCATCCCGGTGGTCGCAGTGGTGGATACCAATTGCGATCCCACTGTGGTCGACTACGTAATTCCCGGCAATGATGACGCCTTGCGCGCCATCCGCCTGTTTACCTCCAAGATCTCCGACTCCGTCGTGGAAGGGGTGCAGATGGCTGGTGACAAGCGTGCCGCCGACGCAGGCGTAACCGCCGATGCGCAGCTTGAAGCCGCTCCGGTCGAGGTTTCCGGCCTTGAAGCCGGCGCCGACGAACCATCCGGCGAAGGCGAAGTGGTCGATCTGGAAGCCGCACTTGGCGGAGGTATTCGCAAGGCCCCTGGGGTGATAGCCGTCGACGAGCCGGAAGTTGCCGAGCGGACCATCTAGAGCTTTTTCACTTTTAGCTGTACCGAATCTTTCCCTATCCATTTGTAACTGGGGAGACAGCGGTTTAACAATGGTGTTAGACCGAAGCAAAAGGCCTTGACGTGGTTTTCTCTCAAGGAAAACCACTCCTCGCGATTTTTATCGGGCCACAGTGATTGTTAAACCGTTTTTAAGGCCTGGTCACAGGCCAGCAAAGGAATCGCAAGAGGATGTCAACCGTGACTGAAAATATCTCCGCTGCACAGGTCAAGCAGCTTCGCGAGAAGACTGGCGCGCCGATGATGGATTGCCGCAACGCGCTCCAGGAAGCCAAGGGCGACCTCGACCAGGCGGTTGTTGTTTTGCGCAAAAAGGGCATGGCGTCTGCTGCCAAGAAAGCCTCCCGCAGCACCTCTGAAGGGGCTGTCGGCACCTACATTCATGCCGGAGGCAAGATCGGTGTGCTGATCGAAATCAACTGCGAGAGCGACTTTGTTGCTCGGACAGAGGATTTTCAGGAGCTGTTGAAGGACATCTCGATGCACATCGCAGCCACCGACCCGCGCTATATTCGCCGCGAAGATGTCACCGCCGAGGATCTGGAGCGGGAGAAGGATATTTACCGTTCTCAGGCTGCGGCTACGGGTAAGCCGGCCAAGGTAATCGAGCAGATCGTGGAAGGCAAGATGAGCAAGTTTTACGAAGAGGTTTGCTTGCTCGATCAACCCTTCATCAAGGACCAGTCCTTCGCCATCAAGGACCTGATCGCGCAGAAGATCGGCAAGCTGGGTGAGAACCTCAGCGTGCGCCGTTTTGCCCGCTTCAAAGTCGGTGATCCCGTCTGGACGGTAGCCCAAATCAAGCCAAACGCTACCGAATAGCGTCTGCAACCAAAACTGTATAACGAGGGCCGGGAATCTCCCGGCCCTCGTTTTTTTGGCGATTCAGTCGACAACTCGATTCTCCTGCAACCAAGCCGGTTCCTTACCATCAAACAGGGGATGGAGCAAGCCCGGTTATTGGCCAAACGGCTTAAATTTGTCTCAAAACCGGTCGCAAATCGCCCCCCAACCAAGGGATAGCGGCTCGTCGTGAATGTGCGATACTTTTCCTTGAATGTACAAAAGAGTTCTGCTCAAACTGTCGGGCGAAGCACTGGCGGCGGACCGCGGCTTCGGCGTGGACGTTGCCAAGCTACATGAAATCTCATTGGAGATCCTGGCAGTTCGGGATCTCGGCGTAGAAGTCGCTATCGTCGTGGGCGGGGGCAACTTCTTCCGCGGCGTTGCCGAACAGGCGCGCATGATGGACCGCGTCTCCGCCGACCACATGGGGATGTTGGCCACGGTAATCAATTCGCTCGCGCTCCAGGATGCACTGGAGAAGTCCGGCGTCCAGACCCGCGTCATGTCCGCGATCGAGATGAACCAGGTGGCCGAACCGTACATCCGGCGGCGCGCCATCCGGCATCTGGAAAAGGGTCGAGTGGTCATTTTTGCCGCTGGACTCGGAAATCCATTTTTTTCCACAGATACCGCTGCCTCATTGCGAGCCATGGAGATCAAGGCAGACGTCCTATTAAAGGCCACTAAAGTGGAAGGGATTTACGACGCGGATCCTGTTATTACCAAGGATGCAGTGAAATTCGAGCAGATTACCTATATGGAGATCCTCCGGCTCGGTCTAAAGGTAATGGACAGCACTGCAGTGAGCCTGTGCAAGGACAATAATTTGCCCATGATCATTTTCAACATGAACCGCCCTGGAAACATCCTGCGTGTGGTGAGCGGAGAAAAGGTCGGCTCTCTGGTGACCGCCTGACTCCCCAAAGCACACTCGCGGAACAAACCTCGGCTCCCGCACTCAAGGCCACAGAACGATCGGCCCAGGCGATCCAGGCTCAAGCCCCAGCAGGTCCAGTGTTGGTGCGCCCGGCTGCGGCTGCGCGTCGCTCACAGTTGCCGGCCCTTACGGGCATCCGCTGTTTTGCCGCCCTCAATCTGGTCTTCTTCCATTTTGCCGACCCTCATTCGTTTGGACCGTTGAGCCCGGTGGTCAATGGCGGATACATTTCCGTTAGCTTCTTCCTGCTGCTCTCCGGCTTCATCCTCACCTATAACTATGCCGAGCGCGCCCAACGTGGGGCGCTCACCGCGCGCAGCTTTTGGTCCGCTCGCTTCTCCCGTCTTTATCCCGTCTATGCCTTCAGCCTGCTGCTCTCCGTGGGCATGCTGGCGCAGGAGGTGCACGCCCACACCCAGCTGGATTTTGGCCTGGGATTGGTTCTGACCCCCTTGCTGCTGCAGGGATGGCATCCCGCCCTTTCGACGTTTTGGAACACCCCTGCGTGGACCATGTCGACCGAGGCGTTCTTCTATCTATTATTCCCGTGGCTGATCACCCGCCGCCGTCCGCGCGAGACGCGGACCATGCTGCTGATCCTGGTCTCCGTATGGCTCTGCAGCCTGATCCTTCCCGGACTTTACATGTATCTCCATCCGGATGGCGATCTTCACCCCGACCGCTATTCCGTTGGCATCTGGATGCGCGCGTTAAAATTCATGCCGTTGCAACACCTATTCTCCTTTCTCTTCGGCATGACGTTAGGATTTTTGAATGAAAAAATTCGGCCTGAGAGCCGCAAGCGCCTGGCGCTAGGGATTTTTGCCTTCGCGGCGCTCTACCTGCTTCTTTGCGTGGGCGACCATCTGCCCTATGCGATGATGCACGATGGTTTGCTGATGCCGCTGTTTGCCGGCGTCGTCCTTTGCCTCGCTGGTAGTAATCCAATAGCAAGCTTTTTTGGGCTGCTTCCCTTTATCGCCATCGGCGAGGCAAGTTACTGCCTCTACTTGTTGCACTTCAATCTGTGGACCCTGCTCCACGACTCCCATTTTCTGGAGAAGAGCGGCCTGATCGCCTTCGATCCCTGGATCTCTTACCTGCTATTGATCATTGCTGCCCTATTGACCAAGCGGTTCATCGAGCGGCCAGGAAGAAGCTGGATCATCCGGCGTCTTGAGCCCAGTCCCGCCCGCGGAGCGTAGCTGGCTGCATCCAATCGGCCTGTAGTATCTAACCCGGCAGAAGCCAGTCACCTAACAGAACCCATTTAAAAACTGGACGGGTGCCCCAGGTTCGCCGAAGCGTACCTGGGCCGAAAATGATATGTTTCGATTGCTTTTAGCTGATTGATTAGCAAAAAGCTTTGGTGGGCTTCCCCCGGATTTCCTGTGGAGTTTGGTGGCGTCGGCAAACCTCATGCGGCTTTCCTCGCAGAAAGCCGCACACGCAGCCGTTGTTGAGTGCCACGTGGCAGGAAATCCGGGTCGCCCGTCTTATTCGGCCCACGTACGCTGGGGCGAACGTGGGGCACCCGTCCAGTTTTTAAATGGGTTCTGTTAGGTGACTGGCTCCTGTCGGGTTAAGTTCCCGTCAAAAGCCCCACATCAATAATGGAAGATCAGATCGCAAGCGAACGTCAGCTGGCTCTGGCGCGTTCGCAGGTTATATGATTTCCGATCCCATGCGCGATCGAAGCGGAGCTCAGGACGTATCTGTACCGTGGTTCCGATCCAATGGCTCAGCATCAGTGTGTTCTCCGTGTACTTGGTATTCACCCCTGTGCGCTGGCCCTTCTTGTCGTTGAGCAAGTCGCTCCGAAAGCCAACGAAGTCATGCTCGGATAATTGCTTCAGGACGTAATTCTGGGCCGCGTACTCCGGTGCAAAACAAGTCTCGAGGCCGGGGCGGCAGGTGGCTGCATTCGTGTTCGGCTGGGGCTTGATCGAGCCGGTGGTGCTGGGCACATCGCGCTGATACATCACGTAAGCTTCCGTCGCGGTATGCCATGTCTTGGAAAACTTGTGATACCAGGTGCCGTCGTATTGTTGAACGTTGTTGTACGAGTACTTACCGTCATTGATTCCATTGGCGCAAAGATAGAAGTTGTTGTTCACAGAGGATGTCGTGTAGCTGACGCAAACGGTTGCCGAGGGTTTGGCGTCACTCGTCCACAGCGCCACGTCGTGGCTTCCGGTAATGCCTGCCTGCACTAACCACTGATCGTTAACCTGCACCGTGGCCAGAATTCCGGTGTCGGTGAACGGATCGACCGCGTATAACAGGGAATGGCTGAACATGTAGTTATTCGGCGTCAGTTGCGCCTCGATTCCAGGAACAGAGATAAAGCGGCCGATCCGGATGTTCATCCCGTTGGCCACCTTGGGTACATAAATGTCGATGTATTCAAGAACCGGGTCGAAGCCGTATTGATGATGGTCTGAGATCCACTGGAAGCCCAGATAGCCTTTGTCCGTGGTGTATCTGTAGTCTGTGCCGTAAAAACCAGTCAGGTGGTATCCGACATCCACGTGCTCTCTCTGCACCGAGTCGGGCAACCGCTCCACATAAAGGACGATCTGATTTAGCTCGAATCGATTGCTGTAGACGTCGTTCGCTTCGGGTGCGTTGCTGTTTGTCGAAGTGCTGAAGTTCACCGTAGGCTCAACCCACCCATATACCTTGGTGCGGCTGCGCGCTTGATTCCAGGCCGTCATCAGAGGATAGCTATTGGTATCCGCTTCGCCTATCACCGGAGATCCCCCATACGACCAGTCGGAGTTGGGGAAGGGCGGTGACTCCAGTGGTGATGGCAGTCCCCGGCGAGGCGGCGCTGGGCCTTGACTAGCGGTTCCATGCCAGTCCTGGCGGTAGAACTCTGCCCATCTGGCGAAGAAGCCTGGAGGCTTAGCCGGCGGCTGTGGAGTTGGGCTCTCCGGCAACGTCGCGCCGGGTTGATTCTGTGCAGAACACCCGCTCGACACCATCCAGACGAAGACTAATAACAGAATTCGGGGAGCTACGAAAGCCAGGCGCAAGTTGAATTCACTCGAGAGAGCAGGGTGCAAGCGGAGAATGGAATAGGATGGCGGCTGCAAGCATCTGGGCCCCCCTCACCATCGGAAGGCGATCATAGCATAGGAATTGTACCTCCATCCGCCCTCGCGGCAGGCATAGCCCGTGGCGTGTGAGCGCGCCCTAGTGGGAGGAATCCGCAGCACTCTGCGGATTCAGGGTTGTGCGAGGGTATGGTGATTATGCGTAATCGCCGCGCTGCAGGTAGGCTGCTGGCCGGCACTGAAGGGCGTATTCTGCACCGCCGAGAGTGCCCCGGTCGCGGGGTTCAGGGCCAAGCCGGAGACCGTGTTGCTGAGAAAGTTGGGGGTGTAGATATAGCGGCCTTCTGACGGCTCAACCAGGATACAGAGCGGCCCGCTACCAACCGCGTAAGTGACCGAACCGGGGATCGGTGTGGCGATGCCGGTAGTCTTGTCGATGGTATACGCGCTTACGTCGTTACCATTGTAGTTGGCGACATAAACATAGATGCCGAGGGGGTCAACGGCAACGGCATCGGGCAGGTTATCGGTCTTGACGGGTGCTGGCATCATCACCAACGATCCACCGGCCTGCACCTGGAAACCATACATCTGATTGGATGCGCCGTCGGTTACATACAGGAATTTACCGGTCGGATCGCTGGCGAGTGCATTCGGGGCCGTTCCAACCTTAAAAAGGCCGACGGAACTAAGCACGCCGTTGGACCCAACTTGTAACGCGGCGACGGTGGCATCGCTTTCATTCACCGCGTAAACGAAGTTTCCGCCAGCCAACACGTTGACGGCAACCGGATTATTTCCCAAGGGGAAGAAAGCGTTTGTGCCATCGGACACCGGCTGGCACAGGCTGCTCGTCGCGCCCAGCTGACCATTGGCATTGATGGGGAAAACGACGAGCGCGCCGGGCCCGGGTATGCTGAGGCTGAAGTTCGGCTGGTACGTCTCCACCACGTAGAGATAGGTCCCAGCCTGGTTGACGGCCAACTGGGAAGGGTAGCTGCCTGGCATGTTGCAGGTCTGCTGCGGATAGAGTTTGCCATCGGTGCCAATGGCAAATTCCACAACCGTATTGTCGTCATGATTGATGACGTAGAGATTCTTACCGTTGGCTGACGCCACATCAGCGACAGGATTCCGCCCGCCCGAGGGGTAGGGTGAATCCGTGATCTGGTACAAGATGCCCGCTTCGCTATCTACTTTGTATACGCTGATCTGTCCCGGGTTTTGCTTGGACGCGGTGACGTAAAGAAAATCGATGGTATTGCTGGGGCCGCATGCAGTGGCTCCGAATCCGAGACCAAGGGATACTACCGAAGCCAGGGCAATCCGGCCGAATTTACTCAACTTCATGCGCATCAGGGTTGTACGACCTCGATGGCATGGTTGCCGTGGGTAATGGCAGCGCTGCAGGTAGGCTGCCCGGCGGCCTTGAAGGGTGTGTTCTGCACCGGCGCGAGCGCCCCAGTCGCAGGGTTCAGAGACAAGCCGGACACCGTCGCGCCAAGGAAGTTCGACGTGTAGACAAAGCGTGCTTCTGCGGGTTCGATCAAGATGCAGGTTGGCCCGGCATCCACCGCATAGGTGGTGGTCCCGGCAATCTGCGTGGCGTTTCCGGTACCGCGATCGATCGTATAGGCGCTCACGTCGTTGGCATTGTAGTTGGCCACGTACACGTAAATCCCGCGCGGATCGACCTTCACAGATACAGGAAGAATGTCCGTCTTGAAGGGTGTCTGCATGTTGATCAAGGCCCCGTCGGTCTGGATCAGGAAGCCAATCATCTGATTGGCCGCACCATCGGTGACGTAGAGGAATTTACTGGTCGGATCGCTGGCAATCGCATTGGGAGCAACGCCCACGGGATAGGTGGCAATCAGGGTCAGAGCCCCACTCGAACCCACCTGAAAGTCAGAGATGGTGGCATCAGTTTCGTTCACCGCATAAACGAAGTTACTGCTTGGCAGCACGGTCACGGCTGCGGGATTATTGCCCACCGGGAAGAAGGCATTGGCCCCATTCGCGACCGGCGTGCAGAGACTTCCCGTGGCCCCCAGTTGCCCGGTGGCATTGATGGGGAAGACCACCAGCGCCCCGGGTCCGGGCTTGCTGGCGCTGAAGCCCGGCTGGTAAGTCTCCACAACATAGAGGTAGGTACCCGCCGCGTTGATCGCCAACTGAGTAGGGATCGTACCCGGCGTGCTGCAGGACTGCTGCTGGGAGAGGCTGCCGTCCGTGGCGATGGCGAACACCACCACCGCATTGCTGGCCTGATTGATCACGTAGAGGTTCTTGCCACTCGCCGAAGCTACGTCGGCCACGGGATTCTCTCCGCCCGAAGAATAGGGCGAGTTAGGAATTGGTATCAACGCTCCCGCTTGACTATCCACCTTGTAGACGTTGATCTGCCCTGGGTTGCTCTTGTTGGAGGATGTGACGTATAGAAAGTCAATTGTATTGGGGGGGCCGCACGCAGTAATACCGATTCCCAGACCAAGGTTTACAACCGAGGCCAGTGCCATCCGGCCGAATTTACTCAACTTCATGCGCTTCCTTCATCCTGGCCCAACGAACCAATGGAGCAGGGCTGCAGTTTGCAGCAGAGCTATGGATAGAGTGTCTTTTGAGTCCCACTTGCATTGTAAAAGCTCAGGTCGCTTTCAGCCACCTGAGCCCTGAAGCCTGAAAGCTTTAGAACAGCGTGCCGCTGACGACGCACCAGGTCGGATTACCGGGACCCGTGAAGGAGGTACTCTTCCGCAGCGTGGTCAGGGTTCCCGTCGAGGAGTTGATCACCCCACCGGTGATCGTGCTGTCGGCATAATTGGCCGTGTAGAGATACTGGTTCGAGGGATCCTCGAGGATGCACTGCGGAGCCGAGCCTGCGCCAAAGAGAGTGCTGGTCCCGCTTGCTCCACTGGACAGGGTCGTCAATCTCCCCGTAGTCGGGTCGACGAAGAATGCGCTTACGGAACTTGCCGGGCCGGTCGGGTTGAGGTTGGCTCCCTGGTTTGCCACATAGAGGAACTTGCCCGAATGGTCGACAAGCATGGGTCCAGGATTTGCCACCGTACCTGAGTTGTCCACAGCTCCGCCGACCAGCGATTGGGGCGCACCGTTGGTGCCGATCGTATAAGGCAAGATCTGCCCGGTGGGACTGACAGCTTGCCCCGCATCGATCAGATATACGTACTTGGGGCTGGCATAGATATAGCTCAGATCCGTAGCAGGGGTGGGAATGGGAGTATTCTGCGTCAGGGTCAACTGGCCACTGCTGTTCCCATACACGAAGATCGCCTGAGAGGGGTCCAGGGTACTCCCACTGCCCTTCTCGATGGTGTAGATAAACGAGTTGCTCGGAACGACTATGAAGTTGATGGGTCCGCTGCCCACCGGGAAGTAAGTAAGGTTGGCGCCCGTCGTAGGGTTCTTAACCTGCTGGTTGGTGATCAACGAGAGCCGGCCGGTATTGGGGTCGATGTTGAAGGATGTGATGTCTCCGCAGATGGTGGCAGGATTTCCTGCCACATAGGCCACGCAATCCGCTGCGGGATTGGGGTCTTGCGTATCAAGCACGAATAGATGAGAGCCGGACGAGTCCGTCTGGATCGAGATCGGAAAGTTCCCTTGGCTGTTATAAGTTGTCTGGAAGCTCAGTGAACCTTTTCCGCCGATAGTGAAGAGCGAGATGTTTGGACCGGTGTTATCCGAATTTGTGCCGGAGGAACAAGCCGCCTGCCCGGTTCCGCCGCAGCCTGCGTTGAGCACATAGAGAAACCTCCCCGCATTCGCCACCAGTTCCTTGATGGGATTGGCGCCCCCGGAGCTGTAAGGAGAATTTTGCGTGGGCGTCAGATTGCCAAGGTTGCTATCGATCGTGTAGCCGGAAACCTGATTATATTGCTGGCCGGTGACATACATATAACCGACTGTGTGGTCTGTGCTGCAGGAGGTTACTCCCAACCCCGTTCCCAGGGACACCGCCAAGGCCAGACTGATCCGGCCGAATTTCCTGAACTTCATGCGTTTCCTTCATCCCCGTCGCTATTGCGGTCTAGGGCTGCCTTTGCAGCTGAAACTGTATTAAAAATTGATCCTAGCGCTAATTGTAAAAGCTAGAACCACTTTCGGCTAGCATCTCCCCTTGTCGGTGAGTGGATTACCATACCCGGCAGGAGTTCTCCGGGTACATGGGCGTGCCTTTCTTGCAGCTAAAAGCCTTGCCGAACTCGTCGAAGTTTTGTACTGCGCCGTTCACCCGCCATTGGCCTGGAGAGTGCGGATCTGTCAGGGCTCTACTCCGCGCGGCTTGTTCGCGCACGTTCTCACACCAAACCTGGCCGTAGGCGAGAAAGAACCGCTGCGCCGGTGTATAGCCGTCGATCTCCTTCTCCGCTGCGGCGGGCTCTTGGGCTAAAGTGGCCAGCAACGCCGAGTAGGCCAACCGAAGCCCGCCATTATCCGCCGTATTCTCGCCCAACGTCAGACTGCCATTCAGCTTTTGCCCGGGCGCTGCTTCGAAGCTGCCATATTCCTTCACTTCGCAATCGGTGCGCTCGGTAAATGCCTTGCGGTCGTCTGGGGTCTGCCACTCACGCACATTGCCATGGCCGTCGAATTTGCTCCCCTGATCGTCGAAGCCATGTGTCATCTCGTGGCCGATCACCACCCCGATCCCTCCGAAATTGACTGCAGGGTCTTTGGCGAAGTCGTAGAACGGCGGCTGCAGAATGCCCGCGGGAAAATTGATGTCGTTCATGCCTTGACTGTAGTAGGCGTTCACCGTCGGCGGAGTCATGCCCCACTCCGTCTCGTCCACCGGTTTCCCCAGCTTGTCCAGGTTGCGGCGATCCTCATACACGGTAGCGCGGGCCACGTTTCCCAGCAGATCATCCCGCTTGATCTCCAGGGTCGAGTAGTCGCGCCAATGCTCCGGATAGCCGATCTTATTGCGGATCAGCGCCAGTTTTTCCTCAGCATTTTTTTTCGTCGCTTCCGACATCCAGGGCAACTGCTGAATGTCCTCAGCCAGCGCCGCTTCCAGCGCTGTGACCAGTTTGACCATGTTCTCTTTCTTTTCCGGGCTGAAGTACTTGTTCACCCAATCCTGCCCCACTGCTTCCCCAAGCGCATTGTCTGTGGCCCGGCTGCAGCGTTTCCATCGGGGCGCGATCTCTTTCTGTCCCAACAGGTCACTGGAGAAAAAAGCGAAATTTTCGTCTACAAATGCTTGCGACATCCAGGGGGCAGCATCGTGCAAAGCACGCCACCGGAGGTAGCTCTTCCACGCGTCCAGGCTCTGACCATCGATCAGCGCGTTCATGGCAGTAAAGAAACCAGGGTTCATCACGTTCAGGGTTTCGAATGAACCCATGCGAATGCCGTGTAAATAAGACGGCCAATCGAAGTCCGGGGTTAGCTTCCCCAGATCCGTGAGCGTCATCATGTGATAGCGCTTCGCCGGGTCTCTCATGTCTGTCCGGCTCAAGGAGCCTTGCGCCAGAGCGGTTTCGATGGCCATAACGCTCTGCGCTTCGCTGGCAGCTTTCTCGGGTGTGTCGCCGGCCAACTGGAACATCCTGGTCATGTGAGCCACGTATTCGTCGCGAATCTTCTGCTGCCGCGGGTTCTGCACCAGGTAGTAGTCGCGGTCCGGCAGGCCGAGCCCCGCCTGGCCGGCTTGCGCGATTTGCCGGGTGGAGTCCTTCTGATCCTGCCCCACGCCGAAGCTGAAGAGTCCGCTGATGCCGTGCGGTATCTCCAGCGTACCCAGCAGCGCTGCCAGTTGCTTCTTATCGCGGAGGGCGTTGATGGCGTCCAGAGCGGGCTTGAGCGCCGTCACGCCCTTTTGGTCGGCCAGTTGGGTATTCATGCAGGACGCGTAGAAGTCTCCATATTTCTGTTCCAGTGCGGTCCGCTTCACGTCGGGGTTCGCCGCCGTTTCCAGCTCGCGATAGAGCAGCCAGTCGTTTCGCTCTCTGAGCTTATCGAACTCGCCCCACCGCACCTGGTCGGGAGGAATCGGATTGTTCTTCTTCCAGTTGCCACAGGCGTACTGATAGAAGTCGGTGCACGGATCGGCTGTTTTATCGATGGCGGTCAGGTCAAAGCTTTGCGGCGCCTGCGGTTCGGGCGGGCCCTGCGCCGGCTTGTTTTGCGCCTGAGCCAGACAGCTGCAGAGCAACACAGCAACCACGGTTGGGAGAGACTTCATAAGCTGCCTTGTGGATAGAAATGGGGATCCCGGTCAGAAAATCTTCACGTGGAACGTCAGATACTTCTTGGGATTTTCCCGGATGGCCGCAATCAGACCCCGGGTTTCTGTCAGCGACTGGTCGAGGTTATTGTAAAGAGAAGGGTTGACCACCAGCTGCCCGATGGTTCCTTGACCGCTGTCAACCCGGTTCAGGACCGAATCGAGCTTGTCCACTGTATCGCGCAGCTTGGCAGCGAACTGGGGATCCTTGGCGATCATGCCCAGGCCGCCCTTGCCGGCATTGATGTCGGCCAGCAGCTGGTTCGCGCTGGCTACCGATTGGTTCAGGTTATTGGCCAGCGTCTCGTCTTTCAGCAGCTTGCCGAGCGTACCCTTCCCCTCGTCCAGTTGGGTCGCCATCGCGTCCAGCTTGGCCACGGTATCGTTGATGTGGTTGTACAGGGTGTCGTCAGCCACCAGCTTGCCGATCGAGCCCTTGCCGTTGGCCACCGTATCCACCAGTTGCGACAACTGGTTCAGGGTCACGACTGCCTTGTTATAGAGGTCCGGATTGTTGATCAACTCGCCGATCGAGCCCTTGGTCGAGTTGAGTGAGTCCGCGAGATGGTCGACCTTGGCCAGAATGGTATTCAACTGCTCGATTGTTCCCTGGCTCGATTTGATCACGTCGGAGAGGTTGGGCGTCTCGTTGGTTTTGAGTTCCGCGCCACTCTGCACCGGCGGACCGGTCGCCGTCTTGCTGTTGATGTCCACGACGGTATCGCCCAGAACGCCAATGGTCTCCAGGCTGGACGTGGAATCGGTACGCACAGCGTCTCTATATTTAGCTCCGACCTTGTACGTCACCTCGACCGGGGTGAGCTTGCGCGCGGGTACGATGCCGATTTTGGTTACCGTGCCCACCGTATAGCCTTCGAGGTTGACCGGAGCGCCCTCCTTGAGGCCGGCGGCATTCTCAAAATAGGAGCGCAGGACGATCTTTCCTGTGAATAGTCCGCCCGTGCTTCCTGTCATGAGGAAGATGAGAGCAGTCAAGGCTGCCAACGCCACGATGACCAGAACCCCAACCTTCAGTTGTGACCACTGGACTTCCTGCTGGCTTGGCACAGACCCCCTCGGGTTGAAGCGAGTGCAGCGGGCATTTCCCGCTGCGACTGAGCATATCAAATGCGCTTTTGCTGGGCTCTCCCTTTCGGAAGCGGAAAGGAAAGCTGGGTGCCGTTCAAGCCGTTTTTGGGCTTGAGTGGGATCGTGGCTCTAGTCTTCCATTACCACGGTCGCCATCGCCAGACTACCGGTATGGGTGAGGGAAAGCGAGATTGCGCGCACCCCGAGTTCCTTGGCGAGCACTGCAGCCCGTCCCCGCAATTCCAGAACTGGCCGCTCGCCCGGGTTGCGTGCGACCTGGAACTCATTCCACGTAACCCCCCGGCTGATACCCGTACCCAACGCCTTCGCTCCCGCCTCTTTGGCCGCGAAACGGGCCGCGTAGCTCTCCGCGCTGACCCGCTTACGGCTGCAATAGGCGATCTCATGATCTGTATACACGCGGCGCAGAAACCGTTCGCCGAAGCGTTCGATGGAATGCGCGATGCGCTCCACCTCGATCAAGTCCACGCCTGTCCCGATCAACATGCTGACCACATTACCATGGGGTCCTTTTCGGTCATCTCTTCCCTCCCGAAATGTAACCGTAACGGCTAACCGACGTACCTGTCCTGCTGTTCAAGATTGCGCTAACGTGGCCGATCAACTTAACAGGCAAGGTATATTCAAAGTTCGCAGTTCGATTGCCAAACACCTATGTCCGATACGCTTTTAGATGATGTCCTTTATTTGACCGCGCTCTTGCCGGAAGACCAATCCCTGGTTGTGCCCCGGCTCAGCGGGATCATTCCTGATTGTGGGGCCTGGATTCGTAGCCGCTCCTACGTGGAGCCGGGTACGGCTCGCTTTGTCTTTGAGTTTCCCCGCGATATCTGCGTTGAGATCTACAGTGCGCTGGTCTCAGTTGGACTGCAACTGACTGCGGCCTCTCATCTCCTGCTGACGGAGCTTTGCCGCTGCACCCCGCACCTCTTCGATCTCTCTTCGCGAAAGATACCGGCGGTGGATGGAGCGACCCTGGATGCCGCCACGCGCTACATCTGTTCGCTTGAAATCATCAAGGTGCAATTGCAGATCTGGATGGTCAAGGACGAGGAACTGGAAACCCATTTTGCCGGCAGCCCATGCTTCGCCGCCTGAAGGGGTAGGTAGGTGCCGTCCTTTGTGAGGAAACGAGGGCTCATCCGGCGTCTACCAGCCCATAGCGCCGTTGCCAGGCCTCTCGCAGCCGGTTCCACACCTTGCTCTTTTCCTCTTCTGTCACCTCGCCGGCATTCGATACGAACGACGCCGATTCCACCTTCGCCAGCTCCAGAAGCCCGCGGTCGCGTACCAGGTTGGCCACGCGAAAGTCCGGGATCCCCGCTTGTCGTGTGCCGAAAAACTCTCCTGGCCCGCGCAGCTGCAGGTCGAGCTCCGCCAGCTCGAATCCGTTCTGCGTGCGCACCATGGCTGCCAGGCGCTCCACCGCCTGGGGTGAGATCTTCCCCCCGGTCATGAGGATGCAGTAGGACTTGGCGCTTCCGCGTCCCACCCGTCCCCGCAGCTGATGCATTTGCGCCAGTCCAAACCGCTCCGCATGTTCAATCACCATCATGGTTGCGTTTGGCACATCGACGCCAACCTCGATGACGGTGGTAGCGATCAGCACATCCAACTCCCGCCGCTGAAACCGGCGCATGATGATCTCTTTCTCGTCGGCATCCATGCGTCCGTGCAGCAGGCCCAGGCGCAGGCCTTTAAGAGCCCCGGCCTTCAATTCCTGATACATGTCGGTCGCGGCCTTCAGCGATGGCGCCGAAGGGGAAGAAACCGGCTTGAACAATAAACCGGGGGCTTTGCCCTTTCTTCCCACTGGGGCCGTTGCAGTCTCCGCCTGCCCGTTGGGCTCGCCGGCAGCGAAATCCAATTCCGGCTGATCTTCCTTCGCGCCTTCGATGACCGGGTAAACCACGTACGCCTGGTGTCCCAGCCGCACCTGTTCCCGCAGCAGCTCCCATACTTCGTCGGCCACCTCGTCGGAGACCTGGCGGGTGAGAATGGGGGTGCGGCCGGGCGGCAATTCATCCAACACGCTGAGATCGAGGTCGCCGTACAGAGAAAGAGCGAGTGTCCTGGGGATGGGCGTTGCGGTCATGACCAGGACATCCGGTTCGCCGGAGTTGGGCTTCTGCATCAACCGGAAACGCTGTAAAACCCCGAAGCGATGCTGTTCATCGACCACCACCAGTCCCAGTTTGGCAAAATCTACCCGCTCCTCGATCAGGGCATGGGTGCCGATCACTAATTGTGCTTCGCCGCGCGCGATCATCCCCCGATGGGCCCGTTTGCGATCTTCGTCGAGCGACCCGGTTAACAGAACCACTTTGTAGCGCTGCTGCGACCGTTCCAGCAGCTTGCGCGCTCCCAGGAAGTGCTGTGTGGCCAGGATCTCCGTGGGCGCCATGAGGGCTGCCTGGTAGCCGTTCTCGATGGCCACCAGCATTGCTTGCAGGGCCACGATGGTCTTTCCCGATCCCACATCGCCCTGCAGCAGCCGCCGCATCGGCTCCGGCGCCCGCATGTCAGCCACAATCTCGCCCAGGGCGGTCTTTTGCGCCTTGGTGGGATGGAAGGGAAGCACCTGCCGCAGCGCTGACCGCACGGCTTCATTGGTTTCGAACGGAATACCCTGCCGCTGGCGAAATTTCTTCCGCTTCAACTCCAGGCCCAGTTCGAGGTAGAACAGTTCTTCGAATATCAATCTCCTCTGCGCCGGAGTGGCCCAGGACTGGAGCTGGCTCATGGGGGTTCCGGGCTCGGGGAAGTGCGCCCGGCGCAATGCATCTTCGCGGCTGGGCAACTCCAACCGGCGGCAAAGTGCCTCGGGGAGGGTCTCCGGGATTCGACCTTTCATTTCCTCCAGCACTCTCCAGAGGACGCGCCGCTGCCAACGCGAAGCCAGCTTATTGCCCAGCGACTCATAGACTGGGGTGATCCGGCCTACCTCCAGCAGTTTGGACTCTTCGTCGTCGTGGTCGTCGGGCAGCACTTCCACCTGAGGCTGGATCATTTTGAAACTATTGCTGCTGCGGGAGGCCTCTACCTTTCCGTACAGGGCCACCCATTGTCCGGCTTTGAAGCGGTCTTTCAGGTAGGTTCCGTGAAACCACATGCATTTGACCCTGCCCAGGCCCTGGCTCACGGTCATTTCAAAGATGGGCATGCGCCGTGTGCGCAGCAGGTTCATGGCGCGCACTTCGCCGATCAGGCTGGCCATCTCACCCGGGACCAATTCCTCGATGGCTTGCGGACGCAGGCGGTCCTCATAGCGGAAGGGCAGATGGTAGAGCAGGTCCTCGATGGTGGCGATGCGCTTGTCCTGCAGCGTCTGGGCGATGCGCGGACCGATGCCCTTGACGAACTGCAGGGACGTTTCCAGAGTCAGTAGCACATCAGAGATGCTATCAGCGGGGCTGCGCAGAGGCCGGTTTCGAAGCGAACGGGCGCCGCCTCATTTTGATCTTCGCCTCAGTGCCGTGTAATGGCAGACTTCGGAGGCTGCGGAAAAGTCGCTGTTTGGAGGGGAAAGCATCCTTCAGCGGCTAAAGCCGAATTCATTGCAAATCATTTACGTACGGGCTGAAGCCCGTACCGGTCAAAGACCGGAGTTTTCCGCAGCCTGGAACGCCGTTCACTTTGGCCAGGACGGGCCGAAGCCCCGTCCCTTAAACAACGGCTCCTTCTGTCGAAGGGGACGGGCTTTAGCCCGTCCGTTGCAAAGCCAAGCATCGAGGCTTTAGCCTCTGAGGGAAAACGGCCCAAGCGTGCTACCTGGCGGAAACAACGTGCCGCCGCTTGTGGCTGGCAGCGTCCAGCATGTAGACACATCTGGCGTCCATATGCTCGGCCATTTGGAAGACCTTATCGAGTTTGTCGTCCAGGGACGGTTTGCTTCCAGATCGGGGCAGAGAATATTCACGCGAAGTCAGAGCAAATTTGTGTGTACTCATAATGAGTATTGGTATACGTCAGTCCGGACGTACCGGAAATGCGCCAATCTCACTATTACCCGTCCACAAAGGGGGCAGCGAGCATCCCCACTCGATCACACCCTTGGTTACCCGTAGGGAGAGCGGACTCCTCCGCCTCCTGCCACAGGACCGCTATCTGCAACAAAACAGGTGCCGAATCGGGCCGGGTCGCGGATGACCAAAGTGGCCCCGGCCTCCCAGCCTGTAAAATCGCCCGGTGACCGACTCCGCTCAGAGCTTCAGTTTCAGCCAGCGGATCACCCTTTCGATTGTTCCCCGCCTGGTGGCGCTGCTCTTGCGGGCGCTCCACCGCACCCTGCGCTATGAGGTGGTGACGGAGCCGGGGGCCGTGCCCGCCACACCGCCGGGTCAACAGGTGTGGTGCTTCTGGCACCGCTGCCTTATCCCCTGCATTTGTTATTTCCACGTTCGATTCAAGCCGGCGGTCCTGATCAGCCTCAGCTTTGACGGCGAACTGATCGCGCGCACCATAGAGCGGCTCGGTTACCTAACCGCGCGCGGATCCAGCACGCGATCCGGTGGCAGCGGACTGTGGACGCTGGCCAAGGCCGTCGAGCGAGGCCATCCAGCGGTCTTTACTGCGGACGGCCCCCGCGGCCCGGTCTACAAGGTAAAGCCGGGCGCAGTGAAGCTGGCTCAGCTCACCGGCTACGCCATCGGCATCTTTTACGCGCATCCAGAAAAGGCCTGGACCCTGCGTTCATGGGATCGCTTCCTCATCCCCAAGCCATTTTCTCGCGTGGCGCTCAGCTACGCTCGGCAGATCGAGGTGCCCCGGAGCGAAGACCCGCTGGTGATCGAAGCCAAGAGGCTTGAGGTGGAAGCGGCGCTGGAACGCGCCCGCCTCAATGCCGAGAGGCACTTCGATCAGGCAATGAACATGCAGTCGCCGTAGGAGAAGAAGCGATAGCCCGCTTCGACCGCGTGACGATAGGCGGCCAGCGTCCTATTTTTTCCGGCAAGGGCGCTCACCAGCATCAGCAGCGTCGACTGGGGCAGGTGGAAGTTGGTGAGCAGACCCCCGACCACATTCAGGCGGGAGCCCGGGGACAGGAAAATATTGGTTGTGCCGGTATGCGGCTCCATTCTGCCGATTTGCGCACAGTGCTCTAACGCCCGCACCGTCGTTGTACCGGCGGCAACAATGCGCCGGCCCTCAAGCAGCGCCCGGCTAACCTCCTGGGCCGTCTCTGCGGGCAGGGAATACCTTTCCGTGTGGAGATGAATCTCCGATACATCCGCCACCCGAACAGGCTGGAACGTCCCCAGCCCGACGTGGAGGGTCAAGTAGGTAATGACGACACCCCGTGCGCGGATCCGCTCCAGAATCTCGGCAGTGAAATGCAGACCCGCGGTGGGCGCAGCGACCGATCCGCGTTGACGCGCAAAGACCGTCTGATAACGCTCGCGGTCCAGCGGCTGATCCTGACGGCGAATGTATGGGGGCAGCGGCACGTGCCCCAGAAGCTCCAGCCGGGCGAAGAAATCATCCACCGGCGCGAAGCGAAGAAGGCGTTCGCCGAACTCGCCATCGGCCACTACCGTAGCTTGCAGTCGCACGTCCCCCTCGGGCGTCGCGAAGGCCAGCTCCTGACCCACCGCCATCCTGCGCGCCGGGCGGGTCAGCGCCCTCCATTCCCAATCGCTTATCTGTTCAGTCAGCAGCACTTCTGCTTTGGCGGGCCCCTCTGGACGCTGGCCAAACAATCGCGCGGGAATCACCCGGCTGTCATTCAACACCAGCACATCCCCGTCGCGCAGCAACTCGGGCAGCTGCTTAAACCAGGAATCCCGCCATGCTCCGCTCTCCCGGTCCAGGAGGAGCATGCGGCTCTCCCCGCGTTTGGCTGGTGGTTCTTGCGCGATCAGTTCTGGCGGAAGCTCGAAGTCGAAGTCGGAAACCAGCACAAGCCTGATTGTATGAAAGACTCGAGAAGTAATGGCTTCACTTACCCAGCTAGAAAATCCGGAACCAAAGAAGCCCGTCTTCCTGCTCGACGCGATGTCGTTTATCTTTCGCGCCTATCACGCGATGCAGCGCCAGCGCCCCATGTCGACGCGCACCGGCGTGCCCACCGCGGCCACCTTCGTCTTCGTCAACATGATCAACAAACTCCGCCGCGATTTTCAGCCGGAGTTCTTTGCCGCCGTTTTCGACGTGAGCGGGGCCGTCTTTCGCGATGAGCGCGCGCGCACGATGGCCACGGTGCGCAAATGGAACATTAAGACCCAGACCTTTGACGAGATCGATTACGCCGGCTACAAAGCCAACCGCACCGAGATGCCTGCTGATCTGGCGCAGCAATTGCCGTTCATCCGGCGGGCGCTGGAAGCCTTTCGCATCCCCATTCTGCAATCCGAGGGCTTCGAAGCCGACGATGTAATCGGCACCCTGGCCCGTCAGGCCGCCGAGCAGGATCACGATGTCTTTGTCGTTTCCAATGACAAAGACATGCTGCAGCTGGTCACCGGTCGCGTCAAAGTGCTCAACCCTGTCAAAGACAACCTAATCCTTGATCGCGACAAGGTGGTGGAGGTACTCGGAGTAGCGCCGGAGCAAGTCATCGACGTGATGGCGCTGCGCGGAGACTCCATCGACAACATTCCAGGCGCTCCCGGAATAGGAGATAAAGGCTCGGTCGAACTGATCCAGCAATTCGGCAGTGTCGAAAACGTGCTCGACCATGCTGCGGAGGTGAAACGCAAGACCTACCGTGAATCGCTGCAGAACAATCGCGAGTCTGTGCTGCTCAGCAAGGAGCTGGTAACCATCCACTGTGAAGTGCCGGTGGAACTTGACCTGGAACAAATGCGTACCCAGGCCCCGGACGTGAGCGCCTGCCGTGCACTTTTCAACGAGCTTGAGTTCACCACCATGCTCAAGGAGCTGGCTCCGGACGAGCAGGCAGCGCCGCTCACCATCCTCCACGATCCGCCGCCCCAAGAGATTAGCCGCTTCGTCGAGCAAGCACGCGGCCACGGCTTCGCGCTGGCCTTCGACACCACGCTGCTTGAAGTCGCGTCGGAACAGGTGGCTGAGGAGGAAACCGAAGCGATTGAAGAGGAAGAGCCGCAGCTCAAAAACATGTCACTGCTGGGCCTGTTCGATGCGCCTGCGCTTCAGGCCGAACTCACTCCCCAGACGTTGAAAATTGCGGTCTCCGCGGAGCTGGGCCGGATACTCGTCTTTTCCTTGGATCCGGCCGTTGATAGTCGCGCCCCAGAATTCCTGTGCAGCCTGCTATCGGATGAGCAAACGCCAAAATCGGTACACGACCTCAAGGCAGCACTGCGTATTCTTGACCGGCACGGAGCGAGCCATGGTCTGCGGTTGGCTGGGACCATCGATGATGTCATGCTCTACTCCTACCTCATCAATCCAACCCACGCCATCCATCGCCTGAGCGATGTGGCCGCACGTTTCACCACGCGGGCGTTGCCCGGACCGGGCGATGAGCTGTTGCCGGCATCAGCACACGCCATCCACACCCTCGCGCCGCTCCTCAAGGGGGACGTGGAGTCGCTGGGCACCGGCCAGGTGTATCGCGACATCGATTTGCCTTTGGTTCCTGTCCTGCTGGGAATGGAAGAGGCCGGCGTGCGCATCGACCGCGCGGTTCTCTCCGCCATGGCCGACCGGCTGACGGTGGAGATGCACCGGGTCAGCGAGCAGATCTTCGAAGGTTCCGGCCACCGCTTCAACATCAATTCACCCAAGCAGCTGGGCGATGTGTTGTTTAACAAAATGCACCTGCCCAAGCCGCTGAAGTACGGCAAGGGGAAGGTGGTTTCGACTGCCGTGGATGTGCTCGAAGAGCTGGCGGAGCACAACGACGTTCCGCGCCAGGTGCTGCAATACCGCCAGCTGGCCAAGCTCAAGTCCAACTACATTGATTCCTTGCCTTTGCTGGCCGATGCCGAGGGGCGTGTTCACACCACCTTCAACCAGGTAGGCACCGCGACCGGGCGCCTCTCTTCCACCAATCCGAATCTGCAGAATATTCCCATCAAGACGGAACTGGGCCGCGAGATCCGCGCGGCCTTTATTGCGGCGCCCGGAAATCTGCTCATCTCCGCTGATTACTCGCAGATCGAGCTGCGCCTGATGGCGCATTTTTCTGAAGATCCCTTACTGGTGCGCGCCTTTGCCGAAGGACAGGACATTCACACCCTGACTGCCGCGGAAGTATTCGGCGTGGCGGCCGAGGGAATGGATAAGCAGACCCGCGATCGCGCCAAGGCGGTTAATTTCGGAATCGTTTATGGGATCTCTCCCTTTGGATTGGCGGCGCAACTCGGCATTGAGCAAAACGTAGCCAGGTTGTACATCGAAACCTACTTCGCGCGTTACAGCGGTGTGCGCCGCTACATCGATCAGCTGCTTGAGGAAACGCGCCGGGAGCAGCGGGTGCGCACCCTTTTCGGCCGTGTTCGCCCGATTCCCGATATGCAGAGCCGAAACGCCAACCTGCGCGGCTTTGCGGAACGCACGGCGGTGAACACCCCGCTGCAGGGCACGGCAGCAGACCTGATCAAAATTGCCATGATCCGCATCGACCGCCGGCTCCGGGAAGAGAAATTGCAGGCGAAAATGACGCTCCAGGTGCACGACGAACTCCTCTTCGATGCGCCGGAGAAAGAAGTCGAGCAAGTGAAAAAGTTGGTGCGCCACGAAATGGAAACAGTGATTGAACTAAAAGTGCCGATTGTAGTCGACTGCGGAGCCGGTCCCAACTGGCGCGACATGAAGTAAGGAAAAGAAACCGCAGGTCCCCTTCGACTTCGCTCAGGCAGGTTGTGCGACAAATCTCTCGCTTCCTCACCAGCCTTGCCCCCTGGACGGGTGCCCCATGTTCGCGACTTTCGCGTACATGGGTTGAAGACGACCTTTTTCCAATGCTTTTCCCACCGGTCTACGCCTACTTAAAGCAAAAAACAAAGGAGGGGCTTTCCCCGGATTTCCTGTGGAGTTTGGTGGCGTTGGTGAACCTCATGCGGCTTTCCTTACTGAAAGCCGCACATACGGCCGTTGGTGAGTGCCACGTGCAGGAAATCCGGGTCGCCCATCTTGTTCAACCCATGTACGCGAAAGTCCGCGAACATGGGGCACCCGTCCAGGGGGCAAGGCTTGGTGAGAAGCCGGGAAAGCGGAGGACGAAATGGGCCCCCAACCCCCAAACAGAGCTGAAGTTATTCATTTCTCTCTTAACTTGTCATCGGCCGGCAGCTGCTCCCGGCGTGCCCTGAGCGAAGTCGAAGGGGACGTGCTGTTTCTTTTCACCCTACTACTGCGTTGACTGCGTCGTCTTATTGCTAAGGCTCCCCGGGGCCTCATGGATGTGGTGGATGATAATCGTGTCCCCTTTGAACTCCACCTTGTCGTAGTCGCGTCCCGTACTCTCCAGGTAACAGCCGCAGTCGGTGTTGGCGTGATGAGCCTGCTCGATACCCTCAGTGGTGCCCTGAAGGGCGGCCTTGGCGTGAATCAGCTTGTCCTGGGCGTCGGCAACGGCCTGGTTGGCGTCCGCCAGTGATTTCGCTTCCGCCGGTGTAAGCTTCTCCGTCCGTACCGCAGGCACAGCTGTATCTGTCGCAGCAGCAGTCCCCAACCCGGGATCCTGCGGCTGCATGAGGGCGAGCAAAAGAATGGCGGTAATCATGGCTCTCTCCTCCCTTGATGATAACGGTTCTTCAAACCCCTATTTCCACCCGGATGGCCTGGGCGATGCGCTCCGCATGCTCCCGCATCTGCTGCTCCGATTCGGCTTCGATCATTACCCGCGCCAGCGCCTCAGTCCCCGAATAGCGCACCACGACCCGCCCATTGCCATGCAAATCCGTCTCTGCCCGCTGAATGCTCTCCACCACCCCAGGAATCTGCTCCAGCGGCCGTTTTTCGCGTACCCGCACATTGACGATCACCTGGGGAAAGACGCGCAAATCGCCCAATAGCTCGTGCAGCGGCTTACCAGAGCGCGCCAGAGTGTCGAGCAACACCAGCGCCGTGAGCAATCCATCGCCGGTAGTGCTGCGCCGGAGAAAAAGAATATGCCCCGACTGCTCCCCGCCCAGGCTGGCCTGGTTTTTCTGCATCATCTCCAGAACGTACTTATCCCCCACGGGGGCGCGCAACATGCCAATACCGCTGCTGCGCAAGGCGGCTTCCAGGCCCATATTCGACATGGTCGTCGCCACCACCAGGTCGCCGGCAAGTTCGCCCTTGGCCTGCATATCGCGGGCCGCCACCAGCATCACGCCGTCCCCATTCACCACCCGGCCGTGGGCGTCGGCAAACAGCGCGCGGTCAGCATCCCCATCGAAGGTAATCCCCAGCTCGGCGCCCAGCGCCTTGGTTTCCCGGGCCACTACTTCAGGGTGCAGGGCCCCGCAGTTTTCGTTGATATTGCGTCCGTTGGGGGTTACGTGGGTCAGGTGGATCTCACCCCCAAGCGAGGTAAAAAGCTCAGAGGCGATCACCGCCGCCGCCCCATTGGCGCAATCAATCACAATCTTCCTGCCGGCCAGGTTCAGCTGTGGGACCACATTACGCAGAAACTCCTCATATTCTTCGCGGAATTCCTTGTTAGCCGGGGGTGCCTCGAGCCCCTTCAGGCTGGGCGCAGGAGAGTCCTCCAGGCGGCGAAAAATCTCCCCCTCGATGGCCATCTCGGTAGCGTCAGGCAGCTTGTAGCCATCTCCGCCGAATACCTTGATCCCGTTGTCCTGCCAGGGATTATGCGACGCGGAAATAACCACTCCCGCAGCCAACCCATGTTTGCGCGTCAGATAGGCCACGCCAGGCGTCGTGATCACGCCGGCGTTCAACACTTCCGCGCCCCCCCGGCACAATCCGGCGGAGATGACGGCGGAGATCCAGGGGCTGGATTCGCGTGTATCTGCCCCCAACAGCACCCGAGGCTGCGGATAAAGACTCTTCAGGGAGGATGCCAGCGCAAGTCCGGTGGCGAAAATGGTGGCTGGGTCCAGGGGGGCCTCCCCGGCCACCGCGCGGATACCGTCCGTTCCAAAAAGTTTTCTCATGATTTGCTTGGGGATGACTTCCTTTCCAGCACCCGGCTGGTGAGGGTGCTGTGGGCGAATCGTGTGGTAATCACGCCGCCGTCGGAAGCAGCCGCTGCCTCCCGGATCAGGGCCCCGGCCTCGTCGAACACCAGGGCATAGCCGCGATTCAGGACCGCCAGGGGAGAAAGAGTCTGCAGTCGGCCCTCCGCACTCGCGTGTCTGGCCCGCTCACGGTGCAGCAGGGACTCCTGTGCGCGCCCGATCCGCCCGTCCAGCGCCCCCAGCCGCTCCCGCACCATACGCATACGGTGGCTTACATCCTGACGCAGCAGCCTCGCTTCAAGCTTCTGCAACCTTTCCGTCATGGTGCGGCTTTGCCGATGCCAGGCGGCGTCCAACTGGTATTGCAACTCATCCACCCGCTGCTGTCGCCGTGCCAGTGCATTGCGCATGCGCGCAAAGGCTGCCGGAGCAGAGAGCCGGGCAAAGCGTTCCTGGGCCCGCATCACTAGGTAGCGGCAGGCGTGGGTCAGGCGCCGGTGCAGCTGTTCCAGGCGCTCCTCCACTTTATGTTGCGCCTCGGTCAGCAGCTCCGCTGCCGCAGAGGGAGTGGGCGCACGTAGGTCGGCGACAAAATCGGCAATGGTGAAGTCGGTTTCGTGGCCGACCGCGGACACCACCGGCAACTGAGAATTGGCAATCGCCCTGGCCAGCAACTCGCTGTTGAAGGGAGCCAGATCTTCCAACGAACCGCCGCCACGGGCCACAACAATCACGTCCACCGTCCGCGACTGGTTGAAAAACGCGATGCCCGCCGCAATTTCCATGGCGGCCGTCTCGCCCTGCACTGCGGAAGGGTAAAGCTGCACATGGAGCGCCAGGTGTCGGCGTCCCGCCACGTTGAGAAAATCGCGAATCACCGCACCCGTAGGCGAAGTAATGATCCCAATGCAGTGAGGAAAGGCAGGCAGAGGCTGTTTGCGGTCCGCGGCAAAAAGGCCTTCCTTCTGCAGCCTGGCTTTCAGCTGTTCGAAGGCGATCTGCAACGAGCCCGCGCCTACCGGCTCGATAAACTCGGCCACCAGCTGCATCTGGCCACGCTGCTCGTAGACCGAAACCCTCCCTCGCACCAGGATTTGCAGGCCATCTTCCAGCCGGAAGCGCAGCAGCATTGCCTGCCGCCGAAACAGCACCACCGGCAGTTGGGCGTCCCCATCTTTCAGGGTGAAGTAAACATGGCCGGAAGGAGCAGGGCGATAGTTGGAAACTTCGCCTTCTACCCACACATCCGCGTACTCGCGCTCGATGTGGTTTCGTACTTCGCCGACCAGCTGGCCGACCCGCCACACCCGCCGCAGATTGGCCGATGCTTCCGGGAAAACCAGCCCCAGCTGGCTCACCGATTCCTCCGGATTGGGCACAGATGCCTCCACCAAACGTCGAGTCTACACGCCGTCCATCCTAGCGGCGAAAGCGGGAGAGCAAATAGAAGACAAGAGACAGCACGACGCTCAGCAGAATCGACGTCCCCAGCGGAAAGTAAACGGAAACGTTCCTGCCCCGGTAGGAGATGTCACCCGGAAGCCTGCCCAGCGGGAAACCCGTACGTCCTAATAGCAGCAACAAGCCGCCGGCGATGACCAGCACCAGTCCCACACCGATGAGCAGTCGGCCCAGGTCGTTCATGCTTCCATTCTAGACAGTTGGATTGGGTCCGCGGTCGATCAGCCGGGTCAGCTCCGCCAGTAGCACTTGCAGCCGTTCGATCTCAGCTCTGTCCGGCGGCGTTGCCTGGCCAAAGAGCCCTTCCGCCTCCCGCGCCAGATCGGTACCTCGGGGAAGGCCGAAGGTGCCCAGCACGCCCGCCAGTTTATGAGCAGAATCCACCGCGCGCAGCTTGGTCGCCGCATCCAGCCGGTTGTCGTTCCATAGCTCTCCCGCGCTCTGCAGCAACTGGGCACGTTCCACCACGGTATGCCTGCTCCGCTCCCACAGGGCAGAGATCATGCTCTGCATCTTCTGCTCCTGAGTCTGTTCTTCTGGGGGCAAGCCAGCGGCGGTGTGCATGGTTTTGTCCGGGGGCATTCGCTCTCCGTTGGTCAAGATCAATCGCCTTCTTTCCAGCCTAACGCCGCGGAAATCTGTCGCGCCAGGGTCAGTGGATCAAAGGGCTTGAATAGGGTGGCTGCCACTCCCATTTCGGCAAATCTGCGCTGATCTGGTCCCTGTACTTTGGCCGTCAGCAACAAGACGGGTATATGCGAGGTCACACCGCTGGCCTTGAGTTTCAGCAGTGTGGTGGGTCCGTCCATCTCCGGCATCATCACGTCCAAAAGGATAGCGTCCGGCTGCTCCGCACTGGCGCGTTCGATCCCCTGCTTACCTGAATTGGCCAGCACCACGTCCCATCCCGCCACCGTCTCCAGGCTCATGGCCGCCACCTGGCGGATATCGTCTTCGTCGTCAATGATTAGAATGCGGCGTGTCATAAGAGTACGAATCCCCCGGATTTCCTGTGGAGCTTGTCGGAATCAATAAACCTCATGCGCTTGTCTAAAGCCGCGTACAGGAAACCCGGGTCCGTAGAGGTTTCTAAGCACTGGGAGAAGCGGTCCCATCCCATCCCAGCGGTACTTCGGTATCTTCGTTTGGTTGCCGCAGCATCGATAGCACCAACGTCTCTACATCCTGCGGCTGGACGCGCGCCTTGGTGAGGAACTCTGTATTCCCCAGCCGCAGCTTCTTGCGTTCGCTCTCGCCCAGGTCTTGGGCGGAATAGACGACCAGCGGCAGATTCTTCATCTCCTGTTGCTGGCGCAGCCAGTCGACCAGTCCAAAGCCATCGCCATCGGGCAGGGCAATGTCGAGGATGAGCAGATCTGGGCGCGACGAAACGCACAACTCCATCGCTTTGCGCTGCGTGGAGGCGTGATGTATCTGGATGCCGGCACGCTCGAACGTGGCCAGGATCACCTTGGCCAGGTCAGCATCATCCTCTACCAGTAACACACGAGAGGGTTCCCGTTCTACCCGCAAAACCCGGGAGAGGGCGGCCAACATCGATTCCGTCTCCAGTGGCTGCTCCAGCCAGGCGTCCGCGGCCTTTTCCACTTCGGGGTCGTTCATGGCGCCAAATGCGCTCAGCACCACCACCGGAATGGACGCCGTGCGCAGATCGTCGCGCAGCAGATGCAGAGTCTCCCACCCGTGCAAGCTGGGGAGGCTCATATCCAGCAGGATCGCCTGGATTGGGGTCTGCCGGGCGACCACGACTGCTTCATCCCCAGTGCCCGCTTCGAGCACCGAATAGCCATGCTGCCGCAGGCTTTCCACCAGCACCGCCCGCGTCTCCGGGTTCTCATCACAAACCAGAACCGAGGTAGTGTTAGTTACTCGAGACTCCGAGCTGCCGTCCTGGCGCGACAACTCACTGTCCCGTGTGACCGAGGGCAGGAACATGCGGAAAGTGGAACCGCGATCGGGGTTGCGCTCCGCCCAGATGCGGCCGCCGTGCTGCATGACAATAGTGCGGCAGATGGCGAGGCCCAGTCCGGTTCCACCCTTCTGCCTGGCATCCGAGGCGTCGACCTGCTGAAAGCGGTCAAAGATCGATTCCAGCTTGTCCTTGGGGATGCCGCGGCCGTTATCTCGTACGCTGATGGTCACCCCATCGAGCAGCCGTTCGATGGAAACCGTGACCTGCGACTGGGGCGGGGAGAACTTGATCGCATTGCTCAGCAGGTTAGTCATCACCTGTTGCAGCCGGTCCGGATCCACTTCCACCTGCGCCGGCCCGGAATCCAGCAGCATTTGCACCTTGGCCGCCTCCGCCATAGGCGTCATGGCGTCGATGGCCTGCTTCGCCAGCTCCTCCAGGTCGCAACTGCGATAGGTAAGGGGCGCGCGGCCCGACTGCATACGCTCCAGGTCGAGGATGTCATTGATCAGCCGCACCAGCCGGTCGGAGTTGGTCACCGCGATGCGCAGCAGGTTCGACGCCTTCTCCCCCATCTCGCCCAACAAGCCCGTCGCCAGCAGGCCCAAGGAACCCCGAATGGAGGTGAGAGGAGTGCGCAGTTCGTGGCTCACCGTGGAAACGAACTCATCTTTCATCCGGTCCAGCGCGTACCGTTGGCTGATATCGCGGAAGCTGAGCACGCTGCCCACGGCCACGTTGTGCTCCACCATGGGCGTTACCGAGAACTCCACCGGAAACGAAGCGCCATTCTTGCGGTAGAACACATCTTGCCCGCTAGTCCCTTCGCGCACCAGGAAGGCGCGGCCGGTGCGGCATTGATCGGAACACTTTTCCCGGCCCTTGCGCTCCTCATGCACCACCGAGTGCACGGTGCGGCCGATGAGATCGAAGGCGTGGGCGCCCAGCATATTGGCCGCGGCTGGGTTGACAAAGACAATTCGCCCGGAGGAGTCGGTTCCAAAGATACCGTCCGCCACCGAGTTGAGGATCGACTCTTTCTGCCGGTTCAACTCTTCCAGGCGGCTCTCTTGCGCCGAGCGCGCCATAAACTGGCCGATGGATGCGCAAACCGTTTCCACCGTGGCCATCATTTCGCTATCTTCCCGCTGCTTCTGGCGGCTGAAAAACTCCACCACGGCGATTACCTGGTTGCCGACCCGGACGGGCACACCCCATCCGGTCACCAGGCCGTCCGCCTTGGCGGATGCGGCGCGCAGAAAGTTGCTGTCCTCCTGCAGATCTTCAATCCAGCAGGGGCTCTCGGCGGCCCAAATCTGGCCGGGCAGATCCTTGCCCTTTTGCAGCACCCGTCCAATGCTGTCGCGGTGAAACTCACCACAAGCCCGATCGGGAGCGTACCAGCCTGCCAGGTAGCGGGTGTGATGGTCGCTGCTGACGAACCACAATCCTGCCATATCGAAGCCCAGGTTGGTTCCCAGGGACTCGAGCATCGCCGGTAGGGCCTCGTCGGAGGTGGTGGACTCGCCCACCACCTGGCTGACAGCCAGCTGCATTGCCAATCTGCGTTCGCGCTGGTACTGGGCAGTGACGTCGCGGAAGATGCAGCGCACCGACACCGGCTCCCCGCGGTCCTGGCGGCAGCTCAGGCTGGCTTCCAGCTCGCGAACCATCCCAGTGGCATCCTGCACTCGTAGATTGGCGCGATCGATACGCTCACCGCGCAAGGCGCGGTCAAACAGGGTGGCGGCATCGGTTTGCATCTCCGGCGGGAAAGCAGCCTCGAAACTGATCAGGCTCTCAAAGGCGGCTGCACTCTTGCCGAAGCACGTCTGCCATGCCGGGTTGACGTACAAATACTTGGCTCGCGGGCTCAGGGTGGCAATCATTTCCTGCGAGTTGTCGAACAGGTCGCGGTATCGCTCTTCACTCTCCCGCAAGGCATGCTCAGCCCGCTTGGTGGCTGTCAGGTCGGTGGCGATGGCCAGCAATCCGGTCAGCGCACCCTCCGTGTTCCTGACTGCGGAGAGATAAACCATGGCGGGAAAGGTGGTCGCATCCTTGCGCCGGCAGAGGATCTCAAAGCCGCGCACTCGGCTCACGGGGAAGCTGGTGACGTACTGGACGTAGTGCTTCAACTCCGCTGAGACACTGTCCAGGTCGATGGCCGGGGAGCGATCCAGGCGGGAAACCAGAAGCTGTCCTACGCGCTCCAGTTCGCCTTCAGGGAAGAGGTCATGCGCGTTGAGTTGGCCTACGACTTCGTGGAAACGGTAACCGAGCATCCGTTCGGCGGCGGGATTGAAGATGAGCAGGTTGCCTTCGAGGTCAGTGGCCAGAATCATCGGGCCGGCGGAGTCCAGGATGCTTCGTTGCAGCTGGGCTACTTGTTGCACCTGCCATTCCGCTTCATCCTGGCGCGACGCATCGAGAAAGCTGTGCACGCAGAGAGCGATCAGCAGCACCTGGGCGCAGGCCCAAGTGATCACGGCGCCGGAGAGGGTGCCGCCTCGGCCCAGCAACAGGACCAGTCCGCCATAGGCGGAGAGCAGCAGCGCAACCGCGAAAAGTATGGTGGATGGAAGCCTATCCCGAAGCCAGGTCACTCGTGCTCGATCGATGCGGGTCTAATTAATGAACTCTCGCCGAGTCAGTCGTCCAAGCGTAAGGAGAGACGATACTGGCCCATACTAAACGCTAACTGTCCGCAGTATAGGCAACTCCAGTTGGCCTATACAGTGACTAAGAGTAGTCGTCATAGCATGGAGGAAGAGTTCACGCACCTCCAACGGATCGGATCGGGGGAAAACCGCAGTGGCTAAGCAGCGCGTTCCATACTGTAGGGTCGCGGACGCACTTACTCTTCTTCGACGAAAACTAACCGCGATGGAACGGAATTACCTTGGCACGGCTCGCTACAAATTTATCTGACAGGGCCGACATACGGCCGAGGGACCAAAACCCTAAAAACAGCACGATATAAGTAACACCGACAACCCCAAGTAGAAGAGACACCGTGGACCCCCAAAAAGTTGACAGACAACGCCTTAGGGGGATGCCTCGAAGTATACCCATTTTGCAGCGGGAGCTTTAGAAAAAGAGCGCATTCGGCTGCCACTTTAGTACCAGGACAGCGGTTCCATTAGTACAGACACTCGTTGTGTCGCTCTGGGGCGATGAGCCCTAAATGCCAATCCCTGAGCTATGCCGTAACCGGCTCCAGCAGGCGTGACCAGCGGCGCTGCTTTCGCTCGGCATGTGCTTTCTTATGAAAGGCATAGCCGGTGATCAGAGGCAGCGCGAGGGTGGCCTCGCTGTACACCATTTGTTCGAATGTGGTGTCCACCTTACCCCAGGAGCTGGCTTCTTTTAGCGTGCTGGAAGAAAGGGCCCCGTCGCGCACGTCGGCCACCGTGATCTGGATGGCATATTTGTGCATCGGCGCGTCCACTCCCAGGATCTCCGCCGACACCACGATATCCTGCGCGAAATTCTTGGGCACACCGCCGCCGATCATGAGCAAGCCGGTGGTCGGGTTGGCTATCTTCAACTGGGTTAACTCGTAGAAGTCCTTGACTGAATCGATCGAGACCTTGGGCTTGTCTCCACGCTCGTGCTGGTGGGCTACTAGTCCAAAACCGGCTGAGCAGTCGCTGAAGGCGGGCACAAAGATCGGCACATCCAGCTGGTATGCGGCCAGGATGATGCTGTCGACTCCGCCCTTCGTCGGGGTCTTGCCCTGCTTTTCCAGGTAGGCTCCCATCTCGCGGATGAACTCACGCGAGCTATAGGGACGGGGATTCAGGGAGTCTGCGATGACCTTGCAGGTCTCGTCACAAAGCCGCAATTCTTCTTCGTCGATCAGGGTGTCGTAGATGCGATCGATCATCAATTCGCGCAAGGTAGCGTCTTCCGTGCCTTGGCGGTAAAGGTCGTCGGCGATCCAGTGTTTATATCCCAGCGCCTCGAAGAAATCCTGGTCCACTATGTTGGCGCCGGTCGAAACCACGGCATCGACCATGTTATTGCGCAGCAGGTCGACAAAAATCTGCTTCAATCCAGCGCTGATCAGCGATCCGGCGAGGCAGAGAATCACTCCACAGTCCTGGTCGCGCAGCATGCGCTCGTAGATCGAGGCCGCCCGGGCAAGGTCACGGGAGCTATAGGCCATGGACTGCATTGCATCCACCAGCGGCACCACATTGTGCTGCTTGATGTCGATGTGCTGGATGGGAGAGGTCAGGAGCTCTTTTTTCGTCGGCATAACAGTATTAAGGATAGCAAAGTGCGGCCTTCGAGCCGTTCCGGATGTTAATTTCGGCCATCGAGAGCCGGTAGCAGCCGCACTAGCAGGGAAGTCAATTGCGCCTGTACGCGCGCTCCTGTCTCCATCACTTCCTGGTGGTTGATGGGCTGGTCGAGGATGCCCGCAGCCATGTTGGTGACGCAGGAGATGCCGAGCACCTCGATGCGCATATGGCGGGCGACGATGACTTCATGCACCGTGGACATGCCAACCAGATCTGCTCCCAGGCTGCGAAAGGCCCGGATCTCCGCCGGCGTTTCAAAGTTTGGTCCGGAGAGCCCCAGGTAGACGCCCTCGGCCAACTCCGCAGCCGAGTGGGCCAGCAGGCGCAACCGCTTCGCATAGGCATTCGTCATGTCAAAGAAGCGTGGTCCGAGGCGTTCGTCGTTGGGGCCGGCAACGGGATTACGGCCGGTAAGGTTGATGTGGTCGGAGAGCAGGACCAGTTGGCCCTGTCGCAGATCCAGGCGAACGCCGCCGGCGGCATTGGTGACCACCAGGGTGGTTATACCCAAGCGTCCCAGCACGCGCACGGGAAAGGTGACTTCCTCCGGTGTGTATCCCTCGTAGGCGTGGACGCGCCCTTGCATGACTGCGACGGGCGTTCCGGCGACGCTGCCCACCACCAGGCGGCCGCTGTGGCCCTCCACCGTCGGGCGCGGAAAATGCGGAACTTCAGGGTAGGGAATCGAGACCGGCTGCTCGATCCGCTCCGCGAACGACCCCAGCCCGGAGCCCAGCACGATGGCCACTCGCGGCTGGACCGCAATCCGCTCGCGGATGGTAACAGCCGCCTCCTCCGCCCTTTCAAAAAGCCCAATCGCCAATTGCTTCTCTCCTTGTACCTCTGTCCCAGCACCCGTCAGTTGCTGGGACAGAGGCGGAGATCACCGCAGCAAAACACTCACAATCGCCGCCGATATCAGGTTGGCCATTGTCCCGGCCAGCATCGCGCGCAAACCCAACCGAGCCAGATCGTTGCGACGGTTCGGAGCCAGGGCCCCAATGCCGCCTATCTGAATCCCGATGGAGCTAAAGTTAGCAAATCCGCACAGGGCAAACGTGGCGATAGTAAATGAGCGGAAGTCGAGCGACGACTTCTGGGCCCCCAGCAGCGCATACGCTACCAGCTCATTGGTCACGGTGCGCGTGCCCAGAAGGTTGCCGACCTGGTGTGCGCTATGCCAGGGGATGCCGATAAGCCACGCCACCGGAGCGAAGATGAACCCGAGGATCACGTTCAGGCTCGAAGGGAAGGGAACATGATGGCCGCCCAGCCAGTTGTGGATGCCTCCCAGCATTCCATTCAGCAGCCCGATCAACGCCAGAAACGAAATCAGCATGATGCCTACATTGAAGGCCAGCCGGCCCCCGTCAATCGTTCCGCGAGCAATTGCGCCCAGCAGATTCTCGCTGCGGTGTTCTTCGTCGATGGGCATCGTTACCCGGCCCAGGGTGGCAGGCGTGTGGGTCTCGGGCAACAGCATCTTGGCGACCAGCACCGTGCCCGGCGCCGTCATAATCACTGCGGCCAGCAGATGCTTGGCCTCTATCCCGTAGAGAATATAAGCCGCCATGATGCCCCCGGACACATGCGCCATGCCGCTGGTCATGATGGTCATCAGTTCCGACTGCGTTGCTCCGGGCAAGAACGGCCGAATGCTCAGCGGAGCTTCTGTCTGCCCCATGAAGATACTGGCCGCCACGTTCAGTGACTCTGCGCCGCTGATGCGCATGGTCACCTGCATCAATCGAGCCATGGCCTTGATCACCATCTGCATGATCCCCAGGTGATAGAGCACAGCGAAAAAGGCAGAGATAAAGATGATGGTGGGCAACACCTGGAAGGCGATGATGAGCCCATACGAAGAGTGCTGCTTGCCTAGTTCCCCAAAGACGAATCCGGAGCCGACAAAGGCATAAACCAACATCCGGTTTACCGCGTCTCCAGCTGCAGCCAGGGCCCGCTCCCCGGCGTCAAAGCGCAATACCAGCAAGGCGAAGATCCACTGCAGCCCCAGTCCCCAGGCTGCCGTCTGCCAGCGGATGGCCTTCCGATTGCTCGAGAGCAGCCACGCCAGCAATAGGATTGCCACCAACCCCAGCAAACCCGTGAATCGTCCCACGCGGATCCCCTTACGTGCCGGTTTGCAGTTTGAAACGGTGAGGAAAGACCTCTTCGAAGCGATAGTCTTCCCAATCCGACTGGCCGCGAAAGATGACCCGGGACGCAGGCAGCATGAACTCGCTCAACACCTGCAAACACGCTCCGCACGGAGGACTTGCCGCCCGGTTCAGGTTGGTGATGGCGCAGGCCAGCACGCGCATCTCCGGCCCGTGCTCGGCGACGGCGCGAACCACCGCTGATCGCTCCGCGCAAATAGTCAAACCATAAGAAGCGTTCTCCACGTTGGCGCCAGTAACGATGGCTCCGTTTTGCAGCAGCAACGCGGCGCCCACACGAAACTTGGAATAGGGCGCGTATGCATGGTCAGCCGCATCCGCCGCCTGGGTAGTCAACTGGCGTAGCAACTCCGGGGTAAATCCACTCTCACCTGCTTGCATGGTCCCTGAGCCTAATGGCACCCGGGCGCCAGACGCAACTGGATGTTTTGTACCGGCGTCCAATAGCATCAGCTTTTCGAGGCCTAAATACATAGAACGATCCAGCGATGCAACCCAACCTGCCCTAACAGCTATCCTTGAACCAGTACCTATGGCGGTCAAGAAGCCAACTCGAACGGAAGACGTCCTGGCCCTTTTCCATCCCGTGACGGCCTCCTGGTTTCGCGCCGTCTTCGAGCAGCCGACCGCCCCGCAGCGGTTAGGCTGGCCGGCGATCGCCCGTGGCGAAAGCACCCTGATTCTCGCTCCCACGGGCACCGGCAAAACCCTGACCGCATTTCTCTGGTGTCTGGACCGTCTCATGTTGCACCGCAAAACCACGGATACCGAAGGCTGCCGGGTCATTTATCTCAGCCCCCTCAAAGCACTGGCTGTGGATGTGGAACGCAACCTCCGTTCGCCCCTCGCGGGCATCGCAAATATGGCCCGCCAGGCCGGTGTCGATTTCCATCAGCCCGAGATCAGTATCCGTACCGGTGACACATCGCAAAAAGAGCGAAGCCATTTCCGCCGCCATCCAGCCGAAATTCTCATCACCACTCCCGAGTCGTTGTACCTGTTGCTAACCTCGGATGCCTCCGCCAGCCTGCGCCAAGTGGACACGGTGATCATCGATGAGATCCACGCGGTAGTTCCCACCAAGCGCGGCGCGCACCTGGCCCTCTCGCTCGAGCGGCTGGAGGCCATCACCGAGGGGCGCGTACAGCGCATCGGCCTCTCCGCCACTCAGCGCCCTCTGGAAGAGGTGGCGCACTTCCTCGGCGGAGCGTCAGCAGGCGCCGAAACAACCACTGAGCTGGATGAGCAGGCCGTGATTCCGTATCGCCCGGTCACCATCGTCGACGCCAGTGAGCCCAAGAAGCTCGACCTGCGCATTGAAGTTCCCGTGGAAGACATGGCGCGCATGGGACAGCGGGAAGAACTGCCTAGCGGTCCGGCCTCCCAGGGCCCAAAGAGGACATCCATCTGGGCCGCCATTCATCCCCGCCTGGTGGAGATCATCCGCCAACGCCATTCCACCATCATCTTCGTCAACAGCCGCCGCATCGCCGAGCGCCTGGCCGGCGCGATCAATGAACTGGCGGGCGAGCAACTCGCCCGCGCGCACCATGGTTCCCTCGCGGCTGCGCAGCGCTCCGAAATCGAAGAGCAGTTGAAGGCCGGGCGCTTGCGCGCCCTGGTCGCGACCTCTTCTCTCGAACTCGGCATCGATATGGGCGCGGTCGACCTGGTAATCCAGATTGAAGCTCCCCCTTCCGTAGCCAGCGCCATGCAGCGCATAGGCCGGGCCGGGCACCATGTGGGTGCAGCCAGCGAGGGCATAATCTTTCCCAAATACCGCGCCGACCTGGTCGCCTGCGCCGCGGTGACCCGCGCCATGCACGAAGGCCTGGTGGAATCCACCCGCTTTCTGCGCAACCCGCTGGACGTGCTGGCGCAGCAGATCGTCGCCATCGTGGCGCAACCTCCCGCCCTGGCTTCGATGGACCGCAAGCAGCCACCGGCTGCCCCCATCGAGATCAGCGTAGAAGAAGTCTTCCGCTTGATTCGCGGTGCAGCTCCCTTCAGCAGCCTTACCCGCGCCGCTTTCACCGGAGTGCTCGATCTGCTTGCCGGACGCTATCCTTCCGACGAGTTCGCTGACCTGAGACCGCGCATCACCTGGGACCGCGGCCGCGATACGCTCGCGCCCCGCGAGGGGGTCAAGATGCTGGCCATCCTGAATGGCGGCACTATTCCCGATCGCGGTCTCTACGGCGTATTCCTCGCTGGGACTGAAGGCAAGTCCGTCCGCGTGGGAGAACTCGACGAAGAGATGGTCTTCGAAAGCCGGACTGGCGACACCTTCATCCTGGGTGCTTCGACCTGGCGTATCGATGAGATCACCCACGACCGAGTGCTGGTTTCCCCGGCGCCGGGGCAGCCGGGCAAGATGCCATTCTGGCACGGGGACAATGCCGGACGCCCGCTGGAGTTTGGCCGCCGCATCGGCCAGTTGGTGCGGGAACTTCGCGAGATGCCCCGCAACGCCGCGCTGAGCCGCCTCACCCGCGAGCACGACCTCGATGCCCTGGCGGCAGAAAACCTTATCCGCTTTCTCGCTGACCAGGAAATTGCCACCACCGCGGTTCCAGATGATCGCACCATCGTGATCGAGCGTACACGGGACGAAATGGGCGATTGGCGGGTCTGCGTGCTCACCCCATTCGGCAGCCGCATTCACGCTCCCTGGTCCATGGCCATCACCGGCCGTATTCGTGCCAGTGGCGGTGCGGATGTGGAAGCCATGTGGGGTGACGATGGATTCGTACTGCGCTTCCCCGACAGCGATGCGGCGCCGGACCCCGAGCTCATTCTTCTCGATGCGGAAGAGGCCACGGATCTGATTCTGCGCCAGCTCAGCGGCACGGCGCTCTTTGCGGCGAAATTCCGTGAGAGCGCGGCGCGGGCGCTGCTCTTGCCGCGCCGGCGTGCCCAGGGCCGTGCACCCTTGTGGCAGCAACGCAAGCGAGCCTACGACCTACTCTCCGTCGCCTCCCGTTATCCATCGTTTCCCATCCTGTTGGAGGCGTACCGCGAGTGTATGCGCGACGTCTTCGATATGCCGGCGCTGCTCGAAACCCTCCGCGCCATTCGCCAGCGCAACGTGCGCGTGCATGTGGCCGATACCCGCACCCCTTCGCCCTTTGCCTCGTCGCTGCTCTTTAGCTACGTGGCCAATTACATCTACGATGGCGATGCACCGCTGGCCGAGCGCCGCGCCCAGGCCCTCTCCATCGACCAGGAGCAGTTGCGCGACCTGCTGGGCGATGCCGACCTGCGCGAGCTGCTCGACGCCGATGCCATCAGCGAAGTGGAAGACCAGCTGCAGGGCCTGCTCGAAACCCAGCGCGTTCGTTCCGCGGACGGCATCCACGACTTGCTGCTGCGCATCGGCGATCTCTCACGCGGCGAGCTGGAGCGCCGTCTAGCCGACCCCGAACTCATCCATCAACTCGAGCGTCTGCTGCGCTCCCGTCGCCTCCTGGAGATCAAGATCGCTGGAGAAAAGCGGCTCATCGCGGTCGAAGATGCGGCTCGCTATCGTGATGCGCTGGGCATTCCCCTTCCCCCCGGCATCGCGCCCGCGCTGCTGCAGCCGGTGCAGTCTCCGGTGTTGGAACTGGTTCGCCGCTTCGCTAGAACCCACGGGCCCTTCACCCTGCGCGAAGTCGCGACCCGCTTCGCACTGGACGCGCCGCAGGTAGAGAAGGCTTTGCAAGCATTGCTGCTCGACGGCCGAATCCTGGAAGGGGGATTCCGCCCCGGTGGTGTCTATCGCGAATGGTGCGATGCCGAGGTGCTGCGCCTGATCCGGCGCAAGTCGCTGGCCAAGCTGCGCCGCGAGGTGGAGCCCATCGAGCAGCAGACCCTGGCTCGACTGGAGACCCACTGGCAAGGTGTGCTGCAGCGCAGGCGCGGCCTCGACGCCTTGCTCGACACTATCGAGCATCTGCAAGGTGCGCCGTTGGCTGCCTCGCTGATCGAAACTTCCATTCTGCCCGCGCGCCTGGTCAATTACTCGCCTGGCAGCCTGGATACGTTGATTGCGGCGGGCGAAGTCGTCTGGTGCGGCCTCGATTCGCTGGGCGAGCGTGACGGGCGCATTGGCTTGTTCCTGGCCGATAAGCTGAGAACCCTTTTGCCCCCGCGTGCCGAGCCGGCGGCCGAAAACCCATTGAGTCCACGCGAAACAGCGCTGCTGGAGCAACTGGCAAGTAGCGGCGCTGCTTTCTTCGCTCAACTGCACGAGGCTGTCGGTGGCGGATACCCGGGCGAGACACTCGATGCGTTGTGGAACCTGGTCTGGCGCGGCCTGGTGACCAATGACACCTTCCACGCCTTGCGCGCGTACGTTGCGCGGCCCGCGGCGTCTTCACGGCAGCCCAAGCGGCAGCACAATCTGCCCTCCTTCCGCTCCCGCCGCACCACGCCGCCCAGCGCCCAGGGCCGTTGGAGCCTGGTCCCCTCAACGCTTGCCTCGGCGACGGAATGGAGCCACGCCTTCGCTCAGCAGTTGCTCAATCGCTACGGAGTTCTCACTCGCGAATCCGCTGCGACTGAAAATCTACCTGGAGGCTTCAGCGCTATCTACGACGTCCTCAAGGCGCTCGAAGAAAGCGGCCGTATACGCCGCGGTTATTTTGTGGCAGGCCTGGGAGCAACCCAGTTCGCTCTTCCCGCGGCGGTCGATTTGCTGCGTTCGCTGCGCAATGGGCCCCCGCTGGAGAAACCGGAGATGGTCATACTCGCGGCCACCGATCCCGCCAACTTATACGGTTCTGTCCTTCGCTGGCCTGCGCAGGACGAAGAAGCAGTGGAGGGTGCCCCGCGCCAGCTCACGCGCAGCGTCGGCGCCAGCGTCCTGCTGCGCAACGGGGAACTGGTGGCGTATCTGCGTCGCAATCAGCCCAACCTGCAAGCCTTCTTGCCCGCCGACGAACCGGAGCGCTCCTCAACCGCGCGCGACCTCAGCGCTTTTCTAGCCGCTCTGGCGCAGCAGGATATGGAGCGCCGGGAGGACCAGCGCGGCGGCATGTTGATTTCGACCATTAACGGCCAGCCGGCCGCGCACCACTTCCTGGCTCCCTTCCTGCAGGATGCTGGTTTCCATCTCGCGCCCCTTGGTCTCAACTTTCGCCGAGTATTGCTGTCCAACGCACCTGTGCAGCCCTCGGGCATCGCCCCGAACGTGCAGTAGGAGACCGGTTCGTGCCTGAAGGCGACACCATTTTCCGCACCGCCCGTGCTCTGCAGCAGGGATTTGCCGGCCATACAGTTACGAATTTTGAGACTGCCTATGCGCCCTTGGCCAGCGCGCACGATCAGAGCCCGTTGACCGGCCGCATCATCGAGCGCGTGGAGTCGCGGGGCAAATGGCTGCTCATCCATCTCTCCGGCGATCTCATCCTGGCCACGCACATGCTCATGAGTGGCAGCTGGCACATCTACCGGGTAGGGGAGCGCTGGCAGCGTGCTCGCAGCCACATGCGCATAGTCCTGGGTACGGCTGATTTGCTGGCAGTTGCTTTCGATGTGCCAGTTGCCCGCTTTTACACGGCGCGCACTCTGGAGAGGTTCGCCGGGGTTGCCGATCTTGGACCCGATCTGCTGGGTGGCTCCTTTGCCGCTGATGAAGCCGCGGCGCGATTGCTCGAACACGGCAACGAAGAGGTAGGAAATGTCTTGCTAAACCAGCGGGTGATGGCCGGCATCGGGAACGTCTTCAAATCCGAGATTTGCTTTGCCTGCGGAGTAAATCCGTTCCGTAAGGTCGCGAGTTTGCGCGCGCAAGAAACCAAGTGCCTGGTCGACACCGCGCGCCGCTTTCTCGCCGCCAACGTCGCCGATGGAGCCGGGGACTCCATCGTTACCTACACCGGAGGCCGCCGTACCACGGACTCCGGCGATCCTGCCGCCCGGCTCTGGGTCTACCGCCGCAAAGGCGCTGCCTGCCGCCGCTGCGGAACAACCATTCTCATGCGCAAACAAGGGCCGGGAGCCCGTTCCACCTTCTGGTGCTCCGAGTGTCAGAAGCAATAAAGCAGGCTGCGGCGGAGTCTGCGTCCTAAAAGAACCCACTAGGATCGGCACCCGTCCATTTCCTACAAGTTCTGTTGGGAACTGACTTCTGCCGGGTTCTCACGCAGATACTAAAACTCGGAGCACCTATAAATCTCATCCACAGTTACACTCACGTGCTCACCTACTGAGGTTGAGGAGACTCCGGTTGCGCCGGCTGCTTATTGTCGTCATCCCCTTTACCGCCAAATAGCCTTCCGAAGAAGCCTTTCTTCTTCTTTTTCTGCTCATCAGGAGGGGGCTGAGCCGGGCCCGGCTGGGTGGGAGCTGCTGCCGCCTGCGAGCCCACTGGTTGCGGCGGCAAAGCCGGCGCTCCATTCGCGGGCGCGGGGGCTACAGACGCGTCCTTTCCAATCCCAAAAAGCTTTTGGAAGACATTGCGCTGATCGCCAGCGCTCTGGTCGCAGGTCTGTGTGGGCGCAGTTCCGTCAAGAAAAACCGCATCGTAGTCCGATGGGCAGCTGGCATCGGCCAGCAGGTTAGTCACTTTGTCCAGCCGCACCGTCGAGACTCCAGCGGGAGAAGTGAACGGGCGAGTATCAGAGTATTGCGGCAACTTGACCGCGTGCTTCATGAACTCCGCCCAGATGGGCGCCGCTATCTTGCCGCCGTCCAGCTTGATATCCGTATAATCGTCATTCCCAATCCACACCACGCATAGCAGGTTGCTGGTAAAGCCGGCAAACCACGCATCGTGCGAAGTGCCGGTTTTGCCCGCCGCAGGTGCGGAAAAGCCGTCAGCGCGCACCACGGCAGCCGTGCCCGAGTTGATGACATTCTCCATCAGGGCCAAGGTCAGATAGGCGACCCGAGGATCGAGGATCGGCTTGGAGTTCGGCGGATAATCGTTGAGCACATCACCGTTCGCCGACCGTATCGACGCCAGCAGCCAGGGATCTATCTTGACCCCGCCATTGGCAAAGACGGTATAGGCGCCAGCTATTTCGAGCGGGGATGAGCCATAAGCGCCCAGAGCCACCGACGGCGTTCCCCGGGCGGATTTGATCCCGGCATCCCGAGCCAATGCAGCGACGTTGTTGTAACCGACCATGTCGGCCAAAGTCACTGTTGCGTTATTTTCCGAAAACTGCAGCGCGGTGCGCGCGGTGATCTGGCCCGTGAAACGCTTGTCATGGTGATAGTTGCTCGGGGTATAACCGCCTTCATAGGTCGAGGGATCATTGTTAAGCAAGGTGGCCGCGGTAAAAACCCCGCTTAGTCTGCCTGGATCAGGAGGCGCAGGATCGGCGGATGGGGCATTCGCCGATACAGGAGTAGTGGACACGTTTTCTTCGCTGGCCGGCGGCACGACTGCCGGCTGGGTGAGCACGGTGCCGGCCAGGCTGGTGTTGAAGGCCGCGGCATAAACAAAAGGCTTGAAAACGGACCCCGTCGGCCGGTTCTGCACCGCATGATCGAACTGGCTCGCGCCGTAATTTCGACCTCCCACCAGTGCCAGCACCTGGCCGGTGTGCGGGTTCAGTGCCACTAACGCGACCTGGGGATAGGTAATGGGTGAGTCGTCGCCTGCTTTCACCCGGCGCGCATGCAGTTTTTCCACCTGCAGGTCGACGCCCTTCATGCCCTCCGTCACCGCGTCTGACGCTAGCCGCTGCAGATCCGGATCAAGCGAGGTGTAAATGCGCAGCCCGGAGTGGTTGAAGTCCGCCTCGCCCATGTGCTGCGTCAGCCGGTCGCGCACCAGGTCGACGAAATACGGCGCCTCCCCCGCGTCGATGGTGATGGGCGTCAGGTTCAGCGGCTCAGCCTTCGCTTGTATCGCCTCCTGCTGGGTAATCTTGCCCGTCTCCACCATGGCGTCGAGCACCATATTGCGGCGCTGTAGAGCCCGTTCGGGATGGCGGTAGGGATTGCGATAGCTTGGACGCTGGATCATCCCGGCCAGGAACGCGCATTCGGCGAGGTCCAGCTGCCTCACGTCTTTGCCAAAGTAGGTCTGCGCGGCCTGGCCGAAGCCGTTGATGGCGAAGCTCCCCTGCTGTCCCAGCGGAATCTCGTTGGCATAGATCTGGAAGATCTGTTGCTTGTTGAAGCGATTCTCCAGCTGGAAGGTGATGGCAATCTCGATGATCTTGCGCTTGACTCGCTTCTCCGGGGTCAGGAAGAAGCCGCGTGCCAGCTGCATAGTCAGGGTCGACCCTCCCTCCGCCCGGCGGCCCGCCCGCAGATCGTCGCGCAGTGCCCCCAGCAGCCGGAAGTAGTCGACCCCGCCGTGATCAAAAAAACGCCGATCCTCGATCGAAGTTACGGCATTGACCAAATTGGGTGGTATTTCGTTAAAGCTCACCAGGCGGCGCTTGGTGCGGTTCTGCCCTTCGGAGAGTCCGGTGATCAGTTCCGGTTCCAGTTCGTAAGCGTCCAGTGACTGGCCGCCATCGCCGGAAATCTTGCTCACCATACCTTTGTCGAAGGTAACCGTGGCGCCCTGTTCGGAGTGATACGACTGTGGCCCGGGCTGGATGGTAATGCTGGCATCGTTCAAAGAGTAGGTGCCCATCCGCGAGCGATCGTGATCGCTGTCCCCGCTGTAACCCGCATTGCGCAATTCCTGGGCAACCGCCTCCGGAGTCAGTTTCTGGCCGACGCGCAACTCCTTCGGCGCGGCATAGATCTTGGCCGTCTGCTCGAAGAGTGGCTTCTGCAGCCGCTCATCCACAATATGACGGTAGGTGAAGTAGTAGTAGCCGAAGATCGATTCGCACACCACCAAGCCCAGCAGAAGCGTACCCACGAGCGCGATAAGGATGATGTTGCGCACCGGGTGCTCAAGTAAGCTTGCGCGTACGACCTTGATTTTGACGGTCAAATGATGAACTCCTACCTCTCTTAGACGGTATCGGTAACTTCCCGCAGCCGCGACGCGATCTCTGCGATGCCCACGTCCTGGCTGCTCGCCGTGGAGCGCGTTACCAGCTCCACCCGCCCCTCTGCGACTTTCTTACCTATATTGATGCGGAAAGGGATGCCGATCAGGTCCGCGTCTTTGAATTTGACACCTGCCCGCTCATCCCTGTCATCCAGTAAAACCTCAAATCCGGCATCCTCGAGCTTCAGGGCGATCTGCTCGGCGGTGGCCGCCAGGTTCGCATCGCCCATATTGGTCACCGTCACCACGACATCGAAGGGCGCAATCGAGCGCCCCAGCCAGAAGCCGTTTGCGTCATGGTTCTGCTCCACTGCGGCGGTCAGAATGCGCTCGATCCCGATCCCGTAGCAGCCCATGATGGGCGTCACTTCCTTGCCTCCGGGGTCTAATACACGCACCCCCATGCCATCGGAATACCGGTAACCCAGCTTGAAAATATGTCCCACCTCAATGGCTTTTGCCACTCTCAGCGGGCTGCCAGGCGAGGCCGGACATTGCGGGCAGTTCTCCCCTTCCATGACGTTGCGCACATCGGCGATCTGGGTAGGAACGAAGTCCCGGCCCCGGGTTACGTTGCGCAGATGATATTCCTCCCGGTTGGCGCCGGCGACTAGATTGTCACGGCCCTCGAGAGCCAGATCCAGAATGACGGTTACTTTGCCCGCCTCCGCTTGCTCGCCGGCCGCCAGGATATCGAGACCGATAGGGCCCAGATAACCAGCCGGGGAATGAAACGTATTCAGGATCTCCTCCGCCGACATAGGCCGCAGTTCCCGGGTGCCGGGAAAGAGGGCGGCGAGTTTGGCTGGGTTGATGGTGTGGTCACCGCGCAGCAGGACCACCACCGGGCTGGCAATCTCCGGCGCGCCCACCTTGGCCTGCGGGGTTAAGGCCATATAGGCCATGGTCTTGATCTGGTACACCGCATCCAGATCAAGCAGGGCGCCCACCTCTTCTATGGTGCGCCGGCCCGGGGTGTGCACTAGCTCTGGTGCACCGTCTCCTGTCGGCGGCAGATCTTCCACCGCGGGCAGCAGCGAGGTAGCTTTCTCCAGGTTGGCCGCATAGTTGCACGTGGGGCAGCTGGCGATCAGATCCTCTCCCGCGTCGGCGTAGACCATGAATTCCTGCGATTGGGAGCCGCCCATGGCGCCCGAATCAGCCTCCACTGCGACGAAGTTCAGCCCGCTGCGGGTAAAAATCGCGCGATAGGCCGCGTCGTGCTTCTTGTAGCTGACGTCGAGACCGGCCGCATCCAGGTCGAAGGAATAGCTATCTTTCATGATGAACTGGCGCACCCGCAACAAGCCCGCTCTGGGTCGTGGTTCATCGCGGAATTTGGTCTGGATCTGGTACCAGATCTGGGGCAGCTGCTTGTAACTGCGCAGCTCCTTGCGGGCGATGTCGGTCATCACCTCTTCTTCCGTCATACCCAGGACCAACCAGGCGCCCTTGCGGTCCTGCAGTTTGAACAGGTTCGAGCCCATGACCGTCCATCGTCCGCTCTCTTCCCACAACTCACGCGGATGGAGCGCCGGCAACAGGAATTCCTGCCCGATGCGATCCATCTCCTGCCGGACGATGGCCTGAATCTTGTTGATGGAGCGCTGGCCGAGGAAGAGGTAGGAGTAGATTCCCGCCCCCACTTGACGAATGTATCCGGAGCGCAATAGAAATTTGTGACTGGCAACCTCGGCATCGGCCGGGGCTTCACGCAGGGTAGGAATAAACAGCTTCGACCAACGGTGCATTCTAGGGGAACTTTCTCAATCAGCGTCCGTCAATTCTAAATGGTTCAGGGACGGTTCACATGGCCGGGAGCGCGAGCCGGCGCACGGGTTCGCGGGTAAGATGGCGGTATTCACCGGACTGTCATCAAACGACGCAGCGCGCTTTCTACAATCACGGATGCTATGTATAACGAACCTTTGACCTTTGAAGTCGTTTCCGGAAGCACGGCGGATACCCGCATCTTTCGCCTGCATGGCCCGATTACCCTAAGTAATTTGTTCGAATTTCAGAAGGCTCTCCAGGGCGGCACGGAGAAGCTGACCATCCTTGACTTTACCGAGTCGGAATACATTGACTCCGCCGGGCTGGGTGTCATCCTCAATTACTACGTCTCCGGCAAACGCCACGGTAAAACCGTCCGGCTGGTAGCAGTCAACTACCGGGTTGCCGAGCTGCTGAAGCTTACCAGTGCCAACACCCTGATCAAAAGTTACGACAGTATCGCGTCTGCAGAAGCCGCAACCTCGTAGGCTCAGATCAGCTCAAGTCCCCACAAATCATGCAGATGCAGAACTCCGGCCAGGGCGTGTGCGGGGTCGACGACCACCAGCGAAGTGATCTTCTTTTCTTCCATGATGCGCAGGGCGCGGGCGGCAAACTCTTCTGGAGCAACCGTCCTGGGCGCGGCGTTCATGGCGTCGCCTGCAGTCATCGCCAGCGCCTCCGGGCCTTTCCGTTCCAGCAGGCGGCGCAGGTCGCCGTCGCTCATGATGCCAATCAAGGTTTCCCCTTCGGTCACGGTGGTCATGCCCAAGCCTTTGCGGCTCATCTCGTAGATCACCTCCGGCATCGGTGTGGCAGCGGACACCCTGGGGATAGCATCGCCGGCGTGCATCACTTCTCTGACCCGGGCTAATTTTCTGCCCAGCTTGCCCCCCGGATGCAGGTCGGCGAAGTCTTCTGCCCGGAAGCCCTTTTTAAGCGACGCCGCGATGGCTAGGGCGTCGCCCAGTGCCAGCATCACCGTGGTGGAAGCGGTCGGTGCCAGGCCCATTCCGCACGCCTCCTGTTCCACGCTGACGTCGAGCACCACGTCGCTGGCCAGCGCCAGTGTCGAACTCATGGCGCAGCAGAAGCTGATCAGGGCATCGCCCATTCGCTTAAGCGTAGGCACCAGGCGCACGATCTCCTCCGTCTCGCCGCTGTAGGAGAGGGCGAGTACCAGGTCGCCCTTGGCCAGCATGCCAAGGTCACCGTGCAGCGCCTCCGCCGGATGCAGAAATAGGGCCGGCGTTCCCGTTGAATTAAAGGTGGCCACCAGCTTCTGCGCGATGAGGCCGCTCTTGCCTATTCCGGTAACAACCACCCGCCCCCGCCGCCGCCCGCACTCCACCACCAGCTCCAGGGCCTGGCTGAAGCTGGCCGACATACCATCCTCAAGACGGGCCGCAAGTCGAAGCAGCGCCTCGGCTTCGATGCGTATCAGCTGGGCTGGAGTCGGTGTGTTCATGAATGCGTAATCCCAAAACAATTGATCGTAACAGCAGCCGCGGCACCCTTTTAACGCGCCCTGCCGGAGCTCCATTTAGAATGGATCGAGGCGCAAATGTCTGCAACCGCAAGGTTGCACCCTCGCCCGGAGAAGGTCACTCGACGTGAAGCGCAATCGATGGGTTATTGTTGTGGTGCTGGCCGCGTTCGCTCTTATGGTGTGGTCCGGTTATGCCAATTACAAGCGCCGCAAGCAATATGCGCAGCGCCAGGCGCAAGGTACTGCTCCTGAAACCACCAATAACCAGTCTGTGCAGCAAGACGTTTCCGCCGACGAGGGCCTTCCCGATCTGCGCGGAAAGCGCGCCCCCGAATTCAGCCTGCGAACGGTCGAGGGCAAGAAGCTCTCACTCTCTGATTACAAGGGTAAGGCCGTATTGATCAACTTCTGGGCCACCTGGTGTGCGCCGTGCAAGATTGAAATGCCTTGGCTGGTCGCCTTGCACAGCCAGTATGCTCCCCAAGGTTTTGAAATTCTGGGCGTCTCCGAGGATGATGCCGATACCCCGCGGGCCAAGCTGGCAAAATTCGGCCACGAGCAGGGCCTCAACTACCCATTACTGGTGGGCGACGACGCGGTGTCGCGCAAGTATGGCGGTGTCGAGTTCCTCCCTACCTCCTACTTTGTCGGGCGGGACGGAAAGATCGTCGCCGAAACCGCCGGGTTGGTCTCAAAAGACGAAGTCGAGGCCAGCATCAAGAAGGCATTGGCTGCCGGAGGCAAATAGCGTGCTCCGCCTCACCGCCATGTTTGGGCTTGTTTGCCTGGCCGCTTCCGGGCAGGTAATAAAGGACCAGCCTTTGCCGCTGCCCGATGGGGCCGATCCGCAAGCCGATGCTGCGGTGCAGTTCCTTTCCCCCGATAAGATAAACATTCCGGCGCGCCGCGCAGCCCAGATCGATCTTCACTTCCGCGTGGCCGATGGTCTGCACATCAACTCCCATGCGCCAACGGACAAGACCTTGATCCCGACGCGGCTCGCCGTGGTCGAGGTGCAGGGTCTCAACGTCACCGCGGTCGACTTCCCGCCAGGCACGGAATATGCACCGCAGTTTGCTCCGCGGGAAAAGCTCAGCGTGTATACCGGCGAGTTCATCCTGCATGCTCACCTAACGGCCCAGCCGGGCGAGCATCTTCTGGAGGGAGGACTTCGCTACCAGGCCTGCGACGCGAACGCCTGCTTGCCCCCGCGCACCATTCCCGTCTCGGTCACCGTAGTCGCCCAGTAGCGCGAAGACTTAGGGCGCGTGTTGCACGCCCAATTGCTCTTGCACAGAGGGAATCTCGCCGGCGGCCTTCAACCTCTTTACCACCCGCTCCCTGCCCAAAGCGGCCATCACCGCGAAGAGGCTCGGGGCTACGCCTTGCCCTGTCAACGCGACCCGCGATCCATTGATCACGGTGCCCGCCTTGACACCTTTTTCCTCGGCAAACGCCCGCAGCAACTGCTCCGCCGCCGCTTCGGTAAACTCGTTCAGGGATTGGTAGCGGTCGCCAAGGTCCATCAGCAGCCCGCGGCTCCGCTCGTCGGAGAGGAATTTAACCACAGCGGCCATATCGTACTCATAAGCGTCGCTGAAGTAGCCGCGAAATGCTCCGGCAAAATCTTTCAAGCTGCGCGCCCTGGGCTGGAGTAAAGCAATCGCCGCCAGTATCTCTTCCCGGGTACGGTCGGAGGAGAATCCGGTCTTTGCCCACTCCGCTTCTATCAGAGGCAACAGCTCCGCCGGCGAGTAGCGGCGTATCCATTCGGTATTGAACCAGGCCAGCTTTTCATTGTCGAAAACGGCATTCGAGCGCGAAATTCCATCCACTGAGAAATGGCCGATCAGCTCCTCGGAGGAGAAAATCTCCCGATCCTTTTCTGCATTGCCCGGAGTCCAGCCGAGCAGCGCCAGAAAATTGCGGAAGGCCTCAGGCACAATTCCCATGTCCTGGTAGGCCAGGACGCTGGTGGCGCCGTGACGCTTGGAGAGCCGGCTCTTGTCTGGTCCGAGAATCAGCGGAAGGTGAGCAAAGACCGGGAGAGGCTCTCCCAGGGCCTGGTACTGCAACACCTGCTTGGGTGTATTGGAGATGTGGTCCGCGCCGCGAATGATGTGAGTGAGTCGCATATCCACGTCGTCGGCAACCACGCTCAGGTGATAGGTAGGCACGCCGTCGGAGCGCAGCAGCACAAAGTCTTCCAGTTCCGCGTTAGCGAATTCCACCCGGCCGAAGACCGCGTCCTCGAATGCGGTCGCTCCTCCCTCGGGCACGGCAAAGCGCAGGGCGCCGGGCTCGCCGGCCCGAAACCTCTCGGAGGCAACGACTGGATCGATCGCCCGGCACCGCCGGTCGTACATCGGAGGTTTGCCCGCGGCGGTAGCCTCACGCCGTCGCTGCTCCAGCTCCTCTTTAGTGCAAAAGCAGTAGTAGGCGTGCCCGCTCGCGCGCAATTTCTCGGCCGTAGATTGATAGAGCGGCAGTCGCTGGGATTGAAAGAACGGTCCTTCATCCCATTCCATGCCGAGCCAGCGCATGCCATCGAGGATGCCCTGCACCATGTCCTCGGAGGATCGCTCGAAATCGGTGTCTTCGATGCGCAGAATGAGGGTGCCGCCGGCGTGCCGGGCAAAGAGCCAATTAAAGAGGGCAGTGCGTGCGCCGCCTACATGCAGGTAGCCGGTAGGTGAGGGCGCGAAACGAACGCGAGGTTTTTGGGGGATTTCTAGCATCACTTTTCCGATGCTATTTCATTTCCGCAGCCGGTGTATCGCGCCACGCATCCTGCGTTCCTCACATCCGCCGCTTTCCCGGCTTCCCGCCAAGCCTATCCCCCTGGACGGGTCCCATGTTCGCGTTTTTGCGTACATGGGTTGAATACGAGCTTTTTCCAATGCTTTCCCCACCGGTCTACACCGACTTACAGGAAAAGAAAAAGGAAGGGCTTTGCCCATCTCATTCAACCCATGTACGCAAAAACGCGAACATGGGGCACCCGTCCAGGGGGCAAGGCCGGTGAGGAAAAGAGATATTTGTCGCACGACCAACGAATGACACTTGCCTCGCTTGGGTCGCGAAGCCCATGCTGGGTGCCCCATTCAAGCCGTACTTTGCTTGAGTGGGATACGCAAGCCTCAACCCACTCATTCTTAACCGGCGCTAGGTGATGTCTTCCGTATCGAAGACTGGCAGCGGAACCATGCGTCTGCTCTTGCTGCTGCCGAGGCCTTCGCTCACCCCGATCTGGGTCAGGACCTCGTCCACGGTGGCGGGGTCATCGATCTCGGCTTCCAGCAATCCAATCCCGCTCTTGTCATCGAATTTTTCCAGCAGAACCACGGCGTGCGCCTGGGCTACATGATCCTGATTCAGGCCTTCCGGGGTCTTGGCCTTGATCCCCACCGCGTTCGGCTCAATGTCCAACAGCTCCGCCACCCGCTGCCGCATATCGCCGGAGATGGGCCCAATCTTGGGTGCGGCCAGCACCAGCGTGGTGTCGACGTTGACGATGCGATACCCGGCGGTCTGCAGCTCTTCCAGGGCCAGGTTGAGAAAAATCGCAGAATCGGCGTCTTTCCAGCGTGGATCGCCGGGGGGAAAAAAGCTGCCGATATCCCCCACGGCAAGCGCGCCCAGCAGGGCATCGGTAATGGCATGCAACAGCACGTCGCCATCCGAGTGCCCAGCCAGGCCCTCTGGATGATCGATCGCAATGCCCCCAATTTTCAGCGGTACGCCGGCCTGGAATGCGTGCGAATCCCAGCCGTAGCCTATTCTCATGCTCATCTCAGGACCTGTGTTGCAAGTAGAACTCTGCCAGCTGTAGATCACCGGGATGGGTGATTTTTAAGTTCGCCGGGGATCCCATGACCACCGCCACCTGTGCCCCCGATCGCTCGACGACACTGGCTTCATCGGTTCCCACAAATCCATCCGCCTCCGCGTCCGCGAAGGCCTGACGCAGAACGTTCCAGCGAAAGCCCTGCGGCGTCTGCGCCTGTACGATGTATTCCCGGGGAATGGTGGCCGTCACAATAGCCCCACGGGCAGTACGCTCCACCTGTTTAATAGTATCCACTGCCGGCAGGCCTACGATGGCCGCACCATAAATTTCTACTGCTTCGATGGTTCGCTCGATGGTCGCGGGGTCGATTAGCGGCCGCACCGCATCGTGAACCAGGACGATGTCATCGTCCGCCGCGGGGAGAGCTTTCAGCGCTTGGCTCACCGACTCTTGCCGGGTATCCCCACCCTCTACCACCTGCACCCGCGCGGCCAAGGCATGTTCGGCAATCAGCGTTTCCATGCGGCTGATCTCCGGTTTACGAACGGCTACATAAATGGAGCTCACTCGCGGCACGGCCGCGAACGCTCGCAAGCTGTGGACCAGAATCGGCGTCCCATGCAAGGCAAGAAATTGCTTGGGGGCATTGGGGGTCGCGTGGCCGGGCGCCATACGCGTGCCCATTCCGGCGGCCGGGAGAATAACGAAGACCCGCATAAACCTCGGAGTATAGCAGGAAGGCCTTAGCCCTCTACCGATTCCACGTAGAACATTTCGTCGGTTCGACGGAAGCCGTTGCTCTCATACAGCGGCTTGCCAGCATCGGTCGAATGCAGGGCGACCACACGAATTTTCTGCTTGCGCGCCTCGGCCAGTGCTTGATCGATCAAGTGGCTGGCCAGCTTCTTGCGGCGGTGTTCCGGCTCCACGTAAACATTCAACAGGTAGCCGCGCTTATCCTGACGAGGATCAAGCGGATGCGGCGGCCAGTCGAGGACGATCAAGCCCGCTCCGGCAACCACCTTGCCGCCCTCGGTGGTCAGCCAACCGAGATATCGTCCGTCCGCCAGCCGGGCTTCGACCCATGGTTTAAAGTGCTCCGACATCACATCAAGGATCCTGTTGTCCTGGCGCCCAGCGTCCACAAACATTCTCCGCCTGTGGTGGGTGATGATAGCCGCGTCCGCGGGCGTCGCTGCTCTTATCTGGTACATGCCCGCAGTATAGCTATGTAACTGTATGATTGCGCGGCAGCGGTTTCACGATAGGTGCAAATCGGCGAAGATGCAGTGATGCAGCTGCCCACTCTGCGACACCGCCTCTTTCGTCCCGGTCAGCGGGTTGCTGTCGCAGTCTCCGGTGGGGCCGACTCCGTGGCTTTGCTTCGCCGCCTGATCGAGGAGCGCCACGCATTGGGCATCGTGCTTTCCGTCGTCCACGTTCACCACGGGATTCGTGGAGCCGCTGCCGACGAAGACGAGACATTTGTTGCCAGCCTTGCCGAAGCTCATGGCCTGCCATTCCACCTGCATCGCGCGAATGCACCGGCCGCCGCAGCCACCCTCCATGAAACCCTGGAGGAGGCCGCCCGTAATCTTCGCTATGCCTTTTTTCGGGAACTGATGGCGGCTGGTGAGGCGGACGCCGTCGCCACCGCGCACACCCTCGATGACCAGGCGGAGACGGTCCTGCACAAACTGCTGCGGGGTGCGTGGACCGAAGGGCTTAGCGGTATCCATCCCGTCCTGGTTGCCGAGCCCGGGAGCATCCTCCGGCCCTTTCTGGAGAATACCCGCTCCACCATCGAGGCTTGGCTTCTTGAGCTTCAGCAATCATGGCGTGAAGACGCCAGCAACCACGACATGGCGCATACTCGCAATCGCATCCGCCGGGAGCTGCTGCCCTTGTTGCGCACCTTCAATCCCCAGGTTGCCGCCCAATTGGCCCGGTTGGCCACGATTTCTGCCGACGAGGAGGCCTATTGGCAGGGAGAATTGCAGCGCCTTCTCCCCGCTCTGCTGTTGCCCGGCCGGCCCACCCGCGGGGGTGGCCGGGCAGCCAGCACCCACCCCGAGGAAGAAACCGTGGCCCTGGAACAGCTTCGCTTGCGCGAACTCCAACCAGCCGTGGCTCGGCGGGTGGTGAGAGCGGCAGCGCGGCGGGTGGGGGCCAGGCTCAACTTTGAGCAGACGGAGCAGCTGCTGGCCCTGGCTGAGTCCCGCCCCGGCAAATTCCAGCTTCCCGGCGGCATCACGGTGGAGCGCAGCCTGCGGGAAATCCGTCTGACCCGGAGTTCGGCTCCCCCGATTCCCGGGCCAATCTATCCGTTTCCCGTTCCGGGCGAGATTCGCGCCCCCGAGTACGGCTTGTGTTTGCACGGCGAGCGCACGCAGGATGGCTTATCCATCTCGTCCGCCGTCTTGCGGCCCTGGAAAGCCGGCGACCGGGTAACACTGGCACACAGCCGGCGTCCCAGGAAAGTTGCAGAAGTGCTCGACCGGCTCCACGTGCTTGGCGAAGCGCGAAAAAACTGGCCGGTGGTGGAGTGGGAAGGAAGAATTGTCTGGATGCGCGGGGTCGAGGTGGAGGCCCCCGAATTTATCTTCACTGCCCAATTCCTGGCATAAAGACCGGAAAGTCGAAGTAACTGGAGGGCAAGTACCCTCAACGTATAACTTCGGACACGCTTTCATTTGCTTTCGGAGACGTTTCCTGCCTTCGCGGAGTAGAATAAATTTGGCGCAAAGGGTAAGGGTGGGGCGCGGACGGTTAGTGCCGTATCGGAAATCCACCAGTCTTCGAATCCGCGGCAGGTTACCGTCGTCTAATAGATGTCAAAGGCTGCAAGAACGTTCCTGGTGTAGCGATTTGGCTCCGCCCCGAATGGTCCCTTCTCTTGATTGAGGCGCAGTAGAAAGAGGGTTTTTAGTGAATTCGACGGTCAAGACAATTATTTTCTGGGTATTTATCCTGGCTTGCCTGGTCCTGCTTTGGCAGATCGTCCAAAAAAGCACGGGCATGAGTCATGACCGGGAGATCTCCTTCTCTCAATTCATGCAGGACGGCCAGTCGGGCAAAATTAGTGATGTAACCGTGATTAACAGTGAAGTCCACGGCCACTATGCCAGCGACAGAGAAGCCTTTCACACCACTGTCCCCGCCAACTACCCTGACATGTTCAAGATCCTTCAAGACAACCATGTCAGCATTACGGTCAAGGACACGCAGGGCAATTCCTGGCTCCCGATTCTGCTCAACTTCGCTCCCATCATTGTGATCGCAGCCCTATGGTTCTTCATGCTGCGGCAGATGCAGAGCGGTGGTAATAAGGCCTTGTCGTTTGGCAAGAGCCGTGCGCGTCTGCTCTCCATGCAGCAAAAGAAGATCACCTTCAAAGACGTGGCTGGCGTCGACGAGGCCAAGGAAGAGCTGAAGGAGATTATCGAGTTTTTGCGCGAAGCCCAGAAGTTCCAGAAGTTGGGCGGTCGCATCCCCAAGGGCGTGCTCCTGGTAGGACCTCCAGGCACCGGTAAGACGTTGCTGGCCCGGGCTGTTGCCGGCGAGGCCAACGTGCCCTTCTTCTCCATCTCTGGTTCCGACTTTGTGGAGATGTTTGTCGGCGTCGGCGCAAGCCGTGTGCGCGACCTTTTTGAGCAGGGCAAGAAGAATGCGCCCTGCATCATCTTCATCGACGAAATCGACGCTGTCGGACGTCACCGCGGAGCTGGTCTCGGCGGCGGACACGATGAGCGCGAGCAGACACTGAATCAGTTGTTGGTTGAGATGGACGGCTTTGAGTCCAATGACGGTGTCATTTTGATCGCCGCGACCAACCGCCCCGATGTGCTCGATCCCGCGCTACTGCGTCCCGGCCGTTTTGATCGCCGCGTCGTGGTGGGCAGGCCGGACGTACGCGGCCGCGAGGAAGTGCTCCGCGTCCACGCCAAGAAAGTTCCTTTGGCGGAAGATGTCGATCTTCGCATCCTGGCTCGCGGCACTCCCGGCTTCTCCGGCGCCGATTTAGCAAACATGGTGAATGAGGCGGCGCTAAATGCTGCCCGCGCCAATCGCAAGGCGGTACACCAGTTTGATTTTGAACTGGCAAAAGACAAGGTCATGATGGGCGCCGAGCGCAAGTCCATGCTCCTTTCCGAGGATGACAAGCGCGACACGGCTTACCACGAAGCGGGCCACGTTCTGGTGGCAGCCATGCGTGATCATGCTGACCCGCTGCACAAGGTCACCATCATTCCGCGCGGCATGGCTCTGGGCGTGACCATGCAGTTGCCCGAAGAAGACAAGCACACCGTCACCAAGGATTACCTCGAAACCCAGCTCGCCATCCTGATGGGTGGCCGTTGTGCCGAGGAGATCTTTATGAATCGCAAGACCACCGGCGCCGGAAATGACATCGAGCGGGCGACGGATCTGGCGCGCAAGATGGTTTGCGAGTACGGCATGAGCCGCATGGGGCCGTTGACTTTCGGCAAGAAGGAAGAGCAGATCTTCCTGGGCCGCGAGATTGCCCAGCACCGCGACTTCTCCGAGGAGACGGCGCGACAGATCGATGCCGAGGTGCGGAGTTTGGTGGACGAGGCCTACAAGTCCGCTTATTCCATCCTTGGCGACCATAAGGACACGATGCACCGCATGGCGCAAGCCCTGTTGGATCGCGAAACCCTGGATGCGAATGACATTCGCATGATCATCGAAGGCAAGGAACTGCCTCCGCTGCCGCCACTCGGACCGCCGCCGGGCAATTCCACCGGCGACGTGCAGCATGTGATCAAGCCGGAGCCTGGCCGCGCACCCGGTTTCGGCGGAGAAAGCCAGCCCTCACCCGCCTAGCGCAGTCAACGTTTAAAAACGAAAGGCCCCATTTCTTCGGAAATGGGGCCTTCGTTTTTCTCCCGACTTTACAGGTTGCGGAGGGCGGAGTCAGTCTCCTAACAGAACCCATTAGGAGCTGGACGGGTGCCCCTCGATAAGGAAAAAGGCTTTGTCAAGGGCGAAGATATCCTGAGCGGTGCGGAGCACCGCTTTGTTTGGCCAGCAGAGAGAGTGGGACCGAGACTCTGGGACATCACCGCTGAATCATTTTTCTGGTGGATCGCTCCACCGAACCATCGATACGACCGAAACTACGATCATGATTCTTCTATTCGGACATCCAGCCGCCGAGTCTGTGCGGAAGTGGGAAACACCGGAGGTGTTTTCCAAGGCGCTTGCGCCGTCTTCTGCATAGACCGGTCTGGATGCGAGAGCACCCAATCAAAGTTACGGGCTAAACATCTCCCAGGGGCACCCGCGGGTGGCTCTCGATATGAGCGATCTCTGGATAGCTGACATGGCTACGTAGCATCCAGTAGAGTCGCACAGCCAGTTTGCGTGCCGCCGCCACCTTGGCTACTCCCTTAGGGCGACGACGGCAACGGTGTTGATACTCCTTGCGAAAACCTTCATCCTTGCGCACTGTGGTCTGCGCCGCTTCCACCAGCAGCTTGCGTAGAAAGCGGTTGCCTTGCTTGGTAATGGCTCCCAGCCAGCGCTTGCTGCCCGAGCTGTGTTCGCTGGGAACCAGGCCCAGATAGCTGGTGAGCTGCTTGCTACCGGCAAAGCGCGCCACATCCCCGATCGTGAGCACAAAAGCCAGCGCCGTCACTGGGCCCACTCCAGGCTGGGTCATCAGCAATTGGGCCTGGGGATGTTGCTCGGCGGCCTGCTTCACTGCCTGATCCAATGGCTCGATCTGGCCGTTCAACTGCTTGAGCAGCTGCAACAAATCTTCCCGTCGCGTCGCAGCCCAGCCCGGCATCGCCAGCTGTTGGAACTGCTCCATCCCCTGGCGCGTCCACAGCCGGCTCTTCTTCTGCATCCCCCGGTTCATCGCCAGAGGCTGCAAGCTGTTCTTCACCTTGGTTCGGATCTCGACCAGCTTGTCCCGGTGACGTAACAACTGCCGCTGGTCCCGCATCGCCGCGCTCGGCGTCCACAACTGTGGAAACCGTTTCTCTAGCAGCAGCTTCAAGATATGACCCGCGTCCCGCTTGTCCGTACTCTGCTTGCGCACATAGCTGGCGCGGATCTTGGCTGCATCCCCTACCCGTACCTCATGGCCCAACCGCTGCGCCAGATCGAGGAACCACTGGCTGTTTCCAGTCGCCTCGATCCCGATCAACGCCGGCTCCCCCAACTCCCCGTAGAACCGCTCTGCCTGACCGTCGGCGTGGCTCAACTTCCGCTCTTGGAACTCTCCCGTCTCCAAGTCGCAAATCGCTATCTGTTGAAAGCTAGGGTGAAAATCACATCCTATAATCTTCATAAGGCTTCTCCTGATCCCAGAGTCTCTCGGTCCCACCCTCAAGACTCTCTCTAGGATCGCTGAAGCCTTCTTCCTTATCCAATCAAGGTTCGCCAAAGCGTACCTGGACCGAAAACGATGGGGCGTGGCCCCCACGATCGCTTTAAACTGTCCGTCAAGCTGAATCCATTGGGAGCTGCTGAGCCTCCAACTGAAACCAATCGAAAAATATCAGGTTCGGCCCAGGTATCCGGATTTCCTGCACGGGGCGCCACCAACACCCGCGTGTGCGGCTTTCTTCAAGGAAAGCCGCATGAAGCGCGCCAACGCCAGCAAGCTCGACAGGAAATCCGGAGTACGCTTTGGCGAACCTTGATTGGATAAGGAAGAAGGCTTCAGCGATCCTAGAGAGAGTCTTGAGGGTGGGACCGAGAGACTCTGGGATCAGGAGAAGCCTTATGAAGATTATAGGATGTGATTTTCACCCTAGCTTTCAACAGATAGCGATTTGCGACTTGGAGACGGGAGAGTTCCAAGAGCGGAAGTTGAGCCACGCCGACGGTCAGGCAGAGCGGTTCTACGGGGAGTTGGGGGAGCCGGCGTTGATCGGGATCGAGGCGACTGGAAACAGCCAGTGGTTCCTCGATCTGGCGCAGCGGTTGGGCCATGAGGTACGGGTAGGGGATGCAGCCAAGATCCGCGCCAGCTATGTGCGCAAGCAGAGTACGGACAAGCGGGACGCGGGTCATATCTTGAAGCTGCTGCTAGAGAAACGGTTTCCACAGTTGTGGACGCCGAGCGCGGCGATGCGGGACCAGCGGCAGTTGTTACGTCACCGGGACAAGCTGGTCGAGATCCGAACCAAGGTGAAGAACAGCTTGCAGCATCTGGCGATGAACCGGGGGATGCAGAAGAAGAGCCGGCTGTGGACGCGCCAGGGGATGGAGCAGTTCCAACAGCTGGCGATGCCGGGCTGGGCTGCGACGCGACGGGAAGATTTGTTGCAGCTGCTCAAGCAGTTGAACGGCCAGATCGAGCCATTGGATCAGGCAGTGAAGCAGGCCGCCGAGCAACATCCCCAGGCCCAATTGCTGATGACCCAGCCTGGAGTGGGCCCAGTGACGGCGCTGGCTTTTGTGCTCACGATCGGGGATGTGGCGCGCTTTGCCGGTAGCAAGCAACTCACCAGCTATCTGGGCCTGGTTCCCAGCGAACACAGCTCGGGCAGCAAGCGCTGGCTGGGAGCCATTACCAAGCAAGGCAACCGCTTTCTACGCAAGCTGCTGGTGGAAGCGGCGCAGACCACAGTGCGCAAGGATGAAGGTTTTCGCAAGGAGTATCAACACCGTTGCCGTCGTCGCCCTAAGGGAGTAGCCAAGGTGGCGGCGGCACGCAAACTGGCTGTGCGACTCTACTGGATGCTACGTAGCCATGTCAGCTATCCAGAGATCGCTCATATCGAGAGCCACCCGCGGGTGCCCCTGGGAGATGTTTAGCCCGTAACTTTGATTGGGTGCTCTCGCATCCAGACCGGTCTATGCAGAAGACGGCGCAAGCGCCTTGGAAAACACCTCCGGTGTTTCCCACTTCCGCACAGACTCGGCGGCTGGATGTCCGAATAGAAGAATCATGATCGTAGTTTCGGTCGTATCGATGGTTCGGTGGAGCGATCCACCAGAAAAATGATTCAGCGGTGATGTCCCAGAGTCTCGGTCCCACTCTCTCTGCTGGCCAAACAAAGCGGTGCTCCGCACCGCTCAGGATATCTTCGCCCTTGACAAAGCCTTTTTCCTTATCGAGGGGCACCCGTCCTGTTCCTAAGGGGTTCGGGCTACCATACTGCCCCTGCGAAGAGAAGGGTCCCCTCGCCGGATGCGACAATACACACAGCATGCGCGGTTTCTTTGTCTTGTTGGCGGCTCTTGCTTTGCCTGGCGTCTCCGGTTGCGGATACCACACGCTCGGATCTGCCGCTCATCTGCCGGACACGGTCCATACCCTAGCTGTCCCCGTCTTTAAGAACAAGACGCAGTCTTATCACACGGAAATTGCTATGACACAGGCGGTCATCCGTGAGTTTTCCGATCGCACCCGTCTTACCATCACGCCCGAAGCAGGCGATGGAGCCGACGCCACCGTGGATGGGACCATCATCTCCGAATCGGTGCAGCCCTTGACCTACCGCACCGAGACCACTACTGTGACCGGGCAAACCACCAGCGTCACCTCCAGCTTCCTGGTAACCATCAACGTCAATGTACTGGTGACCGACCGCGACCATCGTGTTCTCTACCAGCACACCAACTATGTGTTTCATGAGCAGTTCGAAACCACCGCCGATGTGACCAGCTTTATCGAAGAAGATACTCCCGCCGTCCAACGCCTCTCGCGGGACTTTGCCCAAGCTCTGGTGAGCGATATTCTGGAATCCTTCTAAATGCCCACGGATGACGCCAGCAAGCTCCGCAGTTTCTCCTCTTCCGATCGCTTCGTAGCCGAGATAAACGCCGCAGCCGCATCAAGAGCTCCCTTGCGCGCGGGATACGTTTTCGCCGGCGATGAAGTCTTTCTCTACGAGCGCTGCCGCCGCGCTGTCGTGGACTCGCTCATAGACCCCACACTTCGCGAGTTCTCGCTCAGCGATCTCGATCTGGCCGAGACCAGTATTTTCCATGTACTCGACCTCGCCCGAACGCCTTCTCTGATGGCTCCCTTCCAGGTCATCTTCGTCAGAAACCTGAAAACCCTCTATACGCGTGGCGCGAAAAAAGAGGAGTTCGCGGCCCTCAAAGACTACTTCCGTTCCCCCAATCCCCAGGCGGTGCTCATCTTCGTCGCCGATCACCTGCGCCTCCCCGCCGACCTGAGACGAATGGACATGCAAGACAAGGAGCGCTATGAACGAATCCGGGAAACCCTGGGCGATGATTGCGGCTTGGTGGAGCTGGCCCGGGTGGACGAAGCAGACGCCGTGCGCTGGCTGATCGCAACCGCCGATAGCCGTGGGATGAAGTTTGATGCCGATGCGGCCCGCGAGCTCGCCGATGCCCTGGGCGCCGATATGATGCTCATTTCCAGTGAGCTGGAGAAGCTTCTGCTGTATGCCTTTGACCGGCGGCGCATCACGCTGGGTGACGTCGAAACCATGGTCCTGGCGGCCAAGCAGCGCTCACTCTACGAGCTGACGGATGCCATCACCGCGCGGGACAAACCAAGGGCCCTTGCCCTGCTGCATGGCCTGCTGAATGCCTCCGACGGCGGTGAGGACTCGGCCATTGGGCACCTCTACATGCTGGCGCGGACCTTTCGCCAGATGGTCGTCATCCTGGAGAAAAACGTGCGTGATTCGCGCGCTATCTGGCAGGCGCTTTGGCAGGGTTTCCGCATGCCTCCCTTTGCCGCCGAGGACCTCATTCGCCAGGCCCGCCGCTACAAATCGCGCCGGGAGCTCACACAAATGCTGCGCCTGATTGCCCATGCCGATCTCGAACTACGCTCCTCCCCGCCGGACAAGCGCCTGGTATTGGAGCGCCTGGTGATGGAGCTGGCCAGCGAACCGCGCCCCCGCGCCACAGGTTCGACGGCCGCGCAATATGCTATGGATCTGTGAAGTAATCTTCTCTACCTTGCAGGCAAGTTATGAATAGTCGGAGACATTTTCTCAAGCGGAGCGCCTCATTAGCTGCCGCTCTCTCTATGAGCGAAGTAAGCCCAGGGGCAGAGACTAAGCCGGCAAGAAACGGCACGAAGAAAGTAAAGTGGCCGGTTCTCGAAGGACCGGACACGCCGAAGCTGGCGCTGAATTGTCCCAGTAATGCCAGCCAGGCCCGAATGCGCATGCACAAGCAGTTTGGTGACGACTACGTGTTGATGGGCGGACCGCCGTTACCTTGGCCGGTAAGCGGGCTACGCGAGATCATGGACCGCTTCCAGGCGGAAGGCCTGACCGTGATCAACATGATGCTTCCGCCGCTTACTACTATCATCTACGGGCGTGAAGGCCGGGATAACGAGATTCAGAAAGTTCAAGACTCTTTGCGTGCCGCGGGCGCCGCGGGACTGCCGATCGTCGAATACAACTTCTATGGGCATCGCCTTACGGAAGGTTATTACAATGTTCCCGGCCGCGGCGGCTCAGGCTATCTGGGTTATGACTACAACCGCAAGATGGAAAATGCTGCGGAGGATCAATGGACCTACCCCAATACGCGTTCCCCCGAGGAAGCAGGGTTGGCTCCCAAAGAATTGCCTCCCCTGGCTAATGAGGGCCCTCATACCAGTGAAGAGTTGTGGAGCAATATCACCTACTTCCTGCAAGCGGTGATTCCGGTAGCAGAGAAGGCAAACGTCAGGATGGCGCTGCATCCCAACGATCCCCCGGCGCCTGTGAGCCGCGGGTCACAGCAGATCATGAACAGCTTCAGCGGCTGGAAACGGCTGGTCAACATAGTCGACAGCCCATACAACGGCATGACCTACGAGTGCGGTGTTTCCAATGAACTGGGTGAGGATCCGCTGGAGGTCTTGAAGTATCTCGCAGACCGGGATCGTATCAACCACGTTCATTATCGCAATGACATCGTAGACACGCCTTCTACCAAGTATGTGGAAGTGTTTCCTGACAATGGCACAGTCAACATGTTCGCTGTGATGCAGGAACTTGTGCGCAGGAAATATAAGTACGCTATCTTTCCCGAGCACCCACGAAGGAATGATATTGATGATCGGCTGGGTGGTGATTTTGTTTCATATCTCTATAACCTGGCGTACGCGCGCGCAATGCTGCAAGCGGCGTTAACCCTGCAACAGCAGAATTCGTAGAGTCAACCTCTTTAATCGGGTTCAGTTTGGCCAGAAGCTCTCCTATTGGGAGGGACCACGGGCTGTGAAAGGGCACAGTATGAGACGAAGGGATTTTGGCAAAACGCTTTTGGGCGGCGCGGTCGGCGCCGGCCTGGAAGCGTCGGGGATAGCGAACCTCGCTTCCGCCCAGACCGGCAAGCCACGTCTGGCGAGAAAAAACACGCTGATGCACGTCGGCGCGGACTATCACGTCATTGAGGGCGATGGCGTCACGTCGCGAGAGAATCTCGAGTACAACCTGCGTTGCGGCGTAAAGCATATCAGTCCAGATCCCGACACTGCGGTGATCGATGGAGTGCGCCCACTCGGTGGCTCTCCGCCAGCCAAGGGAGGAGACTTTATCCCCGCGGACGGTCCGTCGGGCGGGGCTTTCGATCTCGACAAGCTGAAGCGTATGCGGGATGACTGCGATAAGGCCGGCATGACCCTCGAAGGCTTTCGCACGGACTCCGGCTACATTGTGATGAAGCCCGGTCCGGAACGCGATCGCAAGCTCGACCAGACGATCGAGAACATCCGCAAGACTTCGCTGGTTGGCGTCGGGCTCATCAGCCAGCACTGGACGATGATCCCCATTCAACGCAACGGGACCGAGCCAGGACGCGGAGACTCGACTTACCAGACTTTCACGCTGCCAACCGACTGGAAAACATTGCCGGTGGAAATCGCCGGACGGGTAAGTTCCCAGGAGTATTGGGAGCGCATTACCACCTTCCTCGAACGCGTGATCCCGGCTTGCAAGGAATACAACGTCAAAATGGCCAACCACCTCTACGACCCTCCAGGTCTCCCTTTTGGCTATGAGGGCGTAGAGAATTTCGATTCACCATCCATCTTTGCGGCCTATATACGCTACGAAAAGATCGTAGATAGTCCTTACAACGGCTTTCAGATGGATCTCGGGGTGCTGGCCGAAGGGTCTACAGACGCCAACAAGCAAATTCCTCCACTGGTCGAGTACTTAGCGGAGCGGGGAAAGATCCACCAGATCCACATGCGCGCTCTCCAGGGGGGATTGAACCATTTCGCCGAAGTCTATCCGGATGAGGGCGTGCTGGACCTCTTCCGCATTGTTCGGATTCTCCGAGACACCGGATTTTCCGGTGGAATCCTGCCGGATCACATGCCATCGAGCCCTGGGGACCCCAAAAAACTTCAGGCCTTTGCTTTCGGCTATGGGTATCTTCACGCCCTGATCAATGCCGCGAACTCCGAGGTATCTTGACCGATCGGAACGCAACCTGATCCCACTGAGAAGCTCCTTCTCCTGGCTGCCCCGCGAACACTTTTCCGCACGGTGGAACTCTCCGCAGACTTATCCAGAACTTCCGAAACAGCTTCGTCGAAATCCTCTACACTCAGGGAAGCGTGCAACGATCGCCGCCTTACGGCCGCCCACTCGATCATTGCCGCACGGATAGGCCTCAGGGACAGCCAGATGAAGTCGAAGCATCATTTTCCGGCCGCCACGATCGTGCTGGTCCTGTGGCTGGGTTGGGCGCCGTGGACGGTTGTGGGGTCATCCCATCGCAAGGACCCACCCCCCGCCGCCGGACCTGAGGACCGCATCCCCGTTGGGCCGCTGGGCTATCGTCCACCCGGCCCGCTCTACATGCTGTCGGGAAGAGCGTTCAGCTCATTGGACTTTGTTGATGACGATCACCTGTTGTTCACCTTCCATCAGCCGCGGCTGATGCGGCGCGAGAAAAATCCGGACCGGTTCGACGACGACCAGACAATTCAGGCCGTGACCCTCAGCCTGCCCGGTGGAGCCGTCGTGGCCTCGTCGGAATGGCGGATGCATGATCGCTGGAGATATCTGTGGCCACTCGGCGGGGGCAAGTTTCTGTTGCGCCAGAAGAATTCGTATTCGCTCACCGATGCATCGTTAAAGCTGCATCCCTACCTCGACGTCCCCTCGCAAATACTTTCAACGGAAGTCTCGCCGGATGGCCGCATCCTGGTGATCGAGCACCAATACGAACGCCACACTGCTGAGGAACACAACAAGCTGGAGGCCCAGGCGCAAGAATACGGGGAGCCGCCTCCGGCTGAGGACACCCAGATTACCGTGGTGAATATGGCTTCAGGAAAGGTGCTGGCTGCGTTGCGTACGGAGTCGCCGACCCACGTCCCCATCAGCTCCACCGGATACGTGGGCGTAGCCAGAGATAAGGGCCAAGATCAGTTCCTGATCCGCTTCGTTCCCTTTGAGGGCGAGTCGTCGGTATTGGGCAGGGTGGCATCCACCTGCACGCCCCACGAAAATTTCCTCAACCAGAAGGCCCTGGTTATCGAGAGTTGCGGCCCCAAGTCGCCGGATGTTCTTCTCGATGCGTGGACAACGGATGGAAAAAAACTTTGGAACGGCCATCGCGACGGCCATTTGGTGTGGCCTACCTACGCTTATTCGCGAAAAGGAGATCGCTTTGCCTTAGGGTTGCTGCACGTCGCCCACACCATCGACATGGTGGACTCACTTGAGGACGAGGATGTGCGCGAGCAGGTAGTACAGGTCTTCGATTCGGCAACCGGCACTCTGCTGATGTCGACCAATGCCTCGCCCATCCTGACTGCGGGCCAGAACTTCGCGCTCTCCGAGGATGGCGAGCGCCTGGCGGTGCTGCACGACGGCGCGATCGAGATCTACAATGTGCCTTCGCCTGCGGCAGAAAAAACCCAAACTGCGGCGGCGCCGCCGCAGAAAAACTGAGCCCTCTTAGGCAGCCTTGTGGGTAAGCGCCTTGACCCGCGCATGCAAGCGGGCTTTGTAGCGGGAGGCGGTATTCTTGTGCAGCACGCCTTTTTGCACGCTCTTGTCGAGTGCAGAAACGGTCTTGCCATACTGCTCGGTAATCGCCGGGGAATCCCCTTTGGTAATGGCCTCGCGGAGGGCGCGAAGTGACCTGCGAACGTGACTCTTATTGGCGCGGTTAACTGCAGTGCGCTTGACTGTCTGACGGGCGCGCTTCAGCGCCGACACATGATTTGCCATGGTAAACCCTTAACTTTCTTGAAACTGGGAGCAGGCGGCAAAGATGCGTCAAGGCGCCTGCAAACCCTAATTTTACGGGCTTTGACGCCCCCGGTCAATCGAATGCCCAATGGAATGCCCAATCTCTTGTCCCGGGAGAAGGCGTCCCGGCGGCACCCCGGTGCATCAAACGGAAAGAATTCACGGATTAGGCGTTGACGCCATGACCGGCAAACGCTACTCTGTGCCCATCCACGGGAAATATCTGGTGATTATCGCCAACCCGGCTAAACATCCGATGCACGCGCAGTTTCCTGTGCCATTCCACCGATTGTGCTCTCCAACCACCCCAACAATCATGTCAGTCCTTAGGGATCTGATAGGAGGTCATTTCTCCGCTTGATGAAAAAAGCGCTTGAAATCACGCCCAACCTGGAGCCCCTCTTTGGGACTCGCGATGAGAATCTGAGGCTACTCGAGCAAAACCTGCACGTCCGCATCGATTTGCGTTCCGATGCTCTGCACGTGGAGGGCTCTCCGGAGGCAATCGCCCGTTTTGAAAGGGTTTTTGCCGACTATGAGCATTTGCGACGCAACGGTACGCTGCTGTGCAATGGCGAATTGCACGGCATGCTCAAGTTGGTGACTGCCGACCCGGCGGTGACCCTGCGCGGGTTGGTGGAGAGCGGCAAGCAGCGCTCCGCCGGTATCAAGCGCATGGTGCAGCCCCGTTCCATCAACCAGAGGCGCTACTTCGAAGCCATCGAGGAATGCGATATGGTCTTTGGCGTGGGCCCGGCGGGCACCGGCAAGACCTACCTGGCGGTCGCCATGGCAGCTTCCGCGTTGCTGGCCAAGAAGGTTAGCCGCATCATCCTGGTGAGACCCGCGGTCGAAGCCGGCGAACGCCTGGGCTTTCTGCCCGGAACGCTGCAGGAAAAAGTAGATCCCTATCTCCGTCCGCTCTATGACGCGCTCTATGATCTGCTGGAGCAGGACCGCGTCGATAAGATGCTGGAGCGCAACGTGATCGAAGTGGCTCCGCTGGCGTTTATGCGCGGGCGAACGCTCAACGATGCTTTCATCATCATGGACGAGGCGCAGAACACGACAAGCGAACAGATGAAGATGTTCCTCACCCGTCTGGGCAGCAACTCCAAAGCCGTCATCACCGGCGATGTAACCCAGATCGATTTGCCTAATCCCAAGAAGAGCGGGCTGGTGGAGGCGATCGAGATTCTCCGCGGTGTGGATGGCATCCGTTTCTGCCATTTTGAAGATGGCGACGTGGTTCGTCATCACCTCGTTCAACGGGTCATCCGGGCCTACGACAGTTTTGGCCGGGCACAAAGGGAACTGCCGCTCAACCTGCGAGAGGGAGCGCCAGCCAAATCGGCGCCCAAACCGCAGTAGGCTTCCGGACTTTGCGGAAAAATAGCTGGCTGCATGCCGATATTTCTCCTCAAAGTCTGGCCGCCACGTAGTCTCATGGCAAGATGATCGTTATCGAAGCTGCCCCACGGAAGACGTTGCCGGCAGCCTCTGCGCTTGGTAAGCGTGACCTGAACCGGTTTCTGGCCGAGGCTACGGCAGCGCTTGGTCTGGCCGGGGAAGTCTCCGTCCTTCTGACCGGAGATGAACAACTACGCGCGATGAATCTTCAGTTTCGGGGCCTGGACAAGCCTACCGATGTGCTCTCGTTCCCGGCATTACTAGAGGCCGCGAACGGCAGCCAGGGTGGCGACTTGGCCATCTCTCTGGAGACCGCCGCCATCCAGGCGGCCGACCATGGGCATACATTACAAATGGAAGTTAAGGTATTGATCCTGCACGGACTCTTGCATTTGGCTGGTTATGATCATGAGCGCGATCGAGGGCAGATGCGTCGCCGCGAAACCCTGTTGCGCAAGCAGTTCGCGTTACCCTCCGGACTGGTCGAACGCACTTTAGCCCGGCGTGGGCCAAGAGGCGGCAAGCTATGAGCCTCATTTCCACCCTGGCGATCGCCATTCTGCTCGTCATCCTGACCATCTCGTCGTATATCGCTCGCCTGTACGCTGAGATGGGCAAGTTCCTTTCTGGCGAATTCCAGGAAAACATCGATGTCTGGGAGCTGAAGGTTGAGCCCCGGCTGGGTCTCAGCCGTGAGCGGATCGCTCTTTCCTCAGCCGTACTGAGCCAATTCTGCCTGGCCTCGCTCGCTCTCTTCTTTGGTGTGTTGCTCTTTGCCGGGAACCCGCCCGGCACTCGTCCCAGCCTGGCTGAGGCGGCCCAGGCGGTGCTCGGCGCCGTCCTGGTCATTGTGATCTTCAATCAATTCCTGCCCTTTGTCTTCTTCACCCGCACCACCGGGCTTTGGATCGTGCGCCTGACGCCGGCGATCCGTGTGCTCCTATACATAATCCTGCCGGTTACCCTGTTGCTGGCATTTCTGCTTTCCGTTGCAGCGCTGGCGGAGCCGCTTCCCGGCAACCCCGAGGAGGATCCCAGCGAGGCGGCAGTGGAGGCCCTGATCGAAGCCGGAGAGGAGGAGGGAATCATCGAGGAGGGCGACCGCGACCTGGTCCGTTCCGCGGTCGAGTTTGGCGACAAGGTGGTGCGGGAAGTGATGACTCCGCGCCCCCATGTCTTTGCTGTTCCCGCCGACATGACACTGGAAGACTTTATCTCCGGATTGCAGGAGCATCCCTATTCTCGGGTACCGGTATTTCGCGGCTCGCTCGATCACATCACCGGGATTGCCTTCGCCCACGATCTGCTCCATATAGCCGACGCTGCCGCCAGCACGCAGACGGTGGCCAGCATCCAGCGGCCCGCCGCCCTGGTCCCGGAAACCAAGCGGGTGAATGAACTTCTGCGTGAGATGCAGCGCGAGAAACAGCACATGCGCGTGGTGATCGATGAGTATGGCGGCGTGGCCGGCCTGGTGACCATCGAAGATCTGCTGGAGGAGATCGTTGGGCGCATCAGCGATGAGCACGAATACGACAGTGAGCAGGATGCGCCGTTGCACGAGGCGGGTGGAACCTGGCTGGTCCCCGGAAACCTGGAGGTAGCCCGGCTGGAAGACCTGCTCAGTGGCGGCTACCAGGTTGCGCAGGAATATCAGGCCGCGACGGTTGCAGGCTTGGTGAGCGAGATAGCCGGACGGATCCCGCTGCCGGGCGAGGTGATCGTCGCCGACTCATTACGGTTTGAAGTGGTGGCGTCGACCGATCGCCGGGTGGAACGGGTTCGTGTATCCGCCATTGAGAGCGATAACCGTTAGAGCCGGGGGCTACACTAAGGTGTGCGCTCTGGTTTCGTTTCCATTCTCGGTCGTCCCAATGCTGGCAAGTCGACGTTGTTGAATGCGCTTATCGGCGAGAAAATCGCGATTGTCAGCAACAAGCCGCAGACTACACGGAACCGAATTCAGGGCATCGTAGAAGTGCCCGCGCGCAAGGGTAAAAGTGCCGCACAGATTGTGTTTGTCGACACTCCTGGGGTCCACCGGCCCGGCTCTCAACTCGATCGGCGCATGATGCAGGAAGTGTACGAGGCCCTGGAAAGCCGGGACATCGTCATCCTGATGGTTGATGCATCTCGCCACAGCGACGCTCCCGAAGCAGGGAAGAGCCAATCGCGCCGCGCGGAACGCGAGAGCAGTGAAGACGCATTCGTAATGCAGCTTATCCAGAAGCTTGACTGCCCGGTCTTCCTGGTGATCAACAAGATCGATCTGGTGCTGCGGTCTAAGCTTCTGCCGCTCATCGAGCGATTGAGCGCTTTGCATCCGTTCGCGGAAGTGATCCCCATTTCCGCGCGCAAAAAAGACGGCCTGGACGTCTTGCTGACCAAGCTGGTCGAGTATCTGCCTACGGGCCAACGATATTTCCCCAAAGATCAATTCACCGATCAGCCCGAGCGCTTCCTGGTCGCTGAACTCATCCGCGAGCGCATACTGTTGGAGACCGGGGAGGAAGTCCCCTACGCCTCTGCTGTGGTGGTAGAGCGCTTTGAAGAGCCTGGGCCAGCCACCGGCCCAAAGTTGCCACTGACACGCATCTCGGCGGTGATCTATTGCGAGCGCGCGGGGCAGAAGGCGATCCTGATCGGCAAAGGCGGCACCAAGCTCAAGAGCATAGGCGCCGCTGCGCGCAAAGAGATCGAGTCGCTGCTAGGCACGAGGGTCTATCTTGAGTTGCACGTGATCGTCGAAGAGAACTGGCGGGAATCAAGGTACTTTGTCGACTCACTGGATTGGCGCAAACAACTCGAAGACCTGGCGCAAGTCAAGCCTGACACAGCGACAAAGCCCGTTAAAACTCGACGGGTGCCCCAGGGTCGCACCAGCGCACCTGGGCCGAAAAAGAAGGGCGAAGCCCCACCGCTGCCTTAACTTTGTCTAGACCACCACCCGTCGTCTATCGGCACGGAAAAATCCAAACGGTTACTCGCGGACGCTAATGCCCAAGCTCTTCATCTTGCGGTACAGGTGACTGCGTTCCAATCCCAACGCTTCCGCCGCACGGCTTACATTCCCATGGCATTCGTCAATCTTTTTTAGGATGTAATCCCGTTCGTACGCTTCCCGAGCCTGGTGCAGGGTGCTGAATTCCTCTCCCTTGCGGCTATTCCCGCGGAAGACCAACATGGGCAGGTGCTTGCGTTCGATGTGTACCGTATGTGGGTTGAGGATCATCACCCGCTCGATCACGTTTCTCAGTTCGCGCACATTGCCCGGCCAGTGGTATTGCTTCAGCACCGCAACCGCCTCATCGCTCATCTCAATCCGCGGACGGCCATACTGGCGGCCAAACTCCAGCAAAAATTCGCGCACCAGTAGCGGGATATCCTCTTTCCTGTCGCGCAAAGGCGGCACATAAAAGGGAATGACATTCAAGCGGTAGAAAAAATCTTCGCGAAAGTTTCCCTTGGCGATCTCCTCTTCAAGGTCCTTGTTGGTGGCCGCAATCACCCGGACATCGACCTGGATAGCCTGCGTGGCGCCCACCGGGGTGAAGCGCTGCTCGTCGAGCGCGCGCAAAACCTTGGCCTGCATCTTGAGGCTCATGTCCCCAACTTCATCGAGAAACAGGGTGCCGTTATCGGCGCGTTCAAAGGTGCCGCGCTTCTCGACCGGCCCATTGGGAATGGCGCTGTGGCGATAGCCAAAGATCTCGCTCTCGATGTAATCCTCAGGAATAGCGGCACAGTTCAGCTCCACAAACACCCGGTCGCTGCGCAGGCTCTCGCTATGGATGGCGCGAGCGATCAACTCCTTGCCGGAGCCGGATTCGCCATAGATAAGCACCCGTCCGTTGGTAGGCGCCATCAGCTTAATCTGCTGCCGCAGCGCCTTGATGGATACGCTCTCCCCGGTTATGGGCACGCGCATCAGCAGCTGGCGCTTGAATTCCTTGTTCTCGCTGCGCAGCCGCTTCGCTTCCACTGCATTCTTGAGCAGAATTAGAGTGCGATCGATGGAGAGCGGCTTCTCCAGAAAGTCGAACGCACCCAGCTTGGTAGCCCGGACCGCGGTTTCAATGGTGCCGTGACCGGAGATGATGATCACCTCGGGCAGGCTCTCGATCTCCAGCGATCGGATCTCCGTCAGCACTTCCAACCCATCCCGGTCGGGCAGCCAGATGTCCAACAGCAACACGTCATAAGACGCGTCTCGCAGCAGCACCATGGCCTCGGATGCGCTGGCCGTGCTGGTGACGGCGTACCCATCTTCCTTGAGAATCTCGCCCAGGGATTCGCGGATCTCCGCTTCGTCGTCGACGATCAGGATGTGGTTCATGCCGGCGTCCTGCCGTTAACCCCTACCAGAGCCGCTTCGTGCGTGCTCTTGGCGTCGGCCAGCGGCAGTTCGATGATGAATCGCGCTCCCGTAGGGCTGTTCTGTTCCGCGCGAATGGCCCCACTATGTTCCTGGATGATTTTCGAGGCAATCGCCAGCCCCAAGCCGGTGCCGCGTTGTTTGGTAGAGAAATAGGGAAGGAAAAGTCGCTCGCGCATCTCGTCGTTCAAGCCATGACCGGTGTCGGCGACCACGATCTCCGCTGTGGTAT
>CAWJPV010000012.1:0-195846 GCA_963844785.1 uncultured Acidobacteriaceae bacterium | reverse complement strand
TTTTCATTTAAAGACGTGGCTGCAGCCCACCACAGGATCGAGGAAGGACACGGTGTCGGAAAGATCGTCCTGCACATCGACTTATAGGCTTGCCCGCGCACGGTGACGCGGGATCCATTGGTCCACGTCATCCAGTATGACATCATCAACATAGCACCAGCCCCAACTCTCACCGGGCTCGAAGGAGCGCATGATGGGATGGCTGGTGCGATGGAAATGTTTGGTGGCGTGTTTACCGGGAGACTGGTCGCAACAGCCTACGTGGCCGCACTCCAGGCATAAGCGAAGGTGAACCCAGTAACTCCCAGTCTTTAAGCACTCTTCACAGCCTTCGGGAGTGCGAGGGGATACGGGTAGAATCTGGTCCAAATGGGAACAAGCTGGCATGGTTTCCATCCTTTTAGTGGCTGGATAAATAACGGTGAATAAAGGTAACAGCCATTGCGCCTTCTCCGACAGCCGAGGCGCATCGTTTGACAGACCCATGGCGAACATCGCCGGCAGCGAACATTCCCGGAAAGCTGGTTTCCAGATAGTAGGGTTCGCGATCGAGCGGCCATGTCCTGTCAAAGCCACTGTACTGTCGTAAATCCGGACCGGTAACGAGATAACATTGTTCGTCGCGCACCAAGCCGGCTTCTGCAGCCCAGTTCGTGTTGGGGAGACCGCCGAGGCATAGGAAAAGCCAGCACGCGCTGATCGTTTCCTGCCGGCCGGTCAAATTATCGATGAGAGTAATGGCTTCCAAGTGATTGTCGCCATGCAGCTCAAGGACTTCAGTATGCGGTCTTACCTCGATCTTAGGCGAGGCCGATATGCGATCGATCAAATACTGGGAGAGCGTTTCCTTCAGGCCATCTCCACGGATCAGGATGTAGACCCTTTGCGCATAGCGGGAGAAGTGTATGGCCGCCTGTCCGGCGGAGTTGCCGCCACCGACCACGAAGACCTCCTGGCTGCTGCACAGCTCCGCTTCGCTGGTGCTGGCGCCGTAGTAGACGCCCGCGCCGCGCAGCCGTTCTTCGTTCCAGAGGTTGAGGCGGCGGTACTCAACACCGGAGGCACAGATCGCGGCGTGCATCACAAAGCTGGTGCCATCCGCCAAGTGGCCGATCGACTTTCCGGGCACGAGCTCGGCACGCACCCCCTCATGCAGGAGAAGGATTTCTGCTCCAAAGCGGTTGGCTTGGTCACGGGCACGTTTCGCGAGGTCAGAGCCGCTGATGCCATCCGGGAATCCAAGGTAATTCTCAATCCTGGAACTGGTACCCGCCTGTCCGCCTACTGCGTAGCGCTCGATCAGTAGGGTTTTGAGGCCCTCGGAGGCCCCGTAAACTGCAGCGCTGAGCCCGGCGGGCCCCCCGCCCAGGATGGCCAGATCGTATTCTGCGCTGGATGGCTTCTGGAACCAACCTAACTTCTCCGCGATCTGGCGAATGGTAGGACTGTCCAGCCTAGCGCCGTCGGGAAAGAGGCAAACCGGCAGGCGGCGGTCGTGGAGATCGTTGACCTGGGCCAACTCCCGCGCCTGCTTATCAGAGGTCAGCTCGATCCATTCGAAAGGAACATTGCTGCGGTACAGAAAATCACGCAGGCTGTAACTGGTGGACGAACTGTGGGTGCCCAAAAGCCGTAGCCGTAACGAATGTTGAGGAGGTGGACGCGCTCATTTTATCTGCCTCACAAGATCTACAACATCGGAAGCCTCGCAGGACGCGGACCCAGGGGGAAGGCCTTGTCGATGCGGGCGACGTCTGCTGCAGACAACTGGAAATCTCCTGCACCCGCATTTTCCGCGGCGTGCTCGGGAGTGGAAGCTTTGGGAATGGTAAAGAGTCCGGGGCAGCGCACGAGAAACTGAAGCGCCACCTGGCGAGGGGTGGCATGCTGCAGTTCGGCTATTTCGCGCAAAACTCGCTCGCCCGGTGAGTGTGGCGCGGGGAATGCTCCATGACCCAGTGGACTGTATCCCACCACAGCCACTTTGTGTTTCTGACACCAGGGAATGACAGCATGTTCAATGGCCCGCTCCTGGAGGTGATAAAGGACCTGGTTACAGGCGAGCAGACCTTCGCCGGCGATGGTCCAGATTTCTTCCAAATCGTCGACGTCGAAATTGCTCACACCCCAGGAAAGTATTTTTCCTTCGTCATGCAGCTGCTCGAAGGCGGCGACCGTTTCCTCCAGCGGATAGCGCCCACGCCAGTGCAGAAGGTAGCAATCCAAGCGGTTGGTCTTGAGGCGAAGCAGAGATTTCTCACATGCCTTGATGGTTGTGCGCCGCCCAGCATTCTGGGGGAGAACTTTTGAAACCAGAAACACTTCGTCGCGCCGCCCGGCAATCGCCTGGCCAACCAGCTTTTCGGCGGCTCCGGAGCCGTACATCTCAGCGGTATCAATGTGCTTCATGCCCCGATCAAGGCCGAGGCGCAAAGCGGCGATGGCTGAAGCAGGGTCTTCGTTTTCGTCGTACCAGGTGCCTTGGCCAATCACAGCAACCTGACGCTGAGTGGATCCGAAATAACGTTGTTCCATTGCTGCCCCCAAAGAGGTGGGGGCGGTATTCGCCCCCCACTTACCAAGAACCAAGGCAACAAGATCAGGCTGCTGGCTTTAGAACAACTTTCGTCCACCCATTGTCGCGCGCGTCAAAATGCTGGTAGGCATTGGGCGCCTGTTCGAGAGGCAATCGATGCGAAATGATCCAGGACGGTTTTGCGCGGCCGGCGTGAATCAGATTGCGCAGGTGCCGGTTGTAGTGCTTGATGTTGGCTTGCCCGGTGCCAATCGACTGCCCTTTGAACCAAAAGAGTCCCATGTCAAAAGCAATCTCACCTTGCTTGGCGAGTTGGTCGGCACCGCCAGGGTCTTTGGGCAGGAAAATGCCGACGACGCCGATTCCGCCGGTGAAGCGTACGGAGCCCACAAGATTATTCATCGTGAGATTGGGTATCTCGCGGCCGTGTGGCTCGTGACATTGATAGCCCACGCATTCACAACCTCTGTCGGCGCCCTCTCCGCGGGTTTGCGCTAACACCTGTTCCACGGGGGAAGCTTTCGAGTCGTCGATGGGAATGCAACCGATCTTTTCTGCCAGGGCAAGCCTGTCGGGATGGCGATCGACGACCATAACCTTACTGGCGCCCTGGATCATTGCAGACAAGGCGGCCATCAAACCAACCGGGCCGGCGCCATAAATCACGATGGACTCGCCGGGTTGGAGACCTGCAAGGCGGGTGCAGTGCCAACCGGTGGGAAATATATCGGACAGAAAAGCATAATCGTCCTGCTTTTCCCGGGCGTCCTCAGGAAGGCGCAAGCAGTTGAAGTCGCCGTAGGGGACGCGGAGGTATTCCGCTTGTCCGCCCGGAAAAGGCCCCATGCCGGCAAAGCCATAAGCAGCCCCGGCCATTCCCGGATAAACAGTGAGGCAATACGCGGTGAGACCTGCTTCACAGTTTTTGCAGAAGCCACAACCGATGTTAAATGGCAGGCTGACCTGGTCACCTTTTTTAATGCGGCTGATTCCAGGACCTACCTCGACGACTTCACCGGTGTTCTCGTGACCGAAAACGCCTCCCGGTTTGAAATCGGTCCGGCCCTCGTACATGTGCAGGTCAGAACCGCAAATGTTGGTGGTGATGATCTTGACGATCACATCGTTGGGCTGCTCAATTCTGGCGTCAGGAACATTTTTCACGCTGACGTCGCGGGGTCCGTTGTAAACGACTGCTTTCATGGTCCTCGTCCTTCTGCTGATACGTGTCTGCTGCTAGAAGCGTCATGCAAGCTGCTGGTTCCTGATGCGGAGCCCGGCAGTGCCTGGAAGCCCTGAGATAACAACCGAACCGGTGGCGATGGCGGGAGCCTACTCGATTCGATAACGTAAGTTTGCGTTGGCTGCATTCTTGTGTGGCCCACCCCCTTGCGGTGACATGGTTTCGAGTGAGTAGGGAACCTGGCGTCCGCAATCGAGGCACACCTCATAGGTCCGGCGCGAGCAAGTGAAAGGCCGACTTAGGTTACGATGCCGGCAGCCGAAGATAAAATTGAGTGTCCATAGTAAGTTCCCATTCATATGATCAGGCCCACCCGTTTCTCTAGCACAGTCTGGCTTGCGGGATGAAGTGAGCGAAAAAAGCGATCTTTCACTAGGCATATTAGTGGGCGGAACTTGCTGGAACAATTCCTCGTGAGGAGGAACACTGCTTCAGTGGAAATTCCTAGGAGGCGGTTCACCACAGGTGAAAGCCCGCTGTACGACTTGCGGTTTAGATGGGCGCAAGCACCATCAAAGAGGTGCCGTACCTGCTCTGCCGTCTAAACACGTCCTTATCGCGCTCGAGTATCTGGGTGTGGGCATATGAGACGCTGAGCAGCGCGCAGGATCCTGGGGATCGGTCAAGCCAGGAACAATCATGGGTGCAGATGGGAGCGGAACAATTGCTGCCGTTGGCAGCCGTGTGACAAAGTTCCACGGTCGTGGGCACAGCGCGGCCCGACGCGCAAGAGTAGGTTCGGTCGCTGGGAGCTGCGCACACAATCGATCCAAATTCCCCGGAACGCGAGGGCGTAATCAAGCGTGCGGCCAAGGACGGGTTCGATGCGGCCCTGGTCACGGCTAACAGTGACGCGTTGGCTTACTGCTTTTCGCATCTGAAGCCGAAAGCGCCGATTTCCTTTCCGAATGGCGTTGAACCCAAACCACGGTTCAACGGCCATCCGGTGTCAGCATTCGATGGCGCTATGTCGCATGAGGCAATTCGATACTTCGGGTGCTGGGGCTCATGCGAACTGGCCAGATCGCGTGAATTGCTCGATTTCGCTCTGCCCTTGATGAAAGCTGTCGCCGCAGATCCCCTGTTCGCCGAGTCCCTGAAGGAGAAGGAATGGAGTGGCCACTCGTAGGGATCAATTCGTCAGCAAATTGTGTTTTCACGCGGTCAGAACAGATGCCAGTCCGGCCTGAGCGCGGTTAGGGTTTTGATGCCTATTGGAGCCTATCCGGAAGCCGGCAGGACCAAAGCCGGAAAGAGGATCAGGAAAGCCTCCACTTTTTTGAAAGCATGGCGAGCTTATCGTTCATGCTGGGCTGCTGAGGCGCCTGCTGCGCTGGTTGCTTCGGTCTTTGGCCGCCTTGAGCGGGCGCCATGAGGGCCTTGATGGAGAGAGCGATGCGTTTGGTTTTAAGGTCAGCGCTGAGCACCTTGACCTTGACGATCTGGCCGGCTTTGACGGCCTCGGAAGGCTCCTTGATAAAGCGGTTGGAGAGCTCGCTGATGTGGACCAGACCGTCCTGGTGGACGCCGATGTCCACGAAGGCTCCAAACTTGGTGACGTTGGTGACGACGCCCTCAAGGACCATGCCGGGCTGAACGTCGGCGAACTCGCGGACGGTCTCGGAGAAGTTGGGGGCGATGAACTGGTCCCGTGGATCGCGACCGGGCTTACGGAGTTCTTCGAGGATGTCCGAGACGGTGAAGGTCCCGGCGGAGAGCTGCTTTGCGTCGACCTTGGTGAGGAGCTGAGGGCTCTGGATGAGTTCGGCGATGGGGGTGTTGAGGGATCGGGCAATCTGCTCGACGACCGGATAAGACTCGGGATGGACGGCGGTGCGGTCGAGGGGGTTCTCGCCGTCTCGGATGCGCAGGAAGCCGGCGGCCTGCTCGAAGGTTTTGGCGCCGATACCGGGAACCTGGTTGAGCTGGGTGCGGGAGCGGAACTTTCCGTGCTCGTCGCGGTAAGCGACGATGTTGAGCGCGGTGCGTTCGGTGACGCCGGCAACGTAGCGGAGCAAGGTCCAGGAGGAGGTGTTGAGGTCGACGCCGACGCGATTGACGCAACTCTCGATGACGGTCTCAAGGGACTGCTGGAGCTGACGCTGATCGACGTCGTGCTGGTACTGGCCGACACCGATGGATTTGGGATCGACCTTGACCAGCTCGGAGAGCGGGTCCTGGAGACGACGGGCGATAGAGATGGCGCCGCGGACGGTGAGGTCGAGGTCAGGAAACTCCTGGCGGGCGATGTCGGATGCGGAGTAAATGCTGGCTCCGGACTCGGAGACGGTGACGGAGAAGAGATTGCTTAGCTCGCGCTCGCGGAGGAAGGCACGGACGAAGGCGTCGGTCTCGCGGGAGGCTGTGCCGTTGCCGATGGCGATGGCACGGACGTTGTATTTGGCGATCAGCGCGGCGAGGGTGTCGCCTGCTCCGGAGGCTGCGTTCTTGGAAGTATGAAGGTAAAGGACGTCGCTTGCGAGGAACTTTCCGGTCTCGTCGACGACGGCGATCTTGCAGCCGGTGCGCAGGCCCGGGTCGATGCCCAGGACAGAGATAGGCCCGGCGGGCGCGGCGAGGAGCAGGTTCTGGAGGTTATCGCGAAAGACCTGGATCGCGTCGGCGTCGGAGCGCTTTTTGAGCTCGAGGCGTAGCTCGCCCTGGATGGAAGGGCTGAGGAGACGCTTCCAGGAGTCGTCGATGGCGAGCTCGAGGTGCGGGGTCCAGTCCCCGGTTTGGCGGAGGATACGAGCTGCGGACGAGCGAGGTGGCGCGGAGCGGGTCAATCTCGATGAGGAAGTAGAGGACGGACTCGGTCTCGCCGCGGCGAATGGCAAGCATGCGGTGCGAGGGGATGGTCTTTACCGGCTCGCGATAGTCATAGTACATCTTGAATTTTTCCTGCTCATCGACCGCGTCCAAAGATTTCTTGCTGACGATGATGCCTTCCTCGAACAGGAGTTGGCGGAGTGCCTTACGGAGGTCGGCGTCCTCACTGATGTTCTCGGCGACGATATGGCGGGCGCCTTCGAGGGCGTCCTCGACGGTGGGCACTTCCCTTTCGGGGCTGACAAAGGTGGCTGCGAATTCGGCGAGGGGCTGCGCTGCAGGCAGCTGTGCCCAGAGGTAGTCGGCGAGGGGCGCCAGGCCGCGGTCGCGGGCGATGGTAGCCTTGGTGCGCCGCTTGGGGCGATAGGGCAGGTACAGATCCTCGAGCTCGGACTTGTCGAAGGTGGCGTCGATACGAGCCTTAAGGTCATCAGTGAGTTTGCCCTGCTCGAGAATGGAGGCGAGAATGGTCTCGCGGCGGCTGACGAGATCGCGGAAGTAGGCTACCTTCTCCTCGATGTCGCGGATCTGGACCTCGTCGAGGTTGCCGGTGGCCTCCTTGCGGTAGCGCGCGATGAAGGGGACGGTGCCGCCATCGTTGAGCAGGCCGATGACGGCGATGAGCGATTGGAGGGGGAGGTTGAGGTACTTTGCGATGTGCAGCAGGATTTCCGGGGAGAGGATCTTTGCGTCGGCCATGTTTGTTTCTGTGTCTATCGTAGCAGCGCCAAAGGATCTGGAAAACGGGTCCGTGGAGCGTCCGTTCCCGGGAGGGTCGAGCTACAGTCGTCGATGAGATAGACTTTCCTGCCCTGGCGCCTTGGCATCGATAGCTAGCATCTGCAATCTCGCCAAGGCCCGGGTTGCCACGAAAGCCTCAAAATGCGAAACCTGTACAGCGGGACTGAAGAGAAATCCTTGATACAAGCGACACCCCTCAGCCTTGAGGAAATCGCATTGCGCTTCGGTCTCCACTCCTTCGGCAATCACCGACAGATGGAGATCGCGACCCAGCCGGATAATGGTGCGAACAATCGATGCTGCCTTGGAGTCAGTGAGCGCATGGTGCAAAAAACTCTGGTCAATCTTCAATTGGTCCAGCGGCAAATGCCTCAGATGGGAAAGTGACGAGTAGCCGGTACCGAAATCGTCGAGCGAAAAGCCGACACCATGCGCTTTGATCTCGGCCATTTTGACGATCATCTCGTCCGGCTTCTCCATCATGGCGCTCTCGGTAATTTCAAGCTTGAGGCAGCGCGGATTGGCTCCCGACCTTCGTAGCGTCTTGACCACAAGGCTGACGAACTGCGCATCGAAGAACTGACGGATACTCACGTTTACAGCCAATGTCAGAATTTTCATCTGGGGGTTGGGGGCCCATTCCGCGAGTTGCTTGCATGCTGCTTCGAGCACCCATCGCCCCAAGTCCACGATAAGACCGGCCTCCTCGGCCAGGGGCATGAATTCCTGCGGGGAAACTTTGCCGCGCAACGGATGAGACCAGCGAAGCAGCACCTCAGCGCCTGCGACCTCCCCATCGCTGTTCACCTGCGGTTGGTAGTACAACTCGAACTCATCATTCTGCAAAGCGCGGCGGAGGTCCGAGCGTAGCGCCGCACGGGAGTCGACGTCGGTCTGCATCACGGGATCGAAGAAGCACATCACGTCGCGACCCTGGGCCTTGGCTCGGTACATCGCCAGGTCGGTACGTTTCAGTAGATCGTCCACGGTGTCGGACGCTTGCGAGAACAGTACGGCTCCAATGCTGGCCGTGGTTTCACTTTCGCAGTTGCCGCCCATGCAAAAGGGAAGAAGGAAGGTTCCAAGTATCTTCTCTCCGACAAGCTTTGCCGCAGCCGTGGCGGTTTGGACATCGGTACCCAAACCCTCCAACATCACGACGAACTCGTCCCCTCCGATTCGAGCCACGGTCACCGATGGTTCCACACACGAAGTAAGTCGAAGCGCCACTTGCCGAATCAATTCGTCCCCCAGGTCGTGACCCATGGTGTCGTTCAGTGTTTTGAAATCATCCAAATCGATATACAAAAGCGCTCCCAAGCCCTCCTGGCCAGGGTTCGCCTCAAGGGCCGCACTGAGCCGATCATGTAGAAGTTGGCGGTTGGGAAGAGCAGTCAGGACGTCATAGAAGGCAAGGTACTGAATTCTGGCCTCGTCCTGCTTCCTGCCCGTAATGTCTCGAAAATAGATCGACATTCCGTCTGGACGCGGAAAACATCGCAAGTCATACCAAAGGCGCCGTTCTTCATTTTCCGCTTCAAAGATGGTCGCGATGTCCCTGGTCGAGGCTGCATCCAGTCCAGCCATCATCGACTGGGAGAAGAAGCCGGGGACTGCGCGAGAGAGAGTGTCGTTCAGAACTGCTGGTCGATCAACCGCGAATGCTTCACATGCGGCGTCGTTCAGATAGATGAGCCGAAAGCTGGAATCCAACGAGATGAAACAGTCGGAGATGCTTTCCAGAACTTCGGCCTCAACTCTTAGGGTCTCAGCGCGCTCCCGTTCGACGATGTATTTTTCTCGATAACGGGTAACAATATTGAGGGTCAACGCAAAGCAACAATAACTGAGGCTAAATACGCCCAGCAGAACCTGCTGCTCCGCCTTGAAAACCGTCACCAATCGCGGCACAAGACAAGCAATGAGAAACATTGGAGCGATGAACAGAATTCTGGCCAGCGTCCGTCCCACCGCAGGTTGATTCACCAGCTTATTCAATGTAAGCAGGGGAAAGAACCAGAGGAGATAAACAAAAAGATTAAGGTGTTCTCCTTTGCCGTAGGCTGCCATCAACACGCCTACGCACAGATTGATGGCAAAAAAACCAGTCGACGCAGTGGCAACCGACTGCAGGGCAACTTTACGAAAAACGATGAGCGTGCCAAGGGCTCCTGAGGAGAACAAAACAGAACAGAGCACCAGGCCAATCTCATACCCTACCACTGTCCCCAACCGCGCCGCGACTAACCCTAAGCTCGCGCCGCCCAGGGCGAGGCTCAGCGTGACATAAAGAGCGCGGCGGGCCAGGGAGCTCGATGCATGATCGGGAATTTCTTCGTTAAGCATGCATAATCGCCCGTATGGTGATTCCCCTCTGACTCATCGAGGGCTGTTCTATCGCCCATCGATTTCTCGAATAAAAACGATCTAAAGAACATCTATCAGCCCGGCGGGATTGCTCTTGGGCAGCGATGGAAAACGCACGACCATTACTTTAGTGCGGTCATCTTTAGACTGGGAACCGCGATCAGATCAAGCAATCACTTCGAATACTTTCCGGCGCAATCTGTACCGATGAAGCGTTACAGTCACTTCCCGGGATATCGGCTCAAAGCAAGGCGAAGTTGAGACACAACCCGGTGTCGAACGCACCATAGTAAGGTGCGACTCAATAGCCTTATGCCTCAATAAATGAGCCAAGCATCATCATTGCCGATAACCACTATGAAACGTCAAGCGGGGAAGCCATTCCCGTACGCATGCAAGCGGAGAGTCTCCGCCCGCTGTTACGGCCGGTTTCTTGTGGCGAGTTCCAAGGAGTGTTTATGGTCGACGGGAACCATGCGGGCAGGCTCTTATCGTTTCCAGCGCCTACGGCGGTGCCTGGACTAGCGGCCGAGGACTGGAGTTTTCGAATTCTCGAGACCAAGGATAAATTGCTGGACGCACTCGATTTTCTTCGCGTCACATACAACGAAATGCTCGCCGGGAAGGCGGTTAGAGGGGCCGATGAAATCCTGGCCAACGTCGAAACTATCTTAAGAAATGATGAAGAAATACCTGATTACACCGTCGTCGCGGCCATCAGGATTCATAGACCGCCCCCTCCGGACGCAAAACGAAAGGTCTTGCTGCTCTTTCCTACAGCTTGAATCATGTTTAGCGGTTGAACCGGGGTAATCAATGATCAGCTCAAGCGATTTCAAAGTCGCAAACGATCCATCAGGCAGCACGTGGATATGCATCGCGGTGCTCTCCGGGAAGGTCCGGGATCGGAGGCCGCGCCGCGGCGGCGGCGCTCACGGTTACCTACTATCCTGAGAACAGCATCAACGCCATAGCGGTTGCAGCACCTTCGGCGTTATCCGTAGGTTTCCCATCATGCGGGTACTTCGCATCGAGTAGCCGGTGCTAACGTCGAAAATGCTTCTAGCTCAGAGCGGCCGCCGATCACCAGCGGGGTTCTCTGGTGTATGCCTCTGGGAATGATGTTCAGGATCGGCTCCTCGCCGCTAGTGGCGATTCCCCCCGCCTGTTCCGCGATCAATGCAAGTGGGTTGGCCTCGTATAGCAGGCGCAGCTTACCATTGGGGTGACTCTCCGTGGGAGGATACAAAAATACACCGCCCTTCAAGAGCGTTCGGTGAAAATCGGCAACCAGTGAACCGATGTACCGCGAGCTATAGCCCGCGCCTTCTGCCGGCGACCGCAGTTCCTGAATATATGCGCGATAATGCTCTGGAAAGAGGTTGATGTTGGCTTCGTTACATGAATAGTATTTGCCCTTGGCCGGCATCTTCATCTGTTCATGGCTCAACACAAAGGCTCCAATCGTCGGATCGAGCGTGAACCCGTACACGCCGCGGCCTGCTGTGTAGACGAGAACAGTCGAGGGACCATAGAGCACGTAGCCGGCGGCAAGTTGGCAGCTCCCCGGCTGCAACACGGATTCGACGCCGCCGGGAGAGAAGTCGCCTTTGCGTCTGTAGATGGAGAAGATTGTACCGACGTTCACGTTCACATCGATATTCGACGACCCATCAAGGGGATCAAAGACGATTACATATTTTCCCGTGTCCGGTTCCCTGCCGAAAGTGACCGGCTCGTCGTTCTCTTCAGAAATCAGGGTCGCGACGGACTCGCGGACGCCAAGACAGTGGAGCAGCGCTTCATTGGCATACACATCAAGCTTTTGCTGGGTCTCGCCCTGCACATTGGTTTGCCCCGCCGTCCCGACAATGTTGCACAGTCCCGCGCAACGGATCTTGGCTTCAATCATTTTCGCGGCCAGGGTTATTCCTGAAAGAAGCCAGGAGAAGTCCCCGGTAGCATACGGAACTCCACGCTGCTGCTGGAGTATATGTTGCTGAAAGGTCGTAATCATCCCATGCCCTCCCCGTGTTTCTATGCGAAATTTGCGAAAATTTCAGATGTCCACGCGAGCCCACGTTCTTGTACTCGGGGCTGTTGAGCGTTCAGAGGTTCTTTCTGAGGGAGGTGTTCCTGCGCCGTGGGCTGTCAAACGTCGCACGGTGACCGATAGAGTGAGGATTCCCCAGGGGAACACGCATCCTGTGGGCAGTGAGAGCCGGCAGGGTCTCAGAATCAATCGATTGGTTTCTCACCGCGTCATCGATGAGCACCCATGCAGCCGAGGCGGGAGCGTGGGGAAAGGTGGTTTGCCCAAATTGCGTTACAAAGTAGAAGTCGTATCCGATCTGCCGCAATCGGGCTCCGAACGCCCGGTGGTCGAGCTCGTTCCAGCGGACTCCGTCCGGCAACGGCATGTGACCGAAGCCCAACTTCTTGCCGGGAAACGAAGACTGCACCTCCGAAGCGAACTGTGCCGCTTCCGCGAGATCAGTACTTTGGCTGCGAAAGCAAACTACCTCCGCGTAGCGGGCAAACAACAGCGCGCGAGAGATGGCCGCATCGAGACCTCCACAATAGACGTGAGAGTTCTCCCCGGTCTTCATCCCGCTCAGGAATCTCCGGTCGCGCACATCGCCATCGTCTTGTAAGGCCGCCGCGTTGCGCGCTTCTGTACAAGCGAGCACGTACAGAGGGTGCTCGAGCAGGTTTGCAGCTTCCCGTGCGGCGTTCAGTCTGCGGACCGTCTCGGCAATGGAAAGCAGTGTCCGGCAGGAGCTGTCGACGTTTTCGGCCGTCTGCAGTTGCCCATAGCAATTCGTAGCCAGCGCCCCGATTTCCATGAGACGCCGTGCAAGCACGATCGAGCTGTTGAGCGCAAACAGCGCTGAGGGGCCGGACGCTGCGGCCTGAAGAGACGAATCGCCTGACAATACTTCCGTCACTGCTTAACCTCGCGAGCTGGATTTGTCTGACTTGGGGGAAGGAGACCAACCGCGTCGTCCGCCGAGAGCATTTCCCGGTTGATCTACAACCACAGTACCGGGCCGATTTCCACAAAACAACTCCAAGTAGTCCGAATCGGACGTGTCCCATTTGGACGCATCGGTCTTGGAGTCAACCTGAAATTTGTCGATAAAAGCGGGGATTTGGCGCATGGATCCGGCGCGGGGAGAACAACCGTATGACTAAATTTTGTATTGGCAGGTCCAGAATGTCTCTTCTGTAGCCAGGGCCTGTCTTGATCGCAGCCGTTATGGCATGGCGACACGCCGGCTCACTTGCTTTTCAATAGCCGCCATATCCTGGTGCAGCACCTCGCCGTGCTCGACCTTGAGTTCCCCGCCCACGAAGACTCGTTCTATATCCCGTTCCCCGGTGACCAGTACCAGATTTGCGTAGGGATCCTCGAGGACCGCGCCCAAACGCGTCGGATCGATCATCAAAAAGTCGCCATATTTTCCGGCTTCCAGACTCCCCAGCTTATCTTTGACGCCCAGCACATCGGCGCTGCCCATGGTGTGAAGCCACAGCACCTGGTAGGGACTGATGACGGTTGCATCTTCGTACTTGTCGCGAACTGCGTAGAGCCCGGCGCGCATATTCTCGAAGGGGTCGGCGAGATCACCGCTGGCTTCCCCGTCTATGCCCATGCCTACACGAATTCCCATTTTGAGGTATGTCGGGATGTCAGCGACCCCAGAGGCCATGCGGCCATTGGAAAGCGGATTCCAGGTCATCGCCACGTCAAACTTTGCTGTCTGGCGCAGAATATTCTCGTCGGTATGGATGAAGTGGCCGAAGATAAGTTGCTTTGAGAGCAGACCGCTGTCGACCAGCCAACGAAACTTGGCCCGCTCTTCGGCCTGCGTCTTTGCCTCTGGAGGCTCGAGGTAATGGGTCTGGTTAAGCAGATGAAACTCATCCATAAGAGTCTTTTCCAGCACCGCTTGCTGGTAGGTATCATTGAACGCCGTATCGCCATTGATCATGACACTTAAGAATGCCGGCGACTTTGGTTGCGCAGCCGTCCAGTCCAGGAATGCTTTGAGACGATTGCGCTGCTGGTCTATGGTGACGCCCGGAGCCATCCAACCCGGCTCGTAGCCGTGAACGAAGCGGATGCCCGATTTCAGCTCTGCCCGGAATTGAGCCTCATCAAAAGGGCTGCGGCTGCCCTGTTCATTCGTTCTGCTGTAGTTGAAATTGTAGGCCGCGGTAATTCCGTGCTGAAGGTGGTCGAGCGAGCCAAGCAGACAGAACCAGTAGAAGTCCTCAGCAGGAGCCTTGATTGCCCTTTGCGAGTAGAGATCGTCGATCCAGCCAGTCAGGGTGCTGTCCGCAGCAATTCCACGATAAGCCGCCTGCCAAAGATGGCTGTGGGCCGAGATGAAGCCAGGAATAATCCAGTCTCCATGTGCGTCGATCACCTGGGCTGCCTTCAGATCAGCCGGCGGATCGCCCTTGGCAACGGCAACAATTCTTCCATCGTCGGCAACAGCCAGATAGCCTGTGAATGGCTCGCGTTGTTGAGGCGCCATGGTGAAAAGGCGAGCATTCTTCACCAGGAGCTTCAGCGGCGCAGCAAAAAGCCTGGGGGCAGAACAGACGGTGATGATAAAGAGCAGAGAACAAATTCGAGAAAGCCGGGTGAGGTTAACTCTGCTGGGCACGCAACGACAGGTCAGCGGCAAATTCATAGTTATTGTGAGTCCTTGGTGAGTGTGCGCCGGATTCAGTTACCATAGCATCCCGGAGAATCGCGCAACCTCCCGCGCGAAAACCTTTGAATATCTGTCAATTCAGTTTTAGACTGTGCGCATGAAGCCGCATTTCGAGAAGATCGCCTACGGTGCATCTCCCCTTGCAGCATTTGAGCGGAACGATCCCGCCGCTCCCTTTCCACCGCGATCAGTCCCGTAGGGACGGCTGAGAATGACCCAGGACGTCAGTCCTGGGTGAACTGGACCACACGTGAATGCTATTGGCGATCATCCAAGGCCAACCGCTTCTCTCCTAGACCACCGATTGCATACAATCCTTCTGATCACCGATAGCCGCGGACAGCGATTGAGAGCTTAGCCCGAAACCAGGCCTTCGCTCATCCGGACAAGAAAAGATTCGAGGGCGCACCTTGAGTACATTGAATCGACGTACCTTCGTGCAGGGTTCTGCTGCTGCCATGCTGACTATGGCTTCGAGGAAGCTGTTGGGTAACACGCAAGCGCCGGAAATTTCCAACCATGATGGATTGATCAGCGTGAAAGCCCCGAGCTATGTGTGGGAGTATGCAATTGCCGATGATACATTCCGGCTCCTGGACTCCAGGAACCGCCTGATCGTCAGCGGAAGGCTGCAACCCGCAGTGGTAGTGGCCCCCAGCGGGAACCCCTTGCTGCGGCAGTGTACTCAGGGAAAGGCGAGCGAGCATCGCATCGATCCTGATCAGGTGACCATCGTGTATGAAGGCGTCAACGGCGCTGCTCGATTGTCAGTCTCGTGGCGTTTCGACGAGCAGGGTATGTGGACCGAACCGGTAATCTACGAAACGCGCGCAACCGAGGATGTAGTCAGTCTCCACTACTTCAGTGACGCCGCCGGCAAAGACATAAAACCATTGCTGCATTCCTCCTATCTGGTTGTCCCCGGAATCAGCGAAGGCTCCTCTATCAGCCCCATTATGAGAGACTCTGTCCATCTTGATCAGAGCGTCTGGCTTGGCCGCGGCAGCTTCCTTCCCGGTTTAACGCAGCAATGGGGTCTCCCGCTGCACTACTTCAGTGGATTCAGCGTGGATGGTTCCAGCGGCCAGCGGGATATGTTTACCGCAGGCAGATCAGACGCCTTTGTATGCGGGTTGGGAGATTTGCCCGCCGGAGACCTATTCCTCCAACTGCACGAGGGAAGCTGCAGCCCGTGGATCGATTACCGTAGCGATTTGTGGAAGCATATGCGCGGGCCCGGGCGCTTATCACTCGGCGCAACCTTTCTTTGGTCGGTAGCCCCCGACTATCGTGGGGCCATCGCCCGCTATTACGAAGCCTTAGTTCGATCCGGAACCATCCGCAAACACCACAACTCCGCACATAAGACAGCGACTGCTCTGACGCCCCAATTTTGTACCTGGGGGGCGCAAGTTGATCGAAATAAAACCGGAGAGCACTTAGACCAGGCGTTTCTGACTGAGATCTATCGCGAGCTCAAAGCCTCCGGCATGAAGGCCGGCTTATTTTCGATCGATGACAAGTGGGAAGAATCGTATGGCAGCCTGGTCCATGCAAAAAGGCGGCTTCCGCACTTTGAGCAATTCCTCGATCAACTGCGGGCCGACGGATACCGCATCGGCCTGTGGGCAGCACTCATGCGCTGTGAACAGCCGTCCGATCTTGGTTTGACCCTGGACAATATGCTCCAGGGGCCGGACGGAAAGCCCTACCTGGCGAACGACTTTGGCGGATCCCGATACTACATTCTCGATTTCACCCAGCCCGTGGTGGAGCAGACCCTGACCCGCCTGGTACGCCAGTTCATCCGCAGGTACAAACCGGATCTCTTCAAGTTTGACTTCGGATACGAGCTGCCTTCGGTCGGCATCGCAGCGCCGAAAGACAGGAAGTGGACAGGAGAGCGGCTGATGCAGAAGGGTCTGGATGTCGTCCTCAGTGCGATGCGAGAGGAAAATCCGGATCTGGTCGTCATGTACTACCAGCTATCCCCACTCTTCATTGACTACTTCGATGTGCACAGCACCGACGATCTGTTTCTTGCCTCCGGAGAATACGATCTGGAAGCCAATCGACGGCTCTACTTCAGCAGCCTGCTGGGACCGTTGGGAATCCCGACCTATGGCTCATCCGGGTACGACTGGGCAAGTGCGCCAAACATCTGGTTTGATTCTGCCGCGGTAGGCACCATCGGCTCGCTGAATGATTTCAAAGCCGACGAGGATGGGGAAGGGTGCACACCCGAGCTTGTCGCCCGGTATAACGGGCTGACCAAGGTGCTGCGGCAGACGAACACCTTCGAGGTACTGCCATTGGGCTCAGTTTCGCAAGCGCCGACGTTTGGCGCGCACGCTCGCTCATGGGCCCGCTTGGAGGATGAGGTGCTGGTCCTGCTTGCGTTTCGGCCTCCCATACCCGGCGAAGAAAATCCTCTAGCTGCTCAGACAACCGATCCGCGCATAAACGACGTGGTTCGCTCAGTTGCGCCGGTCGTTATTGCTTCTAGAGACGACCAGGGCATCGCGCGAAGCGGTCAGCTTGCGATCGTCTCCTACGGAAGTGGCGAAATCGCCATCCGGCGGGAGCAGGGGAAGAGGGCTGAGATCCTCAGTCACTACCTCGGAGGCGCTGTCATCCCACAGCAAAAATCCATTGAGGATGGCTTTCTCAGAATCATGGCTGAAGAGCATGATTCTGCAGGAAAGCCGCTGGAATGGATTGAGGTACGGGTTTCGTAACTGTAACCGCCGCCGGAATTTGCGGCATCCATGCAGCCGGTCGACGGGCGGTGATGACTGGGTCGCCTGCTGCTATTACAGTATACCCGTAGTATACTGGTAGCGTACGGACGTCACCCCTCAAAAACCAGACTTTTCCGCAACCTGCTTAGGGCCATGAGATTCATTCTTTGGGAGAGCCGCCATGAAAATGATTCGGAAAGTCAACTGCATAGCCTTCACCGTTTGCTGCCTGCTGCTGCAGGCTTTTGCTCTGCAGCTTTCTGCTCAGGTCGCAACCGGGCGAATTACCGGCAGGGTAACAGACTCAACCGGCGCCGCGATTTCCGGTGCTACCGTGACCATCACAAACGACGCAACGTCGGTAGCCCAGACGGTGCAATCCAGTGCGACCGGCACTTATGTATTCGAAGCGGTAAATCCCGGATCCTACACCCTCAGTGCGGAGGCCAACGGCTTTGGTAAATTCATCAGCCAGGGTATCCAGGCGCACATCCAGGACAATTTGACGATCGATGTCTCCCTTCGCTTAGGAACGGTGGGGCAACAAGTCACCGTTACTGCGGCAGCCCCCTTGCTGCAGGCGGAAGATGCATCCGTGGGCCAGACAATTACCGAGGAGCAGGTCAACAACATGCCGTTGCAGAGCCGCGACTGGACGACCCTGGGATTGCTGGCCGCCGGCACCAGCACTACGGGAGGATCCAGTAACTCGGAATTTAACGTGTCGGGGTTGGACTGGACGCAAAATGACTTTCGCCTCGATGGCATCGATGACAACGTCGAGGTCTACGGCGGAGGGAGCATCCAGGGAGCGAGCGGTAACAACGGGTATACAGCCATCGTGCCACCGCCGGATGCCATACAGGAATTCAAGCTGCAGTCAGGCAATTTCAGCGCCGAATTCGGTCATTCCACCGGCGGGATCGTGAATGCTGCAATTAAGTCGGGGACGAACGGCGTGCACGGGGATCTTTGGGAGTATGTTCGCAATACGCTTTTCAACGCCAACGACTACTTCGCAAACCAGACCGATACGCCCCGTCCTGCCTATCACCAAAACCAGTTCGGCGGTACGGTTGGCGGGCCTCTTTACCTTCCCAAACTCTACGACGGCCGGAACAAGACCTTCTTTTTCTTTGACTACCAGGGAACCAGGATCAATACACCATCTGCCAGTACTTCAAGCGTTCCCACGGCCGCAATGCATAGCAGCAACTTCACCAATTTCCAGGACTTTTTCACGCTGGTAGGCGGAACGAAAACCGACGCGCTGGGCCGGGTATTTCCCTTGGCGACCTTCCTTGATCCGGCGACGACCCGGGCGGTAGCGGCGGGCGCGCTCGACCCGGTCTCCGGCCTGCCCAACACAACCGGCAGCGCCGTTTATGTCCGGGATCCGTTCTATAGCAACGGCAGCGTTGCCGGGATCACCAATTTTACGAATCAAACCCAATACCTGAATGTTCTTCCTCAGGCACGGATCGATCCTAACGCGGTGAAGATACTTTCTCTCTATCCCAACCCCACTGCGGGAACAACAAGCTTACCCAACTACTATCAATTTGCCGCGGGCACCAACAACATAAATCAGTACGATGTTCGTATCGACGAGAACATCAGCAGCAAGGACGTCCTGTTTGGCGTTTACAACTACAGCAACGAAACCATCTTGGTGCCACCATCCCTTCCGGGAATCGCCGAGGGGCAGGGTTATGGAGATGGGCCGGAACAGGGTCCCCGCTACGCCATCGTCCTTGGCTACACTCACTCCTTTACGCCAAGCTTGACCAACGAATTCCACGCTGGATTCCTCCACACCGTCGAAAGACTGGCCGGAGCATACGGTAATACCGAGGGGATCCCCGCCCAATATGGAATTCCTGGTGTGCCGCAGCTCCCGGGAAACGGCGGGCTACCGCCCATCTCGCTGAGCTCCTTTTCCGGCGTAGGCGCATCCGGCTATATGCCGACTCTTTCGACGGTCCGTACCGTAGAGATTATGGACAACGTGACCAAGATCTACCGGTCACATGCCTTCAAAACCGGGTTCCAGATTGATAACCTCTATGCGCCGATCGTCCAGGCCCCGTATGGCCGGGGGAGCTTCTCATTCAGTGGCCAGTATTCCGATATTCCGAATCAGAATTCAGGCTACGCCGGTATCGCTGATATGCTGCTGGTGCCTACGAATGCAACTGTTCCCAACGGCATCAACGGCCTGGGCGGCCTTTCCAACTATGCGCTCTCCAACACCGCGCAGGTGAGTGACCAGCGTTATTATATGGGCGCCTACTTTCAAGACGATTGGAAGGTCGCGCCTAATCTCACTCTCAATCTTGGCCTCCGCTGGGATTACTACACGCCCTATCAGGAAATACATGGAAGGCAAGCTAACTTCATTGAGACTGGCGGCGGAGCAGGAGACTCAGGAACCTACTATGTTCCCAACAGAGGCTGTTCTGTTCCGACCTCGTCGGCGTGGCAGGCACTCCTCGCTTCCTCCAACATCACCACCGTTTGTACCTCGAACAATGCAGTTGGAAATGCTCAAAACCTCAACTTTGCTCCACGGCTCGGCTTTTCCTACCGCGCAACCCCGCAGATAGTGGTTCGCGGTGGTTATGGCATTACCTATGGAGCTCTTGATAACACCGGGTTCGGCTATAACATTGGAGGAAATTATCCCTTCACCTATACGGTGAGTTACTACGCGGTGAATTCGCAAACTCCGCTTGCGGTGCCCGGAGGACAAACGGCCGTTCTGGAAAATGCCTTGGTCGCGCAGAATCTGGAGAATCCCACGTTAGTGAGCGGGGCCGGCCTATACCTGTACGGGCGCCAATATAACTTTAAGACACCCTATCAGGAAACCGTGAACCTGACGTTCCAGGATCAATTCTCCCCCCATGATTCAATTTCTGTCGGCTATGTAGGCACTCTGGGAAGGCATCTCGACAGTCAAAGCAGTCAGAACGCGCCCTCCGCCATCATGCCGCCGGGGACAAACTTGTACGACCCCACGGTCGAGGGTCACATTCCCTTTCCCAGTCTTGGTGTGGAACCTCAATTCATAAGCACTTCGAGCACCAGCAACTACAATTCTCTCCAGGCGGTTTATCAGCACCAACTCAGCGCTGGTCTGACAGTCTTAGCAAACTACACCTTTTCCAAGTGCCTGACCGATACCCGCTCAGCAGAAGGCACAAACTCATTTGCCTACGGTGGCCCTACCTATGGAGGGACCTACACTCCCTACAGGGCGGAATGGCTCCCTGGCTTTGGCAAAGCGGCTGATTATGGTCTCTGCAGCTCCGATACAGCCCAGGTGGTGCATGCTTCGGGAACCTACAACCTTCCCTTTGGCAGGAAAGGGATGTACTTGAACCACGTCAATGGCCTCACCGATGCCTTTGTAGGCGGGTGGGTAACCAACTTCATCTTCTCCCACCAGACCGGGCAACCATTCACCCTTCTTTGCCCAGTCGCAACCACGGCAGATTTCGGATGCTTCGCCGATGTTGTGCCCGGCGAGGGCATCTACTCCGGGGCGCGCAAAGTCGGCCAGTGGCTCAATCCAAACGCCTTCGCGAATCCCCCTGCAGCAACCGCAGTCGGGCAGTCCGACACTTCGCCGCTAGGCGGTGGCCCGGAGCAGGTACGAGGTCCCGGTTTTCAAAATCTCGACATGTCGCTGTTTAAGCAGATCCAAATTCACGAGAGTACGAAGTTGGAATTTCGAGCGGAGGCGTTCGATCTTCCTAACTGGCATTCGTTTGCCAATCCCAACTACAGCAGCTCAAACCTCAACTTTCTCAACCCTAAAGGTTTTAGCGCAATCACGGCATCTCGCAGCAACCCGCGTATTCTTCAGCTCGCGCTCAAGCTGTACTACTAGAGGAGGGACCGGGGCTAACGAAACAGCTCCGGTGTCCCTCCCGGGCCGATCCATTCCATTTCTTCGACTTGAACGCTTAGCCTGCCGGTATTTGCGAACGTCGCACTGACCCGGCGTGATCCGCGCAGGTTCACGTGCACCCGGCTTACGATATCCTCCGCGGGTTGAACGCTGATTGCCCCGCCCTCCTCGCGCGTCGCTTGACAATTCCAGGTCACGAGTTCGCCGTTCGATCGCTCCAAAACATAAGCGGTGGTCAAGGCCACCTCCGCCAGAGAAATGAAGATCTCGTGCACATCATTGCAGCAGGTCCAACCTGAGTCCCATCCATTGCCAAAGACAGGTTCGTGTTCGGGATAGTGAAAAGAAGCAATCATTGGCACATATTGCTCGCCAATGATTCGATCGACCCGCCTTCCCCGCCCCGGGCGGTCGGCATCTGGCTCCAGCATGGTGACCTCACGATAGGGGTCGGGCACAAACGCCCATCGCAGGTTTCCGGTTTGACTGTCGATTACCTGGGCGCAACTACCCATGGCATTCATGGCCTTTCGCAGCCATTCCTCCTGCCCGGTCAAGAGATACTGATACCACAGGCCGGGAATCAACCACGCGCTCCATCCATGGGGAGAGTCCATCATGTTGAGCGATTTCCCCATCAGCACATCGTATTGCGCTTCCCAGAAGCGCAGCGTAGCCCCGTTCATACGGGAATCGGGAATCAGCAATTGCTCCAGGCAGCGATGGGCCGATAACATGAGCCGGGCCGCTTCGGCATAGCGGCGGCGTTCTTCGGGATCTTTCTGCAGCAGTGCAAAGAGCCCGAGTTGGGTGCCGGCGCAGCTGATCATACCGTCTTCAAAAGTATTTTGCCCCTCGGTAGTAAGGTCATCTTTCGACCTGACAAGAAAATCCATGGCTTTCTTCGCTGAATCGTAATGCCGGTCATAAGCGGCTGCGAAACGCGCATCCTTTGCAGCCACAGTCTTCTCGACAGCCATGACGGTCATCACCGATTTCACCGGGTAGGCGACGGTTGTGTAATTGTTATAGTTTCCATCAGGGCCCTGCCGGGAGACTGCATAGTCGGCGAAGCCGCTCGCCAGATCGAGCCAGTACGGATCTTCCTCGGAAGAATATCGGTAAGCGAGAAGCCCCGCCATCTGAGCGGTGCTGGAAAGGAGACGGATAGAAGGTATGTTGGTAGGGCGCTTGGTACTGAGATCCCACTGCAAATTCAGAATTTCCTTAAGACGTTTGTCGCTCTGAGCATCCAGAGATGGCTCGGGCAGATAACGCCGGGCCAGCACCTGGGTTTCCAGGCCCAGCCACTGTTCCAGATGGCTTGAAGCATATTGCTTATCGATAAGAGATGCTTCGCGTGCCCGGCGCAGGTACCAGGACCAGGGGTGTCGCACGGTGAAGCATGCCTCACTCACATGACCATCATCCTGGGCAACGGTCAGCTTGTAGAGACCGGGTCCCCCGGGCGGCGCAAATGAGGTCACAGATTTGCCTTCGACTATGGAATGCACCGCCAAGGAGGTGCGGGTCCCATCTTCAGCGGCGATGGTCACCGTGACTGGCCGGGGCGCCCAAATGCTCAACGCGGTGCTTTCTCCCTCGGCCAGGGTGTAGCGGTCAGCGTCTATCATCGGCGCTGTGAGAGAGGCCGCCAACGAAGGCTTGACCTCTTCCAGCGATCCCACGGGCTGGAGATAGATCTTCCAAGTCCGCTCCTCACCTGCTTTCAGCGAGACCAGATTCTGCGGATGGCGTAGCGGCAGAGGCAGGGCATGCATCAGGTCCAGGCTGCATGTATATATCAGGTGGCCCCCGTCGCCCCAACTCGATAGTTCGTAGTTCATGGTGTATGACGCCACCGGGTCGGGCGAGCCCACGGTCATAATCCGACCATGGGGGGTCATGAAGTATCCCCAGAAGTGGGTTTTCTCACAGCGCAACAGAGTAGGAAAATAGCGATCATTCCATTTTGGATAAGAGAGCATTTCGCAATTAATGCCCAACACCAGTTGGGCAGCCTTAGGGGAGTATTCGCTAAGGCGCTCATTTCTGAGCCCGGCGAGGACCGCCAACCGGCTTCCTTCGATTCTGTACTGCAGGGAGTGGCGAATGCCGTCGACCGTGCCGGCAAAGCTCGCTGCCGCTCCCTCCATCGATTGCATCTTCACGCCTGCCCATGCCGGTCCGGCGAAGGAGCCCGAGCAAAAGTCCACCCCCTCCCAACCAGAGTGGGTCATTATTTCGAGGGCGCGAATCGTTCCATCTGCGTTGAGACTGGCCTGAATATCTTTGCCGGTCAAGGTCCATTTGGGATCAGTACTCGTTGGCGCCGCGAATAGCTTAGTCCTTGCAGCCTGCGAGTTCGCCACTACTACGCTCACACTCTTTGAGACGAAATCGCGTCGATTCATCTTTGCCTTTAGTCCCTAGTTTTATTTTGCAAATATATTCTACTTTCCGCTTTGTCGAAGCTCCCCTTGGAGAACGGTGGCTTGGGAAGCAAACTGCCGTCGCGCTAGCCCGATTCGGACGAACTTGTTGCTCTAGGGTAAATCTTGGGATCTCCTTGATAAATTAGGCCGTGTCCTGCCTTTTGCCGGTCCGGACGGGTCATTCGTATGACTAAACATCGTATCTACGTGTCCAGAATGTCCCTTCTGAAATAGGATGGGGCCATGACGCTTTCCAGAGGTTTGTTGGACAAACTGAACGCGGCGCTGGTCGATCGGCGCATCGCAGACGGCTTTCAGTTGCTCGCCCGCGCAGATAAGGAACTAGAGGTCCTGCAGCCAGGGGACCCCCATGCTGCAGCCTATCTGCTCTGCATAGCACAGTGGGTAGATCTGGGATTTCGCAGTATCGACTATCTTAACGGCATCGCCGCGCGATTCGTGGATGTGCGGCGAGGCCAGATGTCCATCTGCGATTACCTGTACCTCAGGATGGTCGAGGGGCATCTGGCATTTCTTGCTGAAGACGCCGAGGCAACATCGATATTCAACTTTGTACTGCAGACCGAAACCACGATCCTGGAGCCATATCTCGTGGTGGTGGCCCACTTTTGGAAGTGCAGAGCTCACCGCAGGCAGGGAGAATACGAGCCCGCCCTGCACCATATCCGGGAAGCGAAGAGGCTGGCCCGCGAAATGAAGGCGGCCAAGCTGGTCGCGGTTACCAACATTCACGAAAGTTGGCTACTGTTTCAGCGCGGCGAACGGCGAGAGGCAATGCGCCTGCTGGACTTGGCAGAGAGTGAGCTCAAATCAACAGGGCACGCTCTGTCCCTGGGGAACATTGAGTCCGCCCGAGGGAGGTTTGTGCGGCGCTCGGGCGAATACACCAAGGCTCTTGCTCACTTCGAAAAAGCTGTTGCCCTCTATTCCAGCGCCTTTGCAGACCACCCCAACCTGGCCCGTGCCTTGGTCAATGCTGCTTACGTTAAGCGATTGATTGCGCTTGATCTGCTCCATCGGTCGAAGTCCGGCAAGGCGAGAGGGGCCGACCACGCCCGATACCTGGAAATCTGTCAGGATGCTTTGGCTCTGCTGGCCCGGGCGGGCGAAATTTACTTTCGCCAGCACCATCATTCTGGGATCGGATCTGTGCTGGTAAATGCCGGTCATCTCCACCTGGACAGCGGGGATATCGATCGAGCAGAGAGCGAGGCCGCCAAGGCCTACCGCCTGGGTGAAGAGCGGCAAGATCACATACTCATGGCCCGGTCACGCATTCTTCAGGCTACGGTGCAGAATGAGCGTGTGGAAGAGCAGGTCGGCGAGTCGGCGGATCTGTCACTGCATGGTCATCTTGCGCGAAGCCACTCTGAGGATGCGATTGCCCTGGCCAAGCTTACGCAAAACAATCGCCTGCTCGCGGGGGCCTACATCGCGCGTAGCTCGGTAGCGGCCAATGAATTTTTTCAGGATTGGGAAACGGCCAAGACGTTCGCCGCGCTGGCCGGCGAGCTGCTGGGCAAAGACGATCTCGACCATCTATCGAAAGAACTGATTGTGCTGAAGGCCAGAATAATCAGGGCAACAGGAGTCGACGAGATGTTGCGCGCTTGGTCTGAAGGGATTACGGGAGAAAAAACCTTCCAGGAGGTTACCGAGGAATTCGCAGAACTGGTCATACCTAAGGTATGGATCAGGGAAGGCAGGAAGATATCTCGTGTGGCCGAGCGCCTCTCTATCTCTCCTAAAAAGGTGCGCAGGATACTTGCCAACGTGGATCTGCTGAAACGCCAGTGAATTGAGCTACCAAGAGTCCGCAAAGACCTCGTAGAGTAGCGCGCTTTTTGTTTCTGCGTGAAAACCTCCGGGTCTAAGTTGATTCCCTGCGGAGTCTGTACCCTAACAAACCGCAATAGGAACTGGACGGTGCCCCAGGTTCGCACCAGCGTACCTGGGTTGAAAAAGACGGGGCGACCCGGATTTCCTGCCACGTTGCACCCGCCAACGACCGCGTGTGCGGCTTTCAGTGAGGAAAGCCGCATGAGGTGCGCCAACGCCACCGAACTCCGCAGGAAATCCGGGGGAAGCCCCACCAAAGCGTTCGCTCAACGATCGAGTAAAGGCATTCGAAACATATCGTTTTCGTCCCAGGTACGCTGGTGCGAACCTGGGGCACCCGTCCAGTTCCTGATGGATCCTGTTAGGAGACTGACTCCTGCGGACTAGTTCTTGGCACTAAGCCCAATATGCCCCGCCATACTATGAAGGCGCGCCCGGCCTTCCTCGCTACCCTCTACAAACTTTTGCAGGTTGTTAAACAACTCGGGTAGGCTGCTCTTGCTGCGAAATTCTTCGATATACGGTCGAATCTTGGCGAATTGGAAGTACATCTCGGGACAAGCGTTATGAACCAGGCTCGCTTCAAGTGCGCCGTGAAATACCAGAGCGGCAACCATGTCCCAATATCCGTAAACCTGCAGCACATACGCCGTGTGTTGATCTCCCCCAGACATGATGGCAAGAAAATCTTCGAACGAGCGAGGCAGGAATTCGCCGCCAATATAGCTGCGAGCGGAACGCATCACCGGCTCTCTTCGCAGTTCATACAACTTGATAATCAATTCTGCTTGCTTGATGGCGATGTCCGAGTCACTCAAGCCTTCCTCCGTCGAGATAGCTTAGTAGATGTGGGGCCGATCCAGCGGGAGCCGCACTTGAAAACAAGTCGCATGAGGTACCGATTGCACCGACACTGACCCGAAATGCTTACTCACTATGCGGCGTACCGTGTCCAGTCCGAGACCAAGTCCTTGCCCCAGAGGCTTGGTGGTGAAGAACGGCTCAAAGATGCGTGTAGAAAGTGCATCATCGATGCCCACCCCGTCATCCCAGATCTCCACAAACGCCATTTCTCCTCTCGATCGGGTGGTCACTTTTAGTGTGCCCTCTCCGTTGGTGGCGTCGATGGCGTTCTCTATGAGCGCCGTCCACACTTGACTCAACTCTCCTCCGAATCCAGTAACCAGAGGCATCGCCGGGTCGTAGTCGCGCACCACCACCATTCGCTGCAATTGTGGATGGAGCAGCGCCAAAGTGTTCTCCAGCGATTGGGACAGCTCGACTTCCTGGATGGGCACCTGATCCATGTAGGAGTAGTCCTTGATGGCGCTGACGATGCTGAAGATACGCGCGGACGATTCAGAGACAGCATCGACCATGTTGCCCGCGTCAAGCGAAGTGGAGAAGCTGGTTACGGCTGCCGGCAAGGCGCTGGGACTGATCATAGAAGCCAGCTCATCCAGCAATCGGAGCGGAAGATTCACGCGCGCAAACGCCGGCGCCACGGCCCAAGCGGAGGGAACCCGATGCGCCTCGAGCCAGTGGACAAACTGCTCCTCCCGATCGCCCTCCGACAAAGAACCTGGAGCAACAGTTTCTGCAGCGGCTTCCGCTTTGATCGCCAGCCGTGCTCTCTTGCTCCACTCGATATAACTGGACAGCTCTTCATCGGAGCGGAAAAGGCGACCCAGGGTGCAGAGTTCCTGGTCTCTGTCGATCAGCGATGACAGGCTGAGGGCGGCTCGCTGGGCCGCAGACGCCGGATTGTTGAGTTCATGGGAGAGATTCGCCGCCAGCTTCCCCAGGGCGACCAACTTCTCCGCCTGCTGATCGGCGCGGGTGAAGTCTCGCGTTCGATCGAGCAGGATCCACACGCAGCGCTGGGCCATCGAAGGGATCGCGAGCAGCATCTCCGGAAAGAAATCTTCATGAATATCAAGCACCCACAAGTAACCGGAGCTGCTACCTTCTGCGGCCCAGGCCGTCATCCGCGAAAAGGGCAGCTTGCCAGTGACCTGGCCCGTACGGCCGATGAACAACGATACCGAACCCGAATTTCTTCGATGGACGTAGATTTCACCCTGGAGGATGATGTTGAGATGGTGCGCAGGTTCGTCCTCCCGGAAGACGACCGCCCGGTCCGCCGCGATGCGCTCACTACCGTGGGTAGCGAGCCAGTGATACTCGTCGTCAGCAAGGTCCTGAAGGCCTTCGACACTGCGCAGCGCGGTCACAATATCCAATACAGGCGTAGGCCGCGCAGGCGCTACCGCACTTACTCCGTGGGGCTGATTCGAAAGAGTCGCAGTCATGTGCACTCCTAGTCTCTGCGATGGGTTCCTTCGTAGCACCCCCTCTTTAGGGGTGAATTTAGACCCTCCCGCTTCTCCGCCCAATACTCCTCAGTCTGCCCTCGGCCCGCTAGCATCTCCTAAGCGATAAGCTCCTTCACATGAAGGATCGCCATGACCGCCCCTTACCACCATCCTGAAGCCGCGAATGCACTTTCGATACCCCATTTAGAGGTGAAATCCATCCGCCCCATGGGGGGAGACATCGCGGCTGCAGTTGTTCATAATTGTGATTACCGGACTAATTATCACTCGCCGTGCCACCGGCCCTGTGCACGACAGCCGGTATTCCCGTGGACTCCTGAGGACATCTGTTGAGCAACGACACCTTCACCATCGGCGAGCGCGCAGGCCTCTATCGGATCTTCAGTGCCTCCACAGCGACTCTTGTGGTGCTTCTCGTGGCTCTCCTGGGCGGTTGCCGCTCACAGAATTCACCCCACGCTCCGGCAATTGAGTTCACCAGGATCCCGCCAGCAGCACAAGGCGGGCGGGAAAGAACCGATGTTATCTCCGGCCGCGTCGTAGGTGCGCGTCCCGGTCAGCGGATTGTCGTCTATGCCAGGTCTGGTCCGTGGTGGGTACAGCCGTGGCCTGAAAAGCCTTTCATTACCATTCAACCAGACCACACCTGGAGCACCCCCACACACCTCGGATTTGAGTATGCGGCGTTGCTGGTCGATCCTGGGTATGAGCCGCCCTCGACCTTGGATGTGGCCCCCACTCCGGGTGGCAGTGTAGCCATGGTTGAGACGGTAAAGGGCGTTGGCACCATCCAGCTGGCTCCCACAAAACCGCTTAAATTCAGCGGATACGATTGGAACGTGCGCACCATTGCCAGTGATCGAGGCGGCCTGAACAATCTCTACGACGCAGATAACGCGTGGACCGATGCGAGCGGCGCTCTACACGTCCGCATAAAGAAACGGGCAGGCCGCTGGTCATGTGCGGAGGTGGTGCTTTCCCGAAGCCTTGGATACGGAACTTACATCATCACTGTGCGTGACACTTCTCGTTTAGAACCTGCCGCGGTTCTAAGTCTGAACACATTCGATGATTTTGGAGGTGACCAGCATTTCCGCGAATTGGATGTCGAGACCAGCCGATGGGGCGATGCCAACAACAAGAACAACGCTCAATTTGGTATTCAACCTTTCTACATTCCCGGCAATCTAGCCCCGTTTACGCAGCCTGCCGGAACCCTCACGCATTCGTTTCATTGGGAAAATGGGCGCGCGAGTTTCAGGACCGTGGCGGGATCCTCTGTGCATGCAGGAGCGCCGGTGGTTTTTGAGCATGTTTTTAACTCGGGCATACCGACAGCGGGCGAGGAAAAATTTCAAATTTTGTTCTACGTCGTTGGTAGCGACAAAAACCCCTTGCAACACGAAAATGAAGTGGTGGTTGAGAAATTTCAGTTCCTCCCCTGACAGGAGACCTGTTCTGCGGCAGTTAGTCATGATTGTTATTGCCGGGCTTGCTTGTAATTGCTGGGCTCCACCGGCCTGCGCCCTCGATCCAGGCCGAACCATGTCGCAATATATGAGCGACCAGTGGGGCATCGACCGAGGATTTCCCGGCGGATCCGTAACCGCTATTACCCAGACCGGGGACGGCTACCTCTGGATTGGAACCGACAAAGGATTGATTCGTTTTGACGGCTTCGATTTCCGTTTATTGCGGCAGGCTACTCCCACGACCTTCTCCATCGGCGCGGTTCAGGAATTGGTGGTGGACGGGGAAGGTAGTCTGTGGATACTTTTGCAGAGCACCAAGGTCTTACGCTACCACGACGGAAAATTCGAACTCGGCCGCGAGGAAGCAGAGTTTGGCATCACCTCGGTGAGCAGGCAAAGGAAGGGCACGGTTCTTTTATCCTCGCTCGCCTATGGGCCTCTACAATACCGCGCGGGGAAATATCAAAGTCTCACTCCTTCAGCCTATCCGGCAAGCGCAACAGCCACTCAAACGACCGCAACCAGTGACAACCTTTCCAGCCGCCTTAGTTCGGCGACGGGCGTGGTGACGCACCGCTTTGCTGAACCCAATTCAGCGGTCATTTCGACGGCCGAGACGGCAGACGGCATGGTGTGGTTGGGCACACGCGATAAAGGGCTCTTCTACATGAGCAAGGGGCGCGTTTACCCGAGTGGGATGAAACTACCCGACGCCAAAATCAATTGCCTGCTCGCGGGAGCGAACGGAGAGTTGTGGATCGGAACGGACAAAGGTATTGCACGGTGGAATGGAACCGAGATCACGGCGGAAGGAGTTCCGCCCACTCTTCGGCACACCCAGATCCTTAGCATGATCCGCGACCATGACTCGAACCTGTGGGTCGGTACCACGGGCGGACTGATTCGGGTAAGCGCGAATGGACTTTTTACGAAAGGCACCAACATCCAAGGCCAGGGGACGATCTCGGCGCTGTTCGAAGATCGCGAAGGAAACCTATGGGTTGGAACTCCACGTGGCATTGAGTGTCTTCGTGACAGCGCCTTCGTAACCTATGCCGTCCCCGGCCAGGCTTCCGAAGGCAGCGGCCCAATCTACATCGATCAGGAAGATCGGGTGTGGTTCGGGCCCATTGCAGGCGGACTGAGTTGGATGCGAGGAGGAGAGGTTGGCAGCGTAAGGAGCGATCTCCTCAGCCAGGATGTGGTCTATTCGATCACCGGGAGCCAGAATGAACTCTGGATCGGGAGACAACAGGGTGGGCTAACCAACCTGCGCAACATCGGCGGCTCGATCGTCGCCAAGACGTACACCGAACGGGATGGTCTGGCACAAAACAGCGTCTACACGGTTCATCAAAGTGCGGATGGAACCGTGTGGGCGGGAACCCTAAGCGGCGGTGTCAGCAGGCTCAAAGACGGGGTGATAAAGACCTACACCGTGTCCGATGGAGTAGGAGCCAACTCCATTGCTTCGATTGCAGACGCTCCCGACGGCACGATGTGGTTTGCCACCTCAGGCGGTTTGAGCGAACTGGTGAAGGATCATTGGCGAACCTACACAACCGGGGACGGCTTGCCTGCGAATGACGTGAGCTGCATCCTGCTAGATTCGACGGGAATTGTATGGATCGGTACGACGAGCGGGCTGGCCTACCTCAAAGCGGATCACGTGTACTTGGGTGTGGCGAGTCGCGAGCCCTTACGCGAATCAGTGCTCGGCATCGCGGAGGACCATAACGGATCGTTATGGGTCGTTACCTTGAACCATGTATTAAGGGTCAACCGTGCAGCGCTTCTGCGCGGGGTTATACGCGACCAGGATATTCGCGAGTACGGTGTTCCAGATGGCCTGCACGGAACGGAAGGGGTAAGACGCGACCGCTCAGTTGCTGAAGATCCCCATGGAAACATCTGGCTTTCGATGAATCGAGGCCTCTCCGTCGTCGTTCCCAGTCGCCCAGATGCGGAGTCGGTGCCGCCGATAGCGCATGTCGAGACCGTCTCGGTCGATGGCAATCCGGTTGCCATGGAGCCTGCAGTTCGTATACCTGCATCCCATCGACGTATTTCCATCGATTACACCGCCCTAAGTTTCGCGGTGCCCGATCGTGTTCGATTTCGATATCGCCTGGACGGTTTTGACCAGAGCTGGAGTGAACCGGTGTCGTCTCGCAGGGCCATCTTCACCAATCTCGGGCCCGGTAACTACCGGTTTCGTGTGGTCGCGTGCAACGGCTACGGTCTCTGGAATGGTTCGGAAGCGGCCGTCTCCTTTCATATCGAGCCCGCATTCTGGCAGTCGTGGTGGTTTCAGTTGTTATCTATACTTGCTCTTGCATGCGTAACATGGCTGTTGTACCGCTTACGCCTGTACCAGATATCAAGGCAGTTTGACATGCGAGTGGAAGAACGTATCGGCGAGCGCACCCGTATTGCTCGCGAGCTCCATGACTCCTTATTGCAAGGCTTCCAGGGACTTCTTTTCCATCTTCAGGCGGCACAGAATATGCTGCCTGAGCGCCCGCAAGAAGCCAAGCGAGCACTCGACGGAGTTCTCGACCAGGGAGATCAGGCGCTCGCCGAGGCGCGTAATGCAGTGCAGGATTTGCGCTCCGCCAGCACCATTCATGACGATCTGTCAGAAGCGCTGGCGGTCACGGCTAAAGAACTTGCGGCGCACAATCCTTCAGTAAAATTCCGTGTCCTGGTAGAAGGCAAGCCACGCAACCTTGATCCAATTCTGCGCGACGAGGTCTATCGCTTTGCCCGCGAGGCATTGCGCAACGCATACAACCACGCTCACGCGCACAATATAGAAGCGGAGGTCACGTATACAGACCTGCGCTTTGTCTTGCGCATCCGGGATGACGGCACCGGCATCGATGCAAGAGTACTTTTCTCCGGCAGCCGCCCAGGACATTGGGGATTACCCGGCATGCGCGAGCGGGCTAAGAACTTTGGCGGCCACATGGAAGTGTGGAGTGAAGGCGGGGCCGGGACTGAGGTAGAGTTGACCATACCGGCCTCAATTGCCTACGGAGGGCCTTCCACCTCCGGTAGATTTCGCTTCGCGGGCAGAAGAAGGACACCGAATTCATGAGCATCGATTCCGAAAAAATTCGCATTCTTTCCGTGGATGATCACCCGCTTCTCCGCGCAGGCGTGGTGGCGCTTATCGAAACCCAGCCGGATATGAATATGGTGGGAGAGGCCACGTCGGGACGTGAGGCCATCGAAATGTTTCGCACCCTCCGCCCAAACATCACGTTGATGGACTTGCAAATGCCGGATATGAGCGGCATCGATGCCATGATCGCGATTCGCGGCGAGTTCCCCGATGCGCGCATCATCGTCCTAACCACCTATGGCGGCGATGTACTCGCTCACCGGGCACTCAAGGCAGGAGCTCGCGCCTACATATTGAAGGGCATGGTGCGAAAAGATCTGCTGGAGACGATCAGGGCCGTGCACACCGGACGCAAACATGTTCAATCCGAGGTGGCTTATGATCTGGCGGACCATGCCGGAGACGACTCCTTGACCGTGCGGGAAGTCGAGGTCCTGACATTGATTGGGAGCGGTAACTCGAACAAATTCATCGCGGATAAACTTTCCATCGCGGAACATACGGTCAAGGGACACGTGAAAAGTATCCTCTCCAAGCTGGGCGCGAGCGACCGAACCCATGCAGTCATGCTCGGACTGAAGCGCGGAATCATTCAACTTTAGCGTAGCCTCCCCCCAAAGGGTCGCTATTTGATCCCTCTCTCTGGTCATTCTTCTTTCTGCGAGCACAGATACCGTTTACATAGAGGTCGTGTCTTGCAGCGTCTATTTTCCACTTTTCCCAACGGGAGGCCGGGCGCAGGTCTGCTCCTGTTGCGCTTCGCTGTTGGGGCTTCTCTCATTGTTGAGAAGGTGCCGCTGATTTGGGTGATTCCCCAATCCTTCGGCCTCGAAGTGCGTATTGTGATGGTCTGCGTGGGAATCGCCCTGCTCTGTGGGCTTTGGACTCCGGTCATGGGAGCCCTTGCAGCCGCTATCGAGCTACTGATTGCTTTTTCCCCGGCGGGGGGCGACGCGACTCATCTCCTGTTGGCAATCCTGAGCTTCAGCCTTGCATTGCTCGGCCCTGGCGCATGGTCCATCGATGGTCACATCTTCGGCAGGAAGCGCATTGATATCAAGGTGGGATAAAACCTAATCCGATCGTTCGCGCACAGAAAAAGCAATTTCCTGCAATCCGGTCCGTAAATCATTGGTTAATGTTTGTTTGGTGTGGTTCAGTGAGAACAGCAGAACGTTGCTGGAACAAGGAGAATCTATGTTGCATCACGTGTTCCACTTTGTTCTGGTCAACGGAGTCCGCGTAGCCTCGGCGATTCTTCCGGCGGCGCCATTGCTTGGTCAGAAGCTGACTCCTGTACGCGTGGCCCACTCAGCGCACCGTAAGAAAGATGCGCTGAACGAGTAGCCGCGCGTGTTGCGGATTCCACCGGTAGCGAGCAGTTGCTCACCGGTGAGCCAGCCCGAATCATCCGATGCGAGGAACACAGCGATGGGGGCGATGTCGCCCACCAGCCTGGTGCGTCCCAATGGCGCCTGCGCAATCAGATTCTTCTCCAGGTCAGAGCCCAGTAGGCGCTCACGATTCATTAGTTCGCATTATCTGAACTACCGCACGACTTGGCCACGACTCTGCCCACGATTAAACTGGAGCCATGGCGCTTCAATTCACCACTTCGTATATTGAAGATTCCCTGGCCTTATTCCGTCAATACAAGCGGCTTGCCGAATATGCGATGGAGCAGGTCACGGACGAACAACTCCAGGCCGCACTTGATCCTGAAACAAACTCGATTGCCAAGATCGTCAAGCACCTATCGGGCAATATGCGCTCCCGCTGGACGGATTTTCTTACCACGGATGGCGAGAAACCGGACCGCGACCGCGATCGGGAATTCATTGATCCGCCGGCGAGCCGTAAGGCGCTGATGGATGCATGGGGAGAGGGTTGGGCACGGCTATTCGCGGCTCTTGAGTCACTGTCCGGGGCGGACCTCGTACGCACGGTCACCATCCGAGGCGAAGCGCACTCAGTGATGCAGGCGATCAACCGGCAGGTCGCGCACTATTCGCTTCATGTGGGACAGATCGTGATGCTGGCCAAGCATTTCGCACAGGATCGCTGGCAATCGCCGAGCGTAGCAAAAAACAAGTCTGCGGAATTCAATCGCCAGGTCGCTCTGGGAGAGCGAAGCCAAAGGTAAGAACCTTAGAGTATTACCAAAGTGTTAACGGCGATTCTCCTTGTCACATTTCATCGAATCCCTCCCCCGAAAGAATCGATGAAATGTTCCGCGGAGAATCGCCGCTTGTTGATGAGAATAGCCGCTTTAAAAAAATAAGCCATTGTTCTTGAGTAACAGTAGGGCGAATTGTAGTAATCACATCTGGTAATGGCGTTGAGCGGCTAGTGAGTCATGGCGTAAACAATGTAGTTCACGCCCAGCCGCATGCCGAGATCGGAAAACTTCAGGGGATAGCTCGGAGTATCGGACCACTCCCACGAATCGCCAATGTCCGAATTCAGGGAAATTGCCACCATGATTCGGCCTTTGTCGTCGTAAATGCCCTCCCAGCGCGGGACGACCCCGTCCTTCTTGTAACCGGTATCCAGGTGCTCCATCCCCGTGATGCGGTAGCGATCGTCCAGATCGAAGACGGTGTGGAAGATAGGGTCATTGTTCGGGATATCAACAATGGGCCGCTCGGGGAAGACCATCTTCATGGTTTTTTCAAAGAAGGCCTGTTCCTCATGGCCGTGAAAATCGTCAGCCATGAAAAAGCCGCCGCGCAGCAGATAATCGCGCAGCTTCTTTGCCTCGGCTTCAGTCAGGCCCCACTCCCCCACCTGGACGGCGTACAGCCAAGGCCAGTTGTAGATCTCATCGCCATCATCAAGATTCACGCACTGCTCTACCGATCGGGCGTCGACGCGAGTAAGGCGTCTGACCGCCGCAGCAAGCATGCGATCCGCCTTCGGGAAGTCCTGGGTCCACAGAGAGAGTCCCTGCCGCCAGTCACCATCAAATCTGCCTCGGTATCCGTCGAGTGGTCCCGGTGGATACATCAACCGGGCAAAAGTCCACTCGGCCTGCCGCCGCCAGTCCGTGGGAAGCGGCAAGGATTCCCAACCCTCTACCGAGGGATACTGACGGAAGGGACGCTGTGCGTAAAGTGCCCCCACCAGGGCTCCGACGACAACCAGCGCGCAGCCTGATCGCCACAGAGCCTGACCCAAAGTCATTTAAGACCGCCAACGATGGCTCCAAAGAAAAATACTGAGGCCACTACCACAGCAACTACACTCCACCAACCTACCAACAAAACACTCTTCACCCAGGGCAACAACGCTGGGGCGTCCTCGGAATCGTCCTCCTTGGGCGCGGTCCAGATCTGCCATTGCAGTGTAATTCGCTCCCAAACCCACGCCAGCCGGCCGCACTCTTGCTCTGCGAATTCCGGCTCGGGTTCTCCCCCCTTAGTGGATACAGGTTTCTCTACCCCCCATGATGCGAGGCGCTTCTTCGCCTCCCGTTTACCCAGCCGCCAAGCCAGCGCCACCTCTGCCGAGGGCGCTGGGCGCCTGGGGAACTTTCTCTCGTAATCATCGATTGCCGATTGAATCTGCAGCATGTCTGTTGGTCTGAGAGTCATGGCAACACCGTCCTTCTTGGGGCTGATCCGTCCAAACCATCAACACCCACATCACTATGCTAATAGTCTCCGCGCACCGAAGCGAGCGTCGTAAGGAGCCAATTAAAATTAGACTTCCCCGCTTTTTGTCATAACTGCACTGAAGATAGGGCATTTCCTTCAGCGGTCAGTCCTGGCCCCGAATCTCCATTTCATGGTTAGAAGCAAATTCCGGCCGAAGAGAGGCGCTTCATGTACCCTTTTGTGGTCCCGCCGACTGATTCGTTACAGGAGATAACCCGTGAAACATGCCAAAGATGTGAAGAATGCGGCAATCGTTGCGCTGCTGGCGGTCAGTCTTGCGTTCGGTGTGAAGGAAGCCGCCGCTCAGTTTCCACCCAACCCGCGGTCCGCTGCCTTCACCGGTGGCTGGTGCGTTCAGGGAGATTCCACGAAACAGGCCTCGATTAGCGATAATGGCGCGTTTCTCAGTTTGACCGACGAGAACGGCGATACCTCCACGGGGCAATACCAGGGCCAGAACGCAATTGTTGCGCCGGGATGGCAATTCGTAACCGGCACACTCAGCCCGGACGGCAGCCAGATTAACTGGTCAAACGGCACGTTTTGGGCACGGTGCGATACAGGAGGAGGCGGGCATCAACGGTTAAACCTGACCGGGACCTGGTATGCCCAAGGGAACCACTCACAGTCATGCTCCATCCGTCAGCGTGGCAACAATGTGCAGTTGAGCAACCAATTAGGAGACCGTGCCAGCGGCCAGCTCACTGGAAAACGGCAACTGACGACCAACTGGAACGGGACCAGTATCGTAGGCACCCTCACCGCGAACGGCAACCGCATCAATTGGGATAACGGAACCTTCTGGACCCGCATTCGCGTCTACTCCGCGCCGAATTATTGAATCGGGGCGAACCGGATGAGAATCGCAGGTCCCTCCACTCCGCCACGGTCGCGCGGCTGTCACTCCGTCCTCCGCTTTCCCGGCTTGCCACCAAGCCTAGCCCCCTGGACGGGTGCCCCTGTTCGCGTCTTCGCGTACATGGGTTGAACAAGATGGGCGACCCGGATTTCCTGTACGCTGCACCGGACATGACCGCGCGTGCGGCTTTCAGTAAGGAAAGCCGTATGAAGTTCGCCAACGCCACCAAACTCCGCAGGAAATCCGGGGGAAGCCCCTCCTTTTTCCTTTCCTGTAAGTAGGCATAGACCGGTGGTGAAAGCATTGGAAAAAGCTCATGTTCAACCCATGTACGCGAAGACGCGAACATGGGGCAGCCGTCCAGGGGGCTAGGCTTGGTGGCAAGCCGGGAAAGCGGAGGACGGAATGACAGCCGCGCGACCGGAGCGTAGCGAAGTGAAGAGCCTGCCCTGAGCGAAGTCGGTTCTACGCTGCCCCCCTAGGCCTTGACCCGCTCCAGCTTGGTCACGCGCCCCGATTGATTCCAATCCGACACGTAGATGTTGCCATCCTGATCGATGTGGCATCCGTGGGCCGCGCTGAAGTTGGCGAGTGCAATATCGCCTGGAGGCAATTTGTAGTTGGCCCACTGATCGTGGTGTGGATTGTCTCCCAGGAAGGCAACGGGCGCATTATCTTTATCAAGAATAGTGACACGCCCCTCCAACTCCGAAACCACGGCGTAGTCACCCCAAAAACTCACCTGGCAAGGACGACGCAGGTGCAGAGTCACATTGCTGACAAACTTGCCATCGAAATCGTAGTGACTGAGACGCCGGTTTTCACGGTCGCACACCAACAACAGTGGCTGCCCGTAACGCAAATCCACTGCCAGTCCATGACTGCAGTTGCACAAGCCGTCCGCGCTTCCCTTCCCGGAGTATGCCGCCTGATAATTGCCCGCCTTATCGAACTTGAAGATGCGTGAGTCTCCATATCCATTGGCAATGTAGATGGAACCGTCCGGCCCCGGCACGGCCGCGGTCAGGCGCCATTCATTGGGCGCGTGAAAGCCCGCCTCAGGTGGAGCGGTGATCTTCTGCACCACGGTTCCATCAGTCTTCATCTTGACGAAGAGCCAATTCTCCTGGGGCGTGCCCTTCTGCACCGTGACGTAAAAATACTCTTCATTATTTTCGTTCGCGTAAACCAAAGAATGAACCTCTGGATACTCGTTGGCTATGGTCTTCGTCAGCTTGCCGTCCCGGTCATACACCAGCACGCCGGTGGCGCTCTGCGTGCTGACATAAAGACGGCCGGTCTTGTCCGTGGCAATACCGCCGTGGGTCCCGCCGAAGGCTTTTCCCTGGGGCAATTGTCCCCAGTTGGAAACCACGTGATAGGTCCATTCACCATTTCCGGTTTGCAGCTGTGATGAGTTCAAAGGGCGCTCCTCTGATGATGTATCCGCCTGCGCCTGCGAGCCCAGCAGGCTGCCTAGCGCGGCAAGGGATGTGATGGCACAAAACTCGCGACGCTTCATGGTTCTTTCCTCGCAGTGGACTGCCCATCAGCCACAGCCAATGCAGGCTGGGCCGGCGTGTTGTAGAGGTAAAGGTGACGCAGGTTCTTCATCGCAGAAAGTGGAGCAACCGCCGCCTGCGTCACCTGGGTGCCACTCAGGTTGAGATAGCTTAATTGCTGTAGTTGCGTCAGCTTAGCCAAACCCGTTCCAGTCACCGCGGTTCCCTCCAGGTGGATCGCGCGCAGCGAACTGAACTTCGCCAGCGTAGCAAAGCAAGCATCGGTCACCGAAGTGCGTCCCAGCTCTACCTCGACGATATAAGGCGCAAATTTCTCCAGGCTTGCGAGCTGCGCATCGCCAAATTTCGCTCCCGCATCGACGGTATTCAAAATCAGGCCATCTCCCAGGTTCCTTGACACCGGCACAAGTGTAACTCCCGCGGCCTTTGCCGCCTGTGATATTTGCACCATCATTCGACTGTAGTCAGCCACCGGCGGTGGAGGCGGCTCCTCTTCGCGCACCGAGATGCCGGCAAGGGTCTTTAGTTCAGGCGACGCTCCCTGCGCGATCCACGCCTTGATCCAGGCAATTTGCTCCGCCTTCAAAGGGGGCTTACCTTCAGAGGGCATAAAGTGCTTATCGTCCGGCGGGAGCGTGATGCGCTTGTACAACGTACTTCTTTCCGGCATCCCTGGGATGACGACAGCGCCATCTTCTCCACCCCTCATCAAGCGGTCGTAAGAGTCAAGCCGCAGATGCCCTTTGACCTTGGCCTCTCCGTGGCAAGCAACACAGTTGGCATCGAACACCGGATAGATGTGCTTGGCATAAAACGAATCGGGATAAGCAAACGTCTTGGCCTGCACCGTGCCCAAACGCTTCAGCGGTCCGGGAAGATACTGGGTCAGATAGTTGTTTCCATGGGTAAGCGAACCACCCTGGTGAGCCGTCCATGCCAGCAGAAGCATCACGCAGCCCAGCATCCACGGATAAACGCCACGCAAGGTTCCGGATGCACCGCGAAACAACGCGCAAGCCAATACCCCGATGGTCAGCGCAATGCCGCCCCACATATGGCGCGCCACACCCCCACCTGCATCCCCGCTGCCGTAAGCGAGCAGATAACCCAGTGTCAATGCCACCAGGCAGCTAAAAACGCTCAACGATAAAACGAACGACGCTGCTTCCATCAAGGCCGGCCGCGCTCGTCCTGCAATCTCGAGCAAGGGAACAAGCAGGATAAAGCCGATGGGAAGATGCACCACCAGCGGATGGAACCGCCCCAGGAACTGCTGCCAGTCGGCGTGCGTCTTCCCGTCCAGCCTGAAGATCGAAGGCAGCAGCAACAACACAATGCTAGCCAGCAGCGACGCAACCCAGACCGGTTTGATCGCCCGGCCATTCGAAAGAACTTTGCTAAGCTGCAATGCCGAGGCCTTTATTCATCATGCAAGCAGACCGTCGACCACGGCCGCAGGAGTGGTGCCGGTCAACTTCTGATCTAATCCCTGAAATTTATACGTAAGCTTGTTGTGGTCAATCCCCAGGCAATGCAAGATGGTGGCATTGAAGTCCCGCACTGGCACCGAGTCCTTCACCACGTTGTAGCTGTATTCATCCGTCTCGCCATACGTAATGCCGGGCCGCACGCCGCCGCCTGCCATCCAGGTAGTGAAGCAGCGAGGATGATGGTCCCGGCCGTAGTTATCCGGCGTCAACCCACCCTGGCTATAAACGGTGCGGCCAAACTCGCCGCCCCAGATAACCAGAGTATCGTCGAGCAGGCCGCGCTGCTTCAGATCCGTGACCAGCGCGTAGGTTCCGCGGTCCGTCTCCTGGCATAGAACGGGTAGCGTGCCGGTAACGTTGGCGTGCACATCCCATCCGCGTTTATAGATCTGGGTAAAGCGCACACCGCGCTCCGCCATGCGGCGCGCCATGAGGCAATTGTAGGTATAGGTTCCCGGCTCCTTCGCGTCCGGACCGTAGAGATCCCAGGTGGACTGAGGCTCACGGCTCAAGTCCGTAAGCTCAGGCACCGAAGCCTGCATGCGATACGCCATCTCGTATTGAGAAATGCGCGAATTGGTTTCAGGATCGCCCAGTTCCTGGTAAGTCTGCCGGTTGATCTCGCTCACCGCGTCGAGCATCTCACGCCGCACATCCCGATTAATCCCCTTGGGGTCGCTCAGGTAGAGAACAGGATCTCCCCCGGAGCGCAACCCCACCCCGGAATACTCCGAAGAAAGGAAACCGCTGCTCCACAGGCGCGCGGAGATGGGCTGGCTATCCTGTTTCGGATTCACCTTGCTCAGCAGCACCATGAAGGTCGGCAGGTTATCGTTCATGCTCCCCAGGCCGTAAGAAAGCCACGCCCCGAGACACGGCTTTCCTGCGTTCATGTTGCCCGTGTTCAGCAGCATGATGGCTGGTTCATGATTGATGGCGTCCGTATTGGTCGACTTGATGATGGTAAGGTCATCCACCATGCGCGCCGTGTACGGCATCAGTTCGCTTATCCAGGTGCCGGTCTGGCCATGCTGATGGAACGCCCAGTGCGAAGGTGCAATGGGAAATCGCGCCTGCCCGGCGGTCATTCCAGTAAGCTGCTGCCCACCGCGAACCGAGTCGGGAATATCCTTGTCGTAGAGCTGCGCCAGGTTGGGCTTGTAATCCAGCAAGTCGATCTGCGGTGGGCCACCGGACTGGAACAAGTAAATCGCTCGCTTCGCCTTGGGGGCAAAGTTAGGCAGCCTGATGGATTCCGGGCTCGGCCCACTCGTCACATTCGCCGCCCGTGCATGGCCGGTGAGCACTTTGTCGCCCATCAGGCTGGCCATCGCCGCCCAGCCAAGCACCTTACCCGCGCTGCCCAGAAAATGCCGGCGCGTCTGCAGCGCCGCCCACTCCCTCTTCAAACCATCCGCGATGGGAAGGTCCAGAATCGTTGGACCACTGTCAGGATCAGTACAAAGCGGATGTTGTTTCAAGGCGTTTCTCCTTATTTATTCAACGTCTCGTCCAGGTTCATTACTTCGCTCACCACCACTGTCCATGCAGCAAGTTCAGACGGCGGAATAGCCGGGTCGCGCGGCTTCTCTCCCACAGCAGTCAGTTCGCGGGCTGCAGCGGGATCGGTTGCGTAGTGTTGCTCCATCTGGTTAAGCGAGTGTTCCAGCACCGCAGCCATCTGCGGCGAGGGGTCATGGGAAAGCACCAGTTCGCTCAGGTACTTGATTCGGTCCTCAGGCCGCTTTCCGCCCTCTTTGATCAAGCGCTGGGCCAGTGCCCGCGACGACTCCACCCATTGAGGATCATTCATAGTTACCAATGCCTGCAGCGGTGTATCGGTGCGCTGCCGCCGCGTACAAACCGTGTCCCGCGGAGGCGCGTCAAATGCCTCCATATCGGGCGGCATCGCCATACGCTTCCAGTACGTGTACATACTGCGCCGGTAAAGCGCGTCCCCATGGTCCTGCTTGTAATGGGTGGTATCGCTGGTGGGGAACCCCACCAGCTCCCACACATTCTCCGGCTGATAGGGCTTCACGCTGGCCCCGCCTAACTTGTTCACCAACAGCCCGCTCGATTGCAACGCGATGTCACGAAGCATCTCGGCATCCATGCGGAAGCGCGGCCCATGCGCCAACAGAAGATTCTTCGGATCCCGGGTCAACTGCTGCGGATATGTTTTGGCACTCTGGCGATAGGTGGAAGACATCACCATGAGCTTGTACATATGCTTCATGTCCCACCCGCTCTCGCGGAACTCGACCGCCAGCCAGTCCAGCAGCTGGGGATGCGAAGGCCGCTGGCCCATGATGCCAAAGTCTTCCGTGGTCTCGACCAATCCTGCGCCAAACAGCTCGTTCCACATCCGATTGACCGTGACCCGCGCGGTCAAAGGATTATCCGGGCTTACCGTCCACTCTGCCAGGGCCAGTCGATTGTGCGGTTCCCCAGCAGGCAGCGGAGGAAGAAAGTGCGGGGTGTTCGCCTCCACTCTCTCCTTGCGCGCCGTGTAGACCCCGCGGGTGAGAATATCCGCGTAGGCCAGGGACGGCTTCTCTCGTGACACTACGGAGAGATAACCCCCCTTGGACAGCTTGTCGAGTTGAGCATCCAGAGCTTGGATCTGGCTCTTGATTTGCTTGGACGACTCATCCACGTTATCGAAGTAGAACTGGCTCACCGCGTGCCACTGATCCGCGTTCCACTGGCTGGTGGGCTTGCTGATGATCTCGGCTACATTGTCTTCAAAAGGGAGTCTCTTGGCCTCGTCCGCGGTCAGAACCCTGTCATACAACCGGAAATCCTGATAGCGCGTATCGCGTGCGGGTTCCTCATCCGGCGATATCCGCCCCAATTGGAGTGGGGCCGGAGTGCGCATGGTAAGTTGCCCCAGGTTATCTGAAACAATCTTTGTGACCGCTGGCGCTCCGTTCACATAGATCTTCACGCCCGCGGCCTTGCCCGATCCGTCATAGGTAAAGAACACGTGATCCCAGCCGCCATCCGTAGGCAAGGGCACGGTAGTCGTAACCTTGATGCCCTTTATGGGCGTCAGGTCCTTCGGCTCTTTCGGCTCTGCCTTCTTGACCTCTTCCTTCTTGGGCTCCGCCTTCTTGGGCGCTCCTTTTTTCGGCTTCTCCTTGGGCGGTACTTCCTTGGGCGCTTGATTGGCCAACTTGACGATGATCAGGCCTTGCTCAGCCTCCACATCCCAGCCGCGATAGTGCTGGGTCGCATCCATCCTCGAAAGCAGCGCGCCGGAAATCTTGCTTGAAGTGATGTTAGGCGCGGAGCGCAACATGAACCAACCACCGCTGGAAAACGGCTGGTTCCACTCATAGTCGCCCGCCTGCCCCATCACCACCCGAGTGCTGGTGTCCATGCGGAAATCCGGCCACAGCCAGGTGGTTTCACCCCACACCGGTTTGTACTTTCCAATGGGAAAGCTCTTCGGGTTGGCATTGGGAGCGCTATTCTTCAGCACCTCGCCGCCGCCTTCATCGAGCCGCAAACGAATCTGCAGCTTATCGGTTGAGACCGGCTCGGCCAGGTTCTGCTTCGCGCTGATCCATTGCTGAAGAATCTGCCGCTCCCGCAACCGCGAGTCATACAACTGTTTCTCGAGCGTGGCCCGCTTGGCCAATACCTGGTTGTAAGCGTCGACGTTTTCCGGCTTTGGAATATGCAGGACCGGCGCCCAATCCGGCTTATCGTTGTTGAACGGCTGCTCATCGATATTGTTGAAGAAGGCGCTTAGCTGATAAAAATCCTTCTGCGTGGTGGGATCGTATTTGTGGTCATGGCACACCGCACAACCAACGGTGAGGCCCAGAAACGCTCCCCCATACGCCTCAGTCCGTTCCCGCGCGATGTTGACTCGTAATTCCTCGGGAATCGTGCCGCCCTCGTTGCTGCTGACCCCAGAGCGGACGTATCCGCTGGCGATGATCTGGTCCAGGTTGCTGGCAGGCAGCATATCGCCCGCAATCTGCTCCTTGGCAAACTGGTCGAAAGGCTTGTTGGTGTTAAAAGCCTTGATCAGGTACTCGCGATAAGCCCAGGCGTATCGGTTGTTGTCCAAGTGCAACCCATAGCTATCCGCATAGCGCGCGTAATCAAGCCAATAACGAGCCCGCTGCTCGCCGTAAGCCGGGCTGGCCAGCAGACGATCCACCACGTGCTCGTAAGCCTGCGGCGATTGATCTTGAACGAACGCATTCACCTCCGCGGGCGTAGGCAGCAATCCGGTCAAATCGAGGGTCACCCGGCGGATAAGAGTATTTTTGTCGGCCTCGGGCGAGGGGTGCAGACCCTCCTTCTTGAGGCGCTGCAGTACAAAGTCGTCGATCGGGTTTTGTGCCTGCAATTGAGGCACGGCCGGACGGGCCGGCTTTTCAAACGCCCAGTGGGGCCGGTAGTGTGCCCCTTCCGCCACCCATTGCTTGAGAATGGCGATGTCCTGGGGTTTCATCGGCTTTGCTTCGCCCAGCGAAGTCTGCGGCATCAGGTAGTGCGGGTCCTTGGATTCAATCCGCCGGATCAATTCGCTCTTTTCGGGATGCCCGGGAACGATGGCATCGGGCTTCCCTGGGCGCTTCTTGAAGGCGGACTCTTCCAGGTCAAGCCGCAGGTTGGCCTTCCGCATCTCCGGATCGGGACCGTGGCAACTAAAGCAATTGCTGGCAAGGATTGGCTGCACATCCTGGTTGAAGTCAAGATGTTGCTGCGACGACGCGGAGCCGGAGGGCTTGCCCTTACAACCCGCAGTTGTGGCCAGCAAGGCCGTGCTCACTACCAATGAGCCAGCCCAACGGAAAACCGTCGGATTCCATGAGGCTATGTTTCGGGCCAAGCGGCAGATACTCCCCAACAAAAGGTCGGACCATTAACGCTAGTCTCCGTGACTAACGACTGTCAACGCGGATTGTCAGCCCTATCCTCAGTTCCCCAGCTGGCCTGGAACCGCCCCTGGGCCGCCTCCCTAAAAACTATTGATATTAAACAGGTTGCATGATCTCCGAGAGTACGCCGGCGCCTCCCGCCCAGCCCCTCCAGCCAACGCCTTGGGAAAGGATGGGCGACGATCGCAAGGAAGCAGGTATAAGATCAAAATCACTCTTTTTGTACGAGGGTTGAACAATGGTCAATCGACGTGAGTTTCTCGATGCACTTGCAGTAGGGGCAGCGGGGCTGGCTATCCGGGCCAACGCCAAGAGCTACGCCCAGATTCTCGGCTCCAACAACCGGCTTAATTTTGCGGTTATCGGCCTTAACAGTCGCGCCTATGCACACCTGTCGGCGCTCAAGGCGAACGAGAAGACCGCCTGCATTACCCATGTGTGCGATGTGGATAGCAATATCCTCAATAAATTTGCTGCCAAGACGCTGCAGGCGATGGGCTCGGCGCCCACCGCGGAGAAAGATTTTCGCAAGATTCTCGACCAGAAGGACGTGGACGCCATCACCATTGCCACTCCCGACCACTGGCATACTCCGATGGCCATCGACGGGTTGCAGGCGGGCAAGCATGTATACGTTGAAAAGCCCTGCAGCCACAACCCCGCCGAAGGAGCCATGCTGGTGGAGGCGCAAAAGAAATATGGCAAGTTGGTGCAAATGGGCACCCAACAACGCTCGTCGCCCCACACCATCGAGATCATCGACAAGATCCACAACGGTTCGATTGGCCGCGCTTACTACGCCAAAGCCTGGTACAGCAACACCAGAAAGTCGATTGGCTATGGCAAGCCTGCGCCCGTACCAGCCGAGCTTGATTGGGATCTGTGGCAGGGTCCGGTGCCGCGCAAGCCCTATACCGACAACGTACAGCCGTATAACTGGCATTGGTTCAGAATCTATGGCACCGGCGAGGCGCTCAACAATGGAACCCACGAAGTGGATGTGTGCCGCTGGGCGCTCGGGGTCGACTATCCGCAGCGGGTTACCGCGAGCGGTGGAAGATACCAGTTCAAGGATGATTGGCAGTTCCCGGACACCATGGTGACCAGTTTCGACTACCAGGACAAGATGCTCTCGTGGGAAGGCAAAAGCTGCCAGGGCATGAAGTTCTACAACCGCGACCGGGGCTCAGCGATTATGGGCACTACAGGCACGGTGGTGGTCGATCGCGATGGCTACGAGATCTACGACCTCAAGGGAACGAAGACCAGCGAATACAAGACCGGGAGCAAGACATCGTCCTATGATCTGCTCGGCGCTGATTCGATGACCGATGCGCATTTCGCAAACTTCATCGCCGGCATCCGCAGTGGAGAAAAACTAAACGCTCCGATTGCTGTCGGCAACGTCTCCGTCACCATACTGCAGCTCTCCAACATTGCCTGGGAAGTCAATCGCGAATTACGCCTCGACGAGAAAGACGGAAAGATCCTGGGCGATGCAGAAGCCATGAAGCAGTGGGGCCGGGAGTATGAGAAGGGCTGGGCTCCGCACGTTTAGAGCAGATTTTCACTTATGAAAAATATCCTTTCCCGCCGTAGTTTCGTCGGCTCCGGCGCACTCGCCGCGGCTGCGTATGCAACCTCGAGCGTTATGCCGGCTGTGGCGCTGCCTGCAACGCCAGGTAGCGCTGGGCCACCAGTCAATTTAGGTCTGTGCAGCTACACCTTTCGCAATTTCGACCGCGCGCAATTGATCGGCTACATGAAGCAGCTCAACGTACTGGCGCTGAACGCGAAGGACGTCAAAAACCATCTCCCCATGGATCCAGCAGAGGAGGCGAAGGCGCTCGACGACTATCATGCCGCCGGTATTCAGCTCCATGCCGTGGGAACGATTTACTTTCCCAAGGATGAGGATGACGACATCCGCAGTAAGTTCGAATATGCCAAGCGAGCGGGTGTCTCGGTGATTGTCGCTGGAGACCCAGAACCGGCCACGCTTCCTCGTATCGAAAAGTTTGTGAAGGAGTACGACATACGGTTCGCGATCCACAATCACGGGCCGGAGGATAAGCTGTGGCATTCGCCGTTAGATGTCCTGAAAGTCGTGGGTAGTATGGACCCGCGGATGGGATGCTGCATCGACATAGGGCACACGGTGAGTGCCGGCACCGATGTGGTGGAGGCGATCAAGCAGGTGGGTCCACGGCTATTCAACATGCACACCAAGGACCTTACTGATTTCACGGCCAAGGAAAGCCAGGTTGCTGTGGGCGACGGCAAAATGCCCATCCGGCGGATCTTCGAAACCCTGATCGCGATGAAGTACAAAGGCTTTGTCGATCTGGAGTATGAGGTTCACGGCGACGATCCAATGCCCGGCGTGATCGCCAGCTTCGCTTACATGCGAGGAGTGCTGGCGGGCATGGGCTCACGCAGGATAGGTTGGTTGCAGTTGTGCTGGTTCCCTGACAAGGACGGGGATAGACAGAGTCAACCAAAGTGCGATAAAAGTGCAGGCGATGCAGCCACAGCTCGCCAGAGACCGAACCAAGTGGCTGGTTCTGAGTTTTGCGTTTCTGGCGACCGTCATCAACTACCTCGACCGGCAAACCCTGTCGGTGATGGCGCCCGTGCTGCTGGAAGAATTCCACATCTCTGCGCAGCGCTACTCCTACATTGTTTCTGCGTTCATGCTCGCGTACACGCTGATGAATGGCGTCTCCGGCCGGCTGCTGGACCGTTTGGGCACCAAGGCCGGCTATGCCTTGACGATCGCCTGGTGGTCGGCAGCAGAGATGCTGTGTGCACTCGCCGCCGGCGCTCTCAGCCTGGGCATCTTCCGCTTTCTGCTCGGCATGGGCGAGGCGGGCAACTATCCGGCCGGCGTGAAGCTGGTCGCGGAATGGTTTCCCGCGGAACAACGATCGCTCGCTTCGGGCATCTTCAATAGCGGCTCATCGATCGGAGCGATTCTTGCTCCGCCCTTGCTGGCATGGATCCTACTGAGCGCCGGGTGGAGAACAGCATTTCTTGCCGTCGGTGTACTGGGGTTCATCTGGCTGGCGGCATGGATCCTCTTTTATCCAGGACTCAAGGCCTTCGGGCCAGTCTGCAACCGACCGTCTCCCGCTTGAAACTCTACTGCGATCGAGATTTCTTTGGCAGTTCACCCTATCCAAGGTCTTCAGCGATCCCGCCTGGTACTTTTACATTTTCTGGGTCCCGCAATATCTGAAGGTTGTCCACGGCTTCTCCATGAGGCGGATTGGAGAGACGGCCTGGATACCCTTCCTAACCGCCGCCATCGGCAACCTGGCGGGAGGAGTCGTGTTCACCGCATTGCTACGCTTAGGTCGAACACCGGCCACCACGCGGCGCATTGCCATTCTTATTTTCTCGGTGCTGATGACCTCCGCTCTCTTCGTGGGGATAGCAAGAGTGCTGCCGGATGCATCGCACTGATATCGGTCGCGACCTTCGGCTACACCGGAGCACTTGCGAATCTGCTCGCCATTCCCGGAGACGTATTTCCCAAAGGAGCTGTGGCCTCCATCTGGGGCTTCGCCAGCATGGGCGCCGGTTTCGGAGGCATGATCTTCAGCCTGGTGACTGGTTGGCTGGTCCAGCGATACTCCTTTCAGCCGGCGTTCGTACTCTTTGGAATCATTCCATTGATCTCGGCATGGCTGGTATGGACGCTGCCGGCAACCGAAAAGCTCGCACCAGTATTGTCTTCCTAAATGGAAGCTACTGAAATGTCGGCAGCACCTGCATCTCAGGCACCGACGCGTGGGGCGGCAATTTCGCCACAAACAAAATTACTTCCGCAACATCTTCCGCCTGCAACGCCTTCGCCAGCACTTCGGGAGACGGCTTCACCGGCCTCTTGTCCAGCAGTTCAGTATTAATAAGACCCGGACAGAGGACGCACGTTCTAATGCCGTTCTGCTTCTCTTCGATGCGAACTGCATGGGCCAGTGCGACCACTCCGCGCTTGGAGGCTTGATATGCTGCGCCGGACACGTCCGTCAATAATCCGCTAATCGATGAAATGTAGATCAGATGGCCGGAGCCCGCCTTACGCATGGAGGGCAAGATTGCATGCGTGGCGTAGAAGGCTCCATTGAGATTGGTATCGAGGAGCTCGTTCCATATTTCCGGGGTGAGCCGCTCCATCGCCCGTTCCTTGGTATTGGTCCCGCTGGCGAAGACCAGGATATCGATCCTGCCGAATTTTTCCAGCGCTGCCTGCGCAAGCTGCTGCATATCTTCTACGCTCGAGGCATCCGCTCGCCGCACGGTAATTTCGCGCTGTTCTCTCGCCAGTTCATCCTTGAGAGATTGCAACCGGTCTTCGCGGCGCGCAGCTGCCACGACCTTCGCCCCCTCGCGCGCGAACATCACCGCCGCCGCACGGCCTGTACCGCTCGAAGCACCAACAATCACGACCACCTGGCCGTTTAGGGAAACAAGCATTCTTTACCCCGCCATTGCTATGTATTTTGGAGAGTGATAATACTCCTTATGTTTTATACACCTCTGCCGCTGACGCAACGCTTCCCCGAGGGCCGCACATGATGAGCGATTCCGCACCAGGTATTATGTCGCGCCGCACGCTTCTCATGGGCGCAGCGATGTCCGGCGCCTTTCGCGCGCTTGCCAATGACGCTCCCCACGCCACAGACGGAGCACCGGAAAAGCTGAAGATTTGTGTCTTCTCCAAACATCTGCAGTGGACCAATGTTGCTGAGGCGGCTGCCATCGCAAGAGATATCGGATTCGATGGCGTTGATCTTACGGTGCGCGCCGGCGGTCATGTTTTGCCCGAACGCGTAGAAACCGATCTTCCCGCGGCGGTGGAGGCGGTCCGCCGCGCCGGCCTCACGGTCCCCATGATCTCCACCGAGATTACCAGTGTGCAAACACCTCATGTCGAAGCCATGCTGAGAACAGCCAGCCAGCTGGGCATCCGGCAATATCGCTGGGGAGGGTTAACCTATCCGGCAAACCAGGGCATCGGCGAACGGCTGAATGAATTGAAGCCGCAGACCAAAGCGCTGGCTGAGCTAAACCAGGAACATCATATTTGCGGCATGTACCACACCCATTCCGGACCGGGGCTCGTGGGGGCCCCCATCTGGGATCTTTGGACGCTCTTCCAGGGCCTCGATCCACGATGGATTGGAGTCAACTACGACATCGGTCACGCGACCGTCGAAGGTGGGTATGGTGGCTGGATCGACAGTTCTCGCCTGGTCAAGAATCAAATGCGAGGCATCGCTCTCAAGGACTTTACCTGGCAGCAGAACAAAGGGAAGAATATCCATCACGATCCCTTTGACAAGTCCCTCGGTGTGGAAGATGCGTGGGTTCCGCACTGGTGCCCCATGGGCGAGGGCATGGTTAATTTCTCCGGCTTTTTTGCCATCGTCAAGGCGAACGGATTCTCCGGCCCGGTGCAACTCCACTTCGAGTATTCCGGGCTTGGGGGCGCCGAGAACGGCGACAAGACACTCACCATTCCCAGGCAGGAATTGATAGCGGCCATGCGCAGAGACTTGACCTACACCAGGCGCGTTATGCGCGACCATCAGTTGCTCTGAGGAAGTTAAGGCGTCGCGGAAGCCTGAAGCCGCAGCGCATAGGCATACTGGCCGGGCAGGGATGCCGGCAACTCGACCTTGAGGTTCTCCCCTTCGGCGCTCCACTTGAGCGGTTGCGTATAACCGAGAAGGTGGAGAGCTGTTCCAGGCTTGGCCTTAACGTTCAGGAGCGTAACTTCGGTGTGCTGGGGTTTGCCCAGGAGGACGGCATAAAGGTCGCCATTCTTGCGCGTGAAGCGGACGTCGAGGCCATCGGTGGTTTTGCCTGTAGCCCGCGTCCAGGGTCGCGTGCCGTAAATAGCTTCCCCGTTCTGATGCATCCATGCGCCCAGCGCGCGCAACCGTTCCATTTGTACCGGCGGAATGGTTCCATCCGCCTCGGGCCCAACATCCAGCAGCAGATTGCCATTCTTGCTGACGATATCCACTAGCATATAGATCAATGCGTCGGGGGCGATAGTCTCTGCCTCGCCCTCGGCGCGATTGTAACCAAAGGAACGGCCAAGACCGCGGCACTCTTCCCACTTGGTTGTCCGAATTTCATCCACCTTCTCGTACTCCGGTGAAGTGAAGTCGGAATGCTTCACGCCGAAGCGATCGTCGACCACCCCATCCGGCACGGTGTTGTAATAGTCGGCCATGACTTCGAGCGGACGGCCGGACTTCGGCCAGTCAATGTCATTCCACAAAACCGCTGGATGATAGCGCACGATCAGCTCTTTGATTTGCGCGTCGGCATATTTGCCATAGGCCTCGCTCTGGGGCTTCACCGTCTGGTAGTCAGCGGGCGTGCGGATGGGGCCAGGGACAAACGTCCAATCATAGCCGCCGGAGTAGTAAAGCCCCATGCGCATGCCTTGCTTGTTGACTGCGCTCGTCAGCTCGCCCACAATATCGCGCGTTGCATGCTGCCGGTCTTTAGGGAGTGTGGGGTTGGGCGTGGAGCTGGGCCACAAAGTAAATCCCTCGTGATGCTTGGTAGTGAGCACGACGTACTTGGCGCCCGCATCATGGAAGACGCTGGCCCATTGCTCCGGCTTCCACTTCATGCTCTCCTGGTCGAAGATCGGAGCAAAGTTGTAGTAGTTGTAATTGGCGCCGTAGTGCTCGCGATGGTAAGCCTGGGTAGGCGAGCCATCAATGCGCATCACGTTGTAGTACCACTCCGCATACGGGTTGTTCTTGATGTAGTCGACATTGTGGAAGTCATGCTCGGGGTGCGATAGGGGAGCCCATCCTGGAACCGAGTACAGACCGTAATGGATAAAGATGCCCAGCTTGGCGTCGGCATACCACTGCGGCAGGGGATGCTTGTTGAGCGACTCGAGCGTGGGTTGATAGTGGACCTGCGCCAAGCCCGGCGTGGTTAACAACGCGAGCAATAACGTCTTGATCAACGATTTCCTAAAACCAACTGCCGTTTCACTTGCCATCCCCATCGCCTCGCATCCGTGCTCTGATCCGTTAACTAATATAAGCCCACGGCGACCGGAGCCTCGAGGCAATACTTTGGCTCGGTCTCAGAACCCTCTCAGAACCCATTAGGAACTCGATGGGGTTAATACCTGGACGGGTGCCCCATGTTCGCCTCAGCGTACATGGGGCGAATAAGACGGGCGAAGCCCACCATAGCTTTTGCTAATCAATCAGCTAAAAGCATTCGAAAAAAATCGTTTTCAGCCCATGTACGCTGAGGCGAACATGGGGCACCCGTCCAGGTATTAACCCCGTCGAGTTCCTACTGGCTTCTGTTTGGGCATGGACTCCGTCGACCATTCGATGTCAGTTGGCAAGTTCTTTAGCCATTTGCTCAATCCATGCCGCCTCATCCTGGAGCGCGCGGGCGGCCTGCACAATTTGCTCATTTGCTTCCGGATACCGCTCCTGCTCGATGGCTTCCCTCACTCCGGGGAGCGTTTTAACGCTGTAGCCCGTGTACCACCCAGGAGCGTAGAGAACATGTTGCATCCACGGCCGCCGCGGCAGGCCTTGTCCGCTGATAAGTTTTCTCTCCGCCAGGGCAAGGTTCTGATTCAACGTATTCACTCGATCCTGCGACAAAGGCTTGCCCTGGGCGCCGGCGAGCGCTTTGCCGTAATGCGCAGCCGCCTGGCTAAGAGCGGCGGCAGCATTATCCAGCGGCGCAAAGTTGAGGTACGGGGGAATCTCTTCCGCTGGCGGAGCAACGGTGGGATTTCGCGGGTCGTTGGCCGCCTGGTACACCCCATCATTCAGATTCTGCCTGATCTCTTCCGCTTGCTTGCGACGGCTCTCCAGCAGCGCTTTTACCTCGTCGATGTACTGCGCCACGGTATGCGAGAGGCCCTCAAAATCATAGGGCATGATGTCAGCATCGGCCATGCGCAGGACCGTTAAACCCGCAACCTGCGCGAGCGCGCGGCCGTAAACAAAATCGTAGTCGGAAAAATGCGAGTACCAGTAGAAGTCGTCGTAGATAGAGTGATAGTTGCCCGACGGATCCTCTCCGGTGAATCCAAAATTGATAGTGGCAACGCCGATATGGTCAATAAAGGGGCTGAAGTCCGAACCTGAACCCAGAGCGCCGATGCTCAGGTTTCCCCCGGCCCGTGCCTCGGCATGCTGCGCGGGGGTTCCATGCAACAGAAGATAAGCCTGCTGACGTTTGAAGACAGAGACCTTCGATTCCGGGTCTTCGACATCTTTGGCAACGCCATTCATGAACGACTGCAGTGAATGCGACCCCTCCACCTCAAGATAGCCGCGCTCATTGCCGTCGCTGTTGATGTAAACGGCGGCGTGCTGCCGCAGTTCGTCCGCGTGCTCCTCGACCCACTCGGTGGAACCGAGCAGCATGGGCTCTTCCCCATCCCAGGAGGCATAGATGATAGTGCGCTTCGGCTTCCATCCCTGCTTGGCAAGTTCGCCCAGCGCGCGCGCCTCCTCCAGCAATACCACCTGGCCGGAGACCGGATCATCCGCGCCATTCACCCAAGCATCGTGGTGGTTCCCACGTAGCACCCAGACGTCAGGCTCCTCAGCTCCCCGCATGGTGGCGATCACGTCGTAAACAGGTTTCAGATCCCAGTTGAAGGCCAGCTTCAAATGAACCTTGGCCGGGCCTGGTCCCAGGCGATAAGTAATCGGCAACGCCCCACGCCAATTCGCGGGTGCTACCGGCCCTTCGAGAGCAGCCAACAGTGGCTGGGCGTCACCATAAGAAATGGGAAGAACGGGAATTTTAGGGATGGATTGAGCATCCTCCCGCTTGAGCCGCTTGGCCTCTTTGGTCGCGCCCACTCCGGGGGTGAGCGGATCGCCAGGGTAGAGGGGAGCATCCATCACGCTGCCCCGCTGCACTCCTTCGGGTGGACGCATCGGTCCTTTGGGAAAGTCAAGCTGCTCGCTATACCCGTCATCGGCGGGATCGGAATAAATGATGCAGCCAATGGCGCCGTGCTCCGCTGCGATCTTGGGCTTGATGCCTCGCCACGATTCTCCGTAGCGGGCAATGACGATAGCCCCCTTGACCGAAACCCCATGGCGGGCGAGTTCCTCGTAGTCGGCCACCAGACCGTAGTTCACATACACCAGCGGCGCGGTCACATCTCCGTCTGGGGAATACGCGTTGTACGTAGGGAGCTGCTCGTCCTTTTGCTTCGAGGTTGGATCAACGGCTACCGCCGGCTCTTCCAGCTTGGCGGTAAACTGGATGGGCGCCACCATCTCCAGCAAGCGCAACTTGGGCGTGGGAAAAAGAACCTCAAATTCCTCAATGTGGGCATCCCACCCCCACTCCTTATACTGCGCCAGGATCCACTCTGCGTTCTCTTTGTCATACGGAGAACCGACATGGTGGGGACGCGCGCTGAGCCGCTCCATGTTGGCGCGCATGCGCTGCGGGTCGGGCAAGGCTTTGAAACGTTGTTCCAGGCTGGCTTCGCCCGGCTCGCTCTGAGCAGTAAAGCCAACAAGCGGTGAGGCCGCCTGCTGTGCAGTCAGAGTACTGGTAAGCGCGCAGATCAGTAGCGCGGCAACAACTCGGCCCACGTATCCCTCCAGTGAAAGGCTAATAAAGTGCGGTGCCCTGCCTAGAAGGATATCCGAAGGCTGAATTGCATCTCGCGCGGATTGTTGGCTTGCGTTATGCTCCCAAAACTTCCTGTGTAGTTCGCGGGCAGCTGGCCGACTGTACTTAAAGGAAATTCGTTCCCCTGGTTAGAAGGATTGAAAAAGTTGGGGTGATTGGCAAGGTTGAATGCTTCCGCGCGGAATTGGGCCTTAACCCTCTCGGTGATGTTAAAGGTGCGAGCCAGCGTTATATCAACCTCGTCATAGCCCGGTCCGGTGATGGTATTGCGTCCCTCATCACCGAACTCACCCGGAGGTGCAATGCTGAACGCGTGGATGTTGAACCACTCAGTCGCCGATTTCGTGTTCACCCCCGCGACCGCATCGAAATGAGCGTTCGCACTTTCCCCGGGAATCACATTAGGGCGGTCCACATTGGCAAATGTGCCACTGTTATTGGAGGCCGCGCTGTTGAACACGGAGAACGGTCTGCCAGTCTGGTAAGTGAAGATACCCGAAATCTGCCAATCACCGGCAATGCGCGATCCCCAGCCAGTATTAAGATAAGGCTTGCCCTCGCCGAAAGGCAGCTGTACTACCGGGCTGAAGACGATTCTTTGGCGAACATCGAAGTCTGACAAGCCACGGTCTCCGCGTATGTTGTTTGAGTCCTGGGGTAGACCCGATCCGCTGGACGCAGCAGTATAAGTACCAATGACATCACCTCCGTCGATCGACTTACCCCAGGTATAGGCCAACAGGAACGAGACACCGTTGCTGAAGTTCTGCTGCAGCTTATTCTGCCAGGACTGATACTCCGAGTTCAGATTCGTTGTGTAGTAATAGATGGTTAAAAAGTCGGGGAAGGGACGAACGGCCTGGGCGTCGCTGGTCGAAAGCGTATTTGGGGCCGCCTGATTCTTGTCGATGATAAACGGCAGCTTGGTCCCTTTGGAGCCGAAATACGTACTCTCGAAAAACATGCTCTTGGTAAGCGCCTGCTGCACTCCTAGACTCCATTCCGTGAGATAGGGCGTCCTGTAGTTTGGATCGACTCCGTTGGGGGAGAGGGTCGTAGAGCAGTCCCCCACCGGCTGCGTTCCGGTGCACTCCGCGGGCAACAGCGCCGAAGGAAAGGGATTGGCCAACGTGATGCCTCCTCCAATCGGCGCCGGTCCAGGCACAAAGGTCTGCGGGTTGTACTGCGGGAACTGGGTGCTGAACGTATAGAAGTTGTTGTACAGCAGCGGTTGATCGTAAAAGACCCCGTAGCCTCCTTTCAGGACCGTAGTCTCCTTGCCGTAGGGCTGCCACGCAAAGCCGATGCGCGGCGCAAAGTTGTTGTAGTCGTAGTGGTAGAGATGTGTGTAGGAGCCGGGACCAGGAAGAAGATAGGTCCCTGTTGCCAGGTTGAAGTTAGACAAGTCGCCGTGGGCATCGTAAACCGGAACATCCAGCTCGTAGCGAAGGCCAAGGTTTAAAGTCAGATGTGGAGTCACTTTCCAATCGTCAAGAACAAAGAGGTGATAGCTTCCGTAGCGATTATGGGCCTTCGGGGCCGTGGGACTATTCGCAGTTGTGGCCGGAATCCCCAGCAACAAATCTGCGATCTCATATCCCGTAGTGCCAAAGTTCAGCGTTGGAGTGTCGTAATCGGCGTTGATCGCCTGCAGCGTTGGGACGTCAAACGTCAGCGCCCCGCGCCCTTCCGTGACATATAAAGATGTGTTCTTGACTGCAAACAGGTCGGCGCCCGCCTTTACGGTGTGGGCCCCGTGGTTCCATGTCACCTCGTCCACAATCTGCCAGTGGTCGTCGATGCGATCCTGTGGCAGGTTGGTTGCGCCACCAAATTGCGAGTAACCGGTGATGGCCGTGGACGGTAACCCCAGGTTGTTAGCCGTGTCGCCGGTGAAGGCTCCGGGAAGCCCGGGAAACGCTGTCCCGATGGCCGTATCATCCTGGGAGACACGCGGCTGGTTGAGGCGTTCGAACCCAAACCGTGTTTCGTTCAGCCAGCTCGGATTGAAAATGTGGGTCCAAGTGATATTTGCCAGCTGCGAGATTTGATTGGTGTAGCAGCCAAACTTGGGCAGCACCAGGGCCGAACACAGAGAATTGGAAGGCTCAAACGCCGGATCTTCGAAGTAGTTGTATGTTCCGAAAAGCGAGTTGGTGCTTGAGATCGTATGGTCGATTCGACCCGAATACTCGTTCATCGTCTCGGCGCGAGTCTCGCTAAAGTTATAGTTATTACCGGGTATCGTACCGGACGGCGTTGCGTAAGTCGGCGCCGGAAAGCCAAGACCGGCGATCTGCTGACCAACGGAAGCAGCTTTAGACGCCCACAACGTAGGCAACTGCTGGGGCAAGTTATACGAGAATTGGCCTGGCACCAGCGAAGGTAATTGTTGGCCGGTCACGGGGTTATAGAGCGGCACGCCCACGTTGATATTCCCGGCCAGCATGTCAGTGGTGGGAACGGTCGCCAGGGATGTTATCTGTTGGCGAATCCGCTGCCCCTCATAAGCGAAGAAGAAAAAGGTCTTATCCTTGATGATCGGGCCGCCAATGGTGCCCCCAAAGGTGTTTTGCTTGAAGGCCGGGTTTACACCACCCACTTGCGTAAAGTAGGGCTTCGCATCGGTCACCTGGTTGCGAATAAACTCGTACGCCACACCATGAAACTGGTTGCTGCCCGATTTAGTAGCCACTACCACCTGCCCGCCTTCCATACGCCCGTACTCTGCGGAATAGACGCCGGTCAGCAGTTTGAACTCCTGAATGTCTTCGATGGAGGGCCGGAAGGATGGCTGGCCGGTGCCGATATCGTTGTCGTAAATGCCGTTGATGGTGAATTGATTGGTTGTTTCGGGCGCGCCGGCCACATTGATTCCACCGCGGAAACCCAATACTGAGCTTTGTGCGGGCTGGTAAGCGGCGGGCGATAACAGTGCCAACGAATAAAATTGCCGGTTGCTTAAAGGGAGTTCTACCACCTTTTTGTTATCAATGACTGTGCCATTCGATGATGTCTCCGTATCCAGCAGCGCTCCTACTGCCTGCACCTCGACTGTGTCCACCACCTGCCCCACCTGCAGCTGAATGTCGACCCGGGCGTCCTGAGATACCTGCAGGATGATACCCGTCGACACCTTCTTGCTGAAACCTGACGCCTCGACCGTGATTTGATATGTTCCAGGATTCAGTGCGGTGAACTCGTAGCGTCCGGAGCCATCTGTTTGGCCGGAGCGCGAGATTCCAGTCGCAGTGTTTTCGACCTTTACCGCCGCGCCGGAGACACCGGCGCCTCCCGAATCGGAGACTATGCCTTCTACCGTTGCAGTGGTGGCTTGACCGTAACAAAGACTGATACAGCAGCCGGAAAGCCAAAGACAAGCAAGACGCAACGCTAGTTTCAGAGTCATTCCCTCTCCTGACGAGACACGTCTACGCTGTTGCTCGCAAGCAAGCAGCTTAAGCAGATCTTCCGTGATCACAGCATCCGCAATGTCTTCGGCAAACAGACGAGGTAAGCCGCCAGACATCAGGCACAGCCCAACGAAGGTCGTAGCACTCAGAGCGTGACTCTGAAAGATGCTCTAACGGGGCCCAATGGGGTGGTCTTCGACGAGGAAGCAATCTAGATCAGACGGTATACCATGGCCCAAACAAGTGGCATGGCAACCAAAGGTCGGTAGCGCACGGAACCGATGTGCCATCTTGTGTCGGTTTTGCTTTCCCTGTCAAGTGATTTGCCACTTAGCTCAGATATCGCTCAGATATGACTACCCGCCAAGACAAGCTCTTGACATTCCAGAAGAATGATCCCACTATCGACGCACAGCCCTCGAAAACTGTTTTCCCAAGGACTAGGGCCTGCTCGTGCTTGTCGAAGTAAACTCTACGATTCTTCCCAGTCGAAGAACGTCCTAAGCCGCGGAATGCCCGGCCAGAACGCGGGGCGTCCCTCGCTTTTTGGAACCAGGGAGGCATCCCCTTTTTGCTGACAGCTAGAAGCAACGCCTTTGCCGGCAAGCGGTATGCCGTTGCCCTGCCCACGAGCCGCGGCCTGAAAATCGGCGCGCTTCTGCTCGGCTGCTTCCTTCTTATGGGCAGTCACAATAGCCCGAAGAGACAAGTCGCCCCTCTTGCTGACGTAAGTCTCTCCTACACCAGGATTGCGGTGGCTCTCGGGGAGCGAGATCCGGATTCGATTGATTACTACTACGGCCCGGCAGAGTGGGTGGCAGATATCCGTGAGCATCCCCCCAGCCTGGCGCAGGTCCGGCGATCGGCCTCGGCGTTGATCGCCGAGCTGCGCGATAAACCGTCCACCGGAGACGACACGCAAAGGCAGTTTCTCATCGGTCAGCTGCATGCCATCGCGAGCCGCGTGGACCTGCTGCTGGGAGCACATCTCACCTTCGACCAGGAGACCGAGGCGCTATTTGGGGTCCAGGTTCCGGCCCGATATGACCAGCGGCGGCTGGCGCAAATACGATCGCAGATCGACGCGCTACTGCCGGGCCGGGGAGGCCTGGCGGAACGATACTCATCATTCGACCAGAGATTTACGGTTCCTCCCGATCGCCTCCCGGCGGTCATGGACCGTGCGCTTCAAGGCTGCCGGGAGCGGACGCTGGCGCATATGAACCTTCCCCGTGGCGAGCATGTGACCGTAGAGTACGTGCACGGCAAACCCTGGAGTGCTTTCAGCCGCTATCAGGGAAATTTTCACAGCCTCATCCAGATCAATGCTGACTTTGGCCTGACAGTCGACCAGGTGCTCCAATTGGCCTGTCACGAGGGGTATCCCGGGCATCACGCGTATAACTCGCTGCATGAGCTACAACTCGTACGAGAGCGGCACTTGACCGAGTTCATGGTGCAGCCCACGTTCAGTCCGCAGTCACTGGCTTCTGAAGCGGCGGCGACCTTTGCCGTCGAGTTAGCCTTTCCTGAACCTGAGCGAACACGATTTGAGCGCAATGAGTTATTTCCCCTGGCGGGTCTCGACCCCGGCAAGGCAGAGCTCTATGGCCGCGTGGAGCGGCTGGTTGATGCCCTCCACCCGGCGGAACCAGTCATCGCCCGGGACTATCTGGATGGAAAGCTCGAATTCGTGCGTGCCGCCTGGGCCCTGGAAGCCCAGGTCTTGATGGTGCATAGCGAGGCGACGCTCAAATACATCAACGAATACCGCAGCTATCTAACGGCGTACACGCTGGGCCGGGACATGGTGGCCGATGCAGTCGACGATCAGCCAGGTCGTCCCGCGGCGGCACGCTGGCAGCGTTTTGAGCAGGAGGTAGAAATTACCGCGCCGCTGCCGGCTCCGCGCCATGAAGCCGAAGAAGCTTTATTTCTTAGCCAGGTCCCGGGCCACTCGAAACAAGAACTGCTCATCAGGAGATAAAAATGCAATTCAAGCGGATGATTGCGGCAACTTTTATGGTTTTGGTTTTGGGCGTCGCAGGCTGTTCCAAGTCGGCGCCACCGCCGCAAGAGGTTGGCAGCGCACCGAAAGCAAAGCTGGGCATTCGCCCCCAAGGGGATGAGACCATTCATCCGGATGTGAGTAAGCTACCGGCAGACCTGCAAAAAACCTTTGCTTACATCGATAGCCACATCGACGACCATGTCGAGGACCTGCAGAAATGGATTCGCCAGCCCAGCATTTCCAACAGCGGCGAGGGAATCCCGGAAAGCGCGGAGATGGTGAAGGGTTTCTTCGACAAGCTTGGCTGCCAGCAGACCCGCGTTTACGACGTTGGCATAACGGAGTACGGCAGTCCCGGCAACCCCGTGGTCTACGCCCGCTGCGACGAGGGCGCCCCAAAGACGCTGGTCATTTACTGGATGTACGACACCATGCCGGTAACCCAACCTGATGTTTGGATCTCGCGGCCCTTCGAAGCCAACCTGGTCGAACAACCACCCTTCAAAAAGGTGCTGATTGGCCGCGGAGCAGAAAACTCCAAAGGTCCGGAGATGGCGCAGCTCGAAGCCCTGATGTCGATGAAGGCGGCCCTGGGCAAGCTGCCGGTGAATCTCATCTTCGTGGCCGAAGGGGATGAGGAGCGCATGGATATCGGGCTGCGCAAATTTGTGAAAGATCATCCGGACCTCTTCAAAGGTGCCAACGCAATGTTAGTGGCCGGCGAGCAGAATCTCGGCGGCAGTGGTGGAATTATGGGCGGATCAGAGGGTTGCGTGTATGTAGAGCTGACGACCAGCGGCAAGAGTTGGGGTCGCGGCCCGGTTCAATCCGACATACACGGCGCCTACAAACGCTCCGTCGATAGCCCCGCCTGGCGCCACGTCAAGATGCTCGCGTCGCTGGTATCCGATGACGGCAACACACCCCGCATCAAAGGCTTTCTCGACAACATCGAGCCGCTGTCCCCTTCGGAAATCGACAGCCTGAAGCAGGCTTCAGCCAAGATGCAGCTCAAGGTTGCAGAAGAAAATGTGGGAATAGCCCGCTTCATCTCCGATGACCCGTTCACCGTGCTCAAGATGTCGACCTACGGAACCTCTTTCAATCTGGATGGCATTTGGGGCGGCAATATGTATGCCGGCGGCGCGGGCGCCATCCTGCCCAACAAGATCACCTCCAAGCACAACATGCGCTATGTGCCCAATATGAACGGTCTTGACCTGGTAAAAAAGCTGCGGGCACAGCTTGACCAGAATGGATACAAAGATGTCCAGGTAAAGCTGATCGGAGATGTGCCGTGGTCGAAGATGAGCTACGACACCGACATCGCGCGCGCCATCAGCAAAACCTACGACGAGTTCGGCATCGCGCACAGCCAGCCGCCCCAGGGAGAAACTATCCTCGGGGGATACTGGCCTGCTTATCTATTCTCAAATAGCCAGACAGGGGAGAAGGTTGCGCCGGTCTCCATGCCCATCGCCGGTGGCGGCGCGGGCTACGGCGGCCGGGCCCATGCCGCCAATGAGTATTATGTGATTGAGGGCGCGGGAAAAGTCTACGGCATGGCCGGGGCGGAAAAGTCCCAGGCCATGATCGTCTACAACTTCGCTACAGCCGGCCAGGGGTCAGCAAAATGAATCCTGTCATATCCGTGAAAGAGCTGACCAAGACCTACCAGATGGGCGAGGTCGCGGTGCAAGCGTTGCGTTCGGTCTCGCTCGACGTCGAGGGCGGCGAATTCGTAACCGTAGTTGGTCCTTCCGGTTCCGGTAAGTCCACCTTGATGCACATACTCGGCTGCCTTGATCAGCCCAGCAGCGGGCACTATTTTCTCGAGGGCCGCGATGTGGCCAGGCTCAGCGACGATGAGATCTCCGGCATTCGCAACCGGCAAATCGGGTTCGTCTTTCAGGGCTTCAACCTGTTGGCGCGGACCTCGGCGTTAGAAAACGTGGAGTTGCCGCTGCTCTACAGCAGCGATGGCGCCTCGAGTGCCACCCGCAGGAAGCGTGCGCTCGAAGCCCTGGAGGCCGTGGGACTCGCCGACCGGGCGCAGCATCACACCAACCAGCTTTCCGGCGGCCAGCAACAACGCGTCGCTATTGCTCGAGCCCTATTGAATAACCCCTCGATCCTGCTCGCCGATGAGCCCACCGGCAATCTCGACAGCCGGACCAGCGTAGAAGTGATGGAGATCTTTCAATCGCTAAAAGAGGCACGCGGCATCACCATTGTCTTGATCACCCATGAGCCGGAAGTGGCAGCCTACGGCTCCCGCATTATCGCCTTCAGAGACGGGGTGGTGGTGTCGGACGAGATCAACGACCGCCGGCGCACCGCCCGGGCTGAAATTGTCGAGATGCCACTGCGCATTGAGGAGAATGCATAATGGCACTTCGCAACAGTCTTTCGATCGCCCTCAAGGCGCTGCGCAAGAATAAATTGCAAACCGCGCTCACCATGATCGGGATGACTATCGGCGTAGCCACCGTGCTGACGATGATCGCTCTCGGCAGCGGCGCTCAGGGGGCGATTCAGGATCAGGTGCGCGCCGCAGGGATGAACCTGATCGTTGTCACCGCGGGCAACTACCAGATCAAGCAGGATGCGGTCGATGAGGACGCAATCGAGCCTGCCGCCTATAACCCTCGCCAACCAGCCCGCTTGTTGCGAATCTTTCATCCCGAAGATGATCCCATGGCAAAGCACGATCATCCGTTGGCCAGGCAGCGGCTAGGCGATAGTGAGGCCGGGCTGGGCGCTGCGTCCACATTGACCATCAGCGACGCCGAAGCGATCCGCAAGTTGAAAGGCGTGCAGTATGTTTCCGAAGGGATCCATATGAACGCGCATATCGTGCGCGGCGGCAAGCGTTGGTTCACCCGCCTGCACGGAGATGATGTGGCGCTGCCAGAAATTCGCCGTGCCTGGACGCTGCCTCAAGGCAGGTACTTCAACCAGCGCGAGCAGTCCAAGGCCGAGCAGGTGGTGGTGCTGGGTGCGATTGCCAGCCGTGAGCTATTCGGCAACGAAAATCCCACCGGCCAGACGGTCACCATCTGGAACCAGCCTTTCAAGGTAGTGGGCGTAGTGGGCAGCAGTAGCTGGATGGTCGTGCCCGAGGCGGGTGACGATCAATTCGACGCCGTCTATATCCCGGTGACCACGCTGCAGCGCCTGCTCAATCTATCCAAGCTGAACGACATCACCATTACTACCAATTCCACCGGCGAAGTGACCCGCGTAGCCAAGGCGATCACCGATTTGCTGCGCCTGCGGCACCGTATCGGTCCCCGCACTCCGGATGATTTCACCGTGACCAACCAGGCGCGCCAGGCTCTGGCGCGGGGCGGCATGCGTCCTGAAGTGGCGCGCGCCGTGGTGGGCAATGTAGCCGGACTGGAAAAGGTGACGCTGGAACAGCTAGGCAAAACGCTGGACCGGGCAAGCGCAACCATGACTGCTCTGCTGGCAAGCATCGCCACCGTATCCCTAGTTGTGGGCGGTATCGGCATCATGAACATCATGCTGTTGTCGGTGATCGAGCGGACCCGGGAAATTGGCATTCGCCGCGCGGTCGGGGCGCGCTCCCACGACGTGCTGCTTCAGTTTCTTCTCGAGTCGGTCACCTTAAGCGTCGCCGGCGGCCTGCTTGGAATATTGATCGGCTGCCTGGTTTCCCTGCTCATCTCCAGGTCTTTGCAGTGGTCTGCCACCATCTCTTTTCTCTCCGTGGTGTTGTCGTTCGGCGTTTCTGCGGCCATTGGAATTTTCTTCGGCTACTACCCTGCGCGGCAGGCATCGCGGGTGGCGCCGTTGACCTCCCTGAGGTATGAGTGATGCTGCTCACCAGCTGGCGCATCTCCTTAAGAGCCTTGCAGCGTAACAAGCTGCGCACCGGCCTGGCTGCTTTGGGCATGACCATCGGCGTGGCCGCCGTGCTCACCATGTTTGCCCTGGGCACCGGCGCCCAACAATCTGTGTCGGAGGATGTGCGCTCCGCGGGCACGACGCTCATTTTCGTCAAGGCGGGCAACTTTACCCGCGGGGGCGAAGAATCCAACATCCCGAGCGGCCTGGGTTCGGCCAACACGTTGACCCAGGACGATGCCGACGCCATCAGTCACATTCCCGGGGTAAAGTATGTAGCCGGCCAGGTAAAGTTGCGGGGCTGGGCACAAACCTCCGACGAGCGGTACTACTCTCAGATCATCGGCACCGCAGTCTCCTTCGCGCCCATGAATGACTGGTCATTTCCCCACGGCGCCTTTTTCAAAGCAGCGGATGTGTCGTCGGCTGCACCGGTCGCCGTGATCGGCCCCTCCGTGCAGGATCATCTCTTTGCCGACGCCAACCCAGTCGGTCACGAGCTCACCATTCACGGACAGAAGTTTCACATCGTGGGTGTCTTTACCACCAACGATGAGGATCAGGCAGACATGGTCTTCGTCCCCTACACCACGTTGCAGAAGGCGCTTGGCCTGCAGTCGCTGCACAGCATCACGGTGCAAGCTGAGCAGGCGGGCGAAGCCAGCCGCATCGCCGACGACATCAAGACGCTGCTCAGGCAGCGTCATCATCTGAATAGCGCACCGGGTGCGAATCACTCCTCGGCATTCATGGGCAACCAGATGCCCGGTATGGGCGCCGGGGGCGGCACGCCAGACGACTTTACGGTGAAGACGCAAGCCGCCGAGGCGTTGACCAAAGGGTTGTACACTTCGGTCGCCGCCTTTGTATTGGCCAACATGCCCAAGGTAGATGAAATTAATATGCAGGAGATGTCGGGCACGCTGAACCGCGCGCGCAACACCATGACCGCCCTGCTGGCCGCCATCGCGACCATCTCCCTGATTGTTGGCGGTATCGGCGTCATGAATATCATGCTGATGTCTGTGACCGAGCGCACGCGGGAGATTGGCATTCGCAGGGCGGTGGGTGCACGGACACGAGATGTGCGTCAGCAGTTCCTGGTCGAGGCCGTTACGCTAAGCTTATGTGGGGGCGCGATCGGTATTGTCTTCGGCTTTGTGGCGGCTCTGATCATTGAACGCGTACTGGGTTGGCCGGCCTCGATATCGCTGCAGGCGGTTGCGCTTGGCTTTGGCATCGCCGCAGCAACAGGGATTTTTTTTGGATTCTATCCTGCACATCGTGCATCCAAACTGAGTCCGATCGATGCTCTGCGCTATGAGTAAAAAAACAATCGCTGTGGTATTTTGCATGCTGGCTGCTGTGGCGGGTTTTGCGGCCGCCTCCCCAACTCTCTCCGGAACCTTTGCCTTCCAGGGCGGCCAAGCCAAGACCGAGGGCCATTTGCGCCTGACCGCGGTAGGCGGTAATCCCTTGAAGCAGCATATCGACATATGGATGAGCTCTCCCTCCTCGCCGCAGCCGATACGGAGTTACGGGACAGAGATGACCAAGAAGCTCCACGTGGTCATCGTGAGCTCCGATTTTTCCACCTTCCTCCATGTGCATCCGGTGCTGGGCGCAGACGGCCACTTTACTCTCGAACAGCAATTCCCTGCGCCGGGCCTCTATTACCTGTACGCCGACGGAGAACCCAACGATGGAGATCACCAGGTGTTCCGTTTCAATGTGCAGTTGAGCAAGAACGTGAGCCCGACGCGTCCTGTGCTGGCGCCGACCGGGAAAGAGGTTTCTGTTGGGCCCTATACAGTTGATTTGAGCAGGGCGCGGTTGCACGCGGGCGCAAATGGACACCATCGAGGTCCAGATCCTCAAGGGCGACACGCCTGCCCACGATTTGCATCCCTATTTAGGAGTGCCGGCCCACGCAGTGTTTCTGAACTCGCAAGACCTCACCTATGTGCACGTGCATCCCATGCCCCTAAAGTCCGGCTCCGATGCGATGAACATGGCCGCCATGGATATGTCGAAGATGACTATGGATATGCCGGACACCGCGAGTTCGTCGCCCGACATGATGCTGCATGTATCGGTAAAGGAGCCGGGAACCTACAAACTCTGGCTGCAGTTCCGAGGCGGAAGCCAGCTATACATCGCGCCCTTCGTCCTGGTTGCTAACTAGACGACAGGCGGAAACCGCGGATCCCTCTGCTTCGCTCCGGCCGGGATGACAAAGGGCAGGATGGTGACTTGTATTAAGAGCTGTTTGCATGGGATGAAAGGACCGGGTGACTTTCTTAATTCATCGATGCGAGCTCATCTAGCCTCCGACAATTTGTCATCCCGACGCGAAGCGCAGTGAGGGACCTGCTGTTTTCTTTCCCTACCCGCGGCTGGCGGCCCCTATTCAAAAGTCACCGCCTTTAGCTTTGTCGATACCCAGACCGGACGCGATTAGCGTAGTGGAGGGACCTGCGGTTCCCCTCTACACCTAACCAAATTAGGTGGTTCTACCCACGGCCTGTAACCGCGTGAACAGATGCCGGATGGTTCCAGGCTTCTGGTTTGATCCGCATGCCGAAGCCGCTCTCCTCCGGAACCTGCACAGCACCATCTTTCGGAACGATTGGATTTTCCAGCATCAGAGGCCAGTCGTGCTCATAATACCTTTGGCAGCTCTCCTGGATCCACACATTGGGTGACGCAGTTGTGAGATGGGTGGACGCATAGAACAACAGCGGCCCTCCTGCCGTATGTGGAGCAATCGGCAGCTCCTGGGCATCGGCGAGCGCTGCGATTTTGCGCGCCTCCGTCAAACCGCCGCACCAGGTGACATCGAACATCACATACTTCGGCGTCCGCGACTCGAGCAAGCGCTCGAACTGCATCTTGCCTGCCATGCGTTCGCCGACAGTCAGCGGTAACGAGGTTGCGATCGCGAGCTGGTGATATTGATCGAAGTTACCTGGCATCAGCATATCTTCCAACCACATGGGCTTATACGGTTCAAGAGCATGGGCAATGCGGATAGCGGAAGTGAGATTCCACTGCCCATGAAACTCGATGGCTATCTCGATTTCTTCGCCGAATCCATCACGAAGCTTCTTTACCGGAACCAGCGCCTCGTCGATATCCTGCCAGGTAATGTATTCGTTCCTGTTGCGCAAGGCAGCGCTATCGAAGGGCCATATCTTGATGCCTTTAATGCCCGCGCGTGTCGATCAGCTCGCGCATGATCTTCTCTGGCTCGCGATTGAAATCATACTTATAAGGGAAGCAAGTGTTATACAAGCGGACCTGTGGGTTCGCTTTGCCCCCGATCAACCGGTAGACCGGCGCATTCAGCGACTTTCCCAGCAGATCCCAGAAGGCGAGATCCAGCGCGCTCAGCACACGCATCTCCGTGCCCCCGGCGATTTGAAAATCGAATGTCCGGTACAGGTCGGCCCAAATTCGTTCGATATCCCGGGGGTCGCGGCCAATCAGTGAAGGGGCAACGGTATGCACCATCGCAGCTTCCACGGCATTTCGTGGATAAGTTTCTCCTATGCCGGATATCCCCGCATCCGTATCGATCTTTAGCCAGGTCCAGTTGGGCCGAAAAGGAGCATCTTCCGGAGACTTCCAGTAAACCGTCTCCACCCGTGTGATCTTCATTGGCGCAACCGTCGCGGCAAACGACGAGTAGGCAGCTGCGAGGGGAGTGGCAAGCATTCCAGAAACGAAGGCTCTTCGGCTAATAGGCATTCCGGGATTATAGTCACACCGCTAATAATCCCAAATGGGACCATTTATGGTCTCATTTGATACGATAGAGATAACCATGCAGGCATCCATCGATCAGATCTTTGAACAGTTGGGCGGGAAAGAGGCGATCGGAGTGAAGGTCCGGTCGGAAAGCCAAATGGAGCGAGTACTTCGCGAAGGTCTTCCCGCTTCGGTCCTGGTTAGCTTTCGCGAGAACTGGGGCTTCACGGTTATGGAGCTGGCGGGCAGCCTTGCCATTCCCAAAAGCACGCTGATGCGTATGCTGGAACGTCGCAACCGGATGGCCGCGGGTGATTCGGATCGGGTTTATCGTCTGGCCGCGATTTTGGCCCTGGCGGAGGAGGCAATCGGTGACCGTGAGAAGGCTCAGCGTTGGCTCAGACAAACCAACCAGGTCCTGGGCAACCAGACCCCGCTCCGAGCACTGGAGACCGAGATCGGTGTGCGCCGGGTTGAGCAGGTTCTAGGGCGCATCGCGTACGGTGGTGTGAGCTAGGTGGAGGTCTACCGGCTCAATCGCCAGAAATTTGCCGGCAAGAACCCCTTTGATGGAGAGGGATCCTTCCTTTTTGGAGGCCGGTGGTCGAGCGCGGGCACGCGTCTTTGCTACGCAGCAACGCACCGCTCACTCGCAATTCTTGAATACCGAGCGCACATCGAATTAGCGCTCATGCCGGATGATCTCGTCATCGCCACGCTGGAAATTCCGGACGACATTGCCGTTACACCCACCCCCGCACTCCCCGAAGATTGGAAAGAATATCCCGCACCAGCCTCACTCAGGAAGATAGGTGATCGCTTCATTGCGGAAGCTCGGGGTGCGATCATGCTTATCCCTTCGGTGCTGGTTCCGCAGGAGAACAACGTCATGCTGAATCCATTACATCCGGATTCCGCCAGAATGGTACGGCAGCGGCGGCTAGTCCCCTTCATCTACGATCCCAGGCTCCTGTAACTCACAGTACGTACAGATCCACATACTCCTGCACCGGCATGCGTTCGAGTGCCTGCTGGTCGAGCGAAGCCTCAAGTATCGCCAGCTGCTGTTGCGACGAGAACCGGCGGCCAAGGTTGGTGCGGAACTTCGCTTCGAGTAGCGGAATGCCCTCGCTTCTGCGGCGCCTGTGGCCAAGAGGATACTCGACCGTCTCAGTGAACGAACTGCCATCGCTAAGAGAGAGCGTAAGTGAATTGGCAATCGAGCGCTTCTCAGGATCGTGGTAGTCGGCGGTGAAGGCTGGTTCTTCGCTGCAGCGCATCTTCTCGCGCAACGCATCGATGCGCGGATCAGCGGCGAAGGAGTCCTCATAATCCGAAGCTGTGAGATGGCCAAAGATGAGCGGAACGGCAACCATGTACTGGACGCAGTGATCGCGGTCGGCGGGGTTATTGAGCGGCCCCTTCTTATCAATGATGCGCAGGCAAGCCTCGTGGGTGCGCAGCTCGATGGATCTGATATCCTCCGCGGACTTGCCGGCCGCGAGCAGCCTTGCACGCAGCGCCATTGCGGCCTCCACCGCGGTCTGAGCATGGAACTCCGCCGGATAACTGATCTTGAAGAGAACATTCTCCATTACATAAGAGCCGTAAGGGCGCTGGAACGTAAAGGGCCGGCCGCGAAAGAGCACATCGTAAAATCCCCAACCCTTCGCGGTCAGCACCGACGGATAACCCATCTCTCCGGCCCGCACCATGAGGGCAAGACGAACAGCGCGGCTGGTGGCATCGCCGGCTGCCCAGCTCTTGCGCGACCCGGTGTTGGGCGCGTGGCGATACGTCCGCAGGCTCTGGCCATCGACCCAGGCCAGCGACAGCGCATCCAGAGTCTGGCTGCGGGTAAGCCCGAGCATCTGCGCCACCACTGCGGTTGAGGCCACTTTGACCAACACCACGTGGTCGAGGCCAACCTTGTTGAACGAGTTCTCGAGCGCAAGGCAGCCCTGGATTTCATGTGCCTTGATCATCGCCGTCAGCACCGCGCGCATGGTGAGCGGAGCCTTGCCACCGGCGATGGCAGTACGTGAGAGCCAGTCGGCAACCGCGAGGATGCCGCCCAGATTGTCAGACGGGTGACCCCATTCGGCGGCCAGCCAGGTGTCATTGAAATCCAGCCAGCGAATCATGGCGCCGATATTGAACGCAGCCTGCACCGGGTCCAGCTGAAACACCGTGCCCGGAACCTTGGCGCCGTTGGGCACAATGGTTCCTGGTACGACAGGCCCGAACAGCTTGGTGCAGGCAGGATATTCAAGCGCCTCCAGGCCGCAGCCCAGGGTATCGATTAGGCAGTTGCGCGCGGTGACATAAGCGAGTTCGCTCTCGACGGTGTAACCGCAGACGTAATCGGCAATATCGACCAGGACCTCGTCATACGGGGGGCGCTCCCCCCCTGTGGCATGGACGGACATTCTTATCTCCGGGAGAAAACCCTTAGGCTCGTTTTGCAATGGGAATGAAAGGAAGATCCTCAGGACCGGTGTAGTTGGCTGCCGGGCGGATGATCTTGCCATCGGCTCGTTGCTCGAGAATATGAGCGCTCCAACCAGAGGTACGGGCCAGCACAAAGAGCGGGGTGAACATCGCGGTCGGCACTCCCATCAAATAATAGGAGACCGCGCTGAACCAATCCAGGTTGGGGAACATGCGCTTGGCCTCCCACATCACGGCTTCCAGCCGCTCGGCGATGCGGTACATGGCAAGGTCGCCGGCGGATTCGGCCAGTTCCAGCGCAATCTTCTTGATGATGGCATTGCGCGGATCGCTCACCGTATAAACCGGATGACCAAAGCCGATGACCACTTCCTTCTTTTCCAGGCGCGCGCGAATATCGCGCTCCGCCTCATCGGGCGAAGCGTAGCGCTGCTGAATCTCCAGAGCGACCTCATTGGCTCCGCCGTGTTTGGGCCCACGCAGCGCGCCAATCGCGCCGGTAATGCAGGAGTAGATGTCTGAGCCGGTGCCGGCAATCACGCGCGCAGTAAACGTGGAAGCATTGAACTCGTGCTCGGCGTAGAGAACGAGCGAGACCTGCATGGCGCGTATCCACTGCTCGCTCGGGGCCTCGCCATGCAGCAGCTCGAGAAAGTGTCCGGCCAGCGTGTCTTGTCCTGATTCGACGTCGATGCTTCGTCCGTTGCGGCTGAAGTGATGCCAGTAAAGCAGCATCGACCCAATAGTAGCGAGCAGCACATCGGCGCACTCAATAGCGCCGGCGGGGTTATGGTCATCTTTTTCCGGCAGCGTGCAGCCCAGGGCAGAGACGCCAGTGCGCAACACGTCCATGGGATGGGTCGCGGCGGGCAGTTGTTCCAGCACCATACACACGTTAGCCGGCAGGCCTCGCAGCCGCTTCAGTTTCTGCTTGTACGCAGCCAGCTCGGTGGCGTTTGGCAGCTTACCCCGCAGTAATAAGTAGGCCACCTCCTCAAACTCACAGTAGGCGGCCAAGTCGGCGATGTCATAGCCGCGATAGTGCAGGTCATTGCCGGTTCGTCCCACGGTGCACAGGGCCGTATTACCGGCCGGCGTTCCGGAGAGCGCAACCGATTTTTTCGGTTTGAAAGTTGTTTGCTGCTGGTCAACGGTGGTCGTCATGATGAGTCGCCTCTCCCAGGGTTCAACTACGCTTGGTTGCCTCGAAGAGCTGGTCGAGCTTCTTCTCGTAGGCATAGTAGCCGAGAAACTCGTAGAGCTCGGCGCGAGTCTGCATCAGGCTGAGCACATTGCTCTGCGTGCCTTCCGTCCGGATGGCATGGTACACCTTAAGTGCCGCGGCGTTCATCGCCCGGTAAGCGGAGCAGCAGAACAGAACAATGTCCACCCCGGCGGCGCCCAGCTGCTGCGTGGTGTAAAGCGGTGTCTGACCAAACTCTGTGATATTGGCCAGGATAGGCACGCCGACCCTCTCCTTGAAGCGCGGATACAGGGCCGAATCCGTGACCGCCTCGGCAAAGATCATATCCGCGCCCGCGGCAACATAGGCGGCGCAGCGATCGAGCGCAGCCGCCAGTCCCTCACCGGCCAGAGCGTCCGTACGCGCCATGATCACGAAATCCTGGTCGGTGCGGGCATCGACCGCTGCTTTAATGCGATCGACCATCTCTTCAGCCGGAACCACTTCCTTCCCCGGCCGGTGGCCGCAGCGCTTGGCGCTTACCTGGTCTTCGATATGCACCGCGGCCACTCCAGCACGTTCCATCGAACGGATAGTGCGGGCAATATTGAAGGCGCTTCCCCAACCCGTGTCAATGTCGACCAGCAGCGGCAGGGTGGTGACGTCGGTAATGCGGCGAGCGTCGATCAGCACATCTTCCATGCTGCTGATCCCGAGATCGGGCATGCCCAGCGAGTTGGCCGCCACTCCTCCACCCGAAAGGTAGAGCGCGCGAAAGCCCGTCGCCTGCGCCATGCGCGCCGTGTAGGCGTTGATAGCGCCGATCACCTGTAAAGGATGCTCTTGCTTGACTGCGGCCCGGAAGCGTTCTCCCGGGGAGGCTTGACCTTCAGTACCCACGTTGTTCCCTTCGTGACAAGCTAAATCCTAAATGGTCCCGGCCACGCTTGGCTCGACAAGACATTTTTGTGGTGGAATGGGTAGACTCACCGTGGCGCAGCTATGAATAAAGTATTCTCCTCTCCCGACGCAGCCGTTGCAGACATTTCCCAGGGAGCAACCGTGATGTTGGGGGGATTTGGGCTTTGCGGTATTCCAGGGGACGCAATTGCCGCCCTGGTGCGCCGCGGGGTGACCGGCCTGCACACCATTTCCAACAATATGGGCGTGGACGGATTCGGCCTCGGCCTGCTCTTGGAGGCGGGGATGATCGCCTCGCACACCGGCAGCTACGTGGGCGAAAACCTGCTGCTGGAAAAGCTGGTGATTGCCGGCACCCTCAAGGTGTCACTGGTCCCGCAAGGCACGCTGGCGGAACGAATCCGCGCCGGCGGGGCCGGCATTCCCGCCTTCTACACCCCGACCGGGGTAGGCACGCTGGTCGCCGAGGGCAAGGAGCAGCGCACCTTCGATGGGCGCGAATACGTCCTGGAGAGGGCGCTCAAAGCAGACTTCGCGCTGGTGAAGGCCTGGAAGGGAGACCGCCAGGGTAACCTCATCTACCGCCGGACAGCGCGCAATTTCAACCCCATGATGGCCACGGCCGCGCGCATCACCATCGCAGAGGTGGAGCAGCTGGTAGAGCCGGGCGAACTGGATCCCGACGCGATTGTGACCCCTGGCATCTACGTCAAACGCATTTTCCAGTGCACCTCCTGCGAAAAGCACATCGAACGCCGGACGGTGAGGAGACCGAATGCAGGAGATTGAGAAACGCAACCGCATCGTTACGCGGGTGGCAAAAGAGCTCCGCGACGGCTTCTACGTCAACCTCGGCATCGGCATGCCCACGCTGGTCGCCAACCATGTTCCGCCCGGCGTCGAAGTAGTCCTGCAATCGGAGAACGGCATGCTAGGCATAGGGCCCTATCCTCTCGAGGAGGAAGTGGACCCCGACCTGATCAACGCCGGAAAAGAGACCGTTTCCGTACTCCCAGGGTCGTCCTTTTTTTCCAGTGCCGATGCCTTCGCCATGATTCGCGGCGGTCACATCGACCTAAGCATCCTGGGCGCCATGGAGGTTGACGTCCAGGGGAGCCTGGCCAACTGGATTATCCCCGGCAAAATGGTCAAAGGGATGGGCGGCGCCATGGACCTGGTGGCTGGTGCAGAGCGTGTCATCGTGGCCATGGAGCACACCACGCGCGACGGCCGCCCTAAAATCCTCAAGGCGTGCCGATTGCCGCTGACTGGGGTGGGTGTGGTCGACTCCATTGCCACCGAGTTGGCCTGGATCAGCGTAACCCCGGACGGCCTGGTGCTCGATGAGATTGCTCCTGGTGTTTCTGTTGCAGAGGTCCAGGCGTTAACCGAAGCTCCTTTGATCGTCAGCCCAACGCTCCACACCATGAGCTGAGCTACTCGACCGTATTACCGCCATTCACCGCGATCTTCTGCCCGGTAATGAATCTGCCTGCATCGCTGGCCAGAAATGCAACCGTATTTGCCACGTCTTGGGGAGTACCCATGTGTTTCATGGGTACCTTCTCCGTATAGGAATGTATCTCTGCCTGCGTCGAGCCCGTATGGCGCTCAGTGGGGATCCAGCCTGGAGCAACCAGGTTGACCGTAATGCCGGTTGGGCCAAGTTCGCGGGCCCAGGACCGCGTTTGACCCAACTGTGCGGCTTTGGCCGCCACATAGTGCGCGAACATCGGGTTGCCGAGTTCGAAGACCTCGCTTCCGATTTGTATGATTCTTCCGAAGCCGCGGCTTTTCATCCCGGCCACGACTCGCTGCAAAATGAGCAGCGGTGACTTCACAAAAAATTCCAGTTGGTCGAGATAGCGTTCCCACGTCTGCTGTTCGATGGTCAGGAAAGGTTGCGGGCCGGTGGCATTGATTACGGCGATGTCTATTTGCTGGTAAGTCTCCTCGATTGCCCCGATCATCTCTTCGATATCCGCCTCCAGGCGGACATCGGCGTAAAAGGCAGTGGCTTCCCCGCCCTGCTGCTTGATCTGCGCGCATAGTTGCTCGGCGCGGTCTCGCTTGGCGAAGTAATTGACCGCAACCTTTGCGCCCCGCGCGCCCAGTTCCAAAGCAATCGCCGCGCCCAGCCCGCGTGAAGCGCCGGTAACCAGCGCAGTTCGTCCCTTGAGTGTTTCCATATTGACCTCAGCTTTATTGGTGCCGACCATGCAAAACGCTAAGGGAGCAGCCGAGTTCTGTCAAACTTTGTCCATCCACCTCCACCTAAGCCAAGGTGAGCCGCCACCCTAAAATTTGTCAGCCCGACCGAAGCGTAGCGTAGGGGAAGGACCTGCAGTTTCACTTTCGGCCACAGCGAATCTTCCATGGGCGAATTGCCTCCCGGTTTCGTTTCTCCATGAACGCAAAACAGCAGGTCCCTCCACTACGCTTCGCTTCGGTCGGGATGACAAATTTGAGGGGCAGCCGCTCACCTCGGCATGGGTGGAGGTGGAGGTGGATAGACAGAGTCACCACAACAACATATGCCGACTCCTCAGATACACTGCCCTATTGAAGAAGGAGCTGCTCTTGCTATTCCTCCGCTATCTGGCCGTTCTGTCTTTGCTGTTCGTCCAATGCATCCCTGCGCGCGCCGACAGCCTGGCCGAGCTAAGCGACACCTTCTGGCAATGGAGAGCGCAGGAGCAACCCTTCAGTGACGACGACATCCCGCGCATCGAACGCCCCGCCGGCCTGGTTATCGATTGGTCCGCCCAGACCATCGCCCAGCGCCTGCAGCAGCTCGACACTTTTGAGCAGCGATGGAAAGCCCTCGCCCCCTCGGCACAAACCCCGATCCATGACCAGGTCGACTACCGGCTTCTAGGCTCAGCAGTGGCTCGCGTCCGCTGGGAGCTATCCATCGAACAGAGCTGGAAGCGCAACCCGCAGTTCTACGTAGACCAGACCCTGGGCTCAGTCTTCATTCTTCTCTTACCGCCGCCACCCTTCTCTGCAGCGCGACAGCAGGAGATCGTCGCTCGCGTCAGCCAGATCCCGGCCACGCTGCACGCTGCCCAGGAGAATCTGACCGATCTGCGACAGCCTTTTATCCAGCTGGCTATCGACTCCCTCGATCAGGTCGGCGACCGCTTGCAGCGCACCGGCAAGGCGCTCGCACCGCAGCTCACTGCCGCCAACAACCAGGCGCTACAAGAAGCAATCCCCGCTGCGGTAACAGCGCTCACGCAATACCGCGCCTGGCTCACCGCCCAATTGCCCACCGCGCGCAAAGACACGGCCATTGGACGCGACAACTTCCTATTTTTCCTGCGCCAGGTTGCGCTGCTTCCCTACACACCCGAGCAGTTGCTGGCGATGAGCCAACAGGAGTGGAGCCGGGCGGTCGCGTTTGAAGCCTACCAGCAGACTCGCCTTGCCGGCGTCCCGCCCGCGCCCTTCTTTCCCAGTGCAGCCGCACAGATACAAGCCGAAAAGGTCGATGAAGAGAAAGTCCGTGCCTTCCTCGTCGAGCAAAAAATCCTCACCGTCCCTGCGTGGATGAAGCACTACCGCAACCTGCTGCTGCCGGCTTACCTCGAACCCTTCCAGGACATGGGAGAAAACGACGACCTCACCGGACCATCGCGCCTCGATGAAGATGGAACCAGCTACATCCACAACCCGGGGCCGAACCTGGGCTTCTTTAAGCTTTCCCAGGCGCACGATCCGCGGCCTATCCTCGTTCATGAGGGAGTGCCGGGGCACTACTTCCAGCTCTGTCTCGGCTGGCACAACCCCGATCCGATCCGTCGCCACTACTACGACTCCGGTGCCAACGAAGGCCTCGGCTTCTACGCCGAAGAAATGATGTTGCAGGCCGGATACTTCGACGACAATCCGAACACCCGCGCAACCATCTACAGCTTCATGCGGCTACGCGCACTGCGCGTAGAGGTGGACGTGAAGCTGGCGCTGGGTGAGTTCACCCTGCAACAAGGCGCTGACTACCTCGCCCGCACTGTCCCCATGGATGGGCCCACCGCGCTCGACGAGGCGGCCTTCTTCGCCAGCACGCCTGGGCAAGGCATCTCCTACCAGATCGGCAAGCTGCAAATCACGCAGCTCCTCGCGGATGCCCGCCGCGCCCAAGGCAAAGATTTCTCCATGCTGCAGTTCAACAACTTTGTCTGGAATAACGGCAATGTGCCCGTCGCACTGAAGCGCTGGGAACTACTTCAGGACGCTAGCCAAGTCCCGTGACCTAACCACTCTCCAGACCTGCCATAGAGTGGCTGCCAACGCCGCGAGTCCAGCCGTCCACACCACGAAGGCAACATGCACTACCCACGCAGGCGCAACCCCGACTCGCCGCAGAACGAAGGGCAGAAAGTTCCACTCGGTAATGTGGGCGTAGTCCCATGGATCCTCGGTCATGGCGTGGTTATTCAGGCCCCAGGCATCCATCTTCCCCAACGCAAAGGCAACGATATTCTTCAGGCGCAAGAAAATCACGAAGGTCGGATGACCGAGGGTCTCCATCTGGTAGATTTCGAGCGGCAACCAGAAGGCCAGCGACATCACTTGAATCAGCGTGCTGATGGCCAACAGCGACAATCCAATGAACCACACGGGCTTTGCCAACTGGCGGCGATGACGCAGCAGTAGAGGAACCGCGAGCAGCGACGCCAACTCGAGAGAAGTTGAAACGTACCGGTCGCCCCAGGCGAAATCGCCGCTCCATACTGTATATCGGGCATAAAAACTCAGGTACGCCAATAGGAGCGGACAACTCATGATGGCGTACGCCTTCACATCCGGGCTGAATCGCTTCCAGGCCACGACGCAAAGCAGAATCATCAGCACGATCAAAGGATCAAAGAGAAAGATCGACTTCTCCGGAGTAAAGAGCGCCCCGAAAAATCCCACGTGCCAGGGAGTCTCAAAGGGATAGTTGGGTGGCAACGAAGGATTGCGCATCCTGGTTTCGCGGCCAATGATCGTGATGTAGGTAACAAAGACTGCTCCAAATCCAAACCGGTAGACCTGGTAGAGGCGATCGAGCAATCCAAAAAACAAGTAAACCGGAAGAGCGATCGCGATGTAGGCCTTGCCTCGTTCCCAAAGCGCTCGCCCCCGCACCCCTTCGAACCACAGCACCAGCAGCAGGAACAGAGCTCCAGCCAAAAGATCGAGACCAGTCGGCAGGCGGGTCAGCAGATTGAGGCCAAACGCACCGGAGCCAATCAACAGAGCACGCCGGTTGCCGGTGCGTAACCACTCGTACTGATAGGAGAATCCCGTCAGGCTCAACAGGAAGATATAGTTGTTCTCCATCATGTTCTGCGTGTAATGGAGATGCGTAGTGGCCAGCAGCAGAGCCAGAACGCCCACCACAGACTGCGCCACTTCGAAATTCAACTGCCGCAGAAAGCGGAAGCAAACCAGCGCCGTCAGCACCGTCAGCAGGATGTTGGTGCTATAGCTGACAATGATGTCGCGCACGCTGGGATCGGTATCGTCATACTGCGCAAAGATGGGGAGCCGTGCAACATAGGTGCCAACCACATCCGCGGGCAAAAACAGCAGCGACTGGCCGATGCTATACCAGCTCTGCAGTTTCCCCCCGCGGCCGTGAACGCCGAACTCGGGAAATTCGTTAGGAAATACCTCCGGTTCGCCAGTCCAAAAGGAGTGCGTAGTTTGCAGGCGATGGGTCGTATCAGCAGAGCCCAGCTCCCCCGATTGCACCACAAATGCGAGGAGACCGGCGGCCAAAGCCAGTAGGAAAATCGGGTCACGAAACCAGGATCGACGATTCAATACAGTCATTATGACTTAATGCGGCTGCTTTCCGGTGAGATCGGTAATCAGCACCACATCGGAACTTCTACGCGACTGCAACACGGCCAGCTTGCTGGCTGACGGCGACCACGCAAAACCCGTTTGCGTCTCGTGCGTGGGCTCGGTGAGCAGATGTGTGGGCGAACCATCGATCGGCTGATACTGCAAGGCATTGCTGCCCTGGGAGACAACCGTCACAACCGCTGCTTTCCCATCGGGAGCAAAGCCTGGGAAGCCCTGCAGCATGGCGCTCGTATCCCAGGGAAGCTGGCGCAGGATCTGGTGGGTCGAAACGTCCCAGATCTGAAGGACGTAAAGCAGGCTTTTGTTAAAGTACGCCAGCGCCGACCTGGTGTCACGAGTGAGCACGATGGTGCCGAAGCTGTCGCTTTCGAACTCCTTCCTGGGAGCCCCGCCCGACAGCGGCATCGACCACAGGGAAACCACGGGGATATTCGCCTGGGGCCGGATGGTGAAATAAACCGTCCGGCTGTCCGGAGCACAATAAGGTCCGCGCGCTATGCCCAATGTGGTCAGCTGAGTAATGCCGCTGCCATCTCCCTCCATGCGAAACAGGCGCGACTCCCCTGCGCCCTTAGGGATGGCGATAAACAGAACATGGCCATCCGGGCAGGTGTTAATGAACGCGCCGATATCCAGAGTGCCGGTATCGATCGGCTGCAGGGTTCCCGATGCGCGTTCCAATTTGCTGATGCCCGTACCCCGCGTGATCAACCACAAATGGTCTTCGTCCGCCCAGGCCAATGAGGTGGGAGTGATGCGCAGCGGTGTACTCGAGATCATCGCCCCGCCGTCTCCCTTGTAGTAGGCAATACTCGAATCCACGTTGGTGAGGACGGTTGCCATGGTTTTTCCGTCGAGGGAGATGGCCAGCTGGCTATAAGCGTTCACATCATTCGTCAGGGTATGGAACGCGCCGTCAGGAACGCCAACAATGCCGATCTGCCCGCGGTCGGAATGAGCCTTGGTATACAGGACGAGCAGATGCTTTCCGTCAGGCAACCATGCCAGGTCGGTATAGCCGTCGAAGTTAGTGTCATAGATCATGCCGCTCGGTTGAGCCAGGGTTACCGTCTTTTTCGAGGCGATGTCGAAGACCTTGATGGCCGTATCGCCCGGTCCGCTCGATTCGATCCACGCCATCTGGTTGCCGGGCGGCGACCACACCGGGCCCTGCACCTGGTTGACGGAGGTGTAGAGCAGCTGGTCGTCGCCGCCGTCCTTATCCGCAGTGTGGACCTCGGAAAGTTGGTCCTTGCGATCCGGCGTCCACCGCAAATAGACAAAGTGGCTGCCGTCCGGCGACAGGCTGGGGGCGCTGTCTACATCGTGGATGAGCTGGCGTGGCGTGCCGCCAAACACCGGCATCACATAAAGAGAGTGCAGAGCGACATTGTCCGCTGTTCCGCGGGTGAAGTAGAGATAGTTCGCATCCGGCGAAAAATTCAACCCGACATACTGGTTGGGGAACGCAGTCAGAATCTGGGTGTCCGTATTGGTTGCGATGTTGCGCACCCACAGGGTTCGCTGGCCGCTATCGTTCTTGATCTCGGCGAGGAACTTGCCGTCGCCGGATAAGGCGATCCTCTCCAACGTCCCGGTATTCGTGATCTGGCTGAGCGCCACCGTGGTAAACGGCACCGGACGCGGCCACAGTCGCCAAGCCGCGAATCCCGCGGCGGCCAACAGCGCCAGAACAATGATGGCTGATAGGCAAAGCGCGCGATCTCTTCGCCGGAGGCGGGGCTATGGCTGCTGCGGAAGCAGCCCGCTGCTGCGCTTGCATTCGAAGGACCTGACGGCGGCGGCACGCTGCCGCTCCCCGCCCCGCTTGGACTAGAGCCCGGGCCGCCCCCGCTGGCCGGCGAACTGGCGCTCACACCCCCGGCCGCAATGGGTCGCGGAGTAGAGCCGCCACTGCTCTTGCGCTGCAATCGTTTCAGGTCGGCGCGCAGCTCGGCCGCCGATTGCAGACGCAGCTCACGGTCCTTTTCCAGCGTCTTGTTAAGCGGTCTCCTCAAACTCCGGCGGCAGTTCATGGTTAAGCGAAACCGGCGCCGTCGGGGCATAGTTCAAAATACGATCGAAGGTGACCGCGGTGGTCGTACCGCTAAACGGATGTTGTCCCGTGGCCAGCTCATATAACACCACGCCCAGCGAAAACACGTCGCTGCGGGGATCCAGCGGCTCACCCCGCGCCTGTTCCGGAGACATGTAGGCAATGGTTCCCACCGCCGCGCCTGGACTGGTCAGCAGATCGTGCGGCTCGGCAAGGGTCGGGTTCCCATTGTCGCCAGCCGCCGTCCCGGCCGCAGCATACCCTTCTTCGATCTTGGCCAAGCCGAAGTCCAGAATCTTTACCTGCCCGGACGGCGACAGGAAGATATTGCCCGGCTTGATGTCGCGGTGCAGAATGCCCTTGCGATGCGCCGCATCCAGCGCATCCGCCACCTGCACTCCCAGGTCCAGCAGCCTGGGGTACGGCATGGGCCGCCGGTAGTAGAGCTTGTCCAGGCTCTGACCTTCCAGCAGCTCCATCACGATGAAGGGCTGATCGCCGCTTTCATTGAGCTCGTAAATAGTGCAGATGCCGGGATGGTTCAGCGACGAAGCGGTGCGCGCTTCCCGCCAGAAGCGTTCCAGGGCTGCCGGGTCCCGGCGGGTAGCCTCGGGCAGCAGCTTGATGGCAACCAACCGGCCAAGCTTCTGATCTTCAGCCTCATAGACCACGCCCATTCCGCCCTGGCCCAGGCGACGGACGATCTTGTAGTGGCCCCGCAATGTACCGGCAGTCAGTTCTTGCACGCAACTATCATGCAGTCCCGGGGAGAGCACGGCAAGCCAAAATCCAGGGCAAGCCCTCCCCCGCTGTCAAGAACGGGATCCGCAAGCCGTCTGAAGCGTCTCTAACCTGGTCTCTTTGGGTAACTATTCCCGGGTGAGCTCTACCCGCCGATTGCGCGCACGGCCGGCCAACGTGTCGTTGGTATCGACCGGCCGCGAGGCCCCAAAGCCATCCGTCGAAAGTCGCTCGGGCGCAACGTGATACTGCGTAACCAGTGCCTGCTTCACCGCCGCGGCGCGGCGTTTTGAGAGGTCAAGATTGTAGGCATCTCCTCCCACGTTGTCCGTGTGGCCGCTCACGGTAAGCTTCCAGTCCGGGTTGTCCTTAAGCACGCCGGCAATCTCTTCCAGTACCGGAGTCGATTCGGGCTTGAGCTGGTCATTGGCAAAATCAAAGTAGATGCCGTAGATGTCTACCTTCTTGTTCACTTTCAGCTGCTGCTCAATCGCGCTCGGCGGCGCAGGCTGATTGCCTTTCTGGGATGGGAGCGCCGGCGGATAAGTAATCTTGATCACCTGTAGCTGCGAACCTTCTCCCAGCTTCCACGCCAGCATCAGTGGATAGTCAGCCTGATCGAGAATGTAGAAGTCCGCGCGGCCATCCTCGGTCACGCAGCTGGCGCGCAGGGCAGGCAGCGTCACCGGTTGCGCATTCAACAAAACCGGAAATGCGTACAAGCCATTCCCTTCTCTTTGCAGGCTGCACACCTCCTTTCCCAACTTGTCGAGCGAGACGCCGCCCACGTTCTTGGTATCCGTTCCGGTAAGGGCAGAGAACGTACCCACCAGCGAACCAATCGCGCCTTTGAGCCCCTGTGGACGAAAACTAAACGACGTTGAGCCTTTTTGTTTGAGCTCCGCGAGTACCTCCCGGGAAGCGGTGATCGCCGTAGTACCCGGGAAAGATCGAGGCGCATTGCTACTAAACACCTCGGCATAATCGTGAGCAGTGTTCAGATCCTGGGCCAATACCAAACGCTCGACCGAGACCGAATTACTCTGTGAGGTGGTGCCTTCACCGGATTTAGGACCTTCCGCGTGGTAGGAGAGAGTGATTCCGTTGGTATTCACGCTGACAATCTGCTTCATTGATTCGTAATCACCGCGTGGACTTGCGATAGCCGTGACCACCAGCATGCCTGTCTTGGCTGGAGCAGGGTTATTGATATTCGCCGTCGATGCGGAACCGGGACGCCAGCCGGCAAAGGAAGAGGGTACGGGCGGGGGTGGTGGGCCACTTGGGCGCGATGGAGCGTTGGCCGATGGCGGCGCGCCTGTCATTACCTGTGCAGTCACCGAATGAACCTTCTCTTTTACCTTCATAGCCGCGTAGTAGAGTCCAGCGACCGTAAGTCCTGCTCCGATAAAAAGGATGACCAGCACCGCGATGATCACCTTCAGCAGGGTGTTTGATTTTTTTGGACCGGGAGCAGGAGCATTGCCGGGAGCAGGAGCATTGTCCGGCGCATAGGCAGGAACAGGCGTGTAGGCCGGCGGTGCAGCAGGCGATGGCATCGCAGCACCTGGCTGAGGCAATGGGTCGATCGGCGGTTGGGCCGCGCCGCAAACTGTGCAGAAGTTACTTCCAGCCACACGAGGGCTACCGCATTTCGTGCAAAAGCTCATCGCTCACAGCCCCCTAGGGACACACCTTGGCTGAATGTGTTTCCCGGCGGCGAGTGTAGCAGAGGAGCACGCGTTCCCCTTCTTTTTCCGGCAAGAACGGGAACCCGCGACAGGACGTTGAGCCCTGCATAGGATCTTAAAACTCGATAACAGAACCCAACTTAACGCATGCCGCCTGCAGCCTGGAGCAAGGATCCGGTGATCCAACGCGCATCGTCGGAGGCGAGGAAGGCTACTACCGACGCGATGTCTTCGGGTGTGCCGACGCGACCCAGCGGTGTGCTTTGCACCATCTGCTTTTCAAAATCGCTTCCCTCCACGCCCGATGACTTAAAGCCCTCGGTGGCGACCGGGCCGGGATTCACCGCATTCACGCGGATGTTCTTTGGGCCTAGCTCCTTCGCCAGCACCCTTGTGATCACATCGACCGCACCCTTGGTGCCGCTGTATACCACTGACATAGGCGGCGTCTGCTCGCTGGCAACCGACCCGATATTGATCACGCTGCCGCCTTCTTGTGGGAAGAGCGCGACGCCGGCCTTGGTAGCCAATAGGAGCCCGGTTACGTTGGTGCCGTACATGCGTGCGATGTCTTCTTCTGTAACCTGTTCCAGTGGCGCAAAGGCATAAACACCGGCATTGTTCACCAGGATGTCCAGTTTCCCGAAGGCCTTCCTGGTTTCGGCGAAGAGCTGATCGATCTCTTTGGCTTTGGTTACGCTGCCACCCACCGCGATCGCCTTTCCGCCTGCCTTGGTGATGCCGGCGACCACCTTGTCGGCCCCCTCTTTGCTCGAAGCGTAGTTCACCACCACCGACGCGCCCTGCGCCGCAAGCTCCTGTGCGATGCCCGCTCCAATGCCCTTCGATGCGCCCGTAACCACCGCCACCTTACCAGTCAGCTTTCCCATCTCTGCACCTCAATATGATCCCTGTCGAGCCCTTCGGCACGCATGAAGTAGATGTCTAATGCGCTTGATTAGACTCAGCAGTTTCGGGAGGAGACTCGATCCAGGCTGCGCCCGTTGTTATCTTGGTGATTGTGATCGCCACACTTCAGAGCGAACGGCTCTTGCTGCAACCGCTCCAGCTCGCCGATGCCAAGCAGACACAACGCCTCTTTCCCCAGTGGGAGATGGTCAAGTTCCTCAGCAACCAGATTCCCTGGCCGTACCCTGCAGATGGAGCACTCACGTATTATCGCGATGTCGCGCTGCCTGCAGTCGAGCGTGGACAGCAATGGCACTGGACCTTGAGACTGCGGCCATCGCCGGAAGAACTTATCGGATCCATTGGCCTGATCTCCAAGGATGGGCACGCCACTCGCGGATTCTGGTTAGGACTACCCTGGCAAGGTCAGGGCCTGATGACGGAGGCGGCGATCGCCGTGAATGATTATTGCTTTGATGTTCTCGGTTTCAACGTGTTGCGCGTTCCCAAGGCCGTCGTGAATATCGCATCCCGGCGCATATCACAGAAGACCGGGATGCGCGTCATTGCCACCGAGGAGCGTGACTATGTCTCTGGCAGATTGCTAACCGAGATATGGGAGATCACCGCCGGCGAGTGGCGAGAGAAGAGACTGCTTATTCGTAAGAACGGAATATACTGGAGCGGAGAATAACGGGGAGTATTCGTGAAACCGGATGCAAATGTTCTGACCAAGGCGATGGCCTGGGGACTGTTTTTCTGCTGCGCTTCTATGCCGTCTTACGCGCAACAGGCCGCTCCGCAGGAACCGGCGCAGCACGAGCAATACTCCGAATTGCCGGCAGGCGCGGGAAAGTCCACCCTGATCCGCGTATGCAGCAAGTGTCACTCCCCGGATAATGTGATCGCGAATGGGCAAGACCGCGCCGGCTGGGAAAACACCATCACCAAGATGGCGGGTTTCGGCGCGGAAGGCACCGACGAGGAATTTACCGCGATCCTGGACTACCTGGAAAAGAACTTCCCCCCGGTAACCACCGTCCATGTGAACCAGGCCACAGCAGAGCAGCTCGAAAGCGGACTAGGGCTCACCCCAACTGAGGCAGAGGCCGTTATTGAGTATCGAAAGAAGAACGGCGACTTCAAGACCCTTGACGACCTGAAGAAGGTTCCCGACGTGGATGCCAAAAAGCTGGATGCCAAAAAAGATCGCCTGGCTTTCTAACCTGCATTTCTACCCATCCATGTTGCATGGAAGCGCAAACCCCCACTTTGTCATCCCGAGCGAAGCCGAGGGACCTGCAGTGCGCCCTGGCCCCTGCACAAAGGCTTCCGTTCCGTTAGTTCTCCCACAGAATCGTCATCCTGAGCGAAGCGCCCCACAGATTGATCGCCTGACACAGCGCTTGTGGCGCGGAGTCGAAGGACCTCGGCGGTCCTTATTCCACCCATGCAGTTCAGAGCTTTTCGACCACCCAAGCCCGACAAGAACCGTCGTTCTCACGCCTCATTCCGGCCACACGATCGATTCCGGAATACGCTCCGCATTCCGCATCACTACCCAATACTCGGTTTCCAATCGTCCCCTGGCGGGAATCCAGCGGTAAGTAGGGACATCGAATAACCGCCCCCGATCCACCGTTTGACGACGTGATTCGGGTATCGGCGCCACCCCAAACTCCAGGCCCAGGGTGATGGTGCGGCCGTTCCAGGGTGGGGTCGTGCGGCTACAGTTCTCCTGCCACATCCCTAACCAAGGGAAATCCTCGCGTTTCCAAACGTACGCCAGCGCCAGACGAAATGCGGGTGAAAATGCAACGAAGAATTCATCCTGGCGTTGTCTATCCCCGAGATGCGAGGTGTATTCGCTCGCAGCAGGCGCAGCGCTCAGAGTGCGCAGGTCAGCGACGCCTCCAGCGGAAAGAGGGGCCATTGGCCAATCGAACTCCGCACCCTGCTCCAGATGCATGTTAGCTCCGAAATCTACCTCGGAGACCTTGGACCGGGTTACAGAAGCCCGCAGCTGCGTTGTCCCCTTCTCAATAAATGGCGGACCCAGGGTTACATGCTCTGTCCACCCAATAGGGCGATCCCACGCAGCGAGATTCTCCACAGATTCCCGGATCTTCAACCCGCGATCGCGCAGTTCGATGGATCTTTCAAAATTAAGTTGGGCGAGCGGAAGGTGAGCCTTTGAAACAACGATACCCGCGCGTTCGGTTATCTCATACGGGACCACCGAGCCCTCGCCATGCACGGTCAACCCGGCAGCAGCTTCTTCAGCAGACGGACCGCCGAAAAAATCGAGACACAGATTATGGCCCATGATCCCGGCCAGAAGCTTGGCCTCTGCGTCCGTTCCATACTCCGGATGCTTGCTGAGCTCATACCTGGATGGCTCGATCGAAGGCCACGGGGGAATCCAGAGAGGACTGACGCCGGCCATTTTGTCAAAAATCTCGGCGATGTGACCACCCTCGCGCAAAAGGGTGACGCGCAGATGGTCATTTTCGATTGCCACCGCATGGCGGCCTCTAAAGATCGTCGCAGGCACAGGAGACCCCTTGATGAATCGCCTCTAAGGCAATGTTTTCAACCACACGTTGCGGTGCGAGATCTTCACCACCCCGGGGCCTTCAATCTCAAATCCGATCAGACCTTTAGACTCGCTGAACGTAGGGTCGTTATCCACCAGAACCGCCATCACGTGCCCGTTGACGATATGGATGAGCGTGTTTCCATCAGCGATCAACTCGAACTGATTCCAATCGCCCATCTTGATGAAAGACTTGAGATCATCGGAACTCCCCAGCGTGGCCAGCAGACGCGGGTGCTTGCCCTGATTGGTTTCGACCATTTGGCCCCGCCATGCAACGATCCCGCGCGGGCTGCTCTGTTCGTAGAGCTGACCAGTGTACTTATTGCCATAATCGAAATCGGCCTGGTAGCCCTTCATATTCCACTTGGCAAACTTCTGCGCCAGCGGGTTCCGCAGTTGCTGCGGTGTCGGCGGGACGTTGAGACTGCGATATTGGATCCCGCCATTCGCCCCCGCGCCCTCGAGCTTCATCTCCACTCTCAGGTCGAAGTTGGCCGGCTGGCCTCCGCGCCAGATAATATTCGTGGTGCCCGAAGGATGCTCGGGGCTCGACTCGGCCACCAGGGACCCATCTTCCACGTGCCATATTTCAGAGGACCCGTCCCACCCGTTCAACGTCTTGCCATCGAAAATCTGCGTGAATCCATCATGATCGTTAAAGTCGATCGGATCCGGCTGGGTGAAGCCGCCGCCGGCGTGATGTGCGGGGGCCTGTTGAGCAGCGACCTGGCCGGGAGGTGGATAGATCAGTAACAGACAGATCAACACGATGACAGGCGGTCTCACGGATTTCCTCCTCACGCTCCAGCAACCTTCTCCCACTGCCTGGTCTTTGCCGATTTCAACACTGCGTCGGTTACGTAATCAGTGGCCGTTCCGTCCGCAAAGGTGGGCGCCACTCGTTCCCCCTTGCCGGTTCCCTCAAGAAAGTCGGCGACCTGGTGAATGAAGGTGTGCTCGTAGCCGATTTGCAGCCCGGGCACCCACCAGTTCTTCATGTAGGGATGATCACCGTCGCTGACGTGCACACTCTTCCATCCCCGCAGCCGTCCTTCATCGCGATGATCGAAATACTCCAGCCGGTGCAGGTCATGCAGATCCCAACCAGCAGACGCCTTCTCACCATTCACTTCCAGGCTAAACAGCGCCTTGTGGCCGCGAGCATAGCGTGTGGCCTCAAAGATAGCCATGGAGCCGTTGGCGAAGCGGCACAGGAACGCGGATGCATCGTCAATCCTCACCGGCTCAACTTTGCCGGTGAGATTGTGCTTGCGTTCCTTGATGAAGGTTTCCGTCATGGCCGTCACTTCCACAATGGGCCCGTTCAGCCACAAGGCCATATCGATGTTATGCGCCAGCAAGTCGCCGGTGACGCCGCTGCCCGCAACCGACACATCCAAGCGCCACAGACCCTCACCGCCTTGCGGCAGGTCGCTCGAGATGGTCCAATCCTGCAGAAAATTGGAGCGGTAGTGGAAGATACGGCCGAAGCGTCCTTCATCGAGCAACTGCTTCAGCAGGACAACCGCCGGCACGCGGCGATAGTTGTACCAAACCATGTTGGGAACGTTGGCCGCCTCGACTGCGTCCGTCATGGCTTTCGCTTCCGCCCCCGTCCGTCCCAGCGGCTTTTCGCACATCACCATCTTGCCCGCCTTGGCGGCCGCAATGGCAATCTCGGCATGGGTATTGTTGGGGCTGGCGATATCGATCAGGTCGATATCCTTTCGCTCTACCAGCGCGCGCCAATCAGTCTCCACGGATTGATAGCCCCAGTTTTCCGCGAAGCCTTTCACGCGCTCCGCGCTCCGCGCGCACACCGCCTTGAGCACCGGCTGGTAGGGTACGTCGAAAAAGCGCGGCGCCTGCAGGAACGCGTTGGAGTGCGTGCGCCCCATAAAGCCGTATCCGACCAAACCAACATTCAGATTCTTCCGCGCCATCGTACGCCCTTCAAAAACGTCCCCTCGAGATTCGTCGTATTCCACTTTCTACTTCCCAAAGAAAAAGCGGACCTAGTCCCAGCCGTGGGCATTGCGTACCGCAATCAGTGTTCCCAGGATGTCTTTCCAGGTCTTCGCTGCCATCATGGTGGTATTGGGAAACATGCAACCGTCCCAGCAGATGTGCTCATAGGCTCGGGTCGGGGCCCCCGTTTCATCGCGCATCCAAAGACCGGCGACAGCGATAATATCCATCTTGCCCTTAGGATCGCCAACCACGCAGTGGCGTCCGGTCTTATCGTGCGAACCCGAGCCGCTCACGGTGCCGTCGTTCTGGGCCACATGAAAGTCGATCGTCCAGGGCCGCAGGGCATCGGTCACTTTGCGTAGCGCCTGCATCAGAACCTCCTGCTGCGACCAATCGAAGTTTTCCGGCAACAGACGATCCTCCGCGGCGTTGTACCCCAACGTGTACAGGAGAGAGTGCGCCATGTCCGCCTGAAAGCCCAGGGTCTTAGGCCGGTTCACCATTTCCAGCAGTTCGACCATGCGCTTCCAGCTGTGCATCCCACCCCAGCAGATCTCGCCCTCGGCGGCGAGGCGCTCGCCGTAGTCTTCCGCGATGATGCTGGCCTCACGAAACGTCTGTGCGATGAGCTTGGTATTGGCCACCGAATCCTTGGCCCAATCCGCCGGTGAGGCGGCGGAATCAATACGAATCACCCCGTAGTGGCGAATGCCAAGGTCACGCAACTTCTTGCCGATCGCACACGCCTTTTTCACCTGGGTCAGAAACGCTTTCCGCTCCCCTTCGGAACCCATGGCAGAGCCGCCGCCGGTCGGTGGCCACACCGGGGCCACCAGCGAGCCAACCACCAGCTTGCGCTTGGCAATGCTCTCTACCAACTGCTTCAGTTCGTCGTCGGTGGAGTCAATGCTGGTGTGCGGCAACGACAAGAACAGATCGACTCCGTCGAAGCGGATGCCGTCGACCTCCGCCTGCGCGGTCAAGTCCAGCATGGTTTCAAGGTCGATGAATGGTTCCGAGTCCGGTCCCTTACCCACCAGGCCGGGCCACATCGCGTTATGGATCGCCGGGTATTTGTGGAGCTTGGGTGTGGTCACGGTCACTCAGCCTATTTTTTAATCAGCGGTTTTGCATCTGGATTGCCGGGCCCGAAATGCTTAAGCATAACCAGCGGATCCGATGCGCTCGGATTTTCAATGCGCACCCCCGCTTTAGCAACATCCGCAGTAACGAATACCTCATCTTCCGTCATCTCGCCGAAACGGATCATCGAGGGAGTCGACAGCGCCTGACCGCCCAACGTTCCGTAGCCCTGGGTCACGATCACCCCGTAGGCCGCGCTATCCACCACGGTCGCGCTCCGCTTGGGCAGGATGGTCAATTCTTTGGCCGAGTAGTAGGGCGTGCCGTACGTAACCCACTTCTCGACGTAACCCTCGGCGTGCATGGATTCGACCGGGTTCACCGGGCGCGGGAAGGTCTTATTGCTCTCCCCGAACCGCGGATTCACATTGGCCTCCCAATCGAGCATGCTGATCAGGAAGTCGAGGTCCTTCTTATGTTCCTCGGGGACGTCCTTGGTCAGCAGGTCCCAACCGACGATGCGTCCTTCTACCTCGGACTGGAACATGGCAAATACATCGCTGTTCACCTGCGGCTCGTAGGTCACCAGCGATCCCGGAGCGTGCAGAACCCCGGGGTTAATTTGCCAGCCCGCGCCGGGCTCCAGACGATAGGCACGGGCGTGAAAAAGAATTCCGTTGTCGCCCTGATTCCATTTTTCCAGGCAGCGCCGGATGTCTTCCTTGGTCGTGCCCGGCTCCAGCCCCATGTAGGTGTGGGGAAAATTGTTCTGCACCTGGTTGTATTGCGGAGGAAAGTAATAGGCCTCCGGCTTTCCCTTCTGCCCCACAAGCTTGGCGAAGGGATCGCTCTGGTGCATATGGTGGGGAATGGGGCCCATGTTGTCGAAAAACTTGCACAGCAGGTTCCAGCCGCCTTCGCGTTCCATCACGTCGGCGCCCAGCAACAGGTCTCCGGCAACCTCGACCGCCTCTTTTAACAGGAATTTGCCGCCGCTCTTAGGCCGGACATAACTCAGCCCCTCGTCGGGCAGAGTGTCCGGTCCATTCGATGCCTTGGTGGTCGAGGAAAACCAGCGCTCGTTGATGCCGCCGCGGTGGCCGCCGAAGGCGTAGAGATCGTCCGGGTGGAGCTTCAACCTGCGTCCGGGAATCATGAACGATCGAGGCACCCAGCTGGGTTCCAACCGCAATATGCCTGCGCCGGCGTCGATGGCTTCTTTTATCTGGGCTTTGGTCCGCATTGCTACCTTATCTCGCGCCTACTAGTGCTCCAGCGGAATGCCGAAGGAGTAGAGCGTGTTGTCGTGGGTGGTGAAGAATACATGACCGTCGCCAACCGACATACCGGCCAGGTGCGTATAGGTTCCGATTGCGTCGCCGCTGGAATACAGTTCCTTACCGGTCGCGGCATCGAGAGCGTAGAGCGTGGCGTGGGCCGATTTATCGCCCCCGTCGAGAGCAAAGACCACCCCATTGGCGATCACCGGCGGCGCCGGATTTCTCAGATCGCGGGAGATCCAGGCCGGCGTCAGCGCGATGTGCCCGTCCCTTTCTTCCACTTTGAAGGCTACGATGCTGCCATGAGGCGCGGGCCCGTTGCTACCGGCGAATTTCGCAACCGGCCCGACGATGGAAGCCAGTACCCAGGCAACGCCGGCTTTATCCTGCCAGGTTGCCAGGCTCTCCCAGGCGCCCCGCTCCGGCGCCTTCGACATCAGGCCTCCCTCCGCCAGGGGCGTGTGGTGATCAGGTCCTCCGAGTGATTGGCTATCCAATAGAACGATCCCACCGTATTCCTTACCGGCGTACTTGCTGCCCGTGGCCGCGATAAATTCCTTATCCTTGTAGACGAACACCACCGGGCTGGCGTTCAGCGTATTGCTTGTCGCGCCGGCGGCAGGGGTGTACCAGTCCTTCACCTTGAGGTCTTTTCCGTTGAGCGCCACCACGCTGTTGGCGTAGACGCCCGCGGCGGGATCATCCGTCCCGCTCCCGGTGGTGATGTACGCGGTGCCGTCGCGTCCGATGGCCGGGCCGGTTAAACCAGCCACGCTCAGTTTCTGAGCTTTATAGCTGCTCACGGTGTAGTCCGGCGTGTTCATGTCGATGGACCAAATGGCATCGGCAACATTTTTGCAACCCGAGCCCGCAGCGGTGTAGACAATTTTGTCGTTTACGTTGAGCCCGAAGGAGCTTCCACCGGGCGCGGGGAAAAACTTTACCGGCGGGGCATAGTCCAGCCCGGTGGCCATGATCTGTTCATGCAGGTAGCCATCACCGGTCAGAACATATACGCCTCTCAACCCGAAATATCCGCCTCCAGCGCGCAGCGCCCACGCGACGCGCGGAAGGAGCGAGCGGCTCAGCAGGAGGGGCAGGCGTTGCTGGGCGAGGAGTGGCCGGCCTGGGCCCGCCGAAATGAATCACTTGCGGAGCTTCGGCAACGACCTGAATATTCGACCCGCCACAAGCCTGGTGCGCGAGCTTGAAGTCCTTCTGCCAAATCAATGTTCCCAGTTCAGAATCCACAGCATACAAAGTGTTTGCGTCGGCCCAGAGTGCCAGATCCTTGAAGCCGCGGCCGGTGATCAGGCCGGGAAACAGAATTGGCTCGCTGAAAGACGATGCTTTCCCTGACCCGCTCCCGAGCTTGAGCTTCCACAAAAGCTTGAAATCTTTGCCCACCGTCTCGGGGGTGATTTCCGTTTCCGCCTTCTGCCAGCTGCTATGCGTCGCGTCGGCATCGGGTGCGGTCCAGAACCCACGAGGAGCGCCTTGCGCGAGGGCTACACCCGGCACTAACACCGCGCCCGCAAAACCAAGGATCATGTGCACGGCGAGCAATCTACGCATCAATAAAGTTTTCCTCATGGAGTTTTCACTCCAGGCCAAAGCAGTAAATGGTTCCGTCGAAGGTACCAAAGATCACCCGGCCCCCAGCGACGGCAATGCCGGCTTGATGCAAAAACGAAGTCACCTGGTCTCCGCTGGAGTAGAGTTCTTTCCCGGTCATGGCATCGAGCGCGTAGAGCTTGGCCGGAATGGAATTCTTGATCCTTGCTTCGTAGCTGAACAATCCGCCTTGCACATCGTCGGCCTGGGCAGTGAACTCACCCGCCGCGAGTACAAATACGACACCATTGGCAACCACCGGAGGCTCGGCGGTCATCATGTCGCGTGAAAGCCAGGCTGGAGCCAACTCCATTTTTCCCGCTGTGTCCTTCAACTTGAGCGCGATCACGCCGCCATTGGGGGTTGGACCGTAGGAGACGGGAAAATGCACCGCCACCGGACCGCCAATGGGAGCCAGCACCCACCGCGTGCCATCCGGGCTTTCCCAACTGGCAAAGCTGCCCCAGGTGCCCTCGGTCTGAAAATTCACGTTCTTGTTGGAAACCAGGGGGCTGCGATAGAGAGGCGTCTCATGGTCCGGGCCGCCCAGCGACTTGCTGTCCATCAGGAAATAGCGCCCTTCCTTGCCGGAACCAACCAGGAGATCCCGTCCCTGGTAAGGAAAGACGACAGGAGTGGTGTTCATATCCAGGTCACGCTTGGTCAGCCACTGGTGGTTGCTGGGGGTGTAATAGTCCTTGAGCGTCAAGCTATCGTTGGACGAGGTATAGGCCTCAACGGTGGTCGATAACTTGCCGGCGGCAACGTCGTAAGCGCCGTCTCCGGTTTCAAAGTAGATGGTTCCGTCGGCGCCGATCGCGGGACCGGCGGTGCCAAAGATTCCGCCCTGCGGAGGAGTGGAATTGAAAGCCTTCTTGGTGGCGAGGTCGACGGCATACAACGCATTGGGCACCCCGTGGCAGGCTTGCCCGCTGACGGTGTAGACAATGTTGTTCACCAGGTTCAGGCCATAGGCCTTGCCGTAAGGCGCGGGCAACATCTGGATCGGCGCCTCCGTTTCGTCGCCGCTTGCCAGGTCCAGGGTGCGCAGGTAGCCGTCGTTGCCCAGGACATAGACCAAGCGTCGCGGCGCCCCGGCCGGGGTAACCACGGGGGTCGCAGTCAACGCATTGTTACAAATAAAACCGGCGCCCTGCCCCGGTTCCTCGGGCTTGTCTGACGCCCACTTCAAGTGCTTTTGCCAGAGCAGCGCCCCGCTGGCGGCGTCGACTGCATACACGTCATCGGAGGAGCCGGCCAGAATTGCCACCGTTTTACCGCATTCCCGCCGGCTACGATGAGTGGCTCGCGAAACGACTGCATCCCCATCGGCTTGTTATCGGTCTTCAGTTTCCAAAGCAGGCGGATGTTCTTGGCGTTGTCAACGGTAATTTTGGTTTCGTTTCTCTGCCACCCGTCGCGCTGCTGGTCGAAACTGCCGGTTGGCCATTCGGGAGCGCCAGTAGATTGTGCGTGGGCTTGAAACTGGGCGGCGGGCAGCCCTGAAGCTGCCAAACCGAGGCAAATGCGTGCCACAAGAGAAAGCACCTTCACGCTGGGAACAATATCAATAAGGAAACAATGTGTCAAAACCCCAAGGGACCCGGATCTCCCGTACGCGCCACTGGAAATGTCCGCGTGTGCGGCTTTCATTAAGGAAAGCCGCATGAAGTGCACCGAAGTCACAAGCTGCACGGGAGATCCGGGGGAACGTCTCCACGAGGGGCGTCGTATCATGACCTTGTGCACTTCTGAATTGGAGGAAGCATGTCCACAGCCGGCAATCCGGCCGTCATCGCCTCTCCCACTCGCGTCGCCGGCGTTCAGGTACAGGCGCGCCGCGCCACCATTCCCTGGTACATCTGGGCCGGCGTGCTGGCGATTACCTCGTCCTCCATCGGGGGCGCCTGGGACGTCTCCTGGCACCGCTCCATCGGCCGCGATACTTTCTGGACCCCGGCGCACTTGGCCATCCAGGCCTGCGGCGTGGTCGCTGCCATCATCTGCGCCTGGCTGGTGGTCAAGTGCACTTTTTTTCGCGACCCTGAGTTGACGGCCGCGTCGGTCAGTGTTTTTGGACTGCGCGCCCCGCTGGGCGTCTTCCTCGCCGGCTGGGGAGGCATCGCCATGCTCACCTCGGCTCCCTTCGATAACTGGTGGCACAACGCCTACGGCCTCGACGTCAAGATTGTCAGCCCCCCTCATGCCTTGCTCATCCTCGGTCTGCGCGGCATTTCCACTGGGGTCATGTTCCTCATTCTGGCGGCGATGAATCGTGCCGCCGATGTAGATGCGGGCGGCTTCAAGCGCCTGCAGCGCCTCTTCCTTTATGTTGCCGGCCTCGCGATCATCGGCCAGATGTTCTTTCTGCAGGAGTACACCTGGGACGTCGAGCTGCACCAGGCGGCTGCCTATATCGCCATGGGGATCGCACTGCCCTTCTTCTTTGCCGCCTTCTGGCAGGCGTCCAGGTCGCGCTGGGCTGCGACTGCAACGGCCACCGTGTATACCGTGTTTGTCATTGCCGAAATCCTCATCCTTCCGCTCTTTCCCGCTCAGCCCAAGCTTGGACCGGTGTTCTATCCCGTAACGCATCTCGTTCCGGCGAAGTTTCCTATCCTGATCGTGGTGCCTGCGCTGGTGCTCGACCTGCTGTGGCAGCGGGTGAAGAATTGGAAACCATGGCAGATTGCCCTGGTCTCCGGCGTGCTTTTTATCGCCGTCCTCACCGCTGTGGAATGGAACTTTGCCAAGTTTCTGCTTTCTGACGCCAGCAAGAACCGCTTCTTCGGCACCATCTATTTCCAGTACAACTCCCGCGCCGACGGCTTCGATCGCCTGCGCCAGTGGTTTCATCCCGATCACGGGTTGGTTCTCTACGCCGGGCTAGTGCGAGCCGCCGTCTACGCCGGCATTTCCGCCTGGCTGGGGCTGCTGTTCGGCCGCTGGATGCGTGGTGTACAGCGATGAACTTGCGGCGCCCCTGGTTCACCTTGCTTCTTTCTCTTCTGCTGGCCCTGCCGGCGCACGCGCATATTGGAAGCAAGGATGTGTACGAGCAGGTGAACGCGGGTCCGTACAAGCTGTTTGTCACCATTCGCACCCCCAATGTGATTCCGGGCGTGGCCACGATTGAAGTGCGAAGCTCCGGGGCCGCGGTCAGCTCCATCCGCATCACCCCCACCCCGCTCACCGGCGAAGCCTCAAAACATCCGCCCAGCTCTGACCCCATGAAGCCTTCGCCCGACGACCCGGCCTTTTTTACTGGCTCGCTTTGGCTTATGGCTCCTGGCTCGTGGGAGGTGCACTTCGATCTCGATGGCCCGTCGGGCAAGACCAGCAGCAGCGTTCCGGTGCCCGCGATGCCGCTTTCCATTCTTCCCATGCAGCGCCCGCTGGGCGTCATGCTCGCACTGCTCGGCGTCCTGCTGATGGCCGGAATCGTGGGCATCGTTGCCGCTGCCGTTGGCCAGTCGCGTCTCAGCCCAGGCGTAGCGGGCGGCCCAACCGCACGCCGGCGGGCGCTCGTCGCCGGCTTTATCACCCTGGCGGTCACAGCCCTGATCGTCTACGGCGGTTACAAGTGGTGGAACGTCGAGGCCAGGTCCTACGCCGCGGACATTTATCACCCCCTTAGCCTGACCCCCACGCTCTCCGGCAATACTCTCGATCTCAAGATTGGTAACTACGACAGCGACGCGAAGCACACCTTCCGGGCGCTTTCCGACGACGACCTGCTGCCCGACCACGGCCACCTGATGCATCTGTACGCCATACGGCAGCCGGAGATGGATGCGGTCTTCCATCTGCATCCGGCGCCCGTCTCCGCCAAACATCTGAGGATGACACTGCCCGCGATGCCTGCGGGCACCTACCGGCTCTACGCAGACATTGTTCATGGCAACGGCTTCCCGGAAACTCTGACCGCCGAGCTGGTGGTTCCAGCGAATATGCCGCCCGCTCCGCTGGCGGCAGAAGACGCCTCGGGCGCGCCGCCCGCGCTGTCGCAGGGCGAGCTGGGAACGGCCTATAAGCTGCCCGACGGCTACACCATGGTTTGGGACCGCCCCGCCGAGTTGAGCGCCAACACCGGCTACAGCTTCCGCTTCCGGCTGCTCGACCCAGCCGGTCAGCCTGCGGCCGATATGCGGCCCTACCTGGGGATGGCCGGGCACGCGGCTTTCGTCAAGACGGATGGCACGGTTTTTGCCCACACGCATCCCGAGGGTTCCGCTGCCATGCAAGCCATGATGCTGGCCAACGGCGGTTCAGGAGAGATGGCGGACGCCGGCCCAATGGGCGGTATGGACATGGCGGTGGATGGTCACCACGACGCGGATGAGTCTACAGCGAACCTCCCGCCTACGGTCGAGTTCCCGTACGGCTTCCCCGCGAAGGGCCGGTATCGCATCTTCATTCAGATGAAGCATGCGAATACCGTCGAGACGGGCGTCTTCGATGCCGAGGTGCGCTGAGCCGGTTCCGGCTAGGAGCGGTGATGCCGCTATTGAATGCTTTCAAAGGTAATGCCCTCCTCGCAGGTTGAGCTGCAGCCATCCGTAAAGACCTCAGAGCTTGCAGTCCGCTGGATACACTCATCGTGCAACCGACGAAGGGATGGACACTCTATTGATGCCATCTGTGATGGTTTCGGTTAGGAAAATTAGTTTTCAGCTGCAGTTACCAAATCTCAGGAGCGCAGATTACTTTGCCCTTGGCGCGGAGAGGGGAATCTATTTAATGCTCTAACCGGAGGAAAACTTCGACCACATCGGGAAGTTACCTAAAACGCCATTTCCACGGGCAGTCTGGATCGAGTCCCCTTAGTTGTCCGACGGTTGTTCGATGTGGTCGATTACAAGACTCGGCATCATCACCTTTTCTGAATTCAGCTTCAGCCCCAATTGCTCCTGAAGCGCACTGAAAATCGATAGTCCGGCTGTCTCAGGCGCAGCGGTTGGCTCCGATCCTGGAACATCCCGAGCTAAGCCGTGGTCTGGTTGCCACTCCAGCTTGAAATCATAGACGCCCACGAGGCCGGTCTTATCGACCACCTGTCTTCCCGCAAGACTCTGACAGAGACTTGGCGAAAGTCTCCATTGGGATCTCCTGACCTTCGATTTGCCCGGGCATTCTGCTCTGTAAGACTTCGCCTTGAAGAACGGTTCCGTCGGGCTTCTCGATTCCGCTGATCCGTTGTTTGCCAGGCTCAGCTTTCTTCAGCTTCGAACCATTCCTGGATACGACTAGAGCGTAAATAGAAGTCTCTTTAGGCTCGCGATGGATCCTCATCTTGAACCTGTCACTAAGAACGTCCTGCAGCATGAGTCTGCGCTGCTCTTTAGTCAGCCTATGAAAGGCCGATAGATCCCCCTCCGCGACCTTGGCCTGAATGTCGTAACGTTCTGCTTTGATCCATTGGGGCGACCCGACTAGGAGGTTGGGGTCCTGAATGTCAAAGGCGTACAGGATGATCCGGTTAACAGGCATGTTCCTGATCGAGAGGCCATCCCCCTCCCCTGTGTCATTGATGTTAACGGGCTGGTCGGATTTGTCAGGCTTTACCGAAATAACGTCGAACTTAAGAGGAGGGGGCAGAGAAGTCTGTCCAATCGAGTGTGATGAGGCTGATGGTTCCACCTGCTGGCAAAGCGCCTGCGAGGCTATTGCGATCAAGCATACAAAGCGTAGCAAAAGAAGGATCCTACACGAACCGAGCTCTTTTACGAGATGGGTGCTCACTTGCTAATTCTCTGAACCAAAGACGTTCGACGGACCATAACGCTCGCCAGAAGTCACCTTCGTCAGACATCTCCTTCGGACCCGAACTCCCTGCAAAGTCTCGTTTATAAATAACTTCCTGTAGAGGGTTCGGGGGCAGGCAAGTTACCTATATCCCGTTTTGCAACAAGTTCGACACCAGCGTCTACCCACTCTCACATATCGCTGATATGCTGGCCTGAACCCGGCCCCCGAAAATCTATGCCAAACGATTCACCCAACCTGGGAGAGCTGCCGCTCGTTTATTCCCCCCGCTGATTGCGGAGCCATCGCCGGCCTATGCACCCTCCGATTCCCGTTCCGGTCCAGATGCTCCCACCCAGGAGGCGCACGCCCTCATGCTCGACGTACACCCCTCCCACCACGCCGCCTCTTCGTGGCGCGAGTTCTTTATCCACATCGCCACCATCGTCCTCGGCCTGCTCATCGCCGTCGGCCTGGAGCAAACTGTCGAGTACATTCACCATCGCCGCGAGCTGAGCAGCGCCCGCGAAGAGTTGCGGGTCGAGATCGAGCAGGACAGCGCCATCGCCGACAGAAACGTCCAGGCAATCCACGAGCTTCAGGCAAAGTTGAACGCCGACATGGGGCTGCTGCTGGCGCAGCGGGCCACCGGCAAGCCGTTGACCGGTAAGCTGTTGACCCGCAAGCTCGACTTTACCTGGAAGTTTACCAAGACCCGCTATGCCGCCTTGAAGGCCAACCAGCTTTCCGGCGCTCTAACCCTGATGCCGCGTCCAGAGCTGGAGTTTTACGACTTCAGTACTTCCGTTCAAGAAGCGATCATGACGGAGGCAGCCGACTGGAACGGAACGATTGAGGTCGCCAAGGCAATTGCTGCACGCTCTCCCGATGGCCGACTGTCCCCGCAGGACACCAACGAACTGATCAGCGCCATCTCCCAGACCCAAGGCAAGCTCGCCTACACTGAGACCTTGATCGGCTTTTTCCAAAGGGGCCTCAAGAGACAGCCCAGCCCGCACCATCACCGGATCGATGCCCGAAGTCGGGTTCTCGGTAAGTTCCCTACCCGCATGATCCGGGTGCTGGCAATTAACCGAAAATTCCGTTTGCGGGTACATGCCTGGCAAAGGGCGGGAAATCACCGCAGGACGTCGTGCGGCATTTCTCCCTACAACAGCTTTGGCCATTTCAAGAGTCCTGTCACAAGGCCGAAAGAGCCCAGCGCTATCAAGGCCGCGCTATAAGGCAGGATGGCGAGGATCGTTTGCCACACTGTGACTTGGTCTGCAATGTGCCTCGCGTAGAGCATGAATGCGCGTTGTAACAGCATTCCGATAGGCAGGTAACACCCCGAAACTATAAGCCAGACGCCCGCCGCAATCCGCTTCCATAACGCTGCGATGCAGGCCGGTAGCGGAGTAGCAAATGCGAGCGTGATTGCCAGGAGCCCCGGCGCACTATCGTTGTCGTTAGCAACAAACATAGCGTGGGCGTAGCGAGAACAGCCCCAAAGACCGCCTAACATGCCAAGCCCGAATACCCCGAAACTGACTACCCTTTTCGCCGCATCCCGCTTCATTTGCCCACTTTAACGCAAAGGTTTGACCCACCTGCAAATCAGGCACTCGAAAAGTCGGAAATTCGGTAAATTGCCTTTGCCGGAGGGGCTGGCCGGGCAAGCTACTCAAAACCCCGTTTACGGGAACACTCCCTATGCAGACGGTCTCTACGGACACATGACTGGCTTGGTCTTCCTCGTTCTGTCGCCGATCTGCGTCCTAGGTTTCATCTCCGCAAACGTTCGTGTGATTTGGAATCAAATCCACATTGAGATAATGGGGGCGTCTTGCGGTCGCACCACGGAGGCTCTCCAAATGGTCTTGTATATCTTCGCCCTTGTCGCGACTGCTTCATTGTTGGTTGCGCCGCTTCGGGCTGGTTCTCAAACGAACGCGGCGACACAGATGCATGTAGAGACGGGAGAGGAGCTCGATGCGCGGCTGACGCCGGCTCAAAGGCAGCAGTTCGACGCAGCTAAGAAGGCACAGCTAGCAAAACAGTACGCAGAGGCGTCGGCTGGTTTCAAGGCGCTGCTTCAGGACCTTCCGGGCGATTCGCTGCTTACGAAGTGGTCCAGCGATGCGGCGATTGAGATGGGCGACTCCGCCTATGCCGTTGGTGTGCTGAAGCCTCTGGTGCTGGCGAACCTCGAGGACTGGCAGGCAGTCTCGATGTTGGCGCGAGCTGCGGCCGAGTCAGGCGACATACAGACTCGTAATGCCGCGATGATCACTATGTGGACATTGCGGCAACATGGGATTACACCGCCAAATATGATGAACTATGTCTTGGAGCGCATGAAGGTTGGCGAGAACGTGATGACGATCCAATGCTCTCTTGTGCCGTGGGGACCTTACAAAATCTACTACATTGGTCACGTGGCTGATGCCAAGGGAGTCCCCTTTCTTCATATCTCGCTGGAGAGTAGTGATGGCGATCAGGTGTTCTTTGCGAAACAGCATCCGAAAGAGGCGGCAACGGGAACCCGCGAGTTTACATTGGATGCCTATCGGGAGACAGGCTTAAATCAGGCTGGCCAGCGGACGCAGACTCACTTTACCTATAAATACTTCATGGGCCAGCCCCCCTATGACGCCGTACGCGAAGAATTTATGAACATAGCCAACGGTAAGACTTCGCCTATCAGTAGCCGGACCGGCCTTATTGTTCCGCAGTGACGGAAGTTTCGGGATAGACGAAGTAACCACCAGGCAACGAGGACGAAGTTACTTCGTCGGTCCCGGGCCTGGGCATGAACTCTCAAGCGGCGGTCGCACGGTGAATTACACGGAGAGTCGGCAAGTATAAGAGTAGAGGCGCAATCGTGACCGAAGCGCTAGTCCCGACAACGCCGACTTCTCGGGGTCCGCCTGCGAAGTCGGCTACCTGCCAGCACACGTAGGGTTGTTCCATCCAAAGCCTGCGCTATACTTACGCGGGCCGCCAAATCAACACGGACCTTCCGGCGTAAATCAATCCAGTGAGGATACTTATGTCTGCGAGCTCCACCTCAGTATTCACCGGAAAAATATTGATGACGGTGGCAACCGCAATCTATGGCTTTATCCCGCCATTGGCGGACTTCAACGCAACCCACGCTCTAAACCCGCTATGGCCCGGACACGCCAGGTATCATGTAGTGTGGCAAGTCATCATTACCTTCTGGCTCGCGGTGCTGGGGCTTTACCTGCTGTGGACGAAGTCAGCCGAAAAAGAATTTGCCACCAGAATTTCATTTCTTCTGGGACTGATCGTCTTAGGCGGTTTCTTGTGCAATGCCGCCGTTAGACGTCTCTACGGGGGCGCACTCACTGACCCCAATGGATATCCGCCAATCTTCTTTGGCTGGGATGGCAATCTCACTGTGTTCTCCGCCGGCTTTGTAATTCTGGTGATCGGCTACTGGATGACTCGATCAAAAGCAAACTAACTTGCGGGTGCCACTCAACTCGCGAAGGCAAGCACGCACGCGAGGACTATCAGGAAGATGATCAACAGTTCTCTGAATCAGCTTCGGCGCTGAGTTCAGCCTCTTGTAACACCTCGTGCTCCTCCCAGACTTAGCATTCAAACAATTCGCCCACGTGATTTTGCTTTGAGTGCTTTTGAGTGAGAGGCCGATTCTGGGATGTGCCTCGGGCACCGATCCTGCGTGACGGCGCAGTAGCGATCTGGAAGTCTCAGGCGGCGAACTCGAGGGTTTTCGCCGCCCGAGTCATTTCTTTCCCGCCGCCATGCGCTGTTTCAGCTCTTCGAGCCAGTTCTGGACTACAACGATCTGGTGCGTGTCCTGGTCTTCATCCAAGGCTTTCAGCATCAGGAAGCGCCGTCCATCGGGCGACACGTCATAGTTGGGAAGGCCCAATGGGGTCGGCAGCCAAGGGCCCTCGAACAGAACCTGCGGCTTGGCCACCGAAAACCCCGGCTGCAGTGTCACGGCAACAGCCATCATGCGGTTTCCCGCCCGGTAAAACAACTCGCGGCCGGCCGGGTTCCACACCGGTTCGGTCCCTCCTTCCGTCGAGATCTGCCACGTGCCGCCCGGCCCTGGATACGGTTGCACATACACCTCCCACTGCCCCGATTCATTCGACGCGTATGCCAGCCAATGTCCGTCGGGGGAGAATTCAGGTGACGTTTCGTCGTACTGGGTCTTCAGGAACGGCCGCGCTTTCCGGTCGCCGACCCCCACCGTCCAGATGTCATTTCCGGTCAATGGGTTGACTTCCTCGAACGCGATGGTCTGGCCGTCAGGCGACCAGGAGCCGGCAACGTTGATATACGGGCTGGTGGTGAGGCGCTCGGCGGTCCCGCTTCCGTCGGCACGCTGGCGGAAGAGGTTGGCAGGCCCCTCCCGGCCGGAAGTGAACGCAAGCCTCTTGCCGTCGGGCGACCAGATCGGATTGAAGCTTATCCCGCCAAACGCTGCCAGAGACATTCCATCGCGCGCGATATCGTATACCCAGGCTTGGGTGTCGGGCTCGCTGATGGTAATGGTGATGCGCCGCCCGTCCGGCGAGAGCCTGTGAAAGGTGTAGCCATGCGCCGGCGCCGGGAGCAATTGTTCTTTACCTGCCCGATCCACCCACACCAGCCGGGACGAGGTACCGTGCATCGCTCCCGCAATGTACACCAGCGTGCCGCTGGTCGAGAGACTATACTGCGCCGCTCCCAGCCTCGATTGGCGCACGCCTTCGAGTACGAGCGAGGACGACCCCGCCAGTTCCAGACGCTTGGAGTTAAACGGAACGGCCATCAGGGTTGCGTTCTGGGCGTAGATCAGTTCCCCCGTTGCGGTGAGATGGGGCATGGTGCCCGCAATCAGATCCTTCTCCTCACCCATCCCACCGAGCGCGGCAACCGCGATGGACGCTCTATTTCCAAAGAAGGGGCCGGACCCTCCGCTGGCAAACAGAACCGCCTTACCGTCCGGCAGGATCTGCGGCCAGCGCCAGACCGGGTTTTTCATTACCGTACCTATCCGGCGCGGCGTGCCTCCGGAGGCGGAGACCTCGAAGAACCCACCGTTTACGGGTTGAGGAGATACGATCGTATTGTTCGCTCCCCAGGATCCGCCCCGGCCTGCAGAGGCGTTGCCGTTTTCACTCAGTGTGAGGGGCGCGCCCCCTGCCACGGACACCTTCCTCAGCTTGTTTCCAGCGAAGAAAGCGACCCACGGGCTGCGCCTTCAGCGCGTCCATGGGACGCAGGAAAAGCTGCGCGGGACCATCCCCGCGGCGGGCAGCATAAACGATGTTGGCGCCATCCGGCGAGATGGCGACCACGGGGGTATCGAGATTCGCGAAGTGTTCGTGGGGACCCAGAGCGATTTCCATCCGCGACACCGGCCGTTGCGGCGCAGGTTTCAGCATCCATACAGCGACCGCGGCAATCACCGCGGTCAGCAGAGAGACTGCGGGCCAAAGCAGGCGCCTCCTTGTGGGGCGGTTTTCAGCCTGAGGTGCGACGTCAGCGCCGCCGCCGGCGATCCAAACCAACTCCGCTTTTAGATCCCGAGCCGTCTGCCAGCGGTCGTCGGGATCCTTCTCCAGGCATCGCTTCACCACCCGATCCAGCGCCGCCGGAGCCACTTCCTCCATCGTTGGCGCGGGCCGTTCCATTACCGCCGCAATGATGCTCGCGGCATTCTGTCCGTCGAACGCGCGCTTGCCCGTCAGCATCTCGTACAGCACGCAGCCGAAGGAGAAGATGTCCGCCCGCCCGTCTACTTCCCGAGCCTGTAACTGCTCCGGAGCCATATATTGCAGGGTCCCGAGGATGGTCCCCTCCTGTGTCGGCGACTGTGCGAGGGTGTCTTCGCTGACCCCTACGCCGCGCGCCCGCGCCATCTTCGCGATCCCGAAATCCAGCACCTTGATGCCCGATTTCGTCAAGGCAGGCTCGCCGGTGCAGCCCAATCGGCGTCGGCCCGGGGCGGAGCGGGAGGCTGCGGGATCCCGCGCTCCTGATGAATTTCCCGCCGCAGAAGACCCGAATCACTCACTTCAGGACAAAGTGGTCTCCGAGCTATCCCGATTCTCGGCAAGTGGAGGGTCAGGGTGCGCAATTTACCTATCCCGTTTTCCAGAAAATTCCGCATGAGGCTGAGTACGCGCCGTGATCGGCAATTGCGCTATTTGCAACTGTGACCACAGTACGAGTTGAACAGCATTGATATCATCGCCATGTAGCTTGACTCAAACACCTGTGCATCCGGTTCTTTATCCCGGTCAACCTGATGCACGACCACCATGTTGTAAGCAGGAATGACCGTGATGTAGTTGCCGCCAGTGCCCATCGCTGAGTAGGCTCCATCAAAAGCAAGAGAGTAGACCTCCCCTGGTCCGGCAGGCGAGTCCCACACCCACCACAAATATCCGTACCCCCAGCGTTCCCGGATGCCATCGTCAGGAAGATTATCCGGATGGATATCACGGCGCGGCGTCACCTCGGTGGTAAGGATGCGTACCCAATCAGAGGGAATCACCTGCTCGCCATTCCATCGCCCTTTGTCGAGCATCAGCAGGCCAAGCCGCGCCATGTCGCGAGTAGAAAGACGCATCGAGTACTCGCCGAGGCTGCTGGGTGGGAGGTATTCCTTTTGCTGTTGATCCGCGTGGTAATCCTGCATCCCCAGGGGCAGCGCAAGGTCTGTTTGTAGGGCCTCGTATATACCCTTCCCGGTCAACTTTTCAAACGCGACCCCAGCAGCGTTAAAGTCCCAGTTGTTGTAGACGTAGTAGTGACCAGGATCTTGCGATCCGCGCTTCGGCATGTAGTCTGCCTGCCCCCCGCTGCCGGTCGGATGGTAGATGCCGGACCGCGATGCCAATAATTGTTGCAGGGTGGCGGTTTCCTCGATGGGGAGTAGCGGTTGCTTGTCAGTGATGCCTATTTCCTTGACAGTTTTCGCAAGATCGATCTTCCCGCTTGCCACATAGTTGCCGTAAAGCATTCCAAGAACGCTTTTGCGGACGGAGAACACTCTGCTGGAGTGACTCACGTCTCCGAAGGTGAAGATGACTCTCCCGCGAACGACCACCATCATGGATGAGGTGTCATCCGTCTTCACCCAGCCCCGCAAGCCCTCAAGTCTCGCGGTCGAGAAGCCAACCGATTCTGGGTTGACTATTTGCCATTCTGCGCCCGGAACGATATCGCTTTTAGCCTCCGGCGGGCTCACCTGGGCGCTGGCTAAAGCAGCCTGCAGCAGGCAGAACACGAACAAAGGAAAGCGCGTTCTTGCGACCATATCCGGGGCGTCCTCATCCCTTGCGGAAGTATAGCTGCCCCGTTTGCGTGCGACCTTGAATTTGACGTTCCTTAAGAATATCCGCATGGCTCTTCGGCCTAAGTTACGGTCAACCAGAGGGATTCCAAGCCGTTGAATGATGGCGCGATCTTGCGTACAGGATCTGGCCCTGGCGTGAGCGAGATCTTGGGGAAACGTTTCAGAAGCATCGAAAAGGCTATCTGCGCCTCCGCGCGAGCAAGCGGAGCCCCGAGACAGAAGTGCGCGCCGCCGCCAAACGAATAGTGCCGCTTGTTCTCACGTTCTATATTGAACGCATGAGGATCCTGATGCAGCGCCGGATCATGGTTGGCCGCGCCCAGCAAAGCATAAATTGCCTGGCCTGGGTGCAGAGGGCAACCTTCGATGCGGGTCGAATCGCTGGCCACACGGCCCACATGGCTCACAGGAGAGTCGTAGCGCAGCATCTCTTCTACCGCTCCGGGAATCAGTGCTGGATTGGCGCGAAGCTTCTCCATCTGCTCCGGATGCTTCAGCAGTGCGAACATCCCATTGCCAATCAGATCAGTAGTGGTGACGTTGCCCGCGAAGAGCAGCAGCTCGCACGTGCTGATGATCTCCCACTCTGAGAGCTTATGTTCTCCCTCATGTGCGGTAATCAACTCACTCACCAGATCCGTGCCACGATGCTCCCTACGCTGGTCAAAGATCTGTTTCAGGTACCCTTGGAAGTTCTCCGATCCCCATTTGAGCCTCTCCAACTGCTCAGGGGTGGGCTGGGGATTAAACACCTGGCTCAGGGCCTTGGACCATCGTTGAAAGTCTTCGCGTTTGCCCCTATCGACACCAAGCACCTCTGCGATCACGGCCGTGGGAAAGGGCTCAGCGAAATCTTCCATCAAATCAAAAGAGGAACGACCACGAAGAGAATCGAGCAAATCGGAGGCCTTTTGCTCAATTTTGGGTCGCTGAGCATCGATCGAGACCTGGTTGAAGGCTTTGGAGACAAGATCGCGGACCCGTTTGTGATCGGGGTCATCCATGCGCAGAAGGTTCGGCCTGTAGCTATCGTCGACGCGGTGGACCCTCCGCAGCCTGGAATCAGGGTCGGATTTACGCGGGTCGCAGTAAATGTCTCGATCGTTGATGACCTTTACGACATCCGCTGCCCGGCTGAGGATAACAACCTTTGAAGATTCATCCTGCAGAATCGGATAGGTGGAACGAATTTCATCCAGGACTCGCTGCGGGTGGTTCCTGAACTCTGGATTCAACGGACTCACGGTTTCAGCGCTCGGCTTCTGTCGATTCAAGTTTTCTCCTTGCATTGAGTTAAACCGGCAGGAGCGAATTTATTCCCTCCGCGCCGCATTGCGGCGGTTTAACCTTGAAGGGGCGCAAGGGCGCCAACCCGTCGGTTGGTAAAACAAAAGCTACTATTTGGCCTGATAGGCCTTTAAGAAGACGTCCACTGCGGCATGGACGCGCTGGTTCCTTTCGCGAGCTGTTGCGCGATCTCCAATCCCTAGGACAGCGCGGCGTACAATAAATCCTGTCACCATGTCGATGAACTGTTCGGCAGCTAGTTTGGGGTGCGGAATACTGAGTACACCTTCTGATACTTTTTGTCTCAAGTATGTGGTCAGCAAGTCCGCCATTCGCCCGGGACCACCCTCATAAAAGATCTTTCCGAGCTCGGGAAATCGTTGTGCTTCCATGGAGATCACGCGGTCGATCGCAACCGCGTCGTCGAGCAAGATCACCATGAGGAGTCGTTCCCCAAACGCTTTGAGGGTATTCTCGATTTCTTCGTCGTTTCGAATGATGTTGGCAAAGGCCTCTTCCACCTGATCCGTTTTGCGGCGGATGATGGCAGAAAAGAGAAGCTCCTTCGTTGCGTACCGGGTGTAGTACGTGCCTTTAGATGCGTTTGCACGCTGGGCCATCTCACCCACGCTCGCTCGATCGAACCCCTTCTCTAGAAACACCTCGGACGCAATGTCAAGCAGCTCATCGTTTCGCTGTTCTGACAATCTAGTTTGAACCGGCTCCTCGGCCTTCCTGTGTGAACTCATTTTTTCCTCTGCAACTATTCTTCCCTATTTTCATCTATTCAGGAGTAGTACCGTACCGTACGGAACCACAAATGGAACCAAGCGAAGAAGGTTTCGGATCTCGCAGGTACGCAGAGGTGTGCTAATACGAGGACCTCTAAGCCCCCGCAAGTGCCAATCTTGATCTTCTAAAGGAGAAATGGTGTTGGAAAACAAAAGGACAAATGCAACGAATATCACGACTGCGGTCAGTGACCTCCGCGCAGTCGGCCGAGGGACCGTGGTGGTGCGGGGTCAAGATGCTTACTCCCGCACCCGAGCTGTATGGAATGCGGCGGTAGACAATCAGCCCGATGCCTTTATGTTCTGCGAGACGGTAGAGGATGTTCAAAACAGCATCCGTATTGCACGCAAACACGACATCCCGTTGAGCGTTCGAGGTCATGGATTCGATTGGACGGGGCGATCTATTCGCAACGGCGGTCTTGTCATTGACCTATCTCTCATGGATCGGATCGACGTAGACACGTCCGCTAATGTTGCAACGGTTGCAGCAGGCGCGACGGCCTCCGATGTTTTGGCAGCAGCGAATCCATACGGCCTCGTTGCGGTGACAGGATCGGTAGGACAGGTAGGCATGACTGGATTGACTCTAGGTGGGGGGTACGGTCCCTTGAACTCCAAATATGGGCTGGCTCTCGACAACCTACTGGGCGCTGAGGTCGTGCTGGCCGATGGGACGCGCGTGACCGCCGATGATTTTACCAACGCCGAGCTGTTTTGGGCTTTGCGCGGCGGTGGCGGTAACTTCGGGATTGTGACTTCCATGCGGCTTAAGTTGCATTCACATGGAAAGATCGCTGGAGGTGCAGTTATATACCCCTGGGAGCAGGTTGAGGACACCCTCATTCGTTTGGGATCTGTAGTGGCATCAGCGCCAGATGAGCTAACGGTGGACGTCGCCATTGTGACCGGTCCCGCTGGAGGTCCTATCCTGCTTGTTCTCCCATGCTGGATAGGGGAGTTTGCAAAAAGCGAGTCAGTGTTTTCAGAGTTGCAACAACTGGGCACCCCGATAATGGCACACCTTGGACCAACGACCTGTGCAGAGATGGTGTCAGGCAATAATGAGTACGTCACACATGGCCAATGGAACGAACTTCGTAGTCGTCTGTTACCTGATCTCACTCCGGATATTGTTCGCGAGATCGTTTTGGCTGGCGATACGCGTACTTCGCCTCTATCGCACATCATTCTTCATGACTTTCATGGTGCGGGCACCAGGGTCGCCCCCGACTCAACGGCATTCGCGCCTCGCCAGAAGCACTTCATGATGCAAATCATCTCAAGCTGGCTGCCGGGCAAGAATGATAATGGATATGCCCATAAGCGATGGGCAGAACTTACTTCAACGAGACTGAAACCCTTCGCGTTGCCTGGGGGCTATCCTGGCGTCTTAGGACCGGGCGACCATGCCCAGATCGCTGAGTCCTATGGGAATAATGGTGAACGTCTGCGAAAGGTAAAGAAGCAGTTTGATCCGAATGGAGTGTTCAACTCCGCGATTTCGTTACCCTAATAGGGTTAAAGAATGTTCGTGAGTCTGGTAGGCGCCTTTTCGGAGATTGGAACGAGTCACAGGCAAACCGGAACTGATCCTCCGGGAGCCCGGAAAGCCTGAATCTCGGTCAATTTCCTCCGGTCCGGGTGGGTTCAGGCATGCCGATAACCATTTTGCGGGAACTCTTATCGATTTTGTAAAGGTCCGTCGTGTTTGAGCGTCAGCACGTTGAGAGATGGGATGAGTCGTTTCTGGTGTTTCATTACAATAGCTAGATCCATGCCAAGGGGCGAACCGGTGATCGGGCATGAACGGTCGCCACGGACATCGCTTAGGTCAAGCCTTACAGAGAGGAAGCAGCATGCGTTATTGCGTTTTTTCCGGATCAAGTTGGGGCGTCCGCGCTGAATATGGACGAGCAGCGAATGAGCTCGGCGAATTGCTCGTGGAAGCCGGGATAGGCCTTGTCTACGGTGGCGCATCGATCGGCCTTATGGGTGCTGTGGCAGATGCGGTTCTTCGAAAAGGAGGAGAGGTGATCGGGGTCATCCCTCAAGCGCTTGTGGACAAGGAGGTAGCGCACAAGGGATTGCATGACCTTCGTATCACATCTTCCATGCACGAACGAAAAGCCCTCATGGCTGATCTTTCTGATGGATTCATTGCGTTGCCAGGTGGAATTGGGACACTGGAAGAGACCTTTGAGATATGGACCTGGGCGCAACTCGGATACCACGTCAAACCGTGCGCACTTCTCAATATTGAAGGCTTCTATGAGGGCCTCAGCTCCTTTCTCGATACGGTTTTGAAGGAGGGTTTTCTGAAAGACGTGCACCGAAACATGCTCATAAGCGAAGATGACCCGAAAGCGCTGCTTGCAGCCATGACGACTTATGTCGCGCCCCCAGCCGGACGGAAGTGGATAACCCGCGCAAATTGCTAAGGAGTCTGAAGCGTTGGGCGCCATACGCGAAGGCGCTCGATGCAATAGCTGCGCAATAGCCTTAGTCGACCGTCTGAAGGCTTGCCACCTCGCGGATCAACCGCCGGCAAATTCCAGAGTTCGCGAGGAGACTTCCTTTCGGCAAGATCCACTGCCGCAGGAGTAAGCAGCGTGTTCTGTCACCGTCTAGTGCGTCCCGATATAAGTGGCAGCTAAGACAGCGAGGATAATAGAAAGCGACGATGAAACAAACTCCTCGTTCGTCGCGTATGGATAGTCTTTCCCGGCTGTGACGTATTTGTTTCTGTCCGCTCTACTCCAAAGGCGGTAATGCGCTGCCATGCTGAACGGATGGAAGGCAATCAGTACATACCCGGCTCCCAGGACCATTCGCGAGAGCCAGAAACATGAGTCTGTCGCGATCGGCACCACGATCAGGCAAATGACTGTCGCTACCAGGCTCATGATGTTGAGCACGTCCGGTATTGGTATCCAGGTCGCCCTCCGGCCGTCGCCGAGGTTGATCTCTCGATTCACCCGCCATCCGAATGCGGCAAACTGTAGCGTGATCAACGGTGGAGCAAGTCTGTAGAGAGTGTCTGGGGTCATAGCGGCGCCGACATTTGTCATAAAAAGTGAGAACCTCAACAAAGGATTAGAGACGCTGTCCACATAGCGTCTTCATCGTCGACGCGTCAGGCCAAGCTTTCGGAATAACGAAAATGGCGGCCCGGCTCTGGTGCCACCACAGCATCCAGGATCGCCGCAGCGATGGCGAACGCGGGATTAACACGAAACTTCTTTGGGAGAATTGGGGCAAAGACGCTCATCAATCGCAATGCGACGCCTTCCCTAAACCGCGGTTCGTCCCGCTCGCCGCCGATGAGGCTTGGCCGAACGATGGTGAGTGATCTGAATCCCACGTGCTCGATGTCTCGTTCTATCTCGCCTTTGATTCTTGGATAGAACATTGCAGAGCTGACAGAGGCAACGCTCGCCGACACGAGGACAAAAGTCCCCACTCCATATTCATGTGCTGATCGCGCGAACGCCAGGGGCAGCACGTAATCCACTTCGCGAAATGCCTCTTTGGAACCAGCCTTGCCGATCGTCGTTCCCAGCGCACAGACTACGCCGTCAACTCCCTGGGTTACATCGAGCAGCGACTCCAGGCGATCGGATACAGGATTAATGAGCTTTGGATGGGGCGCCACCGGTTGGCGCGTGGGCGCGATCACGCCCGTGATGGCAGGATGCGCAAGAGCTTGCGCCAATACATTCTTCCCCACCAGACCCGTGGCACCCAATAACAGTATCTTCATCGCCGAACTTCCCTCTAATTCACCATTGCTTTCATCAGCAGCCGTCGCCACATGAAGTCCGGCAAGAGTCGATTCATCCAAAAGAATGGGCCGGGTTTAGCGAGGTAACGCAGGCGATTATTCGAATCGCTCGCAGCCCGGTAAATGATCTTCGCAACCTGTTCCGGTGTGGCTCCTGCGGAGTTACTTTTCTTGAAGACACCCAGGAATTTGGTCATGCTTGTTCGATACGGATCACTCATTGCCATCTGCATGCTGCCCTTGCCGAATTCGGTACTGATGCTGCCGGGTTCAATCATCTTGATGCGGATGTGAAAGGGCTCCAACTCATAGCGCATCGCTTCGCTCAGCCCCTCGACTGCGAACTTGGTCGCGACGTACGACGAGGCGTAGGGAAGTGCCAAACGGCCGACGATGGAAGAGATGTTGAGGATCAAGCCTTCGCCCGCGCAACGCATGACCGGCAGAATCTGCTGCGTGACGCTAATCAGTCCAAAGAGATTCGTCGCAAACTGCTGTTGAATCTGATGGCCGTCAATCGCTTCAATGGGGCCGAACAAGCCGTACCCTGCGTTGTTCAGCAGCACATCGATCTTCTGATAGCGGCCCAGCGTAGCGGCTATCGCCTGCGCGATGGAATCCGCTTTGGTCACATCCAGAGCGAAGAGGCTGATCTGGGGGTGCTGAAGCACGGGATCGGCCTTGAGCGGGTCGCGCATGGTTGCGGCCACGTTCCAGCCTCTTTCGGCGAAGTAAAGCGCCGTTGCCCGCCCAATGCCGCTGGATGCACCCGTGATCAAAATTGTCTTTGCCATAAAACTCCTCGCGTTGGTTGCCGTGTTCGTCACACCGAATACGCAGCACGGGGTGCCCGGGCTATCGCATTCTATTTAGTATAGACATACCGAATGGTATTTCGGTTGCAAATAGTTTTTGTGCGTTATTCTGAAATCGTGCCTAAAGCGATCAAGCAGAGATTGACCCGCCAGGAGAGCCGGCTCGAAACCAGAACAAAGCTTCTGGATTCAGCCGCACAACTATTTGCAAGGGGCGGTTATGAGGGTGCGTCTGTCGATCTAATTGCGGAGAGCGCAGGCTACTCCAAGGGGGCGTTCTACTCCAACTTTGAGAGCAAGGAAGCTATCTTCCTGGAGCTTCTTGACGCCCATAAGCGGCGCGAGATTAATGCGTTGGCGCAGCTCCTGGCCCAGGACGTTCCTGCGTCAGAGCTTGTCTCACTGATCCGCAACTCTGAAAGTAGTCGTGTCTCTGACTTCGACTTCGGTTTACTTTCGGCGGAGTTTCAGTTGCAGGCCTGCCGCGATAAAACGTTCGCGAAGACGTATGCCAAGCTGCACCGCACTCACGTGGACACCATGGCTGGGTTGATTACCATGCTGTTCGCCAAGCTTGATCGGACTCCGCCCTCTACGCCAAGGGATCTTGCCGAGATCATCATGGCGTTGACGACGGGTCTCTCTTTACAGAGAACGAGCGTGCAAGGACCTCTGCGAAAGGGATTTCTTACTGCGGCGATTCTTCTGGTTCTTGGCCTTGACCCCATCGAACGCGATGGGTAATGACAACGCCCTTGTAGCCTGGAGGAATTCTGGCTTCACGTTAAATCGCCGAGGTGCGAATCGAGCGAATGGAAGACGAATTCGGGGGTTCAGGTCGGATCACCGCCAAATCCGGAAGTTACCCCAAAACCGGTATCAATGTCCGGGTTGGCGACGATTCGGCCAGAACATGTTCTTTCGCTTGAAAGGTTCCTCCACTTCCCATCTGCCTGGTTTCTGGCAAGAATGTAAATATGCCGCCAGAGCACAAATACGGTAGGATCGAACGTGAACGCCGGTTCCTTCTCGACCAGTTTCCCCATCATGTGAATGCAGTACGAGTCCGTCGAATCACCGACCGCTACATCGACGGCACTACTCTTCGCTTGCGGGAGCTGTGCGAAGACGGTGGCCCAACGATGTTCAAGCTCACTCAGAAGGTTCCAGCCCGAGCAAGTGGAGCGCAACAGGGATTGATCACGACCATATACCTGACTGCGGAGGAGTTTTGCATGTTCGCGCAACTTTCGGCTAAAAGGCTCAGCAAGACTCGTTACAGCGTGCCGCCTTTTGGCATCGACGTATTCGAAGGTGAATTGGAAGGTTTACTTCTGGCCGAAGCAGAGTTCGATTCGGCAGCCGAGGCTGATGCCCTGACGCCTCCGTCCTTTATTTTTAAAGAAGTATCCGCAGACATGCGATTCACCGGAGGCCAGCTTGTCTGCGCTTCGCGTCGGGACATCCAGACTTGGCTCTTGGAATATGGGATCAGACTCAAGTCACTGTGAAGTTGTAGCTCGTATATTTTAAACAGCAGAAGAAGGATTGTAGATCGGTCTGGAAGACGATCACCGCCCATCCGGAAGTTACCCCCCAAAAATGCGGTTCTGTCCGGATAGGCGACTACACGACCGGCACGCGGGAGTCGCTGCCCAACCCAAACAGGGGGGCGCCTGGTCTAATGCGCCTCGTCCAGCAGCAGGAATGCTGTCGCGGAACACTCTGCGATGAGCTGTTCCCTCCGGCGCTCACGGCTATTCTCGACTTCTTTGGACCATGATGCGCTACGCCCCGCTTTGTAAATATGGGAACTTTTGGACATAGTGAGGTGTCTACTATGTAGTATGCTATCTTGGGTCGATCGGGCTGATTCGATCAGCCTGGGAAAGGACAACGACTCGAATGTTTGCCCGTTCCCAACAGATTTCTTCTCCCCTTGCACTGCCGATGCTCGGCAGCATACTCACGACCAGCATCATTGCTTCCATCCTTATTCTGCCTCCGTCAAGACCAACGCTCAGTTTCCAGCAGCTATTGCTTCGGGCGGTTTTCGATCTCACCATCGCTGTCTGCATTCACGTCGTCACCGTTTGGTCCATCTGGCGACTGATACGCGAATATGTTGAACCCTCCGTTGGCACGCTTACTGTTCACATCTGGGCCGTCGTCGTGTGGCTGCCACTTATCACCACGCTCACTGCCGAACGTTCTCTCTGGATCTCGTGCATCGTCCCCTGGGCCTTTGCCAATGCCATAACATTCCTCAATCTATGGAGCAAACTTCCGCAGGAGGAAGAACCCGTAGCTCCCAGCGGCCGCGTTTTCTTGCAACCGCTTTCCACGCTGCCCCCTTTATGGAGGGCCCTCCTGCCTTACTGCATCACTGTGGTCGCTATGCAGGTAGGGCTGGCGTCTCTTGCCACTGGCCATCCCTGGTCCGCTAGCGCGCTCATTTCCGTGGGCGTGATGTTGTTCCTGGTGCGTCATCCGTTCGTGCAGGGCATGGCAAAAAGCCGCCGCAAGTTTTCGCGCTTTTCGCTGCTGCAGACCGCCGCGGTCTTTTTCCTCATCTCGACGGCACTCACGCCTTACCTGCAAAAGGCATACGGCCTGCGCTCGCTGGCTTCCTTTCTTGCCGTCCGCGCGCCCCTCGTCAGGCCCACTACAAAAGCCGCTTTAGGCTCTCACTATTCGGGTGTTATTCTCACGCTCCCTGCAAAGCCTCACCCGCGCATCGAGCCGCCTACTCGCTGCCAACGAAACCAGCTTCTCCAGTGCTCTTTCAAAGCCCGTCATCATTCCGTTCGATGGGGTTTACTGGTACTTCAAACTACCGGACACTCGCCCCGCGGCAGACGCCCGTATCCAGCAGGGCGATCCCATCAAAGCCAACGTGCGCTCGACCGATTATCGTGAGCTTGCGATGGAAGCTCATCAGACGCTGCTCAATCCAATCTCCGGCGACTGCTGCCACGCCATGCGCATCGACCTTCTCAATGGGGACGACCGCCCGGGTCCCATCCGAATCGAGCTGCTGCTTAGGGACACGTCTGGTAAACCTGGCTCCTCGCTTCTGCTGGGGAGTATTGCGATACCCTCAAGCCAACTTCAACACATTGCACTGAACCGTCCGCCCGTCCCTGAATCGCTGCGCTTCCAAATGCCTGCAAAGGCCCGCGGCAGGCGCTTTGACGAGATTACTGTGGTCATCAAGCCATCTTCCGACCGCGCTCTTGCCGGCTCAAAGATCGCCATCCAGAATTTCGTGCTTATTCCTTAGTTGGTAGGCCCGGGTGGGTCTCGCAGGCAGGTTAGCTATAACCCCGTTTGGCGGGCAAATTGATTAGCGCGGACCACCCACCGTTCAGACAAGCGGAAAGCCCAACGAGAAATCAGAGAACACTGCGGCGTGTTCGGGACTTATAAAGCGTTTCGGTGCCGCTGCAGAGCGCCGAGATGCTTGCAACGCAAGCCAATTAGAATCTTGCCATGCTCTACCACAAGCGCGTTGGTGGCCTGGGCGAACGAGCGCGTGATCGGTCGCACAAAATAAGCGAACTAAGATTTGGCGGTTCGCGTTTTGATCCGTGTCGGTAGCGACAAGTCCGCCGCCGTACCGAGGCGCAGATTAACGTCGATCCTTGTTTGTGTGGGATTCGTAGTACCGCGTCATGCTAACGGCCAGCGCATTGAGACGATAAAAGAACACGATGCCAACAACTATCAGGGCGATTGTCAAATCTCTAGAAGATGCGGCCATGTGACACCTCTCATACGATTCTACGAGAATGACGGTATGGATGGGCGAAGGGTTTCCTCAACGTGATCTTCGACCAAGTGCCCGTAATGCTGTTCGCTCACCCGGATGGACTTGTGCCCCAGCAACTGTGGAACCCGCACCGCTTGGTCCCGGCACGAGACCTGAACTTCCGAAAACGATGAAAGAGCTTGGCGGGAGGCAGCGACGGGGCTGCAACCGCGAATAGCAAATCCTGACTCGGTGTGCGGGCAATGAGCCTATTGCTGCCCTGGAAGGTTCGAGGAGATGTCTGGGCGGCCGGTAAGTTGGGGCTGACGCCCGTTCCCGGGTTGCTACACCGGAATCAACGCTTTGCCCGACTCGTCCGGCACCATCGGGCTGTGCACGGGAGGGGCCAGCCCCAGCGGCCCCGGTTCCGTTTTAGCGGCTGGGTCTGCGGTGGGTCGGTAAGTTGCCCGAGAGAGCCTAGCCTTATGGAGCGATGGATCGTGCGAGTGACACAAGATCGTCATTCCTCCAATTGTCCGGTTCCGCCGCCGCACGAGCGAAAATCCAGAGCCGGATACGTTCGTGTTCGATTCCAGCCAGGTCTGCAAAACTTCGGATTGTTCTATCCGGATCCAATCGCAATCTCGTACGACAGTTGAGCAGGTGCTGGGTCGCATCGTAGGCGGGATCTCCGACGAACGGCTTAGGATCGATGACCAACCACGGCTCACGTTCTGCCCGAACTACATTGCCCGCGTGTAGGTCGGTCGCTAGCAGCACGTTGGTTGCATTGCGCGGCAACTCCTCAAGCAGCTGCAGACCTTCTCGGACCAGTCCCATATCGGCCCCCTGCTCGATCTGACTCTGCGTCTCATTAGCCCAATATTCTGTCATAACTGACAACGGGCGAAATGGGTGCGGTTTGAGCGGTTGCCGCCACAGACGACGCAGCAAACCTGAGATCACCACGTCCTGATCGTGCTCTGCAAGAGCGCGGAGTGGGGTCCCCGGCGTACAACGCTCCAAAAGCATGGCACTAAGCTCATCGACGGCCTCTATCAGTCGCACGGTCGGGTCTCCCTCCCAGAAGCGCAGGCCGTCAATCTCGTGTTCTCCCTCCATGTGCGGCATGGAAATTTTGAGTACCGCAGGTGTTCCATTCGCAGCCCGCACAGCTGCCACATACGAGCAACTCGCCTCCTCAGCATCGAGTTGGACGTCCGTCGTCAACGCCCACAGACGCTCCAACCTTCGTAGCGTATCGGGTAGGCGGTCGAGCCATGCCGCACGCTCAGGGACTGTGCGACAGTTAGCTGCCAGCAAACTCGGGATTCTTAGTTCCACTCGTTCAGTGTAGTGAGCGCCCATCTGTATACGCTCTCCGTCGCCCATTTTGAGCGTGTGACGGGCTAATCTGGAAAGCTTCCCTGTGCCTGCAAAGTCGGGTTATCAATAACTTGCCCGTGACCGCCCGGTAAACACGTCAAGATACCGGGAATCCCGTTTCACGGGACCTCGCTTAGCGCTATGCCACTCAATCCGGCCAGCGCAGCGAATAGATCTGGCCGACGCCAGTGCGGCTCATGATGGCCGGCTGCCCATCGGGTGTCAAGCTCATGATGGAATCCGCAGACTGCGGATCGTTCACGCCCTCCAATCCGCATAACTGCTTCCAGTCACCCTGGGGCACCGTGAGCTGATAGATTCCGTCGCTCCCTTCTATCAATCCCATATAGATCGACTTGCTATCGGCGGCCCACGTCGCATACCCACTAGGCACGTTGAAGGTGTGCAGGTCTTTCCAGCTTTTCGTCTGGGCCGTGTACAACACCATGCGCGCCGGTTTCTGCGCCGTCGCCACCATGTACTTCCAGTCGGGAGACCATGACGGACCAAAGTATTGATCGGTCCCGGGCATGTCCGATATCCGGCGCGTCGCTAGATCAATCACATGGATCTTGAAAGGCTTATCCGGCTCAGGAAAATTACTAAACGCAATTGATTTACCGTCGGCAAACCAGCTCGGCGCCACGCCCTCTGCCTCATCCGGCGTCAGTTTTTGCGGGGCGCCGCCCGCTGCGGAAACCAGGTATACGTTGGTCCAATCCGTGTACGCCAGCCACTTCCCGTCCGGCGACCATTGCTGCATGATCGCGTAGGAACTAGTCAGCTGGACTTTCTCGCTTCCATCGAGCCGGCTCTTCCACAAATGCCGGCTGGGGTATTCGGAGTAGGCCATCCACTGCCGATCCGGCGAAATCACGAACGCCAGCATGGACACGTCATCGAGATACGGGAGCAGCTTTTTACTTTGAGGATCAAAGGCCCGCATGGCGCCGTCATCCGCCCTTGCCAGCACAAACAGTCCTTTGCCGTCGCGCATAGGCGCAGCCGCCAGGATGGGCAACTGGTTGCCAGTAATCCGTACTGCCGTGGGTTTCCTCCAGAATGCAAACCACGGCGGCGGTACCAGCTCATACAGATTGAGCCGGTCTTCGCGGTCGGACGAAAACACGAAATGCCGCCCATCGGGTGTCCACTGGCCGGCATACTGTTTGGCATTCGCCGGCCAGTCGAACCACAATGGGTGTGCATTCTGGCCATCAGCATTCACACTCCAGAGCCGGAGGATATCGGGGTCCATTCCTACGGTCGCGCTCAGTTGCCGGCCGTCCGGCGAAAAGCTCAAGGCATCCAGGTAACCCGGCGCATCCCAGAGCTTGTGCAAATTTCTTCCATCCTCATCGATTTTGTACAGCGTGCTCTTATCGGAGAAGAAGACAGCGCGTCCGTCGGGTGACCACCGCGCCCACCGAGCCAAGTGGTCCGTCAACTTTCGCGGTGTGCCGCCCAACATCGACGCTGTCCATAACGTTCCCCGGTCAAGTGCGTCGTCCAGGTCGGACTTCAATCCCAATGCTCGCGAACCGTCCGGCAGAATATCTTGAAGGGAGATACCGGGACCCAGAACGTGCAGCGGGACAACCGGCCCGCCGGCAGCCGCCATCTCCGAAGGAATTCCCCGGATGTTCAGATAGATTCTCGCTCCATCGGTGAAGAGCGGGCCCTCTTTTGACTCCCTGGAAAAGGTCAGCTGTGTCGAATCGAGCGGGGCGGAGATGGGGGATCTTGTTGCCTTCAGGGCAAACGCCAGTAGCACCACGGCGACGACTGCGGCCGCCATGTACACAAGCATTCTCTCCTTTGGCATCGGCGGTCGAGAGAACGCCGGCACCTGGTTTGCCTCGTGGCCCGTGCCAGCGCCTACCTTTTGCACCGCGGTTGGGGTGTGGTCCGAATCGACTGCGCCTTCCAGGCTGTTTTCTGTCGCAACGCCCACCGCCTCAGTCACCATCCGCACATCGCACAGGAAGCGATAACCGACGGTGTGCACGGTGGCGATATACCGTGGCTCCCGCGTGTCGTCACCCAGCAGACGCCGCAAAGTGGCAATGCTGCGCGTGAGCGAGTTATCTGAGACCGAAGCGTCAGCCCAGACCGTGCTCAGAATCTCGTCTTTGGTGACCAACCTGCCGGGGTTTCGAAGCAGCAATAAAAGCACACGAAATGCCGTCGGCTCGACATGCGCGGCTTCACCTGACTTGATCAGCAGGAACTCCCGTTCCTTGACCTCTATGTCCCCGAAACTGAAAACAAAGTACTTGTGATCCATCATATCCCCGTCACGCGCTTTTCAGAGAATGGTCACAGAGCCGTCAAGACAGTGTCGAGGCACGCGGCGACATTTGCACCCAGCCAATCCGGCTGAGGTGATCGCCGATGTCGCCCATGAGGTTCACAACATCAGTAAGTCTTGCCATTTTGATCCTACCCGCGCTTTATGCAGCCCCGCGCTGTCCGGGAAATGTCGCCAGTGTACCCCTCCGCCTAGTTAACCGCCACTGGATCATCTTGCCGGTATTTATCAATCGCACCGGTCCCTACAACTTCCTATTGGATAGCGGCGCCCAGATCACAATGGTCGATCCCATTCTTGCCGGTGGACTTCATCTGGATACTCACGGCGCTGCCGTGGTTGCGGGAGTCAGATCCGGTCAGTCTGCTTCTTACGCGCAACTCGACATGGTCGAAGTCGGCTCTCACCGTGTTGCTAAGCAAAAGGTCCTCGTGCATGACCTTCAGAATCTCCATTCCGCCGATGCCCGCGTGCAGGGCATTCTTGGGGAGGATTTCCTGGAGCAATTTGACCTGCTGATCGACAATGCACATCGCCTGCTCTGCCTTGACGACTCGGGGGCGATGCGCGAGGAGGTGAGAGGGCCGCATATCCCACTGGTGGATGGGGCCCAGGCAGGCGAGGTCGGCGCGCCGCCCGGTTTGCTGCTCATTACCGTAGAACTATCCGGCGGGCTGCGGCCCGTTCGCCTGGTGCTCGACTCCGGCGCGAACGAGCCTCTCCTCTTCAACACTTTTGAATACATGTTGCAGCGGCCCTCTCACGACTTGCCTGTTAGCTGGAGTGGGGTGGATGGATCGCAGCTGAGCTTATCGGCTTTGCCGCCGCAGGACGTGAAGATCGGCTCACTCAAATTGCCCGGCGTCTCGTTCTTTAGCCTCGATAAGGATCCCTTTGTAAAGGGGTTCGACGGTGTCCTGACTACGGGACTTTTCCGCCGCGTCTTCATCGACCATGCCGACAGCTTTGCCGTTCTTGAGCCGAGATAGGGCCAGCAGTACACAAAAGCCGTTGTGCAGGAAACCACCTTTAGGGTCAAGGGACAGGTTTATGACAGGTTTGGTGAGAGAGGAGATTCCGTGACACGGTTGGAGATCATTCTTGCTCTTGCGGTCACCGTTCTTTTCTGCGGGTGTGCAGGGGCGCCAGCGCCGGCACCAGGAGGTACAGCTTCTTCAGCTCCTACAGTTCCCACCGGAGCCCAGCCCCCGACAGTATTTGGCAATTGGCAATTCACCGCGTCGTCCACCGTCCCCGGAAAACCGCCTCTCACCTTTTCGGGCAGTATCGGCACCGCCGGCTATGCGGTCAGCGGCGCGCTCCATGTGGACGGTTCCAATTGTTTTGACCGATTAACTACTATTGCTTTGACGGGTACTGTGACTGCCGGCAGTACATCTCTGACCTCAGCGGCCATTGACGGACAGGTCGTCACTTTCACCGGGAACTTCGCGGACTTCGGCTTCAACGGGACGTACAGAATCAACGGTGGATGTGCCGGCGGCTATCAGGGAAAGCTCACCGGGATCAACGTTTGGAATATCGGTAACAACTTGAGCGGTACCTTCACTAGTTCTGCGCAAAAGACGTTCAACGTAGTGGGCAAAATCGCTCAGAGCAGTAGCGCCAGCTCCGATGGCAGTTTTGGGATCACCGGAGCCACCACTTTCAACACGCCTTGCTTGAGTGCTGGAACGATCCAGCCTGGAACACTTTCCTCCGGGAGTTTCATTCTCGGCATGTCCGTGAACCTCGAAGCCGAGACCAGCAATGGCGTCCTCACTTTTCTCGGAACCCTGAACCAGGATGGAAGCGGTGAGCTAAGCGGGAACTACATCGTCTCCGGCGGTGGCTGCGACGAAAGCGGCACCGCAGTCCTGCATGTTGCGAGTGAATGGGATTATTGAGGCAAGCTGCAATCCCGACAAGGTCATCTTCTGAAAGCTGAGCGTTAACCTCAGAAGTCATCCCGTGTACTGCCTGCGAAGTCGCATTTCTCGGTAAAATCCCCCGTCGGACTAGCCAGGCAGGAGCAAGTTACCAAAATCCCTGCGAGGAAGAACGAGGTAAGTCAAATGGCGTCTGGAATGCTCCGATAGTCCACCAGGAGTTGTCCAACTGTGGACACTCGGCGTGGAAACTGGACGGTTTGTTGTCTCTCTCCCCCTCAAACTTAATGGGTTGGGCCCCCAATTTAGGGTCCCATACGTGCATGTTAAAGTGAATGGCCTTTTCCCGAGCAGCTCTGACACTTCTGCGATCCGCCAGAACATTCGCTCGGACTCCGGGGCTGTCACTAGCCCTCATACTCACGATTGCGTTTGGAGTAGGCAGTAATGCTGCCGTTTACGGCTTCGTGCAGGGGCTGAGTCACCCCGCATCTCCGTACGGGCTGAGCGACAGGCTTGTCTCCATTTACAACCAGAGCGCGCTGCATGAGGCAGGGCCATTTTCTCAGAGCGAATCTGAAAGGCTACGTAGGCGTTCCGATACCTTCGATTGGGTCGACGTAGCTCGGATCACCCCAAGCGAAGTTTTCATCCGCGATCACACAGAGGTGGTGAACACTGCTGTGGTTGGGGCGAACATTGCCGGAGCACTCAAGCTGAGATTGCGCGACGGGGTCGTACTTAGTGATCGCACGTGGCAACGTGAATTTGGTGCAAGGGCTCTATCCATCGGCGATCACATTCTAGTCGATAACGTGACTTATCCCATAGTCGGTATTGCACCAAGCGGACTGGAAGGTCTTTATCGCGACCGCACAGTCGATGTTTGGCTACGCTCGCAAGATCGATCGCGACAAGGCCCGGATGGACAGCATAGGAATTTGTGGGTCGTTGCACGCGTTCACGGGAGTCTCTCACTGAGTCAGGCGCAAGCTGCGGCTCAGAAAAGTCTCGGTACACCAGTCGAAATGGTCCCCTTCCGTGACATGACGCCCAGGATGGCCCACGCACTGTCGCGCATTAGCATCTTAGTCACGCTTGCAGCTGCCTCCGTATTTGTGCTCGCTTGCACCAACGTCGCTTCTTTGCTGATCGCGAGAGCTTCGAAACGCTCCCATGAAACTTCTCTTCGGGTCGCGCTCGGAGCATCCCGTAGAGAATTAGCGGCAGAGCTCCTGTCAGATAGCGTCACGATTTCCGTTGCTGGCGGAGCCGTCGGGACGCTCTTAGCCACGTGGACAGCGCATATAGTGCCAATTTTTTTATTTAAAGAGGACGCAGAACGCCTTGTGTTCACTCCGAATTTGGCACCTGTTGTCGTTGGCGCGTTGCTATGTGTAGCCACAGCCGTCTTTTTTGGAATGATGCCCCTCGCAGCAACTGTAACGGATCGCCCATGGACAATTCTGCGATCCGAAGGCGGGTTAACATCCAGAGCACAGGGCAAGTTATGGGCTGGAATAATCATTGGACAAATTGCATTGTGCTGCTTGGTTTTCATCTCTACGGTTCTCCTCCTACAAAACCTGCGCCAGCTCCTAGAGCCCGACAGTGGAACGGGGCGAGACAACCCGATCGTCATAACGGGACCGGCAATCGATCCAGGCTATTTCAAGGGAGTAGAGCCACAGGCGGGATCGATACCCGATCTTCATGCACTAACGTGGGCCGCCCGGCTTCCCGGCAATGCTCCTATTTGGCGTTCTTTCAAACTTGTAGCACCATCGAACCAACTCCGCGACGTGAAGATGAATATTGACTCGCTTACGCCCGACGTTGTCGACACGTTGGAGAGCTCTCCAGTTGCCGGTCGGCTCATCTCCTTCGGAGAGCAACCGTTCCGTGTTGGGGTCGTGAATGAGGAGGCGGCAGCAGAGCTCTTTGGCCAGGATACGGTCGGTACGATTATTAGAGATTCGGCTGGCACGCAGATCGAAATCGTCGGCGTGGTTAGGAGAAAAGCGACGGTGCTATCGAAATGCCAGCGCCCAACTATCTACTACGGCTATACGGGCCGCTCAAATGCGGTCGCACGCATCGAGAGCGCTACGTTTCGCGCGCCAGTTGCCTCACCGATATTACATGTACCGCTAAGCGTTAACATCGTCTCATCGAATTATTTCAGCGTTTTTGACCTACCGCTGATTGCTGGGCGTAGGCTTCCGGAAACACAAGCGCTCGATCATTTTCGGGTCGGCGTGATTAACCAAGAGGCTGCTGACCTTTTTTTCGGGGAGAAACCATTAGGAACTGACATCATCGACGATCTGGGTGTGCGAACTGAAATCATCGGTGTAGTCGGATCTCGAGGGTCCTGGCCTTTCCAGCGCCCCGCAGATCCTACGGTGTACTTTCCGGTTTGGCAAGATTCCGTTCCCCACATGGCACTGATTGTGAGCGGCCGGAATCGGAACGGCCGGCTGCTCGCTGAACTGCGACGGAGAGTCGATGCAGTCCCCCGCCGCGATCTAGTTCAACCGACTATAAACACACTTAGTGCTGTATTGAGTCAGTCTGCCCTTGCACCGTTGCGAATAGTGCGATTGATCGCCCGCACACTGGCCTTTGTCGCTACCATGCTCACCGTTCTTGGTCTATTTGGTAGTCAAGGTTATGCTGCATTTCAACGTAGACGCGAGCTAAGCCTTATGATCGCTCTTGGGGCCGCGCGCCGTAATATTTTCCTGAACGTCATAGCGGCGGGCTTGCGGCTGACGTTCATAGGCAGCCTCATAGGTACGTCAATAGGTTTTGGGCTCCTGTACACTCTAGGAAGGGACACCGCAGTGATCGGCTTGCGACCGCTGTGGGTGTGGTTGGCCGGCCCGCTCTTGTCTGTCATATTGGTACTACTTGCCAACACATTTCCCGCGTATCGAAGCTCGCGCTTGGACCCTCTGACAGTTATGCACGGTGAACAGCCAAATCGACCTTAAACAAGAGACAAAGCGACTAGTTAAGTCTGAATTTCAAGCGGCATTTGCGTAGGACAGTCAACAAAGAGATAGCGAAGCCAACCCATTCCTGAACACACCTCGGGGGCACCGAGGTTGAAATCATACCGACCGTTCCCAGCAGGGCTGAAATTATGGCTAAGAGGAGCGACGCCTTCGCAAAGGTTGATCGAGATAGAAATAGCGCTTTAGCCAGACCCGCTAAACTCAATAGCGGCAATCCGAAGAATATGAGCGCAGTCGTATTTTCAGGTTGTGAATGCATCTGGAGCTTAGAGTAAAGCAGTCTTCGTCCGTCAGTAGGTCCCGAACCTCAGCTCCTGGAAAGTCGCATTATCGACAAGTTGTCTGATAACCGTCTGGTAAACAGATGAAGTTACTGATAACGCGCGCGGCGTGAAGCCGCAGGGCACCGGTTCTTGACTGTTCACTGTTTGACACGCCCGCACCGGAGGATTGGGTCTTTAAAACCCTCTGGGCTTGAACTGGCGTGCCAATCTCCCGGACCCCCGGGGTTTGCTGACCCCGAGACGAGTTGATTTCGCTGATAATTCGGCCCTGGACGAACTGGCTGCGAGATGCCTGTTCTCCCTATCAATTCTTGACAACCGGTGGGATTTAAGCAACTTCCGATCTGATTCGGGATTATCATTAGACTTAGAGGAACGAAGTATGGCGCTTCGGTTGCCTTCTCTCACGCTCGCCGTGTTGTTCCTGATTGGTTCGCTGAGCCCTGCTTCCGCAGGTGTTCGCCTCGGAACGATTTCGGTAGGCGCTGGGTACGGCTATTATTCAGGTCCGGTTTGGCCCGGATACTCGCCGTTCTTTTATGATCCCTGGGTCGGCTATTCGTTCTTCCCTTCTCCGGTCTATCTGGTTCCCCAACCTGACAAAGGGCAAGTCAGCCTGCAGGGCTCCTATAAAGATGCAGAAGTCTACCTGGACAATGCATACGCGGGAACCGCTGCCACGTTGAAGAAGTTCTGGTTAGCTCCGGGCGTTTATGATCTTGAAGTTCGTCCGAAGGATCAAACCCCCAAGAAGAAGCGCATTTATGTTCTGACCGGCAAGACTCTGAAGGTCAGCCTGGAGTAGAAGGTCATGACTCACTGCGGCAACGGTGTACTCATAGTTGGGTTGCTAAATTGTTGCGTGGCCGTCGGGCAAAATCTCCCGGCGCCACGGGCGTCGGCCTCGGCGTACCCTGCGTCCAAGGTTCAGCCGCTATATTCCATCGGCGCAAAGCAGCTCTCCAAGACACAAGTTCGGAACTCCTTCGCCACTCCTTTGGCAGACCGGTACATCGTGGTAGAGATTGGCTTCTACCCCGCAGACGGCAAGACCATCAGCCTGAATCAGTCTGATTTTGCACTTCGAACCTCCGATGGCAAGGACCTGGTTAGTTCGGCGAGCCCCGCAACAATTGCCTCCATCTGCCAGAAGCGGCCGCAGAGTAGCAATGATGTAACTCTTTATCCGACCGCAAACGTCGGCTATGTGAGCTATCCCAGTTACGACGGCAGTGGTCGCCGCGTAAGTGGCCCGGTTTACGGGGTAGGCATGGGGGTCGGAGTCGACAAGAGTCCATCAGCCGCAACAACCGACTCTGATCGACAGACCATGGAGACAGAACTGCTCGACAAGGAATTGAAAGACCAAGAAGTCTCCAAGCCGGTCGCTGGTTATCTCTACTTTCCCATCGCAACCAGGCAGAAAGTTGAGTATCAGTTGGAATACCACGGAACGGACGCGGTGACCAGCTTGCCGCTGAAGACCCGCTGACTCAGCACAGCTTTTCCTTTGTGAGATGATCCGAAACCCGCGCTACGTCCGCCGGAGCAATCAATTCCCTTTGCAAGTTCAAAGGCCTGCACCGCTGGGTCGTAGCGCACGTTGGCAAATGACGCGCCACACCCGGTCGAGATCTGCCGGGTCGACAAAGAGGATGTATGCCGTCAACACATCCCATTGAAACATGGGGATATTAATCGCGTATTCAATAGACAAATGAAGCAGCAGCCCCAGCAGCAGTAGCGGATAGCGGAATCGCCGGAACCAGATGAGGGTTCCCAGGCAAAGCTCCAGGACCATAATGCACCAGGTGCCAGTCTTGAGTATCACGGGATACTGGAACCATCCGGGTAGAGGGAAGCGCTCAGCGGCATAGAAATGGGTTACATAATAGAGTGCAGTCCCATTTCGCCACGCAGCCCCCTTCATCTTCCAGGCAAACGAGACGAGATACAGTAATGCCAGTTCGAACTGGATCATCCGTTGAGCCCACGGGGCTCTTGGAGTCAGCGCGGGTCCTTCCAGCCGTTTGCGAACCCGGATAAGACGGTCCAAAGAGAGGGCTGCTCCAGCCGGCGCAAACATAAGGAAGAAGCCGGTGACGCGCAAAAAAGTGTCCCCGCTATGGTAGATAAAGAGATTTCTCTGCTGTATGGAAGCGAGGCAGAGAAAAACAGCCACACTACTCACTCGGGTCCATAAACCTATCGTCAGCAGCACAGCGAACCCCAGGGAAATCCAAAAAAATGCTGCGATCCAACGATCATCCTGCGGCATAAGAGTGAATAGGTTCAGACGTACACCGGGTTCTACAGCCCTCATGGTCGAGAGGGTTACCCAGCCATGTACACCAAACCACTCAAGCCAGTCGGAGTGCAGCAGGATGAGCGTCGCGGAGACGCAGATACCATAGAAGATACGGAACAGCGCGATGGGAAGGGGCGATTGCGGTGCGAAAAAAAACTTATCCCAGGCCTCTCGGATCTTGCGCAGACTCATTTGAGATCCTCGGGCTGAACGTAATCGTCATAAAAGGCGAATGGCTTGGGAATCAGTTTGTGCGTTTCGTCCGCTCCAGGCTTGATATCCGTCTGGTATTGCACCAGTAATACTTTTTCCGGAGGGTCAGTTTGGCTGTTGAACGACCGCGCAATATGCTTCGCAATGTCAGGCAATATGGCGGCATTGTTCGGTTGCAACATGACTTCGGAAAATTTGCGGTATCTCTCTTTAAAATACCGCTCGCTGTAGCTAAGTTCCTCCATTCGGGGAAAGGCCCAGACGTGGATGTGGTGATCCTGGGTCACCACCGCAGCCTTGACATAAGAGTTGGCGGTTGGCGGATTGGGAGCAAAGGTGTCCCATGATTGGAACAGGCCGCTCCATAGCATATAAGGACGGACAAGCCCTTTGATCTCCGCCACCAGCCAAAAGGAGGTGGGGGCGGCCCAACACGTGATGGCAATCAAGTGAAACAGGATAAAAATGCTAATCGCACCCCGAAGAAACGCCGGGGATTCGGAATGGACAGCCTGCCTGGGACCCACCGCTTTTTTCTTTTTCTGACCCGCACTACTCATGTTCATTGCTCTTTCCTGCTTGGGCTTAGTGACGCGTTGATGATGCTCTTCGCTCAAGCCTGTCCGGGAGCGCCCAACCATATGAGGCTCGCGCAGCCCTAGAAAGTATAAAGCTCTCTGTCATGTCTGAGGTTCGGAGGAACAGTGTCAGGACGGGCGGGGCCTGGGTTCGCGCGTGAAGTCACGTTTCTATGAGACGGTCACTGAGCTCAACGGCAATCCCCATTTTTCTTTGTTAGGTATGATTTTTGTTCTTTGCTTAGGTTGCTGCGCATGTCGTGCTCCACCGTGTTTCTATTCGCACTTTGGATGAGCCGTCCTGGCTCCGTGCCGGTTGGGTTCAGTGGGACAAGTCGATGCTGCCAGTTCTCGGACGGCCTTTGAAGGCCATCGCATGAGCGCAAGTTAACTATGACAAGGTTTTTCATGCACAGGAGGAAAACGCAGTTCCGGTGTCTAATCCTCAAGGGGTCACCTACATGGCGCGAGCCTTCATCCCGGGCATGACGGCTCTATAGTTGAGGTTCCTGCTTTGTCCGGGTTGGCGACAAACAAATCGCGATTGCTGAGCATAAGATTGGGGTGTTCTTTGGGGACCGGCCATCTTCGAGTAGCATGATTCACCTTTAAAGCGCAGCTAGTTTGCGGTTGGCTTGTCGATATGTTCGATCACGATGACTTCGATCGGCTCTTTCTTGGGCACGAGCTTGAAACCCAGCGGTTCAACACCAAGAAGAAAGGCCGTGGCCTTGTCAATCTCATTAACACCCTGCACCGAACTGGTAGGGGTCATCACCGTGAAATCGAAGCGGCCGTTCAGGCGAGTTTCGTCAACGATCTGCCGGTCCTGGATCCAGCCCATCAAAAAGTCGGTGAACTCGGGCATGGTAGTGTGAGAAAACTGCACCGCCGTAGTGCCATCCTCGAGTTCCCTGGGAGAGATGAGGATGTCGTTGACGCTCGGGGTGCTGACATTGATCTTTGGAGGGCTTTTGTCGACGACGAGGGCGTAAACCGGGAAGTCCCTTTGCACGATGTGCACCCTGAAGCCGAACCGCTCTGCGAGTAGCTTCCTGAGCATCAGCCGTTCCTGATCCACGCTAGGCAGGCCCGGCGCATCCGGTTCGGCGGTCACGTCATATCGGAGTTCGTCCATCCAGGAAGGGCCGCCGTCGATTTGGCGCCGCCGCACCTGATAGGCGAATTGGATAAGGTCGGCAATGGTGTTGCCTCGCGCCTGAAACACGCGGGTCTGCCATGAATAACCCCAATTGGCATTGTGCGCGCTGGGCTTGATGGTGGCGACTTCAAAGGATGGATCCGTCGTTGCTGACATCGTAGGCATGGTGGACGCACCGGAATACGTCCAAAGTGTTTCCGGCGTGGCGAGGGCAAAACTCACCGGAAAGGACTGGTTGGCCTGTATCCAGGTCCCTGCGATTGATTTGCCGTCGGCGCTCAGTTTGCCGCGAAACGTGATATCGGAAATCGCAGCAGTCAGGTTCGGCGCCCTGTACGTCGTCGAGAGCAACGGAACCGCATCGGCCGACCTGTCAATAAAACTAACGGATCCGCGCAGGGCCCCGTTGCCGCCATCTGCGATCTTGAGCACAATGCGCGGGCTTTGGCCAACGGGCAGGGTCCCCTGCCAGGTTCCGGCGATGCTCTGCGCATAGGCAACAGCCACACCACTCAGTGAAATCAGCAGAATGGCGCTACTTCTGAATGACTTCGAGAATGCATGCTTCGTCACAGTTCTATCGAAACGCATACCCCAAGGACGCTGGGACCCACCAATTCATTCGGAGAATTTTCGTCCAGTTCTCTGCTGTTCGGTGGAATGTGGCGGCTGACCTACGTTCCCTCCAGCCGGGGGGTCAGGGGCCCGGGCAAGTTACCGATAGCCCCGTTTTGCAGGCCCCGCTTGATAAACGCGACTAGCCGATTCACAAATGGATTGCGCAAATGATATTTCTTCGCTAGTGTTGAATTAATGGCGGACCGAAGCTATTTGGGAGAGTTTGAACTGATGCTCCTTCTCGTTTTGATCCGTCTTGGCGAGGACGCCTATGGTGTACCAGTTGCCCATGAACTCGAACAGTATCGCGGCCGCATTGTGTCTGTGGGAAGCGTCTACGCGGCTCTCGAACGGCTCGAGGCGAAAGGCCTGATTACTTCGAGCCTGGGCGATCCCACGCCGGAACGCGGTGGTAAAGCAAAGCGATATTTTCGCATCACCAAAGCGGGATTGCGCCAAGTGCACGATACGCGCCGCGTGTTGACGAGACTTTGGCGAACAATCCCGGACTTCAAGCTGGAATTCCATCTGGAGGAGAGATGAACAACAGGAAGCCACCTGCGCTTGCGACATGGATGTTGGATCATCTAAGGTCGCGGGGGAGCAACGAGGCGCTCTCGGGCGATCTATTGGAAGCATTTCGCGCAGGTCGTTCTGCGGGCTGGTATTGGTATCAGGTCATTACGGCAATCGCAATCGCTTGGGGCCGGAACGTATGGCGCCACTGCGTCACATTGTTTTTTGCCGCTGTATGGTCGGTCTTCTCCCCCGCTTGGTTGCTGCTCCCAGTGCGCTTCAGCTTGGACAGCCTCGTTGGCGATACCTCTCATATTCCCTGGCCATGGTCGTTTATTTGCGCAGTTGTATTTGGTGCGATGATTGCCATGCTCTTCATCTGGCTCGGAGTTGCTGTCTATTCGACTTTCCATCTTCTTGCACACGGCAATCTTTCCCTCCGATCGGTCCGGAAGGGGTTCTTGTGGGGTTTAGTGGCATACGGGCTGGCGCAGGCATGCAAGTTAGCGATCGATATCCACTATCCGCAGCCTCCAAGCCATGCAGAGCACTGGGGAAGCCTCACGGTGCTTGGTGTGATTGAGAACTTTGGGACATGGAGTACGCTTCTGCGCTTTCCCTACTTCATCGGAACTGCGACTACACTGTGGTTTCTTGAATCAAGAGACAAGCCCGAACAAGTACGTGCTGCGTAGTTTTGCTCAAGGCTTAAAAAGTGATGACCGGAAGGTCGGTTTTCGATCAACGACGACGTTTTTCGGGCAGGCTGCATGACCGGCTATCCGGAAGCCATCCTGCGTAGTGCCTGCAAAGTCGGGTTTTCGGTAAATTCCCCCGTCCAACGGTCGGGTCGGGCAAGTTTACCGCTTCGCCAGACCGATATCGCGTCTTCATCCAAATGAAGCATGCGAACACGGTCAGGACCGGCATCTTCGACGCAGATGTGCGCCGAGTCTCAGCTACGTCCAGTTTGGATGAAAGCGGAGTAGCGTTCAAGCGCACCCAGGTGGTCCCGGTCGGAGCGCAAGCCGACGTAGCCGTCGGGGCGTACCGCGAGGAGTGTGATTCCTTCGATCCCCAGGTGAGAAGCCTCGGCGGACTCCAAGCGTCCGACCTTGCCAGGGACATTGGCGCCGGAACTGAGAGTCACAGCCGCTTCAAACAGCGTTGAATCTTTCACATGCTTCTGCAGGATGGCGTGAAGATCCGACAATGTCGTTGTGTTTGCCGTAGGTCCGCCCAGAAGGATCAGAGTACTGCCCGCGCGCTGGCCCAGCGCGTGCAGCCTGGAAGCACCTGCTTCGGGCATTTGAACCGGAATGTTGTCGGGCAAGCGATATCCGGCTGCGAAACGGCTGTTGGCGTCGCCGAAGACAATCGGAGAGTGCGCGTAGTCGACGTTCAGTTCGGTCTTGGCCACGATTTCGTGATGCAGGGTTTTTGGGTCTGCGATGGTAGCTTTGATGGCCAGGTTACGACTCTTGCATTCCGTTGGATCGGCCATCGTCAACCCATGTTCTGAGACGTCGCCGGATTTGGTTACAAGTTCCGCAACCGGCCGGCGTTCAATTTCGTAGCTATCGAGCAGCGTCTCGTGGGCACCACCTTGATGGACCAGAGCAAGTTTCCAAGCCAGGTTGAAGGCATCCTGCAGACCGCAGTTCATGCCATGCCCTTCGGCTGGTGAACACAGATGCGCCGCGTCGCCGGCTAGAAAGACGGGGCCCGATCGATACTTCGTCGCCACCTTCGTGTGGCAGTAGAAGCGCGCGGGATTTTCTACATCGACGAAAGAGGCGGATGGTGCGTAGCGGCGAAAGGTAGACGTCGCATCGGCGATGAGATCAGAATTCTCCGAATCTGGTCGAAGATAAACGCGCCAGCGGCGGCCAGGAAGTGCTGTGAGGATGACCGGAAGCGGATCGAGATAGACAAAGTTCGCTTCGAACGTGTCCGCCCATCCCTCGATCGAAGTATCGAAAACGGCCCACGGCTTCACGATGTCGTGACCCTCAAAACCAATGCCACTCAGTTCGCGGGTTACACTGTGGATGCCATCGCAGCCCACCAACCAGCGGGCCTCCACCTGGTAGCGACTCCCGTCGCGCTCGATCTCCGCCAGTACCAGGTTGTCGGAATGGATGGTGAATCCAATCAAACGGGAAGATCGATTTACCTGACCACCATATCGCTGGAGAGAGTCAGTGAGAATGGACTCGGTGACCTCCTCGGAGAGGCCGACATTGAACCCATATCTGCTGCCGCAAATGGAGAGGTCCATCGTCCCAAGCAACTCGCCGTCGGCATAAATCTTCAGCAGGCGTTGTTTGCATCCGGCATCGAGAAACTTTTCGACCAATCCTACCGACTCGAAGATCTGTAGGGAGCGCGGATGGACGACGGTCGCTCTATCCCAGTGAAGCGGCGCAGGCCGGGCGTCGATCAGATGGCACGGCACCCGTCTGCGGTTCAACTCTGAAGCGAGTAGCAGGCCTGTGGGGCCCGCACCGGCAACCAACACGACAGTTTGACAGTTTGCCATTGGACTCACTGGCGCTCTGGAAGGATTGACCCAAACGATAGGGCCGCGGTCAGTAGTTGTCAACCAGGTCGCCAGCGGCCTCCCGTGCGCTATTTTGATTTTGAGGTCGGATTTTCTTTGCTTGGAGACTATGATTCAGCCCAAGGTTCTGCGGCATTTTTTCGCTTGTGCGGAACTTAGAACGGCGATTGCGGTAGTCCACCAGGTAACGGTAATTTCGAAGGAAAATACGATGCCAACCTTTGAAACTCAGATTTGGAAGAGCGCAAGACTCACCATCGAACGCGATAAGAGCGAAACGCAGGGCACGATCTTTCGATTTTTCGGACCATTCACCGGGCGTGATATGTACAACTCTCTGTCTCCCGAGGCCTTTCGCAACATCTTCGAATCGGCGCCAGACCACGAGCAACCGCTCACGCACCTCTTTGACCTGACTGAGGTTCCATACATGGATTCGACCGCCCTCGGCATGTTGGCCAGCCATTACGTCCGGTGTCAGAGCAAAGGGATTCGGCTGAGCATCACAGGCGTGAACCCGCGGGTTCAGGAATTGTTCAGGCTCACGGGCATGTCGACCGTGCTGCCGATCGCCGCAACCGAATCATGATTCTCAAACAGTACTATCTGGGCTGCCTGGCTCATGCCTCTTACCTGCTGGGGGATGAGGCCAGCTCGACCGCCATCATCGTCGATCCGCAGCGCGATATCCAACAGTACGTGGCCGACGCGGAGAGATGGGGCCTAAAGATCCGTCACGTCTTTTTGACCCATTTCCATGCCGACTTCATCGCCGGGCATCTGGAGCTGCGCGACCGCTGCTCCCCCACCATCTATCTTGGCAGCCGAGCCAAAGCGGAATATGCGTTCGTGCCCATGGCGGAGGGAGACACACTCGACTTTCCCGGCCTGCGACTGCAGGTTCTGGAAACACCGGGCCACACCATCGAGTCCATCTCGATCCTGGTGTTTGATCTGAAGAAGGACCCGGCAAAACCGCATGCCGTTCTCACCGGGGATACGTTGTTCATCGGCGATGTTGGCCGGCCCGACCTGCGGGCCTCGCTGGGATGGACCGCCGACGAGCTCGGCGCGCACCTTTACGACTCGCTGCACAACAAGCTGTTGACGCTGCCCGATGACACGCTGGTCTACCCGGCGCATGGCGCAGGCTCACTTTGCGGTAAGCAGCTTTCGTCCGACACGGTTTCTTCACTGGGAGATCAGCGGCGGATGAATTACGCACTGCAGGCGATGTCAAAAAACGAATTCATTCGCCTCGTTACCGCCGACCAACCCGATGCTCCGCAGTACTTTACCTACGACGCCATACTGAACACGCGCGAGCGGGTAACGCTGGACAGCAACCTGGAGAGGGTTCTGCAGCCCGTTTCGCTCGACCAAGTGCTCCAGCTGGGAGACGCCGGTGCACAGCTGCTGGATGTGCGGGATGCCGCGGAATTTGCCCAGGGCCACCTGGCGGGCAGCATCAACATTGGGTTAGGCGGGCAATACGCCACTTGGGCCGGTACACTGTTGGATCGAGTCCGGCCGATTGTGATTATTGCCGAGCCGGGACGGGAGCAGGAAGCTGCCCTACGCCTGGGGCGCATCGGCTTCGATCACCTGAGAGGTTATCTGGACGGGGGAATGGCCGCGCTCGCCGACAGGCCGGACCTGGTTTGGCCGACGGAACGGGTCAGCGCGGCGACGATTGCGGAAGAATTGGAGGGTGGTGAACCTCCGCTAGTCCTGGATATCCGAAATCCCCGCGAGTGGAAAGCCAAACACATACCAGAAAGCCTGAACATTCCCCTCAACCACATGCAGGAGCGCATCGCAGAGGTTCCACGCGGCCGTCGCATCGCTGTGCACTGCGCGGGCGGCTACCGTTCCTCGATTGCCGCCGGTATCCTGCACCAACATGGAATTACCAATCTGATCGAGATGGCGGGCGGACTCGCCGCCTGGGACGCCGCCAAACTCCCGGTTGTTTCGGAGACGTAAGCTCTAGGCATGACGAACCCAATTCTCGGTGCGGGTCTACACGGCATTGGCGCGTTCAGCTCTGCTCTGTGCTATACCCCGCAAAAGAAGACGAAGGCATGGTCCTGGCAGACCTATTGGATGGCGCAGGCGGCCGTATGTTGGCTGATCTTGCCGATCATTGTCGCCGCTTTGACTACGCCGCATTTTCTCTCGGTGCTTCGTGAGTCTCCGCGCGACGCCATGCTGCGTTCCTTTCTGCTCGGTTTGTGCTACGGGGTGGGGGGAACTGCGTTTGGGGTAGCGATCCGCTACCTGGGGTTCTCCATGACGTACGCTTTGTCCGTCGGAATCTCCTGCGTTCTGGGAACGCTTTTGCCTCCGCTGTTGGCAAGCCAACTCAGCGGCTTGTTGCAACGGACGGGAAGCGTATGGGTTTTCTCCGGGATCGCCATCGCAACTGCCGGCATTTTTGCTTCTGGAATCGCAGGAAAGCTGCGCGACACGGACCAGGCAGGATCGATAGCAATCACTGTTGCGGAGCGGACGGGCTTGACCAAGGGTCTGCTTTTCGCCCTTGTCGCTGGTGTGCTGTCTGCAGTCTTCGGTTTGGCCTTGGCTGCGGGGCAGCCAATCGCAGATGTCGCTGCAAGATATGGTGCGGGAAAATTCCAGGGCAATGTCATCCTCATCTTCGCCTGCGGGGGGGCTTTCGTAAGCACCGCGATCTTTTGTCTTTACCTTCACTGGAAAGACAAGTCGCTGCGCGAATACGTGTCTTTTGCCGACGGTCCGGCGCGCAATCTTCTGGCCGCGAATTTCGCACTCGCCGTAGTTACAGGCTTGCTGTGGTATGGACAGTTCTTCTTCTATGGCATGGCACACACCTACATGGGGCTCTATCGGTTCACCAGCTGGGCGCTGCACATGTCGATGCTGGTGCTTTTTAGCGCCTGCGTAGGGGTTTTCTTAAAGGAGTGGAGAGGCTGTCGCCTTAGTACTCAGTTGGTTTTGTTCAGTTCGTTCGCAGCGTTGGTGATCGCAGTTGGGTTTATCACGTATGGCAGTTACTTGGGCGGAGGGTAGAGGCCAGCCCAATCCGGATCGACGATTCGGGGTACGCTTTTTTAATGAAGCGGAATGTGTGGTTCACCCGGGAGAGTCCACCAGAGGCTCTCACGATAGGCGACTTCAGCGCGCTTAGCAGAAGCGAGATTTCGGAGGACAATCCAACCGACGGTCACCATGTCGAGGCTCAAGAACGAGCTCCCATTCATGCAAAACCTCCCTCAGCCAAAGTACGTTTCGGTAGCGGGTCAACACCATTCAGTCAGATGCGGAAACTCAGTTTTTAGTGCACCGGCGGACCGGCTTTTCGCGCGGGTTAAGCCGTGTAAATGACATCTCCCGGCAAGACTGCCGGGAGATGGACGATACCAGGTGATCTTCCCCTGAGCGGCTATTCGGATTTTGCGGGAGCACCCTGAACGATGAGGTCGTTATCGACGCTGAAGACTCCGGGAGCGGAGTTAGCCATCATGCCGGCAACCGCCTCGTCGCTCGCGTTGTTGACCACCCCGTAGAGGGTAACGTTTCCATTTTTCACGATGATGTGGATGGCATGGAAGCCCCGAGGCGGATCATTTGTGATGCCGCCGGCCATCATGGCGACGCTGGGACCGGGTCCAACCGCTTGGCGGGCAGTGCCCTGGTTGGCGTTATATTTCCGCAGGCTGGGTTGGGTATAGATGCGATTGTAGACAGCGGCGCGGATGCGATCGTCGTTATTGGAAAGCGGGAGCACCTCGATCTGGTTGTCGACCGATTCGATTCCTGGTATTCCCTTGAGCACGTTGGCCGCGCTGCTCTTGAGGGTCGGACGCGAGGCATACCCTTTGAGGACCACGGTTTTGCCATGAAAGCCAAAGGTGATCCAGTCGAAAACACCGAGGTTCGTGAGCGAGCCCAGTCGCTTCTGCACCTCTTTGGCTATGCGGAGCGTGTCGTCTTGTGACCAGGTAGGGGATGGGCTCTGGGCAACCAGGGCGGGCGAGGCCAGACTGAAGGTGAGGGCAACGACAACTACAGGCAAGGTACGGCGGGTCAGAGCAGACAGAACTTTCATTGGCGACTCCTTGCGCTCAAAAGAGTTGGGCTTTCGTCCGAAAGATACAACTACTGAAATCGGAAGTCTACTTTTTTAGGGCATTTTGCCGTGCTGGCATATTTTGTCGCAGGCTATAGGATTTTGGACGCGGTAAGAGTTTTCACTTTCTCTCTGCGCAGACGATGAGCTATGCTCCGGCTCATGCAAATGACGCTACCTCCCGCACTGCTGTTACTGGGCGCTGCTTTGGCCTCTATCCCGACGGCTCCTTCGGCACCGTTGTTGGACAACAATGAGGTCAAGGTTGTCCGTGCGCTCGAGAAATATCAGGTGCCGGGAAAATTCCACCAGCACGATATGAACCGGGTGATGATCTACCTTCAGCCCGGACGGCAACGATTCGAATATCAGGACGGGAGGAAACCGGCGGTGTTCGATTTTAAGGCGGGTCAGGTGGTCTGGAGCCCGCCAACTGGGATGCACTTGGGGCAGGTCATGGATCATGACTTCAATATCATCGAGATCGAATTGAAGACCCAGGGGACTGACAAGGCGTTGACCGAAAATCTCGACCCTCTCAAGGTCGATCCCGGCCACTACAAGCTGGAATTTGAGAATCCACAGGTGCGTGTTCTGAGGGTCAGGATCCCGGCGCACGGAGTGGTTCCCATGCACGCGCATTCGACGGATCGCGTAACCGTCTTCCTCACCGACGAGAATTTTCGAACCAAAGACTCTTCAGGCAAAGTCGAAACGGTGGAACACAAAGCCGGTGACGTCGCCTGGGGGACGCCCGTCGAGCATTCGGAGCAGAACCTAAGCGACCAGCCTTACGAAGCTGTGACCGTCGAACTCAAGAAATGACCTACTGGACGCCAGGAGAAACCCCAGGTCTCAGATGCGAGACCTGGGCCACCCTCACCCACACTTGTCCAAATTTAGCCGCTCCGAACGAGTCACGGCTGTAATGCTTTGTATCACAGCCGCCACTACCGCAAACCTTCCGCAGCCCGCGGCGCGAAGTCAGTTTTGCCCACCAAGCTGAAATAAAATCACAAATCTTATCCCTTCCTTATGCCCTTCAGCGTGTACTACAGGGAGGAGTGAGTACCTGGTTCAGCTAAACAACGTGGGAACACTCGATCCAAGTCATGAGAAGGTTTTTTCCGATCCGGGCCAAAAGGGAGCTAAGCACAGCACCGCCACTCAGCTAGACGACGCTCCCCATGCGCCGGAGTGCATAGTTCGTCCGTCAACCCCTGCAGACATACCTGCTGTCACCGCAATTTACGCCAGGTTCGTCACCACCAGCACTGCGACCTTCGAGATCGTACCTCCGGATGAGGCCGAGATGATGCGCAGACGCCGGGCCGTTCTGGATCGCGATTTGCCGTATCTCGTCGCAGAGCTCGAGGGTTATGTCGTGGGCTTTTGTTACGCATCGCAATTCCGCCCTCGCGAAGGTTACCGTTATACGGTCGAAGACTCAATCTACGTGCGCGCCGATTGTATCGGCCACGGCGTCGGCAAGATGCTCCTGGCTGAGCTGATCTCGGAATGCCAGGCGAAAGGCTGTCACTCGATGGTTGCCTGCATCTGTGGAGTAAACGTCCCCTCAGTCGCTCTGCACGCGTCCCTCGGGTTTCACCAAGTCGGCTTGCTGCCCGAAGCAGGCAGGAAATTTGGAGAATGGATGCAGCTGTTGATGCTGCAGCGTCCCCTGCAATAAGGATCTCCAAATGACTAACGCCTACCCCACGGATAATCCTTTACAATCAATGAGATAGGAAGTAATTGGACCGCCGCCCACAAAGCCATTTAGGTTATTGGCAGGTGGGCCGCGACATGGCAAGGGAGTGCCAGTTCACAACTTTTTGCAATCTGTTGCTTCCCCGTGACATCGCGCCCGGTTCACATGCTTATCCTCTACCTCATGGAATATCTTCACAGAGTCGATAACCAGAAAACCGGCCAACGGGATAAGCGGGCCGCCCCTCAGCGCAGCTGAGTCTTTGGCCTGACTTCGAAACGGAGAACCGGTCTATCCATTCTATTTAGCGCGGAGCGCAATGAAGCAATTTGGCTGCTTTCAACTCGACACGCAGAACGAATGCCTGTGGCAGAACGGGGCGCGGCTGGTCTTGACGCCAAAGCCGTTCGCCGTGTTGCGTTACCTGGTGGAGAACCCACAAAGGCTGGTCACCCACGATGAGCTATTAAACAAGCTGTGGCCCGAGACTTACGTGCAGCCGCAGGTGTTGCGCACCTATGTACTGGAGCTGCGTAAGCTGCTGGGCGACGAGGCAGAAAACCCGCGATTTATCCGAACCGTTCGCAGGCGCGGCTATTGGTTCCTGGCCCAGGTGGAAGACGGCGCCAGGTACACGACCGACGTTGCTGTACCGCGGCCTGGCGGCATCGTAGGACGCGGGAACGAGCTCAACAAGATGAGCGGTCTGCTGCGGCAGGTCAAACAGGGCGAACGGCAGGTGCTCTTCATTACCGGGGAGGCGGGCATTGGAAAAACCGCCCTCATCGATGCATTCTGCAAGGAAGTCTGCAATGAAAACCAGATAGATATCGCGCGCGGCCAGAGCGTGGAAGGTTTCGGCGGCAAGGAAGCCTACTACCCGGTGATGGAAGCCCTTGGCCAGCTCTGCAGGCAGAACGGGGGAGAGAAGAATCTCCGCGTCTTGCAGCAGAAAGCGCCCAGCTGGTACGCGCAGCTAGCTTCGCTGCCCCTTGCCGATGACTCGCCGGTCCCGGCCAGTCCGGTAAAAGTCGAGCGCATATTGAAGGAAGTATGTGATGCCATCGAAGCCATGTCGGATGATAAGACAGTGGTTCTGGTTTTCGAGGACCTGCACTGGGCAGACCTCTCGACCTTGGATCTGATTTCGGTGCTCGCGCGACGCCGGAGCAACGCGAAACTGTTCTTGCTTTCCTCCTACCGGCCGGCGGACGTGAACACCGGCCAACATCCGCTGAAGCGATTGAAGCAGGATTTAGACACCCACAAGCTGTGCACGGAGGCGGCGCTGCGCCCGCTCGACAAAGCCGCGGTAAGCGAGTACCTGGCTCGGGAATTGAAGCAGGCGACGCTACCGAATGGTCTGCCCAGCTTTGTGCATCAGCATTCGGAAGGCAATCCCCTGTTCATGATTGCCATGCTCGAGCACCTGATCGCGCAGGGTTGTATCCGCCAGGAAGCTGGCTGCTGGCAGCTGCAATCAGAACTTGCAGAAATCGAAATGGGTGTTCCCACAGTCCTTTCCGAAATGATCGAGCTGCAGATTGAGGGACTGGACGCGGAGGACCAGCGCCTGCTCGAAGCAGCGAGCCTGATTGGCGTGGTTTTCCCGGCATGGGCGGCCGCGGCGGCGCTGGCCAGCGACCTGGAAGAGATTGAGGAGCAATACGAGAAGCTAACCCGCCGGATGCACTTCCTGCATGCGGCCGGACACGACGAGCTGCCGGACGGGACGCGCTCGGCGTTCTACGTCTTTGCGCATGGGTTGTATCGCGAAGTGCTCCGGGGCAGACAGTCTCCGTCCCGCCGCGCGAGGCGGCATCTACGAGTGGCGGAAAAGCTGGAGAAGCTGTTTGCCGGGCGCGAATCGGATGTGTCTCACGAACTCGCCATGCACTTCGAGGGGGCGGCGGAGTGGGTGCGCGCGGCGCAGGCGCTATGCTCCGCGGCCGAGAACGCGCAGCGACGGGGTGCGTGTGATGAGGGCGTGAAGCTCATGAAAGATGCGCTGCGCCTGCTGGGAAATCTAAGCGAGCGCGACCGCGCGGCAGCGGAGAGGAAGATTCGCAAACAACTCGCTGAAATGGAGACCTCGACGGCTGCCGCGCGCTGAGGGCTCACACTTCTTCCGCGATGCATTGTTTTTCTACTGCGGTTACGGTTGTTTTGCCACTAATTGGCGCTTCAGTCTTAACTGCTGATTCTCCATCAACAGCTCTGCGACCAACTGCTGCAAGCGTGCGTTTTGAATCTCCAACTCCAGAACTCGCCTCGAATCGGCATCTGTGTCTGTCTGATGATTCAAGGGTGAACTCCTCCTGGCTCCGCAGAATCGTTGTAAAACAGGTTAAGCCCCCAATCGATGGGGGCTTAACCCGGAAAAACCGGACGTTGCGAAGAATCATCACAGAAACCCCGATTGAAAAGGGGCGTTCAACGTTGAACTTCCGTGTTGGCCCTATTCGCCAACGATCCTGGTCTCTCCCACCTTGTCCTTTGATTGCTTGTCCAGGTTCGGAGTCGAGAGCCCGCCACACTGGATCTTTCTCAGAACCATGTTCTGTCCTATCCCGTAAAAGGTCAGACGCACCTTGGGCTGAGGACCCTGGCTGTCGCCCGGTCCGACGAGCCACATCGCCGACTGGCCTGGGTCTTCGACTTTTCTCAGGGTCACGACAGAGTGTTCTGGTTCGATCAGGACTTTATACGCGCCGGCCTGATAGGTATGGTTCTTGGCTACAAAGTTAAACGGCACGTTCACCCGTACCTCGTTGGCTGCGAATGCTGCGGTGGAGCAAAGGGCTGCGGATGAAAGAACTAAGGTCCTGAGATTCAATCGCATAGCGTTGTCCTCTTGAAGAACACGCTACATCCGCACCATCGCTTCAAGTGTCAAATTACCGTCGAGTTTTCGTCCAATCTTTCTTGACGGAAGCGAGCCACAGCACTGACTCATCGGGCATAGAGAAATGTGCCGCACAGATCCGTTGAGTTGGCGATCACCTCGGGCTTAAACACCGGCATTTTTTCTCCGGAGAAGAATGCCAGGTGCAAATTGCGCCCGGCCACGAATGCGGCCACCCACTGAGTATCTTCGGAACCGCAAATGGCATTCTTGTGCAAAAACTTTTTTGAGGCCGGTATGCTCAGCCTATACAGGCTGCCGCGCGCGCCGACACTGCTGTCTGCATCGAAGACTGCGCTTACCTCGCCCGGCTCCAGATCGCGAATGCGAGCGATAGAAAAACTGGAAAAGTCGATCGCTAGCTTGGTAGCAGAAAATGCCACGTCACCGGTGATGGACTCGGCCGGCGAGTTCGCTGCGCGCCAAGGTCCTAATTCCTGCGCTATGGCGGACACACAACAGGGCAGCACCAATCCCAGAACCACACCGAACAATCTGTCTCGTTTCATGTCTGAGGATGACATCCATCGAATCTTTGAGCAACCCCGGCGGTGTGTTTCAATATGGAGGCTAAGCCCAGGAGACGAATGCATGGCAACGATACAGGAATTCAGGTGTGAAGTGTGTGGAATCGTGACCAATAGCCCCACGCGCTGATTCGTGATTCGATGTGGCGAGTCCGAACTCACCGTACACCGATGGAACACCGAAACCGCCAACGCCGAGGGAGCCCGGCACTACTGCGGTGAGGCTCACGCCCAGGTGTACATCAGCCGATGGTTTGAGTCAGTCTGTTCCCCGGCGAAACCAACCTTCCGCTAAGCAGCTACGGCATCGCTCCAACCACAACCTCAGCGTGGGACGGCGCCTGAAGCGTGACCGTATAGCAAGGCACCCGGTCTGACCAACGTACCGTGACGGTCAACGGGTGAACCAAGAGCTGCATGAGACTGAAGAGAATCAATGAAAACGTGATTCCGCCCTGCAGCAGGCGAAGCGGGCCGATGCCAGGACCGGTGATGATCGTTCCCGAAGCAATGGATAGCTGACCAGGATCGTGCTCTATCCTGCAGCGCTGGCGTAGCAGAGAGATGGCTCCATCGAGTAACAAGTGGGCGCCCCGGCCCTGTTGGTGTTCCTCGTCGAAGATCCACAACATCTCGGCGCCAAATTCGTCTTCAAACCCGGCGGGATGAAGGCGCAGCAGTAGACGATAGGCAAAACGAGAAACACTTCTGTTCATGCTCTTCCTTCCCTCGCTTCCCGAAGACGCAATCTGGCTTGGCTTATGACGCTTTGCAAGCGATCAACCTCCGCGGCCAGGGCGCCCCTTCCTTCCTTAGTAAGCGTATAGAAACGACGATCATCTTCCTTCGCAGCCGCAGACTTGCGCTTCGACGAAGGGGCGGGCGGTGCATCAGAGACCAACCCTGCGTCCATCAGCTTCTTCAGGTTGTCGTACAACGTACCTGGTCCCAACCGGTAGTGACCGTCTGAATTGCGTACGACTTCTTTAATAATTCCGTAGCCGTGCAAATTGCCACCAGCCAACGCCAGGAGAATGTGCAGGGTTGCAGACGATAAAGGAGCGTTTTTGGCGGTCTCGGGTTTCATATCGAAATCCGACTATATCGGACTCCGACCACCAGAGTCAACTCAGCTTGCGCAGTGAAACCTTGTCCGGGCCCGGAAAATTTGGTGGTATGGGAATCGTCACAGCTCCTGTCGCAGCCCATTGGACACCGCGTGCCAGCAGAGTTTGAAAACCCACGCATTCAAGATTAGGATTTGGCTCCCCGGCCCAGGTATGGCCAAGCATGGTGGTGTAAACCCGGCCCTTTCCGTAGTTCCGGACCCAGTCCATGGGCTCGTTCTTGTTCGACACCGGCGAATGAGCATAGGTAAGAATCGTCAAGCCTTCCGCAGGGCCATGCTGGCCATGGGTGAGCTGCTCCGAAGGATGCATCCAGACCCTGGGCATCCCCGCGGTGATGGGATGGTGGGTATCGCGCACGTGGATTTGAAAGTCCAACCGGGGAGGATGCCCGGGTTCCAATCCTGTTCCCTTGGGAATGACCACGATTTTGTCGTCATCGGATACGGCCAGTCCGGGTCCAAACGATGGTGACCGCCAACCCAGCCCGATCATTTCGTTGTAGGCCGGCCAATTCAGAAACGCGTTGTTGGCCGCGTGGTAAACGACCAGGCCGCCCCCTCCCTGCACAAACTTCTCCAGCGATCTCTGCACGCTGAGAGGCCACTCGATTCCATCTGCCAGATGGCCTCCATTGAAGTTATTGATCACCACGTCATAGCGAGAGAAATCGGGCGTCCAGGAATTCCATGCATCCTGCGCAGCCCCCCGCGGCGGAGTCGTGGACACCTCGACCAAAAACAAATTGCTCGCCGTCAAGATCTCAGTGATGGCGTGCGTCGCCGTTGCCCAATCATGATTGTTGACGCCATCCACGATGAGTACCCGCGTCGGGGCGGGCCGGGCGTCTGCATCTCGAGACGATATTGCCAGGAGCGCGAGGGAGCTTAAGGAGAATTGCCTTCGGGAAATGATCATGAGATATAAGTACGCCTGCTCCTTTATACAATTCCCGGAGTCAGGACCTGATTGGAATAGTCACCATTCCTCAAGCTGACCGCTGTCAGTGTAAGGGCCGACCCAAAGCGCCAGTTGCATCTGAATCGATTTGCACCATGCCCGATGCATCTTGTCGACTTCTTCGGCGGAATTCCCTTTGGCCGCAAGATAGGGCTTGATGGTCTCGTTCATAACCGCCGTAAATGCGATGATGTCGCGCAGGGGTACATACGATGTCGATTGGACCCCGTCGACCTTGTTCTTTTTCGTGCTCGTATGGCGCAGTGCTATTTCCTGCTGGTAGTTAATCCAGTCCTGATCGTAGGGCCGCAGACAGGTATCCAGGATCCATTGCTCGAAACGAAGGTTGCTCGCCGCCAGGTATTCGGGGATCGGCTCTCCTTGGGGAGTTCGAGAATGTCTGGCAAGGTTCGGGATGTTGGCGATGATGTGGCTGCGCCAGTGCTCGACTATTTTCCTGGTTTGGTTGGTGAGCACCTCACCGGCCAGCCGCAGAAAGTGCTGATCTTCTTCGGTGAATCCAGCGCTGATTTTCAAACTCTCCAGATCCAACATCGAGACTTGCGAAGTAGCGACCTCGGCCGCTCCGTAGGAGTATCCCGGCATGTGTTCGGCGATTTTCTTCATAGAGCACTCTGCGCTCGATTCAAGGTCCGTCTTCCTTCCCGTACACCTCATGCAAAATTGAGAAATTGGCGAGCTGCCCGGCGAGCGCGGGATCGAGATGAAACAAGGCGCAGCTTTTCTGCCATGTCGTCAGCCGCATTTGCCCCAGCTGCGGTGATTCGACGGTAGCAAAGCGCCTTATTTCCATCAGCGAACGAACCTGGTAGTTCAGGTCTTTTCCAGGCAGATACCTGGAGACGAGCATGGCCGCGGTCTCGTTTGGATGCGCAAAGGCCTCCTCCCAGCCGCGGTTAGTCGCGCGCAGAAATTTGGCCAGGATTGCGGGGTGCGCCTGCAGGAAATCACTGCGCGCGAAATAGACCTGGGAGTAGGCGCTGTAGTTGTTGGCGTAACCGGGAAAGACGTTGAGTTGAATCCCTTTCGCCTCCAGGGCGACCCTTTCATCCACCAGGTAGAGCACCTGGGCATCGATCTTTCCTGCAGCCAGAGAAGTGAGGTCATCCCCTATTTCTTTGATTTTGACTTGCCGCAGAGAAAGGCCATTGGCTTTCAGCATGATGTCGAGTTGGGTAAGGTCATAGGCATGGAGACCGATTGTCTTTCCGGCGAGATCCTTGACCTGGCTGAGGCCGCTGCTGCGAAGAGTAACGATGCCTAACGGGGAAGCCTGTAATGTAACCGCAAATGCCTGGATCGGTTGATGCCCCCGGCGCGCTTGCAACAGAATCATGCCGTCCGCGCAGCCGATCACGTTGTGCCCCTTGACCACCGGTCCCACAGTGTCGAGCGTCGCTTGATTGATCGGCACAATGGTGACGTCGAGGCCTTGCTCCGCGTACCATCCCTTTTCTTTTGCGACCAGGAGTCCTGCGAACTGGGCATTCTCCACCCAGTCGAGCTGAACGGTGAGTGGAAACAGTGGCTCGGCCTTCGACAGCGGATGGAGAACCACCGCCAGCGCCAGGCCAATGAAGAACACGGTGGCAGGCTTAGACAGCGACTCGTTCCCGAATCTCACCAGGATGCCTCTCCTTGAACCTGCTTACACTGTCGCATAACAGCGGAGGCTACCACATTAGTTCGAAGCATTTCCGCACGGCCAGAAGTGTCTGAGTGAGAACTACCCTCTCCAATTAGAGTCCCGTAGGGACGGCTGAGAGTAGCCCATGACGTCAGTCCTGGGTTAGCAGGTGCCAACGATCAGTCCCATAGGGACGGCTGAGAATGCCCCAGGACGTCAGTCCTGGGTGAAATGGACCACACGTGAATGCAATGGGCAATCATTTGGTGGTCACTTTAGTAACCAGATCCGCAGCGGACGTTCAGGCGAACAGCCGCGACGCACCGCTCATTGAAGCGGTTGCGCGGCTGGCGACCACGAAATGAGCTGCCGGAATCTCTAGAAAGGTTGGGCTACGTTCACCTTCGTCAATGTCCCAATCATGGCTTCTTCAGCCTCGGTTAGCTGAACCACCAAGCCGTCCTGACAACGGAAGCGGCCATAGTAGTTCTCTCCCAAGGCCCAAATCTCTTCCACGACCGCCGCACCAGACCCGGCTAGCCGGACGATTTGGCCTCGTTTCAAGTCGGACAATTTGCGAATACCGTTCACATAGGCAGATTTCAAAAGGGAACCCCCAAAGCGGCACAGAGCTTTTGCCGAGTAGGGTGATTATCGCCGCCTAAAATAGCACAGTCAATGTGACGTGTTGTCTATCGACATTACCTTTTAGCGGGACCTCCGACGCCGCGGTACCTGAATCGGTGGAGTTTGCGTCGATTTTGTCCACTATCGTTGACCCGGTCTGACACGGAGGGGGGATTGTCCATGGATGTTTGTGTCACGATCCGCTTTTTCTGAAGTTTTCGCGGCTATAAGCGCATCTGTATGCTGGAGACACCTTGCCCGAAGCGAAGAAACCGACCAGCGCATCTGTGATAACGGAACCCGGCCGCGCACCTGGGGTGAGTCATCCCAACCTGATCCTGGGCATATGCTGCATGAGCCTGTTGATCGTGGGCATGGACGTCACCATTGTGAACGTCGCCTTGCCGGCGATCCAACTCGATCTCCACGCCACCCTTTCAGGACTGCAATGGATCCTCGATGCGTATACGCTCGTGGTCGCCAGCCTGCTCATGCTGTCAGGCTCCCTGTCAGACCGTTTCGGCCGCCGTCGTGTTTTTCAAATTGGCCTGGTTCTCTTCATCGCGGGATCGCTGCTGTGCAGCATGGCGCATAGCATAGGCCAATTGGTAGGTTTCCGCGCCCTTCAGGGTCTGGGCGCCTCCATGCTCAATCCAGTGGCCCTGTCCATCATCGCCAACGCCTTCCGCGAGCCCAAGGCAAGGGCACACGCGGTCGGTGTTTGGGGAGCTGTAGCCGGAGTATCGCTGGCCATCGGTCCGTTGATTGGCGGCGCGTTGACCGAGGCCGTCGGCTGGAGGTCCATTTTCTGGATCAACCTGCCCATTGGCCTCACAGCCGTGGTACTGGCCGCCCTGTTCGTACCAGAATCGAAAGCACCGCGCGCCCGGGCCTTTGACCCTGTCGGACAACTGCTGGTGTTTGTCAGCCTGGCGTCGTTGACAACGGCGGTCATTGAGGGGCCGCACACCGGCTGGACATCCTGGACCATCCTCGGTTTATTTGTGACCGCGGGCGCCGCGCTGGCCCTCTTCTTGTTCTACGAGCCGCGGCGTAAAGATCCCCTGGTGGACTTGCGCTTCTTTCACAGCATCCCCTTCAGCAGTGCGACCCTGCTGGCGCTGAGCGCCTTTGCCTCCTTTGCCGGCTTTCTCTTTCTCACTGCGCTATACCTGCAACAGGCACGCGGATTCTCAGCTTTTCATACCGGCCTCTATACGCTGCCCCTGGCCATCATGATGATGGTGAGCGCACCGCTTTCCGGCCGCCTGGTGGGCCGTTACGGCACACGTCCTTCCTTGCTGGCCGCAGGCGCGGCCTTCCTGCTGAGCACCTTGATGCTTACCCGGCTCAGTATCGGTACTCCCGTTCCCCTGTTGTTGTTGGCCTACGCGTTGTTTGGGCTTGGCCTCGGCATGGTCAACCCGGCCATCACCAACAACGCGGTTGCGGGCATGCCGTTATCACAGGCCGGGGTGGCCGCGGCCATCGCATCCACCGGCCGCCAAGTGGGAGCAGCCTTGGGCGTGGCGGTAGCCGGCACAGTCGTCGCCGCTAGCCACGCAAAGGGGTTGGATTTTACCCAGGCCACACACCCCATCTGGTGGATCATGACCGGATGCGGAGCTCTTGTTCTGCTGCTCGGTTGGGCTTCTAACACATCATGGGCGCACGCCAGCACCGGGCGGGTGGCCCACTTGTTCGGTGACTGACCGCCCGGCTTAGCTACTTGAGTAACAACCCATTAGGAACTGGAGGGGTGCCCCAGGTTCGCCAAAGCGTACCTGGGGCACCCGTCCAGTTCCTAATGGGTTTTGTAATTACGCAGACTCTGAAGGCCGTACCCCTTCAGAAGCATGAGCTTCTCACGCAAGCGGCTTAGAGCCGCGACCTGCGCGGCTTGCGGTCGATTCCAACCTCGGGCGGCGATGTGTCCTCGCCCGTATCCAGCGCAGGCTGTAGAGCAGGCGGCAACATGCCGTGGCGTGGTGTTCCACACACCGGACACGCTTCGGCTTTCAATTTGATCTCTGCCCCACAGCATGCACAAAAAGCCGCCATATCCTTTGCTCTCCACAACTGTTTTGTTGTTGGATGAGCGCGGCAACTGCGAGGATTCACGACGTCCTGACCTCGTCCGCGGGTCAGGGCTGCTTTGGCTTCACCGTGAAGAGTTTCAGGTCGATGGCATCTCCCATCACTTTGTAGCCTGCATCGTTGGGATGGAGGTGATCACCAGGGTCGTCGGCAGGCAGGAAGGTGTCTGGATGTTCCGGATCCCGGACCGCAGCCTCGAGGTCGACAACGCCATCGAAAGCGCCGCCGGTGCGAATCCAGTCATTCACAGCCTTGCGAATGGCTTCGCCGTTATCGGTATAGTACCCGGCGCCATGGTACGGTGTCAGCGTGCAGCCGATGACTGCGATTCCGTGGGCGTGGGCGCGCACGATCATTTGATCGAGAGCGGAGATGAGATCAGCGGCCGTGAGGCTATCGGGAAAGCTGTGCAGGCGGCCAATATCATTGATGCCTTCGAGGATGAGCAGATATTTCGCTCCGCTCTGGGCAAGCACATCGCGATCGAACCGCGCCAGCGCATTAGGACCGGCTCCATCCAGCAATATTTTGTTGCCGCTGATGGCTTCATTCAGCACCGCAAGGTGGCGATACTTCGGGTCCGCCTGCAGGCGCCGCGCCAGCTCATCGGGCCATCGCTGGTTGGTATCAATGGTCGATTTCGCGCCATCCGTAATCGAATCGCCAATGGTGATCACGGCTGCCGCATCGCCAGAAGCCAGGGTATCGATTCCGTTGAGATATTCCCAGCTGGTCAGCGTGGTTGGCGTCGCCAGGGTGTCGCTGGCGACTACATTGCCGGGCGCATGATAGCTAGTGGCATTGCCCAGTTGATGTTCGGTAATAGGCCCCGATGGGCTGGGCAGAAAGAAGCTGACGGTCAAGTCGGAAAGCGGCGCAAACTTGAACGGGATGCCGTCGCTCACGGCCAGGGCGCCGGCGGGTATTGAAACCGAAGCCTGCCCGTGAAACGTCAGCGGCTTGCCGGAGCCCGCAACCACCGCCGCGCCCTTAAGGGTTTGTGCAATCTGCGCCGCGCCAATCACCAGCGGATCAGTGCCGTAAAGATTGGAAAAGCGCACCCGCAGCGTCTCTCCGCCAATGCTTACATGCACCACCTCGCGCAGGGTAACGCCGGGTGTACCTGGGGTCACGAGCTGCTCGGCAGGCTTGGCATGAGCGTCCAGCAGAGGAGCGGAGGCCCATGTCCCAACCCACTGTTGGTGGTCCGATTTCGCCGCCAACGGCTGTACACACAAGACGGCGGTCAAGGCCAGGGGCAGCGTCCTGGCCAGCAGCATAGTTCGACCCATGATCATTGCTTCTCTTCCTTCGAAGCTCAGAACCGCAGGTAGGCGCCCACGCTTGGTTCCGAAGTCGTTCGCCTGGAGCCCGTAGTCAGTAGCGTCGCGTTGTAATCCGGCGTCTTGTAGCTCAGACCCCGATACTGCAGCCGGAGCCCGAAATGGGAGGTGATGAGCGGATAGTTGATTCCGACCTCATACAGCAGCGGTGTGCGGTTCTGCTGCGGGTATTTTTGGCCGCCTACGGTGGTGGGTAGAAAGATGAGAGCGCCGAAGCCGATGGCGCCAAACGGCTGAATGCCCAAAAACGGCAATGTCGGCCCTTGCACCAGGTACGCACCGGTGACCTCGTTCACGTTGTTCTGCACCCCGAACGGGATCGTGTTGTACCTCTCGCTAAAGCGGGTATAGCTGTAATTGACCTCGTAGCCCAACCAGGGATGGAAGGACTGCCGAAAAGTTGCCAACGTGCCCGTCGAGTAGGTCGGGCTGTCCTTGACGCCGTCGCCATTGGAGGTCCCGGAGAATTGTCCGAAGACTGCCAACGCGCCATCCATGTTCTTGAGTGACTGGGCTAGCGCCCGGTTGCCGAGCCCCGCGATAAGAAAAAGAAGAACCAGAAAAGAAAGGGACCTGCGAATCACCATCAGTTTGCCCACGCTCCTGCGCCTGAGAGAAAATAAAAAGGCTTCGACATCATCTTGCAACCCAAAGAGATAGCATACGCCAGCCAGCCGTCATACTCTGCCTGGGCCAGGGGCCGCGTTACGCTCATCGAGATATTCCTCGATGCACTGATTCAGTATCCCGTGCGCCTGCAGAACGAAATCGACCGCGTCGCGGCCGGCTCCCTCGCCGCCCGCATTGGGCGTCACGTAGTGGGCCACGGCCTTGACCTGGTCGCGGGCGTTAGCCACGGCAATCGCCAGCCCGCATACCCGCATTACGGGCAGGTCGATCACGTCATCCCCTACGTAGGCGATCTGGTCGAGGCTAAATGATCCCCGCTGCATGATCTCGCGTACGGCTTGCATCTTGTAGTCCTGTCCCATGTAGACGTATTCCAGGCGCAGGGCGCGAGCGCGCTGCGCAACGGCTTCCGAGGTGCGCTTGGTGATCACGCCGCAGTGGATGCCACCGATGCGGGCCAGCGAAACGCCGATTCCGTCGTGAGCATGAAATCCTTTGGGTTCGAAGGTCTTCTCCATGGAGCCCAGGGGCAGCGTCCATATCTTGCCATCGGTCAAGACGCCATCCACGTCAAAGAGGATGACGCGGACCCGGCGGGCGCGTTCAGCGGCAGTGTATTCCATAGCACTATTCATACAACTTTCGTTTTCGCCCTGCATCTTGCCTTCACCTCAGCCCAGCGCAATGATGAAAACGTTATGAGAACCGCCAGACCCACTCCCTTGCATCTTCTAGTAGCCGGCGCCGCGATTGTACTGGCGCTGGTCGCGGCCCCCGCCTTCGCCTCCTCGAAATATGCCGGCATCTACAGTTCCGAAGCGCCCGATACCACCGACGCGGCCGGGCCCGCCGGGCCGGCGTTCAGCATAAGCCTCGGTCCCGATGGATCGGCTACGGTAACACAGGACTTAGGCAAAGGCGCAATCACGACCTTTGGACATTGGGCCGATGCGGGGAGCCAGGTCACCATCAAGTTTGACGACGTTGAGGGCAAACCGGCTGAACCGCCGATGGTCCTCCAGCCCAGCCATGATGGTCTGCAGGCGGTCACCTGGAACCACACCCTGTGGGGAAAAACGACTCCGCCGCCGCTCAAGAAGGAAGAGTCGAACTGGCACGCCAACAAGAAACACGGCTTCCTCTGAGTTGCGTGCGTCCGCTTCCCGGGCGCACGCACCAGGATGGTAACCGCCTCGCGGCACCCTCCGGGATTGATCCTTGTTTCTTAAGCTACAGGTTTTAGGGGTAGCGCCGATCAACGAAGGGCACGGCTTCAGCCGTGCCACCCTGAGCATCAGCCGGTGACGCCTTTAGCTGCGGCTACCGCGGGAAGAACACATGTCTTTCCTCGCGGTATCCGCTTAGCCCCTGAGGTAAGTCTTTCTCACCCTGCCGCCTCTACGGAAACTCCTTTCGTGACAAACCGTACCTCAGCGGCTAAAGCCGTCCCGAGTGCGGACCGTGCACGGCACGGCTAAAGCCGTGCCCTTCGTCTCCAAAGCTGGGCCTAAAATGGACCCATGCCTCCCGTCCAATCCACTCTTCTTGAAGTAGACAACGCAAATGCGTTGGACTGGGCGCATCCCGTAGTGCGGGAGTGGTTCACGGCTAAATTCAACACCCCCACCGCTCCCCAGGAGTTGGGCTGGCCGCCGATCCTCACCGGCAGACCCACGCTAATCTCCGCGCCAACCGGCTCAGGCAAGACCCTGGCCGCATTTCTCATCTGTATCGACAAACTGATCCGCCAAGCAATCGACGGCTCGCTCGCGCCCTCCACCGCGGTAGTCTACGTTTCCCCGCTCAAAGCCCTCAGCAACGATGTGCAAAAGAACCTGGAGCAGCCGCTGCGAGAGATTCAGCAACTGGCCCTGGAGCGAGGCTACCTGTGCGCACCCATCCGCACCGCCGTGCGCACCGGCGATACCCTGCCCGCGGAGCGCCGGGCCATGCTCAAGCGGCCGCCGCATATTCTCGTCACCACACCAGAGTCGCTTTACATCCTGCTGACCGCGGAGAAGAGCCGCAACAATCTTTGCGCGGTCGAGACCATAATCGTCGACGAGATCCATGCGGTTGCCGATGACAAGCGCGGCGCTCATCTCACCCTTACCCTGGAACGACTCGATGCGCTGGTCTGCGGAGAAAACCGGCTCAGCCCGGGAGCCCTGATCACTGGACGAGCGCAACCCCCGCTGCGCATCGGCCTCTCCGCCACCCAGAACCCGATCGAGCTCGTGGCCAGCTTCCTGGGGGGACGCCGCGGGCCCGAAGTGGAGATCGTGCAGGTGGGCCAACACCGCACGCTCGACCTGGGCATAGAGGTTCCCGGAGACGAACTTGGATCGGTCGCAACCAATGCCATCTGGGACGACATCTACGAACGCATGGCGGAGTTGGCCTTGCAGCATCGGTCGACGCTGGTCTTTGTCAACACGCGCGCCATGGCAGAGCGGCTGGCCTTTTGCCTGGGTGAGCGCTTAGGCCCGGAAAACGTAGCCGCGCATCACGGCAGTCTCTCGCGCAAGCTTCGCCTGGAAGCGGAGCGCAAACTCAAGAACGGTGAGATTCGGCTACTGGTGGCCACCGCCTCTTTAGAGCTGGGTATCGATATCGGCAGCATCGACCTGGTGTGCCAGGTAAGCTCCCCGCGCGCTATCGCAGCGGCCATGCAGCGCGTCGGCCGAGCCGGCCACTGGCGTGGCGCCATTCCCAAGGGACGCTTCTTCGTGACCACACGCGACGACCTGGTGGAGTCCGCGGCGCTGATACGTGCCATGCGCGCAGGCGTGCTCGACCGGCTGGAAATTCCGCATTGCCCCATCGATGTGTTGATGCAGCAGATTGTCGCCGCCTGCGCGGCTGAGCCATGGGAGGAGGACGCGCTCTTCGAGGTCCTGCGCCGCGCCCATCCCTACAGCCAGCTCACGCGCAAGGAATACGACGAGATCCTTTGCCTGCTGACAGAAGGCATCGAAGCCAGCCGAGGACGTTACGGATCCTACCTGCTGCGCGACCGCGTGAATGGGCGCATGCAGTCCCGGCGTGGCGCGCGCACCATCGCGGTTTCAAATGGCGGCACCATTCCCGACACCGCGCTCTACTCCGTCATCGTGCAGCCGGAGGGAGTGCAGATCGCCACCCTGGACGAAGACTTCGCCATCGATTCATCCGCTGGAGACGTGATTCTGCTGGGCAACACCAGCTGGCGCATCCAGCGCGTGGAGAGCGCGGGACGGGTGCTGGTCGAGGATGCCCACGGCCAGCCACCCAATGTGCCCTTCTGGCGGGGCGAGGCTCCGCAACGAACCATCGAGCTTTCGCAGTTCGTCTCCACCTTGCGCCAGGAGATCAGCGCCCGGACCGGCGATGTGCTCCCGGGATACATCAGCCAGTCGAACCCCCAGGTAGCGGAGACCGTGGCTTGGCTTAAGCAGCAATGCTGCGTGGACGATGCGGGCGCGGAACAGATGATCGGCTATATGGTTGCCGGGCGCGCAGTGCTGGGAGCCGTGCCCACACTCGACACCATCATTGCCGAGCGCTTCTTCGATGAGGGTGGCGGGATGCAGTTGATTCTGCACGCGCCCTTCGGGGGCCGCATCAATAAGGCATGGGGCCTGGCGCTCAGAAAGCGTTTCTGCCGGGGATTCAACTTTGAGTTGCAGGCAGCCGCCACCGATAACGGGCTCAACATCTCTCTGGCCGAGCAACACAGTTTCCCGCTGAGCGACGTCTTCGATTTTCTCACCGAGCAGACGGTTACCGGCCTGCTGGAGCAAGCCTCGCTCGACTCGCCCATCTTCCGCGCCCGCTGGCGTTGGGACGCCGGCCGCAGTCTGCAACTGTTACGGTTTTACAACGGCAAGCGCATCGCACCCCAGGTGCAGCGCACCCGCTCCGATGACCTGCTGGCCAGCGTCTTTCCCCAGGTGGCCGCCTGCCAGGAAAATATCGAAGGCGATATCCAAATACCCCAGCACCCGCTCATCCAGGAAGTGATGAAAGACGTGCTGACCGAGGCCATGGATCTGGCGGGCCTGATCGGCCTGCTGGCAGGCATCCGTACCGGTGCAATTCGCTGTCTCGCGGTCGACAGTGCGACCCCTTCTGCCTTCGCACACGAGCTGCTGAACGCGAATCCCTATGCCTTCCTCGACGATGCGCCGCTCGAAGAGCGCCGTGCGCGAGCGGTGAGCATGCGCGGGATGGTTCCGGATAAATTGCTGGGCGAGGCCGGCCGGCTTGATCCTGCGGCGATTGCCGAGCTGCGCCAGGAATGCTGGCCCGATGTGCGCGATGAGCACGAGCTGCATGACCTGCTTTGCTCCCTGATCGTGGTGCCGGTAGAAATTCAGCTCTGCGAAGGAGCGCTCCACTGGCCGCTGTTTTTCGAGCGCCTGGCTGCACAGGGCAGGGCCACAGTAGCCGAACACGGCGGACAGCACTACCTGGTAGCGGCGGAAAGAGCCCAACACCTGCGCCTTTTGTGGCCGGAAGTCCATTTTGAGCAACCGCTTCCCTGCCCCCCGGAAGCAAAAGAATTGGTTGTGGGCGATGTAGTTCGCAAAACCGTGCAGGGATGGATGGCGCTGCTCGGCCCGGTCACTTCGCGGATCCTGGGCGTACGCCTGGGGATGGAGCCGGCGGCCATCTGGGCCGCCATGCTGGTGCTGGAGATGCAGGGCACCATCCTGCGTGGGGTATTCGAGGGAAGCAGTCAGCCAGCCCCCGACGAGGATGTGGAATGGTGTGAGCGCAGGCTGCTGCAGCGCATCCATAAGAGGACCCTGGCCGGACTGCGCAAGCAGATCGAGCCGGTTACGCCTGCGATCTACCTGCAGTGGTTGCTGCGTTGGCAGCGGGTTACGCCGCGAGCCCAGCTAAGTGGAGAATCAGGGGTGCTGGAGGCCTTGCGCCTGCTCGAAGGCTTCGAGGCCCCGGCCATCGAATGGGAGCGGACGCTCTTGCCCCAGCGCGTCGCCGGCTACGATCCACGATGGCTCGATACCTTGTGCCTGGAGGGCGTGGTGGGTTGGGGACGGATCTCCCCTCACCCGGCCTTTGCGACCCAGGGCGACTTCGCCGCCCCCAAACGAGTGGTGCCCACCAGCATGGCCCCAGTGACATTCTTCCTGCGCGAGGACGCGCTCTGGATGGATCGCTGCCTGGCCGAGCGCGCCATTCCCGAACCCGCCCTTCAGGCCTGCCTGAGCGAACTGGCCTGTCAGGCCCGCGCCCATTTGTCGCAATACGGGGCAGTCTTCGCCGGCGACCTGGTGCGCGGGCTGGGCGTCCCGGCCGAGCAGGTAAGCCGTGCCCTGTGGGAGCTGGTGGCCGCTGGTCTGGTGACCGCCGACGGATTCGATAGCCTGCGGGTGCTGATCGACCCCCGGCGCAAGGCCATCCAGAGTGTGCAGCGGCAGCGCAACACGGTAGGGCGATGGAGTCTGCTCAACCCCGCGGCGGGAGCGGTTGAGACCGTGGGCGCCCAGGCGGAGCGGCGTGAGGCCGAGCTTGAATCCGCTTGCTGGATGCTTCTGCGGCGTTATGGGGTGGTCTTCCGCGACCTGTTGGAGCGTGAGACCACCATCCCCCGCTGGCGCGAACTGGTGGCCATGTTCCGCCGGCTCGAGGCCCGGGGCAGCGTGCGCGGAGGACGATTCGTCAACGGGTTTGGCGGCGAGCAATTCGCCGTGCCCGAGGCGGTGGCTTCCCTGCGCGAAACCCGCCTTACGCGCGACGCTGGCGAGGCCATTACCGTGGCGGCAGCCGACCCGCTCAACCTGGCCGGGATTGTGGTTCCGGGAGAACGGCCTGCCGCAGTTCCGGGCAAAACGGTGACCTTTCTTGGGGGAGCGCTGCGGGTGGAGGAACTCAACAGTATCGAATCATTTGTCCAGGGTTGCTAATCTAAAGGGCAACAAGCCTTTATGCAAAAGGGGGGAAGTAGATGAATCTGATCCTCACCATCATTGCAATTGCTATTTGGGGTCTATTAGCCGTGATCTGGTTCCGGCGAATCAAGCAGCGGCGTGAGTGGGAGCGGCTTAGCATCACACCCGAAGCGCTCCACGACCTGATTACTGCCAACCATGACTTCTTGATTCTGGACGTTCGGCAGCCGCTGGACTTGTTGGCAGACTCGGAGATCATCGAAGGATCGGTGAGGATTTCTCCCCAGGATGCAGAAACGAACCCCTCCCTGATCCCGAGTGACAAAGAACTGATTGTCTACTGCACCTGCCCCAGCGACAAGACGAGCCGCGCGATCGCCCAAAAGGCACAGGTCCTGGCGCCGAACATAGATGTCTCGCGGGTCAAGTTCCTCAAGGGAGGCTTGGCCGCATGGAAGGCAAAAGGCTATCCGGTGGTGCCCTACGACAAAACCTTTCACCTCGACACCGGAACGTAAAGAACCGTCCCTCTAGCAGAAAGAGCTTCCACCGGAACCTGGAGAACCGTCCGTCCAGCAGAAGCCTATAGGAACTGGACGGGTGCCCCAGGTTCGCCAAAGCGTACCTGGGCCGAAAATGGTATTTTTCGATTGCTTTTAGCTAATCGATCAAAAAACCCGTCCTCTTCCTATTGAAGTCCACTGAACGGACAATTTATTTGCCCGAAGCCTGTTTCAAATACATGATCAGGTCGAGTCGCTCCTGCGGCTTGGCAACGTGGAAACCCATGTTATTGCCAGGAACCAACGTGTCAGGGTCGGTAAGCCATTGCTCGAGCGTTGACTCGTCCCATACGATCCGTGCCTGGATGAGAGCTGGAGAGTAGGCAAAGCCGGCCACCGTCCCGGAGGTACGCCCAAACACACCTTGCAGTCGCGGACCCTCCCGATTTTCCTCCATCGCATGGCAGCCGGTGCATCGCTTCTCGAAGACTTGCTTCCCTTCTGCGGGTTCACCCGCCGGCGGTCCCACCCGGCCCAGCAAAAGTGGGGTCATGCAGAGCATTACGCATCCAATGGACGCGGCGAGAACGCCTCTCATACCTCACCCCCCAAAGAAGCATCGACAATCGCCAGGTGGCTGCTCCGGGAAACATACTTGACCTCAGCAATGCCCAGAACGCTCCGCAATTTTCCCGCAGGAACGACCCTGGGTCCCGGGTTCGGAGCCTCACCCGGTGCCGGCTGGGGAAACGCCGTGGAGGTTGCCGTATGAAATGCGACGTTGCCTTCAACCTTCTGCATCACCTGGTGGATGTGCCCATTCAGCACCGTCACAGAGCCAAAAGGCTTCAGGTAGGAGAGCGCCTCCGCGCCGTCCTGCGTGCCCCAACCCCAATTCGGATATACCATCCAAAGCGGAATGTGGGCGAAGATAACGATCGGCGTCGATACCGGAAGTGATCCCAGATCCGCCTTCAGCCACGCCAACTGTTCGCTGCCCAGCTGGCCCATGGCGTCGATCTGCAAGGAATTATTGAGCCCAATGAAGTGCACGCCCTTGTGTGTGAAGCTGTACCACCCGCTGCCTAACGTATCCTTGCCGAACAGTTGGTGATAAAGAACGCCATCGTCGCTTGCAGTATCGTGCTCCCCCGGCACATAAAACGTCTGGCCTACCTTGGCGCCCTGGATGAGCTGCTGCGCGGTATCAAACTCAGCCGGCTTGGACGAGTGACTGATATCGCCGGTGTGCAACAGCAGGTCTGGCGCGACCGGAAGCCGGTTGATCTTATCCAGCGCAAGCTTCAGCGTTCCGGTTACATCCTGGTTTGCTGCCTTGTTGAAGCCGATGTGGCTGTCGCTAATCTGCACGAAGCTAAAACCTGCTCCCTCCGGAGTATGGTGCCCTGCCGTGCCCGAGGTGGCGGCAAAAAGTCGGGATGACGGCACGCCTCCCGCCATGGTCCACAACAGGCCGGTGCCTGCCCAGGCCATGCAACTGAGAAAGTTTCGCCGGTCGATGCCATCACTCCCGACAGGGGCGAGCTGCTGCTGCGTGTGTGCTCGGTTACGCGTATTCTTCATGGGGGTAAATCCTCCACGGATGCAAACTGGGCGGCGCGCATTTTATTCTGGGAATAACTTTGCCGAACGCCAGTTCTCATCTGTGGAGAGACAAGAGTGGGCACCAGATGACGCTGTTGCCATGGAAGCGAACGGTTCGCCCACCCGGCCCTCAAACCACTGCGTTTGAAGACCTGGCGCTACCTCTGCTTCCCTCGCTCTACAACATTGCCTCCTGGCTTTCCCGCAACCCAACGGACGCGGAGGATCTGGTGCAGGAGACGTTTCTCAAGGCTCTTCGCGGATTCTCCAGCTTCGAGCCCGGCAGCAACTTCAGGGCTTGGATCTTTCGCATCCTCAGAAACACCTATCTGACCTCGCGCACCGGGCTCGCGGCCCTGCGCACGGTAGCGCTCGAAGACGAATTGGCCGACCGCCATGAATCGGGAACCGCTCTTTTTCCTGAGGCAGCGATCGACCGGGAGACTCCGGAGAAGAATCTGATCCGCTTAAGCGACCGCGCCGCGCTCCATGCTGCCATGGAGAAACTGCCTCCGCCGCTCCTGGAGGTGATTCTCCTCTGTGATGTAGAAGAGATGAAGTACCGCGAAATCGCCACCGTTCTGGAGGTCCCGATCGGCACGGTCATGTCGCGCATCGCCCGTGCCCGCAACGCGCTGCGCGGAGAGCTGCAGGTGAACGTGACACCGAGGGAGTTCCGCGCATGAGCGACCATCTATCTCCCTCTATGCTGAACGGACTCGCCGATGGCGAGCTCACTGCGGACCAGCTCGCTGTGGCCAACGAGCATCTTGCCGGTTGCCCAGCGTGCACCTCGAATGCCCTTTACCAAAGCCTGCTCAAGTCCGCTACGGCAAAGGCTGGGCAGCGGTATACGCCACCGGCGCAATTGCAGGAGCGGTTGACGCGGCTGGCATCCTCCCGATTGGACGCTCCCGGGACAGGTATCGGCCATAGGTACCCGCAGCAGTGGCGATTTGGATGGGGCTGGGTCGCTGCTGCTGTGCTTCTGCTTGTCTCCGCTACCACCGTGCTTGTGCAGCGCAGCGCGCGCCAAGCGGAACTCGCCTCGGCCGAGCACGCAGCGCTGGTTACGGAGGTCTTCGATCAGCATGTCGCCACCCTTGCAGGCAGCTTGCCGCCCCAGGTCGTTTCCACGGATCGACACACGGTCAAGCCATGGTTTCAGGGAAAACTGCCCTTCAGTTTCAATTTGCCCGAGAGTCTGCCGCGCGACACCACGCTCGATGGAGCGAACCTGACCTACCTGCACAACCAGCCGGTGGCGCAGTTGCTCTACAGCATAGGCAAGCATCGCGCTTCGGTTTTTGTCCGGGAGAAATCCGGCGCAGCGAGCGCTGATGCGTCGCCGGTCGAGCACGCGGGATTTCATGTGATGAGCTTCAGCACCAGTGAACTCGAAGGGATCGCAGTCAGCGATGTGGATCCGGCTCGCTTGGCCGAACTGATCAGCGCCATCAGGCAGGCACAGACGGCCCGCTAGGGGAGCTTGAGGGCAGCCCTCTCCGGGCGTTGGTTGGGCGACAAATCTCTCGCTTCCTCACCAGCCTAGTCCCGGGCGTTGGTCGGACGACAAATCTCTCCCTTCCTCACGAGCCTTTCCCGGGGGCTGGTTGGACAACAAATCTCTCCCTTCCTCACCAGCCTTTCCCGCTGGACGGGTGCCCCATGTTCGCGTTTTCGCGTACATGGGTTGAAGAAGACGGGCGAAGCTCCTCCTTTGCCTTTTCCTGCAAGTAGGTGCAGACCGCTGTTGAAAGCATTGGAAAAGGTCGTCTTCAACCCATGTACGCGAAAACGCGAACATGGGGCACCCGTCCAGCGGGGAAGGCTTGGTGGGAAGCCTGGAAAGCGGAGGACGAAATGGCCGCAACCCCCGAACCGAGGCAAAGGCTGCGAAAATAAGCTATGCGGGATGAAACCTCACCAGCCGAGCCGGGCCCCGGCCCCGAAGTGGCGGAACTCCAGCCAGGAGAGGATTACTACTACGAAGGTCCCTACCTCGTATTTACCGCGCAATACCACTTGAAGCGAGGGACGTGCTGTAACTCGGGATGCCGGCATTGCCCATACCGCAGCTCATCCGGAGAAGCCTCAACAACCGATTAGGCCGGGCATCATGGCGTCAGCAAAACCTTCCCCGCCACCCCCTTTTCCGCCAGCTCCTGGGCCTGCCGAATCTCCGCAAGCGTGAAGCGCTTGGCAATCGGGATGCTAAATTCGCCGCTTGCGATCTCCTGCGCAAGCTGTTCCAGCCGATGCGGGTCCGGTCCCGACCACACCTCGTGGACCTGAACGTCGGTCCCGGCTGCGGACTTTGGTGCTCCAACCACCGTGGCCAGGACTCCGTTTTTTCTGATGTAGGGTATCAGCCGGTCGATCACGTCACGGCCCACGGTATCTGCGACCGCGTCCAATTCCTTCAGATCGCCAAGTGGCTCGTCCACAGCGACCACTTCGTCTACGCCGAGCTTCTCCGCCTCCGCCCGTTGGCGGGCGCGAACCCCGGCAATGACGTAAGCTCCGAGTTTCCTGGCAGCGTGGACCGCCGCACGCCCCACACCGCCCAACGCACCGGTAATCAGCACCCGCTGGCCCCCACTCGGACGTACTCCCGATTCAATCAACTGCGTGCCGGTCAGCAGCACCAGGGGCAAAACGCCGGCCTCGACGGGGTTCAGTCCATCCGGGATATGCGACAGGTTTTCTGCTTTGCAAGTGACATACTCCGCATAGGTCCGCTCGGCCAGCGCCAACACCAAGGCATCCACTTTGACCCCGGTGACACCCTCGCCCAGTGCTACCACCTGACCTGCAAGGTCGTACCCCAGAATGTAAGGGAGCTGCAGCGGAATGATGTCTTTCATGTCTCCGCGCCGGATCTTGTAATCAATCGGATTGATACTGGCGGCAAAGAGTTTTACCAGCACTTCGCCGGCGCCGGCAATTGGGATTGGCACTTCTTCGTAGACGAGTTGGTCAACGCCACCGTAACCATGCAACAATACTGCCTTCATCGCGCACCCCCGCCAGTAGGATACGCGGCTTATTACAGGGACGGCGCGCGAGCTCCAGCGGAGGGAGCGGGCACCGGCGCAGTCGACGGAGTTGGGGCCGGGGGCGCCGCTGCGGCCGCGCGGACCAACAACGCCTGCCGTGGGAAGCTGAAGCTGCCGCCGGTGTCGTCGATGACATTGACCTGGCAGATGTAAAGACCAGCCGTCAGCTTGTCCAGCGGAATATCGAAGGCAAACGCGACCGCGCCGCGTCCGGGCACATTCAAGCTGTTGGCCTCGACCAGCGGCGTCTCAAACACCTTCGTGGTGCCTTGCAGAAACTCGATGCTGGTCAGCACCTGCATCCCGGCCTTGGCGGCCGCCGGTGCGGCAGCAGCCCCCCCTGTCTTGACGGCCGCGGCGGCCTGCGTGGACGCCGGGTCATAAACCTCGTAGAGCATATAGAGGTGCTGATCAGTGCGGAAAACATGGACCACATTCGGTACCCAGGTGAACCCGCCGTTGGAGAGAGGGTTGTTGTCATCCTTCTTCGAAGCAGCAACCCGTTGGCTCGAGAGCACGACGGAACTGAGCTTGAGTGGAAACTTCTTCAGGTCGGGCAGATTGATATCCGTCTCAAACGAGCCCATGCGGCCGGTTTGATTTTCGCGCACCACAAACTTGAGATGATACTTGCCCAAAGGCAGGCTGAAATTAGTCGTGTACTGGATGTTCTTGCGCGAAACCTGCTGTGAGTCATCGATCGCGAGCTTGACCGTCTGGCGTATTTCGGCCATGTCCTGCCCGGCAGTGTTCTTGAGTTCGCCGATGATATCGAGGGTGGCCTTACTGCGATCCCCTCCCTTGACGAAAGGAATCTGCGAGCCCGGCACGATCAAAGACACGGGCACGGAAAAGCGAGGCGCCGCGGTGCCGGTGTCGCTGCGGAAGTAATAAGCCTGCAGATAAACCTCGACGTCGGTGGCGGGCAGGTCGCTGGCCAGTTGCTCCTGCAATTGACGCTCGCGCTCTTCGTGGTTGGCATGACGATAGTCGGCGGGAGCGTAGTAACCGGGCCGGTATTCGAGCTTGACGTTGGGGCGGTTAATCTTGATGGTGAGTCTGCGGTAGCGGCCATCTTTCACCGTGTCCGTAGAACGGAAGCCGATCACGTAATAAGCCGACGTGTCCTGCTGGATGCGCTGAAAAGCCGGAGAGAAGTCGTTCGAATCGAAAAAGGCCTTGCCCCCGGTATCGGAGGACAACGTGGCCATCACTTCCTGGGTGTTGAAGTTGGAATCGAGATTATTCTGCAGCGCCGCACCGTTGTAGCCGCTGGTTCCCCGCAGGCTGCCGGTGGATGCATCCCCCAACGGCGAAATCGCTTCCAGGCCGCGCGCATCCACAGAATAGATAGACATGTTTGCGCGCACCGAAGCATTGATGGCGGCGTGAAGCGACGCCTGGTTTTCAATGCCGTCGCGCTGAATCCCTCCGGAGAAATAGAGCAAGGATTTCTTTTCATTGATGTACGCCAGCGAGTGGGCAATGTCTTCGAAGGCGAAGAGCTCGCGGTCGGTGTTCACGTCGTTGTACTCCTGCTCATCGGGAGTGAAGGCAGTGGTATCTTCCACCTGGTTGGTGGTGCTGGTAGCTCCCGCTTGAAATCCCGCGCCCTGGGTTCCGGAGTAGGCGTTGACTGCGTTCAATAACAGTTGCTTATTCGCGGTAAAGTCCTGATCGAGCGAGAGCGACTGGTCGAGCGATACGACAGCCACCAGATCCGCCGGATGCATCTGCTTGTTGACGTAGTTGCGGGCTGCGTCCTGCGCCCGTTCCAGGTCTTCCGGCTGCATAGAAGTAATGTCGAAGAACATCACGATCAGGCGATGGTTGCGCAACTGCTCCGAGGTACCCTGGCGGTTCATGCTGCCCATAATCGTGTTGGGAGATTTGCCGTTGATTGTGGCCTCATTGAGTGGCGCGGCCTGGTCGACACTCTGAAAATCGAAGCTAATGATCTTCTGCGGCTTGCCATTCTCCATGACCTGAAAATCGCCGGCGGTCAGACCGCGAACCGCCTCTCCAGTCTTCTTATCGCGGACCACAACGTTGGTGAGCACCAGGTCGCTGTTGACCTTCATGGTGTACGCAGTTTGCGCATCTTGCTGGCGGCGGGTTCTGGTCCTGCGCTGTGATCGACGTGGCGCCCAGAACCGCTAAACCCAACAGGGCAACGAAACTGCGCAAGCGACCTTTCGTGTTCATCAGAATCCTCTCTTAACTCCTAGAATCGGAAACGGCCCAGGAAGGTGAATGAACGCATGCCGGCAGCGGAAGTCACCTGGCCGTAAGTTCCCGACCCCAGGGTCGAGTCGACCCCTGAGTATTGGACGGTGTTGAAGGGATTACTGGAAGTAGCGCGCATCTCGAATGTTCGAGTTTCGGAGAAGCGCACCGTCTTCGAGAGCGACGCAGCGATGGATATGGTGCCCGGACCGGGAATAGAGTACCGGGACGCCGTGCCATAAACATTCGCCGGCGCGGTAAAGGCGTTCTTATTGAACCAATTATCCAGCGAACCGCCGCCGGCGGTATACGAAACTCCGGGTACGAAGTCGGGACGAAGCGATCCCGTGCTGCCGCGGGCCACGTCGGCAGCAGCGGCTTCGTAGTGGGGTGTTAACGCAGTTCCGTTGGCTATCGTAAAGGTGCCGGAGAGGGAAATTCCGCTGAGTGTATGCGCCAGCCACCCGGTATTGATCCATTGCTCGTCGGGCCCGAAGGGTAGCTCGTAGAGGAAGTTCCCGGTCAGGTTGTTGCGGACGTCGAAGCTGGAGTTCGATTCTTCGGCCAGCAGATTCTGCCAATTCTGCGCCACCACTGTCCCTGTGCCACCGCTGCCCCCAATGGAGCTCGCATTGTCGATGGAATGGCTGTAGGTGTAGGTCGCCCCCAGGCCAATCCCCTTCTGCAGGCGCTTGCGGGCGCTGAACGTCAGCGCGTTGTAATTGGAGAAGGCGGTTGAATCCTCGTAGTCATAATAAGCTCCACCGATCGGTGCGGTGGCCGAGCGGCCGGGCGCGTCGACAATGTCCAGCCTCGTGCCTTTGGAGCCGTTGTAACCGATGTTGAGCACAATGCCCAGGGGCAGGGTGCGCTGCACATTGATATTCCACACCTGCACGTAGGGGAGCCGGTAGTACTTGTTGACCGCGTAGTTGCCCGTGTCCTGCGTCGCCGGGAAACCATTGGTGAGCGAGATGGGCGTAGTTGCAGAGTTTTCGTTGGTCTGGACGTCGGCATAGGGCGGCTGGAAGGCGAAGTCCTGGATAAATTTCGCATATTGGCCGACGGCGTAGTTGATGCCATACCCCGCGCGCACCACGGTATCTTTTGCCGCGCGCACGGCAATGCCCAGCCGGGGAGAAAAGTTGTTGTGCTCGGGGTAGACCAGATCGCGCGGATATTTCCCGGTATACGGGCCGATGCCTCCCGAGAGAACGGTCGCCACGGAAGCAAAATCATTGCCCGTATCCAAGGTGGAAAGGCGATCGTTCTTTTCCGAGTAAGGCGAAAAATACTCATAGCGCAGGCCGAACAGCAGGGTCAGGTTAGGCAGGGCTCGCCAGCTGTCCTGGACATACGCGTCCCACGCGTTCTGACGCAAATAGGACTTCTCGTAGGGCGACTGCAGCGTACTCTGTTGCGGCAGTCCGAGGAGCAGGTCGGCCAGTGAAGAACCCGTCGTAGCGGTGCCACCCGGTGTGCTGGTGCTGGTACCGGGCTTCTCCGTGAAGACCCCGGTGAAGGTAAACGTGCCGGTGATATTGCCGGTATTGCCGAAGAGGTCGTTATGAACGCGGCGAAAGTCTCCGCCAAAACGGATGTTGTGCTTTTTGTGAATCCAGGAGGTGGAGTCGGTAGCGGCGATGGTCTGGTTAATCTGAAAGTTTGGCTGCTGTTCGGTGAAGCTGGTGAACTGGTTCAGAGTGACGATAGGCAGACCATAAAGCAGTGGGTCTTCGGGTAGTCCGCTGATGCCTATCTGGCTGGCAATATCTGTGTTGCCGGTGAAATAGTTCGAAAGCTGCGTATTGCTGCGATTCCAGCTGAGGCCGGGATTCGTGGTCAGTCTGCCTTTACCAATGGAATAGCCAAGCGCCAGCGAATATTGGTGCGACTGCTGCTTGCCGCCGAGCTGGGGGAAGACATCCAGTTCATCGGCCGCCGCGTGACTGTAGTTGAAATTCACATTCACGTTCTGGCGTAAGGCTGAACCGCCCTGTCCCATGTATTGGCGAATCAGCCCGCCGATGGGCGAACCTCCCGTACTAGGGCCGAAGCTATGCAGAAACCGTACCCCGACGCGGGTGCTATTTGATTCGGAGGAGGTAATGCGCTGGTAGTTTTGAAACTGCCCGGGCAATTTAGGGTCAGGTTCGGGAATGTAGGTGAGTAGCGCCGTTGCCTGGGGCGAAATGCGGTTTGCCGGGATGGTGTTGTTGGGGAACGGTGCGCCGGTGAGCGGGTCATAGATCGTGATCGGCGTGCCTTCCTGACTCGTCAGGCCAGACAAATCTCCCTCGCGCTCGGCCGCCGAAGGCACGCTGGCGTATTGGTTGAATGGAGAAGAAGAGCGCTGCCCAGTGAGGTTGAAAAAGATCACGTCTTTGGTGTCGTGTTCAATCACATGGGGAATATAGGGTTGCCCCATAAAGGTGAGTCCAAACTGATTTGACGCGTAACTGGGCTGCTGCTGCTCGTTTTGCGCTTTGATATCAAACGGAGCCGCATTCAGGGCGCTGTTTCCGCCGGTCCAGAAGAAAGCGCCGTGGGGCTGATTGGGCTTGAAGTTGCGGAAATTGCCGAATCCGCCGCCGCCGAAACCACGGCCGCCACCGCCACCGCCGCCGCCGCCGCGACCTCCGCCGCCACCACGGCCACCCCCGCCACCACCACCAAACCCACCTCCGCCGCCGCCAAATCCTCCGCCACCCCCGGGCCCTCCACCGCCGGGGCCACCTCCGCCAGGACCGCCGCCTCCAGGGCCACCCTGGCCACCAAGAGACGGATCCATCTCTGCATTCTGGCGCAGTTGTTCCATATCGATCCCGGCAAAGGGATTCGTCGATCCCGCCTGGCCGGTGACGGCAACCGAGTCGGCAGAGAAATCTGTGTTGTTGGCCATCGAAGGCAGAGCTGCCCCCGTGGCGCCGCTGTTAACCCCGGCATCCTCAGTACCGGCGAGCTGGGCCAGCAAGGAGAGACTTTGCGCGCCCCCGGCATTATTGCGCCGCACCGTGCCCGCTTGCCGGCCGCTGCCGCCCTGACCACCCTGAGCGCCTTGACCTCCTTGGCCCGGGATCCGCGCCACGTTCTCCTGCGCACTCTCTGGCGGAACCCGCGAAGCCAGGGTCAGAGCGAAGTCGGCCTGTTGGTTAACCGGCGTCGTTCCCGTGGGTTTGAGCAGTGCGACCTTGGTCTCCGGGGCAAACGCGGCCAGTTCCGTTCTCAGCACATAGCGGCCACTCGTGGGAATGGTCATCGAGTAGTTGCCATTGATGTCGGTAATGGTGGCGTAGCGTTGGCCGGTGAGGGTATTGGTGGCGACGATGCTCACCCCGGGCAGAGGGATGTTGCCGGCTTTTACCGTCCCGTGCACCGAGCCGCCGGCGACCGTGGCAGATGGGCTACTGGGAACGGCATTGGAAGGCGGGCTCACCGCCGGCGCCGCAGCAGGGGGAGATTGCGCCCCCGCGGGCGTGATGAGAGAGCCGCTCAACAAGCAGAAGAGCAGGGAGATGCGTCGCATCAAAATGAATTTCCGATTGCTACCCACGCAGCTTAGACCTTCCTCGTTTCAACACGTAGTCCGTGACCATTTTGTCCAAATTAGCTTTTTTTCGATCGCCGTGTCATAGCAAGCCCAATAGGAATAGAACGGGTGCCCCAGGTTCGCCAAAGCGTACCTGGGACGAAAACGATGGGGCGTAGCCCCCACGATCGGATTTGCTGAATTCAGCAAATCGGGCTTTGGATCGCAAAGGCACCCAACCGATATCTAGACCCTCTGAGACGCTAAGCCCAAGCAGGGAAACGGGATCACTGGACCGGCGCCGCGCCACCTGGCAATGGGCCATGGCCATGCCCGGTTTCAGGGTCCATGATCCGCAGGTTAGTGGCCAGAAAAACGTCAGCGTGAAGCGCTCCCTCCGCGCTGATAAAGTCTCCCACCTTGATGTCAGCCAAAGTCACGTCTTCCCTGTGCTTGCGAAACGACGTGTTTTCGTCCACCGCCACAATCTGTGCCTGCTTGTCGCCCGACCGCTCGATGGTGATCTTGAGCTCATGAACCGCGGTCACTTTTCCCATCACCCACGTCTTGCCGAAGGCCGCGCGGGCTTTGCGGACGTCCTGGGCATCGATATCGAGGAGAAAAACAGCGCCTACGGTTTTGGCCTTGGTGTCGACCAGCCCGCCGGCCATCAACATATCTCCTACGTGGACGTCAGCCGCTTCAATCGGCTGCCGGTCCTTCATCAGGCGCGTATTAGGGCTGTAAAGAACCTTATAGGTGTCGCCCTCGTCCGTGTGGATGGTGAAGCTGCCCGCAGCGGCAGCGGTGACCGTTCCGCGAACTCCGTTTCCCTTGCCAAACGCCTGGCCCATGCCACCATCCGGCGGACCAAAACCATTGTCTTCCTGGGCCAGGCTCACTAGTCCTGCTGCCATGACCACTCCCAAAGCCAAAATCATGAGTCTCGCCGCACGTTTCATGCATCGGCCGAAAGCTAGCTTGGCCATCGCTCCATTATGACGGCAGCGTCATAACTAAGGACGCAGGTAGGCGCTTATCCGTTGTCGTCTGCCCACTGAGGTAAACTGCCCTGATGCCGACCGACTCCCGCCCCACCCCCGCGCCACCGGCTCATCCGGCCCACGTGGAAGGACATTTCGGGTCCACCGCACTGGTCCGCGATGTGGTGATCGGTATGTCGGACGGCCTAACGGTTCCGTTTGCTCTGGCGGCTGGGCTCTCCGGGGCGGTGAACTCCTCCCATGTGGTGGTGCTGGCAGGATTGGCCGAGATTGCCGCCGGATCGATTGCCATGGGCCTTGGCGGATTTCTTGCTGCCCAGGGAGATGCCGAGCACTATGCCAGCGAACGGCTCCGGGAAGAACGCGAGATTGTCGAGCGGACGCGCGACGAAGAAGAAGAGATTTACGAGATCTTCGAGCAGTATGGCGTAGAACGAAGTGAGAGCAAGCCGGTGCTCGAGGCGTTGAAGCGCAAGCCTCAGGCCTGGGTGGACTTCATGATGCGCTTTGAGCTGGGGCTGGAAGAGCCGCAGCGAAACCGGGCCAGCCGTAGCGCCATCACCATCGCTCTTTCGTATGTCGTTGGGGGGCTGGTGCCCCTGGTGCCCTATATGGTGGCAAACAGCTTACCCGCGGCGCTCGCCGCCTCGGTTGCCATCACCCTGGTAGCCCTACTGGTTTTTGGTGGGGTCAAAGGGAGTCTGACCGGCGCCGGCACAGTCCGCAGCGCGGTGCAAACCGTGTTGATTGGCGGATTGGCAGCCGGGGCGGCCTATCTTCTGGCCCGCCTGCTAAGCGCCAATTGAAGACAACAGGGCCGTTTACACCAAGCGCAAAAAAATTAGGCAACATCAAGCCGCTTTCGGTCTCTAAGTAGATGGAGAAACGGATATTTTATGACGCCAGTGACGACGAGCACGGAAGCCAGTTCCCGACTGTTCGAGGATTTTTTGCGTGTGCGGCGCCAAAGCGAGGAGCTTTGTCGTCCGTTGACACCGGAAGACATGATGGTGCAATCCTGTGCTGAGGCGAGCCCCGCCAAGTGGCACCTGGCTCATACCACATGGTTTTTCGAGACCTTTCTGCTGCAGGAGTTTCTTCCCGGCTATCGTGAATTTCACCCCGATTTTCGCTGGCTCTTCAACAGCTATTACAACTCGGTATCAGACCAGCCGGAGAAGAAGCTGCGTGCCTCCTTCTCGCGCCCGCCGGCGGAGGCGATCTTCCAATATCGCGAGCATGTGCAGGAAGGCATGCAGCAATTGCTGGCTTCGCGGCCGGAGCAAGAGGTGGTGCGCAGGATCGTGCTCGGCCTCCACCACGAACAGCAGCACCAGGAACTGCTGGCTTACGACATCAAGCACGCTTTTTGGACCAATCCTCTTCGTCCGCCGTATCTGAACGAACCGGTGGTGTTTAGCGCGCCGCCGCTGAGCAAGCCCGATTGGATTGAATACCCAGGGGGGATGTGCGAGATCGGATTTGAGGGCGAGGGCTTTGCCTTCGATAACGAGTCGCCCCGCCATCCGGAATACCTGAGTCCGTTCGCCCTCGCCTCGCGGCTGGTTTCCTGTGCCGAGTACCTGGAGTTCATAGAAGATGGGGGGTATCGGCGTCCTGAACTTTGGCTTTCCGCGGGATGGGACACGGTGAAGGCAGAAGGTTGGAAGGCTCCGCTTTACTGGCGCCAGCACGAGGGCGCCTGGCAGGTATATACGCTTTACGGCGAGCTGCCGCTGACGGAGCTGCTGCAGACCCCGGTCTGCCACGTGAGCTATTACGAAGCCAACGCTTTTGCGCACTGGTCAGGGAAGCGCCTGCCCACGGAGGCGGAGTGGGAAGTTGCCGCTCAGGGGTTGCCCACCACGGGGAACTTTCTGGAAGACGGCATGCTGCATCCTGTGGCTCTGGGCGAGGGGCCGGCGAAGGGCCCGGCACAGATGTTTGGGGATGTGTGGGAGTGGACCCAGAGCGCTTACCTCGGCTACCCGGGGTTTCGCCCCGTGCCCGGTGCTTTGGGCGAGTACAACGGGAAATTCATGTCTAACCAGATGGTGTTGCGCGGCGGATCGGTGGTCACCCCAGCCTCCCACATCCGCGCTACCTACCGTAACTTCTTCTCTCCTGCGACGCGCTGGCAATTTTCCGGCATTCGTTTGGCGAACCTCTAACCAGAAGCGCCCGGAGATCTCATGTCTGCTATTTCGTTACCCAAACTGTCGGCGATTGCCTCCAGCCCCATTGCCATGGAAGTTTTTACCGGGCTTAGCGAGCGCCCCAAGACGCTGTCACCCTGGTTGTTCTACGACCAGGCGGGATCTCGCCTGTTTGAAGCCATCACCGAGCTGCCGGAGTACTACGTTACCCGGACGGAGAGGCAAATCCTGGCCAAACACGCGGCAGAGATCGTCGCGGCAGCGGCCGGAGGACGCGACTTATCGATCATCGAGTTGGGCGCGGGAACGGCTACCAAGACAGGTTTGCTGCTGAATGCTGCCGTGGCCCAGCAGGGCAGTGTCACTTACTACCCCATCGACGTATCGGAGACGGCTTTGCAGGAAGCACGGACCCGGCTGGAGTCGGAGTTGCCGGAGGTGACCGTCGAACCCATCGTGGCTGATTACACCGAAGGGATGCGGCAAAATAACGCAGTGGGTTTGGTGGGTGCCGGAAGGCGGCTGGTATTGTACATCGGGTCCAGCATTGGGAATTTTTCTCCTGCCGATGCGATTGAGGTGCTGCGCGGTGTGCGCGCCCAGTTGACGCCGGGAGACTGCCTCCTGCTGGGCACTGACATGGTGAAGGACACAAGTATGTTGCACGCAGCCTATGACGATGCCGCCGGAGTTACGGCCGCGTTCAACATGAATATGTTGATCCGCATCAATCGCGAGCTGGACGCAACCTTCGACCCCCAGCTATTCCGCCACCAGGCGCGGTGGAATGAGCAGCACTCCCGGATCGAGATGCACCTGGAGAGTTTGTTGGCCCAGAAAGTCGCCGTGCGCGCGCTGGATCTGGAAGTGCGCTTTAGTCTCGGGGAGACGATCCACACTGAGAACAGCTACAAGTTTACCGATCAGCGCGTATTGGCTTTGCTGACGCGAGCAGGCTTCAAGTTGCGAAAGCAATGGAGCGACGACAATAAGTGGTTCACGGTTTACCTGGCAGCTGCCAACTAAAGTTGTCAATCCCCTCACCAAGGGAACGAAAGATTTTTTCCTACTTCGTCAGACGCAGCAGCACCACTCCATGGCGAGGCACAGTTACGGTGTAGCTGCCTTCGATCTTTCCCAGATCCTTCGCTGCCCAGATGTCGCGCGCCTTAGCGCCACCCCCAAAACCCACATCGCTCAACTTCAACGTTACGGGCAGCGGAGTGTCATCGCGGTTGAACAGCCCGACAGCCTTATCTCCCCCCTTGAGCGGCTTGGCCCAGATCTCCACCGGTCCCACTGCGGAGACGCGATCACCCTGCTTACCTAGCGGATCCTGATCGATAGCGATCACTTCCTTATTGGTTAGGATCGAGGCCGTCTCACGCGGCATTTTGGAAAGATCATTGCCGGCCAGCAACGGCGCGGCAAGCAACACCCAAAGGCTCATGTGGGTGCGGTTTTCATCCAGCGTAAGCTTGCCGTTGCCCACCTCCAACATGTCCGGATCATTCCAGTGGCCGGGACCGGCATACTTAGCCAGGCCGGCCTGAGAGAAGCCAATCAACGTCATGCGATCCCACGTGGGATCGATATCTCCAGTGGTCCGCCAAAGGTTCGCCCCCAGACCAGGTCCCCATTCCCACACTGCGTCCCATCCATACTGGCAGAAGCTGTACACAATGGGACGTCCGGTAGCCAGCAGCGCCTGCTGCATCTTTTTGTACGCGTCCTTCATCATCTGCGTGGCTTTCGCGGGATCGTTCGGAGCCTCCTGGGTCATGATCTTGCGAAAGCCGCAAAGATCGTACTTAAGGTAGTCGATGCCCCAGGCAGCGTAGGTCTTCGCGTCTTGCGCCTCATGCTGATAACTGCCTTCGTACTTGGCGCAGGTGGTGGGGCCGGGCGAAGAGTAGATGCCGATCTTCAGGCCCTTGGAGTGAACGTAATCAGCAAGCGCCTTCATGTCAGGAAATTTGCTGTTGGCCCGGATGTTTCCCTGGGCATCCCGGTCCCCTTGCCACGTATCGTCAATATTCACGTAGATGTACCCGGCGTCCTTCATACCGGAGGAGACCATGGCGTCCGCTGCGGCGCGAACATCCTTATCCGTGACCTTGCCTGCGAAGAGGTTCCAACTGTTCCAGCCCATGGGCGGAGTAGCCGCCAACGTACTGGTTTGCGCAAGCAGCGCAGAGGGCAGGAAGAAGGCAGCAAGCAGCAGGGCGCGGAACGCGTTGGGCATAGTCTCTCCGATTGGGACGATCCACTATAGGCCACTTCCCTTGCCCGGAGCTAGTGGCTTAATAATCTCGTCCAGCAGGTCCGGAGTCCCTTCGACTCGCTCCAGCCGTGGATACTTCTCGCCGTCGTGATAGTTCAGCCTCACGGTGCGGAATTCATTGTCAGTCGAGACGATGAGCTCCATCGGCTCCGTCGTCCCTTTAGCCCCGCGGATCGCCTGCTTCAGCACCTCGCCCGTGAAGCCGTGGCCGTTGACGGCAACTACCTTGGTGCCCGGGCCGAGCCCAGCCTGGAAAGCTGGTGAACCCATCCTGACATCCTGAATGATGCCGGTTGTACTTACCTTGAGGCCGGCGGAAAACCACGCGTCGACTTGATTACTGTGGTCGAGGTAGGCCTGCTCGAACTCCGTAGGCTGGGCGGCATAGGTGAGCCGGTAGCCCCCGTGATCGATGCCTCCCAGCGGCGCATGGGCGGCGTGGGTATTGAGGCGCTCGGTGAGAAAGCCGCGCCAGTCATAAGGCGTAACCGTATTCAAGTCGGCTACAATCTCGTCAAAATCGTAGGGCACGACCTTGGGCGGGGTATTGCCGCCCACAGCAAGAAACTTTACGCAAAAGTCATTCAACGACTTTTTGTCATGGGTCAACTGACGGATCGTCGTATCCGCGTCCAACCACAGAAGCTCGCCTTCGAAGTAGTAATCCTGTCCTCGCCGCCAGTTGGCCCAGTATGGGTTGCCTCCGCGCAAAATCTGTGAGGAGATGGCCGTGTCTTCCAGGTTGCGCCACGTGCGGCCCGGCTTCACATCGAGGTTAGCGGCGCTCCAGGCCAGCGCCTCGCGGTAGATCTCCGGCGTCCATAAGGCAGAGCGCGCCGCCAGCACCTGGCCCCAGTATTGCGTCATCCCTTCATAGACCCACAGCAGATCGCCCTTCATCGGGACTGCGTAATCCGGCGTGGCCAGTCCCACAGGGCGGCGGTACTTGCCGTTCCAGGAGTGGGTAAACTCATGCGGCAGCAAGTCCGCATTCAGCATGGCCACTTTCGGATCGGAAACGCCGTTTTTCTCCACCCCGTTGTCACTCGACTGGTGGTGCTCCAAGCCTTCCATGCGGACAACGTCACTCAGGCTGAGAAGAAAATGGTAGGTCTCATAATGGCGCGACGCATACAGCGCGCCCGCCTCCCGCACCAGCTGGCTGAGCGAGGCGAGAAACTCCGGCTTGAGATCGACATCCTCCGCGGCATCCCCGGCCACGTCCAGGTAGTGCTTCGGTGTCACTTCCGGAGCCAGGGGAATCTCGCGGAAGTATCTGCCGGTAATCAGCGGCGAGTCCACCAACTGCTCCACTGAAACCGGAGCAAACGAAACCTCCGCTCCCTGTTGGCCCGCAACAGTGAGTGCAGTGCCAAACTTCCACCCCGCCGGCATGGTCAGCGACGCCGTGATAGGAATCTGCGCTACCGGGATGTGCGCCGGATACATGACCACCGAATTCCACTCCAGCACCGTCATGTTGGCGCTGGTCGCCCCATCCTCATCGGAGCCGGTGGCGCCGGGGGTAGCCAGAAAATCGAGCGAAACCTCCAGCTGGCTCACGCCGCTGGGCACCTCGACATGGATACCGTACATATCGACATCGTCACGGCGCCACGGCAGTTCCTGCCCATTGGCACGAATCAACAAGCCCGCGAGATTGTCGATGGGGCCGGTAGGGCGATGGTCGCCGGGAATCCATTGCGGGTATTCGAGCGTGACCGGGCCGGCGCTCACCGGTATTTGCAAATGAGCATGCAGCAGGTGACGCGGCGCATCGCTGAGATCCACATGCAACACGATCGGAGGGACAGGTCCCTGCGCACTGCAACGGCCGCCGGCCAAGAGGAGCAGAGGGATGCAAAGGATGAGGCCCAAACTACTTTTCTTCATCCCCTGATCATTTCACAACGGGTTAACAAGCCGAGACTCGCACTGGCGCGAATGTGCGGGAACAAGCATGATGGATTGACTCCCGAAAGAGGCTTTCCGATGGCAGATACCGCACCACAGTCTTATGCAAATCACACCAGGCGAGACCCGGGCTTCCATTTTGTTCTGATCCCCTTAGTATTCGTGGCGATCATTCTCAGCGTTATTTCTTTGGTGCAGCATCCTGGCCTCCACTCGACCCTGTGGCTGGTACTGGCCATTGCACTGCTATTGACCGCCGGAAAAGCCAGAAGCAATGCCGTCAAAGCCCAAGACCGGGTCATCCGGCTGGAGGAGCGGCTGCGCCTCTCCATGCTGCTGCCCGAAGCTGCCAGACCCCGCATCGCGGAGCTGACCGAGCGGCAACTGATCGCGCTCCGTTTTGCATCGGATGCGGAGTTGCCGGCGCTTGCCATCCGCGCGCTGAACGAAGGCCTGACCAGCAAGCAGATAAAAACCTCCATCCAATCCTGGCGCGCTGACAACTTCCGCGTTTGAGCGAGCGCTTACGCGCTCCCCAGCTAGACTCAGACTCAAAGGGAATCCCTACATGAAGTTTGAACACCTGTTAACAGAGACGCGCAATCCTGATTCGGCCCGCATCGACCAGCTTTCCACGCGCGAAATGCTGGAGGTAATCAACGCCGCCGATCGCTCCGTCGCCGATGCTGTCCACGCCGAGATTGCCCGGATTGCGCAGGCTGTGGATGGGATTACGGAGCGTCTGGAGCGGGGCGGCCGCCTTTTTTATACGGGAGCAGGCACCTCCGGGCGGCTCGGCGTGCTGGATGCCTCGGAGTGCCCACCAACCTTTAACGTAGATCCCGGGTTGGTAGTGGGCCTGATTGCCGGCGGCGACCATGCCCTGCGCCATTCCATCGAGGGCGCGGAAGACGATGCCCGGCAGGGCGCAGAGGACCTGAAGGCCCACGGCTTGGGGGCTGGAGACACGCTGGTAGGAATCGCCGCCAGCGGACGCACCCCTTATGTGGTGGGCGGCATGCTTTACGCCAACCAACTGGGCGCCCTCACCATAGGCCTGAGCTGCGTCCCAGGATCAGAAGTGGAGTGCCGGGCAAAGATCGCCATCACTCCGGCGGTAGGCCCCGAGGTGATTACCGGTTCCACCCGCATGCGCGCCGGCACGGCCACCAAGCTGGTGCTGAATATGTTGAGCACCGGCGCCATGATCCGCACCGGCATGGTCTACGGCAACCTGATGGTCAACGTGCAGCCGACCAATGAAAAGCTGAGAAACCGTGCCATACGGATCATTGCGGCGGCGACCGGGGTCGACGAGGTGCAGGCCGAGGCACTGCTGGACGAGGCGGGCGCGGTGCGGGTAGCAATCGTAATGCAAAAGCTGGGAATCAACCGCGACCAGGCTATGCAAAAGCTGGATGCAGCGCATGGGCAACTCCGCGCAACCCTGGGCGATGGGCCGGATTAGCCCTCTTGCGGGCCAGCTGCGTCTATTACAGAGAGTGTGCCGCAAGGCGCATAATACAGCTATGTCCGCAGACCGAATGGGAGGTAATGCCGTGGGTAAAGGTTTGGTGAAGTTGCTGATTCTATTAGCGCTTGTGCCCCTTGCGCCATTGCTGGCCCAATCCAAAGACCAGCCCGACTCCGGCTTTGGCCCCATGGACACCAGTGCTCCGTCCACGCCGCCGGACCAGATTGTAAAGCAGTTTGCGGCCAAGGAGAGCGAGTTCCGGGTCGCTTTGGGCAACTACACCTATCAGCGCGATGTGCGCATACAAACCATCAACGATGACGGCAAGGTAGATGGCGAATACCGGCAAGTAGTACAGATTACCTTCGACAACCAAGGCCGCAAGTCGGAGCACGTGACCTTCGCGCCGCAAAACACGCTGGAACGCATTCAAATGAGCCCGGCCGACGTTTCGGATATTGAGCAGCGCCTGCCCTTTGTATTGACGACTGAGGACGTGGGCCAATACAACCTGACCTACGTGGGCCGCCAGAAGGTAGACGAGGTAGATTGCTACGTTTTTGACGTGGCGCCCAAGGTGATGGAGAAGGGCAAGCGCTACTTAAAAGGACGCATCTGGGTTGACCAGAAGGATCTCCAGATTGTGATCACCAGCGCGAAGAACGTTCCCGATGATATGCGCAAGGGACACGAGGATCTTTCGCCTCCCTTTACCACCTACCGCGAGCAGGTGGATGGCAAGTATTGGTTCCCGGTCTACACCAAGGCCGATGCCGAGCTCCATTTTTCGGGCGGCTCCGGGTACATGGCCCAGGATGTCCGCATTCGGCAGATTGTGCGTTACACCGATTACAAGCAATTCCGTTCGACGGTCAAGCTGATCTTCGAAGGGCAGGATGTAACCAACAATAATGGACAGCCCCAACCGAACGGCCAACCAGCCAACGGACAACAGCCGCAGCAGGCCCCGCCTGCCGCGACCGCGCCACACTAAACTAGGCGTTGTAGGTTGAAGAGGACACCCGGCCCCCGCGGCCGGTCCAGTTGGTATGGAAGAACTCGCCGCGAGGCTTGTCGACCCGCTCATAGGTATGCGCGCCAAAGAAGTCTCGTTGCGCCTGCAACAGATTCGCCGGCAGCCGCGCTGTGCGATAGCCGTCGTAAAACGCCAACGCCGTTGAAAACGCCGGCATTGGCACGCCGATCCTGGTCCCGTAGATGATCGCCCTCCGCCACGACGGATGGTACTTGTTCATCGCGGTCGAGAAAAATTTATCCAACAGCAAGTTCTGCAGCTTCGGGTCGCGATCGAAAGCCGCCTTGATGTCGCCCAGAAAAATACTGCGGATGATGCAGCCGCCGCGCCACATCAGCGCCACGCCGCCCATATTCAGGTTCCAGCCCTGGTCCTTCTCTGCCGCGCGCAGCAACATGTAGCCCTGCGCATAGCTCACGATCTTGGAGCAATAGAGAGCCAGCCGCACTTCCTCAATGAATTCTTTCTTTCCATTCACCACCTTGCGCTTGCGTGGTCCCTTCAGCACCTTGGTCGCTGCGACGCGCTCACTCTTCAAAGCGGAGAGGCAGCGGGCAAAGACACTCTCGCCAATCAACGTCACCGGCTGGCCCAGGTCGAGCGCTGAGATCGCGGTCCATTTGCCCGTGCCCTTCTGTCCAGCGGCATCGAGAATCTTGTCCACCATCGGCTCGCCATCGTCATCCTTCTTGGCGAAGATGGTGGCCGAGATATCGATCAGGAAGCTGTCCAGCTCGCCCTTATTCCACTCGGTAAAGACTTCGGCAAGCTCATCGGCAGTGAGGCCCAGCCCGTCCTTCAACAACTGGTACGCCTCGCCAATCAACTGCATGTCGCCGTACTCGATGCCGTTGTGCACCATCTTGACGTAATGGCCCGCGCCGTCTTCTCCGACCCAGTCGCAGCACGGAGTCCCATCCTCCACCTTGGCCGCGATGGCCTGGAAAATATCCTTCACATGCGGCCAAGCTTCTTTATTCCCCCCGGGCATAATCGACGGGCCGAAGCGCGCACCCTCTTCGCCGCCCGAAACGCCGGTCCCGATAAACAGAATGCCTTTGGCCGCCAGGTCTTTGGTGCGCCGGGTCGAGTCGGTGTACAACGAGTTGCCACCATCGATGAGGATGTCGCCCTTCTCCAGATAAGGAAGCACCTGTTCGATGGTCTGATCGACCACCTCACCGGCCTTCACCATGATCATCACGCGCCGCGGCTTCTTAAGCAGCCCGCACATCTCTTCGATGGAGTGTGCCCCCGCCACCTGCGTTCCCTTGGCCTCATTCTCGATAAAATCGTCCACCTTGGAGACGGTACGGTTGAATACGGCGACCTTGTACCCATGGTCGTTCATATTCAGCACCAGGTTTTGGCCCATCACCGCCAATCCAATCAATCCGATATCGCAATTCGCTTCTGACATGTTGGCCCTTCCCTTTTCCATCCAGCCCGGCTCGGTAAATTGAGGCCGGAAGGCGAGATGATACCTGATCGCGGCCATGGGAGCAAAAGACGCGACGCGTTTCCGCCCCGTCTAATCCTAAGACAGTTTCTTTCTCCAGGAGGATTCTTGGAAAGACGCAGATTCTTGACCTCGTCGCTTGCCGCATCGCTCCTAGCCTTGGCAGATGCATCCAGTTCCCTTTCCTTCGCCACACCGATTCGCGACTATTCTTTCGAGCGAACCATTTCGCGAAATGTCTTGGATAATTGTCTCTCCCGATCAATCACCATGCAGAGCCTGTTTGCCGGCCGGGGCGACCTTGATGACGACCTTCGCATGCTCACTACCATCGGTGCAAAGTTCATTGGACGAAGTCTCTGCTTATGGGGCGGAGAGGCGGGATTGTTGAGCAATCTCGAAAAGGCGAATCAGCAGGTTCCTGCGGCCGTCAAGGCTGATCCGGAGATGATTCTCGAAGCCTGCATCTTCGAGATCGTGACCACGCAGGTGGAACAGCTTGCAGTGCCCGGCTGGGCCTTTGCCGCATTGGGTCAGCCGGTAGAACAGAGGAATTTCCGCTACGCCGACATGCTTTATCCCGACGGCCGCCGTGTGGACCAGTGGGGACCTGGTTCCTCCGTACCGGACGTGAGCCGGCCGGAGACAAAGCTCTATTTCTATTTTCTGGCAAGGTCGTTTATCGATGCAGGCTTTGAGGCTATTCACTACGGGCAGGTCGAGATCATGAACGGCAACGATCCCGATTTGACAAACTGGTCGCAGGTTTTAACGCTGGCCCGGGCCTATGCAGCGACCCACGCTCGCAGACACATGTTGCTATGCGATGCGCATGTACCTGGCGGCGGACTGGTCAGAGATGGACACCTGCTGCTCGATTTCCATGCCTTCCCGCTCCGGATCATGGAAGTTCCCGATAAGCCGCAGGAGGCGATCCTCAAACTAGGATTTTCCGACGGCATTTACAACCGGAGCAAGGGCGGCATCGCCCCTAGCGGCTGGACGTGCGACCACCTGCCCTATCTCGTCGAGTTCGACAACTACGGTGTGAGCAAACAACCCGGACAGGCCAAGGCCGACGGCGGCCAATTCAATTGGGTGTGGGGCTACGACGAGATCACGTGGTTTGCCCACCAGAACAAGCAATATCGCGCCGACTGGCTGCGCTATGCCTGGCATTGGGTGCGGACAACCGACCCCAACGGCTACCTCGAAATGCCCGGCAGCCGAGGGATCACCAATGGACCTCACGCCGCTGGAACGCGCTGGTATCACGCCAATAATCCAAGCGCTGCCGTGCCCAATGGCATGGGAGATGAAGAGACCATTCGCGCCATCTGGGCCGCCGATTGAGCCTAAGGATGGGGCACCAAAGATTGTTACAATTTCCGACTAGATGGATTTGCACCTAGTGAAGCGATGCAGTGCGTACTTCGTTCTTCTTGCTCTTGCGCTCGCACCCTGGGCTATAGCTCAGCAAGCCAGCGAAGACATGCCCGCAAACCTGGTGCTCGCCGGCGACGTAAAGGGCGACCAGAACCAGACCTACTTCGAAATCCCCTTCGCAGTACCTGCCGGCATCCACCGCATCAGCGTCGACTTTCAATACACCGCCAAAGATCAGCGCGCCACTCTTGACCTCGGCATCGCCGACCCGCAGCGCTTTCGCGGTGCCAGCGGAGGAAACAAGAGCCACTTCACGATAAGTGAGACAGACGCCACACCCTCGTATCTTCCGGGAGCGATCCCCGCCGGGCAGTGGCGGCTATTGATCTCCGTGCCCAACATGCGTCCGGGGGTCGTCTCACACTACACAGCGGAGATACGCTTCAACGCCCGCGCAGAAGATTCGAGCTTCACCGCGCAGCCGCTCGCCATTGGCACACGTTGGTATCGCGGCGATCTCCACATGCACACCGGTCACAGTGATGGCAGCTGCAAGAGCCAAAGCGGCCGTCAAGTGCCCTGCCCTCTCTTTCTCACCGTGCAGGCAGCGGCTTCGCGCAGTTTAGACTTCATCGCCATCACCGACCACAACACAGACTCGCAGTACGATCAAATGCGCGAGCTGCAACCCTTCTTCGATCATCTGCTGCTGATTCCAGGTCGCGAGATGACCACCTTTCACGGGCACTTCAACGTCTTCGGCGTAACCCAATTCATGGACTGGCGGATAACCAAAGGCACCCTCGATGTGAACACCGTGCTGCGCGACGCCCGCTCCAAGGGCGGCATTGCCTCCGTGAACCATGCCGAGTCGGCTGAAGGGGAAGCCTGCATGGGCTGCCGCTGGACGCTAACCAACGGCACCGACATGAGCCTCTTCAGCGCCGTGGAAGTGATCAACAACGGCAAGCCCATGCTCTCCAGTGCCAAGTACTGGGATTCCCAACTGCGCGCAGGCCATCGGCTGGCGGCGGTAGGCGGCAGCGACAATCACAATGCGACCATTCCCCCAGGCGAAACGGCGGCCATTGGTTGGCCGGTCACTGCCATCGAAGCCGATGAGCTGTCAGTGCCCGCAATCCTCAATGGCATTCGCGCCGGCCGCACCTTTATCGATCTGACTGGCTCGCGAGACAAGATGCTGGACTTCACCGCCGAAGCGGCCGGCGTTTCCGCAAAGATGGGTGGAACCCTCCATGCCGCGGCCGGGGCTACGCTTTCCGTGCATATTCACACCATTGCGGCCAAGGGCTCGATGGTTCACCTGATACTCGACGGTGAAGACTCCAATCCACCCCTGCCTGTGGAAGGCACTGACTGCACAACTACAGTCACCGTAACCGCCGGCCAACACTGGCTGCGTTTAGAAGTGCGTGACGCCGGTGGCGCCAGCGAGTTGATAAGCAGTCCGCTCTACATCAATTTTTAGCCCAGCTTAGCTGGAAGCTGTTTTCAATTCCGTCACCAACGACCCTACAGGGTTGGTCACCGTATGCGCTGCGATCACACCCAGTGACTCGCCACGACGATACATCAGGTAAGCCGCCACCGCTCCAGCAACCACTGTTCCCCAAACCAACGCTCTTCTCATGTTGTCTCTTTCCCTTCCGTGTATTGGATGCAGAAGCCTGGATCACGAATAGAACGCCTCGCATAAAATCATTCACAGTTGGAAATTCAGAGAGGGGTGCTGATTTGTCTCCTTTTCGTCTCTTTGCAAGCATTTCCTTATTGGTCATTGGCATCCATGTGCTATGCCCAGGCTCCAATCAGCGCCTCCTCCGTCAACCGCCGGGTGGAAGTCCTCATCCGCTCACAGTTTTCCGTGCCGTCGGGTTACGAGCTTATTTTCGGTGACAAGACCCGGAGTGATTTCCCCGGTTACGACATCCTGCCGGTTACATTTGCGAATGGCGGCAAACAGACAACCGTAAACTTTCTCATCTCCAAGGACTGCAACACGCTCGCCCGTCTGGACAAGTTTGATATCAGCAAAGACCCAGCCCTCCTCATTCAAGTGGATGGCCGGCCCATCCGAGGCGACGAGGCGGCCAAGGTAGAGATCATCAATTTCGACGATCTCCAGTGCCCTTACTGCGCGCGGTTGAACAGCGAACTTTCCGTCGCGACGATGGAACACTACAAGGGGCTAATCAAGATCGTGTACAAAGACTACCCCATCGAACAAATTCATCCATGGGCGATGCATGCTGCCGTCAATGCCGATTGCCTTGCCGATCTGAACGCGAAGGCCTACTGGGCCTATGTCGATTTTGTGCATGCGCACGGGCAAGACATCACCGGCGCCCGCTTTGAGCCCGCCAAGTCATTCCTGGCGCTCGACCACATCGCAGGCACCTTCGGTGCGGAGAATAAAGTCGACGAGGCAAAACTTGGCATATGCCTGAAGAAGCAGGATGAAACCATAGTGAGGTCGTCCCTCAAACTAGGAGACTCGCTAGGCATCAGCGCGACCCCTCAAATGTTCGTCAATGGAGAACGCCTACAAAGCGGAGCACGTCCGGTAGATGAGTTATGGCCCGCAATCGACCGCGCGCTCAAGGCAGAAGGCATTCAACCTCCGCCAGAGTAAAGCAGGGCTGCTCTACTAGTTGATAGCTTTATCTTTGATATACCGCCAGCCAACGATTTTAGGCTTCAGGAGTTGTCGGGCATTTGAAACCAGTTTAAGAAAATCTCCTTCGGACCTTCCCCCGGTAGCATCCCGAACCTGTATAGGTGAATTGACCTTCGGATATGTGCTTCGATCTGCGGGATTGAAATCGTGCCATTCGCCGATGTGTGCCATGCGACATATTACGCCATTAACCGGGTATTCAAGCAGAGGAAAATTGCAGCAGGATAGCTGTTCCGGCTAGGCCAGGGCCGCTTTTGGGTAACTGCTGAAGCTGGAGGGGCTTATAGAGTCTGCGTGAGAACTACTCCTCTAAATTGAGTCCGATAGAACCTGCCCTGCCTGCCCTCGGCGCGCCGTGGGAGCTTCTCGAACGGGGACGGCTGAGAGCTACCCGGGACGCATTCCAGGGTAGGGTTATCCACCGCGATCAGTCCCGTAGGGACGGCTGAGAGTAGCCCAGGACGTAAGTCCTGGGTTAGCAGTGCGCCAACGAGTAGTCCCGTAGGGACGGCTGAAAATGCCCCAGGATGAAGTCCTGGGTGAACTGGACCACACGCGAATGCTATGGCAATCATCCATGGCCAACCCGATAGTTCTCACACAGCCACTTACACTTAGATCCGCTGCATCAACAACACCCCGCCAAGAGCCGCAAGCAGCGCCACCGGCATAGCCACCACACCCACCTTTAAAAACCCCCAAAAACTAACATCGAGCTTCTCCCCATCTGCATCCCGCGAAGAATCCTTGCGCACCGCCAGCAGCCAGAGAATCGTCGCCAGCGATCCGGTTACTGAGAGGTTCGGTCCCAGGTCCACCCCAATCAGCACTGCATGCGCAATCACTCCTTGCACCTGCGCTGCGTGTATCGTCGCCCCCGCAATCAATCCGAGCGGCAGGTTATTCACCATATTGTTCGCAACCCCCACCACAAATCCCACCACCAAAGTGCCGGCATTGGGTCCCAACCCGACCGCCCACATCAGCCACTGCTGGGTCAGCTTCAGCGCGCCCTGGCTCTCGACCGCATCGACCATAACAAACAATCCCGCTACCAGCAGCAGCGTGCCCCAGCTAATCTCGCGCGCGAGCCGCACAAGACTGCTCCTGCACTCGCTCGAAACAGACCTGATCGAAACCACCGCCGTGATCAGCACCGCCGCCAGGCACGTCGGCAAGCCCAGGTCTTTTTTCATCGCCGAAGCCGTAAGCAGAACCGCAATCATCAGTGCCAGCCCTGCGAGCACGAGTTTGCCATTCCCACTCAGCTTCGCATCCTCCACCTCACATTCAATCTTGTCGCACAGTTCCTCCCGAAACAGAATCCGCAGCACCGCAAACGTCACCACAATTGACAGCAGCGACGGCACCCCAAAGTCGGCCAGCCATCGCCCCAGCGGAGGCATTCCGTTGTGGAACACCACCAGGTTCGCAGGGTTAGAGATCGGCAGCACAAAGCTCGCCGCATTCGCGATCAGCGCACACACAAACAAATAAGGCAGCGGCCTCACCTTTGCCTTGCGAACCGCCGCCAGAATCGCCGGGGTCAACACCACCGCCGTGGCATCGTTCGACATGAATATCGTCACCAGGGTCCCCGCGCTATACACCAGCAAGAACAATCGCGAGCAGCTGCCCTGTGCGCCGCGCACCGCGGCCGACGCCACCCAATCGAACACCCCCTGCTCCCGCGCCAACTCGCTCACCAGCATCATGCCGGTCAGAAACAGGTAAACGTCCGTGCCTTTAGCGACCGCCTGGCCTGCGAGCTTAAGCGGTACCAGCCGCAATGCAATCAGCAACAGCGCTCCGCCAGAGATCCACCAAACCTCCGCAATTCCACGCGGTCGCGTCAGCATGAGCACGATGCTGACCGCGACAATCAGAGGTAGAAGAATATGCGCGATTGCTACCACTTCTTTCCGTTCAAGCTGGAAGCTCCTGGGTGAATGCCGGGGAAGATGGGTCGCCATCCGGTTGGTCACCAGCCCGCAGCGTCTCCGGAACAGCAAACCACAGCAACACAAACGCGAGCCCGGCGATTGCTCCCAGAGCCAGAAAAGAGATGCGATAGCTGTAATACTGAATCAATTTCCCGCCAAACGACGTACTGAGAGCCGCACCAAGTCCCACTGCCGTTGCCAGAGCGCCTTGCATCAGGTTGAAGCGCCCTGTAGCGCGGGTTCGATCGGCGACCACAAGAATCGAGACCACGACAAAAATCGCATTCGCGACACCATCGAGAAACTGAATAGCTATCAGGCCTGCGCTGTTGTGGGTAAGCGTATAAAGAATCGCTCGCACTGGGAGCACGCCGAATCCCACCATCAGCAGCGGCTTACGGCCGTGCACATTCGCAAATCGGCCAACCGCATGGGCAGAGCACATAATGACCACCTGGGTAACGATGATGCACGCGGACATAAATGGAGCTGCCGACCCTCGCTCGCCATGGGAGAGCATTTCACCAAGCTGAGGCAGCATGGCCGCATTGGCAAAATGAAAAAAGAAGGCGCACACAACAAACACCAACAGGACACGGTCTCCAAGCAGTGTTTTTATCACGGAGGCTCGAGCGGGCTGCTCTTTGCCCTCGGCCTGCCGGCATCCTCCCCGTGCAAGATCATAATCGATGTCGTTGCCCTTGATGGCCAGCACGGCCAGGATGGTAGGGACGGTCAGCACGGCCGCAGTGACAAAGATGGCGCGATTCCCGAATAGGTGACTAACACCGGCGATCAGAAGCGCGCAGAAGACGTTCCCAGCGGAGTTAAACGACTGATTCTTCCCAAACTGACGATCGAAGCACGTAACCCCGACCACTCCCATGGTCACGGCTGCGAGTGTCGGACCAAGGAACGGCCCTGCTCCTCCGATGAGCGCTTGAGCGGAATACACCGCCCAGGGAGCGGCTGTCAGGCTCAGCAGCACGGCCCCGGCAGCAAGCACAGCAGAGGCAACCACCAGGATCAACCTCTTCGACCTCACCTGGTCGACGATTGCCCCGGCTGGAGCCTGCAGCATCACCGTAATGATGCCCCCCATCGTCAGTGCCGTACCGACGCGTCCTGGCTTCCATCCGGCCCCGGCGAGATAGGCCGCGAGAAAGGGGCCAAGTCCGGTCTGCACATCGGCGAGAAAGAAGTTTGTGGCTTCGAGCGCGCGCACGCTCTTTTTTTTCTCCGGTGCGATGGTTGCATTGGAAGCCATGCCGCGTGATTGGATGCGCTCCGAGAAATTTTGGTATAAGCGCTGCTACGTCTATACTTTCGAGGTGAGGGGGCCTATAGCTCAATTGGTTAGAGCAGCGGACTCATAATCCGTTGGTTCCAGGTTCAAGTCCTGGTGGGCCCACCACAAAAAGAGCCCCGCCGGGGAATGAGCGCTTTTTTAGCCACTAGCTAATTCCCCATGAAAACCCCACTCCCCCCTTTGTCATCCCGCCTGTCCCGGTGTGCCGCGTGCCCGGTCGGCTTGCCTGTTGCAAGTTGAGAAAGAATTGACACCGTAAAAAATCGCCATGGACGCGAGGTCCGGAGAGCCTGTCCCGCCTGTCCCGCCTGTCCCGCCTGCCGTGGAGCTCCGAACGGGGCCGGTGCCAAAACGTCAGCCCAGCCCGGAAGGGTCTGTGTGGAACTACCCTCACCAAATCAAGTCCCGCAGGGACGGCTGAGAATAGCCCTTACATCACCTGTGGATACAAGCTCTCACACAGACTCGGAAGGGCTGGGACAATCCCCCGAAGATGATCTGCCTGCCCCGCCTGCCGTGGAGCCTGCCGTGGAGCCTGCCGCGGAGCGCGCCGTGGGAGCGAAGTCGAACGGGGACCTGCTCTTTCTCTGTCCATCCAATCCCACACCCCTTTTACAACTAATCATCTCCACGCATTTCCCGCCATTACATGAGTAATGCACACCCTATGTAATAGCGGCCCTTCTCAAGAAGCGCGACGCTAAAAAAGCCGAGAGCGATGTGGCCTCGCGAACCCCCCTGGCAGGATCGTCCCGGGCACATCATGCTCCCGCGCCAACTCGATGTCCGCGGCAGAGCCCCCATACCACAGGCTCTTATCGACACTTCTCATCACGGAAGCAGAAAAATGAATAAACTCTTCGCCCTCCTTCTTCTGAGTCAAGCCATGGTCTTCTCTTCCTTGGCTTCCTCCCCTGCTGCTGCAACCAGTGCGCCAACCCTGGTCAGTGCATACCTGGGAACCAAGGGGGGAGCAAATACGCTGGTGGCGGGGGCCACATTACAAATCATCGCCTACGGCATCTACTCCGACGGCTCCACAGGCGCTCTACCCGATGCGCAGGGTAACGTAGTAACGGCATGGAATACCACCAACCACGCAGTAGCTAAGATCAGCAGTTTAGGACACGTTACGTCGCTGGCTGCCGGAACGGTAAGTATCGAAGCCGCGGTCGGTACCCTGACTGCTTCTCCCTGGTCAGTGACGGTGACCAAAGCGCCTGTTCCTACGAATGCACCAACTCTCGTCAGCGCCCATTTGGGAACCAACGCAAATGCAAACACCATGGTGACCGGGAGCACCTTACAAATCATCGCCTACGGCATCTATTCAGACGGCTCCACGGCCACTCTGCCTGATGCGCAGGGTAACGTGGTAACAGCATGGAACACCACCAATCATGCAGTGGCCAAGATCAGCAGTTTAGGCCACGCGACGGCGTTAGGCGCAGGACCGGTAAATATGGAAGGCACGGTCGGTACCCTGGTTGCGTCTCCCTGGTCAGTGACGGTGAGCAACGCCCCGGCTACGGTCGTGCCATCCCCGCCGAACGCCAGCTGCTCAGCCAATCCATCGATCATCAATCAAGGCGGGACTACGGTCATCACGGCCACCGGCAGCAGCCCACAAAACCTTCCCTTGACTTATAGCTATAGCGCATCTGCCGGATCGATCAGCGGAGCGGGCACGACTGCAACTCTGGAGACTACGGGAGCATCCGCGGGCATAGTCACCGTGACCTGCACCGTTGACCAGCAAGGCGGCGGCACGGCTTCCGCCACAACCAATGTGCTCCTGCAGTCGATTACCGGGGAGCAGGCACTTACCAATTTCCAATTCACCGACTCAGTTGGGGTGAATGTACATCTGGCGTATGACAATACGGTATACGTGTCGCAATTTCCGCAAATCATGGCGTCGATGCTCACCCTCGGGGTCACGCATTATCGCGATGGATTAAACCAATACGCCCAGCCTTTTCAGTACCAGAACGCCGAGATGTTGGGCAAGGCGGGAATCAAGGCGGACTGGCTCATGGACTTCAATAACTCCGCCAGCATCATCAACAGCGCCTATGCAAATGCACCGGATGCAACCGCCGGTTTCGAGGGCCCAAACGAAGATGACGCGGAAGCCGGAGCCCCGCTTCTGGCTTTCATGCAGTTGCTTCAAAATACGGTTCGCGCGAATCCTGCTACGGCCGCAATGCCCATCATCGCGCCCTCCTTCATACAAGTGTCTTCGTATGCGACGCAAGGCAATCTCAGTTCGTTGATCAACTATGGCAACACGCATGACTATTTTGGCACCCGCAATCCAGAAACCGCCCCTTACGGGGGCGCGTTTCTACAATTGTGGTGGATACGGCTCGATGCAGTTCGATATGTGCCTGGCTGAGATGGTCGGAGTCAATGAACCGGTGGTTTCTACAGAAACCGGCTATGAAAGCGGCGCGGGGCTCTCGGACGCGATCATTGGGCGGTACGAGTTGAGGACGCTTTTCGAAAGCCTCAGCCTCGGTATGAGCAAGACATATTTATACGAGTTGATCGACGATCCCAGTGGTAACTGGGGGCTGCTGACGGGCGCCTTCTCTCCCCGGCCGGCATACACGGCGATTGAGAATGTTTTGGCCCTCCTCAAAGACGTAAGCTTCCCTCAACCAGGCAAACTCAACTACACCCTGGCCGGACAGACACAGAACGTGAACCACCTTTTACTGCAGAAGAGCAACGGCACCTTCTACCTTGCGATTTGGCTCGCTGTGCAGAGCGCCGATCCCGATAACCCATCAACGGCCTACAATGTTCCTCCACAAAACGTGACCCTCAGCACGAACACCCCAATTGCAGGATCCACAGCCTATGTCCTTGACGACAGCGGAAATCTGACATCTTCATCGACCGAGCTCACGAATGGATCCCTTCCCATTGTGGTCACCGATCGGATAACGCTCATTGCTCTGTCGCCTGGCCAGAGCAACTAGACGACTCATCCAATTGGTCGTGGCCCCCGCATTTATGCGGGGGAGGAGCGCTTTAGCGCTCCGTGAATAGCTCTCGACTGTCTTCACGCGCTTCCCCGGATTTCCTGTGCAGCTTGTGGCTCCGGCGCGCTTCTTGCGGCTTTCCTTAACGAAAGCCGTATACGCGGTCGCGTCCAGCGCAGCGGTCACAGGAAATCCGGGTTGTGCGCCGGCTATGCTTAAGCCTCATTGAGACCCTGCCATGATCTCGCAATGACAGATCGAAGCAGGCCGCCTGGCACGCCGAGGAATTTTTACCATCCCGACCGTGTATTTTCGTTCTCAAGCAGCCACCTGACGTATCGTAACCTTGACTGTTTCGTATTTTACCGGCAATCTTGAAGACATCCCTGTCGGAGTGGTTTGCGATACGTCTGTCCCTCGGCTTGGGCTCTTGTGCGCTTTGTAGTAAGCCTTTCCTTGCCGAGGTTGAATCGTCGTTAGAGGCAACTTTGCGCGCGCATCCACGCGGACGGGATTTGTTCATGAAACCGGTCGCATTTTCAAAAGCAGGCATCGCACTTCTCGTCCTGTCTGTAATCGCACCGGCGATCTGGGCCATCGCAGGCTGTGGCGTCTCTTACAATTCCACCGCAGCTAAGAGCCCTGCGGAGTCCTCCGTCCCCATCATCACTTGCACAGCTACTCCAACCAGCGTTATGTCCGGCAGTAGTGTCCAAATCGCGGCCAAGGCTATGAGCCCGCTCGGGCTCCCTCTCTCCTACAGCTACGGCGCCACGGCGGGCTCTGTAGCGAGTCAGGGAGCCTCGGCCACGCTGAACACCCAGGGCACTGCAGGAAGCATCACCGTCACCTGCAAAGTGGTGGACACGAAAGGCAATGCAGCTTCATCCACAACCACGGTAGCCGTTCAGGCCGCCGCGGTCACAGCCGCCAACGGTCAGTTGCTCGGCCAATCCGGCGGCCGTGACGCTGGGCGGCAGCGTAGCCATCACCGCCGTAGCAAGCAGCCCCGAAGGCCGCCCTCTCACCTACAGCTGGAGCGCTTCTTCCGGTACGATTTCCGGCAACGGAAATGTCGCGACACTGAACACCACGGTGCGCCTGCAGGCACTATTACGGTAACCTGCAAAGTCGCCGACAACCAGGGACTAACCGCGTCGGCAACGACCGCCGTCACTGTCAACGCCCCTGTGTCCTCCCCGCCAACCATCAGCTGTTCGCCAACCCCAAGGCCGTGACGCTGGGCGGAATTGCAACCATTACCGCAGTGGCGAGCAGCCCTGAAGGCCGGCCTCTGACCTACAGCTGGAGCGCTTCTTCCGGAACGATTTCCGGTAACGGAAATACAGCGACGTTGAACACGAGTGGTGCGGCTGCAGGCACCATCACGGTGACGTGCAAAGTGGCCGACGATCAGGGGCGATCCGCCTCCGCCACAACGGCTGTCACCGTAAACGCGGTTGAGTCGGCCCCGCCAACCATCAGCTGCTCGGCCAATCCATCGATCATCAATCAAGGCGGCACTGCGGTCATCACTGCTGCCGGCCAGCAGCCCACAAAATCTCCCGTTGACCTACAGCTATAGCGCATCTGCCGGGTCGATCAGCGGAACGGGCACGACTGCAAACCTGGAGACTTCGGGAGCATCGGCGGGCATCGTCACCGTGACGTGCACCGTTGACCAGCAGGGCGGCGGCACTGCTTCCGCCACAACCAATGTGCTTCTGCAGTCGGTTACCGGGGAGCAGGCACTCACCAATTTCCAATTCACTGACTCAGTTGGGGTGAATGTACATCTGGCGTATGGCAATACGGTCTACGCGTCGCAATTTCCGCAGATCATGCAGTCCATGATCAACCTGGGGGTCAAGCACTATCGCGATGGGTTGAACCAATACGCTCCAAGCTTCCAGTATGAAAATGCCGAGATGTTGGGCAAGGCGGGAATTAAGGCGGATTGGCTCATGGATTTCAATAACTCCGCCAGCATCATCAACAGCGCCTATGCAAATGCACCGGATGCGACTGCCGAATTTGAGGGCCCAAATGAAGATGACGCGGAAGCCGGCGCCCCGCTTCTGACTTTCATGCAGTTGCTCCACAATACCGTTCGCGGCAATCCAGCTACGGCCGCGATGCCCATCATTGCGCCCTCCTTCATCACAAGTGTCTTCCTTTGCCACGCAAGGCAATCTCAGCTCGTTGATCAACTTCGGCAACACGCATGACTATTTTGGCGACCGCAATCCAGAAACCGCCCCCTACGGGAGCTCTTTCTACAACTGTGGTGGATATGGCTCGATGCAATTCGATATGTGCCTGGCGCAAATGGTCGGCGTCAATGAGCCGGTGGTTTCTACGGAGACCGGCTATGCAAGCGGCACAGGACTGTCGGATGCGATCATCGGGCGGTACGAGCTGAGAACCCTTTTTGAAAGCCTGAGGCTCGGTATCGTCCGGACATTTTTATACGAGCTAATCGACGACTCCAGTAGTCGTAACTATGGCCTGCTGACGGGCAGCTTCTCGCCCCGGCCGGCATATACGGCGATCCAGAATGTTCTGTCGCTCCTCAAAGACGCAAGTTTCGCTCAGCCAGGCAAACTCGACTACACTCTGGCCGGACAGACGCAGAACGTGCATCACCTTCTGCTGCAGAAGAGCGATGGCACCTTCTACCTGGCCATTTGGCTCGCTGTGCAGAGTGCCGATCCGGACAATCCATCAACGGCCTACGATGTTGCTCCGCAAAACGTGACCCTCAGTGCGAACACGCCAATCGGAGGAGCCACCACGTATGTCCTTGACGACAGCGGAAATATGACCTCTTCATCGACTCAGATCACCAACGAATCGCTTTCCATCTCGGTCACCGATCGGATAACGCTGGTTGCTCTGTCGCCTGGCCAGAGCCACTAGACAATAGAATCTCTGAGGTCCTGCGCATCCCCTGTTGTAAGATTCAACTTAGGATGTTGGCCTTAGCCCTTCTTTTTGCCGCGACCGCCGCTTGCCAACCCGCGAAGGGCGCCTGCGAAACGCCGGTCAGCGCCGATTCCATCGCCGACAGTGTGGGCGTGAACATTCATCTGCATTATGACAATACGGTCTATGGCAATTTTCCTCTGATTCAGAGCCTACTGACCGACCTGGGCGTGCGACATACGCGAGATGGTCTGATCGATACCACTTGGCAGCAGTATTATCAGCGGCACATCGCGCTTGGCCGGCTGGGCATCAAGTGCCTCTTCATCACATCTCCGAACCAGAGCAGTGAATTGCTCACAAGTTGGCCTGGTCGCGTGCCCGGGGCTTTCGAAGGTTATGAAGCTCCAAATGAATACGACCTTAGCGGTGACCCGCACTGGGCCGCTACCCTCAATGCCTTTGTTCGCGCGGCTTTATGGTGCCGTGAAAGGCGATCCGACAACCTCGAAGTTCCCGGTCGTCGGCCCTTCATTGACCCAGACGGCATCCTATGCGCAAGTGGCAGGCCTGGAGCAGTACTTCGATCTTTCCAACTTGCATAACTACTTTGGCGGTCATAACCCCGGTACACCGGGTTGGGGTGACGGTGGATACGGAAGCATCGCCTATAACATCAACAACAGCCAGACTGCGTGGCCTGCGAAGCCGATTTGGACGACGGAGACTGGATATATCACCGATACAGACAATCCCCAGGGAATTCCCGAGCTCGTCGAAGGCAAATATGCACCGCGTATGATCCTCGAGCAGGCGCTCCATGGAGTGGGCCGCACCTACATTTACGAATTGATCGATGAAGGCAGCGCGATTGCCGGCGATTCCGGCCACTTTGGACTTGCCCGAATGGACGGCTCCCCAAAGCCGGCGTTCACCGCTCTGAAAAACATGATCGCGACGCTCGCCGATCCAGGCCCAAAGGTGCTCCCGCAAAACCTGCAGTTTACCCTTGCCGGCGCATCCAGCAATGTCCATCATCTACTCATGGCTAAGCATGACGGCTCTTACTACTTAGCCTTTTGGCTGGAGGAGCAGAATTACGACGTCAATAAGCACGTCGAGACACCGGTGAACCCTGAGAAGCTCACGTTCATCTCCAGCCGCGTCTTCAAAAGCGCCCAGCTTCTTGCCTTCAATGCGGACGGATCGCTCAAAACCGTGCAGCTCACGCCGAGCTTACACATCGCGCTCACCGCTACCGACTGCGTCGCCATTCTGAGGCTCCAGTGAACACACTATCCAAACAAGCATGGCGTCGGTACAAAGAGCGTTAACCTCGGCGTGTCGCCCCGCTTGAGCTTCCAGTAAACTAGACGTCAGATGGTGGGCGACTCGCCGCCCGGCCTATGTGGAGCATCGAGAGGTCAGTCATGACTAAAGCCCTGGCGACATCAGCCACTCCAGGTCCGTGTGCTGCATAGTGTTGGACACCTCTTGCGCGGCGGAATTGAGAAATGGCTATTTCAGACCCTTCCCAGTCAGCGTTCGCAGTGCGAACACCATATTCTTGTAAGAACAGCTGAGGAGGAAGCTTTTACCTCTGCGTTCCGGGAAGCGGGAATTCCAGTATGGGTTTGCTCGAACTTCGCTAACCCCGTCCGCTATGCGCGGGACTTCAATAGATTAGTTAAAGAGCATGGACCTTATGACATATTGCATGTCCACGGAAGCAGCTTCAGCGGACTGCTTACGCTCGCGCTTGCGAGGGCCGCGGGCATACCAAGAGCCATCGTGCATAGCCATAATGATGTGCGACCGCTGCTGAACGACCGCGGATATCTTTACCGCGCCTATGTTGCCGGAGTGCTGAAGGCATATCGTGCTTTGGCGGATTTTGGATTTGCTACCAGCATCCTGGCTGCCGAATCAATGTTCGGACCTCAATGGAAGAGGGACAAGCGCTGGGAACTTCTTTATTGTGGCGTGGATTGCAAGCCTTTCGCCAAGCCCAAGGATTCAGCGATGCGCGCCGGATTGGGCATTGCTGAAGAGGCGTTTGTCGTCGGCCACGTGGGACGCTTTCATGAGCAAAAGAATCATGGCTTTCTCGTAGAGGTGGTGCAGGCCGCGGTTGCCCTGTCTCCTGAGGTTCATTGTCTGCTGATCGGGGATGGCCCGTTGCGCGAAGAGGTAACGGCGGAGATTCATCGCCGGGGATTGCAAAATCGCTTTACATTTGTGCCGGACACGCCGGCGGTCTCGGATTACATGACCAACGTGATGGACTGCTTTGTCTTCCCGTCGCGGTATGAAGGACTGGGCTTGGTCGTGGTCGAGGCACAGGCTGCAGGACTTCCTTGTCTTGATCTCTGATCGAGTTCCTTCGGAGGCCATCGTCGACGCCTCGATGGTTCGCGTTCTTCCTCTGGAGCGCTCCCCAGTTGAATGGGCGGAAGCGACGCTTGGCCTCCGAAGTTCTCAGGCGGGTCGCAGCGTCTCGCTGCCCTGAGCCGAGTAGAGAACAGCCATTTCAATCTCGACCATTGCATCTCCACTCTGCAAGCTCGATACCTGCAACTGGCAGAATTAAGCTATCTCACCCGATCTAGCTCGCAGCCTTGTCTTGCTCCCCGGGCGAATTTCGCAGTATCCCGATCCTCGCCCAGCCCTGGCCTGGGTCTTGGATGATTTCGGAATGAGGAAAGCGACTCCTCACTTCGGCCAGAACTTGTCGACATGGCAATCGTGCTGCCGGTTTGTGCAGCGCTATGTCATGAAAGACAATCAAGCCACCCCGAACAAGGCCAGAGTACATATCGAAGTCCGCTTTCACCCCCTCGTAGGGTGATATCTCCAGCAATCTATAGCAGTTCGAGGGGCGTACCTCCGAGGACCTGCTAAACACGCTCCAGGGCCAATGCAGGATGGGAATTGGCCCTCACGAATTGGGCGGACTGACCCGGTAAGCAAGGCGACGAAACAATCCAGGTTCTCCAATTGGAGTATCCCCCCGCCCTAGCGACCCGCCGGAAGGTCAAGGCTAGTTAGGAGAGCATTGGCCGCAGGGGGCCCGCGAGAAAAGAAAAATGTTCCACCCGCGCCTCCTGGTCACACTCACTACGCGAACAGGGATTGCAGCTTCTCACGCGGGCTTCCAAGCTTCGCGACGACTGCGAACTGTTGAAACTTCATATCGTCAAACTTGCTAAGAAAAAGAGCATTCGCTAACCGATATAACCGCCACAGGCGTCTCTTGACGCTGGGGTTCGCCGCGAAGGCATTGATACCCGAAACCTTCTCCAACGTGAATCCCTCGCGCTCGAACATATCTACAATGCTCGATTCAGTAAAAAAACAAGATGCGTTCTGTCCAGCACGCCGGAGTCCTGGTATTCCCAGCTGGCATGAAACACGAGCCGCCAGAGAGTCGGGAAGCTTCGAATGTTGGGGATAGAGGCTACGACAACACCTCCAGGCACCAAGAGTTGCTGGGCATAACGCAGTGCTAATTCGGGAACAAGCATATGCTCCAGGACATCATTAAAGAGAATGCAATCAAAACTGCACGCAGGTAAGTCCATACCAGGACCGAATAGGCCCTCGACGACCCTGTCAAGCTTCGCCTTTGCCTTGGCCGCAGCGGACTTAGTTGGCTCGACCCCCCAGACCTCAATCCCCCGGGTCTTCTTTAACGCTTCTCCAAACGTACCGTCGGCACAGCCAACGTCAAGGACGCGGCGACAATCAGCTGGCACAAAGGGCACCATTTCGGGCGCGGATATCCAAATATTACTTGCCTTTGTCTCATAGTCGAGCTCTTCCAGAAGTTGGGTCATAGAGTGGATACCTCGCGAGCGAAGTTATTATCGCCTAGCGGCCTAACCGACCCATGGTCATTGCCCCGCCTCTTCTCGTGAGAGCAGTTCGAAATGTTCCACCGGGGCGTCCCTATCTCGAGGATGGCTCTCGGTTTGATTTTTTCAACCTCACTCATGGTGTGTTCGATTTCCGCCCGGACTTGAAGAGGCTTCAAGAACCCGCCCGCGGCATCGAATGCGAGGTCGACTAGCTCTGCCCAAGAATGCCTTTTACGGGTCCACTTCGGCCCGAAAGGCGACCCCGCTCGCCTGCTTACCAAGCTGCGTCTCGTCACGAAGGAGTCGAATGGAGATTCCTGGAAATCGCGTATAGCCATTTACGCCCCTCGAGATGCGCCAGTGTCACGCCGGTTGAGATCACTGCTCTAGGTATCCGGCTCTGCGGCTCTGTTAATCAGGTTAGAGCGTGCGGAGCGTACCGCACTGTCGCAGTAGCGGATCTTTATCAGAATAGCGAGACTGGTTGATGATGACACTACCTTTGCAATTTTCGGAAGATCAACGTATCTACTTCGCTACCCGGCAGCTTGGCACTGCGGCTAAAGATACTCGATATGTTGATAATAGATTGCTAGAGGTTTGCACAATGGCGGTTGTCGATCTATGTGATTTACGACGGATGCAGCCAAAAACGAAGCCCGGGGAGCTGGCGATTTCTGTAGCTATGGCCACGT